>DAIMDW010000019.1:0-123745 GCA_036725605.1 bacterium
GCATGATTTCCGGCGATTTCACCATCACGCAAAAGGTTGTCATCACCTCCGACTATGACGCCAACCTGCAAAACGGCCAGCAATGCGGCAATCAACTGACGATATTTTTCCCGCACGAGGCGAGCACGGAGGCGAATTGGTGGATTCCCTCCGCGATCCTTGAACGTCGCGTCTATAAGGGGTCGCCAACCGGATTCAATCGTTTGTATGCGACCTACCAAACCGAATCCGGCTCGACCAGCAATTATATTTCCTATACTCCGAACACCTTTTGGTGGCGGATCGTGCGTAGCGGATCGACGATCACGCTTTTTTATTCGGATGCAGGTGAAACGTTTCTCCAATTGGCGCAATTCACCGATTGCGCCACGTCGCCGGGGTTGATTCAAGTAATCGGCTACTCGACCGACGACGGCTACGATCACGAGAGCTATTCGGACGATCTGACCACCTTGTTTGCGGGTGCGAACACCTGCTACAGCAACTCGCTGCCGACCACGGCAATCGCCGACTACGCCTTGGCCGCCGGCACGAGCGCCGCGGGAACGACCACCGCCGTGTTGGGCTTCGATACGGGCGTATGGCTGGCGGACACCGACGAGTCGAACCCGATCGAAAGCGAGGACGGCGGAAACCTGCGCGGCGCGTACACGAGCGCGAGCGGCGGCGGTTTGTTCGGCATACTGGCGGGAGCGAGCAATGCGGTGAGCGCCGTAGCTTGTTCGGCAAATGCGAGGATGGTCGTTGGTGCGGGTGCGGCCGGCGCGGGATCGTTCGTTGCAGCCACCGCCGACGGAATCAGCGCGATTGACCTGGGCAACGATTCGCTTTTGAAACATCTTTCCGTCGACTACGCGATCGGCGAAGGGCAACCGTTGGTCGGCGACGAGGTGCATTGCCTGACGCGCTGCGGATCGTTCGCCTACGGGACGAGCGCGGGCGGCGGCTGGTTCGAACCCGACGCAATCGCCGTGGCCGACGACACGCTCAACGGCCGCCACTTCGCCGGGGACAAGGTCTCGCTGGCCTGGGCCACGCCGGTGGAAACGGATTGGCTGTATTCGCGTCTGTATCGGCGCGGCTTGTTCACCGGGTCGGGTCTTTGGCAGCAGTTGAAAGCGGACGGCTTCGGCGGCAGCGGCACGGCGATCGTGTTCGACGGCACGGAAGACGGCAGCCTGGCGTACTACGACACGTCGATCGACACGGACGATCATTACGAATACAAAGTCACGCAGATCGACGAAGCGGGCAACGAATCGGCCGGCGCCACCTTCGCGGCCTATTGCGACGAGCCGGTGATCGCCGCGGTGACGATCCGCGATCCGTCGACCGGCGAATCGGGGACGACCTCGTCGCGCGGCGTGCTGGTGGAAGTCGTCGGTCACAGCGGCCCGGACAGCCAGGCGCCGCACGCCGTCGAATGCATTCAGATCAAGGAAGGCGCGGCCTCGTCGTATACGAACAGCCCGTTCTTGCGCTATGCGGAAGGGGCGAGTTACCCGTTCACGCTCAGCGAACTCAACGGCAGCAAGACGCTGTACGTGCGCGGCTACTCGCAGGCGGGCGCGGCGGATATGACCGGCGCGAGCGACGGCAGCGCCTCGATCACGCTGTTGCGGCAATACGCGCCGGCGACGCGGCCGCCGACGACGCAGTCGATGGTGCTGGCCTACGATTTTCTCGGCGACGACGCGGTGGTGACCGACTACAACGGCAACGAGAAGTTCCCGCCGGCCAACGTGCTCAATCCGGACCTGGGCGTGAAGTGGCAGGGCGCGGACACCAATGCGCATCTGGATTTCGACCTGATCGGCATGGGCGGCTACGGCTACGTGGTCAAGTACGTCGCCATCGCCGGTCACAACTTCAATTTGTTCGCCGGCAGCAATTTCAGTTTGCGCATCCGCTACAAGCAACTGCCGGGCGAGACGTACACCAACGTGGACATCTCCGCGCTGGCGTCCAACGATCTGATTGTGGTGGACATGCAAACCATTGCGGCGCGGTACGTGCGGTTGGACATGGTTTTCAACGGCACGACGATCAACAACTTCGCGATCGGCCGGGTGATGATCGTGGGTGAGGGCGAACGGACGATTCAGCCGACGGCCAACTTCCGCCGCGACGTGCAATGGGGCGCGACCGCGCAGTACACGGCGTTTCACGAGACGGCGGCCACGCGCTTCGCCGCCAACCATCGCCACCCGCGCACGGTCGAAATTTCGCTGGACGATTTCCCGGCCGACGACCGGCGGAAGCTCTTCGCCGCCTACGAATTCGCCGGCCGTCATCAGCCGGTGCTGTGGCTGGGCAAGCCGGAAATTCTGCCCACGCGCGCCGCGCCGGATTGGACGCAACCGGACGACGCCGAGCGGGCGAACAACTTCATGCTTTACGGTTATTTCGATGACGATCGGCAGGCCTGGACGATGGCCGCGAACGAGCTGGGCCGAACGACGTTGCGTCTGCGCGAAGCCGTCGAATAAGGCTTTCCCGCCGTTTCGTGAAAGGAAGCGACCATGACTCAACCGGATTTCACCGGCCGTTACGCCGCGTACGATCTGCTGCTGCGCTGGCAGTGTTCGGCGCCGGCGACGTTTTTCCAGTACACCTTCGCGCTTGGGCCGCGCACGGTGCACGTGGCCGACGGGCCCTACGCCGGCACCTATAGCGGGCGCGTGGTGGCCGCGGCGACGCTGCGCGAGGAGTTCGGCGGCGACGCGCTGCCGCGGTTCGTCTGGCCGGAGTTCACCTGTGAAATCGTGCGCACCGACCTTGACGACGAGGCGATCGACGACATCGTCACCAAGGTCAATCGTGCGGGCGCCAACGAGCAGACGCTGGAAGTGTTTTTGACCGCCGGCGGCCGATGCGCGGAGAGCGACCGCGTGTTCATCGGCGCGATCGCCGACGACGGGGTGGAAATCACCGCCGCGACGATCCGCCTGCGCGCGCGGCATCTGCTGGCGAAATACGACATCCGGATTCCCGCCCAGCGGTTTCTGATCGGCACGCGCCTCGGCGACGCCGCGAAGAACGGCGAACCGCTGCCGATTCTTTACGGCGCCTGGCGCGACAAGGCCGCCCGCTATGCGTTGCCGGCGTTCATCACCGAACGGCGCACGGAGATCGTCGACGGTTCGCATTATGTGGGCGCGCGTCTGTGTGCGCCCAACGCCAACGGTCTGTACGATTACAGCGGTCGGGCGCGCTGGCGTTTCGCCGGGGGAACGCCGCACGGCTTTGACATCTGGGCCGGACAATACGCGCGGCGGACCGGCGTTGACGATCTGAGCGCGGGAACCTTCGCGCTCGCCGATTCGCGGGCGGTGGACGCCGGCAGCGGGCGCAACGTCTGGCGGCGCGGCGACACGGTGCATCTGGAATACGCCTGGGGCAACCGCGACGGCGACAACCTGTTGATTCAGGATCCGGTCGACGTTGTCTACGATCTGCTGCGCCATTACGCGGGCGTACCGGCCTCGAAGATCGGCGCGACGATCACGCCCGGCAGCGGCGCGCAATTGTCGACCTCGTACCTGGTGCGGGCGCACCTGTCCGAAGCGCGTCCGACGATCACCGGCTGGATTTCCGATCTGTGCCGCGATACGGGTTTGCTGCTGTTCATCTACAACAACAAATTCGAACTGGCGCATCATCCGCTGTGGCAGTGGGAGTACGGCGCGGAAGGCGACGCCGTTGCGCTCGATCCGCGCACGGTGCTCGACTCGCAGCGGCACGTGTTCAATCCGCGCAGTTGGAACATCAACCAAATCGTACTGCGCTATCGCCGGGCGCCGGACACCGGCCGTTATACGGAGGAGATCGAGACGGGCGACGATGATGCCGGCGTGTTGGAGATCGACAGCGATTGGCTGTGGCGGCCGCGTGACGCCCAGGCGACGTTGGGGTACCTGGCCGCGACGGTCGCCGTCGACAACCGGCAACTGGAGCTGACTTCGCCGCTGGCCGGCCTGCAACTGGCTGTGGCGGAGCGTCCGGCCGGAGCGACCGGCGCCGCGCGCATTCCGCGCGTTTGTTGGCGCGGCGACGATTTGGAAGACGCCTATTTTTATCCGTACCGGGTGGAGGTCGATTTCGCCGCCGCGCGTGCCCGTGTGTGGGCGCACGGGCAGGCCCTGCGCTTTTATCGCGCGGTCGTCGCGCCCGACGACGCGCCGTCCTTCGCCGAAGCGAGTGAAGCCCAAAAACGCGCCTACGGCTACGCGACCGACGAGGATGGGACGATCGCCGGCGGCGGCACGTATTACAGCAACGCGGTCAACCGGGCCGATTAGGAGGAACGATGGCACAGTATACCGACGAAGCGGGCAACAGCTTCACCTCGGTTTCCTTCGCGGTGGGCGATCCGATCACCCAGGCGAAAATCGGCGCGCTGGGCGCCAACGACGCGCTGTTGCGCAACTGCAAGGCGGTGTCGCTTCCGGGCGAATGCTCGACCGCGGTCGAGGTCGTCAACGAAGCCGGCGGCGTGTTCTGGCTGGCCAAGGTGGCCGAGCAGGGCGACACGTTCACGCTGGTCAATGCCTCGACCTACGGCGGCGTCACCCCGGAGGATTTCACCGGCGAGGGGCTGTTGCAGCGCGTGTGCTACTTCGCCTTGTGGCTGCAAACGGCCGCCGGCGAGAGCGCGGCGACGCAATATCTGCCGGGCGGCGATAACGATTATCAGATGTTCGGCGGCAGCGGCGCGGATGCGACCAAGCGGCGCGGCTTCTACAGCGGTCCCGGCTCCGACGGCGGCACGAGCAACTACGACGTCACCGTCACCTGGACCGAGGGAACGGAAGATTATCAGCTCACGCTCTGGGTCGACGAGAACAACGGCGACCTGAAAGCGAAGTTCACGCGCGACGAATCGACCGGCAACAGCCACCTGGCGCTGGTCGGGTGGATCGAAATCTCGCCGCGCCTGAGCAAAAGCGAGTGACGGAGGATGCGATGATTTCCTGGATATCGCTCGACAGCGCCTCGTTCGACAACAGTGCGTACAACTTTCGCGCGGCCGATCCGACCAGCGCCGCGTTGCTCAACGCGCTGGCCGGCAACGATCGCCTCTGGCGCGACGGCAAGGCCTTTTCGCTGCCCGGCGTGACGGACACGTCCGTGGCGCGCGCCGAGGCGGGCGGCGCGTTCTGGGTGTGGCAGCACATCGGCGACAACCAGACCAGGACGCTGCTGAACGCCTCGCATTATGGCGGGGTCACCCCGCTTTCCTTCGGCAGCGGCGCGAGCGGCGGGCTGATCGGCGCGAAGTACCGCGTCGTGCATCTCGAGTTGTGGTACGCGGCGGACACGACGCTGACGGACATCACGACTTATATGCCCGGCTTTTACACCACTTCGTCCACGGGATCCGATAACGATTCCGACGACTGGAAGGTGTTCGCCGGCGCCGCACCGTCCTACGTGCACGGGACGATTCCCTTCTCGAAGGGTTTTTATTCCGGCCCGGGATCGAGCGACGGCACAGGCAATTACCGGCTGCAAATGACCGTCGACGACGATCACACCTTTACCGTCTGGGCCGACAACGAGAATGGCGATCTGAAGGTGAAGTATGAGTATGGGGGAAGTATGGATCAATACTTATCGGTCGTAGTGAAAATAATCGTTAGTCCGATTATTTGTTAGTGTCGACGCAATCGAACATACATTCACATCCAGATTCGTTACACTTGGAAAAACAAAGAAATGTAGGATCGCTTCCTTTATCACTTTCATCACAGCTATCAAAACAGTCATCGTATGTGTATGCAGTTGGACCTGTGTCGGGGTAACAACCACTGATGAAGGTACACAATTTCTCACACGTCACTGACGTTCCATCGTCTTGATTGCCGGTAATGGAATTGTCGTCGCCACAGGCGGCGGGAAGCAGGCACAGGGTCATTAAAAGCGCGAACAGACCGATCGTTCTCATCGTGTCATCCTCCAATGAAATATTCCAATGAAAGAATTCTAGCAAAGTGGAAGGAGAAAGCAACCATGAATCAGGCGGTGCCCAACCACGATCACAACGGCCAGTACGTGCGGGTGGAGGCGTGCGCGCCGATCCGCCGTTCCATCGAACTGCTGCTGGATAACCTCAACCAGAAGGTCGAGCGCACGCATAAGCTGACGATGCTCGTGCTGTCGTTTCAATTCGTCACCCTCGGCGGGCTGTTGCTGCGCTGGGTGATCAACTAAAGGAGCCTGTCATGAGCCGGGCCAAACACGCCGACATTTTTGCGCATCTGCGCACCGCCTGCGCGGCGATCGACGCCACGGACGGTTACAACCTGACCGTCGCCAAGGTGCTCGATCATCCGCCGCTGACCACCGAGCTCGATCCGCTGCCGCTGATCGCCGTGGTCGCCCGCGACGATCAAAGCCGCGCGCTGCCCTGCAACCTGCTGGCGCACACCGCCGTCTTCGAATTGCACGGTTACGTGGACGCGCCCTTCGGCAGCGAGGCGTTCGACCGCGCCGGGCTGCTGCTGGCCGACATGCGCCGCGCCGTGATGATCGACCCGACCTGCGCCGGGGCGGCGATCGACACCTTCGTGCAAAGAAGCCGCAGCGCGCCGGCCGACGACGCGGGGGTGGTGCAGGTGACGCTGCACCTGGTCGTCCGTTATCACGAGCAGGTGTAGGCCACGCTTGCATGTGCGGCGGCGAATCAATAAAGTACAGTCCTTTTCCGGAGAGGGAGGACGCGTGGCGCACGAAAGCCTGCTCCAACGACTGAAAGGCAAATTGCTGGTGGGGATCGCCCTGGGCGGATTGCTGTATCTGCTGCTGGTGGTCTACTCGGGCTGGAGCGACCTGTCGGACGCGCTGTCGTCGTTCTCCTGGAAGCTGTTCCCGCTGTTGCTGGCGCTGGCCTTCGCCAACTACGTCTTCCGTTTTCTCAAGTGGGATTTTTACCTGCGCACGCTGGAGATCCCGCTGCCGAAAAAGGACAGCTTCATCATTTTCCTGTCGGGTTTGATCATGACGATCAGCCCGGGGAAGATCGGCGAGCTGCTCAAGACGGTGCTGCTCAAGCAGGCCAACCGCACGCCGATCGCCACCTCCGCGCCGATCGTCATCGCCGAGCGCCTGACCGACTTCGTCGCCCTGGTGGTGATCAGCCTGGCCGGGCTGGTGACCTTCACCGTCGACGAATCGTCGATCGCCGTGCTCGCCGCCGTGGTGATCGTCCTGGGCGCGTTCATCGGTCTGGTCGGCAGCCGGCGCATCAGCCTGTGGATGATCGGGCTGCTGGAGAAGATTTCCTTCCTCAGCAAGATCGGCCACAAGCTGCGTGAGGCGTATGAATCGACCTACCGCTTGGTGCGGTTTTTCCCGCTGCTGGTCGCGACGTTCTGGTCGGTGGCGGCGTGGTTTTGCGAGTGCCTGGGTTTTTGGATCACGCTCAACGCCTTCACCGCGCACCCGAACCTGCTGGCCGCCGCGTTCATTTACGCCCTGGGGACGATCGTGGGCGTGGTCAGCCCCGGCGGATTGGGCGTGACCGAGGGCAGCATGGTCGGGATGCTGCAAAGCGAGGCGCTGATGGGCGCGGCGAAGCTGTCCAAGGCGCCGGCGGCCGCGGCCACGTTGATCATCCGCATCGCCACGCTGTGGTTCGCGGTGCTGGTCGGCGCGGTGGTGCTGCTGCTGTTCCAGAACCGTTTCGGCGACGCGGCCGACGAGCTGGATAAAGAATTATCTAAAGAAAACGACTGAATGCCGCGGTGCATCATTGCGCTGGACAAGGCGCGGCTTCCTCGTTAAAAGGGCCTCATCGCCGTTTGACTCCCCCCGGTGAATGCTTCTCGGCGGCGGCGATGGAAGGAGCAACGTGGAACGAACCGAAGTTGTGGTCGTCGGCGGCGGCGTGACCGGTTGCGGTGTAGCCCGTGATCTGGCCCAACGCGGCGTCGGCGTCATTCTCCTGGAACAACGCGACCTGGCCTACGGGGCCACCGGCCGTTGCCACGGCCTGCTGCACAGCGGCGTGCGCTACGCGGTGAAGGACCCCGTCGCGGCCAAGGAGTGCATCGACGAAAATTTGATCGTCCGCAAGATCGCGCCGCACTGCGTGGAGCCCACCGGCGGCCTGTCGGTCGAATTGCCGGGCGACGACCCTGACTACTACGACCGGCTGCGTAAGGGCTGCGACGAGGCGGGCATCGAATGCGAACCGCTGGACGTCGCCGACGCCCTGCAGTTGGAACCCGCGCTCAATCCGAACATCACCCGCGCGCTGCGTTTGCCCGACGCGGCGGTCGATCCGTTTCTGCTTTCCCAGGAAAATGCCCGCGCGGCCCAGCGCGACGGCGCGCACATCCGCATCCATTCCCAGGTGATCGATTTCCGGCGCGCGGGCGACCGCGTGGTCGGCGTGCGCTATCGCGACGACGAGGGCGAGCACGAGATTCAGGCCGACGTGACGGTGCTGGCCGCCGGCGGCTGGGGCAAGCCGTTGGCCGCGTTGGCCGGGGTGAAGGTCGGCATGACGCTGTCCAAGGGCAGCCTGGTGATCATGAACCGCCGCTTCTGCGACCGGGTGATCAACCGCTGCCGCATGCCGTCGGACGCGGACCTGATCATCCCCAACGGCCCGACGAGCATCATCGGCACGACGAGCATCACCGTGCCGTCGCCCGACGGGCTGATCATCGAGGATCGCGAACTGGACGTGTTGCTCTCCGAAGGCATCGACCTGGTGCCTGATTTTTCCTCCGGACGCACCCTGCGCGCTTACGCCGGCGTGCGGCCGCTGTACCAGGAAGAGGAAGCGGCGGGCGACGGGCGCAACATCAGCCGCGGCTTTTTCGTGCTCGATCACGGCGTGCGCGACGACGCGCCGGGGCTGGTGAGCATCGTCGGCGGCAAGCTGACGACCTACCGCCTGATGGCCGAGAAGACCGCCGACAAGGTGTGCGAACTGCTCAACGTCGACGTGCGCGGCCGCACGGCCGACACGCCGTTGCGCGAGGCGAAACGCACGCCGCACTACCGCCGCTACGAACGCCTGGCGCGTTTGAACGAAACGGCGCCGGGTGAAATGATCTGCGAATGCGAGATGGTCAGCCGCGAGGCGATCCGCGCCATCCTCCCCGAACTCAACGGCCGCGCCGACCTGGCCGATGTGCAGCACCGCACGCGTCTGGGCATGGGCCCCTGCCAGGGCGGTCTGTGCTCGTATCGCGGGCTGGCGTTGATGCAGGCCGAGGGGCTGGTCAAACCCGGCGAGGCCGCGCGCGTGCTCGGGCGGTTCCTCGAACAGCGTTTTTCCGGCATCAACCCGGTGCTGTGGGGCGATCAGCTCCGCGAGGAGGCGCTGAACTTCGCGTTGTACTGCACCTTGTTCAACATGGATCGCGAGGATCGGTCATGAGGCGGCGGGTACTGATTATCGGCGGGGGCATCGCGGGTCTGACCGCTTCGCTGGAAGCGGCGCAGGCCGGCGCGGACGTGACGATTCTGCAAGCGGGGCAGGGCGCGCATCACTTGTTTTCCGGCTGCATCGACGTGCTGGCCTATCCCGATCCGGACGGGCCGCCGGCGGAAAATCCGTTGGTCGAGATCGTCAAGCTGACCGGCAGCCGGCCCGGGCATCCGTACGCGAAGGTCGGCGCGCCGATGGTGCGCGAGGCGCTGACCAGCTTCATCGCGCGGCTGGACGCGCAGGGGCTGGTGTACCACGGCAGCGGCGAAACGTTGCGGCGCGTGGCGACGGCGCTGGGCACGATCCGCCTGACCGGTCTGGTGCCCGACACGATGCACGGCGATCCGTCGCAGATCGACGCGGTGTGCAACGTCGGCTTCTTCCGCAATTTCGCCGAGGGGATGATCGCCGCCGAACTGGGGCGGCGCACCGGCCGCGCCATTGCGGCGCTGTCCTACGGCTTCGAACAGGGGCGGCGCGATGCGGTGGGCATCGCCGGACAGTTGTGCGCGGCGGATCGCTGCACGGCGCTCGGCGAATTTTTAAAGGAACTGGCGCCGGGCAAGACCGTGGCCATTCCCAACGTGCTGGACGCGGATCGCGCCACGGACATCAAGCGGCGCGTCGAGGAAATTTTCGGCGGCACGCTGCTGGAAATGCCGGGCCTGCCGCCGGGGCTGGCCGGCGTACGGATGATCCGCGCGATGCGGCGCACCGCGTTGGATGCCGGCGTGCGGATCATTTCCGCCGCGCGGGCCGTGGGCGCGCGCACCGCCGACGGACTGGTGCGCGGCGTGTGGGTGAAGGCCGGCGCGAACGAACGCATGGAAACCGCCGATGCGTACGTGCTCGCCGCCGGGCACCTGGTTACCGGCGGGCTGGTCAGCGACCGGTACCGGCTGCGCGAACCGATTTTCAACCTACCGGTGCGCGGCTGGGACGGCGGAAGATTTTTCGCCGAGAAATTTCTCACCACCCAGGGACACCCGGCGTTGAGCGCGGGCGTGGAAGTGGACGAACACCTGCGGCCGTTGGGCGAAAGCGGGCCGCTGTACGAGAACCTTTTCGCCTGCGGCGATATCCTGGCCGGCTTCGACCCCTACCGCGAACGTAGCGGCGGCGGCGTCGCGTTGGCCACCGGCACGGTCGCCGGTCGTCGGGCCGCGGGGGTGAGCGCATGATCAAACGCAAACGCATCGTCGAGCCGCTGCGCCCCGACACCTTGTTCGATCCGTGCATCAAATGCACGATCTGCGTGACCGCCTGCCCGGTGGCGCAGGTGACCGCCGCGTTCCCCGGCCCCAAGCAGGCCGGTCCCGACGCCCAACGGTTTCGCGGGCGCGGCGAGCCGGTCGAGGGCTCGTGGATCACGCTGTGCACCGGCTGCCATCGCTGCCAGACGGTCTGCCCGGCCGACGTGCCGATCGCCGAAATCAACCTCTTCGCCAAGCAGCGCTACGCGCGCAAACACGGCTACGGTCTGGCCACGCAACTGATGACCCACGCGCATTTGCTCAGCCCGTGGGGTGCGCGCTTTCGGCCGATCGCCATGCTGATGCTGCGCTGGAAACTGGCGCGGTGGTTCGCCGAAAAACTGTTCGGCATCGATCGACGCGCACCGATGCCGCCGTTCGCCAAGCAGCGCTTCTCGACTTTCCTCAAAAAGCACAAGTCGCCGGCCGGCAAGCGCAAGGTCGCCTATTTCTACGGCTGCTTCACCGACTCGAACGAGCCGGCGGCCGGTCACGCCATCCTGCGCGTGCTGGAAGCGGCGGGCGTCGAGGTGCATATTCCGCCGCAGCAGTGTTGCGGCGCGGCGCTGGTGGGCGCGGGCCATTTCGATCACGCGCGCAAGCAGAACGAGTTCAACATCGCGTCGCTCAAACAGGCGCTGGACGAGGGCTGCGAGGCGATTGTCGTGGGTTCGCCCAGTTGCGCGCTGGCGCTGTCGCACGAAAGCGGCGACACGCTGGGCATCGACGGGCAGGGCGTGTACGAGAAGGTCGTCGACGTGTTCACCTACCTGCGCCGGCTGCGGGACGAGGGCGAGCTGAACCTGCGGTTCAAGGAAACGCCGGTCGACGCGGCCTTCCACGAGGCGTGCCACCTGACCGCTCTGGGCCTGGGCGCCAACGCGCCGGGGCTGCTCAACGAAATTCCCGGCGTGCGCGTGCGCGTGTTGGACGCGGGCTGCTGCGGGCTGGCGGGCACCTATGGCATGAAGGCCAAGACCGGCGATCTGGCGCGGGCGATCGGCGTGAACGTCGCGGCGCGCGTGGCCGAATGGAAACCGCAGGTCGTGCTCTCCGAGTGCGAAGGTTGCCGCATGCAGATCACGCATCTGACCGGCGTGCCCACGAAACATCCGGCCCAGGTGCTGGCCGAGGCGCTTGCCGATTCGCCGCCGAGCAAGTAGGATCGAATCCTTGTAACCGACAGGGAGAACGATGTGGCGGCCGGTCCCTTCCGACGCGGATTGATGATCACCTTCAGCGTGCTGATCGCGCTGGGCGTGGCTTTCGGCTATCGCTACGTGCTCGAGACGCAACTGGCCGGCTACAGCGCGCGCAAGCAGCACGACCTGGAGCAGATCAAACGCCGCGACGCCCGCCGCCGTTTCACCCCCGGCATTCCCGCCGAACGCGAACGCATCCTGCGCGAACAATTCGGCGACCTCCCCGAGTTCATCGAAGTGCGCACCGAGCTGGAGTTGGTCAACACCTGGAAGATCCTGATGGTGTTGCTGTTCGCGCCCATCAGCGTGGGCGTGGCGCTCTACCTCAACCTCGCGCGCAAACGCAAACCGCTGTGGCGCTGGCTCAACGGCCTGGCCGTGTTGCTCGCCTCGTCGCAGGCGCTGCCGCTGTTGCTGCTGCCGGAAGACGCGCTGCATTTCGTGCGGTTGCTCGGCGTGCCGCTGGTCGTGCTGGGCGCGGCGGTGCTGGCCGTCGGCGCGCTGCGCGAGCGGATCGTCGCCCTGCGCGAGAAAGCGCCCGCCTGAGGGGGAGGGCATGACCCCGTTCAAACCGACGTTGAAGAAAATCTCGGGCCTGACCGACCTGACGCCCTTGGGGCGCGGCGGCATGGCCGAGGTGTACCGCGCCGTGCGCAAAAGCGACGGCCGCGCGGTGGCGGTCAAGGTGATGACCGAGGACGCGATGTTCTCGGCGACCAACGTGCGGCGCTTCGAGCGCGAGGCCGAAACGATGGGCGCGCTGCGGCATCCGCACATCGTGCAGGCGTTTGCCTTCGGCGAAGTCGGCGACCGACCGTACCTGGTGATGGAGCTGGTCGAGGGTCCTTCGGCGCAAGACAAGGTGGTCGACGGCGGGCCGCTGCCGGTCGATGAAGCGCTGGCGATCGTCGAGCAGACGGCCGCGGCGCTGGCCTACGCGCACGAGCGCGGGTACGTCCATCGCGACGTGAAGCCCTCGAACATTCTGTTGCACGAGGGCCGTACGGTGAAGCTGTCGGACTTCGGCCTGGCCAAGCTCGAGGGCGACCTGTCGGTGACCGTCGACGGCAGCGTGCTGGGCACGCCGCATTACCTCGCGCCCGAACAGATCAGCGGCTCGCCGAACGTCGACGCGCGCGCGGACATCTACAGCCTGGGCATGACGCTGTACTTTCTCGTCGCCGGGCGGCCGGCTTTCGCCGCGGCGAACATTCACGCGGTGCTCACGCGGCACCTGACCGACCGCGTGGCGTTCGACGATGAACTGCGCGCGCGCCTGAGCGAGCCGTTGATGACGACCATCCGCCGCATGACCGCCAAACGGCCCGAGCAACGTTACGCGTCGATCGCCGAACTGCGGCGCGACCTGGCCTGGGTCAAGGGCGAGGCCGACGAGCCGATGCGGCCGCTCAACGATCTGCGCGCCGACGCCCCCGAGTTTTACGTGCAGGATTGGACGCAGGCCGACGAGTCCGAATGCGACGACGAAAGCGGGCCGTGCCACGAAATGCCCGACGATCCGGAGCACGCGTTGCAGCTCGCGCCGGGCGAGGTGCTGTGCTACGAGGGCGAGGCCTGCCCCGACGTGCACTGGCTGCTGTCGGGCGAAATCGAAGTGCTGCGCGCCGGGCGACGCATCGCGGTGATCCGCGAAACGGGGACGATTCTCGGCGAGATCGCCGCCCTGCGTCGCGCCCCGCGCCAGGTGACCATGCGCGCACTGGTTTCGACTTCACTGTTGCGCGTGGACGCCGAGGAATTTCCCGCCTATCTGGCCGCGCATCCGTCCGCACTGCGCGAGGTGCTGCGCGAACTGGCCGAGCGCGCCTTCACCGCCGGCGAGCAACTGGGCGAGGCCGAAACGACGCTGGCCGATCTGCGCCGCACCGTGCTGACCATCGCGCGGGGATTGGCCGAGCACGACCTGACCGCCGCCGAGGGAGCGAGCCTGCTCAATGAATTGATGATGTTTCCCAAAGCCGGAATGACGGAATAAAAAAGGTCAGGAAGAGTATTTGCTGGTCCTGGATGCCCGCCTGCGCGGGCATGACAATCCCCCTGTCACCCTTCTAACAATGTAATATCGCCAACTCGCCACTTATAACTCATCACTCATAACTGTCCTTTGGCCTTCGCCAAAGGACCGCCTCACCAGTCGATTTCGATGCCGTGGTCCTTGGCGTATTGCCGCACCATGGCCACCGCTTCGATATACTCCTGAACCTCTTCGGCTTCCTCTTCCTCGTCCTCGACGAAACCCGACAGCGAGTGTCCCTGCGGGAACGGCTCGCCCGGCCGGCTCAGCGCCCAAAGCACCTCGCCCATGCGACTGACCGCGTCGGGTGCGGAGAAGTTGGACTTGTCGCAGTACTCCTGGAACGGCAGGCCCTTGGGATTGAGCTCGAAGGGAATCGGATTGGGCGACGCCTCGTAGGCGGTCAGGTCGGGCGTCATGGTGAAGCAATCGTACATCGGCGAAGCATACCGGCTGTATTTGCTGGCCGGCGGCAGGCCGAGAATCAGCTCGATGGTGTGCCAGATGCTGCTCATCGAATACAGCACGCTGGACACGTGATCGCGCTTGGCGTACGGGCCGATGACCAGTCCGATCGTGCGGTGTGGATCGACGTGGTCCGCGCCGGACTGCGGATCGTCCTCGGTGACGAACACCACCGTATCCTGCCAGTGCTCGCTGTTGCTGAGCCACTGGATCATCTTGCCCAGCGCCGCGTCGTTGTCGCCCATCAGATAGCGCGCGGTCGGCTGGCCGCTGCCGCTGCCGTAGGTGTGGTCGTTGGGCAGGCTGATGTAGATGAACGGCGGAAAGATGCCCAGTTCCCACTCGCGGATGATCTCGTCGACCTTCACCTCGTCGGAAACGCCCATGTTCCAGAAACCGTACTTGATGTCGATGTAGGGCGCGTAGCGGTCGAAGTCCTCCATGAAGCCGATGATCTGCCCGTAGCTGCGAAACTCGATGCCCGCGTCCAGCAGCCGCCGGAAGATCGTGCCGGTCTGCGTGCGCGAGGTCGGGTCGATGTCGGGCAGCGGATAACGGTCATCGGTGATGAACGCCTTTTCGGTGATGTCGTTGAGCTTGCCGAAGGTCGCCCACAGGTGCCCCAGCACGCTGGTGTCGCCCTCGACGAACAGGTTGTCGCACACGACGAAGTCCTGCGCGAGCCGGTGATGGTTGGGCGTGACGTCCCAACCGTAGTTCAGGTACGTCGGATCGTGGCGCGTGCCTTCCAGATCGCCGAGCACCTGGTCGTAGGTTTTGTTTTCCTTGAGCACGAAGATGACGTGCTTGATCTGCTCGCTGGGCGTGCCGTACTCGAAGGGAATCGGCGACTCGACGTCGGTCAGATCCCAGAAGTTCAGCGACCAGTTCAGCGCCTGCTCCTGCCGCTCGGTGTAGGTCGCCAGTTGCGCGGCGTCGGGAATCTCCAGCCCGTGCACGGTGGCGCGCCAGTTGGAATACAGCCCCATGCCGTAGGAGCCGTAGCCTTTGCCGCTGGTGTAGTAGAGCATGCCGTGGGCTTCGTCCAGGCGCAGGTTGGTCGCGTACCAGCCGGTGGGAATGCGGCCGAGCACCGAACCGTCGTCGGCGTCGAGCACGGCGATTTCGTTGGTGCCCGAGCAGACGACGTACAGCCGCTCGCCCGCCGCGTCGGCGGCCAGGGCCACCGGGCTGGCGCCCTCGGCCTCCGGCGTATCGCCGTAAAGCGACCAGGTGTCGATCACGGTCAGGGTGTCCACGTCGATCACGCTGATCGTATCCGAATCGGTGTTGGCCACGTACAGCGTGGCGTCATCGGCGGAGACCGCCAGACCTTCGGGATTGTAGCCGACTTCGATATCCGCGATCGGGTCCTTGTCGTCCAGGTCCATCACCGTGACCGAACTGCGGCCGGTATTGGACACGAAGGCCATCTCACCGTCGGAAGTGATTTTCACGTCGTAGCTGTACAGGTGCGCGTCGATGGAATCGACCTCCAGGCCGGTCAGCAGGTCGACGATCGACAGCCGCTTACCGTAAAGGCACGAGACGTACAGGTAGCGTTCATCGGGCGACAGGGCCAGGCCGGACGGATAATTTCTCACCGCGATGTTGCGCGTCTGCGCCGCGACGCCGCCGGTGAATTCGAACTCGAAGACCGTCTGGCTGCCGCCGCCGCCGACCCAGAAACGATCGCCCGCGCCGTTCCAGACCGCGCCGGAAAACAACTGACCCACGTCCAGATCCTGCAACGAGGTCATCGTGGCCGTGTCGATCAGCCGCACTTTGTCCTTGTTGGCCGAGACGGTGACCAGCGTGGCGCCGTCGGGGCTGACGGCCAGGTCCAGGGCGAAATTGTCGATGATCGTGCCCAGGCCGGCCGGCCAGATCATGCGCCCGGTGGGCAGCACGTACTGGTCGGTGCCCTCGATCGGCCCCGGCGGCAACAGGGCGTCGTTGCTGGGGGAGGGCTCGGCCTTGGCGCCGTCGCCGCTGACGGCCATCGCATCGCCGCGAGCGTGATCGCGGTCGGCGCAGGCGCTCAGCATGAGCGACAGGATCAACAAAATAAACAACGACCAACGGGAGACGTGGCTCATGATCGTTCCTTTCGCTTGGTTCGCCGGATCATATATAATAGCAAGCATTGCGCCCGATGAACAACGGCGAACAAGGGAGGGGTTATGCCGCGTGTGGAGAAGAACAACCGAGGAGATTTCATGCACCGTCAGCTCAACGTGGTCCTCAACGGCATTCCGACGAAAATCAACGCGGGCTTGTCCATTCTGGAAGCGCTCGACCAGTATCCGCATCCGGGCAAACACCCGGCGCTGGGGGCGATCGTCGACTATCAGCTCTCCAGCCTCGGCCGGCGCCTGCGCAGCGACTGCACGGTCGAGACGGTCGATCTGACCAGCAAGGCCGGCGCGGACATCTACCGCCGCACGGCGGTGCTGTTGCTGACCATGGCCGCCGAAAAACTGCTGCCCGGGCGGCAAATCGAAGTCGGACAATCGATCGCCCACGGCTATTTCTTCTCCCTGCGCGAAGGCCGCATCGGCAAAAAGAAGGTCAAGGAGCTGCAGACGGAAATGGTGCGCCTGCGCGATCAGGCGATTCCGCTGCACTTCATGTTTTATCCGGTGGAAGAGGCGATTCGCTATTACGAGGGCCTGGGGCTAAAGTCCAAGGCCGACATGCTCTGGCAGAGCCACCAGGCGCAGGTGCTCATGGCCAAGGTCGGCGACCGCCTGACGCTGCCCTACGGCCCGCTGGCGATGTCCACCGACGCGATCCATCACTTTTCGCTGCTGCCCTACGAGGACGGCATGGTGCTGCGTTTCCCCGATCGCAAGGGGCGGCCGGTCAAGCGCATGACCCCGCAGCCCAAGCTGTTCGCCACCTTCCGCGAGTCGGCCGAATGGAACAAGCTGATCGGCGCGGCCAACGTCTCGCAGCTCAACCGGCAGTTGATCGACGGACGCGGCGGCGATTTGATCCGCCTTGCCGAGGGCCTGCACGAAAAGAAGATCGTCCAGGTCGCCGACATGATCGCGGCGCGGCGCAAAGACGTGCGGTTGATTTTGATTTCCGGCCCCAGCAGTTCGGGCAAGACGACCACCTCCAAGCGCCTGTCGATTCAGTTGCGCGTCAACGGCATCGAACCGGTGACCATCAGTCTGGACAACTACTACCTCGATCCCGACCGCACCCCGCGCCATGCCGACGGCACGTTCGATTTCGAGCACCTCGAGGCGCTGGATCTCGAACTGCTCGACGATCATCTGCCGCGCCTGATCGCCGGCGAGAAGGTCGAAACGCCGGTCTTCGATTTTCAGAACCATCGCCGGCATCCGCGCAAGTCGATCCCGATTCAACTGGCGAAAAACCAGGTGCTCATGCTCGAAGGCATTCACGCGCTCAATCCGCGCCTGACCGAAAACGTGCGCCAATCGGCGAAATTCAAGCTGTTCGTCTCCGCGCTGACGCAGTTGTCCATCGACGAGCACAACCGTATTTTTACCGCCGACACGCGCCTGCTGCGCCGGCTGGTGCGCGACCGGCATTTCCGCGGCTACGCCGTCTCCGACACGATCAACATGTGGGACAGCGTGCGCCTGGGCGAGCGCAAGTGGATCTTCCCCTTCCAGGAGGACGCCGACGTGCTGTTCAACTCGGCGCTGGTCTACGAGCAGGCCGTGCTGACCACCTACGCGCGCCGCTTCCTGGTCGAGGTGCCGCGCGGCAGCGCCGCCTACACCGAGGCCGACCGGCTGATGAACTTCGTGAACATGTTCATCCCCATCCTGCCCGAAGAGGTGCCGACCACCAGCGTCCTGCGCGAGTTCATCGGCGGCAGCGCGTTCAGGTATTAGCGGGCGGAATTTTTACGCGGCCGGCTTGCTTTTCCGGCGGCCGAGGATATATTGCCGCCGAAATTTCGCGGAGACGAACGACCGATGGAACACTTTTTTCTGTTTCTGCTTAAAGCGACGATCGCGATTTTCGTCATCTTAAATCCCTTCGGCAACGTGCCGGTGCTCTTTTCGCTGACGCCGGATCTGGACAAAACCGGGCGACGCACGGTCATCACCAAGGCCTCGCTGACCGCGCTGTTCGTGCTGCTGCTGTTCGCGGTGACCGGCCAGTTGGTCTTCGACTTTTTCCATATCACCATCGGCGCGTTCCGCATCGCCGGCGGCGCGCTGCTGTTCATCATCAGCATCTCGATGCTCTGGGGCGAAATGCCGCGCACGAAAATCACGGAAAAGGAAAAGGCCGTCGCACTCGAAAAGGAGACCGTGGCCGTCACCCCGATGGGCGTGCCGATGATCGCCGGACCGGGCTCGATCGTCACCGTGATCAGCCTGATGGACCAGGCGGCGAACTGGACCGAGCGCAGCGCGGTGCTCGGCGCGGTGCCTTTGGCCATCGTCGCCGGCTACTTCGTGCTGCTGGCCGGCTCGCTGCTGATGAGTCGCGTCGGCGAAGGCGGCCTGCGCGTGATGACCCGCATGATGGGCCTGATCCTCGCCGTCATCGCCGTGCAGTTCATGATCAACGGCCTGCACGACGCCCTGCCGCAAATTCTAGGGAAGTAGAGAACATAATTAGCTATTTTGTTGTCATTGAAAAATGCTGAGTCTCTTGAATTATTGTCCAAAAATTTATACATTAACCTTGAGAATGAGTTAAATAGGATGGCAAGTGATGAGCAAGTTGAAATGTCAAATCGATATTTTATCTTTGGCGAAATTTTTGCTCTGGTTCGGAAGAGAGCACGGTGATTGTTTTACTCACCTAAAATTACAGAAATTGTGTTATTACGCTGAAGCAATGCATCTTGCGATGTATGATACACCTTTAACCGGAGAGCCTTTTGAAGCATGGGCGCATGGTCCGGTATCAAGAAGTCTCTGGGAAAAGTATAAAAAATATAAATGGGATCCCATTCCCTATAAAGGAAGTGAGCCAAAGATACCGGCAGGGATAAAATCATTTTTAGCAGAGTTTTTTGAGTCATTTTCCGGATATTCGGCATACCAGCTGGAGAAACTTTCTCACAATGAAGCTCCTTGGTTAGAAGCTCGCGGAGATATTTCTCCCGAAAAAAGATGCAGCAATGTGATTTCGTCGGAAAGTATGAAAGTTTTTTATAAGAAGTATATCAAGGATAATTGAGATCGCTAGAAATAGGAAAAAGCATATATCACCACCGCATCGGCCAAACTCTAGGTTTGGTCCTGATAAAATTCCTTCATCAAATGCAATTGTATTTTCGTATAAGTATCTGGATCTGTCAGATAAAGATTTCAATTTAAAATCCTCAGATGCAAAATGGTTTATCAATTTGTTTGAATGGAAAAGGAATTATTCAACTATGACGAGACTGGAGATAAAACTTAATGCAAGCAGTCTCCATTGTCATGAATTGGATTGGAATAAAACATCTCGCCCGAAAGGTTTTTCTCATTTGAAAAATCTAAGCCAGGATCATGAACCGTTTCAATTAGGTGTCGGAAAAGTAAAAGGTAGAATTATCGGATTTTTCGTTGACGACATATTTTATGTAGTATGGTTTGATCCTGATCATTTATTGTATCCAAGAAAATAGTTGGAGTGATCAAAATTTGATTTAAAGATTTACATAGCACCCCAGGCGGAGGGGGCGTTAATTCGGCGGGGCGGATGAAACGCCCAACGCACTCCTGGGATGCCCCGCAAAGTGCAAGGAGCCTTTCATGGGCTCCTTCGCTTTTTAAACCTACCGCGGAATCTTCACGCCGCGATTTTTGGCCACTTCCAGCGCGCGTTCGTAGCCGGCGTCGGCATGGCGCAGCACGCCCAGGGCCGGGTCGCCGTCGAGCACGCGCTTGAGACGGAAGTCGGCGGCTTCGGTGCCGTCGCAGACGATCACCATGCCCGCGTGCAGGCTGTAGCCGATGCCCACGCCGCCGCCGTGGTGGAAGCTGACCCACGTCGCGCCGTTGGCCGTGTTGGCCATCAGGTTGAGCAGCGGCCAGTCGGCGACGGCGTCGGTGCCGTCCTTCATCCCCTCGGTTTCGCGGTAGGGGCTGGCCACCGAGCCGCTATCGAGATGATCGCGACCGATGACGATCGGCGCTTTCACTTTGCCGGTACGCACCATCTCGTTGAACTTGAGCCCGGCCTTCGCGCGGTCGCCGTAGCCCAGCCAGCAGATGCGGCAGGGCAGGCCCATGTGCTCGATCTTCCGCTCGGCCAGATCCAGCCAGTTCAGCAGCATCGCATCGTCGGGGAAGAGATTGCGCAACGCATCGTCGGTCGCCAGAATATCCGCCGGATCGCCCGACAGCGCCGCCCAGCGGAACGGTCCTTTGCCTTCGCAGAACAGCGGACGGATGTACGCGGGCACGAAACCCGGAAACGCGAACGCGTCGGCCACGCCTTCTTCCTGCGCCACGGTACGGATGTTGTTGCCGTAATCGAAGGTCACCGTGCCCTGGCGCATCAGCGCGAGCATCGCCCGCACGTGCCGCGCACAGGTCGCCCGCGCCGCTTTTTCATAAGCGACGAGGTCGCGCTCGCGCAATTCCAGCGCCTCGGCGTAGCTCATGCCCGCGGGCACGTAGCCGCGCTGCATGTCGTGCGCGCTGGTCTGATCGGTCTGAATGTCCACCGCGATGTCGCGCGCGAGCAGTTCGTCGAGCATCTCGGCCGCGTTGATCGTTACGCCCACCGACAGCGGCTGCCGCTTCTCCTTCGCCTCGAGCACGAGGCGCAATCCCTCGTCGAGATCCTTCGCCCACACGTCGAGATATTTGGTGTCCAGCCGGCGCTGAATGCGCTCCGGATTCACCTCGGCGAAAAGCGAGGCCGCCCCGGCCATCGTCGCCGCCAGCGGTTGCGCGCCGCTCATCCCGCCCAGGCCGCCGCTGACCAGCAGCCGCCCGCGCAGGTCGCCGCCGAAGTGTTGCTTGGCCGCCGCGACGAACGTTTCGTACGTCCCCTGCACGATGCCCTGCGTGCCGATGTAAATCCACGAGCCGGCGGTCATCTGGCCGTACATGATCAGGCCCTGTTTTTCCAACTCGTGAAAATGCTCCCAGTTCGCCCAATGGCCGACCAGGTTGCTGTTGGCGATCATGACGCGCGGGGCGTCGAGGTGGGTTTTGAGCACGCCCACCGGTTTGCCGCTTTGCACCAGCAGCGTTTCGTCGTTGCCCAGGTCCTGCAGCGCGCGGACGATCGCGTGATACGCCTCGAGGTTGCGCGCGGCCTTGCCGTTGCCGCCGTAGACGATCAACCGCGCCGGATCTTCCCCCACCGCCGCATCGAGGTTGTTCATCAGCATGCGCAGCGCGGCTTCCTGCTGCCAGCCCTTGCAGTGCAGTTCGGTGCCCGTCGGCGCGGGAATGCCGGGTGTCGGATCGATGATGCGGGCCATGGTATAAAACCTCCTTGCGTCGCGATGGTCATGCATGCGCGAACCCATACTAGCACCACCCAACGACGGTTCAAGGTCGAAGCGGAATTTCTCCGTCCGGTTGTCCGAGAAAATAATAAAATTTCATCAATTTTCTCCGTCAAGATTTGATTTGGACATTCGATGAGCCGGTCGATTACAATAAAGACAGTCCGGGCAATGTGTATGAGGAAAATATGCACGATAATGAAAAGGAAGTGGTGCGGAAATCCAGCGAGTCGGAAAAATTGCGGAAGCGCATCGACCGTTTTGTCCGAGATGAAAACAGTCTGGAATTGTTGATCAATGTGTTGGACAAAACCACGGAAGCGGTCGGTATCTCCACGCCCGAGGGAAAGCACTATTACCAGAATGCCGCCTTCGACCGGTTGTTTGGCATGGTGGGAGAAAATCCGCCCGAGTCGGCCTATGTGAATCAGGCCATCGGCAAACAGGTTTTCGAAACGTTGACGGCCGGAAACGACTGGCAGGGCGAGCTCAAGTTTTATAACCGAGAAAACGATATCACCGACGTTTTTGTGCAGGCTTTTCCCGTGCGCGACCGCGAGGGTCGCATCATTGGACTGGTCGGGATCTACACCGACATCACCGCCATCAAGCGGGCGAAGGAAGAACAGCACCGGGTGGAGGAGCGCTACCGCCGCGTGGTGGAAACCCAAGCGGAGATGATCGCCTGTTTTCTCGCCGACGGAACCATGACGTTCGTCAATAGCGCCTGGCAGCAATACTACCGGCAACGGCTGGGCATCGACTATGATGTGATCGGCAAGAACATCGGCGACTTAATGCAGCTACAGAATTTCGATCAGGTGTTCACCTACCTCAAGACGCTCCAACCGGGTCACGTCACGGTCAAGATGGAGCGCTCCTTGTTCGATCTGTCCGGGGAAGAGTGTTGGCAAACGTGGCGGATCCATCGCATCGACAACGCCGGCAAGGAGCTGATCGAATTTCAAGCCGTGGGCATCGACATTACCGAGCAGAAGCGGGCCGAGTTCGCTCTGCAACGTCAGTTGAAATTCGAAAAGGGAATCGCCTCCTCCTCCGCCTGTTTGATGAGAACCGGGAACGAGGAGGGCAACATCAACGACGCGCTGTCCTTCTTGCGCGAAGCGGCCGATGCGGCGCGGGTTTATCTTTTCGAAAATTTCGAGGATCCCGAACAAGGTCTTTGTTCGCGTCAGCTTTACGAATCGTGCGCGCCGGGAGTACCGCCGGAAATCGACAATCCGCTTTTGCAATGCGTACCCTATGCCGCCGGCCTGGCTCGTTGGCGGGAAATGCTTTCGAACGGCCGATCGATCTCCGGTTTCGTGGGCGATTTCCCCGCGGAGGAACGCGAGATTCTTGAACCGCAGGGCATCATTTCCCTGCTGGCGTTGCCGTATTGCGTCGGCGGTCAATGGCGCGGTTTTGTCGGCTTCGACGAAACGCGTTCGCGGCGCGTTTGGCGGGAAGAGGAGGTTTCGCTGCTGGGCACCGCCGCCGATCTCATCGGCGCGTATCAGACGCGACTCCAGATCGAAAAATCTTTGCGGGAAAGCGAATCGCGCTTCAAGGGCTTGTTCAAGCAGGCGCCGCTCAGCATCCAGATTTTCGATGCGGACGGCAAGGTGATTCAGGCGAACCGGAAATGGGAGGAGTTATGGGGAATCCGCTTCGAGGATTCGTCCGGTTACAACATTCTGAAAGACAAACAATTGTCCGAATTCAGCGCTTTCGATGAATTGAAAAATGTGTTTGCCGGTGAGGCCAGGGATTTTCCTCCGGTGGAATATTCGGCGGAGCGAACCGTCGGGAAGGGAAGAACCCGCTGGGTGCAGGTGCGGGCCTATCCGGTCAAAGACGAAGCGGGAAACGTTCGCGAAGTGACCTTGATCCACGAGGACGTTACCGAACAGCGGGCGGCCCAGGCGCAGTTGCTGCGTACGAAGTTCGCCATGGACCGGGCGCAGGACGGCATCCTGTGGATCGGCGACGGCGGCGAGATCGTCTACGCCAACGACTCCTCGTGCACATCCCTGGGGTACACGCGCGAGGAATTGTTGCGCATGAGGATTTTCGACATCGACCCGGATTTCCCCGAAGCGGAATGGGATCAGCACAAGAAGGAAATGCGGCGTCTGAGCCGGTTGAATTTCGAATCGCGGCATAAAACCAAAGACGGGCGGATCTTCCCGGTGGAAGTCAACTCGAATATTTTCGGCGAAGAGAAAGAATTTCTCGCCTGTGCCTTCGATCGCGACATCAGCGAACGCAAGCAAGCGGAAGCCGCGTTGCGCGAAAGCGAAAAACGTTTCCGCCTGCTGGTGCAGAATTCCAACGACATCATCCAGATCATGGATCCGCTGGGCGTTGCCTCCTACATCAGCGATCAGGTGACGCGCATTCTGGGTTATGCGCCCGAGGAACTGGTCGGCAAACAGTTATTTGACATGGTTCATCCGGACGATCAGGCCGCGGCGCTCAACATTATCAGTGAAGGGCTGCCGCATTTGGGCGCGGTGGGCGAGGCCGAATATCGTTTCCGGCATAAAGACGGAAGCTGGGTGTATCTCGAGGCGATCGGCTGCAATCTGCTGGCGGACCCCGCCGTGGGCGGCATCGTGCTCAACATCCGCGACGTCTCCGAGCGCAAGATGGCCGAAGAGGAACAAAGAAAACTGCAGGATCAACTGCAGCAAGCGATGAAGATGGAGGCGGTCGGCCGCCTGGCGGGCGGCGTGGCGCATGACTTCAACAACCTGCTGACCGGCATCAGCGGCAACGTTCAATTGGCGATGATGGATCTTAACCCGGACGATCCGTTGGCCGAATCGTTGGCCGAAATCGGCAAAGCCGCCGAAAGCGCCTCCTCTCTGATCCGGCAGTTGCTGGCGTTTTCGCGCAAACAGATGATCAGTCCGAAAGTGATCAATCTGAACGAGCTGATCTCGTCGATGCATAAAATCCTGGTGCGCTTGATCGGCGAGGACGTCCAGTTGCGTACGACGCCGGGAAAGAGCCTGGCGCCGGTGAAAATCGATCCGGGACAGTTCGAGCAAATTCTGGCCAACCTGGCCGTCAACGCCCGCGACGCGATGCCCGACGGCGGCAAGCTGACCATCGAGACGTCCAATGTGGAATTGGACGAGGAGTATTGCCGCCTGCATTCCTATGCCCACGCCGGCCCCTATGTGATGCTGGCCGTCAGCGACACGGGCATCGGTATGAGCAAGGAGGTGATGGAGCATCTCTTCGAGCCGTTCTTCACCACCAAGGAAAAAGGCAAAGGCACCGGTTTGGGCCTGGCGACGATCTACGGCACGGTCAAGCAGGCCGGCGGCAACGTCGAGGCGTACTCCGAACCGGGACAGGGCTCGACGTTTAAAATCTACCTGCCCGCCGTGAACGAAAAAGCGGAAACGTTGCGGGAACCCGAGGGCGTCCTCGAGATGGCCGGCGGCACCGAGACGATTCTGCTGGTCGAGGACGAAGAGATCGTGCGCAACCTGGCGGTCCGCGTGCTCGAACGCCTTCGTTACAAGGTGCTGGCCGCGGCCGGCGGCGGCGACGCGCTGATCCTCGCCGAACGACACCCGGAGCCGATTCATCTTTTGTTCACCGACGTCGTCATGCCGGGCATGAACGGTCGTCAATTGGCCGATCGGCTGGCGACGATCCATCCGGAAACCAAGGTGCTGTATTCCTCCGGTTACACGGAAAACGCCGTCGCCCACCACGGCGTCATCGACAAAGACCTGCACTTTATCGGCAAACCCTATTCGCCGCGCATGCTGGCCGAAACGATCCGCAAGGTGCTCGACGAAAAAGAATAACCGACCACGCACGCTTTGGATGTTGTGATCGACCGGCGACGATGTAACTTATAATTGAAACATGAGCTTGATCGCGTCGAGAATTCTGTCGGCGGCCATGCCGGAAAACACGCCGATTAATACCGCCGTTCTCCAGCCCAAGGTCATGTTGATCTTTTTACCCATCTCGGTGTATTCGTAGATGCAAAAGAAAACGAAGGCGGTCAGCTCCGCCATCCATCCTGGATAATTACTAATGGTTAAAAGAAGCTCCCAGAAAAATTTGGGTGATATGTCTTGTTTATTCATGGCTTCTTTCAGAATGATTCCCCCAAGGCTGGCCCACATGACGATCGCGATAAGAGCCAGCGGGCGTGGGCTGATCACCGTCGAAGTGGAAACCATGTCAACGATCTCTTTGTATTCGGAAATGGCAGGGGCATTGTTGTTATTGGGAGAGGATTTCAATGGTTTCGTTTCCGTATAGATTACTTCGATATCGATGCCGAAATTGCTGGGATTTACATATTTGCGGGGGAAATTCATCACGAATGTTTTGCTGTAAAGCGACCCGGGTTCGATTGTCGCCAACAAGGGAGAATCTTTGATCTGGGTGGTAGTTCTTTCGATTTTGTTCAATTGTTCCATTTTGGCGTTGTAGATTTTTTTAATATCCGGGGCTGCGTTTTGTAATAAGTTGTTGAATGCATATTCGGCATCTTCGAAATTATGAATTCTGTATTCAAAAGCCTTTTTGATGTCGGCTTGATGTTTCATTTCCAAAAATTGCTTATTCATTTTAAATAATATCTTTAGATAAGACGTGAAAAGCATCATACCTTTCAGGCTGTCAATGAAGACTTGTGCGAATTGCGTGACTTTTTCACTCATTCTTTGTTGAATTTCCTTGGAAGTCAGGAATAGATGCTCGTTGACCAAAAGGGTCAGCTCTTCGCAAATTTTCGCATGAACCATTTGCTTGTTGAACGTGGACACATCCTCGTTTTCGAGGTGCCGGACGCCCTTGGGAAGGCGCGGCGTAATGGACAACAAGCTGATGGAAGCATCCCCCGTGTTTTGCATGGTGAATTTGAACGATCGTTCCTTTTCGCGGAAGTCGGGATTTTGCTCTTCAAGAGTCAAAACGGCTTTCAGCATGACAACCTCGGATAATGCAAGTAATTCAATGTATAAAAATTGACGTTAATTCGTTGCGCAAATTAGGGATAAAAGGTTTGTTCCATTTATTGCCATTATTATCGGCGATAGTCAAAGGCAAACGAAAAGGAAAATCAGGAGTCCAAGTTGGATTATCTAATTCAAACCTCACCATTTTCGCGGATTGCCTGCTCTCCGCCCCCTTTCTCCTACCCTTCCTTTGTATCTTGATGCATAATGCCTCGATGAACTCCACTCGGCCCAGTCAGGCGATCATTGCCGTCACCTACCGCTGCAACGCGCGTTGCGCGATGTGCGGCATCTGGCGCAAGGAGTCGACCGACGAGGTCGAACCCAGCGTCTACTATCACCTGCCGCGCACGCTGCGCGAAATCAACATCACCGGCGGCGAGCCCTTTTTGCGCGACGACCTGGACCGCATCGTCGCCGTGATGCTCGAACGCGCTCCCCGCGCGCGGATCATCATTTCCAGCAACGGTCTGCTGCCCGAGCGCATCGGCAAAATCGCCCCGGCGCTGCGGCGGCTGTCCAAACGCCTGGGCGTGCGCATCAGCGTCGACGGCATCAACGCCGCCACGCACGACCGCATTCGCGGCATCCCCGGCGCGTTGGACAAGGCCTGGGCTTCGCTCGACGCCCTGCGCGCGGCGGGCATCGCCGATTTGGGCATCGGCTTCACCATGGTCAAGGGCAATGAGGACGAACTGCTGCCGCTGTACGACAAGGCGCACCGCGAGGGCCTGCAATTCACCTCGACGATCGCCCACAGCTCGCCGATCTTCTTCGGCGACCAGGACGATTCGCTGCCCGACATGGCCGCGGCCGAGCGCGTTTATCGCGAATTGCGCGGGCGGCAGTTGCATTCGTGGCAGGTGAAAAACTGGTTCCGCGCCTACTTCACCGCCGGTTTGATCGACATGCTCGCGGGGCGGCCGCGCCAGATCGCCTGCCCGGCGGGCCGCGACTTTTTCTACCTGGATCCCTACGGCATCGCCTTCCCCTGTCACATCAAAGATTGGCCGCTGGGCCACATCGAGGAAGGGTACGACAACTTGATCAACGCCAAACCCGAAATGCTCACGCGCGTCGACCGTTGCGCCGCGCACTGCTGGATGACCTGCACCGTCTCGCCCTTGATGCGGCGCGAACTGACCACCACCACGGTCGATGTCCTGCGCGACCGTCTGTCGGCGCTGGCGGGGAGACTCTGATGCACGTGGCGATGATCGGTTTGAAGGGTCTGCCCGGCACCTTCGGCGGCGTCGAACGGCATGTCGAGGAACTGGGCGCGGCGCTGGTTGCGCGCGGTCACGAGGTCACCGCCTACGTGCGTCGGCACTACACGCCCGAAGCCATCGAAGTGCGCGGCATCCAGACGCTGCTGCGTCCGACGATCCACACCAAGCACCTGGACGCGACGGTGCACTCGATCTTCAGCGCGCTGCACGCCGGCAAGCAGGATTACGACCTGGTGCATTTTCACGCCATCGGCCCGGCGTCCTTCGCCTGGCTCACGCGCATGCGCGGCATGCCGGTGATCGCCACCATCCACAGCCTCGACTACATGCGCGACAAATGGGGCGCCTTCGCCAAATGGTATCTGCGCCGCGCCGAACGCAAGACGATCAAGTACGCTGACCGCGTCATCTGCGTCAGCGAGTCGATGGCCCGGCGGCACGTCAACGAACGCACGCCGGTCGTGCACATCCCCAACGGCGTCACCATCCCCACGATTCGCCCGCCGCGGATCATCAAGGAACAATGGGGCCTGCAGGGCGGCGATTACGTGCTGTACGCCGGTCGCCTCAGCCCGGAAAAGGGCGTGCATCATCTCGTGCGCGCCTACCACCGGGTGGCCAGCAAGCGCAAGCTGATCATCGCCGGCGGCACCAGCCACACCGACGATTACGTGAAGATGCTCAAGCGCGACGCCGACGCGCGCACGCTGTTCGTCGGCTACCAGGAAGGCGAGGCGCTGACCGAGTTGTTCTCCAACGCCGCCGCCTTCGTGCTGCCCTCCGACCACGAGGGCATGCCCGTCGCGCTGCTGGAAGCGTGGAGCTACGGCCTGCCGTGCCTGGTCAGCAACATCGAGGCCTGCTGCGAAATCGCCGACAAGGAAGGCGAGTTCTGCACCTACTTCAACAAGGGCAACGCCGATCACCTCGCCGCCAAGCTCGAATTGCTGCTGGCCGATCCGCGGGCGATCCTCATGGGGGAAACGGCCCGCCGCCACGTGATCAACAATTACGGCTGGGAAAAAATCGCCCGCCAGGTCGAGCGGCAATACAACCTCGTGCTGGAGAATCGCCGATGATCGTCTGCCCGCTGTGCGCCGCCGTCGCCCGTACGACGCTCTACCGCCACACGCGCAGCGGCGACGTGCAGCGCTGCACCGCCTGCGGCTTCGTCTACTCCGCGCCGCCGGGCGAGGTCCGCGCCGCCGCGCCCGCCTTCACCGACGATCCGGCCGTCTATCGCCTCAACGCGCAGGATCGCCTCGGCCGCCTCGAACGCCGCGTCGCCTTGCCCGGCCGCCGCTTGCTCGACGTGGGTTGCTACGACGGCAACTTCACGCTCGCCGCGCAGGAACTGGGCTTTCTCGCCGAGGGCGTCGAACCCTCGCCGGTCGGCGTCGAACGGGCCCGCGCCAAGGGCCTGACCGTCGCACAAGGCACGTTGGAAGACGCACCGCTGACCGGCCCCTACGACGCGATCGCGATGATCCACGTGCTCGAGCATTTCGCCGATCCCCTCGTCGCGCTCGAACGGGCGCGCGCCCTGTTGCATCCGGCCGGCGCGCTGCTGATCGAAGTGCCCAACTTCGCCGCCTGGTCGCGCAAACTGCTGGGCCGTCGCTGGCGGCAGTTCATCCCCGATCACGAACGCTTCTTCGAACCCTACACGCTGCGCCGCAGCCTGGAGCGCACCGGTTGGGCCGTCGTCGACCTGCGCCCGGTGGGCAAGGTCGCTTCCGTCGCGTTGCTCGCCGACCGCCTGCGCCGTTATTACAGCCCCGCGCTGGCCGCGCTGGTCGCGCGCCTGGGCCCTGCCGAGAAGCGCCTGACGATCAATCTGGGCGACATCCTGCTGGCTGTTGCCACCGTGCGTTAAGCGCGTTAGACTGCAAACGTTGAGTCGGCGAAACGATGGGTAAGCGATGAACCGTGAACGATTTTCCGGCCTTAGCGCCTTCATCGTCGCGACGGATGCCCTGGTCATAGTCATCTCGTTCTTCCTGGCGCACTTCCTGGTCGATTCGCTCAAGCAGTTCCTGCCGGATCCATACCAGGCACGCCAGTTGTATGAAATGAGCCACTATGGCTGGGTGATGGTCTACGACCTGGCGATGTCCCTGGCGCTATTGTATCTGTTCGGGTTCTACACCTACGGCCGCACGCTGACGCTCTTCGATACGATCCTCAACCTCGGCAAAGCGACCGTCGTCGGCTTCCTGCTGCTGATCGCCGTGCTCTTTTTGCTGCGCATCCAGGACGTCTCGCGTTTGCTGCTGGGCGTGTACGCGCTGGTCAAACTGCTGCTGCTCTTCGGCGCGAAGGGCTTATTGAAATACGTTTTGGGAAAATTGCAGGAGCACGGCTACAACCAGATCAACGCGTTGGTCATCGGCGCGGGCGACCAGGCCGGGCGGCTGATCGACCGCCTGCGCTCGCAGCCGGACATGGGCTATCGGCTCATCGGCGTGCTCGCGCCCGATCCGGCCAGGACCGGTCCGCGCTTTCACGACGCCCCGGTGATCGGCCGCGTCGGCGAGCTCTACGACGTGCTGCTCAACTACAGCGCCGACGAGGTCTTCTACGCGATGGGCCCCAAGGAGGTCGAGGACCTCAACGCGCTCGTGTTCGCCTGCGAGGAAGTCGGCGTGCGTTTCAGCGTGCTGGCCGACTGGTTCAAGCCCAACATCGCGCGCACCAGCCTGCGCGTGCTGGGCGAAACCCCGCTGCTCACCTTTTCCACCACGCCCAGTCAGATCGGCCAACTGCTGATGAAAAACATCACCGACAAGGTGGCGACGGCGATTTTGTTGATCGTCCTTTCGCCGCTGCTGGCCGCGATCGCCCTGGCGATCAAACTGACCAGCCCGGGGCCGGTGTTGTTCGCGCAATTGCGTTCGGGCCTGAACGGCCGCGTGTTCAAGTTCTACAAATTCCGCACGATGGTCGAGAACGCCGAGGAGTTGAAAAAGGACCTCGAGCACCGCAACGAAATGAGCGGGCCGGTCTTCAAGATCAAAGACGATCCGCGCGTGACGCGCCTGGGCCGCGTCTTGCGCAAGTACAGCCTCGACGAGCTGCCGCAGTTGTTCAACGTGCTGCGCGGCGACATGAGCCTGGTCGGGCCGCGCCCGCCGATTCCCGCCGAGGTCGTCAAATACGAACGCTGGCAGCGGCGCCGCCTGTCGATGAAGCCGGGCCTGACCTGCTTCTGGCAGATCGGCGGGCGCAACGAAATCGACTTCGGCGACTGGATGACCATGGACCTGCGCTACATCGACAATTGGTCGTTCCGGCTGGACATCATCATTTTGTTGAAAACGGTTCCGGTCGTGCTCTTCGGGCGCGGCGGCCGCTGAGCCTCACGCGCAAAACCACGCATCCACGCCCTCGGTGAATCCCGCCGCCTGCAACCGCGGGCGAATCAACTCGCGCGCCCCGCGCCGTCCCACGTACGCCAGCAGCGGCCACGCGCGATACTCGCCGACGTGCGCCGCGTCGATCACCGGCGCGCCCGCATGGACACGGCCGATCTTGCGCGGATCGATGTCCAGCCAGGCGATCACGCGCACGCCCAAGCCTTGCAGCGGCCGCACGAGCCGCCGACTCATTTTCCCCGCGCCCCAGACGACCGCCTCGCTTTTGCCCGCCAGCGGACCCGCCGCCAGATACCGCGCCTTGAGCGTCGCGAACGCCTCGGGTCGATAACGCGGATCCACGCGGCTCGCGCGTTGCGCCCGGTCGCGCCAGAAGTACAGCGGCGCGTCGACCTTCGCCGCCGCGTACCCCGCCGCGTGCAGACGCAGCGCCAGGTCGTAGTCCTCCGGAAAATCCCCCGCACGCCAGCCGCCCAACGTTTCCAGCGCTTCACGCCGCCACAGCATCGTCGGATGCACCAGCGGACATTCGATGAACCGTTCGCGCGCGATGTCCGCCGGCTCGCGTAGCGCGTTGACCCACCGCGCGTATTCGCGATAGCCGCCCGCCCACGTCTCGCCCGGCGGCGGCGCGATCAGGCACGAGGCGCAGACGACTTCCGGCCGTTCGTGCAGCAGCGCCAACTGTCGCGCCAGCCGGTCCGCCGCGCAACGATCGTCCGCGTCCATGCGCGCGATGAATTGCCCGCGCGCTTCATGCAGCGCCTCGTTGAGCGCCGCGACGATCCCCCGCGCGTCTTGCCGCAACAGCCGGATGCGTGGATCGCTACGCGCGATCGCCGCGACGAGCGCCGGCGTTTCGTCGCGCGAGCCGTCGTCGACGACGATGATTTCCAAATCGGCGTGAGTCTGGTTTTGCAGATCGGCGAGGGCTTGGGCGATCGTCGCCGCCTCGTCGCGGGCGGGCAGCAGCACGCTGACCGTCGCGGGCGTCAATCGATCAGCACCTTGAGCCGCCGCAACTGCTCGGTGACTTCCTTGCGCGGCATGTCGCGGTACTGCGGCGGCAGCAGGTCGCGGTTGGTGCATTCCATCACCGCGGCCATCGTCTGGTAGTCGATCTCCTCGGCGTACACCGGCGGAATGAACTGCGTGAAGGCCTTGTGGAAGTCTTTGGCCGTCACCGTCTTGCCGCCGCGCAGCGCCGCGTGTTTCTTGGCGCGAATGCAGATCGACTCGATGTCCGCGCCCGACAGCCGCGGCGCGCCGGCCGCCTGGTATTCCTTCTCGATCGAGGCGAGCCTGGTTTGGATGTTGTTCTTTTTGACGAACACCGCGAACAGGTCGTCGCGATCCTTCGCCGTCGCCGGATGAAACAGCGCGATGTGCTCCTCGGCGCGGCCCTGCCGTTTGATGTCCACCGGCAGCAGGTCCGGCCGGGCGGTGAGCAGGAACCAGATGACGTGGCCGCGATTGGCCGTGTCGGCCATGAACGAGGCGATCGTGCCGAAGATGCGCGAGCTGGTGCCCGAATCGCCCGCCGCGTCGCGGTCGCCGATCCACGTGTCGGCCTCGTCGATCACCACGCCCAGCGGGCCCATCGCGCGGAAGATCGCCAGCAGCTTTTGCAGATTCGATTCGGTCACGCCCTGCCACTGGCTGCGGATGTTGAGCAGCTTGACCATCGGCACGCCGATCTCGCCGGTGAAGCAGGTGGCCAGGAACGTCTTGCCCGTGCCCACCGGTCCGCAGATCAAATAGCCCATCGGCAGCACGTCCAGCCGTCCTTCGCGCAGCATCTTCGCCGCCGCCTTGAGCTCGGCCACCGCTTCGCCCGCGCCGGCGACCATGTCCAGGTTGAAGCGCGGCTGAATGAATTCGAGCAGCCCGAAGCACTCGGCCTCGATCAGTTCCTTCTTGCGCTGCATGAGGTGCTTCATCGTCAACTGCCGCTGGTGGCGCAGCGTCTCGGCCAGCAAATGGCGGATGTGCACGCGGCTCAGCCCGCCGGTCAGCTCGGCCACCGCCTCGATCTTGATCGCCGACAGCTTGTCCCATTCCTGGCCCGTCGTCTGCGCGCGGATGAACTCGATGCGCTCGGTGCGGTCGGGCAGTTCGATCTCCACCGAGGCCATGTACGGATTGCGCACCACGTCCTGGTGCAGGCGGCTCAGGTGTTCGGTGAGCAGGCACACGGTTACGTCGGCCTGCAAAATGGCCGGGTCGTCGGCCCAGTTGCGCAGGTAGATGATGCTGGCGCGGTCCGCGTCGCTCAGGTAGCCCGCCTCGCTTTGCGGCGCGATCAGATCGGCGTACTCGATGACCAGCGCGATACTCTTGCGTTCGGCGATGCGCGTGCGCAGGTAGCGGTCGATCAGCGGGAAGAGCTTCACCGGCTCGCGCGGCACCTGGATGATCGTCTCGCGTCCCTTGCCCGTGACGGTCTGGTACGCCTGCATGAACTGCGCGAAGTCGTTGGCCGTCTCGTTGCCGCCGTAGGTCAGACCCTCGGCGCGATCGTAGTGCAGCACCAGGTCGCGTCCGACGAACAGGCTCTTGTCCAGAAATTGCGTCAGCGGCAGAAACTCGACGCGCCCCCCGGATCGATACGGCACCAGGTCGCGGATGTTGCCGTGCAGCGTGAACTGGCTGATCGTGTGCGAGGCGTATTTGACGGCCAGTTGCGCGGCCCAGCCGGGCAGGGTGGACACGTAGTTTTGGTCGATCATCCTTTGCTCCTTTGCGCCGACAGCACCGAGGCGGGCAATTCGTCGACGGCGGAGGTTTCCAGTTCGACGGTCAGCAACCGCGCGTCGTTCATGTTGGCCAGCACGAGGTCGACCTGCGGCGCGATGTCGGTGGGCGATGAGAGCTCGCCGAACTGGTCGCCCAACGATTTGACGGTGCTGTCCATCAGGTCCAGTTGCGCGCCGATGCGCGCGCGCCGCTCGCCGATGGTCGCGTAGCGCTGCACGCGCTTGGCCAACAGGTCGCGGTTTTGCTCGAGCGCCATGATCGTCGCCGCGTCGGTGCCCTGGGCGATTTTCGCGTCCAGCGCGACGATCTCCTGCCGCAGTTGCTCGCCGGTGGTCGCGCCGGCGAATTCGCTCAGGTCGCGGTCGGCGCTCAGCAGCGACAGGTACGAGGCCGAGAGCGTCTGCAGATTGGCCAGCACGCCGCCGATCAGCGGATCCTCGTCCAACTCGCGTTGCTCGGCGCGCGCGACGATGTCGTTGACGTGCCGCCGGAACAGTTGGTAGCGATCGGCGCGCACGTTGTCCAGGCCGCTGACGTGCGCCGCGAGCTGCTTGGGCGTCACGCCGCTTTGCCAGCCGAGGTTGCGCCGCACCTTGCGCCGGAAACGTCGACTGCCCGAACGCGCGGCCAGGTAGGCGAATTCGATCACCGCCGCCGCCGCGCCGACGATCCAACTGCCCGTCAGCAGCGTCAGCCCGCCGGCCAGCACCACGTAGATCAGGTTGCCCGGCGTTTTGAGCGCTTCGGTCGTGTAGTTGATCTTATCGGCCACGGGTCGCTCCTTATGTTCGTTGAACGCTTATTTTTACCAAGTTTGTTCGCTCGCCGCAAAGCAGGCCCGCGCTTTTAGCGAACGGCCCGCGCGACGACCGCCGCGTCCACCCGCACCGCGCCGGCCCGCTTGAGGATCTTCGCGCACTCGTGCAGCGTCGCGCCGGTCGAGGCGACGTCGTCGATCAGCAAAATCGCGCGTCCGGCGACATCGGCCCCCGCGGGCACGACGAAGGCATGCTTGACGTTTTTGTGCCGCTCTTTGTCGGTCAGTTGCGCCTGCGGCGGCGTGGGCCGCGCGCGTTCGAGCCACGCGGTTTGCACCGGCGGCACGCCCGGCCCGAGGTGCCGGGCCAGCAGCCGCGCCTGGTTGAAATGCCGCTCGGCCAGCCGCTTGGGATGCAGCGGCACGGGCACCAGCGCGTCGTAATCGTCCCAGCGTACGCCCAGTTCCTCGACCGCCCGCAGCACGCGCGCCAACGCGTGCAGGCTGCCGGTGTAGCGATAGTATTTGAGTTCCTTGATCGTCTTGGCCGCCGCGCCCGCGTAGGTGACCGTGCCGCGCAGCATGTCGTAGGCGGGCCGCTTCTTTGCGCAATCGGCGCACAACGCGCCGCCGTCGCCGGCCGCGAAGGGCAGGCCGCACACGCGACACAGCGGCGGGCGGATCGGCTGGATGCGCGCACGGCATTTGGCGCAGCCCAGCGCGTCGCCGTCGCGACCCAGCGGTCCGTTGCACCACGGACACTGGCGCGGCGTCAGCAATTCGTTGAGGCGGCGGAACAAACGCGCGGTTAACGACAAAGCGGCGGTCGAACGCGAAGTCGTCCCGCCGCTCATCTCATCGTTTCTCAGGCGCCGAATTTGGCCAGCCGTCCGGCGTAGGCCATCGTCAGCGGCAGCAGGTCGACGCCCCGCACGCGGCCCAGGCCGCCGCGCATGCAGGCGCGTTCGCCGAAGGTCGTCGCTTCGTCGGGGATAACCAGCGCGGCGCTCATCAGCGTCGGCACGGGGTGGAAGCTGTGGCTTTTCATCGCCGCGGGCGTCGAGTGGTCGCCGGTGACGCACAGCACGTCGGGCGCCAGCGCGGAGATGCGCGGCAGCAGCGCGTCGACCTCCTCGATCACGTGCACCTTCGCGTCGAAGTTGCCGTCCTCGCCGTAGCTGTCGGTTTTCTTCACGTGGACGAAGAAGAAGTCGTAGTCGGGCCACACCTGCGCCAGCGTGTCGATTTCGTCGGCCACGGCGATCGCCTGACGGTCCGCCGGCGCCAGGTCGCGGTTGGCGACGTCCGGCGTGGTGGCGATCACGTCCATGCCCACCAGCCGCGCGATGCCGCGATAGTCGGGGTAGGCCGCGATCGCCGCGCAGCGCATGCCGGTCAATTCGGCGAGGCTGGGGAATTTTTTGTACGTGTCGAAGCCGCGCGTGAGGATGAAGTTCGCCGGGTGCTTGTCGCGCAACGCTTCGCGGGCCTGGCGCAGAATCTCGGCGACGACCTCGGCCGTCTTGCGCGCGGCCGGATCGTTTTCCATGCCCGCGACCGGCGCCGGCGCCAACGGCGCGACGCCCACGGCCTGCGGATCGGTGTCGATCAACGCGCCCGACCAACCCGCGCCCTTGAGGTGCATCACCGCGCGGTGTTCCTTGCTGTGCCAAAAGTCGACCTCGACGCCCGGCACGCGGATCTTCTCGCGCAGCAGCGCCACCAGATCGCTGGCCGGCCCGTCCTGAATGCGTCCGGCGCGACGGTCGGCGACGATCATCCCGTTTTCGTTTTCGTCGACGGTGCAGAAATTCAGCCGCGCCGAAACCTCGCCGGGTTTCATCACGTCGGGCTCGAAGCAGCGCGCGCCGAACAGCGCCAGCACGCCGCGGCCCATTTCGTAGACCAGCGGGTCGTAGCCGAAAAGCGCCAGGTGCGCCAGGCCCGAACCGGGCGTGAAGCCCGGGCCGATCGGATCGTGCAGGCCCAGCGCGCCGCCGGCCGCCAGCGCGTCGAGGTGGGGCGCGACCGCCGTTTCCAGTTCGGTCTTGCCGCCGGGCCCGGTGGCGGCGCCGCCCAGGCCGTCCATGACCAGCAGGACGATCTTCGACTTGACATTCTTATGTTGCGCCAGTCGTGCGACTAGCTGCAAATGCGGAGTAATCGGGTATTCCATCGGTGTTCCTTCCTGGTTGATGATTTTTTTGCGGGTCGTCGGCGTCCGTCAGGACGCGGCGGCCGGATCGAGCCGCTGGGCGTCGGGGTACAGCCCCTCGATGTCGTAGTACAACCGCATCGGTTCGTGGAAGCAATGAAAGACGACATCGCCGAAATCCAGCAGCACCCACAGCCCCTCGCTTTCCCCCTCCATGATCAACGGCCGCTCGCCGGCGTGCTTCATCTCCTGGGCGACGTGCGCGGCGATGGTCTGCACCTGCCGCGTCGAACGCCCGTGGCACACCGCGATGGCGTCGGTGTAGGAGCATAAATTGCTGACGGAAAGAAAAACGAGATCGACGGCGTTTTTATCCTGCGCCAGTTCGGCCAGCCGGCGCAACTTTTCCATGGTGTCCACGAAGCAGCTCACCTCCGGGTTGTTGATGTCCCAGTCTCATCGTAACCATCCGGCCGCCGGGCCGTCAATCTCTTTGCCGTCGCGCGAAACGGATATTGCCAAGGGACCGGCGATTCTCTAATCTGACATTGATTCAGGTCGGTTATGCGGGAGGTGGACAATGAGGAAATCCCTGGTCTTGTTTTTTCTGATCCTGGCCGCGCTGTGCCTGAGCCTCGCCGGCGGCTGCAGTTGCGACGACGATGACGACGACAACGACGACAACGATTCCGGCGACGACGATGACGACGACGACACCGACGACGATATGGTCGACGACGACACCGACGACGACACCGACGACGACACCGATGACGATGACGACGATACGCCGCCCTACAACACCGAATTGTGTGAGCCGGCGATGGAAGCCATCTACGAGGAATGCCATCTGTCGATCACCGTCGGTGAAACGCCGCTGACCCAGGAAGAAGCCGTCGCGAGTTGCGAAAACGTCGAGTACCTCTTCTGGCCCTGCGCGCTGGATTGCTACCTCGACTACGAGGAAGATTGTCTCGCCATGTACGCCTGCCTGCAGGAGTGTATTGCCGAATGAAACGCTGGCTGATCTGTCTTTTGTTGTTGTTGGCCGTCGGCGCCTGCGCGCCGCCTCCCTGGACCGAACCGCCGCTGCACGAGGATCTGACGATCGTCGCGCCGGGCGAGGGCGCGCCGGTCAAACGCATGACCGTCCTGCTGACCGGCTGGTCGCGCAACGACCTGTCGCACTTCGTGCGCGGGGCGGAAAAAACGCCGTTGGTCATTCCCATCCCCGCGTTCCTCGTCGAGCGCGCGGACGGTTACGTGCTGATCGACACCGGCCTCGCGCCGAGTCTGGCGACCGACCCGTCGCGTTACGTCGGCCGCTTTTTCGCCTGCCTCGCCAAAGGCTATCTGAAACGGCTGATCATGCGTCCCGAATGGGCCGTGCCCGCGCGGCTGGAGGCCCTGGGCGTCGAGGGCGCGCAGGTCAAACACGTCGTGCTCACCCACGCGCACTTCGACCACACGGGGGCCAATCGCGCGTTTTTGGATGCGACGTTCCATCTGACCGACGACGCGCTCGACGCGGGCCGCCACGGCGGAATCCTCAAGGGCTACATGGACAACGATTTTCCGTCCGCGATGAAAGTCGCGCCGCTGGACTTTGCCGGCACGCCGCCGTTTTTGACCTTCGCCGGGTCGGTCGATCTGTTCGGCGACGGTTCGATGATCGCCGTGCCGCTGCCGGGTCATTCGCCGGGGGCGATCGGCGTGTTCGTGCGCGCGCCGTCGGGCCCGACGCTGCTGGTCGGCGACGCCGCCTACCTGATGCAAAACATCGCCGAGCCGCGTCTGATCGGCCTGACCGTCGACGACGAGGCCGAGTGGGATACCCTGTGCCGCTTGAAGCGCCTGCAGGAACAAATGCCGGAACTGCGCATCGTGCCGTTCCATGACCCGGAAGTGTTTCGTTCGCTGCCGACCGCACCGGAGTGGTTCTGACGGGAGGGCTTATGCTCAGGCCGATGACCGAAGGTGATCTGCCGTCCGTGGCGCAACTGTTTTGCGAACGTCTGCCCGCTTCGCCGGTGTCGCAAATGGGCGAGGCGTTCGTCCGCGATTTTCTCGCCGGATTCATCGCCTGCCCGCTGGGCCTGGCCGAAGTCGAACACGACGGGCAGTGCGTACAGGGCTTCGCCATCGCCTCGACCGACTCGGCCGCGTCCTTCGCCTGGCTGCGCGCCAACCGGTGGGCGGAGTTGGCGAAGCATCGCGACGCCGCCGTCTCCGACCGCGCGCGCGGCTTCTGGCAGTTGCTCGAATCCGGCGCTCATTATCATCCGCAACAACTGCCCGAGGTGGCCGCCGAGCTGCTGTTCGTCGCCGTGCACTGGGACAAGGAAGGCACGCGGCTGGCCGCCGGGCTGGTGCGCCGCATGCTGGTCGAATTGCGTGACGCGGGCGTGATGCAGGTGAAGGTCTTCATCGGCCTGCACAACAGTCCGCCGCAGAACATGCTCTGGGCGTTGGGTTTCGAGCGCCGCGAGGCCTTCGTGCAGGACGGCCGCGAGCTGGTCGGCTACGTGTATTCCAATCTGGCGCAAGCGCCCTTCTTGGCGTAAACTACCGCCCGCCGCCGACGCGAAGCGACCCGTTTCGCGCGACGGCACGCGCATTGCGGACAGTCGAATGAGGGAGACGATGTTGACGGTGGCGGTGATCGGCGCGGGCCCGGCCGGCGCGGCCTGTGCCTGGACCCTGGCGCAGGCAGGCGTGCGCACCTTGCTTTTCGAACGCGATCCCGATCGCGAAAAACCCTGCGGCGGCGGCCTGACCGACCGCGCGTGGCAAGCTTTCCCCGAATTGAATTCGCTCGAACTGCCCTTCAACGAGGTGGTCGATTTCCGCCTCGTCGGCCCCTCCGGCCGCGTCGCCGACGTCCCGCTGGCCAAGCCGATCCGTGTGATCTCCCGCCGCGTGCTGGACTCCGCGCTGCGCCATGCCGCTTGGAGCGCGGGCGCGTCGCTGGTGCGCGAACCGGTGCGCGAACTGAAAAAGCGGCCGGGCGGCGGCTGGCAGGTCAACGATCACGCCGCGGCGATCGTCGTGGGCGCCGGCGGCATGAACGATCCGCTCGCCCGTTTGCAGGGCCTGCGCCTGCCGCGCACGCTGCGCGGATTGTCGGTCGGCAAGTTCATCCCCGGCACGTTCGCCCCGCGCATCGTCTGCCGCTTCTTCCCCGAGGCCTACGGCTACGCCTGGTTTTTCCCTCGCGCCGATCACGCCAGCCTGGGCGTGGAATTGCACGGCACGGTCTTCGACACCCGCCGCGCGTGGGATCTGCTGCACAAATTCGCCGCCGAAAATCTGCCCGACGTCGACGTGGACGCCGGCACGACCTACGGCTGGTCGGCCCCGGCGCTGGACGAATCGGCCTTCGCGCGGCACGTCTTCGGCGGCGACGATTGGTTGCTGGCCGGCGACGCGGCCGGACTGGTCGATCCGACCACCGGCGAGGGCCTGAGCTACGCGTTGGCCAGCGGCCGGCTCGCGGCGCGTTCGATCCTCCTGGGCGAAGCGCCGGCCTACGGTCGCCGCGTGCGCGCGTTGTTGCTGCCCGAGCTGGCCAAGTCGTCGCGCCTGTCGCCCAAATTCTACCGCACCTGGTTTTTACGCCTGTCGCTGCTCGCCCTCTCGCGCAGCCGCACCTGCCGCCTGACCGCGGCGGACATGGCCAGCGGCGCGCAAAGCTACCTGACGCTCAAAAAGCGCGTCTATCGCGAAATGCCGCGCATCGCGGGCGAGATAATTGTCGGCGGTTAGTTAGAGGCGGATGGTCCAGTATGCCCTCATCCCCGGCCCTTCTCCCACGGGGAGAAGGGAGACCGGGTTGCCTATTTTTAAAAATGCGGGGACACGAAGGAATCGAGTCCCCGATTTTTTCTACCCTCGCCCTCTGGGAGAGGGTCGGCCGCAGCCCGGGGTGAGGGCTTGCCTTCCCGAATTGGGATACACGGGGCCAAGCCCCGCAGGGGCGTAGGTCCGTAGCGAAGGGCGAAGCCCTGGAAATCGATGAAGAAAACCATCAAGCCGCCGACCACCATGCCGATCAAAATTCCCGAACCCCGCAGGAGCGAATGGTCCAGTATGCCCTCATCCCCGGTCCTTCTCCCACGGGAAGAAGGGAGACCGGGTTGCCTATTTTTAAAAATGCGGGGACACGAAGGAATCGAGTCCCCGATTTTTTCTACCCTCGCCCTCTGGGAGAGGGTCGGGCACAGCCCGGGGTGAGGGCTTGCCTTCCCGACTTTCGAATTGCCTTGCCCGGACCGTCAGAGCCCCGCAGGGGCGGTCGGTCAGTAGCGAAGGGCGAAGCCCTGGAAATCGCGACGCGCTCAGAGCCAACAAGCCCCGGAGGGGCGGAGGAATCTTACCTGCACCCCTTTCAGTAGTAACGCTGTAACGGGCTGAAGAAAACCATCAAGCCGCCGACCACCATGCCGATCAAAATTCCCGGAATGATGTACTTGAGTCCGGCCACATCGAAGGGCAGGTCGGCGCGGATCCACTTTTTCTTGATGCGCGCCTCGAACTCCGACCGCGCGAAGGCGTTGAGTTCCAGCACGCTGAGAAATCCCAGCGCCACGAAGGTCGAAGGGTCGTGGCCCAGAAAACACAGGATGGAAGTCGTCCCGCCCGCGGCCAGCGAGGACAGGATCAGCGAGGGGAGGAAGATATGTTTCACCGAGCGCAGCATCCAGAAGAACATGATCGAGCCGACGACCGACAGCGACATGATCAGCCGCAGGCCGACCACGGTGATCTTGCCCGGCGAGGGATTGTGGAAAAAGTTGTAAAAGCGCGGCAGCAGCACGTAGCCGCCGGTGGCCATCGCCGCCAGCGCCACCACCAGCACGGCGGCCGCGGCGGTGTCCTTGGCGCGCTTGATCAGCTCGTGCTTTTCCGGCCCGACGAAATCGGCCTGCGACTCGATCGAGGTGTTGATGATCTCGAAGGCCGGCACCAGGCAGATGACGATCAGCAGCAGCGCCTTCTCATAGAAGGGAATCTCGAACGAGACGTTGAAGGCGAGCATCAGAATGGCGAACCAGATGTGAAAGCGCATGTTGCGCTGGGTGTGCATCGTGTACAGCAGGCCTTCGAAGGCGTAAACGAAACTGCGGCCCAGTTCCTTGGTGGCCCGCATCGGCGTCAGAGGACCGTCCATTCTTTTCTCCCAAACGGTTCGGCGATGTTCATGTAACAGAAACGCCGCCGTTTGCCAATCGCCGAAGCGTTGGCCGGGCGGCGGCGCCGGGGAGAGTTTCTTACGGTGCTTCGGGCTGGGATTCCTCGACCGGGGTGGGCGTCACTTTGCGCACCTTCAGGTCGATTTCGCGTGAGCTGTCCACGCCCTTGAACTTCGCTTCGCCGGGGAACAGGCCCATCTGCTCGGCCAGCCCGCGCCGTTGCAGCTCTTCGGAAATGTACTTGAGCCCGAAAATCTTCCAGGTGCCGTTGGCTTCGATCAGGAAGTTCAGTTCCTCGGTCACCTCGCGCCCGTCGGGCAGCTTGAAGCGCACCGTCGAGCCGCGGTACACGTTGAAGCCCTGCACCGGATCGAGTTTGCGGCCGAGCGCGAAGCCTTGCTTCTCCAACGTCTGGCCGAGGTAATCCTTGTTTTTGTCCATGAACGAACGCTTGGAGATCATGAAATACGCCTGCCACAACTGCCGGTTGTTGCCGCGTTTGATCTTGTCCATGTCCTCGGGCGTGAGAAAGAGCTGCTTGAGCACCTGCGGATCCTTTTTCTCCACCGCCTCCAGGTAGGCGTCGGCCAGCGCCTCGGGGCTGGTGAATCCCGACGCGAAGGTCGCCGCCGTACCCGCCGGCCCCTCCTTCTGCCCGCAACTGGAACAGCCCGCCGCGCCCGCGACCAGCAGGGTGAAAATCAGCAAACAAATCGTTCGTTTCATCGCGCAAATATCCTTGCATGCTGTTGCCGGGTGTAAGGTACCCGAACCGCCGCGCGCTGGCAAGCGGCGATCTTGACACGCCGGGGGGTGGTTGCTACCTTTCGCGCGCGTATTTAACTGGGGGACGACCTTTGTACGATCCGACGCTCTGGCCGCATATCGGGCCTTACCTGCAAGCCTTCAACGAAGTGATGGAAAACACCGGTCTGCCCAATGCGACCGTTTCGATTCCGCTGACCGCCGTCCTGGTCCTGCTCTTTAGCTGGATTCTGCTGCGTCTGGTGCATCGTCGCCGCAAGATCGAGGCGACCATCGAACGGCGTAAGGCCGCTGGCGAGCCGGTGGAAGAAGCCGCCGCCGAGGCCATTGAAGAAGAGCCGGTCGAAGAAGAGGTCGAGGCCGAGGAGATCGTCGAGGAACTCGAAGAGGGCGAGGAAGCGCTCAGCGACGAACAAATCGAAGCCGAACTCGCCGCCGAAGCGCTCGAAGCCGAGGCCGAGGATGTCGAACCCGAACCGGAACCGGTCGTCGAAGTCGTGCCGCCCCCGCCGCCTCCGCCGGTCGAGGAGAAACCGAAACTCAGCCTCTTCGCCCGTCTCAAGCAGGGCCTGGCGAAAACCGCCGGCGGGTTGGTCGGCCGCATCGACTCGGTGCTGCGCGGCCGCAAGATCGACCAGGATCTGTTCGACGAACTCGAGGAGGTGCTCTTCACCGCCGACCTCGGTCCGACCACGGCCGACAAGCTGCTGACCGCCGTGCAGGATCGCGTGCGCGAAGAGAAGATCGAAGACGCGATGCTCATCCACGATCTGCTCAAAGAAGAGATGGGCAAGATTCTCGAGCCGATCGCCAAGCCGCTGGAGGTCGTCGACGGCAAGCCCTACGTGATCATGGTCGTCGGCGTCAACGGCGTGGGCAAAACCACGACCATCGGCAAGATCGCCAGCAAGCTCACCCACGACGGCAAATCGGTGATCATGGGCGCGGCCGACACCTTCCGCGCCGCCGCCGACGAACAGTTGACCATCTGGGCCGAACGCGTGGGCGCCGAAATCATCCGCCAGAAAAGCGGCGCCGATCCCTCCGCCGTCGCCTACGACGCGGTGCAGGCCGCGGTCAATCGCGCCGTCGACGTGGTGATCGTCGACACCGCCGGTCGCCTGCACACCAAGCACAACCTCATGGAAGAGCTTAAGAAGATCAAACGCGTCATGGACAAGGTCCACCCCGGCTCGCCGCACGAGGTCTTGCTGGTGCTCGACGCCAACACCGGCCAGAACGGCATCGCGCAAGCCAAGTCCTTCAACGAGGCGCTGGGCCTGACCGGCATCATCCTCACCAAGCTCGACGGCACGGCCAAGGGCGGCTGCATCGTGGGCATCAGCGACGAACTGCAGGTGCCTATCCGCTTCATCGGCATCGGCGAACAGATCGACGACCTGCGTCCCTTCGTCGCGCAGGACTTCGTCAACGCCCTGTTCGATCGGGAAGGCTGAGCCGTGGCCGCGCTGGGCAAGCACTACCAGAAGGGCGGCGACCCGGTGCGCGGCGCGGCGATTTTGGCTCTTTCGCTGGAACAAAAAGGGCTGACCGACGACACCTCACACATCCTGTTGCGCGGCATCCTCGACGACCTGGGCGTCAAGGAAAAGGAAGTCCGCCGCTACCTGCAAAAACACCGCGACGAATTGCTCGCCGTCCTCGCCCGGCAAGAACAGGAATAGTGCGGAACAAGCCTCAGTTAACTTGTCACTTGTAACCAATCATTTATAACTAGCTTTGCTTGTGTGTTGGTTCAAATACTGACGGACGTCGCTACCGCACCATTCGATCCAGCAAAATATCTTCCAGGTTGCGGCGGGAGTCGAACACGGCCAGAACGATCACCGTCTGCGCTTCGACGCGATAGACCAGGCGATAGGGCTTGATCACGATCTCCCGCCAAGAGCGCAAACCCAACCGGGCCAACTCCGGCACAACGCGTCCGCGCAACGGATTATTCTCCAATGCGGCGGCGCGTTCGCGCATTTTATCGACGATCCGCCGCGCCGAGGCGGGAGAATCGTAGGCGATATACAGGGCGATATCCGTCAGGTCGCGGGCGGCGATCTCGGTCCATAACACGCGGAACTTGCGTTTACTCATCGCCGGTCGCCCGGTCGATCGCCTTGAGCGCGCCGGCAAACGCCTCGTCCTGGGAGATCAGGCGTCCGGCAGCCGCCTCCGCCTCGCCCTGCGAAATCATTTTCATCAACGCCACCGCGTCGCGCCACCGCGAATAGGTTTCCACGTCCATGACCACGACCTTGGCTTCGCCGTTTTGCGTGATCACCATGGTTCGCCCGCTTTGCGCCACGTCCCGCACCACTTCGGCCGTGTTGGTCTTCAAATAGGTGATCGGTTTGACGTCGTTTTTCAGGTTCATTTTGTCGCTCCCGCGTTCGATGTCCGACAGGACTTAATATAGTACCTAATTAAGTACGTTTCAAGGCGGGGTGGAGATATCAGAATGCACGGCCATGTTCCGCCGAAGCATGGCCGTGCATAATATCGATTGATTAATCCGTTACTGTCGCCAGCCAGATTCCCCAGAGTCCGTTGTAGAGGATCTCCGTTTCTCCTTCACTGGAGAAGCCGATCCGGGTCGAAAATCCGATGTCGCCGGCGCTGTCCAGACGTTCCAGGGTTAGTGGTGCGTCCGTCGGAACCGCGTGCATCAAGTCGTTGTTGGCATAATCGCAAAACGACATGTGCGTCTCGCCGACATCGTTCACGGCGATGTCCAGACTGGTGCCCCAATAAACGATCCACGGATCCTCGAAGGGAACGGGGTAAACATCGGTCAGCACCCAATCGCCGCTTTGATTGGTCGCATAGCGGATCTTGCAATCATCCACATCGAAGAAGCCGATGTGCGCGTGGCCGTCGGCGTCAACGTCGATTGCGCCGTCGCCCGCCTCGCCGTCGTTGGTGATTTCCTGCACGTTCCATGATCCGCCGGCATTGGTGGCATAGCCGATTTTATAGGCAAGCTTCTGCCGATCGAAGGGCGTAGGCAGCGGGTCATTTTCTTCCTTGTCCAGATCGTCGTCGCCGTAACTGTCTTCGATGGAAAAAGCGAGGTGCGCGTTTTCATCCTCATCCAGGGCGATGTCGACAAAATAATCGCTTGCGTCGTTCGTATAAACATCGGTGATTTGCCAGTCGCCGCTTTGGTTGGTGGCATAGCGCAGGTCGCCGCCGAAAATCATGCCGTCTTCGATGATCATATGTTCATAGCCGATGTGCGCATGGCCATCCCCGTCCAGGGCGATCGCGCAAATTGAGGAATCCTCCGCCAGCAAGGAGCTCTGCCAGTCGCCGTCGGCATTGGTGGCGTAGTACATCGGCCAGTCTTCGACCCACAGGGTGTAGCAGATATGCGCGACGCCGGCCGCGTCGACGGCCAGATCGACAAAGGACAGATCCCAGCCGATGTCCGACAACACCACTTCGCGATGCCAATCGCCGCCGGAAGGATAGGCATAGATGAGCTGGTCGCGGTTGTAATCGACATAGGCAAGGCGCCAGAGGTCGTCGGCGTCAAGTACGCCGGCCGCGACATACACATTCCGGGCCAGATCGATGATCTGCGTGGATCGTTGTTTGCCGGTTACTTCGTTGAGCACCAGCGCGTCGCGGTTGCCGTCGTAATAGGCAAAGGCCGGGCGCTCCTGAGCGTCCAGGACGAAGCCGAAGTCCTGGCAGAGTTTTGTTCCGGCACTGATGCGCGTCATGGACCAGTTCCCATCGACAAGCCGGGCCAGGTGGATCGCCCCGTATTCTTCGTAGTCGCCGTAATCGCCGTTAAAGCCCATGACCAACAACAGGGTTCCGTCGGTCGTATACTGTAAAGCGGTGCGTACGGAATAAAGCTCGGTCTCGTCGTAAACCGTTTCGAAAGACCAACTGCCGTTTTGTTTCCAGGCGTGTTTGAGTTGATCTCCTTGATCGTAGTCGTATTCGACAAAGGCCAGATGTGGCGCCCCTTGATCGTCGACGGTCAAGGCATTGTTGCCGGAAACGCCGTCCGCAGTCAGGACTTCTTCTTTTGCCCATCCGCCGCCGGTGTTGTCGGCGTAGCACAGGATGCCGTCGTAATCCCCGGTGTATTGGGTATAGGAAAGATACGCATGACCGTCTTCGTCGACGGCCAACGCGGGCCGATAATAGGTGTCGCGGGTATCGTCGACCGTGACCGTCGCCCAATTGCCGCCGGCGTTGGTGCTGTATTTCACTTTGGCGGCTTGGATATCCAGATGAGCGATGTGTGCCCGGCCGTCGTTGTCGATCACCAGCGCGGGTTCGACATCGACACTGCCGTCGTCGACGACTGTTTCGACGGCCCATCCCCCTGAAGAATTAACGGCGTATTTGAGATTGTTGTTTTCAATGTTCAGCCAGACCAGATGCAAGTTCCCGTCGCCGTCGACCTTCAATTCGGGCGTTTGTGCGTAACGATCGATCAATTCCGCCGACCATTCGTCCTTGCCCGCTTCCCGGGTGTAAAGACACAACGCCCGTTCGCGCACCGCCGCGACGTGCACGGCGCCGTCGGGTGTGTAAGCCAAATCCGTGTCCCATATACCGGTGGCGCCGCCAAGCAGCATTTTTTTATCGTCGTAGGCGTCGTCGCCGAAGCAGGGATTAAGATAGTCGTGTTCCTCCGGGATGTCGTCGTTGACGCCGGAGTCGTCGTCGATGTCGTCGTCGGACGAATCATCGTCCTCGTCATCGTCGGATGTGTCGTCATCGTCGTCGGACGAGTCGTCGTCATCGTCGGACGAATCATCGTCATCGTCATCGTCATCGTCGCCGCAAGCCAAAAGGGGTAGAACGCCGAGCAGAGGAACAAGAAGCAGAAGAATAAATAGGGTTATCTTTTCCATGATTATACTCCTGTTTTGGTAAGTCAATTTTATGCGACGATTATCCTCGTTTTCCTACGGCGGCGCAACCTGAAATGATATTTTATTTAAAGCATAATTAGAGGCGATACGGTCAGCCGACTTTTCTATTCGAATAATGGCCGATATTTCAAGGTAATTTGCGGATCGGCGATTCGTCGTCCGGAGATTCTCTTGACGGAAAAATGAAAAGATTGGCAAGGCGTAAACGGCCGTTCGAGCGGAATGTTAAGGGAAAATATTCTCAAGCGTTCTGATACGCCGCGATCAGCGTCTTGGCTTGGGCGAGCAAGCCGCGCACCATCATGTCGAACAACTCGATGTCCTCGGTCGGGCCCATTGCGCCGGTGGTGGCCATGTCCTGCAGGCCGCTGAGAATCTTCCAGTGCGTTTGCAGGCTTTTGCGGAGGGTGCCGGCTTCTTTGATTTCCGGGTTGGGCGTCCAGGCGAATTCGTCCAGCAGCACGTCCAGCGCGGCGAGGGTGTATTCGATGCGCGTTTCCATGTCGCCGTGCTCGTCGAGCCACTCGGAGAAATCGCTCAGGTCGCAGCAGGGCAGGCCCACATCCGCCGCCAGCGCGAGCAACTGTTGCGCCAGTTGGCGCACGCTGGCCACGGTGTATTCGTCGGGCGGCATGCGATACAGGAAGTGACGCAGTTCGTCCATCAACCGGGGCAGTTCGTTGTCCGGCGAGCCGTTGTGGCCGCCGGTCAGCGGATGCCCCGCGTAGTGCGACAGGTGTTCCTCGATGAATTTCGCCGCCGCCCACACGCCGCTGGGATGGTCGATGATCTCCTGCAATTGCATGTGCGTTTCCGCCCGCTTGGGTTGATGGTTCGTCGGTTGCTCACCTTACACTTGCCGGCGCGCCGGTGCAAGTTGAGCCGCTTCTCACACGCTGAATAACGCCGTTATTTCTTCGTGCCCAGGTCGCCCAGCGCTCCTTGCAGCAGCGCGATCGCGGCCAGCGCGGCCGTCTCGGCGCGTAGGATGCGCGGACCCAGCGCGGCGGCTTGCCAATCGGCGGCGAGCAGCGCGGCCAGTTCCTCATCGGTCAGGCCGCCTTCGGGTCCGGTGAGCAGCGCGGCGCGTTTGGCCGTTTGGCACGCCGGCAAATCCAACAGCGGACGCTCCGCGGTGGGCGAACTCACCAGGCGCAACGGACGATCGGCCAAACCGACGGCGGCCTCCGCCGTCGAGGCGGCGTAATGCAGCGCCGGCAGCCGGTTGCGGCCGCATTGCGCCGCCGCGCCGCGCGCCGTGTCGCGCAGCCGTTGCAGCTTGCGTTCGACTTCTTCCGCGCGCCACCGCGCCACCGAACGCGCCGCCGCGAAAATCACCAGTTCGTTCACGCCCAGCTCGACGGCCTTCTGCACGATCCACTCGGGCTTGTCGCCCTTGCTCAGCGCGAAGGCCAGCGCGATGTCGGCGGGCGATTCGCGATCGATCTTCTTGATCTCGCCGACGAGCACCTCAACCGTCCGCTTGCCCGGCGCGACGATCGTCGCCGGCGCTTCGTTGCCGTGCTCGTCGAAGAGGGTGACGGTTTGTCCGGCGCGCACGCGTAGCACGTGCAGCAGATGATGGGCGACGTCGTCGGCGATCGTCAGCGGTCCGGGCGCGAGGCGTTCGACCGGATGGCGGCTCATGCGCGGGTCAGCTCCAGCAGCGTCCATTCCTCTTCCATGTCGCGGTCGACCACCCGCAGACCGTGCGGTTCGAAGGCGGCGGCCACTTCATTGGCCGAGATGGTCAGAATGCCCGTGATCGCCAGCCGGCCTTCCGGTGCGAGCAGATGGGCCAGCGTTTCAGCCAGCCGCGTCAGCGTCGGCGCGTTGATGTTCGCCGCGACCAGATCGAACTGTCCTTTCAGCGATTCCACCGGCTCGTCGGAAAAACGGCACAGCGCGCTCAGGCCGTTGAGTTCCGCGTTCTCGCGCGCCGCCTCGACGGCCACCAGGTCGTGGTCGAGGCCCAGCGCGCTTTTCGCGCCGCTCACCGCCGCGACCAGCGCCAGGATGCCCGTGCCCGTGCCCACGTCCAGCACGTTGCGGCCGGGGTAGGCCAGGCAGTAGCGCTCGATCGCCCGCGAGGCCAGCCGCGTCGTCGCGTGCGTGCCGAAGCCGAAGGCCATTTTCGGTTCGATGATGATCAGCTTTTTGCCCGCCGGCGGCGCCGACTTTTCCCACGACGGCTGCACGATGATCGCGTCGGTCACCGGCGTCGGTTTGAAGTACTTCATCCACGAGGTGGACCACTGCGAATTGCGCTGCACCTTGATGTCGATTTTCGCCCGGTGCGCCGTGGGTTCGAATTCGCTGAGCGCCGAGAGGTACTCGTGCGCCAGTTGCGCGTAGCGTTTGATCTGCGTTTCGTCGTCGCCGTAGGTCACCAGGCGCATGCCCAGGTCGCTGTTTTGTTCCTCCAGGCCGCGCAGACCGGCGTCGAACAAACGGCTGCTCACCGCGTCGGCCAGGTGCAGCGGCACGTCGACGGTCAGGATATACAGTTCCGGATTGGCCATGAAATCCCCCCTACTTTTCTTCGCCCGGCGCGGGCAGATCGTGCCCCGGTTTGCCGACCGGTTCGCCGCCCCACCAGCGATCGCAACGGTCGGCCATTTCGTTCATGCGCGTTTCGACGAGCCGCCGGATTTCCTCGCATTGCGCCTCGTCGGCGTCCGGCGGCACGAACACCGGATCCCCATGCAACAGCACGACCTGCGTAAACGGCACGGGCAGAAAATATCGGTCCCACGATTTAAACACGATTTTCCGCTTTGCGCCAACCATCATCGGGATGATCGGCCGCCCGGTTGCGCGGGCGATGATCACCGAACCCATCTTCAATGTGCGCGGCGGACCCTTGGGCCCGTCGGCCATCATTCCCGCCTTGTGCCCGCCGCCGTTGACCTTCTCGATAAGCTCGTGCATCGCCGTGCGTCCGCCCCGCGTGGCGCTGCCGCGCACCGAGTAAAAGCCGAGCCGCAGCGCCAGCGCGTTGGCGTATTCGCCGTCCTTGCTTTTGCTGATCATCATTGTCACGTGCCGCGCGCCGAAGTCGTAAAAGAAGTAGAACATCCGCTGGTGCCACGTCGGGTACACGCAGCCGTCGTATTGCCTGACCGCCGCCAGCTCGCGTTCCTCGTTTTCGCGCGCGACCACGCGGCAGGAGCGGCACCACAGCTTCAGCAGCGCCGCGACCAGCGGCGGGCCGCAGCGCAGCAGCAGCTTTTCGTGCCATTTGAACGTGTAATGTTTATTGTCGGACATGGCCTCAATGTAGAACAGCGTACGCACTGGCGGCAAGCAGTACTTATGCATTATGGTAAGACAAACCAACGCGGAGGAACCGATGGGCCTGTTCGGCGCGATCACCGATTTTCTCGCCCGCCTCTGGGCGGCGCTCACCTTGGCCTTCACCGGCTTTTTCCTGCGCCGCGCGCGGTATCGTTCGATCGAAATCAAGCTCACCGGCTCGTTTCCCGAGCGGTGGATTCCCTCCTCGCCGCTGGAGTACATGCGGCGTCCGCGCATGACCCACTACGATCTGCTCACGCTGCTGGACCACGTCGCGGTCGACGACAAGATCGACACCGTGTTGCTGAGTATCGGCCCGACCTCGTTGGGCTTGGCGCGCCTGCAGGAAGTCGCCCGGGCGCTGATGCGCGTGAAGGCGGCGGGCAAAAAATTGGTCGCGCTGATCGAAACCGCCTCGACGCGCGAGATGCTGCTGGCCGCGATCTGCGAGCGCCGCGTACTCGTTCCTTCGGGGATGATCGCGCTGACCGGCCTGAGCATGGAGATGATGTTTTTCCGCGGCCTGCTCGACAAGGGCGACGTGAAGCCCGACCTGCTGGTCGCCGGTAAATTCAAGAACGCCGGCGAAACCTACACGCGTAAAACCGCCAGCCAGGCCGCGCGCGAAATGACCGACGGGCTGCTCGATAATCTCTACGAACAGGTGATGGTCGATCTGGTCGAGGCGCTGGGCAAGACCAAGGCGCAGGTGAAAAAGCTGATCGACGGCGGCCCCTACACGCCGCCGCGCGCCAAAAAAGCCGGGCTGGTCGACACGATCGCCTACCGCGACGAACTGCTCAAGGAATTGCAGTTGGACAAAAGTCACAGCATCCCGCTGATCGGCCGCGCGTACCTGCGCACGATGCAACGCCGCGCCAACGCCGCCGCACGCCTGCGCCGCGCCCCGCAAATCGCCGTGATGCACGTGCGCGGCACGATCCGCGAAGGGCAGGGCGATATGAGCGGCGGCAATCCCGGCGCGAAGGGCTACGTGCGCATCCTGCGCCGCCTGCGCCGCGACAAGGATTTCGCCGCGGTCGTCCTGCGCGTGTCCAGCCCCGGCGGCGCGGCAATGGGCAGCGACCTGATCCGCCGCGAGGTGGCGCGCGTGGCCGAGAAAAAACCGGTGATCGTCAGCCTGGGCGACGTTGCCGCGTCCGGCGGCTACATGATCGCCGTGGGCGGTCAGAAGATCCTCTGCGAGCGCGGCACGCTCACCGGCTCGATCGGCGTGATCGCCGGCAAGTTCGACCTGAGCGGCCTGTTCAACAAAATGGGCGTTTCCATCGATCGTCACCGGCGCGGCGCGGCCGCTTCCATCTGGAGCAGCACGGGCCGTTTCTCGAAAGTCGAACGCCAGCGCATGGAGGAGATCCTGGCGCACATCTACGGCGAGTTCAAAGAGGCCGTCGCCGCCGGGCGCAAGCTGCCGCTCAAGAAAATCGACGCGCTGGCCGAGGGCCGCGTCTGGACCGGCAGCGAGGCCGTGCAGGCCAAGCTGGTTGACGAACTGGGCGGCATCGGCGACGCGGTGCGCCTGGCGATCGCGGCGGCCGGCGGCGCCAAGGGCGAACCGGCGCGGCTGGTCGAATTTCCGCAGGTGCCCGGTCCGCTCAAAACGATGCTGTCGCTGGGCACGGCCGCGCAGGCTTCGCCGCTTTCCCTGCTGGATCACGCCGCCTTCGAGCGTGCGCGGTTGATCGCCGCCGGGCCCTTCGCCGGTCTGCCCTTCGAGTTGAAGATTCGCTAGTACTACTGGCTGTACAACAGGTGGAGGGACGCGGCCATCACCAGCAGCAGCATCGCGCACAACACCGTCCCGATGATCGCCATCGCTTTCGCGCCCGCCTGCGCCGGTCGCTTGCGCATGTCCCGCAGCGCGTCGATGCCGAAGTACAGCCCCACGCCCGCCGGAATCAAGCCGAACCAGGGGATGATCAGAAACGGCACGGCGACCAGCGACAGCACCAGCGCGAGCACCGCCGGTAGATTGAAGGAGAGCGGCGGCGCCGGCGGCTGCCAGTCGGTGCCGCAGTATTCGCACCGATGGGTGCCGCCCTTGAGCGGTGCGCCACAACTTCGACACAGACGATCTTTCACTTTGCTTCCCGCCGGTTGTTCACTTGAGATAGACACGCCGACACGGCGCCGGGTTTCCGCGCCGGCGTTTTTTTTCAGCGTAGCGAAGATCGCTTAAAGAAAAAAGGCGACCTCCGCGGAAGTCGCCTCGAAGGATTTTCTCGTTTGTTTACGCTTCGCCCTGCAGCCGCGCCAGGCTCATGCCCACGACGTTCAGACTGATCATGTGGTTGAAGTCGTCCATCGCCTGCTGGATGAGCTTGAGGCGGTTGGCCGAGAACACCTGCAACAGCTTGGCGTTGAGTTCGTCGAGCGAATTGATGATCAAGCAACTCGCCGCGCCCGCCGCCTGCGCGCCGTCCGGATCGACCTCGCCGCGCGTGATCGCCACGACCTGCGGCTTGCCGATTTTCTTGATCAGGTCGGTCAGCTTGGCGAAGGCTTCCGCGTCCAGATCGCCGTCGCTGATCGCGAACAGCACCGCCTCGCCGTCGTAGTGCGCCAGCATCGTCTCGATGCCCGCGGCGCCCTCGACCACGCTGATGTCCTTGTTGCTCAACCCGGCCTTGAACAGCAGGTCGATGAGGAAAATCCGCGCCAGCCAGCTCAGCGACAACTTGTCTTCTTTTTCCTTGTCCAGCTTGATCAGCCGCTTCACGTTGTCCACGTTGATCGGATTGCCGTTGACGTCGCGGATGCCCGCCGCCCGGAGCGCATCGAGCGCCGCGCGGTCGTTGGCGCGAAACACCGGCTGGTTCGTCTCGGCGGAAAACACGATCACCTCTTCGTCGAACAGATCGGCCTCGAAAAGCTTGTCGATGAAGTACTCGATCTCCTCGGCGTCTTCGCGACCCTCGAGCCACTGGTCGAGGATCAGCTCGCCGTTTTTCTCCTTGAACGCGGCGAACAACGGCTCGAGCTTGCCGTCGCGCAGCACCGCGGCCAGTTCGATTTCGCTTTCGGTCGGTGTCGACGCCGCCTTGCCCTCGACCGGCGAGGCCTCGCGCTTGCCTTCCTTGACCGCCTTCCACTTCAGCTCCGACGCGTCGAACTTGATCTCCAGGATCGTCGCCAGGCTTTCGCAGAACGCCTCCAGCTCACTGCCGTCGGCTTCGCCCATCGTCGCGATCAACCCGGCTTCCATCTCCAGCTCGGAGATTGCCGCCGCGTCGCCCGGGTCGGCGAACACGTCGTCGCTGACGGTCACCTCGCCCGCCTTCACCGTCGCCTTGAGGTAATACAGCTTGCCGTCCTCGGCGAAGAACAGGTCGCCGCACATGCCGCTCATGCGCGCCAGCGCGGTTTTCATCGGCGCCTTGAACAGCTCGGCGATCTTCTTGCGCATTTCGTTGAGCGTGCCCACGTACCCGTCGTTGGCCAGGTCGTCGAGCAGATCCTTGAGGGAAAATTCGCTGAGCTTGGTCGAGGTCCGTTTGCGATAAAGCTGGAGCAACATGGCGCGCCTCCTGACTGCCGGGTTATGCAAAGTCGTGAACCTTCCGAATATACGCGGCGCGCCGAATCCTTGTCAACAAACGACCGAGCGGGAGGGGGTGAGGGAAAATAAAACCGGGAAAATGGTTCCCTGCATTCACGGCCGGTTCGTCGCGTACTTCAAACTGCTGTTGCCGTTGTCGTAGTAGCTGATGTGCACGTAGCCTTCGCTGTCCACGGCGATGGACGCGCCGATGCCGCTGTTGGGCGACGGATCGACAATCTCCGTGACCCATTCGCCGCTTGCGTTGGTCGCGTACTTGAGCACCGGGTTGTTCTCGTCGTCCAGACCCGTGTACGCGATGTGCGCATTGCCGTCGCCGTCCAGCCCGAGGTACGAGTCGGAGAGTTCGCGGCAGAAGAACGATATGTTCGGGTCGATTCCCTCGATCGTCCAGTTATCATCAGATTTGATCGCAATGTATAATTTACGTGTCTTCTTTTCTTCTTCAATTGTCTGGATAAAGGCAAGATAAACTTCACCCAATTGGTCTACGGCGATAGCTGATTGGTTTGATCTATACTCAGAATTTGGAACACATTCACCATGCCAACCGCCAACGCTGGTCACGTAGCGCAGGCAGGAGTTATTAGCATCACAGCCGCCATGGGCTATATGCACCTGATTGTCGGCATCGGTGGTAATGGAACTGAAATGTCCGGCCGAGCCTTCCGGTTGTGGACAAACATCCCCTCCCTGCTCCGTCCATTGACCGCCGGCGTTGGTTATCGCAAGTAGGCCGATTCGCTGGTAACTGATATGAACCGCGTTATCGGCATCGACCGCCAACGACGCGGATTTCCCGATGTCCCATTCATATTCATCGCTGATGTCGAGAGTCTCGATTTCCCAGGCGCCCGATTCGTCGGTGGCATAGGATAGCGCACGGTCGGTGTTATCCTTTTCAGTTATAATATTTCGCTGAATTGCCAGGTGACCATGGTCGTTCGCATCCAGCTCAAATGAAGCAAAACCGCGAAAATCGTTTTCAATTAAAATTTGTTGGATTGCCCATTGATTGGAATCCAATGTTGCCAGGCTGAGATTATGAGTGTCATTCATCGTAAAAAAACTGACATGAGGTGCCTCGGCACTATCCAAATCGATCGATGTGTGCATGAACTCGCCGATCTCTCCCGTCATGCTATGAATTGGTTCTATCCACCAAGTCTGCCCCGTATCGTCATCGGCTGTATCGTCGTCACTGGAGTCGTCATCCATATCGTCATCGTCCGACTGATCGTCGTCGTCATTGTCATCGTCGTCGTCATCGCCGCAGGAGCAAACACTCAAAGTAACCAAGAGCATTAGTAAAGCAACCAATAATTTTTGTTTCATCACGCACCTCCTATTTATGGAGCGGAAGAATTGCAGGCGTTGCATCCTTCCGGATACCATAAAGTCACATGCATGCATGCTCGATGCGTGTAGTTCCATTCATTGTTTATGCAATCATTGATGCACGCAGTTTGTGAGGCGAATAAGCCACAATCTTCGATATTATCCCAATTATCAATACATGCCTCACTGCAACAGGTTGGTACTTCTTCGTCGTCACGTGAGCATCGACCTCCTGATGGTTGAAAAACATTATCGCAATCATCATAAGATTTATTATTTAGGCAAGGCACATCTTCGCATGATTGTTTTCCGTCTATTCCATAACAATTACGTTCAATATAGGCGGCACATGGAAAACTTGTACATACCCCATGCCTATTGAACGCCGCCGTGATGTTATCCGCACAATCGCCGTTGGAACCGATGGGGCAGACTCCAAGATCTCCATTATCGGCAAGATAACACATCCTGTTATGAAGGTCTTCAAGGTTTTCTATATTTCCACCTGCCAACTCCTTTGTAATTTGCACCAAAAGCTTATCTGTATAGTATTGCCCGAATTCTTCTACACCGTTGCCGATGCCGTTGCGTATGGTTCCCTGCATTCACGGCCGGTTGGTCGCGTACTTCAAACTGCTGTTGCCGTTGTCGTAGTAGCTGATGTGCACGTAGCCTTCGCTGTCCACGGCGATGGACGCGCCGATGCCGCTGTTGGGCGACGGATCGACAATCTCGGTGACCCACACGCCGCTCGCGTTGGTCGCGTACTTGAGCACCGGGTTGTCCTCGTCGTCCAGACCCGTGTAGGCGATGTGCGCATGGCCGTCCGGATCCAATCCGAGATACGAGTCGGAGAGCTCGCGGCAATTGTCGGAAATGTTCGGGTCGACCTCCTCGGTCGTCCAGTTATCGCCGGCTTTATACGCGAAGTTCAGTGACATATAATAATCGAATTTAGCATCCTCAAAAAGGAGATTATATGCAATATTGATAACTCCGTTATGATCGACACTGATGGATGATTGATATGCCGTTTTCTGCGAGTCGGGAATACACTCACCGTGCCAACCACCAAGACTGGTAACATAACGTTGACAGTCTTCGATATCGTTACAACCGCCATGGGTGATGTGCACTTCATTTTCGTCATCGATGAAAATTGAGGTGAAATAACCGCTTCCACCTTCCGACGAACACGTATCTCCTCCTTGATATGCCCAAGCCCCTTCTACATTATTGTAATATATCAATCCACGACAACTGACATGCATTTTATTATCGATATCGATCGCTAGGGAAGCATATTTCCCCACCTCAAGTGAATTTTCACCCACGTTATCACTGATCACCTCCAATTCCCAAGGTCCATTTTCATTTGTTGCGTGGGATAAAATCCTGTAAGTATCCTTTCCTAAGTTGGTAATTATCTGTTGGGTCGCCATATGGCCAATATCGTTATCGTCCAGTTCATAGGAGGCAAATCCACGAAATTCACTGTCATTCAGAATGCGTTGAACGATCCACTCGTTGTTTTGCCACGTTGCCACCCGGAGACCGTGAGGAAACGCCATGTCAAAAAAGCTGATGTGAGGTATCTCCAGACTGTCCAGATCAATAGACGTATGCATGAATTCGTCGATTTCGCCAGACATGTCGTCCACAGTGTCGATGTACCAATCACCCACGAAGGCGTCGTCGTCATCGCCGATGTAGGTATCGTCGTCACCTGAATCATCATCCGATTGGTCGTTGTCATTGTCGTCATCGTCATCACCACAGGAACACAAACTGAGAAATAAAGTCATAGTCAACATTGTGATGAAAATAATCCTTTTCATGATTCACCTCCTATTCATGGCGCGTATTGATCGCAGATACTGCAGTCAAACGGATCTGGAATTGGATATTGAAAACTATTTAAACAATCCCGATAATCATAACTCCATTCCTGTCCGATACATGACGCCAAACATACTTCTTCACTAATGAAAAGTTGACAATGATCCATTACTAATTCATTGGAACAAATAGCTCGACAACATGCAGGAGCGCGTTCAGGCGTTCTTGAACAACGTCCATCGGTTGGTTGATAAACCTCAGTGGGACAGTCATTTTTTGATACTTCGTGGAGACAGGGAATGTCTGTACAATCAGGATTGCCGTTGCATGTTCTTGACGTGTATGAGCACGGATAATCCGTACACAAACCGTGTCTTTCAAACGCGGCTGTAATATTATCGGCACAATCATCATTCGTGCCGATGGGACAGGTGCCGATGTAGCCGAAATCGGCGATAAAGTGCATGATGTCATGGAGGTCGCCCACTGTCTCGATGTTGCTGGCGCTCAATCTTGTCGTTGCTTCCACCAACAATTTATCCGTATAGTACTGACCGAATTCCTCAATGCCGTTACCAATGCCATTGCGCAAATCCCAGAGGATTTGAGAAATCACCCGCCCGCCGTCATGTGTATCGCTGCAACACTGAAAAGTTTTGGCGTAATCCAACAGCATCGAGATGCCGCTCTCCGTGTCGTCGCTATTGCATCTCAATGAGTCGCGATAGAAGTTTTCCGGGCTTTCGTTGACCAGCGAAGCCGCCCAATAAATGGCAAAACCTTCACTAATTGCACTTTGTTCGTCATTGAAAAAATCATAGCCGCCGCTTTGCATATAGGTGCGGACAACCCAATGGTAGAATTCGTGGAGGGTAACAACGAAATCCGTAGTGTCATAAAAACTTTCATCACTTACACCGAAAGTTTTATACGGATTTGCTCTTAGATGAACCGAAAGTGTGGGAACATAATTGGAACCGGATACATATCTATCCGCCGGCCATGAAGGTATATAGTAATTGCCAACCGGCCGGGGATATCCTGATCCAGTGAAACACGATGAAGCGCATGGAGGAGTTCCTACGGCGCCACAACATAACTTATTAATATCGTCGTCATTGATGATCGCCACCAACGGTTGGTTATCCTCCCATTCAGGCGAGTCGTTGCGGTCAAAACCAATGGAGTAGGCATAATTGTAAGCGGTAACCAGGGCGGAAAACGCGGTGTAAACGGAGATGTCATGCAATGAGATTAAAGTGTTTTGATCATTATAACAGATACTTCCCGGAGGTGTACCGTCCTCCGGATCGCAACGATAGTTAAAGTATTTCCAAAATATCAAATAATTGCCATTGGAATAGGTGGGGTAGAATATTAGATCCCCATACAAAGTTGTAAAGTCATACACATGAACCGCGCTGTTAAACGGCGCCGCCTTGTTATTGTTGAAATAAGTGTTGTCCACCGGATGAGTTTTCAAGGTCGGCTCATTGCAGATATACGCCGCCTTGTTGCGCATCGCCCAACCATATGCGTCAACATCGTCGATAAAATCTTCGACGTACAGCACTCGCCCGCTGTCGGCGTCGATTTCGGCCAGCAGGTCGATGCTTGAATCCTCGCGCTCCAAAACGAAATCGACTTCCCACACCGGCGTCAGTTCGCCGATGAATTTGTAGATCATCGCGACGCCGCGGATGACGATCCGCTCCGGATCGACCTCGTAATAATCGGTCAGAATGAGCGGCAAATGCTCGGTATTTATTACCGGTTCGATCGGCGCGTCGATATAGCCCATGTGCTCGCCCTGGAGGGCGATCAGCCGGTCCTGCTTGTCGAACGTGGCCGAAAACGCGCTGCCCTTGGCCTCGTAGCCGTTCACATACTGCGGAAATTTCACCAGTGTGGTTTCGACGCAATCGGGCTCGAACCACTCGCCCTCGCGCCAACCGGGCAGCGGTTCGAGCTCGTCGTTGTCGCAACTGTACACGACCTCGCCCGGCCCGAGCTCGGCCAACACCCGCCCGCCCGGCGCGACGGCCAGGCCGAACAGGTCGGCGTTTTCGGCGATAAACGCGGTCACGGTCGTATCGTAATCCTCGGTCAATTCCACCGGCGCAAAATTGTAGATGATGTACGGCCGATCGAACTTGCGGCCCCAGCGCACCTTGGCGTCCGGATGCGCGCGCTGAAAGCGATCCCACGCCTGCTGCATCTCCGGCGATGGTCGATGGTCGACCACCAGTTCGCCCGACTCTCCGGCATCGGCATTGTGGGGAACGAACAACGATAGTCCGAAAATCACCATGAAACTAAGGCTGATAGATAGATAGATAGATAGATAGATAGAGGCGAACCCTGGGTGGTGAACGTGAAGCGCGACATGAGAACCTCCAATACGTCGACTCCAAACGTCGTCCGTCGCGAACGACTTATTTACGATAGCAAAGAACTACTAAGACGGCAAGCGGAGTCCTTCCAACCCGAGGTCGTTCCGACAACTCGCTTGACGAATTTCGGCGCATGGCGGAAAGTGACCGGCAATTCTATAACCGAGGGGGACGCCGCCGATGTCGGGCAAACGAAGCTCAGCTATTCAGGACGAAAACGCGAAGATCGCCGCCGATCATTTTCTCGGCATCGAGACCGAAGGCAAAAAGGCCGAGGAGATCGAACTTGAGTGGTTCGAGAACCACTACCACGGCGAGATCCCGCAGCTCACCTTGCGCGCCGTGCTCATGGGCATGTTCCTGGGCGGCATCATGAGCCTGTCGAACCTGTACATCGGCCTGAAAACCGGCTGGGGCCTGGGCGTGGCGATCACCGCGTGCATCCTGTCGTTCTCGTTGGGCTCGGTGCTGCAGAAGGTCGGTCTGCTCAAAACGAACCTCTCGATTCTGGAAAACAACTGCATGCAGTCCACCGCCAGCTCGGCCGGTTACTCGACCGGCGGCGCGCTGGTCAGCGCCATCGCCGCGTTGCTGATGATCGAAGGCCATCACATGAACTTCTGGCTGCTGATGGTCTGGACGATCTTCCTGGCCATCCTCGGCGTGACCATGGCCATCCCGATGAAACGCCAGATGATCAACATCGAGCAACTGCGCTTCCCCTCGGGCGTCGCGGCCGCCGAAACGCTGCGCAGCCTCTACGCCAAGGGCGAGGACGCGACGAAGAAAGCCTCGGCGCTGCTGTACGCCGGGATCGTCGGCGCGGTCGGCGCCTTCTTCAAGGACAACACCTACAGTTGGTACCCCGATAAATTCCGCACGCCGATGTCCTTCGACCTGCCCGCCGCCTTGAAGATGAAAGGGCGCACCTTCAGCGAATGGACGATCAGTTGGGACAACAGCCTGATCATGATCGCCGCCGGCGCGCTGATCGGCATCCGCACCGGCTGGTCGATGCTGGCCGGCGCGATCCTCAACTTCGGCGTGCTCGCCCCGATGGCCCTGGCCGCCGGCGAACTGCACCTGGGCCCGGCGGGCGAACTGGGCTACCGGCAGATCGTCGACTGGTCGCTGTGGCCAGGCGCCGCGATCATGGTCACCTCGGGCCTGATGACCTTCCTCTTCGGCTGGCGCACCATCGGCCGCGCCTTCGCCGGCATCAAGAACCTCATCCCCAACGCCAACCGCACGGTCGACCCGCGCCTGCAGGCGATGGAGGAAATCGAGGTTCCCGGCTTGTGGTTCATCCTCGGCGTGCTCTTCAGCGGCCTGGGCTGCATGGCGATTCTGGCGATCAGCTTTTCCGTCTCCTGGTGGATGGGCGCGATCAGCGTGATCATGACCTTCTTCCTGGGCATCGTCGCCTGCCGTGCGACCGGCGAAACCGACATCACGCCGATCGGCGCGATGGGCAAGATCACCCAGTTGATGTACGGCGTGCTCGCCCCCGCGCATCGCGTGGCCGGCGGCGCGATGCACGCGGCGAAGATCAACCTGATGACCGCCTGCGTCACCGCCGGCGCGGCCGGTTCCAGCGCCGACCTGCTGACCGACCTCAAGTCGGGGTATCTGCTCGGAGCCAATCCGCGCAAGCAGTTTCTGGCTCAGTTCTGGGGCATCTTCGCCGGCGCGGCCGTGATTGTCCCGGCCTTCTACCTGCTGGTGCCCGACGCGAGCGTGCTGGGCGGCGCCAAGTTCCCCGCGCCCGCCGCGCAGGTGTGGAAGGGCGTGGCCGAGCTGCTCTCGCAGGGCCTGGGCGTGCTGTCCGAATCGCGCCGCTGGGGCCTGGCGATCGGCGGCCTGGTCGGCATCCTGCTGGCCATCGCCGACAAGGTGACGCCCAGCAAATACAAGATGTACGTGCCCAGCTCGATGGGCCTGGGCCTGGCCTTCGTCATCCCGTTTTTCAACACGCTCTCCATGTTCGTCGGCGCGCTGGTCGTGCATCTGGTGAGCTGGCGCAAGCCGAAGTGGTCGGAGGACTACACGGTGCCCATCGCCAGCGGCGTCATCGCCGGCGAAAGCCTGATGGGCGTGTTCCTGAGCCTCTCCACGCTCAACTTCAAGGAAATCTGGCAGACGATCCGTGGCGTGGAACCAGCCGCCGTGCTGCCGACCCCGACGCCCGAGGCCGTTACGCCCGCCGCGATGATCACCCCCGAGGTCGTGCAGGGGGCGGTTGATGCGCTCGGCGAAGCGGCGGCCGTTACGCCTGTGCCGTAACGGCACGGCCGTCACGGCAGTTATGAGTGGCAAGTTATAAGTTATGAATTGTGGTAAATACCTTTAACTTGTCAATCCTAACTGCTTTGGCGCAAGCCAAAGTCTGCGCCAAAGCCGGTGCCGCGAAAATCGATTATCCATTTAAAGTGATTGTGGTTGATGATGTCGAATTAATGACATGAACATTTGTATATTATATGAATATTGTCATAGAATTTATATGTCAAATCATGTTGACAAGGTTGTTTTCTTTCTTTTATGGTTGATTCAAAACGAAGTAACTGGTTGTGATGCAATTGTTGTATGTCGGGTGGAATTTCCGAAGGATGCGTTGTGCGCGGAAGCGAGTCGTTATCCGCTTCCGATGGTCAGATGATTTGGGTCCGGTATACCTCTGAATAATCTTGTGAAATGAATTTGCCGGCGCGTTGGGCGAATGGGGATAATCGCTTGCTCGAATTCCAACCGGAAAACCGTTCGCCGGAATTATTGGAAGAATCGGCAATCAAGCCGATTGGCTCCGGGTTTGCGTGCCCGGAACCATCATAAAGGCCGCTTCTCCGATTGTGGAGAAGATGCCTCGGTGAGAGTGACGGTGACAAGAATGTCGGTCAAAGGAGGGAGGAAGCATCATGACTTCAAGGAAAAAGTGCGCTCTGGGAATCATGGAAAACTGCATTGAAAAGTATCAACTCGAACCGTGGGTTACCAAAAAAATCATCAAGAAAAACGCCGCGACTGAAGAACTCAAAGATTTCTTAACGGCTTACCTCGCCGGCTCGTGGAACTTTCGCCTGAAAGTGCATCCGCAGGAGCACTTCAACAAGACCTATCGCGGGCCGGCCATTTTCGCGTTGATGGGCAACAAATTGAGCGGCAACGGAAAACCCGATCTGAAAATTCCGGCCAACATGGTCAAAGGTGCGTTGAAGCTGCTTCTTAGCTCGGTTGGCGTGAACGTGCCCGATGAACTGGACGGATATCTGGAATTCGGCGATCTCGACATCTATGGGAAGGGCGTATTCTTCGATGAAATCAAACGGAAGGATGCCGAAAAATTGCTGAAAAAGTGGAAAGCGGAAAACCCGGTTTAATTGCGAAACGGGAAGTGATCGACTGACTTCGGCAAACCGATCCCCCGGTCAAGGGGACAATCGATTTGTATTCGGATCGCAAAACCCCGGGCGTCACGGCATGGCCGGCACGGCAGTTATGAGTGTCGAGTTTTAAGTTATAAATTGTGGTAAATACATTTAACTTGTCACTTATAACTCATCACTCCTAATTGCTTTGGCTCGCGCCGCGCCCCGCGGCGCGACCGGTCGTCCAGGCCCAGGCGAAGTTGTAGCCGCCGATCGGCCCCCAGGCGTCGAGCATCTCGCCGCAGAAAAACAAGCCGCGCTGCCGTTTGCTTTCCAGCGTCAGCGCGTCCACCTCGGCCAGATCCACCCCGCCGCCGGTAACCTCCGCGTGGCGATACCCCGCGTGGCCGGTCCACGGCAGGCGGTAGCGCGTCAGCGCTTCGACCAAGGCCCGGCGCTCGTCGCGGCGCAACTGCGCCAGGCGGCAATCGGCGGCGACGCCCGCTTCGGCCTGCAACGCCGCAGCCAGGCGCGCGGGCAACTCGCGCCGCAGCACGGTGGCGACTTGCACGTTTTCGCTTTGGCGCAAGCGTTGCTCCCAGGTCGCTTCGTCAAGCGATGTCCACTGCACGAAAATCGGCTGCGCTTCGCCCCGCAATTGCGCGCGCACGGCGACGTAGGCGAGGTCGAGCACCGCCGGTCCGCTGTACCCCTTGTGCGTGAACAAAAACGCGCCGGACGCTGCGACGCGCCGCCCCGCGACCGTCGCGCTGAGCGTGACCGGCAGACTGATGCCCGCCAGCGCCGCGTGCACCGGCGGTTCGGCCAGCAGCGGCGTGAGCGCCGGATAGGTTTCGTGGACGACGTGCCCGAGCGCCCGGGCCAGGCGCAGCCCGCTGCCGTCGCAGCCGGTGGCCGTCGCCGACAATCCGCCCGTGGCCAGCACGACCGCGTCGGCGGTGACGAGCGCGCCGTCTTTCAGATGAATGTCCCACCGCGCGCCGTCGTCGGCCCGGCGCAGCTCGCGCACCGTGGCGTCGAAGCGGAAGCGCACGCCCAGTTTGCGCGCTTGCGCCTGCAACGCGTCGCGCACGTCGCGCGCTTGATTCGAGGCCGGAAAGAGCTTGCCCGTTTCCGCCTCGCACATCAGCGGCACGCCGAGCGTCTGCTCGAAAAAGCGCCGCTGCTCGGCCAACGGCCACGAGCGCAGAATTTTCTTGAGCGTGTTGGGTGAGGAATCGGTGACGTACCGCGCGGGGTCCAGCGCGCTGGGCAGCACGTTGCAATGGCCGCCGCCGCTGAGCAGAATCTTCCGCCCGCCGTCGGCGGTGCGCTCCAGCAGCGTGACGTCGCCGCCGGCCTCCGCCGCGAAAATGGCGGCCATCGTGCCGGCCGCGCCCGCGCCGATCACGGCCACGCGCCGTTTGTGTTTCGCGTCAGCCATGTCCCCGCTCGTGGTTGGTCGGCCGGCTCAGCCCTTGTAGAATCCCGCGATCGCCAGCGACACTTCCATGATCTCCTCGGCGGTCAACTCCGGGTACACCGGAATGGAGATCACCTCGGCCGACGCGGCTTCCGCGTGCGGGAACGCGCCGGGCTTCAAACCCAGGAACGCGAAGCACGGTTGCAGATGCAGGCACAGCGGATAATACACCGCGCAGCCGATGCCGTTTTCGCGCAGATAGGCCAGCAGTTCGTCGCGCCGTTGCGCGCGCAGGGTGAATTGATTGTAGATGTGTCGCCCCGCGCCGGCTTCGGGCAGCTCGGCCGCGCCGGCGGGCACCCCGGCGATTTCGAAAGCCTCGCGGTATTTTTCGGCGTTGGCGCGCCGGCCCGCGTGCCAGCCTTCCAGGTGCTTGAGCTTCACCGACAGCACCGCCGCCTGCAACGCGTCGAGGCGGAAGTTGCCGCCGACCAGGTCGTGATAGTACGTGCGCGACTGGCCGTGATTGCGCAGCACGCGCAGGCGTTGCGCGGTTTCTTCGTCGCGGCAGGTGAGCAAACCGCCGTCGCCGAACGCGCCCAGGTTTTTGCTCGGGAAAAAGCTGAACGCGCCGTAGTGCCCCACCGAGCCCGCGCGCCGGCCCTGCGCGTCCTCGCAGCCGATGGCCTGCGCCGCGTCTTCGATCAACGCGATGCCGCGTTCTTCACAGACGGCCGGCAGCTTGTCGCACTCGGCCCAACGGCCGAAGAGGTGCACGACGATAACCGCCTTGGTCTTGTTGGTGATCGCCGCGATCGCCGCGTTCTCGTCGATGTTGAAGCTGTGCGGATCGATGTCCACGAACACCGGCGTCGCGCCCAGGCGGGTGATCGCGCCGACGGTGGCGAAGAAGGTGAACGGCGTGGTGATCACTTCGTCGCCGGGGCCGACGTTGCGGTCCATCAGCGCGACCAGCAGCGCGTCGCTGCCCGAGGTCATGCCCACCGCCGCGCCCGCGCCGCAATAGTCCGCCGCTTCGCGCTCGAATTGCGCGACCGTTTCGCCGAGGATGTATTTGCCCGAGCGGCACACGTCGATGACCGCCGCTTCGACTTCGTCATTGAATTGTTCGTACTGCCGAGTCAGATCAAGCAACGCTACGCCCATGATGTTCTCCCTCATCGGTGAGTAAAAAATCGGCCAAACAGTAGCAGAGAGCGGGCGGCAAATCCATCCTTTCCTTCCGGCCGCCGAATGCGTACACTACCGCCATGAAACGCCTGAACATCGCGGCGCTTCTCGCCCTGCTGCTCCTGCTCGCCGCCTGCGCGCCCGGGCGGTTGGCTCCCGACGCCACCGGTTCGGTCGGCCGTCCCAACGACGGCTTTTTGCGCGACGGCGTGCTGCTCGAATCCTCTCCGGAAATTCTCATCCTCGAACCGGCCAAGGCCTACGGCACGAAGGAACTGGTCGATCTGCTGGAGATGGCCGCGGAGGAAATGCGCCTGGCGTACCCCGAAACCGTGCCGCTGGTCGTCGGTCATCTGTCGAAGAAAGGCGGCGGATCGTTGTCGCCGCACAAGAGCCACCAAAGCGGGCGCGACGTGGACGTGGCCATGTACTCCAAGGGCAACAAGCTCGTGCGCGGCTTTCGCGGCATGAACGCCCAGCGGCTGGACATCGAAAAAACCTGGTACTTCATGGAGACGCTGCTGGAGACCGGCCGCGTGCAGTACATCCTGCTCGACTGGAATCTGCAGAAGCTCATGTACGAGGAACTCAAGATCGTCTATCCGCAACAACAACTGAACAAGTGGTTCCAGTACCCGCGCGGGCGCGGCGTGCGCCAGGGGATCATTCGCCACGCCGCCGGCCACGCCAACCATCTGCACATCCGCATCCATTGCTCGGAAACCGACCGCTACTGCCGGGACTGACCGGTAAAAAGCATACACCGCGCACGTGGATTCTTCGCCACGCCGATGGCGTGACTCGAATGACCGTCTTGCCGTGTACCACAGTTTCCGCCGCCAGGCGTAAGCTGTGCATGGTGTGAACCGGCACACCTTTGGCTGACTTCCGAATTGGAACAATTGAAGCCGCTTAGCCCCGAAGGGGCGGATGGTCAGTAGCGAAGGGCGAAGCCCTGGAAATCGCGGCCCCCCAAAAGACGACAAGCCCCGGCGGGGCGGAGGAACCTTTAACGATCGGAATCGGATCGGCCAAGGCAAGCTGTATCGACAAATGAACATGATCGGCCGTTCCGCCGGCGGCGAGCATCTCCGGCACCCCTTTCCGGGGTTTGATTGAGGTTGCTCCATCTTTTACCAGGGCTTCGCCCTTCGCTATTGACCTGCGCCCTGCGGGCTTGAAGATTCCGCGCAGAAAATCATTTCAAGGTTGTTCGACTTTATCCGGTTTTCTCGGGGCACCCTGAACCTTGCGGCGGGGTGGCGCTGTTTTGCGAGCTATTGAACGCTACGTTCGGTAAATCAGCTTCACCCATGAATTATTTACAGAGGCGTTCCCCGCGATTGCCCGGGTCGGATTTTCGCTTATCCCCTACTGCGCCAGCGCTTTGATGTCGCTCGCGCCGCGGGGCAGGGGCATGGCGCCGATGAACCCCGGCGAGCCCGGATACCCCGGATAGCCGTGATACCCCGGCTGGCCCGGATACCCGCGGTAGGGTCGATAATTGAAGTGCACCAGCCGGTTGTCGCTGTAGATCGTGCCCAGGTAGTCGCCGTCGACGTCCAGCACGTCCGGCTCGTCCCACGGCAGCCAGCCGATCCACACCCCGTGCGTGTTGAACACGAACCGGTCTTTTCGATAGGCGATCCACTTGCCTTTGGAATCGAAGAGGTATTGCGTTTCCATCGTCTTCCCCCGCACAGTTCGCCGACAAGGGCAGGTCAACATGAGTTTGGGGAGCGCGAGCTTTTTGTGCCTGGTCGGCAAAAATTTTTATCTACCACCTATTTACCATTAAATTGATCGTCAGGTAATCGAAAAATTTTCACATGGCGCTCGGCCGCGCTTGACACCCCCGGCGGTGCGGGCCACGATTTCCCGGCATTGCCGACAGTCGGAGATTCTTTATGCGCCTGGTCCGTTCGCTCATCGTTTTGCTGCTCGTGTTGCTGTGTGCGCCCGTGTGGGCGCAGGCGGAGGACGATGAGGCCGAGGGCGGCGATCTGCCCGAGGTGACCGTCACCGCGCGGCGGTTGAACGAATCGACCGACGACCCGCCGGCCTTCGTCGAGATCATCGAGATGGACGATTACGCCGGGCGCCTGGTGTCCACCGACGAGGTGCTGCGCCGGGCGGCGGGCGTGAACGTCACGCGGCTGGGCGGCCTGGGCGCGACGGCCACGGTGTCGATTCGCGGTGCGGCGAGCCGGCAGGTGGTCGTGCTGATCGACGGCGTGCGGCTGAACACGGCGGCCGGTGGCGGCGTCGACCTGGGCGCGATTCCGCCCGAGCAGATCGAGCGCATCGAAGTGATTCGCGGCGGCGATTCGGCCTACTACGGCGAGGGCGCGATCGGCGGGGTGATCAACATCGTCACGCGCAAACCCGACGGCGCGGCCCGTAACACGGTGGCGATCACGCACGGTTCGTTCAACACCTGGCGGCTGGCCGCTTCGCGCGGCGACGGCGGCGAACGCCGGCGCACCTTCGTTTCCGGCGCGTACCTGCACAGCGACGGCGACTACCGCTTCACCAACAACCGCGGCACCGAGCTGGACGACAGCGACGATTTCCAGGACGTGCGCGTCAACAACGAGCTCGATTCGCGCAGCCTGTTGGTCAAGGTCGCCGGCGAGCCGACCGACGCGCTGAGCCTTTCCGCGCAAAACGACCTGTATTCTTCCGACGCGGGCGTGCCGGGGATGATCACCTTTCCCTCGCCGCACGTGCACGAGCGGTTGCTGCGCGACATCGCGGCGGCCTCGGCGGCCTGGACCGGCCTCGGGTTGCCCGGCCTGAGCCTGCGCACGCGCCTGGCCAATCGCTACGAGCGCTCGCGCTACCGCGACGAATACGGCGAGCAGACCGGCGTGCCCTTCGTCAGCGAGCGCGTCGAGCTTGAACCGCAAATCGAACCCAGCCTGCAATACGTGTGGGGCGCGCATCAACTCTGGACCCTCGACGGCCTGTACCGCCACACGCGGCTGGACGACGAAATGTTCGACGACCCCACGCGCGACACCTACGCCGTCGCCCTGCGCGACCAGGTGCTGCTGTGGACGGGCCGGGTGACGCTCGTGGGTGCGCTGCGTTACGACGACGTGTCCGACGCCGGCGACCAGCTCAGCCCCAAAGGCGGGCTGGCCTTCAAACCGTGGGAATGGCTGACGCTCAAAGGCAACGTCGGCCGCTCGTTTCGCGCGCCGAGTTTCAGCGAGCTGTATTTCCGGCACGGCTACGTCGAGGGCAATCCCGACCTGAAGCCCGAGCGCGCCACGCACCTGGACGCGGGCGTGCAGACGATCTTCCCCTGGCTGTCGTTCGAGGGGGCGTATTTCCGCAGCGAGGTGCGCGACCTGATCGAATACGTGCTGGTCGGCGGTTTCCGTTACAAGCCGTTCAACGTCGGTCGCGCACGGCTGGAAGGGATGGAGCTTTCCGCGCGGCTGGCGCCGGTCGATTGGCTGACCGCGAGCGGCGCGTACACGCTGACCCGCGCCATCGACGAGAACGCCGGCGACGACCGCCAGATTCCCGGCCGGCCGCGCCACACCGCCTCGGCGCGGCTGGAAACGCGCGCGAACATCTTCGCCCCGTTCGTCGAGTACGATTACGCCGACGGCAATTACCTGACCGCCGCCAACACGAAGATGCTCGACGAGCGCCACGTGCTCAACGCGGGCTGGTTGATTCTTCCCGATGCGCATACGCGTTTGGGGGTGGAAATGAAAAACGTGACCGACGAGCGGATCGTCGACGTGCGCAACTTCCCGCTGCCCGGCCGGGCGATGTACCTGACGTTTGAACGTTCGTTTTAATCGATATCGGTGCGCACGTAGCGAAACAGCAGGTCCATGAAATGATCGGTGCGCCGGCGCAAATCCTCCGGCGAAACTTCCTTGTGCGTGATCCACTCGTGCCACATATGGTGGCCCCAGGCGTGCGTCATGTCCACCAGCACCCGCGCGTCGGCGTCGGGACGGATCGTGCCTTTTTCGATGCCCAGGTCGACCCAGTGCGACAACTCGGCTTTGAACTGATCGATGTGCGGCGTGATGTACGCTTCGACGCGTTGACCCAGATGCGGATGCCGCATCGCCATCGCGAAAAACTCGATCTCCATGGCGTACGAGCCCGGATCCTCGCGCACGGTGGGAATCAGGTCGTGCAGCGCCCGCCGCAGAATCTCGATCGGATCCTCGCAGGCCGACAGCGCTTTGCGGATGCGTTCGAAGTCGCTGTCGAAGCGCCGCTGCATGATCAGAAACGCCAGATCCAGTTTGTTGTCGGCCACCTGGTAGAGCGTGCCTTTGCTGACGCGCGCCTTCTTGGCGACGACATCCAGGCGCATGCCCTCGAAACCTTTTTCGATCCACAGTTGCATCGCCGTGTCGAGAATGATCTCGCGGCGGTCTTCCGGATTGCGTGTTTTGGGGCTCATCGGCCTCTCCCAGCGGGCGATTATTTCGGACTGTCTTTTTTGTTTTTGGCTTTCAATAGATTCAAATCGAGCGGCCCCTGCTCCCGGGGATTGAACAGAACCACCCGCGCTTTGTTGATCACTTCTTCCATTCGTTTCATGTACAGGTTGAGCCGGGTCACTTCGCGCGCCTGGCGATATTCGGCGAGGATGGACATGTACCGATCGGCGTCGCCTTGCGCTTTTTTGATGCGTTCCTCGCTCGCCGATTCGGCGTCGCGCTGCAGCCGTTCGGCTTCGCCCCGCGCCTGGGCCAGGTTGCGGCGATACTCCGCCTGCGCCACGTTCACCTTTTTCGCTTTTTCGGATTTGGCGTCGGCCACCCGCCGGAAACTGGCGGCCGCTTCCCGCGGCGGTTTGACCGCGACGATGGTGGTCGAAAGCACGGTCAGTCCCGAGGTGTATTCGTCAAGCTTGTGTTGCGCGAGCGTACGCAGATCGATTTGAATTTTACTTTTTCCCGTGGTCAGGATTTCATCCACCGGCATGCGCGCGGTCAGTTCGGTCATCGACGAGGTGACCACCAGCCGCATGACCTCCTCCCAGCTTTCCGCGCCGATCAAAAACGGGCCGAAGTTGCCGATTTTGTATTGCAGCGCCACGTCCAATTCGATGATGTTCTCGTCGCCGGTGATCATGCTGACCGTCTCGCGCCATTGGCCGGCGAGGTTCGTCCGCCGCACCTCGGAGGTGTTCATCAATTGCACGCGTTGCAGCGGGGCGGGCAGCTTGAAGTGAATGCCCGGCTCGATGTTGTCGTCCACCAGCCGGCCCAGGAAGAACAGCGCGCCGGTCTGGTTCACCGGCACGGTGTAAACGCCCGAAAGCAGCGTCAGCAGCAGCGCCAGGGCGATCAACGCCAGCGCGACGGACTTGCGCCGCCGTCGCCACAGGCGCACCGCCCGCTGAATCAGTTGCACGTCGAGGCTGACGTCGTCGCGGCTCACGGAGCCCCCCGGTCGATCATTTTCCACAATTCCGAATCGCTGCGCAGAATGATCGTCGTGTTCGGATCGATGATCTTGTTGTACGCTTCCAGCGTGCGCAGGAAACGATAGAATTCCGGATCGGCGCGGTAAGCGGCGCCGTAGATTTTAATCGCCTCGGCCTCGCCGCGCCCGCGAATGATCTCCGCCTCGCGATTGGCTTCGGCGAGAATCTTGCGTGTTTCCAGCTCGGTCGAGGCCTGGATCTTCAACGCCTCCTCGTCGCCTTCGGCGCGGTATTGGGTGGCGATCCGGTCACGCTCGGCCTGCATTCGCTTGATCACGCTCGCCCGGTTCTGCGGCGGAAAATTGAAGGAGTTGATCCGCACGTCGATGATGTTCAGGCCGTAATTTTCCCGGGCCACGCCGGTGCAGGCGTCGGTGATTTGTTGGTTGATTTCGGCCAGGCGCACCTGCTCGCCGGCGGGATTGATGAATGCGGTCAGCGCATATTTGCCGACGACTTCGCCCACCGCGGCGGTGATGATGTCCAGCAATCGCGCTTCCGCCCCTTGCCGGTTGCGCACGGTGGCCAGGAACTTATGCTGATCGTCGATTTTCCAGACGGCGAAACTGTTGATCAGGATGTTTTTCTTGTCCTGCGTGAGAAACTCGGTGGCGCTGTTGAAGTTGAACACCAGCAACCGTTGGTCGAAGCGGATCACGCTGTCGACGGGCCAGGGCAGCTTGAAGTGCGGACCGGGCTGAAAGACGGTCGGCAGCGGCCGCGAGAAGCGGGTGAGGATCGCCGTTTCCGTCGCCTGCACGATGAAGATCGCCGTGCTCAGCCAGACCAATGCGATCAGCAGCAACAAAAGGAAGGTCAATTTTTGCCAGCGTTTCATGGCTATTCTCCGGTCTTGACCGAGTCGACGTTGAGCGGACCGTTCCACAGCCGTGTCCGGCCGTCCCGCAACGCCTGCGGCGGAGCGATGATTTTATCGATATTGGGCAGCACCGCTTCCATCGTTTCCAGGTACATGCGGTAGCGGGTGCCCTGGTTGTTTTGCGCATACGCCTTCGCCCGCGTGCGGAAACTTTCCGCTTTGCCCTCGTTGTCGGCCCGGGCCGTGAAGGCGTCGGCCTGGGCGCCGGCGATGGCCTTGGCCGCGTTGCCGCGCGCGGCGGGCAGGGCGGCCGCGCGATCCTCGTACGCGCGGTGAATGCGGGTCTGACGATCCTCCATGGCGCTGGCCACGTCGCGGAAGGCCGACACCGCCTCCACCGGCGGGTGCAGATCGACCAGGTAGATGTCCAGGATTTGCACGCCGATGGCGTAACGATCCAGCAACGCCTGCGAACGTTCCTTGAGCACGGGCGTGATCTCGCTACGCTTGTCCGCCAGCGTGAGGTCGATCATCAGGCTGGCCAGGATTTCCCGGGCCACGCTTTCCACCGTCAGCGAAACCAGGTCCTTGTTTTTGGCGTAATCGAAAAAGAAGGCCGTGGGGTTGGCGATGCGGTAATGAACCGCGAACTTCGCTTCCAACTGGTTTTCGTCGCCCATCAGGTAGATCGACTCGTCCGGATTGGAAGTCATGGTCGTAAAGAAACTGTGCCATCCTACCGCGTCGAAGGACACTTGCGACGTTTTCCACTTGGCCAGCATGGACAGGTCGGTGAAAAAACCGAGGTCGGTCTTGCGCAGTTCGCCGGTGCGGTACTTGTACACCTGGCCCAACGGACGCGGCAGACAATAATGCAGCCCGGGCGGCACGTCGGCCTGCACCAGCTTGCCCAACGTCAAGCGGTAGCCCGCACTGCCGGGCGGCACGGTGTACACGCCCGAAAGCAGCCACACCGCCAACGCCAGGGCGATCGCCGCGATCGTCAGCCGACGGCTATTGAGCCGGGTCAGGGGTTTGACCTTTTCTTTCACGGCCGGTTTCTCCGGCAGCAACAAGCCCAGGAAGGCCAGCAAGCGTCCGCTGAAGCCCAGCGCGCTTTCCTTTTTCGCTTTCCAATCCAACCGGTAGAAACTGAATCCCAGCAGCACCAGCAGGGCGATGGACGAGAAGATGGCGATGATCGTCCACACGCCGAAACTTTGCTCGGGGGAAATCCGGCTGATCACCTCCAGGCCGAACGAACGTAAAAACGCGTTCAGCAACAAACCCGCGCCGATCGACACCAGGAAAATCGAAAGCAGGTAAAGGCGCAAAAAGCGCCGGCCGAAGGTCTTGTTGATCAGAATCATCGTGGCCAGATTGGTCGCCGGTCCCGCCAGCAAAAACACCAGCGCGGCGCCCGGCGAAAGGCCCTTGAGAATCAGGATCGCCGCGATCGGCGTTGATTCCACCGCGCAGACATAGAGCGGTACGCTGATGAACAACACGAACAGCATGCTGCCCCATTCGCCGCCGGGAAATTTGTTGATCCAGTTGGCGGGCACCAGCGCGGCGATCAATCCGGCGGCGATAATGCCGATCACCAGCCAGAATGAAATGTCGTCAAGCATCTTGCGGAACGCGTAGCGGTTGGCGTCGCGCACCAGCACGCCCAGGGGCACCGGCGCCGGCGCGGCGGATTCGCCGCTCTCGTCCTTTTTGCCGAACGCGGGCAGTTGGCGGATCGCCGCCCCCACCGAGCGCAAAAAACCGCGCGGGCCGACCACGTGGTATCCCTCTTCCAGGGTGTAACCGGCATCATCGGCGCCCGGTTCGGCGACGGAAGGACAGACCTCGGCGACGGGGGCTGTCTCTTCTTCGTCGGTCGGGCGGTCGGTTCGTTCGGCGATGGAAAGTATCGCGGCGAACAACGAGGCGACCAACGCCGCCAGCGGGCGGACAAGAGCGATGACCGGCCCCAACAAACCCCAGGTGATGATCAGCGTGTCGATGCTGGTTTCCGGCGTGCTGATTAAAAAGGACAGGTTCGCTTCCCGGCTGGCGCCCTTGTCGCGCAAGCCCATCGACAGCGGAACGACGCCGCAGGAACAGATCGGCAACGGCAGACCGAACAGCGCGGCATACAGCGCGCTACGCAGATTGGGTTTGCCCAGGTAGCGGTTCACGCCCTGAATTGGGATGATTATTTTAAGCCATCCGGCGAGAAAGAGCCCAATCAGCAAAAAGGGTGCGGTTTCGCGAAAGACCAGTGCGATCATGCGCAAACTGCCGAAAAAAACCGTTGCAAAATTAGACAAATCAATCACCTGGCTAATCATCATAAGCGATGTTGAGATTAAAAGTGGGGTGGCCGAATGTCAAGCAATTAGTACCAATGCGTACTTTAGGATATTTTCTTATTGACAATCAATTGAACCGCTCGTGATAATAAGGCCGTAATCGGTAAAAAAATAAAAGGCGCAGTCAATTATTGTGGTGGGTAAATGCCGGCAATTCAGGCGGAAAGCTTGATTTTTAGTGCTGAACTCGGGGGTGGGTTCACAACGTTTTTTTCGACGATAACGACGATGCCGGCGATGCTTGGCAGATGGATTGGATGAGGAGGCGATCATGAAAGGATACAAAAGGTGCGTATTGGCCTTTATGGCTTTGATCGGTCTGGTGATGCTCGCCCAGATCGTCGTCACCGCGTCGCGAGCCGATGACTGCAAGTACACCTATGAATCTTTCGGCAAGGCGTTTATGGAAAAATACTGCAATGGCTGCCACAGTTCGACCAAAACGGGAATTTCCCGCAAGGGCGCACCGGCCGATTATGATTTCGACAAACCCGAGCTGATCGCGAAGGAGAAGAAAGACATCATCGAATGGACGGTCGAGAAAAAGAAAATGCCGCCGTTGCTGTCGACCAAACCCTCCGACGAGGAACGGGCGCAGGTGAAAACCTGGCTCGATTGCGAATACAACAAATAAAGGAGAGTTGATTCGACCGAATTCTTTTCGAACCGATTCATTTCAACGGAGAGCCGCGGCTCTCCATTTTTTTAACTGTCCAGGCACTGACGAACCTTGTGCATGAGCGAATCGATGGTGAAGGGTTTGCCCAGATAGAAAGTGTCGGGTTCAAGCCGTCCGTCGTCGTCGATGACGTCCTGCGTGTAGCCCGACATGAACAGCACCTTGAGCGCCGGATTGTCCTGCCGCAGGCGCTGACACAGCTCGTCGCCGTTCATCTTCGGCATGATCACGTCGATGATCGCCAGGTCGATTTCCGTATGATGCTGCCGCCAGAGTTCGATCGCCTGTTCGCCGTCGTTGACGGCCAGTACGGTGTAGCCCTGCCGTTCGAGGATCTTCTTGGCCAGCGTACGCACCATATCCTCGTCCTCGACCAGCAGCAGGGTTTCGTGACCGTCGATCAGCACCGGCCGCCGTTCGGTTTCCTCTTTGGAAATCGCGCCGCGATGAACGGGGAAATAGATCCGGAAGGTCGTGCCGCCTTCGGGCGCCGAATCGACCGCGATTATGCCGCCGTTCTGCTTGACGATGCCGTACACCGTGGCCAGGCCCAGGCCGGTGCCCTTGTTTTGTTCCTTGGTGGTGAAGAACGGTTCGAAGATGTGTTCCTTGGTTTTGGCGTCGATGCCCGTGCCCGTGTCGCGCACGGTCAGCAGCACGAAGTCGCCGGTGATGGGCGGTTCCTCGCTTTCGATCGTCTGCTCGTGCAGGTGGACGTTTTTGGTCAGGATGTACAATTGGCCGCCGCGCGGCATGGCGTCGCGCGCGTTGGCGCACAGGTTGATCAGAATCTGATCGATCTGGTTCGGATCGGCGTGGATGTGGCCGATGTGCGCGCCCGGGTGGAAGGTCAGCTCGACGTCCTCGCCGATGATGCGCCGGAGCATGTTCTGCGCCTTGGCGATCGTATCGTTGAGGTCGATCGTGCGCGGCGCGATGATCTGCTTGCGGCTGAACGCCAATAGATGCTGGATCAACTTCATCGCCCGGCTGCCGGCCTGCAGGATTTCCTGGACGTACTCCTTGAGCGGATTCTTGTCGTCCAGATTGGCCAGCAGTAATTCCGCGTAGCCGAAAATGCCGGTCAGGATGTTGTTGAAGTCGTGCGCGATACCGCCGGCCAGACGACCGATCGCCTCCATCTTCTGCGATTGCCGCAGTTGCTCTTCCAGCGACAGGCGTTTTTCCTCGGCATAGCGGCGTTCGGTGATGTCGCGCGCCGAGGTGATCACCGCTTTGACCTGACCGTCCGAATCCATCTCGGGCACCAACTGCCAGTCGATCCACGGTCCGTTGGGCAACTGAAATTCCAGCCGGTTTCCCTGCCCGCTGGTAAACACCTGGTCGATGCCCTTTTTCCACAGTTCGCACAAATCCGGCGGGAAGCCCAACTCCTCGTGTGTTTTGCCGGTGAATTGTTCCGAAGGGATGCCCGTCAGCTTGATCACGATCGGATTGGTGTACAGATGTCGTATCTGCCGGTCGAAGCGCATGATGACATCCGGCGAGTTTTCCGCCAGGGCGCGGAACATCTCCTCACTGTCGCGCAAGGCGTCCTCGGCTTTGATGCGCTCGGTCAGTTCGCGTTGGAAATCGCGGGTGCGCGCTTCCACCGCCCGTTTCAGCGTCCGATTCCAGGACAGGATGAAACCGATTACCAGCGCGATCATCGTGACCGCGACGATCAGCCATCCCCAGAAGCGCCGGTCCTTGTACAGCGGCGGTCGATCCAGCTTGATCCACTTGTTCAGGATCTTCTGCTTTTCCTGCACCGCCAGCGTGGTCAGCGATTTTTGCAGAATGGAATGCAAGAGCGGCCAGTCGCTGCGCGCCGCCATCGACAGCTTGGTGAAGTATTTCAATTTGCCGGAAACCTGCAGATTGGTGATGCCTTCCTTCTCGATGTAGTACAACGCCACCGGCAGCGTGCCGATGATCGCGTCGACCTCCCCGAACGACACCTTCTGCAAGCCGTCCACCAAATCCTTGACCAGAATCAGCTTCAAGTCCGGGTGATCCCGGGTAAGCATCTCATGCCAGACATAACCGGACACCACCGCCACGCGATATTGATACAAATCCTCGACGGTGGTGTGCGCCTGCATGTCGCGCCGGGTGATGACCACCCCGGGCAGCACGATGTACGGGTCGGTGAACAACAAATATTCGAAACGCTGTTCCGTTTGCGCCGCGGCCGGCAGCAGATCCACGTCCCGTTTGCGCGCCGCGGTCAGCACGTCGCCCCAGGTCTCCATTTGCACCGGCTGAAATTTGATGCCCAGCTTATCGCCGAGCATCGCCATCATCTCGGCGGAAAGTCCCTGATATACTCCCTTTTCGTTAAACCACTCAATCGGCGGGAAATACGGATCGGGTGCGATGCGAATCACCGGATGATTCGCCAGCCACTGGCGTTCCTGTTCGGTGAGATCGACCGTGACGTCCGCTTGCGCAAACGCGGCTCCGACCGCTGCCGAAAACAGCGCCAGCGATAGAATTATCCCTGCAAAACGGATAGATAACACCCGAAAGCCAATCATGTATTTTTCAACCCTCGACCGGAAAGTAAATGCCGATCTCTTTTAATTATACAATTCTTCTAAGATATTCCGTCATTTTTTTTAATAACCTCAAGGAAAAAACGCATTTGGCTGTCTTTCCATGGTCAAAATTCACAATTTTGTAAATTTGAAAAATAAAGCTTGCAATCTAGTCTTATAGCATGTTATATATTTACTACATTGCTAGGTAACGATATAGAGTAATTGAGACGGTAGGCAATGACTTGGCAATAAAAAAAGTTCTTTTCATAAAACTCATCTGGTGTATAAAAATAAAGACATAGAAAAATATGACAGGCCGCGACCCGTGGAGACGGGTCGCGGTCCGCTACAAAAAAATTCGCAATAAAAAATTGGGGGGGATAATCCATGAGTCGAATCGGCGCCAAACAACGTATGTATTTGGAAGAAACGTTCGGGAAACGCGTCAATTTCGATCGAATGGAGCGAAAGCTCTACAGCCACGACATCGGCTCGGTGCCCAGCATGATCAAACCGCTGATCGGCGATACCGTGCCCGAGGGCATTGTCCAGCCGGCAAGCGAGCGGGAACTGGCCGAGGTCGTCCGCTGGGCTTACGAACACAATGTCGCCGTCACGCCGCGCGCCAAGGCCTCGTCGGGCTATGGCGGCGTGCTGCCGATCGAAGGCGGGTTGGTCGTCGATTTCTTCCGGCTCAACAAAGTCCTCAACATCGACGCGCAGGCCAACACGGCCAGCGTCGAAGCAGGCATCGTCTGGGAGAAGCTCGACCGCGCGCTCGACAAGGCCGGTTTGATGCTCAAGCTGTATCCCTCCAGTTATCCCGGCTCGACCGTCGGCGGCTGGTTCGCGCAGGGCGGCGCGGGCTTCGGCTCGTACGAAAGCGGCTGGTTCCGCGAGAACGTGGTGAGCGCCCGCGTGGTGCTGCCCACCGGCGAGGTGCGCGAATTTTCCGGCGACGACCTGGCGTTGATCGCCGACGCCGAGGGCACCACCGGGCTGGTCTACAGCCTGACGATCAAGGTGCAGCCCAAAGAAGAACTGGGCGTGGTCGCCTTCGGCTGCCCCAACGCCTTCGACCTGCAGAAGATCGTCCAGAAGTTCGTCGATATGAAACTGCCGATCTGGTCGCTGATGTTCATCAATCCGCGCATGGCCGAAATGAAAAACCGCGCGCCGTTGCCCGAACACCAGGGGCATCCGACCGAGGAACGCGTGCTGTTGCCGGCCTCGTACATCACGACGCTGACCTTCCGCAAGAAAGACGAACAGGCGATCCTCTCGGTGCTGCCGGATGTCCTTAAACCCTGCGAGGGCGAGATTCTCTCCGAACGCATTGCGCATCACGAGTGGAAACACCGCTTCAAGTTGATGGTCGTCAAGCGCCTGGGCCCGAGCCTGGTGCCCGCCGAGGTGATCATCCCCCTGCGTTCGCTCGGCGATGTGATGACCACCGTCGAAAAGCAGATCAACCAGCCGATCGTCAAGGAAGGCGTCATCCTGCGCGACGGCGGCCACGGCGAACCCGAGGTGGTGATTCTGGGCTTCATCCCCGCCGACCAACGCAAGTTCAACTTCAACTTCGTCTTCCCGCTGTCGCTGACGGTCAGCAAGATCGCCGAACGCTTCGGCGGCCGCCCCTACGCCACGGGCCTGTACTTCAAGAACAAGGCGGTCAAGGTGCTCGGGGCCGAACGCGTGGCGCGGCTGAAGAAATTCAAGAAAGAGGTCGATCCCAAGGGCCTGCTCAATCCGGGGAAGGTCACCGGCTCGGGCCTGCTGGCCATGGCGATGTCGATGGCCAACGTCTTCGAACCGCTGATCCGGCCCTTCGGCAACCACGTGATCACCCAGGTCGGCGAGCGTCCGCAAACGCCGGTGCGCGACATCCCCGCCGACGTCGCCTGGTACGCCTACGGGTGCAGTCAGTGCGGGTACTGCGTCGAGGAATGCGACCAGTTCTACGGCCGCGGCTGGGAAAGCCAGAGCCCGCGCGGCAAGTGGTACTGGCTGCGCGAATACATGGAAGGCCGCGAGGAGTGGAACCAGTTCATGGTCGACACGATGCTCGTGTGCACGACCTGCGAACTGTGCAACCTGCGCTGCAGCGCGGCGCTGCCCATCGAGCCGTCGTGGATGAAGCTGCGCGGCAAGCTGATCCACGAAGACAAACGCATGACCTTCCCGCCGTTCGAGATGATGGCCGCGGCGCTGACCGACCAGGGCAACATCTGGGCCGGCTACCGGCGCGACCGCGACGAGTGGTTCCCGGAGGATCTGCGCGCCAAGGTCGAGCCGGGCGCGACCAAAGCCCCGGTCGTCTACTTCGCCGGTTGCACGGCCAGTTACGTCGAGAAGGACATCGCGCAGGCGTCGGTGCGGTTGTTGGACGCGGCGGGCATCGACTGGACCTACGTCGGCAAGAAGGAAAACTGCTGCGGCACGCCGATGCTGGTCGCCGGCAAGTGGGAGGTGTTCGCCGAGACGGTGCGCAAGAACATCGAGGCGGTGCGCACGGTGGGCGCGAAAACGGTGGTCACCTCGTGCCCGGCCTGCGACATGATGTGGCGGCACGTCTATCCGGATTGGGCCGCGAAAATGGGCATCGAGTACGACTTCGTGTCCAGGCACTACAGCGAGGTCATCGCCGAGAAGATCCGCAGCGGCGAGTTCAAGTTCCCCGACAACGGCGGCAAAGAGAAGGTGAAGGTCGCCTGGCACGACTCGTGCCACATGGGCCGCGTCTCGCACGTGTTCGAGGAGCCGCGCGAACTGATCAAGGCCGTGCCCGGCACCGAGTACGTCGAGCTGCCCTACAACCGCAACGAGGCGCACTGCTGCGGCAGCGTGCTCACGCTGATCAAGGATCCGCCGGTCGCCGCGGACATCGGCGTGCATCGGCTCAACGAGGCGGTGGAGGTCGGCGCGCAGAAGCTGCTGGCCGCGTGCCCCTGCTGCGAGGTGCAACTGCGCGTCAGCGCCGAAAAGGGCAACGTGCCCGTCGAGGTGCAGGACCTGGCGCACTACGCCGCCGCCGCGCTGGGCTTCGAGTTTCCCGACCCGCATCCGGAGGTGCGCGCGCAGTGGGGCGTGTTCGACGCGTTCATCTCGTTGATGACCCCGCAGGGCTTCGCCGATCTGATGGGCAAGATGTGGCCGGAGCTGATCGACGCCATGCCCTACGGCATGGGCCCGATGATGCGGGTCATGGGCAAGATCCCCGGCGCGCTGAGCCTGATGAAGCCGCTGTTCCCGGTGCTTTTCCCGCGCCTGCTGCCCGTGATGATGCCCAAGGTGATGAGCACGATGCTCCAGCGCGTTTCCGAACAGATCGCCATGCCCGACTACATGATCGAGCAGATGCCCGGCATGATGCCCAAGGTCATGGACAACCTGATGCCGCACATGATCGGCGACCTCGTCCCGCTGGTCACGCAGCCCATGATCGATTATTTGCGCGGCCGGGGATAATCCCTGGCAGGAATAACTCCTGCACCTGACATTGCCTTCATTGTGTGAAGCCTCGGCCGGGGGGGATAAACCCAGGGACATGGTCTCGTTACGTGTCCCGGTTTATCCTCAAATTGTGGGACAAATGGGACACTTTGGGACACTTTGTCCCACGCTTAAAATTTGCGTATCATCAATAATATCAACGGGTTATAAAGATTGAGGGGTGGGACACATGGGACAGAGTGTCCCACGCCAATAGGATAGGCGTTCGATGATGGCATAATATTCAAGTAAAAGGATTGGTAATGAGTGATTGCTAATTCATCTAGAAAAACTACTTTGCTAGGTTAAGTTCTTGTATGATTTTTTGATTACTAGCTGTTGTATCCATGATTTGTCTTTAACATGCGCTTTCAGTTTGTCTTTCGTATCATTATCCAATCTTATTTGGTCCCAATATCGATTGCAGATATCCAAGAAAGGCATGATGCATTCCTCTTTGTAATGAAAGTGACTAATATCTCGACCAGCAAGAAAATAGGTTACTTGTCTTATAAACCTACCATCGGGTACCAAATCCATCTTTTGATAATAATTTGCATGTGCGCGAATAAAGTTATAGCTGTATTTTTGGTCATGACAGCCTTTGTCTTTAGCAAAACACTTAGCCATCGAATAGAAATAGGATGCGTGAAGATAACTTTGAGCGTCGTTTACATCATTTATTAAATTTATCAGCGTTGTGCCAATAAGATTCCATATTTCAGGCGAAGTGATGTCTTGGAGAACGGCCCTTGCTAATACGCTTCCTTTGGATGAGTAGTGTTGGATATTACTAAGTTGTAAGTCATTAAACTCGAAACCAAAATGTTCTCCTTTCTTCAAAACGATGCGCAAAAATTTTAGATCAATCATGTCGAGCAAAAAACAGAATTGATTTATAAAATCTCTGTCCTTTTCAGAAATATCTATGCAAGTGGCGATAGCCCAAAATAGTTTGGGCGTTAATGAACTTCCAATCTTGGTGATTTTTTGAAACTTACTCAATAATTCCAAACATTTTTTCTTTGCTGGTGGGTAGTAATAATAAAGTTTATACATTGCTTCAGCAATGCCTCTGGCGTTACGAACTATTGAATAGGGATCAGCCAACATTGCTTTTTGTAAATAATTTTCCAGGGCATCGAAGGTGTCAATTTTTCGAATGTATCTATAGGTCGATAAAGTCCTGGCGGCATAAATGGGATTGATTTCCTCAATATTTTGAGATCGTTCAATAAACGATCCGGTTGCTACATTAAAAATACTTTCTCTAACCGGGAAGATAGCTGTCATTGGCTGAATATCGAGAACTCGAATATGATTTTTTTTCAATTCAGACATAAAAAAGAATTGATACATGTACTTGACATAAAAGGTTAGAAATCGGTCAATGGTATATGGTTTGCTGAATGTTGGTTCAACTTTTACCTGCCCCATAATGATATTATAAGCAACCGTAGTTAGTTCATTTTTAAAAAGTTCATCTTCCAAAGGATTTTGGTTGGCTTGGATTGTTTTAAATATTTTGGTTTCTTCCATGTAGGAGGGTTCCGTCAGAGGGGCGTGTATAGCGACGTATGTTGCATATTCCATTTGTAAAAGAATAATCTGAGGTGAATAAAGACATTTTTTGTAGTGAAGAAATTCTTTTTCATATTTTATCATATCATTAATGTTTTTATCACGGTTAAAATTTCTCAATAAAGCTGACAAATATTGAAATTGTATAACTGGCGAAGCCGAGAGTATATATGAATTGAATGATTGTATGATTGACAAGATTGTTAAGTCGTCATCTTCGTTTTCTTCTTCAAATCTATAAAGTGGAAGCATTTGCAAACAAATCAATATGCACCATTTGGATTCCAAGTCGGTAGTGCATTTTGAACTAATGTTCATTATGGTTTCGACGAACTGTTCTTTTGTGTTGTTGTAATAGAATGTCATTTTGTCTGTGGTAATTTTATACAGAGTTTGCAATACAAAGCTAGTATTACATTGTTCATCCTCCAGACGTTTTTTCAAACGGTGGATAGTTAAATCGTCTGAAATGTTGATATATCCTGATTTGAATCTCATAAATAGATCACAAAAATAGGTGTCCCAGAAGGCGTCCTTATATGCAAGAAGGGAAGAAATACAAGTGTGTAATATGTCATTCAAGGCCGGAGAGTTTATGTACAGAAGGTGTCGAATAACAACGGATTTTAATATGTTATGGCTTTTTTGAGATTCTTCAATAAAGAAGTCTGGATGGCTTTCCTGTAAATAAAAGAAATGACGAACAACCTCTTTTGAGAGGTTATGGTTTTTGTAAATATTGATGATCGGTACAACCAATAGCGCCATGGGAGAGTCTTTTTCATAGTTTAATTGTTCGATGAAAGTAATTATTTTTTGCGAGTGATTGAGCAACATTCGCCAAATTGAGCGAAAAATTTCATTAATGTTGTATTTTTTTATCTCGTTTACGTTATTTTGTGTAATGGTCAATAATAAATCGATAAAATTTTCATATTTAATGGCATATGTCGGTAGCTCATGATTCATGAGTGTCAATTCTGCCTGAGTGGATTGTCCTGTTGCATCGCTATTATCTTTATAAAAAGATTTAATGGTTTCCAAGTCGTTAAACATCTCAAGTTGAGCAATTGGTAAATTATTTTTAAAATACGTGCAGTGTAAACGCTGTGACAAATCACTCAAATAATTATAAGCGTCGTCCTCTTTCAAGTGGAAAAATGAAACAAGATTAGAAGAGCTTTCGTTTAGCATTCTCCATTGTTCTTTGAGGGCGTTGTTCCAATCATCAATGGATGGAATATTGTTATTGTTTATTGAATTGCGTAGTTTTTGTAAATAGGGACGTGTAGAAAGGCTGTCATCGCTGACTGAGGGAAAAAGTGAATCGGCATGAAATTGCAATTCTGGCGGAATTGTTGCTTCCCAATCTTTAATGGCCGCTTTAAAACTCTTTTGAATATTTTTTAGATCAGGAGACAACCTGTGCACTAATTTATTAACAGCAACGCCAAAGACCTTTCCTGTTGCCCAAGCAATTATACCAAATTGCATAACTTCTCCAAAAATTATTATGATTGTATTTATATCATTATCAAAAATATCAATGATGAACAAGATCTTATGCAGCTTCAATATTGCGAAAAAAATTTGAGCGCAACGTAAATATAATGTCACTCTTTGTCTTTGAAGAGCACATGGATGTAGATATAAACATTTTGTGCAACTTCTGTGAGAGGCGTTCAATTTTACACTCGGCAGAGGCTTCGTTCAGAGTGATCAACTTGTCAGGCGGAGGATAGTGTGCTGTTGCGAATAAATAAAACGTTTGGTGACGTACTATCCCCAATTTCAAGGAGTGCTCATGGAGAAAAAACAGCAGAGTTACCAGATCGGCGAGTTGATCGTGATCGGCATCACCTTCGTGCTATTTGTAAATAATCCTACACCCCTTGTCAGGGGTTGCCTGATCTGGGCGAGCCGCCATTACCAGGGCTATCGCCCTTCGCTACTGACCTTCCGCCCCTCCGGGGCTTGTCGGCTCCGGGTGTCTCAATTCGGAAGTCAGCCAAAGGTGTGATGGTTCGCACACGGTACAGCTTTCGCCTGGCGGCGAAAACTATGGCACACGGAAAAGGAGTACGACCATGTCCTGACGGGCAAGACCGTGGCGCCCGATCTGGTTGTGAAATTTATGGCACACGTAAGTTGTGTGCGGCGATAAAAAACAAGGGCGGAACCGTGGGATTCCGCCCGTGACAGGCATTCAGCTCAATGAATGGCGACCGCCGCTATCAAGCGGGAGTCGTCGTCGTCGGATTACCAACGGCGATTGCGATTGCCGCCGCCGCCACCGCGACGATCGTCACGGGGGCTTCTTTCTTTGGCTTCGCTCACCTTGATGGTGCGGCCATCAAGGCTCGTCTCGTTCAGGCCGCTGATGGCGGCCTTGGCGCCGGCTTCGTCGGCCATGGTTACGAAACCGAAGCCGCGGGAACGACCGGTGTCGCGATCGGTGATGACGGCCACGTCGGTCACTTCACCGAATTTGGCGAAGGCCTTACGCAAGCTTTCATCGGTCGTGTCCCAGCTCAAACCACCAACGTACATCTTTGTATTCATTTCTCGTATCTCACTTTCCTTTCGCGCCGCCGCAACGACGGTACGATTCACTTGGCGGGAAATAGTGCCCGCTCTCACTGGGTCGGCCCCAACGGCCAACCATCATCCTGTACTTTCCATACCTACCTATTTGGAGAACAGACCAACGAGAAGTACGTAGGGCAAGTCGGGATATTTCTCTACATTCAGATGCGAACGAATTCACGCCTATTTCAATAACTTAATCCTAGTGGCGGCGAATGTCAAACGGTCTTTTGGCCCGAAAGAGGCAGGGGAATCAATTCGAAATTTCGAAGACCGAAGGTGGAATGAAGGCGAACAATCAAGACATAGGTAACAGAATAGGGTAGCTGGGTGCCACGGTCTTGCCCGCAGGGCATGGCCGTGCTTGGTTGTTTAGGAGCACAGCTTTCGCCAGGGGCGAAAACTATGGCACCCGGAAAGAGCGTCATTCCTTCGTGTGCCACACTTTTGGCGACAGCCAAAGGTGTGCCGGTTCATACTATGCACAGCTTTCGCCTGGCGGCGAAAACTATGGCACACGGAAATGGCGCCCGGCAAAGGTTTCAGTGCCTACCCAGGCCGGGGCAACCACCGTAGGGGTAGGTCCCCGTGCCTACCCGGGCCGGGGCAATTCAGGCCGGGGCAACCCAGGCCGGGGCAACCCAGGCCGGGGCAACCACCGTAGGGGTAGGTCTCCGTGCCTACCCAGGCCGGGGCAACCCGGGCCAGGGCAACCCAGGCCGGGGCAACCCGGGCCAGGGCAACCCAGGCCGGGGCAACCACGGAGAGTTGCCCCTACAAATAACCCGTCACCCCCCCGATCTCCTCGGCGACAGCCTCGGCGAATTCGGAGCAGTGCAGGGGCACGACGTTGGGCAGGTAGCAGGCGATGTCGGCGGTGACCAGGCCGCGGCCGACGACGTTGTTGACGGCGCGTTGCACGAGGTCGGCGGCGGCGGACCAGCCCATGTAGGCCAGCATCTCGCGGCCGGTGAGGATCAGCGAGCACGGATTGACCGTGTCGGTGCAGGCGATGTCGGGCGCGGTGCCGTGCACGGCCTCGAACACGCCCAGGCCGTCGCCCAGGTTCGCGCCGGCGGCGAAGCCCAACCCACCGACCAGCGCGGCGGCCGCGTCCGACAGGTAGTCGCCGTTGAGGTTGGTGGTGGCCACGACGCTGTGCTCTTCGGGTTTGAGGATCAGCTCCATGAACATCGCGTCGGCGATGCGGCTTTTGAGGATGACCTTGCCCGGCGGCGTTTGCCCGTGGAAGCGCTCCTCGGCCTCCTTTTCGGTGAGCACGAACTCGCCGAACTCTTCGCGCGCCAGCTCGTAGCCCCAACTGTTGAAGCCGCCCTCGGTGAATTTCATGATGTTGCCCTTGTGCACGAGCGTCACCGACGGCCGCCCCTGGGCCAGCGCGAAGCGCAGCGCGCGGCGAATCAGCCGTTTGCTGCCGTGCTCGGTGATCGGCTTGAGGCCGATAGCCGCGTCGGGCGACAGCGGGGCGTCGGCGGCGATCATCTCGTTGGCGCGGACGAACTCGACGATGTCGCGCGCGGCGAGCGACCCGGCGGGCCATTCGATGCCCGCGTACACGTCCTCGGTGTTCTCGCGGAAGATGACCACGTCGACTTTTTCCGGTTCGCGTAGCGGCGCGGGCGTGCCGGGGATGAAGCGCACGGGACGCACGCAGGCGTACAGATCCAGTTGCTGGCGCAGCGCGACGTTGAGCGAGCGGATGCCGCCGCCGATCGGCGTGGCCAGCGGGCCCTTGATCGCCAGGCGGTAGGCGCGGATCGCCTCGAGGGTGTCGGCGGGCAGGTGTTGCCCTTCGCCGTAGACTTCCAGCGCGCTGTCGCCGGCGAAGATCTCGAACCAGACGATTTTCTTCGCGTCGCCGTAGGCCTTGGCGATCGCCGCGTCGAGCACCAATTGCGTCGCGCTCCAGATTTCCGGCCCGACGCCGTCGCCGCGAATGAAGGGGATGATCGGATGGTCCGGCACGCGCAGCGCGTCGCCCTCGACGGTGATCGCGTCGCCGGCGGGCGGAGTCAGTTTTTCGAACGCGCTCATGCCTACCTCCGATCGATGGGGGTGTACGGCCGCTGATGGTCGCCGGAGTATTCCTGCTGCGGTCGGAACAGGCGGTTGGCCGCCACCTGCTCGAGCCAGTGCGCGCACCAGCCGGCCACGCGCGAGAGGGCGAAGACGGTGGTGAACAGGTCCATGGGCACGCCGAGCAGATCCAGCACGATGCCGCTGTAAAAGTCGACGTTCGGATAGATTTTCTTCCCGCCCAGCTTGGCCTCGACGGCTTCCTCCAGCCGCTTGGCGGTCGCGTAGAGGTTTTGCGCCTCTTCGCCGCCGCGCACGGCGATCAGCTTTTCGAGGTACTCCTGCAGAATGATCGCGCGCGGGTCCTTCACTTTGTAGATGCGATGGCCCACGCCCATGATCTTCGCGCCGGTGGCCAGGCGATCCTCGACGAAGGAATCGACGTTGTCGGGGTGGCCGATGGAAAAGAGCATGCGCAGCACACGCTCGTTGGCCCCGCCGTGCAGCGGGCCGGCCAGCGCGCCGACGGCGCCGGAGACCGACGAGTAAACGCTGCTTTTGGTTGAGGCGATCACGCGGCAGGCGAAGGTTGAGGCGTTCATCGTGTGCTCGGCGTGCATGATCAGCAGCTTGTCGAAAATTTCGGTGGCCAGCTCGTCGGGCGGCTCGCCGGTGAGCATGAACAGGAAATTCGCGGCGTGCGAGTATTTGGACTGCGCGGGCATCGGCTCTTCGCTGTGGCGCGCGCGCTCGAAGGCCGCCATGATCGCGGTGACCTTGGCGATCAGCGAGATGCAACGGCGGATGTTGTGCAACTGGCTGGACACGTCGTCGGCGTAGTAGTCCTCGCCCTGCAACAGGCTGATGCCCGATTGCAGCGCGACCATCGGGTGCATGCCGACCGGAAAGGTCGAGATCGCGTGGCGCACCGACTGCGGCAGCATGCGCTGCTTGGCGAAGAGCGTGCTGAACTGCTTCATCTCGCGCACGCTGGGCAGGTGATTGTACAGCAGCAGGTAGACGGTCTCCTCGAAGGTGCTGTGCTCGACCAGCTCGCGCACCGCGATGCCCCGGTATTCGAGCAGGCCCTGCTCGCCGTCGACATAGGAGATGTTCGAGCGCGTGGCCACCACGCCTTCCAGGCCCGGCTTGTATAGGCTCTCGGCCGATCCTTGCTTTTCGGCCTGGATGATGACGTTGTTGTTCTTAACCATCGATTCCTCCCGGCTCCGGAGGCAGAAACACCCCTCCGGCTCGTTCCGATCACCTGAGCTGCGACCATTCGTGAGTTCGCGAAGAAGAGCGCGCGCGGCATTGTTCGGTGTATCAGATATTTTGTCTTACTATAGAATAATTCACGGGAAATTGCAAGTTAATCTTACGTTATTTCCCTTTTACCGAACGCGCCGCGTCGAAGCCAGGCGGCGACCTCTTCGGCGCTGCAGCCCAGGGCCAAAAGCACTTGGTCGGTATGCTCGCCGCGGGCGGGCGCGGGACGAATTTCGCGTTCGTTTCCGCCGTCGTCGAAGCGGATCGGCGGCTTCGTTTCGAGAATTTCACCCTCGCCCGGGTGGTTGCGCACGGCGATCGCGCCCCGCTCGTGAAAATAGGGATCGCGCGCGGCTTCGGCCAGCGACCGCACCGGCTCGCAGCAGCAATCGTGCTCGCGCAGCAATTCGACCCACGCGGCCTGGGTTTTGGCAGCGAATAACTCGTCGAGCTCGCGCTTGACCGGATGGTCGCCGTCGGCCGGCGCGTAGGCCTCGGCAATCAGGTGCGGCTTGTCGACCGCGGCGCAAAAGGCCGCCCAGAATTTCGGCTCGAGCGCGGCGAGGCTCATCCAGCGATCGTCGGCGGTGCGGTAGAGCCGGTAGCACACGTAGCGCCCGTTGAGCATCAGGTTGCACGGCGCGGGCTCCAGTTCGCTCTGGCCGTACTCGGCGAGGAAATAGGCGGACAGCGCGACCGGGATGTCGGCCAGCGGCACCTCGACCCGCGCGCCCTCGCCGGAGCGCTCGCGGCGGATGATCGCGGCCAGCACGGCGTTGGCGAAGTACAGCGCCCCGGCCAGATCGGCGATGGGCAGACCGGGCATCGCCAACGCGCAATCGGGCATGCCGCACAGGCTCAGCGTGCCGCCCAACGCCTGGTAGTTCAGGTCGTGGCCGGCGCGTTGCGCGCGGTCGGTGCCGGCGGCGTACCCGCTCAGCGTGGCGTGGATCAACCCCGGCGCATGCTCGCGCAGCGTCTTTTCGTCCAGTCCCAGGGCGGGCAGCACGTCGGGCCGGAAACCGTCGACCAGCACGTCGTAAGTGGCCAGCAATTTGAGAAAGACCTCGCGCCCGGCCGCGGTTTTCAGATCGAGCGTCAGGCCTCGCTTGTTGCGGTTGAGCACGAGAAACGCCGCGTTGGTGTCGGTGACCAGCGGCGGGATGAGGCGCAGGTAATCGCCCTGCAGCGGGTCCTCGACCTTGAGCACGTCGGCGCCCAGGTCGGCCAGCAGACAGGTGGCGAAGGGGCCGGGCAGCAGGCGCGTCAGGTCGAGCACGCGCACACCGGCCAACGGCTGATTCTTGGCGGGCTGATTCATTTTTCACTCACGAATAGAGGTTGCGGGGCAAGTATAGCACAGGAGAGCGCTCTTCAATGAAACAAGAAAATTCTTACCTTCCCGGGCAGGGCATGGCGGGCGTGAAGTCGTCCAGGCGGCGAAAGCCTTCTTGCAGCAGGGGCAGGCGGTCGGAAACAAACACGGTAGCAAATGGCTAATACTGCTTGTTTTTTTATCTTCATTATCAACCATTTGTAATTATGATCGTGAAAAATAATAAGATGTTTGGCAAAGATTAGATTTTTATTGTATTTATTATAAATTTAATATATCAACATTTATAACCTCATTCATAGGATTTATATATGAATATATTATTCATATGCATTTTAGCTGGTTTTTGTTTAATGGCTATTGCAGGCATTATATGGGCTGTTGTTGATGTGAATAAACGTGAAGAATTATGGAAGAGGTTGCCTTTTGATTTATTCACATCAGGGGTTCTTCTTGCACTTGTATATTCAGGTATTTATTATATTCAAAGCAATGAATCAAAGGAGTTTTTACTTTCTAGTGACAACTTGAAAAAATTGTTAACGGAAAGATTGCATGATAAGCAAATAGTTGATGTCTATTCGGATTTGGCAGATAAACCTATTATTTATAAAGGTTCGATGGCAGATATAACTCTTGAACATGATGAAAGTCAAAAAGAATGTCTGAATGGAAATCTTCATAGAAAGTTTTCGGTTATAAATGTTTCAAAAAATCAATATAACTATGTATTACGTTTGAATTATTCCAACTTATCTGAGAAATGCAAAGAAATTATTTGTGACCAAGTTGAAATTCAGCGAGAAAATGGACTAAAGCAAAAATTGTCATTGGGCGGTTCAATAAATGAAACGGAATCATTGGATCAGTGCAATGAGCCATTTGATTTTGATTCACCAAAGACTTGTTGTTGGAAAAAGGAAATAAAGATTGACCCTGATGAAAGTATAGATGTTGATATTTATGAGAGATTTAGTGTTGCAGAGATAGATTCATTTAATTATTCACTCAGATACCCAGCCGATAAGTTAGAAATAAATATTAAATTACCGTCAGATATATTGGTTGATAGTATAAATTTCAATCATCCAGCAATTGAAATTCAAAGACCTCAGGCAAGGCAAAAGATAATAAAAAATAATGGTGTGGAAACAAACGTTGTCAATGCTTCGATAGAAACTGGTGTTTTGCCCTATCAATCAATAGAATTATTCTGGAGACCCAAGCCTACAATTAAATTTCTTGAAGAATCGGTTACAGAATACATTAAGGAAATTCCCACTGTTGTAGAATTTAAAAATCATTGCCAAGCAATTATTGATATTGAAAATTTGAATTATAAAATTTTCAATTTGAGAACAGAAAATTCACAAGCGATATTAAGTGTTAACATTGATGGAAAAATAGCAAAAGTAAAGAAGATATCGCCGAACTGTGCACATAAAAGATATCAATTAATGGGTAAAACAGTGGATGCGCAATTTTTATTTTATTACACAAGGGAAAATAATGAGTGGAAATTAACTCGAGGTCCTGAAAATCCATTTTCAAAAAAGAAATCTCTTATTTTTCCGCAATTCGAGTGAAAATAAGAAGATGTTATAGGAAAAAATAATAATAGAAAAACTTCGCTAAGCTGAGAAGATAATTGCATTAAATATTTTACATTTAATTTACATCCCCGGGCAGGGCATGGCGGGCGTGAAGTTGTCCAGGCGGTTAAAGCCTTCTTGCAGCAGGGGCAGGCGGTCGGGGGCGAGGTGCAGGGCGGCGAGCCAATCGGGCAGGGTCGTCTCGTCGCGGCCGGTGCGCAGGGCCAGGACCATCCCGAGGGAAATGACCTCGTCGTCGGTCAGCGTCAGCGGCGGTCGGTCGGGATTTTCCTGAAAATCGAGCACGACGCGCAGAGGCTGGTTGGGCGGCACGCCTTCGCGGGCGTTCTGGAACCGGTACATCAGCGCGAAGCCTTCGTTGGTCGGGCATTGCGCGGCCCACCAATTGACGAAATTCACCTCGGCGGTCGGCACGTAGTTGATCGACGGCGAGGTGCGCGTGAGAAAGAGATTGTAGCGGCTCATGAGCAGCCCGTTGTGCGGCTTGATCAGCGCCAGTTGCGCCGGCAGCGTCAGGGCCAGCAGGACCAGCAGCGCGGGCAGGGCGATTTTGCGCGGCAGGCGGCTGAGAACGGCGGCGACGACCGCGGCGATGATCGGATACAGCAGCCAGTAGTAGCGATCGTCGGGGCAGATGTCGGCCAGCATCAGCAGCAGCCACAGCAGCACGGGGAAGGCCAGCAGCGCGGCCGCGAAGGTTTTCGCCTCGACCCGTTGGCGGATGATCTGCGTGTACAGCGCGTAGCAGGAGGCGAGAAACACGCCGGTCAGCGTCCAGCGAACCGCCGGCGCGCCGCAGGTCGGCAGATGAAACGCCTGCCAATTGAAATGCGAGAAGGTGACCAGGTTGAAGATGCTCCGCCCGCCGGCTTCGAGATAGCCGTCCGACAGTGAGTGCGACAAAAAGCCGAAGAACATCTGGTAAACGAACATCGGCATGAAACCGGCGGCGAACAGCGCGACGGCCAGCACGCGCTGGCGGTTCGTGGTAAAGGCGCGGATCGCCGGCAGCAGCAACAGCGGCAGGAGCAGCAGCGTGCCTTTGTAAAAAAAGACGAACACGCCGAACAGGGCGAAGAACAGGTGTTTCGTCCACGCGCGGCGGTCGTAAAACACGAGGAAGAAACACGCGGCGAGCAGCGCGAGGCCCTCGTTGTGGCTGCCGATCAGGTACAGGCTGGAGCACACGCGGTCGACCGGCGCGGCCAGCGTGAACAGTGAAAAGAAGACGAAGCCCCGCGGGCCGAAATGGCGGTGCATGAGCAACGCCCAGAATACGTAAGCCGCCAGCGCGTAGAGCAGCGCGATCAGATGCAGGTTGTAGTAGTGCCGGCCGATCGCCTGCGTCAGCCAGAAGACCAGCGTGTTGTTGAGCAGAAAAATGCCGTGGTACTGCTTGGCGGCGGGCAGCGTTTCCAGGATGTACTTGCCGTAGTAGGTCAATGGGCCGACCGGCGGATCGGCGTACGGATAGTTCAGCGCGAGCGTCGCCTGTTCCTGTTCCTCGGGAAAAACGGTGTGCAGGTTGTTGATGTTGGTGGCCAGCGCCGCCAGACGCAGGACGAGAAACGCCGCAATGAATCCGGCGAAGGTCCAGGCGAACAGGTTGCGTTTCATCGGTGGCGGCTTCCGTTTCGTCGAGCGGTTGACGGACGATTATAGCACGGTGATTTCCTCGGGCCAGTTCAGCAGCGGACGCGGGCCGGCCGCTTCGATGACGTAGGTGTTCTCCAGCCCGGCCGGGCCCAGGTGCGGATAAAAGGCCTTGGGCTCGACGGCCAGCACGTGTCCGGCTTCCAGCGGCTGGGCGAAGCCGCGGGCGAGAATCGGCAGTTCGTCGACCTCCAGCCCGACGCCGTGGCCGAAAAACTTCACGCGGTTTTCGGCGTAGCCCATGAAGCCGGTCGGTTCGCCGGTCTGCTTGGCCCACCGGTCGACCTCCTCGTAGACCGCGCCCCAGGGCGTGCCGGGCACGAGCATCGTTTCGATGCGCCGCAAGGCCTCGCGGCAGAAGTCGTTGGCGCGCTTGAGTTCATCGGGCGGTTCGCCGACGCAGAAGATGCGCGCGATGTCGGCCGTGTAGCCGCGCGAATTGCCCAATAGGTCGAACATCACCGGCACGCCGCGCTCGACCGCCCGCCGGCCGGGCCCGCCGCCGGAGGCCGGGTGCAGGCCCTCGGAGCCGACCGGCCCGTCGAAGGCGACCGGCGTGGCCGCGCTGACGCCCGCGGCGATGTGCGCGACGACCAGCTCCAGCCCCGGCCGGCGCAGGCGGATGATGCCGCTGTGACCGGCGCGGCGGAAGGTCGCCTCGACCAGCGTGGTCAGTTCCAGCTCGGTGATGCCCGGCCGCAGGTTTTCCAGCGCCGCTTGGTAGGCCAGGCCGACCATCGCCGCCGCCTCTTCGATCCGCGCGATCTCCCACGGCGATTTCACCGCGCGCAGCGTGCGCAGAATCATGCTCGAATCGCGCCAGGTCACGGCGGGCAGCGCCTCGGCGAGCTTGAGGTAGGTCGCGGCGGGCAGAACGTCCAGGTCGATGCCGACGGTCAGCGGTTGGTCGCCGCACAATTCGCGCAGCGTTTCGACCAATGTTTTGAAGCCGCGCGACGGGCGCACATCGGCCAGCGGCGATTCGGCGCGCGCGCGGGAGAAGGCCTTGCGCACCGGCAGAATCGGCTCGGCGTCGGCGCGGGCGAGCAGAAACGCGTCCTGCATCGTGCCGGTCAGGTAGTACAGATCGGTGCGGTGGGTGACGACCGCCAGCGGCAGTTGCGCCTGCGCCAGCGCGGTTTGCAGCCGCGCGATACGGGCGTGAATTTCCGCGGGCGGTACGGTCTGGGCAAAATGAAAGGACGGTGCGGTCATGCGCCAGGCTCCTTGTTCACGGTGATCGATTGCGGTTCGACGATATGCGGATCAGTTTCGACTAATAAAGATAGCGGCCCAGGTAGTCAAGCGCGACCCGACTTGCGAGAATCGGGATACGCAGAGCCGACTGTTATGGAAAGCACACCTTTGGCTGACGCCAAAAGTGTGGCACACGGGCAACGAGGCGTGGCACTGATTCGCCGAACGAAGTGAGGTGTATCAGTGTTGTCGTTGTTCACTGTTATGCTCGCATTCGCTCGCAAAACAGTGCCACTCGCCGCAGGGGCGGATGGTATGTCACCCTCATCCCCGGCCCTTCTCCCACGGGGAGAAGGGAGACCGGGCTTACCGGCTTTTACCCTGGGAAAATCCGGGACATGTACTCGTTACGTGTCCCGTGATTTTCCATTTGGAAGAAGGTCGGGCGCAGCCCGGGGTGAGGGCTTGCCTTCCTAACTTCCGAATTGACCTGCCCGAACCGCCAAAGCCCCGCAGGGGCGGATGGTCAGTAGCGAAGGGCGAAGCCCTGGAATTTGCGTTTCACCCGATGTCGGCAAGCCCCGGAGGGGCGCTGGAATCTTTGACGATCGGTATCGGATCGGCCACGGCAAGCTGTATCAACAAATGAACATGATCGGCCGTTGTGTTGGCGGCGGGCATCTCCTGCACCCCTTTCAGGGGTTCTTGAATTTGCTCCATCTTTTACCAGGGCTTCGCCCTTCGCTATTGACCTACGCCCTGCGGGCTTGAAGAATTTTCGCAAAGATCCATGTCAACAATGGCTCAAGAGATTGTCGATAAATGCGCCGATAGGCGACAAACAGCCCCTTCAGGGGCGATAGAGGGTAGCCCGACCCGTAAGCGTCGGGCAAAAAGCCCCATTTTTTCCCGAGTCCCGGAAGGGCGGCAGACGTATTCATACTCAAAACGAGAAAATCGACAGTCTCGTCAGCCCTGGAAATCGCTAATAAAGATAGCGGCCCAGGTAGTCGAGCGCGATGGCGTCGCGGGCGCAGCGGAAGCCGAGGGCGTCGTCGCGGTCGGTCGGTTTGCGCGGGACGCGGCCGGACGCGCGCACGCGCCGGGACAGGTCGCGCCAGCCGCCGCCGCGGGCGATTTTGTACACGCCCGAGCGCGGTCCCCAGGGATTGCGCGGAGCGGAATTGGCGTAGGTGTCCTCGTCGTACCAATCCGAAACCCATTCGGCGGCGTTGCCCACCGTGTCGTACAGGCCGAAGGGATTGGGCCGTTTTTGCGCCACGCGTTGCGGACGCCGGCTGTTGCCGTTGTGCCAGGCGATTTTATCGAGCGGCCCGTACAGCGGCCAGGCGGCGCCGGCGCGGGCGGCGAATTCCCACTCGGCCTCGGTGGGCAGGCGCTTGTCGGCCCATTTGCAGTAGGCGTGGGCCTGGTTCCAGGTGACGCCGACCACGGGCAGATCGTCGGGCCGGTCGAGGTACCATTGGTTTTCCAGCGGCATTTTGCAGGCGCCGGCGGCGACGCACTGTTTGTATTGTCCGTTGGTCGTTTCGGTGCGGTCGAGCCAGAACGATCCGACGGTCACGGCGTGCGCCGGGTATTCGTTGTCTTCACAGGCCGTGTCGCCGGGCGAGCAGCCCATTTTGAATTCGCCGCCGGGCAGACGGACCATGCCGTCACGCTCGGGCAGGGCGGGCGCGGGTTGGCGGGGCGGGAAGAGCAGCGAGCCGTTTTCGCCGTTGGGCGCCTGCAGCGAGCGCGCCAGGCGCAAGCCGCGATCGCGGTCGGCGTCGTCGGGGCCGTCGTAGCCGCGATAGGCCGCGCGACAGTATTCCGCGCTCATCGCCCAACTGCCGCCGCGAAACACGCGGGCCACGCCGCCGGCCGGGCCGAGGGGATCGCTTTGCGGCAGATCGGGGTAATCGCCGTACCAATCCCACACCCATTCCTTGACGTTGCCGTGCATGTCGTGCAGGCCCCAGGCGTTGGGACGCAGCGCTCCCGCGCGCAGCGGGCCGTTGCGGTCCAGGCCCTCGGGGCATTTGCCCAGCGGGGATAGGCCGTTGTAGTTGGCCTCGTCGGTCGAGATGCATTTGCCGGAGGCGAAGGCCCGTTCGGAGCCGGCGCGCGCGGCGTATTCCCACTCGGCCTCGGTGGGCAGGCGATAGCCGTCGCAACCCTGGTTCCAGCGCACCTCGCCGTCGTCGAGGAAGTAGCAGGGTTTGAAGCCTTCGAGTTTCGAGAGGCGATTGCAAAAGAGCATCGCGTCCAGCCACGAAACGTTGTCCACCGGACAATCGGGGCCGCAGGCGTAATTGACGCTGGGCGTGGCGCTCATCACGATCTGCCATTGCGCCTGGGTGACCTCGGTCGCGCCCAGCAGAAAGTCGTGGCTGATCTTCACCCAGTGCTGCGGGGCTTCGCCGTTGTCGTGGCCGCGTTCGTCGTCGGGCGATCCCTGCAGAAAACGTCCGGCCGGGATTTTCACCAGCGGGTAGTCGATGATCTTGGAGATGTGCCCGATCGGCGGCGGCGTCGAGGCCGTGGCGGCAAACCATCGGTCGCTCGCCAGCAAGAGCAGCGCGGTGAGGATCGATATATAAACGGTGACGGTGCGAAGGCGCATGGCATTAAAACCTTAGAATGGGGGGCGCTAGCTGGAGTAGCCCTTGAGCTTGGCGCGATTGTCTTCGATGACAACCTTGTAGCGGAGTTTGTTCCCGTGTTTGGTTTCCAGCGACGGCCGGCTCTTGTCCACCGAGCGTTTGAAAGCCTGGAAACTCACGCCGGTGTCCTCGCCGGTCACGCGGCGGGCCTCGATAAATTGCTGGTACAGGTTGCGCAGGCGCTTATCCTGGACCGCGTCTTCCGCCGACGCCGCACCGCCGGCTCTCTTGGGCGGTTCGAAGGCGGGACGCTCGACCTCACGGGATTCGGGATTGAAGCGTCCGACGCGCATGTCGGCTTTGAATTGATCCGGCTTGTAGGTGCCGGTTTCGATTTGAAAGGTGATCCGGTCGAAATAGCGGCAGGCCGCCTGGAACGAGTTGGACAGCGTGGCGGCGCGGAACTTGAGCGAGGTGTTGGACATGTGCATGGTCAACAGCTTGTTGAGCGCGTTCTGCAGTTTCGTGCGGTCGTTGATCGGCTCACGACGCAGCTCACCTTTAAAGTACAGCTCGTAGTCGCGCTTGAGCTCGCGCAGCTTCACTTCGATTTTGTCCAAGGCATCGGTCAGGTTCACCGACATCGACTCGTTTGCTCCCGCGTATTTCGACGCTTTTTCGGTTGCTGGGGCCCAACCATTAAACTAGTTTCCGCGCGGCCCGGCAAGTCCCGGCCGCGGCGCGCCATTATAAGCGCAATGCCCCGACGAAAGAAACTGTTTTCTCACAGCCCGGAACACGGCGGAAAATCCCGCTGTTTTTCCCCGAAGCGGGCGCTTGCCCGGCCAGCGACAAAACGGCGGGGGGAAAATGCGCCGGGACGGGCGCACATTTTTGCACAGGCAAGCATTTCTCGATATTTATCAACCGGTTGGATCATGGGGGGCCGGAAAGGACAACAAATTTCCAACCGGCGGGTTAAAACGTTCTTGACACCTTTAAAAGGCGGTGGTAGCTTACTGAGTGAAGGTTCATTCATTGTGTGGGCACGCGACCGACACTGAGTTGTATTTATCCTCAAACCAGGAAAAGCAAGGTCCCACCAACCCATCGGTTTGATGTTGATGGCAACGGGGTTTTTTGCTTTTTACGATACACAAGGCGGGCATAGACTCGATGAGTCAACTCAATAAAAATTCGGCGGGTAAGGGGCGCAACGCCAACAAGGATAAGCACGAGAAAATCCTGAAGGCGGCGATCAAGGTTTTCGCGAAAAACGGGTTCCACAACTCGAAGATCAGCCAGATCGCGAAAGAGGCGGGGGTGGCCGACGGAACGATCTACCTCTACTTCAAGAACAAGGACGACATCCTGATCAAGGTGTTCGAGGAACGCCTGGAGGAGATCATCGCCGAATTCAGCGAGATCCTGGATCCGATCGAGGATCCGGAACAGAAGCTGCGCGTATTCATCAAGATGCACATGGAGGTCATGGAGAAAAATCGCGCGCTGGCCGAGGTGGTGAGCGTCGAGCTGCGCCAGAGCCACAAGTTCATGAAGGAATACGTACCACGCAAATTTTCCGAGTACCTCAACATCGTCAGCCGCATCATTCGCGAAGGGAAAGACAAAGGCGTATTCCGGGCGGAGCTGCAGCCGGGGGTGATCAAGCGCGCGCTGTTCGGCGCGTTGGACGAGTTGGTCATCTACCTGGTGCTCGCGCCCAAGCCCAAGTACGACGTGATGACGCTCATCGAGCAGTCGACGGAGACCTTTATTCGGGGATTAAAGGCCTGACCGCCAATTGGGGGGGTCGGCTGGCGTATACGGATTAACACTCGAACGATTCAAGGAGGTTTGTTGTGAATATCGTTGTCTTGTGCAAACAGGTGCCGGACACCGAAAGCAAGATCAAGTTGCTGGGCGACAACAGCAACTTCGACGCGGAAGGCATCAAATGGGTTCTGAACCCTTACGATGAGTACGGTGTGGAAGAAGCGCTGAAGATCAAAGAGGCCGGCAAAGCGGCGAAAGTGACCGTGCTGTCGATCGGTCCGAAGCGCGCCGAGGAAGCGATCCGCACGGCGTTGGCGATGGGCGCGGACGATGCGGTGCACGTGGAAGACGCCGGTTTCGACGGCGCCGACGCGTTTGCCGTGGCCAAGGGCCTGGCCGGCGCGCTCCAGGGCATGGAATACGGCCTGATCCTGTGCGGCAAGCAGGCGGTCGACGACGACATGGCGGCGGTGCCGCAGATGGTCGCCGAATTCCTGAGCATTCCGCAGGTGACCGTGGTTTCCAAGCTGGAAGTCGAAGGCAGCGCGATCAAAGCGTTCCGCGACATCGAAGGCGGCGCGAAGGAAGTGTGGCAGTGCCAGGCTCCGGCGATCGTGACGGCGACCAAGGGCATCAACGAGCCCCGTTACGCCAGCCTGCCGGGCATCATGAAAGCCAAGCGTAAGCCGTTGGCCAAGAAGACGGGCGCCGAGGTCGGTTCGGGCGCGGACCAGAACAAGACGAAAGTCATCGGCTGGTCGCTGCCGGCGCCGCGCGCCGCGGGCAAAGTGTTCAAGGGCGGCGAGTTGGCCGATTTGGTGGCCCAGGTCGCCAAGTTGCTTCGCGAAGAGGCCAAAGTCATCTAACTGTACCCCTGGTTCAGCCAGGTTCGATAAGGAGATGAGTCAATGTCGAACGTTTTGGTTTTCGCTGAACTGAAAGGTTCAGAACCGAAAAAAGTCAGCTATGAGATGCTCAACGCCGCCAAAGACATCGCGGCCGGAACCGGTGGCGCGGTCATCGCCGCGGCGATCGGCTCCGGATTGGCGGGTGTCGGCGCGAAACTGGGCGCCTATGGCGCGACCAAAGTGTTGGTTGCCGACGGCGTCGATAAATACAACGTCGAAGGTTGGGCGACCATCGCCGCGGCCATCGTCAAAGCCGAAAACCCGGCCGTCGTGCTGCTGGGCGCGACCGCGACCGGTAAAGACCTGGCGCCGCGCCTGGCCGCCAAATTGGGCGTGGGCCTGGCCAGCGACATCGTCGGCTTCCGGATGGACGGCGCGAACTTCATCGCCAAGCGGCCCGTCTTCGCCGGCAAAGCCTTCACCGAAATCGGCTTCACCGCCGTTCCGGCTCTCGCCACCGTTCGTCCGAACGTCCTGGATCCGGGCGCGGGTGGCGGCGCGGCGGCCGCTGAGGCTCCCGCTTCGGCCGACATGGGCGCTCCCAAAGCCCAGATCACCGAGATCCTGGCCGCGGCTTCCTCGCGTCCGGACCTGACCGAAGCCAACGTGATCGTCTCCGGCGGTCGCGGCATGAAGGAAAAAGACAACTTCAAGATCCTCGAAGACCTGGCCGACGTGCTGGGCGCTTCGGTCGGCGCCTCCCGCGCGGCCGTGGACGCCGGTTACGCCGATCAGTCGATGCAGGTCGGGCAGACCGGCAAGGTCGTCAACCCGAGCCTGTACATGGCCTTCGGCATCAGCGGCGCGATTCAGCACCTGGCCGGCATGCGCACCTCCAAGGTGATCGTGGCCGTCAACAAGGACGAAGAAGCGCCGATCTTCCAGGTCGCCGATTACGGCATCGTGGGCGATCTGTTCGAAGCCGTGCCGCTGTTCGCCAACGAGTTCAAGAAGCTGCTCGGTTAATGACGAAGTAATCCGGGGGCGGAGAAAGGTCTCCGCCTCCGGCGCTCAACCGAACCGTTAGAGGAGTATCGAGAATGCCCACCCACGAAATTGCGGAAAGCGGGATTGAACGCCTGCCGATGTGGGAAATGTACGGCGGTTTCTGGGCCGCCACCCGCTGGATCATTTACGCACTCGCGCTCGTGGTGGTAATCACCTTTGTCTACGGCATCTGGCAGCGGATTCGCGCCTACCGGATGGGCCGCCCGGCCCCCGGCGCGTTGGACAACATCGGCGCGCGGATCATGGAGCTGCTGCGCTACGGCATCGCGCAATTGCGTGTGGTGCGCGAAGCGTTCCCGGGAATATTCCACCTCTTTTTGTTCTGGGGCTTTGTCGTCCTGTTCATCGGCACGGCGCTGACCGTGTTGGACGAGGACTTCTATCGCCTGATCACCGGCAACAAGTTCATCCACGGCGGCTTCTACGTCGTGTTCTCGTTCATGCTCGACCTGTTCGGCCTGCTGGCGCTGGTCGGCCTGGGCATGGCGCTGATCCGCCGCTATGTGATGAAACCCGATCGCCTGGACAATCAGCAGACCGACGCCGCGTTGATCATCTGGATCTTCGTGATTCTGTTGACCGGTTTCCTGACCGAAGGCGCGCGCATCGGCGTGGTCATGGGAGCCAAAGGCAACTTCGGTTATGAAGCTTCGAGCTTCGTCGGCTACGGCCTGGCCCTGCTCTTCAAGGGCGGCGCCGCCGAAGTGCTGCACAAGCTGTTCTGGTCGGTGCACGTGCTGGCCTCGATGGTCTTCATCGCCGTGCTGCCGTTCAACAAAGGTCTGCACATCTTCTCGACCCTGGCCAACATCTTCACCCGCAGCCTGGGCCCGAAGGCCTTCACGCCCTCCATCCCCAACATGATGGAGCGCATGGAAGCCGGTGAAGAAGTCGAGATGGGCTACAAGAAGATCGAAGACCTGACCTGGCGCGAAATCCTGCAGACCGACGCCTGCACCCGGTGCGGCCGCTGCCAGGATCAGTGCCCGGCCTACAACACCGGCAAGCACCTGTCGCCGAAAAAGTTCGTCCAGAGCGTCAAGGATCACTGGCTGGCCCGCTGGGCGCAGCAGCGCGACAAGAACGTCGAAGTGAACCAGGGCGAGGGCGAGGCGGCCGCGGCCGAAGTCGGCGCGGGCGGTCCGTACCTGCTGGCGGCGGAAGCGGCCTGCTACGGTTGCGAAGCCGGCGACGCGGCGGTCGAGTCGGTCGTGCTGTGGGATTGCACCAACTGCATGGCCTGCGTGAACATCTGCCCGGTGTTCGTCGAGCACGTGCCGCTGATCAACCAGATGCGGCGCGAACTGGCGATGGAGTTCGACGATTCGGAGAAGGCCTGCAAGGACTTCTTCAAGAACATGGACACCAACGCCAACCCGTGGGGCATGAACCCGTCCGACAAGATGACCTGGACGGCCGAACTGGGCGTGCCCACGGTGTTCGACAATCCGGATTACGAGTACCTGTACTGGGTCGGCTGCATGGGCGGCTACGACCCGCGCGCGATCAAGATCGGCAAGGCGTTCGTGAAGATCCTGCAGGCGGCCGGCGTCAACTTCGCCGTACTCGGCGAGATGGAGCTGTGCTGCGGCGACAGCATCCGCCGGTTGGGCAACGAGGCCAGCTTCCAAGCGCTGGTCACGATGTTCAAAACGACCGTGCAGGAATGCGAAATGGATCCGACCTTCGCCGGCAAGAAGGTGGTCACCACCTGCCCGCACGGCTTCAACACGCTGAAACACGAATACCCGGAATTCGGCTTCAAGTGGGAAGTGGTGCACCACACCGAGCTGCTCGACCAGTTGCTCAAGAGCGGCAAGATCAAGCTGAAGGGCGGCAACGGCCACACCGCCGTGCTGCATGATTCCTGCTTCCTGGCCCGCTACAACGACATCATCGACGAGCCGCGCGACGTGCTCAAAGCCGCCGGCTACAAGATGGTCGAAGTTCCGCGCAGCGGCGACCTGACGTTCTGCTGCGGCGGCGGTGGCGGTCGGGCCTGGCTGGAAGAGCACTACGAGCCCGAAAAGGGCATCAACCGCATCAACTTCAATCGTACCGACGAGCTGATGGACGCCGGCGCGGACACCATCATCGCGGCCTGCCCGCTGTGCATGATGATGTTCGACGAAGCGACCAAACGCACCGAGTGCGAAGACAAAATGTCGTGCATCCGCTTGCTCGACATCGCCGAAGCGGTTGCGGAAAAACTCGACGTTCCCGCTGACAACCAAGGGTCAGACGAACAAGCCTGATCAACCTCTTACTACTTTATTGGCGCCCCCGGTTCTCCCGGGGGCTTTTTTTAATTAAAAATTACAAGTGAGGAGTTGTGAGTTATTGTGTATTAATATACAGACTTCATTCCTGTCATTCCCGCGCAGGCGGGAATCCAGGACCGGAAATTCATTTCCCGACCTTTGTCTTCTGCCGCCCTTTTCTTTTCCCCGTGATTTTCTGCTATAAGGAATTCATCACCATTGCCGGGGAGGATGTCATGCCGCGCTGTCGCAGTTGCACCGCCGAAATCGCCGCGAACGCCAAACCGTGTCCGTATTGCGGAGAGGCCGAACCCTTCGCCGCTTCGTCCGCCGCGCCGCCGGAAGCCGCGCCGCAAGCCGCCGCGCCCGAGGTGAAAACCGAAGGCCCCTTGCAGCCCAAAGCCGCGGTGCAGTCCGGTTTCGGGCGCGAGACGAAAACCTTCGCCTGCACCGGGTGCGGAGCGACGATCAGCTACGACACGACGCTCAAGACGCTGGCCTGCGCCTATTGCGGCTCGACCTACGCCATCGAAAACGAACAGCAGGCCGCCGACGAGCGCCCCAGTCGCGTCATCCCCTTCGACTTCAACCGCGACAAGGCCGAGAGCCTGTTTCGCGAATGGCTCGGCAAGGGCTGGTTCCGCCCCGGCGACCTGACCAGCAAGAGCGCGCTGAGCGAGATTCGCGGCGTGTACCTGCCGTTCTGGGCCTTCGACGCCGACGCCGATTCGGCCTGGTCGGCCGACGCGGGCTATCACTACCAGGAGCAGGAGGCCTACACCGAGAAGGACGCGCAGGGCAAGTCCGTCACCAAGTACCGCACGGTGACCAAGACGCGTTGGCAGCCGGCCAGCGGCGATCATCGCGCGCACTACGAGGATTGGCTGGTGCCGGCCACGCGCGGGCTCGACCCGGATTTCGTCGGCCGCATCTATCCGTTCCAGACCGAGAAGGCGCAGTCGTACAACAGCGATTACCTGGCCGGCTTCGCGGCGGAGAATCCGTCGATCAAGGCCGCCGAGGCGCAACCGACGGCGGCGCGGGAATTGAACAAGGAAGAGGAAAAGGCCTGTTCCCAGCAGGTGCCCGGCGACACGCAACGCAACCTGCGCGTCGCGACGCGGCTGAACAATTGGTCCTACGACCAGATCATGCTGCCGATCTGGATCAGCGCCTACCGCTACAAGGACAAGCTGTATCGTTTTTTGGTCAACGGCCAGACGGGCGAGGTGCAGGGCAGCGCGCCGACTTCCTGGCTCAAGGTGGCCGTGGCGATTCTCATCGCCGCCGGTCTGATCGGCGCGGCCGTCGCGTTGATCGCCATTTTCGGCCAGAAATAATTAGTTAAGATAACCCAATTCGCGCAGGCGCCGTCGCTGTTCGAGCGTGAGCATCGGCGTTTTCACCTGCGACGTGTCGCGGGTGCCGTAGGTGTCCACCGAGGTCAGCGGGTGCGCGGCGAGGTAGGCCGGTTTGATCGCGTCGATCAGCACGCGCCCGTCGAAATCGTCGGCGATCGGCAGGCCGCTCAGCGCCAGGATCGTCGGGGTCACGTCCATCAGGTTTGCGCCGGCGAAACGCGCGCCCGGCTTCACGCCCGGCCCGGCGAGGATGAAGATGCCCGGCGTGCCTTCCGTGTGATCTCCCTGAAAGTGAATGAAGAAGCAAAATTTGTTGCCGCCGGCGTTCGAGGCTTGCGACACCGCCGTCAACGAATCGCCGCGCGGAGCGAAGAGCAGGCCGCGGTCGGTTTTGATTCCGTCGTCGTACAACGGCCGGTCCCGCACTTGGAAGGTGGCCAGCGTGGAGACGAGTTTTTCCTTGACCGCCCGCGGACAGCCGTTGCCGAGCGACGAACGGCAGGCGAAGGACGGCGCGACGACGTCCAGGTGCAGCGTTTCGTCGTTGGGCAGCCAGCGGCCGATCGGGTAGGAAGCGAGGACCGGCTGCACGGTGATGCGCGCGGTTTGTTTGTCGACGCGCGCGTCGAAGGTAAACGGTTTGTGCGGATCGTAATCGATCACTTGGGCGCCGAACTCGGCGAAGAAATCGGCCATCAGAAACAACTCGTTGCGGTTTTCCGTCGCCGCCTGCATGCCGTGGTCCGAGACGATCGCCACCAGTGTGTCCGGCTTGTTGAGGAACGGCTCGATCGACCGGTCGAGAAGGCGATAGGCGTTTTTCATCTCGTCGGCGCCCGCCCTGATTTTCTCCGCATAGGCCGGCGCCAACTCGATCTCGCCGTTTTCCAGCAACGCTTGCAGCAGGTAATCGAAGTAATGCTCATGACCGACGGCGTCGGCGGCGTTGATGATGGAGAACGCCACATCGTAGGGCGCGTTGGCCAACAGGCAGATGATATCCTTGTCGGTATCGCCCTCGTCGCACAACTCCTGGACGGGCCCGGGCGCGAACAGAACGCCCTCGTTGTAAATCAATCCCCGCCAGCGCGCGAAGGATGGCGGCATGTAATAGGAAAAAACGGCGCGTTGCGGGAAGCGCTCGGCCGGGAACATATCCCAAATTTGCCGGGCGGCCACGTTGTCCGAGGTCAACGTTGGATCGAAATATTTCAATTCTTCCTGGCGGTTCGTTTTCTGGGGACCGCCGACGCTTGCGCCGATGCCGTGATGTTCGCGGCTTTTTCCCGTGGCGATGGTCGTCCAGGAAATCGGCGAGACGGCCACGTCGGTTTGCAGCACGCCCGCCGCGCCGTAGGCCAGCAGCCGCCGCAGGTTGGGCATTTCGCCCGCGGCCAACATGTGGGAGATGATCTTCCAGGTCGCGCCGTCCCAGCCCAGCAACACCACGCGCTTGGGCGGCTTGTTGCCGAAGGGCGGCACGTTGGCGATGATCGTCGCCGGCGGATCCACCGTCAACGAGTCGATTTTTTCGGAAATGGTATTGCTGTCGCCCAGCGTGGCGGTCGGCGCGTCCGGTTGCCGCGATTGACAGAACAGAACCGTCAAGGGAACAAGCAGGCACGCCAGCGCAAACTTGATCCACGGGGAACATCGCCGCTTTCTTCTCAATGCAAGAGTCCTTCCAAAGAAGCCGCGTCCTCCCCAAGACGCCACGTTATCAGAAAATAATTATCGGCGCTTTTTTAGGTTTGTAAACAAGAAATCGGGGGTACACGGCGGCCGGGAGAATTTTTCCAAAAACCAAATATTCCAGGGTTGAAAATTATGTGGCGAACGTGGCGGCAAAACCGCGAAAAGTCGAAAAAATATGTTCCAGGACTTCGCTCCGGGGCACGATACGTAAAGACAGAACGACAAAAACCTGGAGGGTTGCGCTACAAAAAGCGAATCGGGAGTGCGAGGCAACAATGCGCCGACTTCCCCCCCCGCACCACCGGACCAAATGCGCTGACTAAAGGATTTGCATCCAACCCATCAAGTCATCGCTTCGCGCCCGATCCCTCCAGAACTTGCGCCGGGTGAGTTTCCCCGTGGCTCGCCCGGCTTTTTCTTTTTAATGCACGATCACCGTCACCGCGTTGCTGGTAAAGGTTCCCCGCGCCGCGCCCGCGTCGTCGGCCGGCTGGCCCTGCACGTCGCGCGAACGCGAGGCCGCTTCGTAGGCGTACAGGTACCAGACTTTGTAGGTCCCCGCTTTGGGAAAAACGATCCGCTGCAGATATTCCGCGTGCGCGCCGGTACGCGGATCGAGCGCCTGGGCCGGCTCGATGGTCAACAGATCGTCCTTGGCCAGCGCCCGCATTTTCGCCGCCCGGCCGCCCATGAGCATTCGCCGCAGGGTCGCGCCGCCCTCGGGCTGAGCGAGGAAATCGTGGAACGGCTGTTGCCAGCGCGCCTCGGTGCCGTCCAGCGGCCGCACGACCTTGAGCGGATACGGTCCCTTGTTGGCGAAGGCGATGCTCAAATGCACCGGCTCGCCCGCTTTGACCGTTGTTTGCGGCGGCGCCAGGGTCAGCTCCAAACCCTGCGTGACCGCCTCGGTGCGCGGTCCGGGCGCCTGCGGATCGTCCAGCCAGGAAAAGACGCCGGCCAGCGCGGGCAGCGCAATCAGTGAAAATACCAGCGCGACCAGACAGATGCGGCGGTTCATGGCGTCACTCCGGAGAAAGGGATAACGTCATTGTTCCAAAGTTCCGCCCCCGGCGCAATCGGGGGGGATGTTAACCTTCGCTATCGAAGGAAGAGAGCAAGACAAGGTGAAGCTGGCGACGCTCATTTTCTCTCATCGCGCCGGCGGACGAGACGATCGCTTGACAGCAGCCTTTTATCGGCTATATTGCAGTGGCAATGCAATTTGGACGAAAGCGGCGAGCTATGTATTTTAACCGTACGCTCGAAAAATTCGTCGGAAAGGCCGCCAAACAGTTCCCGGTGCTGTTGGTGACCGGGGCGCGGCAGGTGGGAAAAACGACCTTCCTGCAGCATTTGAGTCGGCAAAACCGCACGTATGTTTCCCTCGACGATCCGATGGTACTAAACCTCGCCAAAAGCGACCCGGCGCTTTTCATGCAGCGTTTCACGCCGCCGCTGCTGATCGATGAAATCCAATATGCGCCGGAATTGCTGCCGTATATCAAGATGGCGGTCGACCGGGCGCGTAAACCGGGTCTTTTCTGGCTGACCGGATCGCAGCAGTTTCATTTGATGAAGGGAGTCTCCGAATCGCTGGCGGGGCGTGTGGGAGTGATTCATCTTTTCGGATTTTCCCGTCGGGAACTGCTGAGGCAAAGCGAAGCGTCGCGGCCGTTTATCCCGGAACCGAAGGAAATTCAAGCGCGAATGGATACCGGCGGCGCAATGACGCTGCAGCAGCTCTACCGGCTCATTTGGCGCGGATCATTGCCGGCGATCGCCTTGAACGCGCAAATGGACCGGGATCTGTTTTATGGCTCTTACCTGCAAACGTACCTGCGGCGGGACATTCATGATCTGGCGCGCGTCGGCGACGAGATGGCGTTTCTGCGTTTCTTGCGCGTGGCGGCGGCGCGAACCGGCCAACTGCTGAATGTCGCCGAACTGGCGCGCGACAGCGATGTGTCGTTCAACACGGCCAAGGGTTGGCTTTCCGTGCTTCAAGCGTCGGGCGTCGTTTATCTGCTGGAGCCGTATTTCAACAATGTGACCAAGCGCCTGGTAAAAACGCCGAAGATGTATTTTCCGGATACGGGTCTGGCGTGTTATCTGACCCAATGGTCTTCGCCGGAAACTTTGGAGAGCGGCGCGATGGCCGGCGCGATTTTGGAAACCTGGGTCATAACCGAACTGCTGAAAGGATATGCACACAACGGTCTGCACGCACCGTTCTATTTTTATCGGGACAAGGACTTGAAGGAGATCGATCTATTGATCGTCCGCGACGACGCTCTTTATCCGGTGGAGATCAAACGCACCGCCTCGCCGCGCGCGGACGACGTGCGGCACTTCAAAACGCTTGATCGCTTGGGCATGTCTATCGGCCCCGGTGGTTTGATCTGCCTGGCGCAACAGGCGCTGCCGCTGACCGCGAACGTTTCCGTCATTCCCGCCGCGGCGATGTAATGGGGAAACCCCGTGTGCAATCGGGGGGCGGGCGGTTGTTTTCGGCTAAATTGCAGCGGCAATGCAATTCGGCCGAAAAATCGTCAGTCGGTTTTCCGCCGGGGAAACAGGTTGATGTCGAGTTTGTGCCGCAACGACGGCCAGACCAGGGCAATCGCCAACGGCAAAAGGAGCAGGGCCGCTATTCCGGAGAACAAAACCACTCGCATCTCATGGCGAAAGCTGAACGGCGGATCGAGAATCAATCCTAAGCAGTAGAGCAATAAAATCCAGCCGACGACCGCCGCCGCGATGTGCCGGATTTTTTTCGGGTCATGATTCATCGATATCCATGCCCGTCGTTTTTGCTGCCATCCTCTCCATCAATCGATTCGTTTAACAACCGCACCCATCGTCGTCGTCATCGTCGTCATCATCATCGTCGCCATCGTCATCGTCGTCATCGTCATTGTCGTCATCGTCGCCATTGTCATCATCGTCATCATCGTCCGTGGAGTCCGTCTGTTTGTATTTGATCAAGACCGCGTCGAAATCGAGGCATTCGGTATTCTCGACGTTCACTTCCACGCAGACGTCGCCGGCGACATACACATTGTTGTCCCCGTCGATGGACAGCCGTTTGCCGAGATCGCCATAGGATTGCGGCTCGTTGAAACGTGCGGTCCAACGGTCGTTGCCGTCGGGATCGTAGGACAAGGTGGCAAAATCATCCAGGGCGGCCGATCCGCCGAAGGAAACGCCGGTCAGATACGCGTTGCCCGCTTGATCGACCGTGAGGTCGGCCGGTTGTTGATCGTAGTGGGCGCCCAGGCCGTCATAGTATCGAATCCACTGTTCCGTGCCTGAAGAATCATATTTAATCGTAACATAATCAAAATATAGGTCGTTGCCCTCGGCCGCCAGCGGGCTTATGCCGGCGACGAAAACGTTGCCGAGGTCGTCGGTCGCCACCGCGACCGGTTCGTCGTTGTCACCGGCCGGACCGTCGTGATAGCTCCGCCACAACTCGTTGCCCTGCGCATCGTATTTGACCGTGGCGATGTCGAACCATTGCTCGCCCGCGAATACCTCGCCGACGACGATCACGTTGCCGCTTGGATCGAAGGTCATCGCGGCGGGGATGTCGGTGAGGGGAAACGGGCCGTCGAAACGCGCCAGCCATTTTTCGTTGCCGGCGGCGTCGTAGACGATAGTGACGAAATCGAAGGCGCTGGGCCCGCCCGCGCCCAGCGATTGTCCGGTGATCGCCACGTTGTTCTGCTCATCCACCGCCAGGTCGAAGGGACAGTCGTTTTTGCCGCCGTCAAATTTTTCGGACCAGGCCAGATCGCCGGAGGCGGTGTATTTAATGGTAATGAAGTCGAAATCGACGCACACCAGCTCGTCGTCGTCCAACTGCGCGCAGACGACGCCGCCGACCAGTACGTCATTTTCGCCGTCGACGGCCAGGGCTGCCGGTTGATCATAATTAAGGAAACTGGCGTCTTCGTCGTGTTGATTGATCCACAGTTGTTCGCCGCCGGAGTCATACTTGATGGTTGTGATGGCGCTGTCGGACGAGCCGGTGACAATCACGTTGTCCAGCGAATCCACCGCCAGGGCGACCGGCGTGTCGGCCGCTTCAAATGTTCCCTGATACCTTGCTTCCCAGAGGACGTTGCCGTCGCTGTCGAACTTGACGGTAACCATCTCGCCGTCCGCTTGCAGGCTGAGCAGCACATTGCCCTGGGAGTCGATTTTCATGTCATACACGTATTCATTGCCGTTGATCGGGGCGTCGTAATAAACGATCCATTCCTCCGCAACGGTAGCGGCCGTCGCGATTGCGGTCGTACAGGTCAATAACAACAGCAGAAGAATCACGATTGTTTGCCGAAGAAATTTCCTTATCCATAAATGTATCATTGGCAATCCCTCCATAGTTGAGGACCATTATTACAGGCATTCGGACGAAAAGCAAGATATTATCGGCTCGGATAGCCTTTGGACGGGGCGCAGATAAAAAGATCCGGTCGCGCGATCAACGAACGGATCTCGAGGGTGATGGGCCGACGAAGCGATTCGTCACCCGATCCGGTTCGGGTCTCGCGACCGGTATGGGTCTTCAACGATGTCCTGCTGAATTGCTCGTTTTCTGTTTTTGTTGCCGTTTGTTCTTTACTGTTCCTTAATTGCCTTGCCCGTCAGCCACTGGTCGATGTTCTTCTGCACATTCGGTTCGTCGGCGCTGAAGATGCGCTCCTTGTCGTAGAAGCCGGCTTCGCGCGCGATGTGCTCGATCTGGCCGCGGGTTGTCGGGTTGTTGACCAGCACCGCACTGCGGGTCATCCCGCTGCGCAGGTAAAGCTTCTGGCCTTCCTGCAGCGCCCGGAGGGTCTGGTCATCGAGCGGACGCAGGTCGCTGGTGTCCATATGCACCACGAACTGCTTGGGAGCATTGAGCAATTCACGCTTGGACTCGCTGACCCACCGCTGCATTTCGCTCTCGTTGATCTGGCCGCTGAGCTTGACGTTGAAGACCGTCGTGTTCCCAATTTTGGATTTGTTGATGCGATACATGGTATCCCCCCTATAGTTTTATAGATACAAGGTCGAAACTCGATAGCAAAAATCTAATTACTGATAAACAAAAGTGAATTATTCGTAAAAAAGAAAATGCCGATTTTTTAATTGGCGAATATTGCAGAATATTTGCTGCATAGCCGGTCTTTTTCATGCAGCTATTTTTATGAAAATAATCATTTTTTTCGTTCTTGCGCGCCATGACGCTCTCTTGTACACTAGCGACTTGCTCGTGGTGTTCGTCGTGAAGGGGGGACGTTTCTTCCGACCGCGATGCGAAGCGAAGCGCGACAGCAATGATCCCGCGAATGATTCGGCCGGCGCCGACCGCGGGAGAAGGGGAACCATAATGAGGATGAAGTTTCTGTTGGCCGTGTTGTTTTTATTGTCGGTCGCCGTCGTGCCGGTCTTGAGCGGCTGCGATTGCGGCGACGATGACGACGACGATGACGACGACGATGACGACACCGCCGACGACGACACCGGCGATGACGACACGAGCGACGACGACACCGACGACGACGACACGGTCGACGACGACACGAGCGACGACGACACCGGCGACGACGACACCGACATTTGCGATTGGGACGCCTACAATCCTCTGGTGGTCGCCGGCAAGGATTACCTCGCCGAATCCGACGCCGACAGCGCCTACGACTCGTTCTTCGAAGCGCGGCTGCTCTGCCCCGACGTGCCCGACGCGAAAGCGGGCCTGCTGCTGGCCGATCTGCAATGGTACATGCTCAAGCTGAAGCGGTGGATCGAGTATCTTTCCGACTTCAATCCCGCGCCGCACGACGCCAAGAGCGTGGGCACCACCTTGCAGGACATCGCGCGGCTGACGCTGATGCCGGTCAACCAGGAGATGTTCGCGCTGGTCGACGAGTTGCGTGACGAACACGCCGACTTCCGCTTTTTCGTGCCTTCGCTGCCGCTGTACACCGACGGCGACGAGGTGATCTTCGACGCGTCCGGCGAGTGGGACCTGGCCGACCTGAACAACCTGCAGGCCTTTGCGCGGCTGTGGGAAGGATTCGCCCGCTTCCTGATCGCGCCGAACCTGACCTTCAACTGGGCCGACTTCGCGCTCAATCCCGCGCCCGGCGGCTCGACGACCGAAGAGATCATTCATCACTACGCCGGCATCATTCTGGATATCCTCGCCGATCCGGAGTATCCCGATTTTCTCAAATGGCTCGACGAGGACGGCGCCGACAATTTCGCGCAGTTCGCCATCGAGTTGGGCCTGGCGCAGACCGACCTGATCGAATCCTTCGAGCTGATGAAGCTGGAGATCGACCCGCAGCAGGACGACGTGGCGGGCTACTACGACGCCAACGGCAACGGCGTGTGGGACGAGGGCGAACCCTATAAGCTGCCGTTCTTCGGCGTGCTGGGGCCGAACACGCAGGAGACCTGGGAGCTGCTGCTGGAAACCTTCGTCTACCTGAGCGCGGCGTTTCTGGACACCGGCCCCGAGGACACCAGCCCCGGTCCGAACTGGTTCAACCTCGGCCATCTGGAATGGCTGCTGCAATACCTCGACTTCCTCTATCCGGGCTTCGAACTGCCGCACATCCCCATTCCGATCGGGTGGTGGTTCTATCATCCGATGGACGACGGGCTGCGCACCTACGTCGGGCTGATCGCGCAGTTGCTTTACGATCTGACCACGCCCGAGGTCATGGAGGTGCTGCAATGAAACGTCTGAGCTTGCTGCTGCTGAGTCTGCTCGTCCTGCTGGCCTTCGCCGCGTGCGACGAGATGAGCAACGAACCCTCCAGCGATGTCGACGCCGCCGCCGACCAACAACCGGTTGACGACGACGATGACGACGACAACGACGCGGACGATCGCGGCTCCTATGTCGATTGCGAGCCGGTCGCGCCCGTCGCCTGGCCCGACGTCGACACGACCGATCCGTCGGTCATTTCCTTTGACGCCGACAATTTCTTCACCGTCGACGGCCAGAAGTACTTCCCCATCGGCTTTTACAGCGCGCCCGAAGACCTTACCGGCCTGCAGGCCTTCAAGGCCGAGGGTTTCAACATCGCGCTGACCGGCCCCAGTTGTTGCGGCGGCACCTCGCTGCAGGATCAGATCGACATCCTCGAAGCCGGGTCCGACGCCGGCGTGATGGTCATCCTGCGCGTGTGGCGGCCGATGAGCCAGGTGCTGACGCGCCCGGCCGCCGAACTGCAGGCCGAGCTCGACGCGCGCACGGGCATCGGCAGCCTCTTCGGCTGGTACACCTACGACGAACCGGGCCTGCACGACGTGCCGTTGGACGAAACCGCCGCCGTGCACGAGTTTCTCACGACCTACGCGCCCAACCATCTGGACGGCCTGGTTGACGCGCCGCTGTCGGATTTCGCGCGCTACGTCGACGACTGCTCGTTCTTCATGGTCGATCCGTATCCGTCCGATTGGGCGCCGCTGTCCTACATCAAATCGGTGATGAACGAGGCGCACGACGCCACGCAGGATCTCAAGCCGATCATCGGCGTGCTGCAGGCCTTCAGTTGGGATTGGTACGAGGGCAACACCGACGCCGAGTATCATCCCAATGCGCTGGAAGTGCGCAACATGGTCTGGCAGTTCATCGTCCACGGCGCGCGCGGCCTGCTGCCCTGGAATTACGCGGGCGACTACACGATCCACTACCAGGAGGAAATCTGGAACGACTACCTGGCGCAGATCGCGCAGCTCAACGAGCTCATGCGCGTGCTGCTGACCCCCGAGGCCGACATCGACCTCGCGCCGGAGACGACCTTCCCGCTGTCGTTCGATTATTCGGTCAAGCAGGAGGACACGGCGACGTGGATCTTCACCGTTTCCACCAACGAGCACAGCCTGTACGTCACGCTCGATCTCTCCGCGCTGGGCACGGACCTGTGCATCGTCGACTACGACACCGGCGAGATTTTCGTGCAGGACGAAAACGGCAAAATCGAAGTGCTCTACAGCCGCCTCCAGCACCGCATCCTGGAGGTCTTCACCGACTGACCGATTTGAAAAGGTAGGCCACGCTTCACGCGGCGGTATTAGGAGTCCTGGATCCCCGGGTCAAGCCCGAGGATGACGGAAAGAACTGTCATTTCCGCGAAGGCGGAAATCCAGGATTGGAAATGCCTTTCCTGACCATATCGATGGGACAAATGGGACACTTCGGGACAGGTTGTCCCACGGGTGTGCGGCATAATAATTCAACGATATCAGCAGGTTATAAAAATGGACCGTGGGACGCATGCGGAAAAGTGTCCCACGCCAATAGTACGAGCGTTCGAGCAGGGGGGTAGGTCCCCGTGCCTACCCAGGCCCGGGCAGTCCAGGTCGGGGCAACCACGGGGAGTTGCCCCTACAAATAACCAATCGGGTGGCGCTGGCACGCCGAACGCGGTGCGGCTTGTCAGTGTTTTTCAGCATGTACATTTCAATTTTATTCCCGTAGAATAATCGCGCGAAGCTGAAGCCTCGCGCCGCTTCGCCCGCATTGGAGGATGATGAAATGCACCGTGGTTTTCTTGCCGGTACACTGGCCGTGCTTTTCCTGTTGGCCTCCACTGTAGTTATATCATGCGACGACGACGACGAACCCGGCTGTGGGTGTTTCTAACGCGGAACGCCGAACGCCAAATGTGGATAGGAGGATTTTGATGGCGACCAAGTATGATGTGAATGGAGAAATAGGTGACTGTCCCTAATTTCCATTTCCCGAGAAATAGGTGACTGTCCCTAATTTCTAATTTCCTAATTTCCCCTAATTTCCCAATCCACGGTAGGCTGGAATTGTTTGCAATAGTTCGGTAGCCGAATTGCACAATGCTTTGCGAAAAACATTGATTCGGTCCGCCATTCCTCGTGTACTTTTTGATCCTGTCGGTTCGGCCAGGATTTCTTCTTTAGCCATCCGGACAGTTTCCTGCCAAGCGGAAATTATCTCGTCGGTGAAAGCGAGGGAATTATCGTCATTCATAATAAACACCCCTCAACGAAAAATATAAATTACATGCAGTGTATTTTTCTCTATCAAGCTGCCTTGATTAATAAAAGCACTGCGAAAAAACATGATAAAGTAACAGCAATACAGTGCATTGAAAATAATGGTATGCTCACCATTTTTGTTTGCCAAGCCCGAGGGATAATCGAAACACAATGGAGGTAAAATCCTTCATCAAACAATTTGAGAGATTCACGGCATTTTGCCAAGATTTTTCTGTTTTTTATTATGTTCTTCAAACAATAGATCAGCATAGTGATACACCATACATATGCAACAACAAGAAAACCGATAATTGAATAGAGAACCGAATTTCGATCCAAGGGAAGTTTTTCTCCTTTGGCAAAGACAACGACGCCAAAGAGAATGGTTGCGTACATCAACGAATGTTTCCAAATCATGCTGCTATAACGAACGCTTTCGTTAAAGACTTGCCCTGCGACATTTAGAATAATATCGATTTTATGCGATTCCTCTACCAGATTTAGTTTGCTATTTGAACAGGTTGATTCCGTCATTTATTACCCCTTTAATGTTATCATAATAATATACCTGCTATCGTTGTATTCAACCTCTATATTCATAGGAAAATAATACTATATTCAATAGAGGAAATCAACAGCGCTGTAGATGGCTTAAAAGAAGTAAAATATTTCCAAAGGTTGAGTGAATGATATGGGTAATGGAACGCACTATATCCTTACATGTGAGGTATCAAATAGGTGGAAGCTCGTACGTGTTATTCCAAAAAAACTACTTCCGGAAGCGCATCAGGCCCGCCTGCATGCCGGGTTGTTCGATCAGAAGATTGACCCGGGGGAATTTTTCGTACAGGCGGCGGACGATCATTTGGTTCGGATCGTAGATCGTCTCGTTGGTCATCAGCAGCCACAGCGAATCGAGGTCGGCGAAGCGGGCGACGGTCGCGTCGATGTGCTCTTGGTCGTCGATCCGCTCCGGCGAATCGTAGATCGCCTCGACCGTGCAGACGTCGCCGCAGTAGTGCAAGAACGCGGGCGCGGCGTGGCGCTCGTAAATCAACACCGTTTCGCCGGCGACCCGCGTGCACACGTGCGGCCAGTCGGGCCGGCGGCTCAGCGGATAGGTCAGCGCGAAGCCCAACGGTTCAATCCACAACACCGCCAGCAAAACCGCCAGCGGCAATTTGACGCGCAATCGCGGCGCGCAGGCCAGCGCCAGCACGGGAAAGACCAGGTACGGCGTCAGGTAGCGAAGGTCGAACAACGGCGCGACCATCGCCCCGGCCAGCGTCAGCCACGGCGCGAGCACGCTGACGGCCAGCAGAAAATCGAAGGCCCGCCGTTCGTCCTTGCGCCGCCGCCACAACACCCACAGCGCGCCGAGCGTCGCCGCGATCATCACCGCCACCGCCGCGCGGGTCGACCACGGCGCCCACGTGTCGGACAGGCGCATCTGCAAAACCGAGGTCGCCCAGGGGAACGAAGTGAACGGAAACTGCCAGACCAGCTCGGCTATCATCGTCGGCAGGGAGAGCGAGCGGCGGAAAAATTGCCCGTGGCCGATCTGCACGACCAGGAAGTAGCTCCACGGCGCGAAGAGCAAGGCCGTCGCGACGATCGACCGCCGCAGCCCGCGACGCAATTCGGCGAACAGCGCGTAGGCCGCCGCGTAAAACGCGCCGACGAAAAAGAAGGCGTAGTAGTGCGTGTACAGCGACGCGGCCAGGCACAGCGTCATGAAAATGCCCGCGCGCGCCTGCCGCTCGCGCCAGGCCAGCGCGTAGTGCGTCGCGCCGACCAGCAACAGCGCGAGCAACGCGAAGCCGCGCAGCTCGGTGCCGGCCCACACCAGCATCGGCGTCAGCGCGAGCAGGTACGCGCCGAGGCGCGCCGCCGTGCGATCGGCAAACCGCGCCGTCGTGCGAAACGCCGCCGCGACCGTCGCCGCGCCCAACAACTGCGGCAACAAACGCAGCGCTTCGTCCGACGCGCCGGCCAGCGCGATCCACAATTTAAGCAGCAGATGAAACAGCGGCGGGTGCGGATCGACGCGGTAATAGCCGCGCAGCAGATCGCCCAGCGGCGTCAGGGCGATGATCCGGCTGGCGATCTCGTCGTCCCACAACGCCTGGCCCTGCGCGACCGCCGCGCGAATGACGAACGCGGCCGCGAAAACCAGTGCGGTTTCCAGCCACAACTTTTTGGCCGAGTCGGACGCTTGCACGGGATATCCTTCATGATAAAAACGTGCGGCCAGTGTAGCGCATTCGGCCGGCGAAGCCAACGCGCCCGGCGTTTGTCAGCGGCGACAATTCCCGTTAAGATCAGGCGGTCGAAAGGAGTGCCCGATGCGCCGATTGAGTTTTCTACTGTTGATCCTTTTGTTGCTGCTCGCCGGTTGCGGCGACGATGACGACGACAACGACGATTCATCCGATGACGACGCCGCCGACGACGATTCGTCCGACGATGACGACGATGACGATACGACCGACGACGATACGCTCGACGACGATACGCTCGATGACGATACGCTCGACGATGACTCGCTCGACGACGACACCGTCGACGATGACGACGACACGCCCGGGCCCTACGACGATATGACGCCCACGGGCAAGGCGGTCGGCGACATTCTGTCCATCGCCAGCCACATGTCCACCGGCGCGGCGTACCGCCGCGAGCGCGAGTTCGAAATTCAACAGGAGGTCGCCGCGGGCATCACCAACGTGCGGCGCGGCTTCTACTGGAACAACATCGAACCGCAAGACGACGTGTGGACCTTCGACGGGTACGATGTGATGGTCGGCCTGATCAGCGAGGCCGGACTCAATCCGTTGGCCATGGTCACGCACTCCGTCGGCTGGGCCGCGCCCGGCGGCAGCCCCAACGAGATCGATCCCGCGAAATTCGCCGATTTCGCCGGCACCGTCGCCGCACGCTACGCCGACGACCTGGATCTCTACGAAATCTGGAACGAGCAAAACACCGAGCGCTTCTGGAGCGGCGGTCCCAATCCGGAGCACTACGGCCTGCTGTTGGAGGCCGCGTACGAGGCCATTCACGAGAACGATCCGACCGCCGAGGTGATGTTCGGCGGCATGAGCTCGCTGGACACCGAGCACCTGCTGGATCCGCGCGGCGTCTGGAATTTCCTGGCGCGCACCGGCGAGGAGCATCCCGACCTGTGCGACTTCATCGACGGCGTCGCGATCCACCCGTACACCTTCCTGCAGCAGCCGGGGCCCGAACTGTCGCTGGACATTCTCGGCCTGTACCGCTACCCCGACCTGCGCACGACCATCGACGACGTGCGCGGCATGCTCGAGGAACTGGGCTGCCGCGACAAGGCGATCCACCTCACCGAGATGGGCTGGCCGAGTCTGCTGATCGGCAACGACCGGCAGGCGGCGTACTACGCGCGTGGCGCGCTGCTGTCGGCGGCGGCCGGCGTCGCGGGTTATTATTGGTATACTTTCTACGACGAGGAGCCGGGCTCGACGATCCCCACCGAGGACTACTTCGGCCTCTACGAGCTGCCCGACGGCGTGACCGATCCCGACCCGAAACCGGCGTACAACGCGCTGGTCGCGCTCAGCGAACTGGTCGGCGCGTCGCGCTATGCGGGCGACCTGGGCGTCGCTCTCGAATGGGACGCGGCGGACGACAATTACGCGCTGGCCTTCGTCGACGACGACGGCCTCTGGACGATCACCGCGTGGCGCTTCGGGCTCAACCTCGGCCAGCAAGCGACGGTGGAGATTCCGCTGCCGCCCGGCGCGACGGGCAACTGGACGCTCTACGATCAGTTCGGCGACCAGCTCGACTCCGCCGCCGTCGACGGCGCGGTCTCGCTGACCATCGACGGCAACGTGCGCTACCTACAGGTCGCGACGGAGTAGGCGGAAACGCGTTGCGGTAAATATCGTCCCCGCATCGGCATTTTACATCGACAGGCTCCGTCACGAATTCCGTTCGCCCATCGGAGCGAACAAGGCACGATTATCTCACCGGCGATGCGATCATATCCTTGACAGAGACAAGCAAATATTATTTGATATATATCGTACAGACATTGGAGGCGATGATGAGTCGGAATGTCCTGTATGGCTTGTTGATGTTGATATTGGCCGTCGGTTTGGCCTGCGACAGCGGAGACGACGACGATAACGATGCCGCATCTCCCGATGATGACGCGGCGGACGACGACAACCCAGTCGCCGATGACGATGTGAATCCCCCCGACGATGACACGCCCGACGACGATACGACCGACGACGATACGCTCGATGACGACGACGACGATACAACGCCTATCGATGACGACGACGATCAGTGCGAGTTGACAACGTTGTGCGATTTCGCCGTGAACGAGTGCGACAATTGGTACACGTCCTGGCATAACGTCGACCTGTGCCTGAATCATTTTGCCGATGGTTGCGCCGACGCCGACGCGTACGTCGAGTGCGTGTGCTCCTGCCACGACGATGAATCCTCCTGCTCGAATTGGGCGTTCAATTGTCAATGGATCTGCCGTCAGCAGTTCTGTACGGAACCGGCCGGTGACGACGACGATGATGACGACGACTTCGAGTTTATCGCTCCGCTTTCCATTCAGGATCTTGCCGGCGGAAAACCGGGCGATCGCGGTTCGTCCGTAGTGGTTACGCCGGACGGACACACGCTGGTTTCCGTCCGACGCGGCCGGAAACTGATCGTTTTCGATGTCGATGACGACGCCGATCCCGAAGTCGTCGCCCCCATCGCCCTCGATCAGGAAATGGTTCTCGACGGCGAAGGCCTGCCGCATTTGGCGTTTTACGACGCCACTACGCACGCGGTGACCTACGCCGTCAAAACGAAAGATGGCTGGACGACCCAGATCGTCGAGGACGCCGGCTGGTGGTCGGACACCAATGGCTTTCCGATGTTTGACCAGTTGGACCTGACCATCGACGCGGTCGGGGCCGCGCATCTGTGTTATTACCGCCTGCCCGGCGGTGATCTGCGTTATGCAACCAACGCCGGCGGAACCTGGGTCGCCGAGTCGGTCGACGCCGCCGGCGATGTGGGACGATATTGCTCGCTGGCGGTCGCGGCGGACGGCGACGTGTGGATCGCCTACAGCGACATTACCCTCGGCCGCCTGAAGGCGGCCTGCGGCCGCGCCGGTTCATGGGATATCGGCGTGGTCGATCCGTTCAGCATGGGACGCGATATATCGATGGCGTTGGCGCCGGACGGAGCTGTTGTGTTGGGTTATGTCAGCGGGATCTATCACGAAACGGTTACGGGTTTGTTGGCGAACAACCGTGACGGTTTATGGAGAATTCATCGCGTCAACGAACCGGGCTCTGTTTACAGCGCGTCCATGGTTCTGGACGACAGCGGGAATGCATACCTGGCCACCGGGAGCCGGTACAACTTGGGCCTGTACGGTTATTTAGACTACATCGCCCTCAACATTGAAGGCCAGGCATTTCCGGTGTATCTGTCGGAATACGGCGTCCAGGGGCTTAGCCTGACCCTGGACGACGAAAACTATGTTTTGATCAGCCACGGCAATTCCAATGGTGATATTGCTCTTACGGACAATATCTCAGGTTCGTGGAACAGCGTGATTGTCGACGAGGCTCCCGGCGTCACCAATACCAACATGGTTCGTGACGCCCTGGGCGTAATCCACGTGGTCTACCAAAGCAAGGAAAGGGCGAACAGCAGCGACGATGACGACATCATCTACGCCAACAATCGTTTCGGCGAGTGGCAGTCGGTGGTGGTGCAGGAAAATCGTTGGTGCAGCAACATCGCCTTGGCCGTCAACGCGGATGGTCTGGCTTCGGTGGCCTACTCCTATCAAAACCAGCTTTTTTTCGCCGCCGATACCGGCGACGGCTGGCAGAGCGAAACCGTACCGACTCCGTTAATCAGTGTGTCCGTCTATGTCGATCTGGCGCTCGATAGCGACGGCCATGCCCATATCGCCTTCTACGACAATAACGACCCGCTATATCACGCCACCAACGCCGGCGGCGACTGGCTTGTCGAACCGGTAACGGCCGATAACGTCAATTTGGGCACCTACCTCGCGATCGCCGTTGATGATGCGGCGGTGCATATGCTGGCCCGGGACGAAAGCACCGACGATCTGCTCTACGTTACGAATGCGTCCGGCGAGTGGACGTCCACTGTCTTGAACGATGAGGCTCACTCTGCCGGCGACATCATTACCGACGAGACCGGCGCCGTGCACCTCACCTATTACGATTATGATTTGCATTATGTCACCAATTCCTCCGGCGAGTGGGTGAGCGAGACCATCGACGATGGGGGTTATTTGTCGCAAATATTTTTCGATTCCGCCGGTCTTCCCCATGTGATTTATGTGGATATCGTTGATTTCGATTTATGGCACGCCGTGCGCCGGGAGGGGACGTGGCGGCGCGACAGACTCGATTGGGGCGGCGTCGCCGGTATCAGCCCGACCGGCTTTATCGACGACGCCGGGCGCGTGCATGCGTTTTATGAGGCGGAAGATGCGGCGGTGTATGGAATTTTCCCCGTGGCGAATCCTTGAGAAATCCCTCATGAAGGTGTGTTAGCATACCGATAAATAGTTTTTCATTCGGTGCAACCATTACGAGAGGTGTGACGATGAAACCTTGGTTGATTTTATTGACGATGGCGTTTTTCACCTTGGGCGCGTTTTTGCTTTCCTGCGATAACGACGATGACGACGACAACGACGATTGCGATTGCGACGATGACGACGACAACGACGCGGCCGACGACGATGCCGCCGATGACGACGACTCCCTGGGCACGGGCGCGGGCGCGCAGCAGTGTCTCGACGATCTGAAGCCGCCCTTCTACGACTGCCGGGCCGTCTGCGACGAGGAAGAGGACCAGTGCGTTTTCTACCATTGCCTGTACGGCTGCTTCGCCGAAATGTTCACCGGCGCGCTGGCCTGCGCCGAGGCGTATCCGGAACTGGCCGGCATGGTCGACTATTGGCAGTGCAACCACGACTGCGACCTTGCATTCCGCACCTGCGTCGAGCCGCTGGACGACTGCGACTTCGACGTGATGATTGCCTGCATCGACGAACTGCAAACCTGCGAGGCGGGCTGCTTGGTCGGCTCGCCGCTGTGATTCGTAAGTAAATAAGCCATACCCTGAGCCATCCGCTCGTATACCTTTTGGAAAAAGGTCAGGAAGAGTATCGGCCGGTCCTGGATGCCCGCCTGTGCGGGCATGACAAAATCCGAGTTGTGATTCGCAAGGAAAATCAGTTCGACTTTTTGCCCACTGTGACGCAACCATTGCAGCGGGTGGCACTGTTTTGCGAGCGAATGAAATGAGTGAGCATAACAGTGGATAACAAAAACACTGATACACCTCACTTCGTTCGGTGAATCAGTGCCACCCGACTTTTTCGATTATTGGACTTACGGCTTTTTACCCACGGCGACGAGGTTGAAACCCCAGCGGCGGCGCAGCCATTGCGGCTCGGGCAGCAGGCGGCGCAGCCCGGCGGCCAGCGCGCGCAGGAGCCACCAGTTGGGCCAGACGGCGAGGGTGGAGTAGGGCGAGAGTCCGTCGGCGGTCACCTCGACGAGACCGGCGGCGCGCAGATCGTCGGCCAATTCGCGCCAGCCGTAGCGGTGCCAGGGCACCGAGGCGCTGGTGACGAACCCCGGGTACTTTGTCCAATACCACCAGCGCACCAGCGGATGCCGGCCGTTGGGCACGTAGACGGCCACGACGCCGCCCGGGCGCACGACGCGGGCCATTTCGCGCAGCACGGCCACGCGCGCGTCGCGCTCCAACCAATGTTCGATGACGCCCTCGTTGGTCGCGGCGGCGAAAGCGCCGTCGGCGAAGGGCAGCCGTTCGATGTCGCCCCGCACCGGCGCGAGCGACAGCGGCTGTTGGAAATGTTCGCCGAGACGATCGCGGTTGCGCGCCAGGTTGCGCAACACGGCCGGCGAGATGTCGACGCTCACCACCGCGCGGCTGCGCCGGGCCAACGCCAGGGAGATCGTCCCCGAGCCGCAGCCG
>DAIMDW010000020.1:0-116801 GCA_036725605.1 bacterium
ACACCGGCTACAACGCGCCCGACGATAACGCCTATGTCGAGCGGGTCATCCGCACGATCAAGGAGGAGGAAATCTGGCCCAACAGTTACGACACCTGGGCCGAGGCGCATGAGGCGATCGATCGCTACGTGCATTGGTACAACGAACAACGGATCCACTCGGCGCTCGATTACCGAACGCCATGCGAGGTCGAAGCGGCGCACCTCACCCTAAAAGCCGCCTAATTCTGTCTTACTAAAAGGGGGACAGTACGATGTCGCCCTCATCCCCGCCCCTTCTCCCACGGGGAGAAGGGAGACTCAGGCTGCCGACTTTTACCCTCTCCCGGTGGCACTGAGCGAGTTTATCGGTGATCAATTCATACACTGATAAGCCTCACTGCGTTCGGCGTATCAGCGCCACCGAGGTGTTATTTGCAGAGGCGGATGGCTGGCCTCACATCGATCCCCCACGCGCCGGCCACGCGCTTCAAGCTATAGGTAGTTTTTCTCCCGATAGGATTCGATGACCGCCGCGTACAACTCCGGGTTGCGCGAGAAAACGAACTTGCGCATGATCGCGCGGTCGAGCGCATAGGCGGCGCGTTGGCCGAACGAGCGCGGCCGCTGCGCGCGGATGTCGGCGAGGAGCTTGTCGGCGGCGCGCGTCAACTCCGGACGCAGCGAAACCGGTTCGATCTTCGCGGGGATGCCCACCGCGCGGAACAAAAAGCCCGACAGCCGCGTGTGGATCACGTCCTGCAGACCCAGCAGGTTGCGGGAGGGTTTCTTGCCGCCCATGAGGCCGACGCACGAAAGCGCCAGCGTGTATTTTTCCTCCAAGTGCAGCGGGAAGCCCAGCGGGTAGGTGATGCGCTCGTAGAAGCGCTTGTACAACGCGGTGACGTAGCCGTTGCGCACCGACCCACCGACGACGAAGCCGTCGGCTCGGCGCAGGCGCTCGACGATGTCGTCCATGTCGTCGCGCATGGCGCACTGGCCGGTGCGCAGGCAGGCGAAGCACCCACGACAGTCGGCGATGTTCGCCTCGCGCAGATTCAGCCGATCGATCTGCGCGCCGTTTTCGGCGAGATGACCGGCGAGGATGTCCAGGCATCCGGCGATGAAGCCGCCTTCCTTGGGATTGCCGTTGACGACCATGATCTTCATCGTAAATCTCCTTGAGGCTGGGTGGGTAAGATCCAGTGTAGGGGCGAGGCGACGTTTGCCGCAAGGGCGCACTCAGAGGTAGATGTTTTCCGGCAGACCGGCGGCGAGCCACAACGCGGTGCAGGCGAGGTAGGCCAGCAGCATCGCGGTACCCAGGAAGGTGACGACGATGCAGTCGGCGGTCGTCGGGCCGCGGCGCAGGATCGGTCGCAGCAGGAAGAATTGCAGCACCGGCCCGAAGCCCATCAGCGTTTCTTTCACGCCGTAAAAGCCCAGCACGAAGCCGAGCAGCACGATCGCCAACGACGCGAGCAGCAGCGCGTGGATGATCGTGTGCGTGGTCGCCACGCCGTGCACGAGCGGGTAGGTCGGCACGCCGGCGCGGCGGTCGCCGTCGAGGTCGCGCAGGTCGTAGAGAATTTCGTACGACTGCTCGAAGGGCACGAAGTAGAGCATCAGCGCGACGATCCCCGGCCAGGCGATCTGCGCGGCGAAGCCCGCGTGCGCCAGCGGGTAGAGGAAACACGAGGTGACGAAGCCCAGGCCCGACAGCAGATTCTTGAGCAGGTAGACGTTCTTCAGCCGCCGCCGTCCGCCGGGATGGGGGATGATGCGGAAGCTGTACACCAGCCCGACCGCCTGCATGAACAGCCGCCAGCCGGTCAGTTCGGGAAACAGCGGTACGGTGATCGCCAGCGAGCCGGCCAGCAGCGCGGCCCAGGCGATCATGGTGCCGGTCTTGCGCCGCGCGATGCGCTCGCTGCCGGGGATGGCGTTGGCCAGATCTTCCCGCAGGTCGCTGACGCGGTTGGCGAGGTTGATCAGCAGCCAGTCGAACCCGCCGATCAGCGCGATCCACCACAGGTAGCGGCCGGTCAACAGCCAGCCGAAGACCAGCGCGCCGCCGACGGCGATCGAGACGATGTGGATACGCAGTATGGAAAACAGTTCCTTCACGCGTTGCCTTGGCTTGAGTGTCGTTCGGTTCTAGACCATCCGGCGCGAGGAGGCAAGACGCGGATCAATCGGGGACGAACTCCCACACGTCGGCGGTGGGCGCCCAGGCGGTTTGCGTTTCCTCGTCGTAATCGCCGCCGCCCAAGGCGAACAGGCGGCCGTCGGCGACGACCAGACCCAGTCCGCCGCGACCGTCGGGCAGATCGGCGATCGCCAACCATTGCGCGTTGGTTGCGTCGAAAACGTCCACCGCTTCGCGAAAGGGCGGCCAGGCGTCGAGGTAGCCACCGGCGAAGACGGCATAGCGGTTCCACAACGTCGCGGCGGCCAATGAGCAGCGCGGCTCGCTCAGATCGGTGGCGGACGTTTCGCCGGTCAGCGGATCGTAGATCAGCACGGCGGCAAGATAGCCGGTGATCGTGCCGGTCCAGCCGCCGCCCAGCAAAATCGCGTTGCCCGCGGTCGTCGCGGCGGAGGCTTCGCGGGCGACGGCCAAGGACGGCAGCGAGGTCCATTCGTCGGTCGCCGGATCGTAGCGCTCCACGACGGCGAGGGTTTGCATCGATTTTCCCTCATCGTTGCGGCCGGCCAGTACGTAGAACATGCCGTCGGAGACGACGCCGGCGGCGAGCGAACGAGCGGTGGGCATCGGCGACAAGGCGGTCCATTCGCCGGTTTGCGGATCGAACATGTCCAGCCGATTCAGATAGCGCGACGCGCTCGGGGTGTAGGCATAGCCGCCGGCCAGGTAGATGCGCTCGTCGATCACGCCGACGGCCGCGCCCAGGCGCGCTTCGGGCAGCGCGACGCCCGCTTGCCAACTGTCGGCGAGCGGATCGTAGACGTCGACGCTGTCGAGGTATCGGTCGGGCGAGATCGCGATATTCGCGCCGCCCATCACGTAGACCAAACCGCCGGCCACGGCGACGGCCATGCTGGAGCGGGCGGTGGGCATCGGGGTTCGCGCCGCCCATTGTCCCGGGCCGGACCACGGATGATCGTCCGCGTCGTCGTCGTCGATTGCATCGTCGTCGGCGTCATCGTTGTCGTCATCGTCGAGGGAATCATCGTTGTCGTTATCGTCATCGTCATCGCCGGCGCAGGCGAACAGGGTGAAGATCGCGGCGAGGGCGGCCAACAGGCCGGCAAACAAAATCCGATCGTTCATCATTCCCTCCAAGGCTGGTCGCGATCACGATAATATTTTTATAAACAAAACGCAAAAAAGTTCGGCGCGGCAGGATTACCGCGCCGAGGAGGATTTCACATCCGTATCACCAACAGGGTCGTTGTTACGACAGGCGCCTGTCTCGCCAAGGAGTCGGTCAAGTGACTGGGTCAATCTATCTGATCCATCCGGATGTTCGTCTTGAGAAAGAGCATGATGCGTGCCAACTGCGGCCAAAACGGGCTAAGTGCCCGATAGAATGAACAAAGATCATCCGCAGCGGCGAACGCCGATCGGGCCGAAACTTCAGATTTTCGGAGACGTTCTTTCAGAAAACTGAAAATCTCCCGGCACGCGATAGGGATTTTATGCCGATGGCCATAGATTCCGATGGATTTTCTCGGAGAAGATTTGTTATTAAATTAATGTTGCTTGGGGGCAAAAGGAGATGGGAACATGTTTTTGGACAAACGGTTCATCTCTTTGCCCTTGCTCGCCTTGATTTTGCTTTTCTCTTTTATCGCCTGCGACGACGATTCCGCCAACGATGATGCGCATTCCGACGATGATGCCGATGATGACGACAACGACGCCGGAGACGACGACGGCGACGACGACGATAACGACGATGATGGTTATCCCGATGTCGTCCTCGGCGATTGGCTGACCGATACGGAGACTATTCAACGCGGCGATTTGACCATGGAACGGGTGGAAGGCGGCGCGCCCGGCGACGACGGTATTTCACTGGCGATCACCCCGGCGGGTGAAACGTTGATCGTCTACGTGAAGACGCGCTTTTTGTACCTGTTGCGGGTCGGCGACAAGGCCGCGCCGCGGCTGCTGGCGCAGTATGCGTATTATCCGCAATTGGCCGTCGACGATAACGGGGCGCTGCACATCGTGTATTACGATTCCTGGAACGAGGCGCTCGTGTACCTGAGCGACGCTTCCGGCTCCTGGACGTCGGCGCGGATCGCCGAGGACGTCGACAAGACCAAGCCGACTTTCGCCCTGGACAAACAAGGCTGCCGGCACATCGCCTGGGCGAATCGACATTGTCTTTATTACACCACCGATCGTTCGGGAAGCTGGACGACGGAGACGCTGTACCAGGATGAAAATCTCTATGCGTACGGACCATCGCTTGTCGTGGACGGTAACGGCGCGGCGCATGTCGCCTATTGGCTCGCCCCTGCCGAAATTGAATATCAGACCAACGCCGGCGGAACGTGGCAAATCCAGACGGTGTTTTACAGCAGCAATTATAACGATACCGTGAAGTCGCTGGCGCTGGCGGTGGATGCCCAAAACGTTGCGTATGTCGCCTTCGAGGTCGACATAAGTATTGGCTATCCGGTCATAGCGCGTTACGCCGGTTATTGGTTTGCGACCTCGACCGGCACGGCCTGGCTGACCGAAAAGTTGCAAAACGAGTTTTTCACCGAACAAACCCATCATGCCGGCGTCGCCCTGCGCCTGGACGAGAACAACCGGGCGCACATCGCCTTTGACCTGGAGTTGTCGGAGAGCTCGCTGATCAAAACATTCACCAACGCCTCCGGCAATTGGCAGGCGCAGGTGCTCAAGCAAAATGAGCAGGACCGCCTCTTCAACGTTGCGTTGGCATTGGACGGGGCCGGCAACGATCGCATCGCCGCGTTGCAGAATGATTCCTGCAGTCTGTTGCTGTGGACGAAAGCGAAGGACGGCTGGACCGAAACGATTGTTCATGAAGACAGCGCCGCCGGTAACGGCGCGACGATCGCCGTCGGCGAGACCGGCGTGCATCTGGCTTATGCCGACGACAAAAGCGGGAACGTGCGCTACGCGAACAAGGCCGACGATCAATGGCTGCGCGAAACGGTGGATCGACAAAACGCCGCGCTCACCTCGGATCATACGAATCGCAACACGGTGGCGCTGACCGGCGCGGGCCAAGCGCGTCTGGCGTATCTGTCCTTCGACGACGAAGGAACGGCCTGGGTGGAATATGCCGCGCGCGACGACGGCTGGTCGAGCGAGACGATCGGCATGACGGCGGAAGGACAAAACGCGGACCTGGTCGTCGACGGGGAGGACCGGCCGCACGTCGTTTACGACGACGCCCAGGTTCATTACGCCGGGCGTAGCGGCGACGAGTGGGAGACGACCGTGATTCCCGGTTCGAACGGGCATGATTCCCTGGGGCAAACGCTGGCGACGGTCGTCGATGCGGACGGCGCCGTGCATGTGGTGTTCAGCGTGCGAAGAAGCCTCGATACGCTATTGATGTACGCCACCAATGCTTCCGGCGAATGGGTGGCGGCGGAAATTCCCGATTCGTATTTAAAAACCGGGACGGAAACGGACCTGGCCGTCGACGCCAACGGCGCGGCGCACATTGTCTTTTATGAGGAAGGTGGCGTGGTTATGCCGAGCTACGCCACCAATGCTCAAAGCGATTGGACGGTCGAAAGGATCAGCCTTCCGCTGGCGCTGCATTACGCTTATGACCAATACCCGCCGCTGGCGCTGGCGTTGAATCAAGACGGCAACCCGGTGTTGGTGTATGCGTTGAATTACAATTCATCTCGTGGTGAAAGCATTTTGCGCTATACAATCAAAATCGACAGCGTGTGGCGCGACGTGGTATTGGACCGCGCGCCGACCAAGCATTATTACGAGCATCTGGACGTGGCGCTGGATGATGAAGGTGCGGTGCACGTGGTGTGTCATGCCGGACAGTCCGTCTGGCACGCGTGGTTCCCTGAGGATTACGAGCCGTAAGACGGCGATGCGAACGTTCGCGAAACGGAGAGGAGACGACCATGTCGGGTAGAGGCAAGTTGTTGGCGCTGGTGTTGACGGCGGCGAGCCTGGTGCTGATCGGGCGGGCGGTATTGGCGACCAGCGTGGAGCGCGTGACGGTGACCTGTCCCATTTGCGGGCGCGAGATCGAAGCGGAGGAACTCGTTTCGACCAACAATCTCGGCGGCCAGGACACCGATTTTCTCATGCGCGCGGGCGGACAAAACCCGATCATGATCATTGCGATCACCTGTCCCAAGTGCCTCTATTCGGGGTATCTCGGCGATTTCCGGGAGCCTGTGAGCGAGGAGTTCAAAGCGAAGTTCACCGCCGCGAAACTGCGGCCGCTCGACTCGATCGACAAGCCGTGGGTGCGCCACGATCTGATCGCCCAGGTGATGAAGCTCAAAGACGCGACGCCGCGCACGCTGGCCGGCCAGTATTTGAAGGAGAGTTGGGCGGCGCGGCTGGCGGACAATCCGTTCGAGGTGTTGTATCAAAGGTTCTCCCCCAAAGAGGACGAGTGGGTGAGCAACCATTACAAGGAACTGGAAAGTTTCGCGCGCGATAAGAATCCGGCGGAACGCGAAGTGGACGACGCGCGGGCCGTGCTGGCCGGCGTCGACGCGGCGCCGGCGGAGCAGCGCTATGCGATGGTCGTGTACGCCCTGCGCAAGTTGCGCGACCACGGCGAAAACGAGCTGGTCGCTCAGGCAATGCCCTTGTTGCAGCCGCACCTGGACGGCGACGACTGGTCGTTGTTGTCGGTGCGGGTGAACGCTTCGGCGGAGGTCGAGAGGCGGGCGCAACGCAAAGCGCTGGCCAACTACACGCTGGCTTTGCAGGGCGACGACCTGGACGAGAATACGCGGATCGTCCACACCTATTTGAGCGGCGAGCTGCAGCGCCGGCTGGGCCATTACGAGCAGGCGCGCGCGTTGTATCGGCAGGCGCAAAAATTCGAGAAGAAACCGGAGTGGCTGGACGAAGTCGTCGCCCGCCAGTTGACGTTGTTTCCGGCCGGGCAGTGAACGTCAGATCGAGGTCAGCGGCAGCGAGTTGAAATCGTCGGGCGTGTTGACGTTGATGAAGCTGCGCAGCGCGGGATCGTGGCGGCGCAGATCGGTTTCGGCGATGCGCGCCGTTTCGATGTGATCATCCAACAATTGAATGCGCATATCGCCGGCGTCGACGATGCGTTCGATCGCCGGGCGGCACTTTTGGCTGTAGAGCGCAAACAGCGGCTCGAGGCCCTTGGCCGTTTGCGGCACCACCCAATCGGCGCCGGGCGCAACCTCAAGGAGAAAGCGGATCAGCCGTTCCTGCGGAAAGGGAATGTCGCAGGCGACGGCGAAAATGCGGTCGGTCGTCGCGGCGGTCAGGCCGGCGTGCAGGCCGACGATCGATCCGCCGCTGGCCAGTACGTCGGGCACGACCGGGACCGTCGTTTGCGGATAGCGCGCCGGATCGCCGCCGGCCACCAGCACGTGCGCGAACAGGCGCTGCATGTTGGCGATCTGCCGTTCCAGCAGCGTGTGCCCTTGATAGCGAATGAGCGCCTTGTCGGTACCCATCCGTTTGCTGCGACCGCCGGCCAGTATGACGGCGGTGACGTCCTGAATCTTGTCCACCTGCACCCCCATTGGCGCGGCATCTTAGCAGACCCGGGGCCGTTCCGGCCAGGGCGGGGAAAGAGAAAAAGATAGGGGTGTCAAAATCGTCGGCGGCGGTGTTTAACTAAACCGGGAGGCCGCGATGCGAAACATTGTTTTTTTGCTGCTGGTGTTGTTGTTGCCGATGATCGGCTGCGGGGACGATGACGACGACAACGATTCGTCGCCCGACGACGACGCCGCCGACGATGACGACACGCCCGACGACGATACGCTCGACGATGATACGACCGACGACGACAGCGGCGACGACGATCTGGAGCCGCGCTCGTTCGCGCTGTCGGCCGCGCCGTATCAATACGAATTCGGCCCGTGGTCGATCGACGATTCCTTCGACGTGACCGGGTTCGCCGGGCGGATCGATCTGCTGTCGGTGCACCAGGATTTCTTCGGCCTGCCGTGGAACGAGTTCGCCGCCGGCGACGAGCCGCCCGCGGCCTGGGCGGCGGTGATGAGCGAGATTCGCGCGATGGTCGAGACGCTGGACGTCGAGGTGTTTCTGAGCGTGACGCCGCTGTCGGGCATGCGCGACGGCCTGGCGCCGCTGGCGCGTGAAGAGGACGGCGAACTGATCGTCGACGAGGATTGGAATCCCGGTTGTTTCGATTTCGACGCGTCGCCCGGCGCGACGAATCTCCGCACGGCCTATCGCAACTACGTGCGGTGGATGATCGACTTCTTCGACCCGCCGTACGTGAACCACGGCATCGAAATGAACATGTACGATTTAAGCTGCCCCGACCAGTACGATTCGTTGATCGGCCTGGTCAACGAGGCGTACGAGCAGGAAAAATTTCTCGCGCCCGAGCGGGTGATCTTCCCCAGTTTCACCATCGACCACCTGTGGGGCTTCGAGGACAACGGCGATTGCACCTTCGGCGAGCGGCGCTGCCTGGAAGAGGCGCTGGCGCGCAACGCGTCGATCGAACGCGACCGCATCGGCATCAGCAACTACCCGCTGTGGCTGATCGATTACGCGCCCGGCGGCATGCCCGACGATTACTATTCGGCCGTGACGGAGCTGACCGGCGAGACGATCGTTTTCGCGGAAATCGGCGTGAGCTCCCAGAATGTAGTGCTGCCGTATCCGACGTTGGCCGATCCGTGTTTCGAACTGCTGCCTTCGGACGAGACGACGCAGGCGGCGTTCATGCAGGAGCTGTTCGTCCAGGCGGACGAATTGGGTTCGGATCTGTTGTGCTGGTGGTCGCTGCGCGATTTTCTGATTGCCGACGTGCTGGATACTTGTCCCTGTCAGGCGCCGGGATTGTGGTGCACGTTGTACGAGGCGGTGTACGACATCGGCTTGCTTGGCGCGTGGCTCATGTGGGGCTCGATGGGGATCATCGATTACGATCTGAACGCCAAGGCGTCGTCGGACGTGTGGGACCGGTGGTTGGCCCGGCCGATCGAGTAGGAACCTAGACCTGCACGGCGACCTGGGTGCGCGGCGACATGCGCGAGATCTGCCCGGCGCGGCTTTCCAGGATGCCCGCTTTGGGATCGATGACGCGCAGCAAGGGTCCCAGGTTGTTCGCGCCCTTGAGCACCTCGCGCACGTAATCGCCGGGGCTGCATTCGTGCAAACGCTTTTTCACCGTTTCCTCGAACTCGCCGCCCTGCGGTTTTTTCCCTTCCGAGCGCCCGCGGTCAATGCGATCCAACAGGCTGCTTTCGACGACTTTGTTTCTCCAAGTTTCGCGACCCATGAAAAGTTCCCCCTTGTTGATCACCGACAAAGTCATCCGTGACTTTGGTGTCTTGTCCCCGCTTTTACGCCCTCACCCCGAGTTGCGCCCGACCCTCTCCCCCGGGGAGAGGGTAAGAGCCGGCAGTCTCGACTCCCTTCTTCCGGTGGGAGAAGGGGCGGGGATGAGGGCCGCCGAAGTGGACCGACAATCGATCCCTTTGCTTTCTTATACAACAAAAAATATAAACGTGAATAGGGTCTGACGACGATTCTCCCGCCCGGAAAAGTTATTGAAGCTCAATTCGCCGACCGAAATGAAGATAAAAACCTGTTGACATTGATACCCGTCTTTTCTATGGTTTTGCTATATCTTGACCGGAACAGTGTGGATTAGTGCCAAACATTGTAAAGGTTTAAGCTGTATCCAGTTGATTTTTTCGTTGTTTGAAAGAGAAATACGTGGAAACGCCGGCGTTTGTCGCCGGGAACAATAGACAATGTCGGATTTCGCCATGGCCGCTGTGGGTGGGTTGGCGGAGAAAGGTAACCGCCGCCCATTCGGCGGGAACCCAATAGATCAACCAGGTGTCAATTTTTGTAGGTGAACGATTTCGAATCATTCAACTTCGGAATTTTGACTGTGGCAGGTTGAAATCCACTTTGTGAACCTTTTATCAACGGAGGTTTCAAGTATGAAAAAGGCTATCATCATTCTGACCGCCATCTGCTTCTTGCTCGGCAGCTTCGCCCTGATCGGCTGCGGCAAAAAAGAAGAGCCGGCCCCGGTGCAGGTTGCGCCGAAGCCCGCTCCGAAACCGGCCGCCCCGGTTGCCGTGAAGCCGGCTGAACCGGAGAAACCGGCCGCCCCGGCGCCCCCGGAAAAAGTCGAAATGAAGAAGAAGCCGAAGTCCGAGAAAAAACCGGTTAAGGCCGGCGGTCTGAAGAAGAAGAAGTAAGCAATCCATGATTCCATGAAATTGGGGCATCCCTGCGAAGGGGTGCCCTAATTTTTTGGAGGCGCGCGTGCTGCACGAACTTGACGTCACACTGTTTCGGCTCATCAACGGCCGCTGGACCTGCCGCCTGGGCGATTGGCTGGCCGTGGCGCTGGACAAACCCTGGTGGTTGTGGCTGCCGGTGGGCGTGTTGGCGTTGTATCTGTTGATCAAGGGCGATCGCCGGGCGCGGCTGTTCGTGGCGACGGCGCTGCTGGCGGTGGCGGTAACCGACATCTTCTGCGCGCAGGCGCTCAAGCCGTGGATCGCACGTCTGCGGCCGTGCGTGACGCTCGAGGGCGTGCGGGCGCTGGTCGGGGTGAAGCGCAGTTGGTCGATGCCCTCGAACCACGCGGCGAACATGGCGGCGTTCGCGTTCGTCGTCGGTGCGTATTACCGCAAATGGCTGGCGCCGGCGGCGTTGGTCGCGCTGATCGTCGCCTACAGCCGGGTGTACGTCGGCGTGCATTATCCGTTGGACGTGCTGGTCGGCGCGGCGGTGGGCAGCGGCGCGGCCTGCCTGGCCGTGTGGATCGTACGGGGAATCGAGTCATTTTTCATTAAGGATGACGGCGACGATGCCGCGCCCCGGTGAGTCGACGTCCCGGGCTCCTTGGTTCGCGCGTCTGGCGCCGTACCTCCCGCCGTTGCTGTTGTTGCTGACGTTGTACGCGCCCTATGTTTCTCCCTATCCGTTTTACGAAACCGACACGGCGATGCTGCTGGCCAAGGGCCGGCTGTGGCAACCGTATCTGCTGGCGTTTCCGTTGCAGATACTGTTGACCAACGCGGTCGGGTGGCCGGCGACGGGCGCGGGCGCGGCCTACGCGACGGCGGCGCACGGCCTGATGCTGGCGGTGGCGGCGGGGAATCTGCTGCTGCTGGTGCGCATCGGCCAACGCGCGGGAGCGGCCTGGGCGGCGTCGCTGACCGCCGCGGCATTGGCGACCGCGCCGCTGTTTGCGCGCAATGCGTTGATCTTCGAAACCTACGGCCTGCACTGCCTGATCGTCTTGGCGTCGCTCGCCTGCCTGTTTCGCTGGCTGGAGAATCGCGAGGAGCGCGCGCTATTCGCGGCGCTGGCGATCGCCGGGCTGGGCTTGTTTCACCACCCGATGATCGTGGCTTTTCTGCCGCCGCTGCTGGTCGCGGGGATCGTCGCGAAGCTGCCGGCTCGCCGTTGGGCGGCGCTGGGCGCGTTGGCGCTGGCGGCGGTGGCGGCGCAGTTGTGGGTGTTTCGCGATTTTCTCGACCCGCGTGACGGAATTTTTTCCTTCGTGTGGCGGGCGGTCGAACTGACCACGGGCATCGGCGGTTACGGCGGCCGGTTCATGGACCCGACGATCGTGCCGCACAACCTCGGCCTGTTTTGGCGGCTGGCGACGGACATGCTGTCCGTGCCCGCCTGGGCGGCGTTGCTGGCGTTGGGCGCGGCGGGGCTGGCCTTGCGGCGGCGGGAAAGTGCGTGGGTGGCGGCGATCATCGCGCTGCACGCGCTGCTGGCGTTCCCCTATGCGATCAACGAGATCTTCAATTACTTCCTGCCGTTGTTCTGCTACCTGCTGGTGTGGGCCTCGATCGGCGCGGCGGCCGTCGCTCAACGGTATGGGGTGCGAGCCTATCGGCTGACGGTGTTCGCGCTGGCCGTGTTGCTGGGCCTGAGCATGTTCCCGGCCGCGCGGCATTCGCTCGATGACCTGCGCTACAAAACGATGCAGGCGGAAAACCGGTATTACCTGGGGCTGACGCTCTTGGCCGACCGGCGCGTCGACGCGCTGGCCGAGGGCGACGAGCTGCTGTGCAACATCGTCAACTACCTGGACGCCGACGCCGGCGGGCGCGCCGACTTTTGCCGCTACACCCCCGCGAACCGGCTGCCGGACTGTCGAGCGGGGGATAAAAAATTGTGGCTGCACGGATTGACCGCCGCCGAGGTCGATCTGCCGCGGGTGACGCTGGAGCCGGTCAAGCCGGAGGTCGTCCGCTTCTCGCAACCGCGATTTTTCGGCGAGCCGGCAACGGTTTACGAAATGGATTGCGCATCGTTTTCCGGTCCGTAAAAGCCGACGATGTCAAACGCCCTTTCCCCCCAAAATTGCTCAAATGTGAAAAAACAAACGGTTAATCCAGCGATTTTTATTTTGTCGCGGCCTGTGGATAAGTTGTGCACAAATGCGCAACATGGCCCGGGACAAGCGTTTTTTCGATTTGAGTGAGAATATTTCTCAATTGTCCGGTCAATAAGCGGCCGCCGCCGGTCAATAACTTCCATAACCCATTGAAATAAGATAAGATTATCGCATGTCGACCGTCGCAATATGGTGATTTCCTCGGTTTTTCGGGCGTAATTGCATCTTGCATTTGACCGCGCTTCGGAGTTTGATGATGATCGTTTGTGTTTTCCACAGAGTTATCCACAGGAGGGTTCGACGCTGACGGTTGCGAACGTTGCCATCCCCGGGCGCGGAGCCGCTTCGTGCCGATAAATTCGCCCCGCGTTTCGCTCCGGTGGCAGGGGCCGGCGTACCTGCTGCTGGCGATCAGCTCCGTGCTGGCGATCTACCTGCCCAGCCTCGATCTGCTGTTGTTCGCCGATGATTACATCGCCTGGAGCAAGGTGCTTTCGACGATCAAGCAGCCGTGGTGGCAATTGTTCGGCCACAATTACAACCCGGAGTTTTATCGGCCCTTCGAACATTTGTTGATTCGCTTCAACGTGTGGCTCACCGGCTTCAACCCCATTCCCTATCGCGTGGCGACGATCCTGGCTCATCTGCTGATGGTCGTGGCCGTGTACTGGTTCGCGCGGCGGTTTCGCTTCGGATTCCGGTCGGCGATCGCCGCGGCGCTGTATTTCGGCCTGAGCCACACCAACGCCATGGCGGTGCTGTCCAACGACGCGGCCAACCAGATCTATTCCACGTTGTTCGGGATGATCGCCCTGGGCATGCTGCTGCGCAAAGAGGAGGAGCGGCCGCTGGGCCAACCGGCGGCGATCGCCGGCGCGCTGTGGCTGATGGGCGCGTTGTTGTGGAAGGATTCGGGCATCAGCTACGTGCCGGCGCTGGTTTTTATGCTGGGCGACGAAGCGCGGCGGCACGAACCCGGCGAGCGATTGCGCGCCCTGGTGCGGCTGTGTTGGCCGTTCGCGGTCGTGTTGATCGTCTATTTCGCTCTGCGTTTCAACGCGGGCGTAAGCGGTCCGGGCTGGGGCAAGGCCGGGCGCTACGATCTGTGGCCGGGCCTGAACGTGATCGTCAACACGATTCTTTTTCTGCTGGGACTGTTCACGCCGGTCGGCAGCAGCGTGATCGTGCTGCGGATGAACGATGCCGCTTTCCTGGCCGTTTGGGGCGCGTCGTTGCTGGTGACCGCGGCGGTCTTCGGGATCGGGGCGTATTGGCGCTGGCGCAACCAGGAGCAGGGGCGGCGGCAGGTGGTGTTGTTGCTGGCGATGATGTTCGCGGTGATGTTGCCCGACGTGCTGATGGCGAAAATCAGCGAATTGTACGTGTACAAGCCGAACGTCTTTTTTTCCATTTTGCTGGGCGCGGGGCTGATCGGCGTGTTCCACATTCTGTGGGATCGGAAAAAGTTCATACTTTTCACGGCGTTGCTGATCTTCTCGGGCGTGATGATTTTCTCAAATTGCTATTCGATTCAGCATAAAATGCACCGCCTGCGCGACAACGGCCTGCTGGCCAAACGCCTGGTCGATGAAATAAAACAGCAGATGCCGGAGCTGGCTTCGCGCAAGATTCTGGCGGTCAATCGCAGCCGGGGACCGGCGCCGCTGTACTCGATCTATTACATGGAAGGGGTGTACGTGCTGGGCGGCGGGAAGGTCTTCGAGTACATCTATGGGCAAAAACTTGAGGAATTCCAGTATTATACATTCGAGGAACTCGACCGCGGCCTGCGGGAGATCCCGGGGCGGAAGGTGATTATTCTGTTCCGGCGCAATCATATCCACCTGGCAGTGGTCGACGAAGAAAAAAATCCGTTTACCTCCATGGCCCCCTGACCGAAAAAAGAGATCGAAGCAAGAATTTTGCCTTTGAAACCGGCCGATACTTCCAATACTTCCATTGAACAAATGTTCAAAAAGTGCTGGAAAATCAAAAAGTTCTTTAGCTTCGATAAAAAAGACCGATATCACAACCAAGGGTAAGAAACGCGCAGGCCAAGGTAGGAATTTTGGAATGAAAACTCTTTATTTACGCAGTTTGATCACCATGTTGTTGGTATTTGGATTGCTGATTGGATCGATCGTCTATATCTCTTCTTCCGACGACCAGCCGCAGCTGGAAGCGGACACGCATCAGTTGCCGGAAACGGTCATGGCCCAGGTCGATCTCGACTTGGTCTGCCTCAGCGACGTCTTGACCACCTAGTCTAATCCTTTGACACTCAGCCTCGAACTTTGCTATGAACAATAGCGACGTTTGTTCTTTGCCAAAAAATGATTTTCCAAAAGCTTGGATACCACTAAGGGAGGTTTAGTATGAGTCGAACCATCCGTTTTATTTCGCTGCTGACGATCGTGCTGGCGATGTTCTGGCTGGCCGGCTGCGAAGATGCGGCGGAAGATGCGCTCGAAGAATTGACCGGATACGATTGGGAATTGAGTGAGGACGAATTCGAAGACATCTCGGGCGTGGACACACCGGGCAACTGGTACTTCATGTTTGCGGTGAATTTGGGCGAGGACGAAGTGGAAGCCATCGACCAGACGTTCTCGGTCGACATCTCCATGTTCGAAGACGTGCTCGACCTGGACGAAATCGAATACCAGGTGGTCTTCGCCAAGGCCGAGTCGCTGCCCAACGGCGCGGGCAACGGTCTGCGTTACGCCAATAAAGTTCTGGTCGACGACGGCAAGATCAAGCTGGACGGCGACACGCTGGAAAAGCTGGGCCCGTCGATCGGTTCGTCGGGCGCGGGCTGGTACGCCGCGTACTTCAGCGGCAAGCCGGTCGGCTACATCACCGGTACGGTCACCGATTGCGACGGCAGCACGCCGTCGGCTGACGACATCCTGGTGACCGCCTCCGACGGTCCGTTCTTCACCTTCGCGGTCGACGGCTCCTGGGCGCTGCCCAGCCTCGACGACAAACCCGCGATGGTCAACTTCGACGCCGGCGACTGCGCCGGTTCCGACGCCGGTCCGGTGACCGACACGGAAGAGGAAGAGAACCCGAAGGATCCGGGCACCGAACCGCCCAATGATCCGTTCAGCAGCGACGACACCAACGTGGTGGCCGTGGGCGAAACCAACCTGGCGCAGGATCAGCCGGGCAACGGCACCACCGGCACCGGCGACCGCTACGAGTTCGACGATGCGATCACCAACTGGGGCAACACCGGCGACTGCTTCACGATCGTCAACGACGATCCGGACGCCTACGGCGAATTGTTCCCCGGCGGCACCGACGCGACCGGCAGCTTCGCGTACATCTCGACGGGCAGCCCGACCCAGAGCGGTCTGCAGGCCTGCACCGTGATGCGCACCTTCAACGTTTCCGGCTACAACGAAGTGGCCGTGGGCTACGACTTCCTGAGCCAGGAATACGCCGAGTGGGTCGGCTCGCCTTACAACGACATCTTCACCATGCAGGTGCAGGGCGACACCGGCTACATCGTGCACCGCACGATCAACGGCGAGAACAACTGGGAAGACCTGACCAACACCGACATCGGTTTCATCGCCGACAGCGCCGACGCCGCGTACAACACCCCCGCCAACGAGCTGGACGGCCACCTGGTGTGGGAAGGCGGCAGCTCGCCGCGCGGTGAGGACGACGACCTGAACGTGACCGGCTCCGAAGCCGTGTACGCTCTGCCCGAAGGCGCGACCACGATCACCATCCTGATTACCATCAGCGACGTGGCCGACGCGATTTACGACTCGGTGGCGGCGATCGACTACATCGAATTCCGCTAAACCGTAAACGTGTCAGTGAAAAGCCCGGGGCGAACGCCTCGGGCTTTTTTTTGTGTTGTCGGCAGCCCTCACCCCCGGCCCCTCTCCCATGGGGCGAGGGGAGATCGGGCAGTCGCTTTCACCCTCTCCTTGGGGAGAGGGTCGGGCGTTAGCCCGGGGTGAGGGAGAAAAGAAAAAATACCGGCGGAGCCCGGGGCGAACGCCTCGGGCTTTTTTTATGATCGATCGGCAGCCCTCATCCTATGTGAACCATCACACCTTTGGCTTCGCCAAAGATGCGGCACACGGGCAACGATGCGTGGCACTGATTCACCGAACGAAGCGAGGCGTATCAGTGTTGTCGTTATCCACTGTTATGCTCACTCATTACATTCGTTCGCAAAACAGCGCCACCCGCCGAGTGTTTTTTAGTAGTTGGGGGATAGTATGGGAACCACTGATAAACTCGCTCGCTTCGCCCGTTCGTGTATCAGCGCCACCGAATTTTTTGTTTCCTCAATCCCAAAAGCGTACGCGTTTTTTCGCGCGCAGCAACAAGCCGATGAAAAACGGTCCGCCCAGCGCGGCGGTCAGGATGCCCACCGGAATCTCCACCGGGGCGATGACCGTGCGCGCCGCGGTGTCGCACAAAATCAAAAAGCCCGCGCCGGTCAGCAGCGAGGCGGGCAGCAACACGCGATGATCCGCGCCGATCAGCAAACGCACCGTGTGCGGCACGATCAGGCCGACGAAGCCGATCGGCCCGGCGAGCGCGACCACCGAACCGGTGGCCAGCGAAGCGGCGAAGTAGCACAGGCGTTGCGCGCGCCGCACGTTCACCCCGCGTGCGGCGGCCATTTCCACGCCCAGGCTCAACTGGTTGAGCGCGCCGGCGTGGGCCAGCAGCAGCACGACGCCGGCCAGCACGAAGGGCGTGAGCCGCGCGACTTCGCCGTAGCCGATGACGTCCAGCCCGCCCATCATCCAGCGCAGCATGCGGTGCGTCTGCGTGAAGTCGGAGAGGTAAAACACCAGCAGGATCAGCGCGGAGAAAAAGAAGCTGATCGTCACGCCGGCCAGCAGCAGCAGCGAGGTCGACAACACGCCGCGCGTGCGCGCCAGCAGATAGACCACGCCAACCGTACCCGCCGCGCCGGCGAAGGAAAACAGGATCAACGGCGAAAAGCCGAACAGCGAAACGTCCAGGCCCAGCTTGATCGCCAGCACCGCGCCCAACGCGCCGCCGCTGGAAACGCCCAGGGTGAACGGTTCGGCCAGCGGATTGCGCAGCAGCGCCTGAAACGCCGCGCCCGCCAGCGCCAACGCCGCGCCGGCCAGCGCCGCGAGCAGAATGCGCGGCAGGCGGGTGAGAAACAGCACGCTGGCGTCGAGGCTCGCGCTCGGATCGTGCCGGTGCGCCAGGGCCTGCGTGAGGTCGATGTCCACCGAGCCGATCAGCGGACAAAACAGCGCGACGCCGACGAAGAACAGCACGAAGGGCGCGAGCGTCAACGCGAAGCGGCCGGGCGTCAGCGCGTTCATCGGCGATCCTCCCGCACGCCGGGCAGCAGGAAGGGCGTTACGCCGTCGGCGCGCATCCCCACCTCGACGTCGACGCCGTAGTGTCCGGCGATCAGGTCCGCGCGGAAAATATCGGCCGCGCCGCCGTCGGCGACAATGCGCCCTTTGGCCAGCAGCACCAGGCGCGGGCAGAAGCGCGCGGCGAGGTTCAGATCGTGCGTGACGGCCACGACGGTCAGGTCGCGCTCGCGGTTGAGCCGCCGCAGCGTCTCGTAGATCTCCACCTGGAAGCGCAAATCGAGCGCGGCGGTCGGTTCGTCCAACAGCAGCACGGCGGGCTCCTGCGCCAACGCCGCGGCCAGCGTCGCCCGTTGGCGTTCGCCGCCGGACAATTCGAGCACGCTGCGCTCGGCCAACGCGTCCATGCCCGTGGCGGTCAACGCGGCGCGCGCGGCGGCGAGATCGTTTTGATCCTCGAAGGGCGACCAGCCGCGGTAGGGGTGGCGCGCCATGAGCACGTACTGCGCGACGGTGAAGGGAAAATGGAAATGCACTTCCTGCGGCATGAAAGCCAGGCGGCGGGCCAGTTCGACCGGCGGCCAGGCGGCCAACTCGCGCCCGGCGAACACGACCACACCGCCGGCGGGCTCGAGCAGACCGGCGAGCAATTTGAGCAGCGTCGATTTGCCCGCGCCGTTGGGTCCGACCAGCGCGACCATCTGCCCCGGCTCGATCGCCAGGTTGACCGCGTCGACGACCGGCGCGTCACGGTAGGCGAAGGTCACGTTTTCGGCCAGCAGGCGGCTCATGAATCCTCCGGCGGATGCAGCGCGGCGGCGAACACGCGCGCCGTCTCGCCCATGCGCGGACCGGGCGTCAAAATCCAATCCTGCGTCAGCACGAGCACGCGGCCGTTTTTCACCGCCTGCAAATAACCCAATTCCGCCCACAGCGCGCGCTCGGCGGCGACGGTTTCGGGCGTGTCGTCGGCGTCGGGCAGCAGCACGAGGATCGCCTCGGGGTTGAGCTGCAGGATCGCCTCTTTGCTGTACTTGGGGTAGGGGATGGACGAATCGACGACCACGTTTTTGCCGCCGGCGGCGACGAGAATTTCGTGGAGAAAGCTGCGCGGTCCGGCGAGGAAAATTTCGCCGAGCGAACCGGGATCGTGGCCGACGACCAGCAGCGTGCGCACCGGCGTTTCGGTTTCGACCGACGAGCGCACCGTGGCCAGTTGCGCCTGAATCGTCGCGACCAGTTGCGCGCCCTTTTCCGGCTCGCCGATGCGCCGCGCGATGGTGCGCATCGCCGCCAGCGTGTCGGGCATGGTGTACAACGGCACGGCCAGCACCGGAATGCCCAGCGCGGTCAGGCGCGTGCACAGATCATCTTGCGAATCCTGCGCCAGCACGAGCGACGGCCGCAGGGCGATGAGCCGTTCGAGGTCCGGGTCCAGCGCGCCGCCGACGTTCGCGGCCGACGCCGGCACGCCGGGCACTTCGCAGAACGTGCAGCGGCCGACCAGGTGATCGCCCTGGCCGAGCGCGACGACGATTTCCGCGAGGTTGGGCAGCATGACCACCAGGCGTAGCTCGCCCGACGGCGACGGGGGCGGCGTTTTCGTGCACGCGCCCAGCGCGAGCGACAACGCGAGCAACAGCGGCAGCCAACGCTTCATTGCGCCTCGGCGGGGAGCCGGTCGAGGTCGGGCGTCCAGACGACGCCGGGCTCGTTCTGGTACAGCCCTTCCTGGCGCAGGTATTCGCCCTTGCCGATCAGCAGCACCGGCAGATCCGGATACAACGCGCGGGCGCGGCGCACCACGTTGAGCTTGGGCGCGACGGGCAGCGTCAGATCGACCACGAGCAGCGCGGGGCGTTCGTCGGCCAGATCCAGCAGATAGGCCTGGTCGTGCGGATACCACGCGACGTGCGCGTCGGGGCGTTCGTAGTGCGCGCGCAATTGTTGCAGACGGGGCGGGTCGGTACACACCAGCAGCACGCGTTTCATGAGCGGATCCTTTCCACGATGGCGTGCGCGTGCGACGGGAAGGCCGCGCCTTCCTCCGCGGGAGACGGCCATCGATGTGGTTCGGGCAGGTATCCTGACTTCGGGGTCCATCGCTGCGCCGCGCCTTCCCATCACGCCGGGCGTGACAGTGACGTGTTGCGGCGTCGCCTCCCCCGTCACAGTGGCGGGACCGCGCCGGACTTCCACCGGCTTCCCTCTTGCACCCTGCACGGGACCCGAACACGCCGGGCATCATGGCGCGCGGCGGCGAAGCTGTCAAGCAAGTGCGCCGCCTTGTTCTTCCACCGGCGATTTTCTATCATAAACATAACCTTGGCTGTGACGTATTGGAGATGAAACGCGCCACATGGATTCTTGTTCTGATGTGCTCGTTGTTGTTTTCGATTTCCTGCGGGGACGATGACGATGACGACGATGACGACAATGACGCCGTCGATGACGATGACGAGGATGATACGGTCGACGACGACGATACGACGCCGGACGATGACGACGACGACGACACGACGCCGGATGATGACGACGATGACGACGACGACACGGAGGTAACCTACGATGACGATCCGCTGCTGACCGGGTGGCTGGTCGAGACGGTGGATGTCATTCAGTACGCCGATCGCGCCACGCACACGTCCATCGCCGTCGACAGCGACGCGCAACCGCATATCGTCTATTGGGAAAACGTGCTGACCGTCGCCGATTCGCATCTGTACGAGGCGATCCGCGCCGATGACCAATGGACGACGCAGGCGATTTTGACCGACCGCCGCCCGGATGGTTATCCGTCGCTGGAGATCGACCCGGACGACATCGCCTACCTGAGCTTTTTCGATCGACTGCCGATTACCGAAGACGGCAAAACAGGGCAAGGCGTACTGGCGTTCGCGGTGAAGTCCGCCGGCGTTTGGTCGGCGCAGGTTGCAGCGGCTCATCCCGATCAAGAAAGCGTCGGGTATTTCAATTCACTGGCGGTCGACGGCGACGGCTTCGCGCACATCGGCTATCGGGCGAAAGCGGAGGACGAATACGGATTCGATGCGCTCGGTTATACCGACAATGAAAGCGGCGCGTGGGAATATCTTCTTCTGTCGGTCAACGACGAGCCGGAAAACGTTACCGCCCGGCATATTTCCCTGGCCGTGGACGGAACCGGAAAAACGCATTTATGTCAAGGATCGGGCAGCCTGGGCATGGGCGGCATCGGCTATTTTACCAACGCCGGCGGCGATTGGACGTCCGGAGGCATCCCGGGAGGTTATGATAAATCCAATTGTTCGCTGGCCCTGGACAACGACGACGAACCGTATATTGCCTTCCAATATGCGGAGGTTGACTGGGGGGAAGATGACGATGTGTACGCACTCGGTTTCGCCCAGCGCGACGGCTGTAGTTGGGCGTGGGTGACGATCGATCCGGCCATCTGGCGCGTGGGATCGGACGCCTACCTCGCCATCGACGATCAGGGTAAAGCGCACCTGGCGATTTGCGGTTTTGATGTCGACGGGAACCCGGTGCTCAAATACATCACCAACGCGTCGGGCGAATGGGCGCGCGGCGTGGTCGATCCCCAGTACGAATCCGGCTACGGCGCATCGATCGCGCTGGACGGCGACGGATACGTGCACGTCAGCTACATCGATCAAACCAACAATGCGATAAAGTATGCGACCAATCGGCCCTAGGACGTTGCGGAGAAAATGAAACTCAGGCGACCTGCTTGCCGAACAGCGGCAGATGTTGCAGGTCGCGCACCAGGGTGATTTTCCGCCGATCGACGGGCAATTTGGCCGCACGAACGGCGGCTTCGTCGCCGATGGCGATCACGGGCAGTTCGGGGTAATGGTCGACGGCGTGGCGGACGATCTCCAGGCCGGCCGGATCGGCGCCGACCAGATCGGCGACCAGCACCTTCGGCAGGCTTTCGGCCAGGTGCGCACGGTAGCTTTCCTCGTGCTCGTACCAGGCGATTTTGTAATGGCGCGAACCGAAGTAGCCGCGTAAATATTCGAGCCGCAGGATGTCGCGGCAGACAATCAAGGCGCGATTCATCGTTTCTATGTCCTCCTTATCCGCGTGACCGGTGTGGATACACCACGGGCGGGCACGGCGATTAAGCGACAATCGGATTTGATTTGCGGAGTCGTTGGCGGCGCCCGGCAGGTTGGTTTCACGGGCGACGAATGCGCCCCCGGTTGCGACGGGCCGACGTTGTTTTGGGCTCCGACTCAAGGTTCTTTTTTCAAAGGTCCCCGAAGACGCGCGCATCATAGGCTTTCGCGGCCGGATGTCAAGGCAAATGTGTGTGAGGTGAGAGTTGGAGAAGGTCGGTGTCGGGAGGCGCCGTTTTGTGAGCGAACGTAATGAGCGCGCATAACAGTGGATAACGAAAACACCGATACACCTCACGTTGGTCGGTGAATCAACGCCATCCAACCTGAGTTAAAGAAAACCGGGGACACGAAAGAATCGCGTCCCCGGTTTTAAAATTCCGCATTCCGAATTCGTCATTCCGAATTGTCAGCAGCCGCAGCCGTCGTCGTTGTCATCGTCATCGTCATCATCGTCGTCATCGACTGCATCGTCATCGTCGTCATCGTCGTCGTCATCGGGCGTCCAGGGGTCGCCTTCGGCGGTGACGGTTATGTTCAGCAGGTGATCGGAGGCGTCGGCGCTGTGGTTGACGATCAGTAGATTCCAATCGCCTGCGGTCGGCGGGTAGATCGTCTCGTCGAGCGAAGCCACGCCCAGCGCGGCGTAAGCGGCGTCGAAGGATTCGTTGTTGCGCGCGGCGTCCAGGTTGTCTTCGTCGACCAACAGCACGTCGAGTTTGGGCGTATCGCGTTCGGGGAAGGCCCAGGCGCGCGAGAACGGATTGTAGTTGCCGGCGAAACGGTGCGTGGCGTCGAATTGCACGTGCAGGCCGAAGCTGTCGTTGGTCGAGCCGGCCTTGGCGGTGGTCACGTCGACCAGCGGCCGCTCGAACTGGTGATCGAGGGTGAAGACCAGTCCGCCTTCGGTGTTGTCTTCCGCGTCGACCATGGTGAACAACCGCGCGTGGCTGCCTTCCTGCTCGGGGTAGTCGCCGATCGAGGTGAGGATGCGCACGTAGTAGTTGCGGTTCTCGCCGACTTCCACCTCGGCGTGGCCCTGATCGTCGCTGAGCAGCCAGAAGCCCTGCGCGTCGCCGCCGCCGCCCCAACCGTCGACCCAGATTTCGATCGTCGCGTCGGGCACCGGATCGCCGTTGCTGTCGGTGAGGTTGAATTCGAGCGTGACCACGTCGCTGTAGCGGCTCGTGGCCGAGGAGACTTGCCCGTCGCCGATCCAGGCCAGGGCGATGGAGATGTTTTTGCCCGCGTCATAGGCGACGCCGAAATTGTTGATCTGCGTGGTGTTGTTGGACCAGTCGACCTGGAAGGCGTGCCAGGCGTCGTCGTGATAGAACTCGCCCCACACGTGATCTTCGTTGATCGTGCTGACCAACTGCGAGGGAATGAGCACGGCGCGCATCGCCGCCGAGGTGAGATCCTGCAACTCGCCGCAGTTGCCGAAGTGGTTGTAGACGATCCGCGCCGGCTGCAGCGCGCGTTCGGGATTGGCGCCGGTGACCGTGCCGCGCTCCTGGATGTTGTCGAGCAGGTTCTTGCCCGTCCAGTTGCCGATGACCTGCACGGCGTCGGCGTTGTCCCACAGGTCGCGGTCGCCGGGGAGGTTCGTCTGCAAATTTTCGTCGAGCTCGTCCAGATCCCACATGACCTCGATGCCGTCGAGCATGTCGGCCAGCAGCGGCCGGCCGTAAAGGGTGATCGCGTCGTAGGTGCTGCCCAGCACGGGCGTCACGCCGCACGGATACGCCGTATCCTTGCCGCCGGCTTTGACCGTGGACACGATGTGCATCTGCAACACGCCGTAGTCGCTGACGTAGGCTTCCAGGTTTTCGATAACCGTCGCGTCGGCGACCATGATGGTGAAATCCGAACCCTGGTACGGCGGCAGAATCACCTTGTCGTAGGTGTCCTTGAAGGTCGTCCAGGCCGTTTCGTCGTAGGCGCGCACGTCGTTGGGATCGAGCACGGTCGTGTTGTCCCACAGGCCGACCTCGGTCAGCGCCGTTTCGAAGGCGTCGATGTTGGTGTCCTGAATCAGCGCGATCTGCGCATCGTCGGCCAGCAGCACGTCGCCGTTGCCCTGCTTGAGCAGGTTGGGCAGCAGCGGACAATCGTTGTCGGTGTACGCGTCGTCCATCAACAACGTGGTGGCGAAGACCGTGCCGGCGCCGTAGGCGAACTCGGTGAACACGACGTTCTTCGTGCCGGTCACGTAGGCCAGTTCGAGGTTGTGGATCGTCGTTGACAAATAGCCGACCGCGCTGGCGAGAGCGACTGCAGGTCGGCCTCGTCGACGCCGTCGAAGTACATCGGCGCGGTGTAGCTGTCGTCGCCGTCGACGTCGAACAGCAGATAGTCGCGCCAGTGCAGGCCGCCGGCGGCCATCGTCGTTTCGCTGCCGCTGTGCGGGATGACGAAACTTGGCGTTTCCACGTCGAGCTTGGGATGCACGACGTTCCAGTAGTAGATCTCTTTGGGCAGATCGACCGTCTGCACGCTGCCGCCTTCCCTGATTTTGTAGCGCAACGTCGTGTAGTAGTCGCCCTTGCCGGCCGTGCCGCTGTCGACCACCTCGACGTAATCGAGCGCGGCGTCGTTGGCGTAAATCAGGCGCGCGTTTTCGGCCAGGAAATTGGCCGGGTCGGCCATGTGGCGAATGTCGAACTCGCTGAGATAGGCCACGCAGAAGGCGATTTCATCGATGTAGCGATCGTCCTCCGCATTGACGATCGCGTCGGCGAGCGGCGCGGCGTCGTCCTCGTCCAACTCGAAGAAGCGGCGGGTCAACGCGGGCTTGAGCCAATCGGGCGCCACGTCGACGGCCGCCTGCAAATCGGCGGACAACGTCGGCAGCTCCGGCTCGTCCAGCTCGCCCACGGTGGGATCGACCGTCCAGACCCAGTTCAGGTAATAGCCCAGGTAATAAGCGCCGATGGCGTCGGCCTTGCCGGCCTTGTCCGGCATCGACGGCTGCTCGATGAAGCGCGTCGGCATCACCGGATCGTAAATGATCTCGACGGTTTCACCGAGCGGCAACGGCGCGGTCAGTCCGCGAATTTGCGCCCACGCGGGCGCGGCACACAAAACGATCGCCAACATCAACAGAAAAATGCGTTTGTACATTGTCGCCTCCCTCAAAGCGGTTCGATGGTAACGTGAAAGCTCCGCAGGGGGCAAGGCGGGAATAATTCCTGCACCTACGTTTTCTTCAATGGATGGAGCCTTGGCCGGCGCTGACGCGCATTGGACGAGGGCGTTTTGTGTGCCACGTTTTTGGCGAAGCCAAAGGCGCGCTTCAACAATCTGCTCGCTGGCCCAACGTCGATATAGCGTGTTAGGATGCGGCCTCGATCAACAGGAGAAACCCGTGCTCGTCAAACCGCTGCTGGTGCCGTTCGATCATCCGCCGTATGCGCCCGCCGAACCGGTGGCCGTGGTGATTCCGGCGTACAACAACGCCGCGACGATCGCGCGGTGCATCGAGTCGTTGCGCGCGCAAGAGGGCGTGGCGACGGAAATCGTCGTGGTCGACGACGCTTCGACCGACGCGACCGCGGCGATTGCCGGACGCGCCGGCGTGCGGGTGATTCGCCGCGCGACCAACGGCGGACCGGCCGCGGCGCGCAACCGGGGCGCGCGGGAGACGAGCGGCGACGTGCTGTTTTTCGCCGAAGCCGACGGGTACTACGCTCCCGATTATCTGCGCGTGTGCCTGCGCGCGTTGGGCGACGAGCGCGTCGGGGCGTCGCTGGCGCTGGGTGTGCGCGGCTGGACCGAGGCCGACAACGTCGTCGTGCGATTGAGCGACGCGCAGTGGATCGTCAACCATTCGCTGGTCGCGGCCGGGCGGCGCGGCACCGGCGCGTGGTGCTACCGGCGCGAGGTGTTCGAGCGCCTTGGCGGTTTCGACGAGACGCGGCTGTACGGCGAGGACGTCGACCTGGCGCGGCGGGTGGAAACGCTGGGACTGCGCACCGGCGTGGCCGGCTGGTCGGTGCTGCACCACCGCAATCCCGACACCCTGCGGGCCTGGTGGCGGCGCGCCTATTGGGGTGCGATGCGCGGCGGACAAACCGAGACGGTCACCGTGCGACGGGCGTTGTTTCAATTGGTGAAAACGATGATCTTGATGTTCCCGCCGATCGGCGTTTACCTGGCGCTGCTTCATCACTGGCTGTGGATCGCGCCCGCGTTGGCGATCGTCATCGCGCCGGCGCTAGAGGATCGGCAGATCCGTCGCGCACAATTGCACCTTTGGCGCACGCGCCGTTGGCTGACCTTAACGGCCGTTCCGGGATTAATGTGGTTGCGGCGTCTGGCCTTCGCTACCGGTCGCCTGCAAGGCTGGCTGCATAAAAAAGACGTCGGACAACGTGTGTAGGTCCGCGGCCGTTTTTTCCGGCGTGCAAATATCCGGGCACAAATAACATCCGTACTGAATGCCCAGAACCGCCAGCATCAGCAGGTTGGCCATCGAGTTGGAATTGATCTCCCGACTGATGGTCCGGTTGGCCTGCCCACGGGCGATGAGCTGTTCCATCAACTGATGCGCGTTAAAGAACAAGGACTGCGCTTGTTTGGCCAGCACAGGGATCGATTGCGGGCCGTCGAGCAGCAGACGCAAGGTCGCGCGCATTTGGTCCGGATCGGCTTTGTAGTTGTCGGTCCAGAGGTTGATCATTCGTCTGAGAATGTTGTGATGATTGCCGTTGTCGATCTCGGAGGAAAGTTCCTGGATCAGACTCAATAAATGGTTTTCAACATAATGTTCCCAGACGCCCAGCAGCAGGTCGGTTTTCGACCCGAAGTAGAAGGCGATCGCGCTGCGATAGACTTTGGCTTTATCCGCCACCATCGATATCGATGTTTTGTGGTAGCCGTATTCACCGAATAGTTGTAATGCGGCTTTTAGGATATCGCTCCGAGTCTCTTTCCCGTCTCTCCGATTTAACATTCCATGATCCCCCGTCATTCATTAGCATAACTATTCTAGAACGAACGTCTGATTGAATCAAAATATCCAATTCACTTGATATGTATGCTTATGCCTAAAATCGAAAATCTTGTCAAGGGTAAATAGCTAAGACAGCGAAAAATATTGACCTTTATCAAAAATGCCTACTGTGCATGCAATTGGTGTAAAAATTTTTTAAATTAACTTTTGAATGCGACGCGTCATAATTGAACCTTTGTTCAATGGTTCCTTTAAAGGTAAAAACGGCAAAAGAAGTAATTGAAAATTTCAATAATAAATAATAATTCCAAGGCGATTCCGTCGCGATGGGCGATTATTTTTATGCAGACAATATTCAATGATTTCTTTATAATATGCTCTGGGATTATCCATAAAATATGTTTATAAAAACATATAAAGGAGGGTTGATGCGCCAATCCTGTCAACGTTGCGGGCAATGTTTGAGCCGATGCGTCTACCTGCGTCTGACCCCGCACGAGGCGGCGATCGAGATGCGGCGACTCGATGAAGGACGTGAGACGCCGCACCTGTCGGCGCACTGCATCTCGTGTTCGGCCTGCAACGCCTTCTGCCCGCACGGCGCCGATCCCTACGGGCGCATCCTGGAGCGGTGGTACGCCGACTACCTGCGCGACGGTCTGCCCGCGCGCGCCAAGTACCTGATGCCGACCGAGGCCAAGACGTTTCGTTCCGACATCGTGCGCCGGCTGCCCGCCGACGAACGTGCGCTGGTGGAACAATGGGCGGCCAACGAACCGCGCGGCGTCACGCTGTACCCGGGCTGCAACCTGATCAGCAGCGCGTACCTGACGCAATCGGGCGTGTTCGACGACCTGACCATCGCGGGCAGCCTCGACGTGTGCTGCGGCGAAATGTACTACCGCATGGGCCTGTTCGATCAGGCGCGGCTGTGCGCCGAGCGCGTGGCGGAGTATTACGCCGGGCGCGACATCGAGCGCCTGGTGATGGTCTGCCCCGCCGGCTACAACATGTTCAAAAATGTTTATCCCGAGCGCTTCAACGTGCGGCTCGATTTTCCGCTGACGTTCGTCACCGAGTATCTGAACGAATTGCTGGACGCGGGCGCTTTGCAGGTGACGCATCCGTTGCGCCGCAAGGTCGTGATGCACGACAGTTGTCATGCGCGGCTGTTGGGCGGCGGCTTTATGGACGATGTGCGCGCGCTGTTGCAACGGTTGGGCGCGGAGACGACCGAGGCGCGCTATCAGCGCGAGGAGGGCTTGTGTTGCGGCATTGCGGCCGCGGCGCCGCGCCAATCGCCCTTCGACCTGGCGCGGGTGGCGCTGTGGGCGCATCGCGAGTACGCCAAGACGAGCGGCGAGCAGGTGGCGACCTATTGCACCGGCTGCTATCTGACGTTGGGGATGCTGCGTCCGCCGGCGATCGGTCTGCCGGTCACGCATCTGCTGGCGCTGGTCGCCGAGGCGATCGGCCGGCCGGTGGCGGACCGCCTGGGGCCGCGCACGCGCTCGATGTTCACCGGCGTGGCGTTGAACGCGCTGCCCAAGCTGATCTCGCGCAAACGCTTCTACGTGCGGTGACGTTTTTCAGCGATAGATGAACTTGATCGGCGTGTCGGCCGCGATGGTCTTGCCGCCGATGACGCGCGGGATGACCACGACCGAGTACGGCTGGGTCAGCGACTGGGTGACCATCTGGCCGGGTTGCGGCGTCGTTTGCTGCACGGTCACTTCGAGGTGATCGCCGACGAGAGCGACCTGGTCGATGGAGATCGCGAAACCGCCGGTCGAGCGCAGGCCCATGTAGACGGCGATGACGATGTGCTTGTCGAAGTCCAGCGGCGGCAGCGGCGGTTTTTCGATGACGCTCGCGTTCATGTACTGCCAGAGGGTCGGCCATTTTTCCGCCGTGAGCACCACCACGCGACCCGGCTTGTGGAAGCCGCTGTGGCGGCCTTCCCAGCGCTGCGCGATGTTGGCGACGATCGCCGCTTCGCCGCCGCCGGCCTGATCGGCCGCCTTCATTTTTTTCTGCCGACTGAAGAAGCGAATCGACACCTCCGGCGCGGCGGGCGCTTCGGCCGGCCGGGCCTTTTGCCGTTCGGCGACCGTTTCGGCGGCGGCGCCGGCCAGCGGTTGGCGGATAACGTCGTTTTCCTCTTCCTCGGCGGCGTCGCGCTCCTCGTCGCGATCGTCGGTCGCAATCCGGTCGGCCATGGCCGGAGCGGAATCTTCGCGTTTGGGCTCCGCCGCTTTCGGCGCGGGAGGGGCCATGACCGGCGGGGGCGGCAGAATGATCGTGGTCGACGATTCGCTCGGCCCGTAGGCGGCATTGCGCAGGCCGTTGCCCTCGGCGCTTTTGTGCATGCCGCCGACGGCGGACCGCCCCGTCTTGTTTTCGGCGCGCGTTTTCGCACTGTCCCGCTTCCGGGCCAGCACTTCGGTCAGACCGGCGTCGGCCGTCCCTTTGGCTTTTTCGTCTTCGAAGGCCAGTTCCTGGAAGGCCAGTTTCGCGGCCGGTTGCGCCACGGTTTCCATGGGCTGATCGGTCACGGTTTCCTTGACCACCTGGGGCAGATGGTTGTGCATTTCCAAGTTGCTGTAGACGGCGACGACGGCGATCAACGCAACGAGGATCGCGGCGGCGGCCGACAGCGGGAAGGAGTCGCGGCCCAGGATCCGGCGGCGGCGCATGAAGCGCGGGCGACGCCGGGTGGTGGCGGCGAAGATGTTGTCGGTGAGTACTTCGGGCGCCGGTTCGGGGCGTAGCGTCTCGAGCATGGGCATGAGTTGGCGCAGCTCCTCGATGGCCCGCGCGCAATGGGGGCATTCGGCGAGGTGTTGTTCGACCTTAATACGATCGGCGTCGTCGAGGACGTCGTCGACGTATTCGGCCAACAGTGGTTCAAGCTCGCGACAACTCATGGTTCGCACTCTATCTCAAGCAAAGGTTTTAGCAACCGGGCCAGCTCCAGCCGCGCGCGATGAATGCGGCTTTTGACCGTGCCCAGCGCCTGACCGGTGATGTCCGCGATTTCCTCGTAAGACAGGCCTTGCAACTCGCGCAGGACGATCACCTCGCGTTGATCGTCGGCCAGCAGATTGATCGCCGCCCGCACTTTTTCCTGCGTTTCCCGGCTTTGCGCCTCTTGTTGCGGATCGGGATCTTCGCTAGCGAATTGCCTGCTCATTTCACCGTCCTGCGTTTCGATCGCCTGTTCCATCGAATCGCTGGTGTAATAATGGCGCCGCTTCAGATACTTCAGTTTATTTTTGCAGTGGTTCATCGCCACCTGGTACAGCCAGGTGGAGAACTTGGACTCGCCGCGGAACTCCGGCAGCGCATGATACACCTTGATAAAGATCTCCTGGGTCACCTCCTGCGCCTCGTCATCGACGCGCAGGAAGCGCAGCGCCGTGTTGTAAATGCGCTGCTGATAACGAATGACCAGTTCCTCGAACGCCTGCCGGTCACCGTCGTTGAAGCGCACGATGAGCGCCTTGTCGGCCCGATCGGCGTCCGGAGCGATCACTCGCTGTCCGTCCACCGGCTGGTTAGACAGTGACTGTTTGGGTAAAGTTCCGTTGGCTTCGTGGTCGTTCATTTGGTTTCGTTATCGGCCAGGTTCCCCTAATCGACGGAGTTGGCGACCCGTTACAGCTCGCTGATCGATCCGCAGAATGTATATGGATCGAAGTCCTCGCCGGTGAGCAACCGGAATTTCTTCTTGAGCGCCCGAATCATATCACGCAATTGGCGCGTCGACTCCACCAATTCCTTCTCGCGTTTCAATTTATCCTCGGGGCGATGGCGCGGATTGCGCCGCCGCACCTGATCCAGCAGGACTTCCTGTTCGGCCAACCGTGCGGAAAGATCGCAGATTTGCTTGCCGACCACCCGGGCCTCGTGTTTGTAGCGGGCGCGGGGATCTTCCGTTTGCGGCGGCGGCGCGGGGCCGACGTTCAACTTGACGATGCGCCGGGCGGCGATCTGCTCGGGCAGCAGACGCAGCAGCGAACCGTGCTCCTCGCCGGCCAGCCCTTCGCTGAACACCTGCGCCCGGTCGTGATAGCAGTTGACCTTGCTCCGCTTTTCGGCGTCGGTGGCGTCGGGCAGAGCGTCGCAGGCCGCGGCGAGCGTTTCGGTCCAATTATTCAGCCGGAGGGCGGTTTTGGTCAGAAACTGCACGCTGGTGGGCTTGCCGGTGCCCGGCAGCGGCAGGCAGGCGCTTTCGATCGAAGCGCAACGGCAGGCCGTCTGGGCCTGCATAACCACCTGGCGCGCCTGTTCGAGGTCGCCGGCGATGACCGCCTGCTTCCAGGCCTCGTAGTCGAAGCAGGTTTCCTCGGCCCCGACCAGCGCCGGCAGCAACAACAACAATAGGAAGAACCAACGGATACGCATCGTTTTTCAATCCTCGGGCAGAACCGCATCGAGCACGCGGCGCATGTTGCCGCCCAGAAAGGCGCGCAGTTCGTCGTCGCTCCAGCCGCGCTCGATGAGAATTTCAGTCAAATACGGCCAGTCGGAAGCGTCGCGCAGGCCGCGGGGCATCGTCGGCAGCCAACCGTCCATGTCCGAACCCAGCGCGACGTGCTCGACGCCGGCCACGTGGCGCACGTGCTCGATCGCGTCGGCCATGGCGGTCAGCGGCGCGATGTGGGAGCCGGTCAGGTACTTCGGACTGGCCATGATGCCGACCACGCCGCCCAATTTCGCCACCGCTTCGATCTGCTCTTCATCGATGTTGCGCCACAGATTGTAGGTGGCCGTGACGCCGGTGTGGCTGACGATCGGCGGCGTTTGCAGCATCGCGCAGGCGTCCATGAAGCCCGGCTTGTTGATGTGCGCCAGGTCGATCAATACGCGGTGTTCCTCGCAGGTTTCGATCAGCACGCGGCCGAAGGGCGTCAGGCCGCGCGTGGCGGATTCGCCCAGGCCGTGCGCGCAGAAGGCCGCCTCGTTGCTGGAGAAGTGCGACAGGCCGAAGTAGCGGATGCCGCGGTCGATCAGCCGCTGCAGCCGGTCCAGGTCGCCGCTGACGATGTGCGCGCCTTCGACGCCCGGCAGCGTGCCCACGCATCCGGCGGCCAGATTCTCGGCCAGCGAACGCTTGTCGCGGATGCGAAACAGAACTTCCGGTCGCTCGGCCTCGATGCGTTCGAGGTAGGTGAGCTGCGCCTCGGCCTGGCGCATCTTTTTTTGCGGACTGTGTGCGGGCGAGGCGATCAGGCCCAGGCCCCAAATGCCGATGCCGCCGTCCTGAATGCGCGGCAGATCGCACTGGTTGATAAACGGCGAAAAGGGCATCCAGGGCGTATGACGCCGCAGGGCGTCGAAGCCGAAGAGCACGTGCGCCGACAGCGTGTCGCAGTGCAGGTCGGCGACCGGCGTTTCGCGGTGCAGGCGCAGCGCGCGGTATGAGGGCGTCGGCGGTTGATAATGCAGGTTGGTCAGCAGCGACATGATGCCTCCCGGGCGGTCTCCTTGGTGGAGTAACTCGAACGCACACGCTAACAGACCGACCGATCTCATGCAAGAAAGGTTCAAAATCGTCGCGTGAGGGGAAGGGTGGGGACCCGGCCGAAGCCGAGTCCCCGGATATGAGGAGTACCAGTTGGTTGTGCCCGACCGGGGAGAGTCGAGCCTTGTTGTCCACGACCAGTGTGTGTAGAGGGGAAAACGCTGCCGGTCGTGAATGCCCTCCATCGGGGGAGGAGAAGTTCGTTTCGACGGGCGATTGCCTGTCGGTTGTTTATTTCGTTTTCACCTTGCAGGTGTTTACGCCCAACAAGGAATACAGTCCGCAGTACCCGACGACGGCCGTCGCCAGGGGGATCACTCCCAGGATGCCCCACCAACTGCCGGTGGCGAATCCGGCGATGGCGATGACGATCCCGGCCACGCCGCGAATCAGACGATCAGTGGTGCCGATATTGCGTGTCATGTTGAAAAACCTTTTATTTTCAAGTGGTTGTTTTCTTTTATTCCCTGTCCGACCTAAATATAATCATGCGCGACGGACAAGCAAGGGGTGTTTGAATTTATTTGGATCGAGTCTCAATACGGCGGGAGGAACGATTTTAAACATTGTCCTGACTTCCAAATTGGGACACCCGGAGCCGGCACGCCCAGAAGGAACGGAAGGTCAGGTGCGCAGGGCGAAGCCTTGGAATTCGGGGCCCAAAGCCCCGCAGGGGCGGACGGTCGGTAGCGCAGGGCGAAGCCTTGGAATTCGGGGCCCAAAGCCCCGCAGGGGCGGACGGTCGGTAGCGCAGGGCGAAGCCTTGGAATTCGGGGCCCAAAGCCCCGCAGGGGCGATTGGTCAGTAGCGAAGGGCGAAGCCCTGGAACTCGCGGCCCATTCAAACCATCCAACCCCTGACAAGGGGTGAAGGAATCTTTGACGATTCGTATCAACGAGCTTACCTACACCCCTTTCCGGGGTTTGCTTGAATTTGCTCCATCTTTTACCAGGGCTTCGCCCTTCGCTATTGACCTGCGCCCTACGGGCTTGAAGAGACGCCCTGCACCCTGCGGGCTTGAAAATCCTGCACAGAGATCCATTTCAACGTTGTTCGACTTCGCCCGGCGTTCTTCTCGGAGCACCCAAAATCAAACTTGCCCTCCAGAAATTTCAGGTACTTACTAATTTTCTGAAAGCATGACGCGCGGAAGTTGGGAATACAGAGGGGGGAACGATTTAAAACATTGTCATGGTCTTGTGCCGCAGAAACATGGCCATGTTTGAATATCGAATTGCACAGCTTACACCTTGCGGCGAAAACTATGGCGCCCGTAAAAACGGTCGTTGTTTCGTGTGCCACACTTTTGGCGTAGCCAAACCTGGCGAAGGCTCGGAAACAAGGACCGGCAAATACCTTTCCTGACCTTTTTAAAACAAAAGGAGCGGCCGGGCGACCGCTCCTGGTTGCAAACGAATTTTCAATGATGCGTTACATGCCGCAGGCGGAGCCGCCGTCTTCGTCGAGGCCTTCGCCTTCGGAGTCTTCGATCGATTCGCTGGTGGAATCGTCGTCGTCATCGTCGTCGTCGTCATCGTCCGGCTGCAGGCTCAGGCAATCGCCGAGGCAATCGAACATGGTGTTGCAGTCGTTCCAGTTGTCGTAGGCGCAGGTGTCCACGCAGGAGTAGAAATCGGCGCTTTCCGACGCCTCCAGGTTGCAGTCGGCGCGCATGTCGTCTTTCTCGATCGCGTTGCCGTCGCCGTCGGGGAAAGCGATGTCGCAGACGTCATAGATGAAGTCCATGACGAAACCGCAGTGGGTGTCGTCGTCGAAGCACTCGTCGATGCAGGCGGCCATCACGCCGCAGTCGACGTTGTTGATCGCGCAGGCCGTCCAGCAGGCGCGCAACTGGGTGTCGGTCATGTTCTCGCAGAAATCGACCGCTTCCTTGACCGAGGCGAATTCGATGTTGCCCAGGTCGATGGTCAGATCGCAATCGGAATACAAATTTTCCACGGCGTCTTCGCAAGTGCCCTTGGCCGCGTTTGCATCGGTGGCGCTAAACATGAACCCCAGGCTTAAAGCAGCCATAATCGCCGTCAACATACTCATCAGGAAAAAAGTACGGGACCTCATGATTTCCCTCCAAATAGCCCATTCAAAGTAATTGATTGTAGATTTGTTGCCGCTCGAGGGTCAAGAGGCTGTACAGAAAAATTAATGCGGGGAGAATTTTCTTTTTAATTTCACAAAGGTGCACGTAGATTGGAATGTCCCAAGTCGAAGATTGTCTCCGAGTGACAAAAATTGTCATCCTGCGTCGCAAATTGTCGTTTTTGTGCTACGGCATTGAACGGACATTCAATGGTCTGTTTGTCCTACTGGTTGAAAGTATGGGCTTTTTTTTTATTGGGCATGTTGGCAAAGGTTTTGCTTATATAGAATTGCGTCCGGAGGAGAAAACCTGATTGGGCCCTTTTGGGGAGGAGGGATCGGCAGGAAACGGCCTCCGGGCTTTTTCCGTATCCGCATTTCTGAGTTATTTCCACATTATTTCAGGAGACGCCTAGCGCCAACACCAGGGCGAGCAGCGCCATGGCGACAATCAGCACCGCGCAACCGCTGGGACGGATGGGCGCGGCGTTGTCGGGCAGGGCGGGCGCGTCATTGTTCGGCGGAGCGGTGAGCCAATTTTTGTCACCATGACAAAACGCGATCAGCAAACGGCGCACGGTGAGGCGATCGTATTTGCCGTCGACCGGTTGCGAATCGTCCTGCCCTTCGGGAATGACGGCCAACGTGAAGCCGCCGCGCACGCAGAAGATTTCCAGGTACTCGGTTTGGGCGCGACCGACGGTGAAAAAGTCGTTGCCCTCGACGAAGGGATAGCGGTCGAACAGATCGAGCATTTCGTCGATCGTTTCCACGCTGAACTCGCCGGCCTGGGTGTAAATGTCGTACATCGAACCGCCTTTCCGCATTTGCCCGTTGTCGTGCGCGGGCGTCCGTGTTAGGAAATGCCCATGCGAAACTTCATGTTGTTATTGCTCATCGCCGCCTTGTTGTGGGCCTGCGACATATTTTCTTCCGACGAACAATACCACAAGCAAATGCTCGATGTCGCGCAGCGCGCGGCCGACTGCGAAGAGATGATCTTGCATCAGGCGGTCGGTCCGGAGGGCGGTTACAGCGACACGCTGGACGACCTGCTGCGCTTCGACGCCACGCTCACCGACGATCCGCAAATCAACATCGCCTTCGGCCCGATGACCGGCAGCGGCTATTCGTTCGCCGTGCGCCGCAAGGGCGTAAAAGCCGCGGCGATATGCACCGCGGCCGACGGGTGTCGCCTGGTGTTGGACAACAAGAAAAACTGATTACTGCGGCGTCTCGGCCGTCGCCGTTTCCGCAACCGGTTTTTCCGGCGGCGGCAGAATCGGCACGTCGGCCAGTTGCTTCTTCGCGCGCTCGATCATGCCGGGCAACGACAGATCGTCGCTTTGCAACAGGCGCTTGGTCAGCACGAGCAGGAAGTCGTTGGCGTCGCTGTAGTTCGCCCGATCTTCCTTGATCCACCCCTTGTCGATGAAATACTTGTACACCGACTCGGCGTCGATCTCGAAGTCGGGCGTGGGCGCCTTGGCCTGATGATGATTTTCCAAATGCCCTTCCAGCTTCGATTCGCTGTAGCTGAACATCTCTTCCTGATCGGCCGGCAAATTGAAGCGCACGTGCGGCGTGATGCCGAAGGCCTGAATCGACGCACCCGAGGGCGTGTAGTACATCGCCGTGGTCAGGCGCAGGCCGGTTTCGTTGCGCAGCTCGAAGATCGACTGCACCGAGCCTTTGCCGAAGGTCTGGAAGCCCATGACCAACGCGCGGTTGTGATCTTTGAGCGCGCCGGCGACGATCTCCGAAGCGCTGGCGCTGCCGCTGTTGACCAGCACGATCAGCGGCAGATCGACGTAGCGCCCGCGGCCGCCGGCGAAGCGTTCGCGATCCTGCAGGTAGCCGCGGCCGATGGTGTTGACGATCAGGCCGCCGGGCAGGAATTTGTCGGCGACGTCCACCGTCTGCTCCAACAGGCCGCCGGGGTTGTTGCGCAGGTCGATGACCAGCGCGCGCAGGCCGCCGGGCTGGTCGGAGAATTCGGCGAGGGCCAGATCCAGATCGGCGCTGGTGCGCGCGTTGAATTGAATGATGCGCACGTAGCCGACGTTGCCGGGCCACATTTCGTGCTTGGTGGCGACGGCCTCGATTTTGTCGCGCACGATCGTCACGTCGAAGGGATCGTCCTTGCCCGGGCGTTTGATGGACATGGTGACCGGCGTGCCGATTTTGCCGCGCAGGCGCAGCACGGCCCAGTTCAGCGACTGGCCGGTGGTGTCCACGCCGTCGATGCCGACGATGCGGTCCATGGCCTGCAGGCCGGCGCGTTCGGCGGGGGTGCCGGCCATCGGCGAGATGACGGTGAGGAAGCCGTCGCGGATGCCGATTTCGATGCCGACGCCGCCGAAGCTGCCTTCGGTGTCTTGTTTAAGATTGTTGTAGTCGCTCAGATTCAGAAAACCGCTGTGCGGATCGAGCGCCTGGACCATGCCGTCCAGCGCCAGTTGCAGCAGTTCGTCGAGCGGACGTTTGAGGCTCAGCGTTTGCTGATAAAAACGGATGCCGTCGAGCATCACGGCGGCGAGCTTTTTTTTGTCGAAGGGCAACTCGCGCGCGAAGGTCTGGCCGTTGGCGGTGATCGAAACCGACGTGGGCGTGACGTCGACCTTGACTTCGTCGTAGGGCGTGGGGATCGGCGTGGGCGATACTTCTTCCAACGGCGTGGGCGACAGTTCTTCACCGTTCTCGCGCGCTTTGAGGAATTTTTTCATCTCCTCGGTCTGCGCCTCGATGCGCACTTCGGCCTGCAGGTGTTCAACCAGTTTCTTGAGCGCCGAGCCGGTCAGTTCGCGTCGGTCGACCTTCTCGATGTAGTAGCGGTCGATCAGATCGAAGATGTCCAGGATCAGCGCTTCCTGCGGATCGCTTTGGCAAGCGGGTAGCGCGAGACTCAATCCGAGGCTCAGCAGCAGCAAAATTGCAATGGCGAGGGTCGTTCGCCGTTTCGGCTCGCGCAGCAAGTTGTACCCCCTTACTCCCCAGGTTCCGGATTTATAACGGTCAACGCGCCGTTTTGTCAATGTTCACGCCGTCGGCGTTTCGGTTGACAGCCTCCGGGGCGCACCTTAGGTTGAGACAGTTCACAGGAGGAAACGTTGCGCATCGAACACGTGGAGAGCGGTTTTTTCAAGACCAACACCTACCTGGTCTGCGACGAACACAGCAACCAGGCGTTGCTGATCGATCCGGGCGGCGACTGGCGGAAGATCCGCGCGATGATCCAAAAAGCGCAAGCGAAGGTCGCGGCGATCGTGCTGACCCACGCCCACTACGATCACGCCAACCGCGTGCAGGAGGCCAAGACGCTGACCGGCGCGCCGCTGCTGGTGCACCGCGGCGATGCGCCGCGCCTGCAAAAACTCTCCGCGCTCATGCTCGCCGCGCGTTGGCGGCCGTATCTGGCGCCGCCGCCCGACCGCCTGCTGGACGAGGGCGACGTAATCGAAATCGGCGCGCTGCGCTTCGAGGTCATCCACACGCCGGGGCATTCGCCGGGCGGCATCTGCCTGCGCTACAAAAAAACGATTTTTACCGGCGACACGCTCTTCGCCGGGTCGATCGGCCGCACCGATCTCAAGGGCGGCAGTTGGCCGGCGCTCAAAGCGTCGATCGAAGACAAGCTGTTCATCCTCTCCGACGACATCCACCTCTACCCGGGCCACGGGCCGAAAACGACCATCGAACGCGAACGCAAGTACAACATTTTCGTCAAACTCAGCCCCGCCCAGATGGACGAGATCATGTTCGGCATCAAGGCGAAGGAGAAAAAGGATGAAGAGATATCGTAATGCTCGTGCAATTGTGAATGGATATTGAACTTTTTAGACTATTAGCTACTATTGTTTCAGGCGAATTGAGGTTGCGATGAAAGATGATGAAATTAAATATTTAGGTGTTGGTATTTATACTGTGTCGGAAGTATCCCGATTAACCGGGATTCCCACCCAACGCGTGCGTCGCTGGATGGCCGGATATCATTTTAAATATCATAATGAAATTCATAGCAGCGATTCTCTCTGGCAATTGCCGATACAAAAAGGATCAAACGATCTCATACTTACTTTTCTTGATATGATCGAACTTCGTTTTGTGGAGAAGTTGAGAAACGAAACCGGGATGTCGCTGCAGTTTATACGTCAGGTGTATCAACGTGCAATGACGGACTATCAATTTTCACACCCTTTTTCAACGCTTCGTTTCAAGACGGATGGACAGGCCATTTTTATTGAAGAACTCGAATCGAGTGGAGAGCGAAGATTGCTGGATCTATTTCGTCGAGAATATGCATTTCATGAAATATTGAAGCCAATTTTAAAAGATCTTGATTATGACGACAAAGTGACGACTCATTGGTGGCCCTATACCGATAAACGTGTTGTTATCGATCCAACCCGTTGCTTCGGGAAACCGATCGTGACGGACGAAGGTATAAAAACGTCTACGTTGTATGATTCGTATTTGGCGGAAGAAAAGTCGGTGTCAGTTGTTTCCAAATGGTATGAAGTCAGCATAAGCTCGGTCGAAGCCGCAATAGATTTTGAAGAGAGTTTAAATAGGAAATTGGCCGCGTGAATTTTTTCTTCGATGAACATTTTCCTCCTAATTTAGCTCGTGCGTTGAATATCCTTGATGATAATAATTCAATAACATGCACCGAGGATAAAGGGTGGAGGGGAGCGTCCGACGAAAAATGGATTCGCCTATTATCTGAGGAAGAAGAGAAAACAGTAATAATGACCATGGATGAAAACATTCGATATAAAAAAGGAATCACCGAAGTATGGAAAAAGTCCGAGTTGACGACCTTTTTTTTCGTTGGCCGATGGAATCATATTCCTATGTGGGATCGTTGTGTTAAAACAATAGATCTTTGGAAGGACATTATTCACAAAGCGGAACGAGCGAAAAAGGGACAGTCATTTAAAATTAAAATCAATTCGAAGAAAATCGAAGAACTTGAGTAACTCCCCTCTCACTTCGCCTTGATCAAATCTTTCAACACGAGTTGGCTGACGGCTTTGAGGGTTTCGGTGACGCCTTCGCCGGCTTTGGCGTTGGCGAGGAACTGCGGCAGGCCGTCGGGGTTGATCGCGCGGGCCAGTTCGGCCGGGTCCATCGAGGTATCGAAGTCGCGCATGTTGAACTGGAAGACCAGCGGGATGCGCGCGAGGTCGTAGCCGTGCGATTCGAGATTCTTTTTCATGTTCTCGAGGCTCTCGATGTTTTCGTCGAGGCGTTCGCGGCGTGAGTCGGCGACGAACACCAGGCCGTCCACGCCCTTGAGGATCATCTGGCGGTTCGTGTCGTACACGACGTTGCCCGGCACGCTGTACAAGTGCAGGCGCGTGGCGAAGCCGCGGATCTTGCCCAGAAACAGCGGCAGAAAATCGAAGTAGCAGGTGCGCTCGTCCTCGTGCGAGAGGCAGATCATTTCGCCGCGATTGTCCGTCGGCGTGCGCTCGTAGATGATTTTGAGGTTGCGCGTCTTGCCCGACAAAGCCGGACCGTAATAGACGATCTTGCAGTTGATCTCTTTGGAGTTGTAATTGATGAACGTCATCGTCGCTCCCCAATCATCATTTTTCTGAGAAACAGATTTTTTAGAGCATATCCGGCGGCGCGGCGCAAGCGCTATTGCGGCTTGGACATTTTGCGCCGGCCCTCCAGCGACAGCTTGAGCGTGACGCTGTCGGCGTATTCGAGATCCGAGCCCACCGGCACGCCGTGCGCGATGCGCGTGACTTCCACCGGACGATCGGCCAGCAGGTCGGCCAGAAACGCGGCGGTCGCCTCGCCCTCGCGGTTGGGATTGGTCGCCAGGATGATTTCCGCGACGCCGCCGGCGTCGATGCGCGCGAGCAGTTCGTCGATGCGCAACGACTCGGGACCGATGTTCTCCAGCGGGGCCAGTGCGCCGTGCAGCACGTGGTACTTGCCGTTGAAGGCGCCGGATTTTTCGAGCACCAGCACGTCCTGCGGCTGCTCGACCACGCACAGGCGCGCGCCGTCGCGGTGTTCGTCGGCGCAGATGCGGCACGGTTTGACGTCGGTCAGGTTGAAGCACACCGGGCACAGGCCGATGGTGTCTTTGACCTCGAGCATCGCCGCGGCCAGCGCCTGCACCTCTTCGGCCGACGCGCGCAGCAGGTGCATGGCCAACCGTTCGGCGCTTTTGCGGCCGATGCCGGGCAGCTTGGCGAGCTCGTCGACGAGCTCCTTGAGCGGTCCCGAATCGAAAAACATGGGATCAGAACAATCCGGGGATGTTCATCCCGCCGGTGATTTTGCTCATCTCGCCGGAGATCATTTCCTGCGCTTTGCGCAGCGCTTCGTTGACCGCGGCGACGATCAGATCCTGCAGCATCTCGACGTCCTCGGGATCGACCACGTCTTTTTCGATGCGGATCGAAATCAGCTCTTGCTTGCCGTTGACCGTCGCGGTGACCATGCCGCCGCCGGCGCCGGCTTCGATCGTTTTTTCCGCCAGCTCTTCCTGCAGCTTGGCCATTTGCTTTTGCGCCTGCTGCGCCATCTTCATCAGATTGCCCATACCACCCTTGGCCATGGTTCCTCCTTATTTCTCGCGCGCCGGACCATTAAGCGGCCGGACGGTGACCTCCGCTTCGGGGAACAGGTCGCGCGTCCATTGCACCGCCGCGTGGGCCAGCGTTTCTTTTACCATCTGCTGCCGTTCCTGGTCGGCTTGCCGTTGTTCGTTCATTTTCGCCTGCGCCGAATTTTTCGGCGCGATGTCCAGCGTCTCCACCTCGATTTTAATGCCGGCGCCGAACAGATCATCAGCCAGTTTTTGCACCATCGACAATTGTCGTTCGAGGCTTTTGGCGGGATACCCTTTGGCGACGCGCAAAATCAGTTTGTTGCCCCGCCGCTCCACTTCGCCCTGCGCCAGGTACGCGGCCGGCGCGTGGATATTCGCGGCCTTGAGCGCGGCCACCAACGCTCCGTGCGGATCGTCCTGCGCATCGGGCGCGGGGGACGCTTCCGGCGCCGGCGCGCTCGACGGCGTCGAAGGCGCGGGGCGTTCGACGACCTTCCCGGCGCGGGGCGTGCGCGTTGCCGTCGCACCGGCGGACGGTCCGGAAATGTTGCCGCCGGCGAGGGCGATCTCCTTGAGTTTGGTCAACTCGTCGAGCAGATCGTCCAGCGGTTTGACCGTCGCGGCCTCGGCGAGGCGCACGAGGGTCATTTCCAGCACGAGGCGCGGTTGGCCGCTGCGCAGGATGAGTTCCTCGGCGTCGGCCAGCAGCGTGAAGAGATGTTCGAGCGCGACCGGCGTCACGTCTTTCACCTGCGCTTTGAGCGCGGCCAGTTCGGCTTCGCCGGCGTCGATGAGCGCGGCGGGCTGCCGGGCGACCTTGGCGGCGACGAGGTTGCGGAAGTGCTCGAGCAGATCGGCCAGCAGGTCCTTGACATCCCAGTTGGACGCGCTCAGGCGGGCCAGCACGTCCAGCACCCCGACCGGGTCGCCGGCCAGCACGGCGGCGGAAATGTCCAGCAGCGCTTGACGGTCGACCACGCCGAGCACCTCGGCGATTTCGGTCAACGGCCGTTCGGCGCCGTAGGACAACACCTGGTCCATGTACGACAGGCCGTCGCGCACGCTGCCGGCGGCTTTGCGCGCCACGAGCATGAGCACGTCGGAGGCAACCTGCGCCTCCTCGGCGGCCATCAGCTTGGCCAGGTAATCGCGGATCAGCGCCTGCCCGACCATCTTGAATTCGTACTGCTGCGTACGTGAGAGCACCGTGTCGGGAATCTTGTGCGGCTCGGTGGTCGCGAAGATAAACACCACGTGCGCCGGCGGTTCTTCCAGCGTTTTGAGCAGCGCGTTGAAGGCGTTCTTGGACAGCATGTGCACTTCGTCGATGATGTACACCTTGTAGCGTCCGCGCGCCGGCAGGTACTTGACGTTCTCGCGCAACTCGCGCACGTCGTCGACGCCGGTGTTGGACGCCGCGTCGATTTCGAACACGTCGCCGCTGGTGCCCGCGGCGATTTCCTTGCAGGACACGCACCGGCCGCAGGGCTCGGGCGTCGGGCCGTCGGATGATTCGCAGTTGAGCGCCTTGGCGAAGATGCGCGCCACAGTCGTTTTGCCCACGCCGCGCGTGCCGGTGAACAGGTAGCCGTGGGCGATGCGGTTGAGGTTGATCGCGTTGGTGAGCGTGCGGGTGACGTGCTCCTGCCCGACCAGGTCGGCGAAGGTTTGGGGACGGTATTTGCGCGCCAGCACCAGATATGACATACCGGAATCGCCTTCGACGGGAGTTGCCGCACGTTCGTTGTCGGTTTATCGGAGATCGGTCCGGAACGTCGACAGACTGCGCACCCTTCGTCGACCCGCTTTCGCAATGGCGTTCTTCCCTGGGGGCGATGGCCAGGTGACCCACGGCACCCAGACGAACATCCTTAGTGCTGCTACCTCCCGGTCCTGACACGGTTCGGAAGTGCCTGCCGCGTGAGGCCCGACCTGCTGATCCAGGGCAACGGCCCAAAGCGAATTAAGGCCTCGGTTGGGAATTCAGCCCCTCTGGAGCGGATTGAGGGTACAGGGCACCGCTGGCTCCCCGCCTAGCGCAGCCTGTCCACGTCCCGGCCTTTCTCCGAGTATGACAACGATAAAGATCGATCGCTCGCAATGAACGAGGAACTGATGCTAGCCGCCGAGGTCCACAGCGTCAAGGCCTTGCGGCGCATGGCGCGGCGTTTTTTTCGCGGCGGCGAGGAGGCGGCGCGGCGCGTGTTCGTCCCGCTGCCGGAAAACAATTATTTTGTAATATATAATCAGAGAAAATGACAATCTTTTTCCGTCATCCTCGGGTCAAGCCCGAGGATCCGGTGACGACCAGCACACCTTTGGCTTCGCCAAAAGTGTGGCACCCAATCCTAGTCATCCTGAACGCAGTGAAGAATCTCTCGTACGCGTACGTAGATTCTTCGTCGCGCTAGCGCGCTTCTCAGAATGACGATCTTTCCGTGTGCCACAGTTTACGCTCCTGGCGTAAGCTGTGCTCGTAGATATTCAGACTCGGCCATGTTCCTGTGGAGCAAGACCGTGGCACCCCGCTCCACACGATGAATAAAACATAGGTTCAGGGATTATCCCTGGAAAAAATCGGCGGACAAAGTCGTTGCCGACCCGGTCCGCCGATTGTCGTTTGTCGGCGTTATTTGGTTTCGTCGCTCCGGCTGTCGAGGTCGGAGGTGTTCGGTTCGCCGTGTCCCGGCTCGGTCAGGTCGCGCTCATACACCTCGTGCACGATGATGTTGCCGGCGCTGTCGAAGCCGCCCACCGAGCGCATGAAGCCGTAGGCCCATTCCTTCGAACGATGGTGGAAGTGGTACTGCATCAGGCCCGAGACGATCTTGATGTGACCCCACAGGTCGTGGGCGTCGAGCATCGCGTCGGTCGGCGCCATGAAGGTCGAGTGTCGCGCGCGATCGCGGAACGTCGTGCCGCTTTTGATGACGATCAACTGCGCGTAATCGGTCTGCAGCGTCTCGTAGAAGGCGCGGCCGTTGACCGGCTCGTGGGTTTTGGGATCGAAGCCGACCACGGCCATGTCGTCCTCGGCAACGATGATCGTCTGCGGAATCGACGGATCGATCAGCGGCGCGTACTCAGTCGGCCGCGGGCCGTAGAAATTGATCGGGTGCGTCGGCTGATCGTTCAGATCCGGCAGCGCCTCGTACACGCAGGCCACCGGATCGGGCCAGATGTTGAGCGGATCGATCCCGGTGGTCGTCGCCGTGGCCAGCGCCGCCACGCGCGCGCCGAAGCTGTAGCCGCCGAAAACGATCCGGTCCGGATCGGCATAGCCGTCGCGCACCGCCTGGCGCGCGGCCCGCAAGTAAGTGCCCACGCCCTTGGTCACCGTATCTTGATGCATGAAGGGGAAGGGCACGTCCATGTTCGGGTAGACGATCAGGAAGCCGCGCGAGGCCATGCGAATGAACATCTCGCGCTGATTGCGCGGCCAGTCGCTGGACCAGATGCCGTGGCCCCAGATGATGGTCGGCAGCGGTTCGCGTTCCTCGTCGTCCAGTTCGGGAACGAACAGGAAGGCGGAACTCGGGCGCACGTCGTCGCGGATCGGCACGTGCAACTGCCGCACTTTGTAGGGGCCGTAACCGAGGGCGGGATTGGCGCCCAGGGGCGGTTCCATGTCCTCGTCGGAGAAATCATCGCTGCCGTCGTCGGCGCCGCCGTCGTACACCAACTCGCCAGGGCCATCAACATAATCGTCGGCGCCGCTCGCCTCGTCGTTATCGCCGGGCTGGGATTCATCGCCGCAACCGGGAAGGAAAACGAACAGTGCGAAAACAACCACCGCGATCAGAGCAAAGAGCTTCACGTGCCGCATAATACCCCCTGCGCCCTTGTTCCGATCCCGATACTCAACAACAAAACCGACGAAAGTTTAGCAATTTAGCCTCGAAAAGACAAGCGGATACAATTCGGGGCAAATCCGGCGATAACCCGCGGGATTTGCTTTACGGCTGCGTGGCGGCGACGATCACCGAGCCGTCTTGCGCGCCCGCGTGCACAAACGAGAGATAAACATATCCGGTCGACAACGGCGGATCGCTCGCGGCCGACAGCGTGATGGGCGCGGTGGCCGGGAACGCGGCGTCGGCGGTCGTCTGCAATTCGCCGCCGGCGAGTGCGTATTGCACCGCCTCGTCGAAGCGCAGGTGGACCGTCACGTTCGCCAGGTCGATTTCCTCGCCGGCCGGCACCGAGACCGTCAGGGTCAGGCTCGACGTTTCCGCCGGCACGTCCACGCGGATCGGCAGCGGCGCGGGCAGCGCGTCCAGGAAATAAAGATTCTCGTGCGCGTCGTCCCAGACCTCCTCGTCGACGGAGGGAACCCACAATTCCGCCTGCTCGCCGATGGACAAATCAACCTGGCAGGCGCAGTCGAGCAGTCCGCGCGCCTGCAGAATCGTCTCCGCCTCGTCGCCGCAACCGGCGGCGTCGCACACGGCCAGCAACGCCCGCGCGGCATCCTGAAGCGAAAAGCCGGTCGGCAGTTCGGCCAGCGTGTCGTACGCCACCTGCTCGGCCGTTTCCGCTCCCAACGCGGCGTGCAGTTCCCACAACGCGCCGGACCAGATTTGCCCGTCGACGTGCGGTTCGCCGTAAAGCGCCGCCGGGCACGTCGCCCCGTTGTCGACCGAGGACATATATGGATAGCCGAGCGCGGCGGCCGAATATTCGCCGACATCCGGATCGCCGTTGATCGAGCAGGAGAAGAAATCGGCGCTGCCTTCGTTCACCGCTGCCGGCGCCGTATTGAAGCCCGTCGCGCCCAGCGTGGTGTCCAGCGCGTTGACCGTCGCGGTGACGATGTGGGTCAGTTCGTGGCCGAGGATGTCCGGATCGTACGCCAGATTGCGCTCGCCCCAGCAACCGAAAAGCAGACCCGGCGCGCCCCACAACTCGGTGGCGCCGGCCAGAAAATCGTCGGGCATATCGTCGCCGTTCTCGTCGAAGCCGAAGCGAACGATGATGTTGACCGGATCGGCCAGGCCGCCGAAACCGAGTTGGGCAAAGCGCTCCAGCACCTGTTGCGCGTGGTAGTAGATGTTCACTTCCGCCGCCGGATCGTCGCCCAGTTGCGGATCGACCAGCGGATCGTACAGAAAATCGCCGTTCGCATCGGCGGTCGCCAGTTGCTCGACGTCGCTGAAGCAATCCGCGCCCATGCAGGTGAACACGGCGAAATTCTCGCCGGACAGCAACGTGGCTTCATCCGGCAGGCCGGTCAGCGGCATATCGACCGGCGCGCCCTCGTCCGGATTGATCGCGAAAACGCGGCCCAGCGGCAGCGAGTCGTCATCGTCATCTCCCGTGTCGTGGTCGTCGTTATCGTTATCATCGTCGTCGTCAGACGAGGAGCACGAGATCATGACGCCCAACGCGGCAAAAAAAATGAACAGACAAAACATCCCCTTCATCTCGACCTTCCTTATCACGTCACTGGTTTGATGCGGTGTGCGGCAATAGGGATGAAGAACAACTATTCCTCGATCGCGCCGGGCGAGGTCGTGCCGTACAGGCCGTGCTGCTCGAGGTAGCCGATCGCCGGGTCGGGCACGAGGTAGCGCACCGAACCGCCCGCGCGCAGCCGGCGGCGGATGTCGCTGCTGGAAATCTCCAACGGCGTGACCGGCAGGAAAATCAGCCGCGCGCCTTCTTTCATCTGCCAGACGCCGTCGCCCTTATCGCGGTAGCGTTCGGCGTAGGCGGCGGGCATGGCGTCACCCGGCTGCGCGAAGGACTTGCCCGGGCGCGACATGACCACGAAGTGGCACATCGGCAGCACCTCGCGCCAGCGATGCCAGGTGGTGATTTCGGCGAAGGCGTCGGTGCCGAGGATGAAAAACAGTTCGCCGCCCGGCGGCAGTTCCTTGAGGAAATGGCGCAGGGTGTAGAGCGTGTAGCTTTTGTCCTCGCGCTTGGTTTCGATGTCGCTGACGGCAAACGCGTCGTTGTCTTCGATCGCCAGTTCGGCCATCGCCAGGCGGTGATGCGTCGCGATGATCTCCCCCGGTTCCTTGTGCGGCGGCACGTGCAGCGGGATGAACACGACGCGCGAAAGCTCAAGCGCCTCGCGCACTTCCTCGGCGACGCGTAGGTGGCCGATATGGATGGGGTTGAACGAGCCGCCGAGCAATCCGATCCGGTTCATCATCAAGATCCCGATAATAGATGGAACTTTCTCTTTTTATGTTATAATCCTTTCATGCCGTTGGCTGCAATCGGGATAGGCAGTTCCATGGGAGATCGCATCGGCACGATCTGTCGGGCGATTGAGATGTTTTCCCACATCGATAGTACGGACGTACTAGCCGTCAGCGACTTCTACGAAACCGACCCGGTCGGCGGCGTGGCCAAGAACCTGTTCATCAACGCCTGTGTGCTGATCGACACCCTGCTTTCCCCCCACGAACTGATGCGCGAACTGCTGGCGATCGAGCGCGAATTGGGCCGCACGCGCGACACGCGCTGGGAGGATCGCACCTGCGACCTCGACCTGCTGATGTACAACGAATCGGTGGTCGAGGACCCCGACTGCACCGTGCCGCATCCGTACATGACCCAGCGCGCCTTCGTGATGATTCCGCTGGTGCAGATCGCGCCGGACCTGGTGCACCCGGTGTATAACCTGACCGTCGCCGAACTGACCCGCACGTTGTCGGCCACCGAATGGGCCGGCGTGCGGCGCATCGAAAAGTCGGCTCCGGCGCATTGAATCTCCGACATCCCGTTTGGCCGCGCAATAGTAGCGGATGGCATTGCGGACGAAAATGATATAAAAGATTGAATAGTCCGTTGAAAACGACTTGAAACGTCACGGAGAGTTCCGTCATGAAACACGCCTTGTTGATTTTCGCTCTGCTGCTGTTGCTTCCGCTGCTGCTGACCGCCTGCGGCGATGACGATGACGACAACGACGATTCAGCCTCACCCGACGATGACGACGACGACGCGACGCCGGACGACGACGACGATGACGACGACGCCACGCCGGACGACGATGACGACACGGTCGACGACGACACCGGCGACGACGACACCGTGCCCGAAGATATCGTCGATCCGCCCGCCGCAATGCCGTTCTACATCGAACGCGAGCAGGAAGGCACGGCCCCCACGACCGGCGAAGTCGCCGCGTTCACGCAGACGATGAAATCGTTTTACGAGGGCGTCGATTTCTACCGCTGGGCGGCCAAGCATTCCTTCGGCGTGCCGGAAGACAACCCCGACGGCGATCCGCCGTACATGATTTGGTGGACCAACTCCAAGGCGGTGAAGACGGGCGACCTGGTGACCTTCACCTTCGAAACTCCGCCGGACAACACGACGGCCAAGAGCACGCGCCTGCTGCCCGCGGCGATCGGCCTGTTTCTGTCCACCGGCGACGCGGACGCGCGCGAGGTGGCGCTGGGCTACATGCGCGGCTTGTCGGCCACCTACGACGGCATGATCTGGGCCGACGAGGACCCGGTGATCGACTACCTGATGGCGCGCACGATCTTCTATCGCAGTTACGCCTACGAAACGGCCGACGGCGAACAGGCCTACGCCGATTACGAACCGGTGCGCTTCGAGGAAGAAGCGCGGCGGCACGACACCTGGCACAACCCGGAGAATCCGACCTGGGGCGACATCTACGTACGCAACAAGCGTTCGAAAGACGACTTCCCGTACCTGTTCCGCGACGTGCAGTTTCTCGCGCGGCTGATCCGCGAGAGCGACGATGCGGAGATGGTCGAAGCGGCGATCAAGCTGTACCGGCAGATTGTGCGCATGTGCCGGGATATCGTGGACAAGGGCTACAAGATTTACACCAAGGGCGAGAACGGCGAGGTGTTCCTGCCGCGCACCGAGTACGGCTTCGTCGACGATTTCGCCAGCTACACCAACTACGATCTGATCTTCCCCAACGCCGAGTGCAATCCGAAAATCGCCGCGTCCTACATCGCCTACGGCAATGACCAGGGCAACGATTGCCAGGACGGCGACGGCGGTCTGTACGAGCTGATCGCCATGCTAAGCCATTACTGGTCGACCAACATGATCTGGGGCTACCACGTTTCGGCGGTGTCGATGGCGCTGACCTTCGGCGACAACGCCACGGCGCGCGAACTGCTGGAAGGCCTCGCCGCGCGCATGGACAAGCTGGAAGATCATCCCATGGCCGGCAATTACGTCGAGTGGTTCCCGGACGTGTCGGCGCTGCTGGTCATCGCCGCGGCCAACGGCCTGCCGCTGACCAATCGCGAGGCGCAGTTGATCATCGAGCATTTCACCGAGGCGGTGGAGTACCTCGAAGACTTCGAGTATTGGGATCTGTGGTCGCTGCCCGACGGCGAGTACGTGTACATCCCCGACCGCTACGTGTACGACGAGAAGGGCGATCCGACCGACTACTTCGTGCGCATCACCGAAATCACGCACATGTACGAGTACTGCTATTCGCCGCTGAAGGACCCGGCGAGCGCGCAATTCATCGACTGCGACGCGCTGCTGGCCGGGCGATAAGGTAGGCCACGCTTCGCGCGGCGGTAAGGGAATCCCGGATTCTCGAGCCACTCGATAAATGCGCCGATAGGCGACGAATAGCCCCGTCAGGGGCGATAGAGGGTAGCCCGATGCGCGAGCGTCGGGCAAAAAAGCCGGGCGTCACAGTCTTATTCCACAGGAACATTGAACGTCTACGAGCACAGCTTACGCCAAGGGCGTAAACTGTGGCACACGGAAAGAGCGTCATTTCGACCGAAGCGACCTTGTCCGCCGAAGCCCAGATTCTACGAAGCTTTAGCGAAGTAGAATGGCGAAGGCGGAAGCGAAGTGGAGAAAACCCTTTGCTTCATGACTCAAAAGGGATTCCTTCCTCCTCCGCTAAAGCTACGGCGGACAGGCCAATCGTCACGCCTTCGGCGTTCCTCCGGCGGAATGACATTATTTAAATAACTCTGTAAAAGGAAAACCGACGCGGGGGCTGTCGTAGCCCGGTTGGCCGTCGCGCGCCTGGAACACGTGCAGGCGCATCTGCTGCGGCTCGAACACCACCGTGTGCAGCGTGATCCACGGACCGATGATGAACGAGGGCGTGAAGCCCACGTCGGCCATCGCGTTGAGGGCCTCCATGACCTCGACGTTGTCGTCCTTGGCGGCCGCGTACAGCGCGCGCTTCATGCCCATGTACTGGCCCGAGCTGTACAGCAACGGGATCGACCGTTCGCGTTTAAGATAGTGGTTGGCGTTCAGCAGCGTATCGGTGCGCGCCAGGCGCTGATTGACCAGCGGATTGCGCGACGCGGTCAGGTTGTCGCTCGGGCGGCGATGCGTGGCGCGGCCGTCGGCGTGCGCGCCGTCGCCGTTGTATTCGAGCACCCCGGCCACTTCGTCGTCGGCGCGACCGGCCGCCGGGAACGCCAGATGATACAGGTACTGGCCCATTTGCGGCATCGCGTCGAGCATGGCGTCGGCGTCGGCGGGCACGCCGGTCGGTCCCATCTTTTCCAGCACGCGGCGCAGGGCGAGCGTGCCGGGCACGAGGCCGTCGTCGGTCGTCGCGTGCACCTCGTTGAGCGACACGTGAATCACCGCGCAGGCGCCGTGTTCGTTGATGCCGCTGATGCAGCCGATGTCGCCGACGAAGGTCACGTTGATCCAGCGCGGCGCGTCGTCGGGCGCATAGGCGATGATCAACTGGTGGTCCATGATCATGTGCGCCGGATCGGTCATCCAATCGAAATTGCGCGCCAGCAGCGTCGAGCCGTCCGCGCGATTCTTGCCCCACACGCTCAGGCTCGAGCAGGCGAACGAGCCGATCAGCCAGTCGCCCATGGTGTTCATCAGTTGCAGGTCGGCCAGCGTCACCTCGTGCGGCTTGCGGCCCGGCAGCGTCACCAGGAGTTGCTCCGCCCCCAGGGCGTCGCGCAACCCGGCAAGCATGCCGGTCAGTTCGTCGCCGTACTCGCCCCAATCAAAGCGCGGTTGCAGCGCGAGCAGCGCGTCGTAATCCTGCTTGAACTCGGTGAGCACGAACGCGCCGTAGATGTTGAGCATGTTCATGATCTCCGGCGCGAGCAGATAGCCGTGGTTGTAGCCCATCTGCCGGTGCGAGCCGCTCAGCTTGAGCACCCGCGCGCCGCCGATCCAAGTGAGCGTCGCTGTGCCGTCGGGCGAAACGATCGTCCGGTTCGCCGTGATCGGCAACGCCGCCGGCGAATGGAACTTGCTCCCGCACGCCGTCAGCGTCAGCGCCATTATTAAAAGAATTGAAGACACGCGCAGGGATTTTAACATTCGCTCTCCACGTGGTGATTGATCGAGTCAACGATCTGTCGCACCGAGACGATTGGTTGTCAACGGCTATAGTTGTGGATCATTGTCGCACGATTTGCTTTTATCCTATAATTTAGTACAATATATTATCATCTATAGTTGTGAATAATTAATTGGTATTTATATGGAGGCCATCCAATGGCTAAAATAATATTTAAATTAAATGTTAAAAGCCTCTTTACGGCAATCACCAAGGGAATCGTCGATTTTTCTTTTGGTAACTGGGCGTTTTTTGCTAAAGATTCGATCGATGCCGTAGCATCCTTTATGGAGATAAAAAAATCTCCAGAAAAAGCATTTAAACAATTGGTTTTAAGATCGCTACTTCGCGCAATGTTCGATCTTTTGGAAAGTAACGTACCTGATTTAAAGCGTGATATGCCGCAGGAATGGGAAGGGATGTTGGAAGACCTCGGTTACGATGAGCCGATTGTTATCGAGTTTACCCGTGAGCAACTAACCAATCCGAAATCAATGCCGATTCTGGATACGATCAAGCCTGTTTTCGCCAAATGGTTGACGGATATGCATTGCGAACCGGCGAGGGCCAATACCATTGTCGATCGGCTGCCACAGTATTTTGTTGTCGCTTTGGATGAAGAATGGAAAGAACATCCGGATCAATATGCCCTGCTCACCGATATCGAAACGCCCTTCACCGTAAAATCGGATATTGAGAAAGCGTGGTGGTCGTATTCTGCATATCTTGCAAAACAAGTGGCGGCTTCAATGTTGAGTGAAACATTCAGTTTGGAACAAATATATATTCCTTTGCGGGCTTACTGGGAGGAGCTGCCAAAAGCACAAAGAGGAAAAGACGAGGTGGAGTCTGTCAGTCGATCGACCGGTAATCGGCAGCGAAATGTTATCTGGTTGGATGAAGATTTGGAAGAATGGATAGATAATGGAAAAAGAGATAATGCCCTGCGTGTGTTATCGGGAGGACCAGGCAGCGGTAAATCGACATTCGCCAAAATTTTTGCCGCACGAATGGCTCAAAAACCTGGATTGCGAACATTTTATATTCCTCTTCATCTTTTCGATATGTCGGTGGATCTGATCACTGGTGCCGGTAACTTCGTAAAAACAACGCAGTTATTACCATATAACCCTCTTGATAATACAAAAGATTCGGATCGACTGTTTATCATTTTCGATGGCATCGATGAATTGCCGTTGAGCGATCGAGCGGCAATAGAGAATGCACGCGAATTTGTTCGTGAAGTGGAAAAGTTTGTCACTGGTCGCAATAGCCGAAAATGTAAGGTGAAAGTGTTGATTACCGGCCGCACTCTGGCGGTTGAAGCTAGTCGTGCTGAATTGCGTAAAGAAGGCCAAATCCTTTTCTTACTGCCGTTTTACCTTACGGAAGAAATGGAAGTAAAAGCAGAATGGAAAGACGATAATATTTTAATAATCGATCAGAGAGCTGAATGGTGGAAGCGCTATGGGGCCTTGACCGGCAAGGATTATCAAAGGTTGCCGAAAGAACTGGCCGTTAAAGGACTTGAAGAAATTACTGCCGAACCTTTGCTCAATTATCTGGTCGCCCTCAGTTACGAACAGCACGACAGCATGCAATTCGGTCCGGACACCAACCTCAATGAAATCTATGAGAATCTGATTCTCCAAGTGCATAAACGGGCCTGGGGCGAAGGCGGACCGCTGGTCGGTGATCTATCGGAAAAGGACTTCCTGCATATTCTGGAAGAAATTGCCCTCTGCGCTTGGCATGGGCGAGGGCGAACCGTCACGGTTGGTGAAATCGAAAACCGTTGTAAACAATCCGGTATGCTGCAACTGCTTGAGAAATTACAGCATGGGGCCAAAACAGGCGCCAATGTTCTCCGTTTATTAACGGCATTCTATTTTCAAAAACGTGGCGGAGTAATCCCCGGCCAGGAAACGTTCGAATTCACGCACAAGAGCTTTCGCGAATACCTGACGGCCGGCCGCATTACTCGGATGCATAATCAAATATACAGGCAATTAAAACAACATCAAGAAGACTACCAATTCGGTTGGAATGAAAATGAGGCGCTTAAACATTGGGCGATGCTAACCGGTCCGGCGGTAATGGATATCGATTTGTATAACTATCTCGCGCGGCAGGTTGCCCTGGAACATCGACGAAACTGCAAAGAGGGAAAAGAATCGCATACAGAGGAATTGCAGAAAACGTTGATTCGCTTGATCGACCACGTCTTACGTTATCGCCTGCCGATGCATCAAATCCCGGGAAACATGACGTACAAAGAAATGAAATTCCAAGCGCGCAACGCCGAAGAGGCATTGCTGGCCTCGTTATGCGCCTATTCGGCGGTTACCGGCAAGATTAGTAAAATCAATTGGCCGCAAGACAATAGCGCCGGAGCCTGGATAAAATTTCTCCAAGGTCAGAGGAAGGGTTCAGAAAATAAATTATCGCTTTCCTGTTTGGCGCGAATCGATTTTTCGAAACAGATTTTTTATCTGGCCGATTTATTTAGCGCAAACTTATTGGATGCGCGATTGAATGAAGCAAAACTTGAGCGAATAAACCTAATGTTTGCGAACTTGGTAGGGGCAGACCTGTCAGGGGCAAACTTGAAAGAAGCAGACCTAGAAAATGTAAGCATTGACGAAACAAACTTCAACGGAGCAAATTTAAAAGGAACCATCCTGGAAGGATAAATTAAGTCAAAATAGCTTCCTCGTCCCGAAACGCTTGCGCAGCACACTGTGGCGGTGGGTGAACAGGATGTTCACGAAGGCGCGCAGGAGCGGGCGCAGCGGCGCGAGGCGCGGGGCGAAGGTCAGGCGGTCGCGCAGGCGGCAGCGGCCGGGGCCGAGCGTTTCGAGCGTGCGTTCGTGCCGCCACAGGCGGTTGGTCCAACTGAAAGACTCTTCGACGAACCCCGTGCCCGGGCGCACCTCTTTGAGGATCAGGCTGTGCCGATCGACCGGCAGCAGGCCGAACAGCAACAGCCAACTGCGAAAGAGCACCTCGCCGGTCGGCGCTTCGTCGAGAAGGTAATCGTCCAGGGCGCACGGCCAGGTCATGCGCAGCAGCGGCCGCAGTTCGAAGTTGACGCCGCGCATCGTGGACACGCCGGTCCACAGCGCCTCGCGCGAGATGTTCAAGTCGGATTGAAAACTCAATTCGATCATACGTTGAACCGCACGTGCATGATTTCCCCGTCGCTGAGCACGTAGTTCTTGCCTTCCACCTGCAGTTTGCCGGTGTCGCGGCAGGCCTTGAGCGAACCCAGGTCGACCAGCGTCTGGTAGGGGACGATCTCGGCGCGGATGAAGCCGCGTTCGAGGTCGGAGTGGATCGACCCGGCGGCCTTTTGCGCGGTGGTGCCGGCGGGCACGGGCCACGCGTGGCAGTCGTCGTCGCCGACGGTGAAGAAGCTGATCAGATTCAACTGCGCGAACGCCGCGCGGGCGATGCGGTGCGCGGCCGGTTCGCCCAGGCCCATTTCGGCGGCGAAGGCGTCCTGCTCGTCGGGCGGCAGCGTGGCGACCTCGGCGGCGACGGTCAGGCACACGGGAATCGCCTGGCGGCCCCAGAGCACGGTGGGCGCGGGCAGCGGCGCGTTATCGGGCGGCGTGTTTTCGTCGAGGTTGATCACGATCAACTGCGGCGTGAGCGTGACGAGATTCAGGCCGGTCAGACCGGCGCGGTCGTGCTCGTCGAGCTCGGCGCTCCACAGCGGCTGTTCGCTTTCGAGCAGCTCCTTGGCCTTGAGCACGGCGTGTTTGCGCGTCGCGTCCATCGGCTGCACGCGTTCGCGTTCGAGCAGACGCTCGAGGGCGAACAGGTCGGCGAAGATCATCTCGCCGTCGAGCTTGGCCAGGTCGCGCGGCACGTCGGGCTCATCGGCGGCGGCGGGCGTCATACAGGCGCGCACCACGTGAATGAACAGACTCGACCCTTTGATCAGATCGAGGTAGCGCTCCATTTCGCTGCGGCGCTTGCCTTCGCCGGCGCCGGGCCAGGCGGCTTCGCGCGCACGAATTTCCGCGTAGGTCGTTTTTTTCGGATGATAAATCTCGACCAGCTTGTCCAGGCGCGGATCGGGCACCTTGACCGTGGCGATCTGCGCTTTGCCCGCATCCTGCCCGGTCAGCGCGGCCAGCAGCGTCGATTTGCCGCACCCGGCCAACCCGATGACGGTGACGTCCATAACCAGCTCCTTCGTTTCAGAGGCACGAGCAAGATACCGCGCCCGTCGCCGCTGTCAAGGATCGCAATGATTGCGGTGGATGGATTACAACTGCGCCAGTTTGCGCGCCCAGTCGGCGACGCGCTCGAGGGTGAGATCGTCGGCGCGCAGGGCGTCGGCGCGTTCGGCAGCGATGTTGTTGCCGGTCATTTCGACTTCGATGAAGCCGTCGCGCAACAGGCGCGCGGCAACGTCCTCGCGATCGCCGGCGGTGAGGTGTTCTTTCACGCCGAAGTTGGTGATCCCGATCACGCGGCCGATCTGATCGAAGCGGCGATGCCCCAGCGCGTACGGGCCGGTGTCGACCGCGCCGGGGGCGAGTTGTGTTTCGCTGGGACGCCGGGTGAGCTTGCATTCCGGGCGTTCGCTTTCATCCTTGAGCGTCAGTTTGATCTGCGTGAGTTTGCCCGTGCGCGTGCGATACAGCGACAGCTCGTAGCGCGACTTTTGCTGCCACCAGACGAGCACGTCGCGCCCTTGTTCGTTTTGCACGGTCGCCTTGAGTTTTTCGGCGAGTTCGCGCACCTGACGATCGGCCCGCAGCACGGTCAGGGTATTGCGAATGAACATGCCCAGGGCCGTCAACAGCAGGGCGATTGCCGCAATCCACCCGGTCAGTTGCATGCGTGGTTCCCTCCGTTCCCGCTCGCTTTGATGGATGATAGGTGCGCTCCATTATAGGCGATCGCGTCGATTTGGCGAACGGGATTTTGTATCGGCCGGACGCCGTCGCGGCGCGCGATGATTTTCCCGCCGTGTTGGTGTATAACAAAACGGAAACCAACAACGCAGTCGTGTACGAAACCCTGACGGAGAGCGGGGAACGCCCTGATGAGCGAACGCGATCGACCTTTGTACATCGTGCCGGCCTACAACGAAGGCGCGAACATCGCCGCAGTGATTGCCGACCTGCTGACCGTGGCCGCGCCGGAGGAAATTCTGGTCGTCAGCGACGGCAGCACCGACGACACCGCCGCGGTCGTGCGCCGCACGCCGGTCGCGTTTCTCGAACTGCCCTTCAACAACGGCGTGGCCACGGTGCTCAAGGCGGGCTTCGGCTATGCCCTGCGCCACGACTTTCCCTGCGCCGTGCAGTTCGACGGCGACGGGCAGCACATCGCCGCCGAGGCGGAAAAAATCCTCGCCCCGGTGCGCGCGGACCAGTGCGACATCGCGGTGGGCTATCGCTTCGGCAAGAGCCGTATCGTCTCGTCCAAGGCGCGCGTGTTCGGGCGGATGCTCATCAGCGGCTTTCTGATTTTGCTGACCGGCCAGTACCACGCCGATCCGACCAGCGGCTTTCGCGCCTATTCGCGCAAAGCGATCGAACGTTTCGCGCGTGATTTTCCCGACGAGTTCCCCGAGGTCGAGTCGATCGTGCTGGCGAAGAAATTCGGCCTGCGCCTGCGCGGCGAGCCGGTGACGATGCAGCCGCGACGGGGCGGCAAATCGTCGATCAAGTTTTTCGGATCGATCTATTACATGATCAAAGTGACGCTCGCGTCGCTGATCATGATGCTGCGCCGGTACTGACCGGCCGGGAGCGAGGGGCGATGGAGCAAGCGGCGAATCTGACCGAATTGCTGGTGCGGCAGAAGATCATCGCGGCGGTCTTCATCGTGCTGATCTTCCTGCTGACGATCGAGTTCATCCGCCGGCGTGCGCTCAAGGAACGCTACGCGCTGCTGTGGCTGGCGGCGAGCATCGTGCTCATTCCGCTGGTGCTGTGGTACGAGCTGCTGCTGAAAATCAGCAAGGTGCTGGGCATCGCCTATCCGCCGGCGACGATTTTGCTGACGGCGATCATCTTCATCATTCTTATTCTGTTCCACTTCTCGGTGGCGCTGTCCAAAACGCGCCGGCACGAGGAAAAGCTGCTGTTGCGCATCGCCGAACAGGACGAGCGACTGGATACGCTGGAGCGGGAGGTCGCCCGCCTGCGCGGAAACGATCCGGCGACCGGCGACGCGCCGGAAAGCCGCGGCGGGTGAACGGACCGATGACGACGCGGCGCGAAGGCATTTCGTTCGACGAGAAAATCGCCTGCATCACCCTGGATGTGGAGGAGGATTACGACGATTTCGTCGGCGCCTTCAACATCTATCATCGCCATCGCGACGAACTCGAAACGTTGAACGCGCTGTTTCGCGCGCAGGAAGCGCCGTTGTCCGCGTTCATCCGCACCGACATGCTCGCGCGCTACGACGGGTTGGGCGAATTTCTCGTTCGGCTGGCGGCGGACCTGCATTGCCATTCGCACAGCCACCGCGTCGACGGCCCCGATTCGTGTGCGCAGATCGAAGCTTCGCGGGCGGCGTTCGCGGAGTATTTCGGCCGGTCGCCGTTGGGGTATCGCGCGCCGCTGGGCATTTTAAAACCGGGCGACGTCGAGTGCATCAAGGCGGAGGGATTCGGCTTTAGCGCCAGCGTGTTTCCGTCATATCGACCGGGCGCGTTCAACAATCTGTCGCAGCCGGGCACGCCGTTTTTTTACGAAAACGGCTTGTTGGAAATTCCCTTCGCCGCGTTCCCGCGCGTGCGCTACACCATTTCGCTGAGCTACCTCAAGCTGATCGGCCTGACGGCGTTCAGGGCGCTGGTGCGCACGTGCGGCTTGCCCAACCCGCTGGTGTTCGATTCGCACTTTCACGATTATGTCGTTTGCCGGGAGAGCCTGGCGCGCGTACCGCTGCGTTACCGGCTGCCTTGGGGACGCAACCTGGAAAAGGGAACCGATTTTTTCCGGCGCTTTGTCGACCTGCTGCGCGATGAAGGATACCGGTTGATCACGATGAGCGAACTGTATCGGCTGACGAAGGAAAAAGCATCATGCGGATCGTCCTGATTACTCAAGATGCCCCGATCTACCTGCACGAATTTCTGTTTCGGTTTTTTCGCCGGCTGCAGGCGACGAAACACCGGATCGTCGGCGTCGTGGTGGAGTCGTCGCTGACCAAGCCCTTTTTCAGCGAAGTGTTTTATCGGCTGCGCCTGTACGGTCCGTGGGATTTTCTGCGCACCGCGTTGATGATCTTCGGCAACAAGCTGTGGTCGACGCTATACGCGCTGGGTTTGTCGAAACGCTGCGCCTCGGTCGACAATGTCGTTCGCGAATTCGCCTTGCCGTTAATGAAAACGGCGGGCATCAATTCGCCGGAGTTCCTCGCGTATTTGCGGAGCAACGAGGTCGACCTGGTCGTCAGCGTCGCCTCACCGGTCATCTTCAAAAAGGAGCTGCTGCAAACGCCGAAGCGCGGGTGCATCAATTACCATTCGGCGCTGCTGCCGCGCTACCGGGGCATCCAGCCGCTGTTCTGGGCGTTGCTCAACGGCGAGCCGGAGGTCGGGGTGAGCGTCCACGAGATGGATCGCAAACTGGACAACGGACCGATCCTCGTGCAAAAACGGATTCCGGTCGAAGCGGGCGACACGCTGCACAGCCTGTATTGGAAGACCTTCAAGGTCGGGCCGGACGCGCTGCTGAACGCGCTGGACCTGTTGGAGTCCGGCGAGGAAAAACGCCTGCCGAACGCGGCCGAGAACGCCACGTACTTCGGCCATCCGCAACCGGAGGATACGCGCAACCTCAAACGACAGGGGAAACGGCTGTATTGAACGATCCGGCGCCAAAAACCGCCGTGCCGCGCGCGGCGATCATCGTGGTCACCTACAATTCGGCGGAGCACATTGCCGCGCTGGCGGCGAGTTTGTGCGCGGACGAACCGGCCGGCTATCGGCGTGAACTCATCTTCGTGGACAACGCGTCGGCGGACGATTCGGCGGCGCGAATACGCGCGGCGTTGCCGGAGGCGGTGGTGCTGATCAACGAGGCGAACCTCGGCTTCGGCGCAGCCAACAACCGGGGTGCGGCCGAAGCCAAGGCGCGTGGGGCGGAGTTCGTCGCCTTTCTCAATCCCGACACGTCCGTCGAGCCGGGATGGCTGGAACCGCTGCTGCACGCGTTGCGCGCCGATCCCGGTCTGGGCGCGGTGCAGCCGCTGCTGGTGGATGGGCGCGATCCGCAACAGGTGGTCAGCGGCGGCAATGTGGTGACCTTCCTCGGCTTCGGCTACATGGGCGGGCACGGCCGGCGCGCCGAGCGGGCGGAAACGGGCTTGCGCGGCTGCGCCTATGCCAGCGGAACGTGTATGGCGATGCGCACCGAGGAATTTCTCGCTTGCGGCGGCTTTGACGAACCGTTTTTTCTGTACGTCGAGGATCAGGACCTGGGCTGGCGGTTGCGCCTGGCGGGCAAGAAAGCGGCCACGGCCGGCGCGGCGCGCGTGCGGCACCATTACGAGTTTCACAAGGGCGCGGCGAAATTTTATTGGCTCGAACGCAACCGGTGGATTTTTCTGGCGACGCATTTTCAGCCGCGCACGTTGGCGCTGCTATTGCCCGCGCTGGTGATCGTCGAGCTGGGCCTGTGGGCGTATTTCCTTTTCGCCGGCATGGCGGCGGCGAAATGGCGCGCGGTGCGCGATTTCTTCCGGCCGGAAATCGCGGCGTGGCGCCGAGCCAAACGCACGAAACTGCAAAGCGAGCGGCGCTTATCCGATCGCGAACTGACCGCGTGGCTGACCGCCGAAATCGAACTGCCCGGCGGCAACCCGTGGCCGGTGCGCGCGCTGTTGAATCCGTTTTTGCGCGCGTACTGGGCGCTGATCAAACGGTTCATTTGACGGGGCGAAACGCATGACCGATCCGCAACCGACCACGCCTGACGGCAAAGCGAAGCTACTGCGCACGCTGTTGGTCGTGTTGTTAGCCGCATCGGCCGCGCTGTTTTTCTATCTGACCAATTTCCGCGCGCTGTACAATCCCGACGCGATGAAGTACGCGCAGATGTCGCGCGACATCTTGCGCGGCGAAGGGTGCGCGATGGAGGAAATTCATCCGCGGATGTTCGCGTTCGTTCAAGACGGCAGCCGGCCGGAACGCGAAAACCAAATCGGCCCCGTACGCTATTTTTTGTCACAGTTGACGGTGGCGGGCGCGTTCGCGATCTTCGGCGAGACGGACAAGGTCGCCGCGTGGACGACGATCGTGTTGTACGTCCTGTCGGTGCTGGTTTTTTATTGGCTGGCCGGCTATCTGCTCAAGCCGGCGGAAGCGGCGCTGGCCACGGTGTTGTTCGCGCTGCACGGGCAGGTGCTGACCTACGCGGCGTCGGGCCTGACCGAGCCGCTCTTTTTGCTGCTGGCGGTGACCGCGTTGTTGCTGTTGTTGCGCGCGCAGGAAAATCCGCTGTACGCGCTGGGCGCGGGGCTGACGCTGGCGGCGATGATCTTCACCAAGGATCTGGCTAAGGTGTTCGTCGCGCTGGCGGTGCTGGGCGCGCCGTGGCTGATCGCCAGACGGCGGCTGCTGACGACGGCGTTGCTGATCGCGGCGCTGGCGGCGGGGTACGTCGCGCTCGACCGGCTGGAGCGGCGGATCAACCACGCGCCGCGCCAGAGCCAGGGCATAGGCGCGGAGTATGATCAGCAGTTGCTCGCCGCGCACGCGCCGCGCGAAAACGCGTGGACGACGCGCCTGATCGGTCGCTTCGGCGGCGGCGTGATTTTGCAGTATTCGGAAATGTTCCCCGGCCACACGCTGGAGCGTTCGCTGACGCCGGTCAACGAGGCGCGCGTTTTCGAAGACAACAAACAAGTCTTTTTCGCCAAGTGGAAAAGCAACGCCATGGTGACGGCGAAGAACCTGTTCACCGAGGCGGTCAATCCGCTGGTCTTCCTGTTTTTCCTGCTGTTTCCGTGGCTGCGACGCGACGACGAAACGCTGCTGCGGCGGGTGCATTGGTGGACGATCGCCGCGGTCGGCGCGTTCGTGTTCATGTGCTTGTTTTTGTTTTCGATGGCCCGCTATCTGTTAGTGCTCGTGCCGTTGCTGTCGATGTTCGCGGCGTCGTCGGCCGGGCGGCTGGCCGAGAAATTTTTCGGCAAGCGCGCGGGACTGCGCCGGGCGGCGCTCGTCGTTTTCGCCGTGCTGATGCTGTATCCCTACGCACTGACGGCGGGGTCGGATGCGCTGACGAAGATCACCGACCGCGAGGCGCGCCAGGTGCGGCAGATCAACGCGGCCGGCGTGCAGGCGCTGGGCCAATTCCTGCGGGAACAGACGCAACGCGAGGACGTGTTGGTGAGCGACGTGCCGTGGATAACCCTCTGGCAGGGCGACCGGACGTCGATCTGGTTGCCGGTCGATATGGAGCAACTGACCGTGCTGCGCCGGCGGGCGCGCGTCGACTGGCTGTTGCTGACCTTCCAGTATCCGTGGAGCATGCAACCGTGGCGCGAATGGCTCACCGACTTCGTGAAATCCGGCGAACCGGTGCGCGACGGTTTCCGCTTCGCCACGGGCTACCGGTTTGGCGCACAGACCTTTTATCTGTTTCAGGCGGTGGAAGATCCTTAAGGTTGCGCGGCGCGCAGCGTGGCCGCCAGCGTTTGCGCGGCAACGCGATGCCCCAGGGCGTCAAAGTGCTGGTCGATGGGCAGGTAGACGTCCGGACCGGCGGCGCGAATGGCCGCGGTCAGGTCGACCGTGGTAAAACCGTGCCGTGCCGCGCTCGCGCTCAACGCCGCGCGAATGCGTTGCGCCTTGTCGGCCTGGTCGCCGAACACTTCGTTGACGGAGGGGATGAACATCACGATCAGTCGCGCCGCGTGCGCGGCCGCTAGGCGCTCCATACCCGCGAACAGCTTCATCGCCTGCTCCAGGTTGCGGATGCCGGTTTCCGCCGTCGGCGCGTCGCTCGGCTGATCCGGTTTCCGTCGGCGCAGCAGTTGCGCCAGACGCGGATGGACGATCTGCAATCCCACCCGCTGGTACAGCGCCGTGCGCTTGAGCCACCACGGCAAGTCGCCGCCGGGCAGCGTCAACGAGGCGGGCAGACCGTCCGGGCCGGGCGTTGCGCGATACAGATCCATGTCGTGTAAATCGTTATCGGCGTAAAACCCGACGACAACGATCCGCGGCCCGAAAGCCAGGCCGCGCTCTTGCAAGTACAGGTATTGCGGCAGCGGGCAATCGCCGTTGGCGAACCCGGTGTTGATCACCTCGAATCGCTCGTCGGCCGTGCCGTCGTTGAGCAGCGTTTCCAGCACGGCGGCGTAGGTTTGCTCCACCGGCACCCCGATGCCGAAGGTGAACGAATCGCCCATGACCAGCACGCGGGCCACGTGCGGCGCGGGCGCGGGCGCATATTCGCGATCGGCGCGCAGGCCCTGGGCGTTGATGCGAATGGGATAGGTCGCCTCGCCGCTGGCCAGCGTGTGCTCGACGCGGATGCCCGGCGTCAGCAGCAGCCCGGCGCCGTTGCGGTAATGCATGACGCGAGCGATGGTCAGCATCGAGCGCAATTGTTGTCCGGCGCTCAGACGCAAGACGATTTCCGTCAGCACAAGCGTGATGAGCGTCAGGCCGACGAACAGAAAAACCGCGAAGACGATTTTTTTCCTGGTCGAAAGTCGCTTTTCCATCGCGTCGCTCAATTCTCCTGGCCGTGACGGCCGTCCGCGCGACGGCGACGAAGCGGCACGTTCAGTCATCGGTTTTCCCCCGATCGCCGGCGGTGGTTGACGGTTTCTCCGATTGATAGCCCATGCTTACGGCGGGATCAATACCCGGCGCGGTAAATTTTCGCGCGGCGGGCGGCGCCCTGGGAGAATCGTTTATTATATGTTTTCATGTAGTTGCAGGATGAGGACAACCGTGTTAGAGACAGCCCACGGAGCGTTTGATTTTTCCCGGCCGAGGGAAGGGCGAATGGGTAGCGGTGATTTCTTAAATAAATTTACGGAACGCCTGGGCGCGCCGAAGGCGTTGCGGCAACGGCTCTGGTCACTGGTCGGCGGCCTGCGCCGCCTGGTTTCCCGCGCGGCGCAAGCCGACCAGGAGACCGGGAATTCGCTGCTGGGCCGACTGATTTCGCTGCCCACCTACATTCATCCCTCGCCGTTTTACGTGTTTTCCGCCGCCTATCGCCACGAGCGAAAGCTGTTGCGACAAAGCGAACGTTTTTCGCACGAACAACTCGCCGCGTTGAAATTGCAACGCCTGCGGGAGATCTGCGTTTATGCGTACGCCAACTGCCCCTTCTACCGTGAGCGTTTCGATGCGGCCGGGGTGGATCCGGCGCGGATCGACGAGCAAAGCATCAAGCGGCTGCCGCTGCTGAGCAAGCAGGACATTCAACAAAATCTGGCGGCGATGACCTCGCGCGCGATCGACCCCAAGAAGCTGGTGTACATCACCACCGGCGGTTCCAGCGGCACGCAACTGGGGTTGTACCTGGAAGCCAACGAAACCTACAACCGGACCTATGCCTACGAATGGCGGCAGTACAACTGGGGCGAGGTGGGTTATCTGCGGCGGCGGGGCGAAATGCGCGGGCGCGTGCTGAGCGACCTGGTGATGCGCCGGGGCCAGAACGTGTTTCTTTCCTCGTTTTATCTGACGGAACAGACCGCGCCGCGCTACGTCGAGGAGCTCGAGCGATTCTCGCCGGTGTACATCGAGGCCTACGCGTCGTCGATCGGCTTTCTGGCCGAGTGGGTGCTGCGCCACGGTGTGCAGCCGCACCTGCCGCGGCTGCGCTCGGTGTATCTGTCGTCGGAAACCGCGCTGCCGCACCAGTGCGAGGCGATCGCGCGGGCCTTCGCCTGCCGGGTGTTCAACAAGTACGGCAACTCGGAGCAGGCGACGATCATCGGCATGTGCCGCTACGGCCGACATCACGAGTTCGAGGAATACAGCTTCACCGAATACCTCGACGAACAAGGCGACGAAGCGCGCGAAGGACAGGCGCACATCGTGAGCACCTCGTTCGTTAACCGCGCGATGCCGCTGATCCGCTACCGCACCGACGACTGGGTGGAGCTGGACGGCACGCCCTGCGCCTGCGGCCGCGCGCATCGCACGATCAAGCGGATCGTCGGACGCAGCCAGGAATACCTGCTGGGGCGCAATGGCGAACGCATCAGCATCGCGGCGATCAACACGCACAGCGACGTCTACGACGGCATCGCCGATTTTCAGTACGTGCAGGAGGAGCCCGGCGCGGCGGTCATTCGCGTGGTGGCGGCGGCGCTCGACGATCGACAGCGCGAGCGCATCGTCGAAGAGGCGACCTATCGCACCGCGCGGACCGTTGCCTTTACGCTGGAAACGGTCGATAGTCTGACCAAGACCCGGGGCGGCAAACGTTTGATGATTGTGAGGAACTGCTGAGCATGACCAAAGCCGACGTCGCGATAGGCATCGATCCGACGTTGTCCTATCCCGCCCGCGCGCCGTTTCATCCGCCCGCGCGCTACCCGGAACTCGCTCCCGATACGCCGCTGGACCCGGAAAACAAGGTCTATGCGCACGTGCGCGATTGCCTGCGCCACCTGGGTCTGGACGCCGCCGCCGATGACACGCCGCGGTGGAATCCGCTGGGCGAGGTGATCCGGCCGGGCGACAAGGTTTTAATCAAACCGAACCTCGTGCTGCATTACCGGGGCGCGAGCCACGATATCGACGCGGTGGTCACGCACGGCTCGGTGCTGCGGCCGCTGATCGACTACGCCTTGCGCGCGCTGGACGGAAAGGGCGAGGTGATCGTCGGCGACGCGCCGCACGGCAACGCCGATTTCGACCGCATCGTCGCCGCCAACGGACTGCGCGCCACGGTCGAGTGGTTCCGGCAGCGCGGCGAACCGGTGCGGCTACTGGATTTCCGCAAGTACATTTACGCGCCCGGCCCGAGCGGATTCATCGACGGTCTGTGCCGCGAGGTCGAGGGCGATCCCGCCGGCTATCGGATTGTCGACGTGGGCGAGCGGAGTTTTTTAAAAGAGCTGCCGCACCTGGAGCGGCTGTACGGCTCGGATTTCGACCGCGAATTCATCGTCGCGCAGCACCGCGACGGGCATCATCGTTATTGCGTGACCGGCACGCTGCTGGCCGCCGACGTGGTGATCAGCGTGCCGAAAATGAAGACGCACAAGAAGGTGGGCGTCACGCTCAACGCGAAAAACCTGGTGGGCGTCAACGGCGATAAAAATTACCTCGCGCATTATCGCGTCGGCTCGGCGGAGCAAGGCGGCGACGAATATCCGCCGACCTCGTCGTGGTTGCTGCGGCTGTGGCGCTGGTGGCTGCGCTTTGCGGCGGACAAATTTCTCGCCCCCAACACGCAGGCGGGGCGCACGTTGTACAAAGTATTGCACTGGCCGATGCGCTTCGTGTTTCTGTTTTATCTGGCGCTGCATGACCGAGAGGAGCCGATCGACAAGGGCGACTGGTGCGGCAACGACACCGCCTGGCGCATGTGCTTGGACCTCAACGAGATCCTGCGCTTCGCCGACCGCGACGGCAAATTGCACGACACGCCGCAACGGCGGCTGTTTGCCGTGCTCGACGGCATCGTCGCCGGTGAGGGCAACGGCCCGATGGAGCCCGAGGCGCGCCGCGCGGGGTATCTGGCAATCGGGGGCGATCCGTTTTTGGTCGATCACCTGTGCGCCTGGCACATGGGCTTTGCGCCCGACAAGCTGCCGGTGCTCGACGCCGCGCGCCGCTCGCCGCGCCTGGCGTACGATCCGGACGGCGCCGTGGTGGATTGCCGGCGGCAGGGCGAGCCGGTCGACTGGCGGGAGGTCGACCTGCGTTTCAAACCGCACCATGCCTGGCGCGGGAAGATCGAACGGTAAGCGATGGGACGATTCTGGAAAGGCGCTCGATGAACAAGGTTGTCTCGCAGATGGAATTTTCGACTGTTTATCGGCGGGTCGTCGATAAGATCGCGCCGTTCGTGACGCCGGAAATTCAGGCGGAGTTGGCCCGGCACAACGCCGGCTGGAAAACCGGCATGACCGATTTCGTCGTCTATTTGCGTCTTTCCGAAAAGCGGTATTACAAAGCCTACCGCGCGCTGGCCGCACACACGACGGCGAGGAGAGTCTGCGACGTCGGCGGCTTCTGGGGCGTGTTTTCTCTCGTGCTGCAGGAACTGGGCTACGAGGTCGTCATGACCGAGGCGCTCAAATACTACAGCAACGCCTTCGACGATCTGTTTGCCGCCATTCGCGCCGGCGGCGTGCAAATCGTCGATTATGATCCCTTCGACGAACGGGCGACTCCGCCCGCGGACATCGACTTCGTTTTTCTGCTGGCGATCATCGAGCACTTCCCGCATTCGCCGCTGACCTTCATGCACAACGTGAAGCGCATGCTTCGGCCCGACGGCAAAATCTATGTCGAGGTGCCCAACATCGCCTATTGGTGGAAGCGTTGGGGATTGCTGCGGGGGGAGACGCCGCTGGCGCCGATCGAGATCGTTTGCGAATCGGCCGTGCCGTTTATCGGCCATCATCACGAATACACCAGGGTCGAACTGGAGACGTTGGCGAATTTGTGCGGTATGAATATTATTTCCAGAGACGACTTTAATTATTCTCGCCAGGAAGGGTTTGCTTTCTACCTTTTTAAAGGAATCCCGTTGGAGTATATTTTTGAAAAACTGGCGTATGCGTTTTTCAAAAATTCCAGAGAAGTTTTAACCATGGTTTGCGAATTGCGGCGGTAAAAAAATGTACGTCGCCAATACCGCCATCACGCTGATTTCCCGCTTCCTGATTATGGGATTGGGAATGGCGATGGGTATATTGGTCGCGCGCCTGCTGGGTCCGGCGGACAAGGGTTTGCTGGCGACGATCATGGTCGTCACCGGCATCGCCGGCCAGTTCGCCAACCCGGGCATGCACTCGGCGATCACGCATTTCACCGCGAAAACGCGGGCGGTGAAAGCGCTGACGGCCAACGCGCTGTGGTGGTCGCTGACGATCGGGACGCTGGTGGCGGCGCTGACCTTGTTGGTCTATCGATTGTTCCCCGGCGTTTTTAAAGGCATTCCACCGACCTATCTGCTGGTGGCCCTGATGATGGTGCCGGCGATACTGGGCGTGTATTTGTTCAATGCGGTGGTGTTGGGGTTGGAAAAGCTGCTCCTGTACAACCTGTTGGAATTGATCGTCACGGCGTTTCTGGTGGTGGGCGTGGTGATCGCTTTGGTGCTGTTGCGCTTTGGCGTGTTGTCGGTCATTTGGCTGCAGGTGCTCGCCCCCTGTCTTACCGTTGCGGCACTGATCGTGTATTTTTTCGCGCGCGGCGAAATGGGATTCACGCCCGATTGGCCGCTGTTGCGCCGATCGTTGGGCTATGGCGTATACGTGTGGGCGTCGCTGCTGCTGTCCTACCTGGTGCTGCGTTTCGACATGCTTTTTGTCAATTACTATTGCGGCGGCGAAGGCGCGGGGTGGTATTCGGTCGCGGTGTCGGCCGGCGATCTGCTCATGCTCATTCCCGTTTCCGTCGGCACGACGCTCTTTCCGCGGATTTCGGCGCTACGGCACGAGGATCAGGATTCCGCTTTCGCCCGGCTGCATCAAACCTTTTGGCTGCCGTATTTGTTGCTGTGCCTGGGTTTCGGTTTGGCGTTCCCCTGGTTCGTTCGCCTGCTGTATGGCGCCGCCTTTCTGCCCGCCGCCCCAGCGTTTTACGCGTTGCTGCCCGGCATCTTTTTTCTTGGCCTGGAAATCCTGATCGCCAACAACCTCGCCGGGCGCGCCCAGGTGCGCTATCTGCCGCACATCTGGACCGTCGGTTTTGTGATCAACACGTTATTGACCGTCTGGCTGGTCAAAAAAATGGGACTTATCGGCGCGGCCTACGCCTCGTCGCTGTCGTACTTTTTGGTGTTTGTGCTGATGTTCGTTTATCATCAGCGGCACAACCGGCTAAGCGTGGCCGAGCAATGGATTCCACGCCGCGAAAGTTTTGTCCTGGTGGTTCGCGAAATCGGCGGATTGCTGACCGGCATTTTTCGCCCGACGCGCCGGATTGCGGGCGGGACGACTACGCCCGACGAAACGGAATAAACGATGATCATCAACGTCACTTCGCAGAATTCGCCGATCGCGCCGCAGCCCGGCGAGCGGGTGGTCGAATTCGCGGAACTGCTCGGCTTCGCCCGGCGGCCATGGGCGCTGCCGCGCCTGTTGTGGGCCCGGCGGCACGAGCGCTGCGTGAGCGTGGTCGACATCGCGCCGCATTACGTCCGGCCCGCGTTGGTGCATCTGCTCAACCTGCTGGTGCGCGCGGGAGAGCATCGGATCGTCGACCGCAACGGGCATGACGAACCGGTGAGCTGGCGCGCGTTTTTTCTGCACGATCTGCCCCGCCTGTTGGGCGATCTCGCGGCGAGCCTGCCGTTGCGGCGACTGATGCGTCGTCGTTTGGACGCGTTGTGCGCTGCGCCCGAGCAGCGCGTCGGTCCGCCGCCCGACGACGGGCGCTTGCACTACTACCGCACCGATCTGCTGTTCGGCCTGACCGCCGGGGGCAGCGTGGGGCACATCACCGGCGTGGCGAGCGCCTTTGCGCGACAGGGTTTTGACGTCGATCTGTTCGCCTGCGAGGATCTGGTTTTTCTGCGCGACAAGCCGCTGCGCGTACGCGTGTTCGACCCCGGTTCACGTTTTCGCAATCTGCCGGAAATCCGCCTGTTCCATTACGGGTTGGATTTCACCGCGCGCCTGGGAACAATCGTCGCGGCCGAGGGCGCGCCGGACATGGTCTACCAGCGCCTGTCGCTCAACAACTTCGCCGGCGTCGAATTGTCGCGCGAATGGAACGTGCCGTTCATCCTCGAATACAACGGCTCGGAGGTGTGGGCCAGCCGGCATTGGGGCGGGCGGATGCTGCGCCACGCGGCGTTGTCGTTGCGCGCCGAGGACGCGTGTTTCCGCCACGCCCAGTTGATCGTCGTGGTCAGCGAACCGCTCAAAGAGGAACTGATTTCCCGCGGCGTGGACGCCGACAAGATTCTGGTCAATCCCAACGGCGTGGATCCGGATGCTTATTCGCCGGCGCGCTTTGCGCCGGAGGAACTACGCGTGGTGCGCGAAAAATTCGGCTGGTCCGCCGATGCGCCGGTGGCCGGGTTCATCGGCACCTTCAGCGCGTGGCACGGCGTGCTGGTGCTTGCCGAGGCGATCGTCAAACTCAAACGGGCGCGGCCGGATCTGCGTTTTCTGCTCGTCGGCGACGGGCCGCTGATGGCCCAGGTGCGGCGGATCGTGCGCGAGGGCGACGCCGAGGACGTGTGCGCCTTCACCGGCCTGGTGCCGCAGCACGAAGCGCCGCGCCTGTTGGCCGCGTGCGATCTGTACCTGTCGCCGCACGTGCCCAACGTTGACGGTTCGCGCTTTTTCGGCTCGCCGACCAAGCTGTTCGAATACATGGCGTTGGGGCGGGCGATCGCGGCCAGCGACCTGGAGCAGATCGGCCGGGTGCTGCGCGACGGCGAAACCGCGTTGCTCACCGAGCCCGGCAACGTCGACGCCCTGGTCGCGGCGGTGACGCGCCTGGTCGACGACGAACCGCTGCGCCTTCGTTTAGGCGCGGCCGCACGCGAGGCGGCGCTGGCCGAGCACACCTGGGAAGCGCACGTACGCCGCATCCGGCAGGCCCTTGCCGAACGCTGCGGGAGGCGGCAAAGTCAGCAGTAACGGACCGTTCAACGGGGAGGCAATGCACGCATGAAGCAGGTCTTTTTCACCGCCAACGGCCAGGTGCTGGTCGAGGACGTGCCCGCGCCGGTCGTGCAGCGCGGACAGATACTGGTCGAGGTGACGCATTCGCTGGTGAGCACCGGCACCGAGTTGGCGAGCAGCGGCGGCGGCGACGGCCTCGTCAAAAAGGTGCTCAAGGATCCGCTGCTGGTCAAGCGCGCCTTCGAATTCGCGTTGCAGCACGGCGTGAAAAAAACCTACCAACTGGCCACCGGCACCGGCCCGCAATCGGCGCTGCCGTTGGGCTATTCGGCCGCCGGACGCGTCACGGCCATCGGACCGGAAACGGCGGGTTTCGTCGTCGGCGATCGCGTGGCTGTCGCCGGCGCGGGCATGGCCTGTCACGCCGAATACGACGTGGCGCCGGTCAACCTCGCGGTGAAAGTGCCGCCCGAGGTGCCGCTGCGCGAAGCCTGTTTCGCCACCGTCGGCGCCATCGCGCTGCAGGGCGTGCGCCGCGCGCAACCGACGCTGGGCGAAACGATCGTCGTGGTCGGCCTCGGGCTGATCGGCCAGATCACCGTGCAACTGCTGCTGGCCAACGGCTGCCGCGTGGTGGGCGTCGACCTGAAGGAAGATCGTCTGAACCGCGCGCGGGATGCCGGCGCCGTCGCGGCCTTCGCGCCCGACGAACGCGGCTTCGCCGATCGCGTGTTGGCGCTCACCGAAGGGCTGGGCGCGGACGCGGTGCTCATTACCGCCGCGGCGAAATCCAGCGACCTGGCCAATCAGGCGATGGCCGCCTGCCGCCGCAAAGGGCGCGTGGTGATCGTCGGCGACGTGGGCATGAACCTGGATCGCGCGCCGTTTTATCAGAAGGAACTCGACTTTCTCATTTCGACCTCCTACGGGCCCGGCCGCTACGACCGGCGCTACGAACACGAGGGCGTCGATTACCCGTTGGCCTATGTGCGTTGGACGGAAAACCGCAACATGCGCGCGTTCCTCGATCTGGTCGCGCAGGGCAAGGTGCGCCCGAGCGAGATGATCACCATCGAGGACGCGGTGGACGAAGCCGTGTCGGTGTATCGCCGGTTGGCCGCGCCCGACGAGGGCAGCCTGGCCGCCGTGTTCGTCTACGAGGCCGCCGCGCGCGACCACGTGCGCCCGGTGCGCACGACGAAGATCGACCTGCCGCCGGCGAAGGTCGGGGGCAAGCTGGGCGTGGCGATCATCGGCCTGGGCGGTTACGCCGCGGCGTATCACGTGCCGAATTTCCAGAAGCATCCGCAGACCGATCTGCTGGGCGTGGTCACGCGGCAGGGGATCGTCGCCAAGCGCATCGCGCAGGAAGTCGGCGCGCGTCTGGCCGCCACCGATTATCGCGACGCGCTGGCCGAAGCGGGGTTGGACGCGGTGGTCATCGCCACGCGCCACAACTCGCACGTGTCGCTGGCCTGCGCCGCGGCGCTGGCCGGCAAGCACATTTTCGTCGAAAAGCCGCTGGCGCTGGACGAGGAAGGTCTGGCCGAGGTGGTCCGCGCCGTGCACCGCGCCGGCGTGCACCTGACCGTCGGGCACAACCGCCGTTATTCGCCGCACGCGCGCGCCCTCAAGCAGTGGCGCGACGAACACCCCGGGCCGGTGCAGATGACCTACACGGTCAACGCGGGTCCGCTGCCGCCGACGCACTGGACGCTGGACCTCACCGAGGGCGGCGGGCGGCTGATCGGCGAGGCGTGTCACTTCTTCGATCTGCTGGCGTTCCTTGCCGGGTCCGCGCCGGTGAGCGTGCACGCGGTGGGCATTTCCGAAACCGGCGTCGAGGCGCAACTGTGGCAGAACCTGACGATCGCCCTGACCTTCGCCGACGGCAGCGTGGGCCGGGTCGATTACGCCTCGCGCGGCAACGCGGCTTATCCGAAGGAGCGCGTCGAACTGTTCGCGGGCAACGCCGTGGGCGTGATCGACGATTTCAAAGCGACCGCGTTTTACGGCGCGGCCGGGCATCCGCTGAAGACCGCGGCGATCGACAAGGGGCAAGGCGTGCAGGTGGACGATTGGGTCGCCTTCCTGCGCGGCGAGCCGGCCAAGCCGATTTTGTTGCCCGAGGCGCTCGTCGGCACCTTGACCGCGTTGCGCGCCGTGGACAGCTTGAAGAAAAGCGAAAGTGTCGCGGTCGACATCGACGGCTTTTTCGCCGCCGCGTCGGCCGCCGAGGAGTAACGATTCATGGGCCTGGCGGCGCAGGCAAAACTGGTCATTCGTCGCGACGGCTGGCGGGCCTTTGTCGCCAAAGGACTGACCTTCGTCGGTCGCAAGGCGGAGGTGCCGTTTCTCAGCGCGCGCGACCGGCTGGTCAACACCTGGCCGGCGCGCCGCGATCTGCCCGCGCCCGAAACGCTGTGTTCGCCGCGTCCGCCGTTCCTGGTCGATCCGACCACGCTGACCCGCCGTGTGGAAACCTTCCGCCGCCGCTATCCGCAAGCGGCCGAACGGTTGCTCGCGCAGGCCGACGCCGCGTTGGCCAATCGCTTCGATCTGCTGGGCCTGGGCGAAGTGTTTGCCGGCGAAACGATCGACTGGCACCTGGATTTCGTGCACGGCGTTCGCTTCAACGTGCGCAATTTCCGCCGGCAGAATTACCTGCGCGGCGACGGCTCGGACGTCAAAGTGCCCTGGGAGCTGGCGCGATTGCAGCACCTGCCGCTGCTTGCGCTCGCCTGGCGCATGACCGGCGACGACAAATACGCCCTGCGCGCGCTGGCGCACGTCGAGGACTTCTGCCGCGCCAACAAACCGCGCTTCGGCATCCATTGGTCCTGCGCGATGGAGATCGGCCTGCGCGCCTTTTCGGTGGCGCTGACCGCGACGATCCTCGCCGATTGGCTCGACGCCGAACCGCGCCGACGCTTGAAAATCCTGCGGCTGATGGAAGCGTCGGCCGCGCACATCGAGCAAAACCTCGAGTACGATCCGAACCTGACCTCCAACCATTACCTGGGCGATCTGCTCGGGCTGCTGGCCACCGCGGTCGCCTTCCCCGAATTGCCGCACAGCAAACGCCGGCGCGAATTCGCCGTGCGCGAGTTCCGGCAGGAGATGGAAAAGCAGTTCGACAAGGACGGCGTCAATTTCGAGGCCAGCCTGCCGTACCATCGCCTGTCGCTGGAGATTATGACCGCCGCGTTCCTGCTGTGCCGCGGCTGCAAGCTGGAATTGGGCCTGGGCTTTCAACAGCGGTTGCAGGCGGCGTACCGCTACGTCACGGCGGCGTGCTATCCCGACGGCACGGCGCCGCTGATCGGCGACAACGACAGCGGGCGGGTGCTCAAGCTGCTGGGCCGCGCCGACAACGATCTGCATTACCTTTGCGAATTGGGCACGGCGTTGTTCGGCGAAAATCTGCTCGTGCGGCCGATCGCCGAACCGGACCCCGAGGCGTACTGGTGGCTCGACGGACAGGTCGACCGGCTGGAACAGGCCAAGCCTCGTTTCCGCCGCCACCGCGCCTTTGTCGAAGCGGGGCGGTTTTTCCTGGAGACCGACGAGGCCAAGCTCGTCTTCGTCGCCGGACCGGTCGGGCAAAAAGGCAACGGCGGACACGCGCACAACGACGCGCTGTCGTTCACCTATTTCGCCAAGGGGCGCGAGATCATCGCCGATCCGGGCACGTTCGTGTACACGGCGTCGGCGCTTTGGCGCAACCGGATGCGCTCGACGGCGGCGCACTCGACGGTGTGCGTCGACGAGGCGGAGATCAATCCGTTCGCTCCGGAGTTGCTGTTCACGCTGGCCGATCACGCGCAGGCGCGCGGCGACATGGAAGACCTCAACGAGGGTTACATCGAATTGCGCGGGCGGCATCGCGGCTACCGGCGGCTGACCGAGCCGGTCGAGATGGTGCGCATCGTGCGTTTCTATCCGCCCGGCAGCGTGCGCGTCAGCGACGAATTTCTGGCCACGGGCGAGCATCGTTACGAGCAACGGCTGGTGCTGGCCCCGGGCGTCGAGGGCGCGCTGTTCGCCGGGGCGCGCAAGGCCAACGAGTTGCTCGGACGCATCCAGGCGCCGGCGAGCGACTATTGGCAGTGGGTCGGGCTGATCAGTTGGGCCGGGGGCGCGGTGCATTTGCTCAGCGGCGGCGGCGATGATGCCTGGCGGGTCGAGACGGGCTGGCACAGCGCCGGCTACGGCCGCAAGGAGCCGGTGCAGATTCTGGTGCGCCGCTGGCGTCAACTGGGCGCCGGCGAGCGTTCGTTCGCGTTGATCCTGTAGCGGTGGCGCTTGCCTTGCCCGCGTGTGACGGGTACGGTTGATCACTCACGTACTTGCGGAGGACAGCAGATGAAAGTGTGCGTCGTCGGACTCGGCTACATCGGTTTGCCCACGGCCAGCGTGCTGGCCAACTCCGGCCATCAGGTGATCGGGGTCGATGTCAGCCGGCGGATCGTCGATCTGATCAACAAGGGACAAATCCACATCGAGGAAAAGGGCCTCAAGACGCTGTTCGGCGCGGCGGTCAACTCCGGCAATCTGACCGCGCAACTCAAGCCGACCAAGGCCGACGCGTTCATTCTCGCCGTGCCCACGCCCGAGCGCGACCATCGTTCGGATCTGGAATTTCTGCGCGCGGCGGCGGCGTCGATCACGCCGTATCTGCAGAAGGGCAACCTGGTGATCGTCGAGTCGACCATTCCGCCCGGCGCGACCGAGAACGTCGTGCTGCCCGCCCTGGCGGCGGCGAAACTGACGCCCGGCGAAGATTATTTTGTCGCCCATTGCCCCGAGCGCGTGCTGCCCGGGTCGATCCTCAAGGAGTTGATCGAGAACGACCGCATCATCGGCGGGCTCACGCCGGCATGCGCGGCGCGGGCGGAAACACTCTACCGCACCTTCGTGCAGGGGCGCATCGAGCTGTGCGACCTGCGCACGGCCGAGATGGTCAAGCTGGTGGAAAATTCCTACCGCGACGTGAACGTGGCCTTTGCCAACACGGTGAGCAACGTCGCGGTGCACCTGGGCGTGTCCAGCGCGCGGGTGATCGAGCTGGCCAACATGCATCCGCGCGTGAATATCCTGCGGTCGGGGCCGGGCGTCGGCGGGCACTGCATTCCGATCGACCCGTGGTTTTTGATCGAGACCGCCGGGGGCAAGGCCGAGTTGCTGCGGGCCGCGCGCAAGGTCAACGACGAGCGCCCGAAGGTCATGGCGGCGACGCTGCGCAAGATGATCGGGCGCGTAAAGCGGCCGAAGGTGGCCGTGTTGGGCGTCAGCTACAAGGGCGACGTCGACGACACGCGGCTGGCCCCGGCGCTGCCGGTGATCGAGCGGCTGGAAAAACACGGGGTGCGGGTCGCGGTGTACGATCCGCACGTCAAGCTCTTCGGCAAGGACCTGGTCAATCTGGAAGAAGCGTTGCGCGACGCCGACGCGGCGGCGATTCTCGCCGGGCACAGCGACTTCAAGTATCTGCACCCGGAACGCGTCGGCGGTCTGATGCGCGCGCGGCGGCTGCTGGATCCGTTCGGCATCGTCGAGCGCGCGGCGTGGGAAGCGGCGGGCTTCACCGTCGAAACGTTGTAACCGCGTAAGGGCGGGCGCATGCGGGCGACACGCTACGAGCTGATCGAGGAGCGCTACCGGCGCATGCTGCGCGTGATCGACGCGGCGGGCGACCTGCTCTGGCGTCCGGCCCGCCAAACGCCCGCGCCGCTCGACCCGCCGAACGTGCGCTCGCTGCTGGTGCTCATGACCTACGGCCTGGGCGACGCGGTGCTGGCCACCGGCTGTCTGCGCGCGCTGCGCGAGGCTTTCCCGCAGGCGAAAATCGACGCGGTCGTCGGTCCGCGCTCGCGGGAGATCGTGGCAACCTTTCCCTATTTCGACGAACTGATTTTTCTGGACAATCCGCTTTACCGCCTGCTCGACGGGCGCCCGGCCGGTTTCGCCGCCGCGCGCGCGACGCTCGCCGCCTTGCGCCGCCGCCGCTACGACGTGTGCCTCGACCTGCTGGGCGATCTGCCCAACTGCTGGCTCGCCCGGCGCACCGGCGCGGCCCGCCGCGTGGCGCACGACTCGATGGGCGGCGGTTTTTTCCTCACCGATCCCGTGGGGCGCGATCCGGCCCGGCGACGGCAGAGCGAGGTGATGGCCGAAGCGCTCGCGCCTCTGGGCATCGCACAGGCGCGACCTTTGGAGTTGTTCATTCGTCCCGAAGACGAGCAGGCCGCCGCGCGGGCTTTGAGCGGAACCGGCAACGAGCCGTTGATCGTCGTGGCGCCCGGGGCGTTGCTGCCGGCGAAGAAATGGCCGGCGGCGTATTTCGGGCAACTGATTGATTTGCTGCGCGAGGCAAAACCGTTGCGCGCGGTGTTGGTCGGCGCGCCGGCCGATGCGCGCGACGCGGCGGCGACGGCGGCGGCGACGAAAGGGCCGGTGCTCGACCTGTGCGGCAAGCTGCGCCTGACGCAGACGATCGCGTTGCTCAAGCGCGCGCGGTTGTTCGTCGGCAACGACAGCGGGCTGACCCACGCGGCCGCGGCGCTGGGCGTGCCGGTGGCGCAGATTTTCGGCCCGGGCCTGCCCGAACGCTTCGGTCATTACCGCACGCGCGATGCGATGATCTTCCAAACCGATTGCCCGTATCACCCGTGCTCGCCGCGATTCTGCCGCGCGCCCGATCGTTGGTGCATGGCGGCGATCGCGCCCGCGCAGGTCGCCGCGGCGATCCGGGAACGGGGGGCGTGGCGATGAAGCCGCTGTTCGTCGTCGTCGGCAACGCGCCGTACCGCAGCACGATTCTGACCAGCAAGCAGATGGTCACCGCGCAGATCGCCAAGCGGCATCCGACGCTGTACGTCGAACCGCCGCCGCTGACGCTCGATCCGCTGGTCAAGCCGGCCGAGCGCGGGCGCTACTTCGACTATCGCCACGGCGTGCGGCAAGCGGGCGCGGGCGAACCGTTCGTCGTCTGCCCGCCGCCTTTCCGGCAGGCGATGGATACGCGCTGGGCGTGGCTGGATCGCTTCAACCAACGGCGATTGGGGCGGTACATTCGCCGGCAACTGGCGCGCTTCGAGTACGACCGCCTGGTGCTGATTTCCTTCGTGTACAACGCCGCGCTGATCGCCGACGAACTGCGGCCCGACCTGTTCGTTTACTACTGCATCGATCTGATGTCCGAGATCCGCATTCCCTACAGCAAACCGGCGACGATCGAGCGCGTCGAGCGCGAGACGATCGGTCGCGCCGACTTGGTTTTCGCCATTTCGCAGCCGCTGGCCGAACGGGTGCGGCCGCTGAACCAACGGGTGGTCTATGCGCCGCACGGCGTGCAGTACGATCTGTTCGCGCAGGCCGCGCAGCCCGGACCGCTGCCCGACGACCTGAAGGCGATCGCGCCGCCGCGCATCGGCTTCGTGGGCGTGCTGGCGCACTGGCTCGATTACGAGTTGCTCATCGAGCTGGCGCGGTTGCGACGCCATTTGCAGTTCGTGTTCGTCGGGCCGGTCGGACCGCACGTCGATCCGGCGCCGCTGGCCGCCGAACCCAACGTGCACCTGCTGGGCGAGCGCAAGCGCGAACAGGTGGTCGATTACCTGCGCGGCTGCGACGTGTGCCTGGTGCCGTTTTTGCTCAACGACCTGACGGCCAATTCCAATCCGCTGAAGGTGTACGACTATCTCGCCGCCGGGCGGGCGGTGGTGTCCACGCCGCTGCCCGAGGTCGGCCGCTTCAGTCCGCCGGTGCGCCTGGCCGCCGACGCAACGGGCTTCGCCGAGGCCATCGACGATCTGCTGCGCACCTGGACCGACGCCGAGCGGCAAGAGGCGATGTCGCTGGCCGCGGCGCTTTCCTGGGATAAACGCGTCGACGACGTGCTGGAGGCCGTGTTCATGCTGTTGGAAGGCGTGAAAACGTAAACGGCATTGTCGGCGGGCCGGAGCACAAAATCTCTATAAATGATTTCCCGACTTCCGAATTGGCCCGCTCGAACCTTCAGAGCCCCAAAGGGGCGGATGGTCAGTAGCGAAGGGCGATAGCCCTGGAAATTGCTCACCCAGAGCCGACAAGCCCTGGAGGGGCGGAGGAATCTTACCTGCACGCCGCGGGCTTGAAGGTCCTGCGCGGCAATTCATTTCCAGGGCTCAAGCCCTACGCGTTCATGGAAGTGTTTCCAAGGCGGCAATCCCCCTAACGATTCACGCCGGCTTCAATTATTGACAATTTTAAAGAACTTTGTTGCCATAGTGGGCGCGCGGGGAGAGGTCCGCTGCGGGTGGGAGGAAAGAATGAAGTACGTTCCGGTGAGCCTGTGCTGCGCCGTGGTGTTGATTATGTTCGCTTTGGCGCCGGGATGCAGTTGTTTCGAGGATGCCGTCGAAGACGTTACCGAAGAGGTCATCGAGACGATCCTCGACGAGTTCTTCCCCGACGGCATCGCCGACCTGGATCTGGACCCGATCATCGTCGATTACCCGGCCGACGGCGGCGAGGCGGCGTGCGTGACCACCTCCATCGCCAACGAGCTGACCAAGCTGGGCGCCGACGTGGGGCCGGAGGATTTCGAACAACTCTGGCTGTTCGTGGTGTATCAGTCCTTCCGCGAGGCGTCGTGGTCGCCGGCCGAGGCCGAGGGAGTGGATTGCACCTCGTATTTCGCCAACGAGGACGGCGAAACAAATTTGGATTGGCCGACCATCGATGCGCCGGATAGCGACTGGTGGCACAACGCGGCCACCTATCACACGGCGCAGAAATTTCTCGCCCCGTATCTGCTGGATTGGGACAAAGAGTTTCAAGCCTGCGTGCAATGCGACGAGGAAACCGACGAGCACTACTTCGAGTATCTCTTCCGCCTGCAGGTGATCACCGAAAAGCCCGAGGATTGAGCGATGGGGAAATACGTTCCGGGGGCCCTGTGCTGCGCCGTGGCGCTGATTTTGTCCGCGCTGGCGCCGGGCTGTTGTTGCTTGGAGGGCCTGGTGGAGGAAGGGGTCGAAACGTTTTTCGACGGCTTGATCGACTCACTGTTCCCCGACGGTGAAGGCAAACTCGTGCTGGACCCGATCGTCGTCGATTACCCGGCCAACGACGGCGAGCCGGTGTGCGTGACCACCTCCATCACCAACGAGCTGAACAAAATCGGCGCCGAGGTCGGTCCGGGCGATTGGGAGCGGCTCTGGCTGAACGAAGTGTATCAATCCTACAGTGACGCTTCGTGGTTGCCGTCCGAAGCCGAGGGCGTGAACTGCACTGTTTTCCTGGTGGATGAAAACGGCGAAGTCAACCTCGACTGGCCGACGATCGACCGGGAGGATCGCCGCTGGTTTCACAGCAACTTCACCCATCAGAAGGTGGTGGAGTTTTTCGAGCCGCACCTGCAGGATTGGGACATGGAGTTTCAGGCTTGCGTGCAGTGCGACGAGGAAACCGACGAGCATCATTTCGAGTACCTGCTGATGTTGGAGGTCCTTGCCGAAAACACCGAGGACTAAGCGTTTTATTTATTCAAGATAACATGTTTCGCCCGTCGGCTATTCATTGTTGAATAGCCTCGGCGTTTATGTCACAATCCCTGCACCCAACATGATGTTCATGTTGTTCACGCGGTAAAACTGTTGCTGTTCAAGCGGAAAGTTGGGTGCATCATGAAGTTTGCTCATCTGTGGTTTGCCTTTCTGTGTTTGGCCTTGCTGCTGGCCGCCTGCGGTTCCGATGACGACGACGATCAAGTCGACGACGACGATCCGGTCGACGATGACGATTCGCTCGCCGACGACGATCAAGTCGACGATGACGACGCCACCCCCACCGGCGATGACGACGACGATCCGGTCGATCCGACCGCCGATTGGTTGCGCGTCGGCTTCTCGCAGGTCGAGGTGACGCCGGCCGAATCGGTGATTCTCGGCGGCTACGGCCTGCCGGCGTTCACCCGCAACAGTTGCCGCTGGTCCGAGGGGACGCACGATCCGCTGTACGCCTACGGTTTCGCCGTCGAGGATCCGCAAAACGCGCGGCCGGCGATTCTGATCGTGTTGGATGTCGTGGGGATCATGGCGCCCGAAACCGCGCGCGTGTGCGACGGCGTGGCGACCGCGCTGGGCCTGAGCGACGTCAACGTGGTCGTCGCGGCGACGCACGTGCACAGCGGCCCGGATACGGTCGGGCTGTGGGGCTCGCTGATTCCGATCGAATCGGGGCGCGACGAAGCGGTGATCGACGCGATCATCGAAGGCGCGATCGCCGCGGGCGTGGCCGCGTGGGAGGCGCGCGAACCGGCGATTCTCTCCACGGCGGTGGGCGCGGAGGCGGACTATCACGAAAACCGCATCGACTTCGAGCCCAACGGCGACGTCGACGACACGCTGACGGTGGTCGCGGCGACCGACGCGGACGGCGAACTGCTGGGCACGCTGATGAACTGGGCGTGCCATCCGACCATCATGGGCCAGCAGAACAAGCTGATGACCGCCGGCTGGCCGGGCGCGTATCGCCGGTTGATGGTCGAGCGTTTCGGCGGCACGCACCTGTTCATCCAGGGGGCGGTCGGCGACGCGATCGAGCCGCTCAACCCGGTCAATCCGTTTCCCTCGTGGAACCTCGGCCTGGCCTGGGGCTCCTGGGAGGCGATCGAGGAATTCGCCACGGTCATCGCCGACGACGCGACCGAGCTCATGAACGGCCTGACGCCCCTCGCGCCGCAGCGCCTGCAGCTCAACGAGACCGGCGAATTTTCCATGACCCTGGACAACATCATGTTCTGGGCCGCCGCCGTGTCCGGGTTGATCCCGCGCGAGTCGCCGTTGGTCGGCGACTCGTTTTCCACGCCGATCGCCACCTTCGCCGTCGGCGGTCTGGGCTTCGCCACGCTGCCCGGCGAGTACGCCACCGCCTACGGCTTCGCCCTGCGCGAACTGATGGGCGGCAGCGCGCAGGTGATCGTCGGTCTGGGGATGGACTGGCTGGGCTACACGATCACCCCGGCGCAGTACGACGACGTCCTTTCGTATTATTATCAGATCATCTTGAGCCCCAGCGAATTGGCCGGCGAAAACATGATGGAGGCGTATCGGGCTCTCTGGGCGTCGTCGACCGTCGAATAATATTTTGTCTTGAGTTCAGCCGGGCTCTGTTCTACGATTTTTCTTATTGGGGGCAATAAGGAGGATCGTGATGAAAACGCACACCCTTCTTTTGTCCGTCGCTTTCTGCTTGTTGGCCATTCTACCGCTGCTCGTTTCCTGCGCCGATGATGATGACCCTGCGGCGGGCTCAGGGCAGGCTGACGATAACGCCGACGATGAGGCTGATGACGACATCGGCGACGACGATGAAGCCGACGACGATCTCATCGATGACGATGCCGACGACGACACATTGGATGACGACACGACCGACGATGACACCGCCGACGATGACGACGCCGACCCGACCGTGTTGTGGGCGGTGGGCGGCTGGCCGGTCGTGTATCGCGCGGACGATCGCGAGGACAACGGCTTTTTCCTGAAGTACGCGCAGGGGCAATGGACCTACGTCGAGCCGCCGATTCTCATGGGCTACATGAAACACATCTACTTTTCCGCGCCCGATCACGGCCTGGCCGCCGACCTGAAAAAGCTGCTGCGCTACGACGGTGCGCAATGGACGCGGGACACGTCGTTTGCGCCGATTTTCGCGTCCTACACGATTCAGAGCGTCTTTGCCGAACCCAACGCCGACTGGGTAATGGGCTTCACGGCGGCCTTTCAACCGTTCGCCTATCGCTACGCCGCGAGCCAATGGACGCTGACCGACACGTCCGCGCTGCCCACGCTCTCGCGGCTGAAGAATCCGTTCGTCGTCGCGGGCGAGTTGTTCGCGGTGTTGGATATAATCAGTTATCCGGACTACAGCGCGCTGGCGCGCTACAATCCCGGCACGAACGATTGGAGCATCGTGCATACCTTCAACGGTGCGATCATCAACGAGGTGAGTTTTCTCGACGCCGAAACGGGGATGGCGGTGGGCTTCTGGCTGTCGGATCCTCTGTCCGGCTTTCGCGTGTTCAACTATCAGGCCGGTCAATGGAGCGAGGAAGAAAATTTCCCACCGCAGGTCGGCGCCACCAGCGGTCTGAACGGCGTGGCGCTGCCGGCCGAAGGCGAGGCGGTCGCGGTCGGTTTCGAAGGCAATAAAGTCTGGATCGAAGGCGGCAAGGTTTTCACCTGCGACCAAGGGCAATGGACGACCGCCGCCTACTGGGAAGAGTACACGTTCCTCGCCGTGCGCATGATGGATACCGCGCTGGGCTGGGTGGTCGGCTATCATCTGCTGGAGGCCGTGTTCGGCGACACCGGCGTCATTCTGCGCCTGGAAAACGAACAAATAATTGAAGAGGATCTGCCGGACGTGCCGCGCAACCTGTGGGTGCTGTGGGATCTGGCGATCACCGAGGCCGTCGAATAAGCCGCTACAGGTTATTTGTATCACGCGCAATGATTGATTGCGTCGCCGCGTGGAATCGGGTATTTTCCGCAAAAGGATATCCTGAAAAAGATAGTGGGGAGAGACCATGTATAACCTGGAAGTGATCGACAGCCGGAATCGCACCATCGTTTATCCGCTGAAGGTGGGCACCGTGTCCATCGGGCGGCAGGGCGACAACGACATCGTACTCAACGATAAGAGCGTCAGCCGCAGCCATTGCCTGCTGTACGTCCGCGATAACTACCTCGAGGTGGAAGACCTGGGCAGCGCCAACGGGGTGATCGTCGACGGTAAGCTGATCACCAAGCGCACCGAATTCAAGCTCAACGACGAACTGATCGTCGGCGAAGTGCGCCTGGCCGTGCGCGAAGCAAGCAGCGACGACGAAATGCAAACCACCTTCATCGAGATGCCCGAATAGTAACCGCACCTTTCCAATGCCGAATTACGAACGCCGAACCAGGAATAATTCCTGGACCTATGTTTTATTCATTATGTGGAACCTCGGCCGGCGCTGACGCGCATGGGACAAACCTCGGCGGGTGGCACTGTTTTGCGAGTGAATGAAATGAGTGAGCATAACGGTGGATAACGAAAACACCGGCACTCCTCCGCTCCCTACGGCAGTTCATCGAGCCAGGCGGCGAAGAGTTTTTCCATGATCGGCGTCGGCGTGCCGGCGGCGCAGTAGCCGGCCGAGAGGGTCAGCGTGTCGCCGTAGCCGCTGACGCCCGGACCGATCGTCGGCGGGTACAGCAGCGGCGGCAGCAAAAACGCCCGGAGCGCTGGCGCGTCGGCGAAGGTCAGTCGCGCCGGATCGATCGCGCCCATGTTGGTCAGCGTCGGCGGGAAGGCGTTCTCCTTGTTAAAACCTTCCATCATCTCGGTGTACATGATGCGGTTGAGCGCCAGCGGCGACACGGCGCGCAGCAGCGCCAGAAACGGCATCATCGACAGGCCCAGCGGCCCCTCCTTCAGTTGCCGCATCGTCGCGCCGACCAGCCGCGCGGTCGCGTCGAGATCGTCGCCCGCGTCCGCACCGAAATTGGCGTACACCCAGCCGGACAGATTGTCGATCGTCGGCGGTGCGTCGGCGGGCAGGTAGCGGCGCAGATCGACCGTGCCGATGATCCGCAGCAGGTGCGCCTGATCGTCCGGGGGCGTTTGCGTCAGCGCGCGCAGAAACGCGGCGACGAGCACGTCGTTGATCGTCAGTTCGCGCTCGCGGCCCCAGGCGCGCAGGGCGGCGAATTGCCCCGGTTCGACGTGCCGCGCGATGAAACGCCGCTCGTCGCGCGCGGCGAGTTTCCCCGGGGGATTCAGCGGCGTCGGGCTCGGCGGATTGGCTTTCCCTTCGCGCCACATGCGCCGCAGCGCGGCGCGTTTGACGCCCCGCCCGATCGACGCGGTGATGCGATGCAAGCCGCGCGGTGCGTCGTTGACCGGCGGGCGGTAGTGCGGATCGTCCGCCAGCCGCCGGTAGATGTCGGCGAGCAGATAGGCGTAATGCTTCACCCCGCCGGCGTCGGTGACGAAGTGCGAGAGTTTTAACAGCAGCGTGTCGCCCGCGCCGCGCAACAACAGCGCCTGTACCTGCGGCCCGTCGAAATGATCCATCGGCTCGAGAAAAAACCGGTGCGCCGCGGGCGGCTCGTCGCCGGCCGGTTCGACGGACAGGGGAAACGAAGCGGGCGGCTGCTCCGGCGGTTCCCAATGAGCGCGCCACCACGCGGGCGCCAGTCGCGCGGCGAGCAACGGCTCGGCGTGCAACGTCAGGCGCAGCGCCTCGGCCAGCCGCGTTTCGTCCAGCCGCTCGGCGAAGGCGAGCACCAGGCCGATGTGCCATTCGCCGACGGCGCTCATGGCGTATAAAGTTTCGTCCAGCAACGTGGCGCGGATGCGGCTCATGGGAACTCCGGGAAAGGTTGCGCATATTTTGCGCGACGCTGCGCGTCTTGGCAAACGGCGGCGGATCGTTATACTGGCCGAAAGGGTTCGCTCACGGGTCGGGCGACGGAAGGAAAATGAAAAAGACGATTGCGCTGCTCCTGCTCATGTTGCTGATGATGGCGGTCGGTTGCGGTGACGACGATGACGACGCCGCGCGGGTCGACGGCGACGACGATGCGCCGTACATCGACGATGACGACAACGACACCGGCGACGATGACGACGATGACGACGATACGCTCGACGACGACACGCTCGACGACGATGACGACACCGTCGACGACGATGACGACGACACCGCGCCCCCGGACGATTCCACGCCCTCGTTCAACTACGGCATCGTGCACTTCCATTATTACGGCGACCTGGGCGGCTACAACGGCCAGATTTTCAAGGACGATCAAGCCTGGGCGGCGGCGAACGTCGAACTGGGGATCATCGGCTACACCGACGATCCGATGCGCCAGACCTGGGAGAAGATTCTGGACAACGAGCCGCGCGGCACGTGGCTGCGCTGGCAGGTGGCGCACCTGTTCCAGACCTTCGAAACCGCCGGCACCTGCGCCGATCCGCAGCAGGGCGAGCCGGATCAATCCTTCGCCGAGAACTCCGCGCTGTTCACACAGTTTCTCGCCGATCATCCCGAGCACGGCGACGGCGAAAGCTGCTATCTGCACGTGCGTCACGACGGCGTCATCCAAGCCCGCTGGCACGCCGCCGAGTGCGACGTACTGATCAACCAGACCGGCTACGAAGACTCGGCCGGCGGCATTATGGCCAACGCGCGCCTGCACAGCCTGGTGTGGGACGAGTACAGTTGGCTGCTGAACGTGTCCGGCCAGTGCGCGCGCGATTACACCGCCTGGAAGGTGTTGCGGCAGATCGAGGTGGACGGCTTCGGCGGCGCGGGCTTCGACAACCTCGGCGGCTACCTCGAAGACGGCTACTACCTGCCGGAGTTCGTCGACGCCGTCGACGTGATGGAAATCGCCGACGACGTCGAAAACAACATCACCCTGCTCAACACGTGGTACGTGGGCGCGATCGACGATCTGCTGCGCCACGTCGCCGTGACGGTCAACCAGACGCACCCGGAGGCGCGTTTCGTGTTCAACGGCGGCAGCTACTGCAACTGGGACGGCGCGCACGCGATGCTCACGCAGATGGCGCACGCGAACGTGGGCATCTGGTGCGAGAACGCGCTGCAGTACCCTGCCTGGGGCAACCAGGATACCGCCGACCGCCTGCGCAACCTGACCGCGTTGTCGGATGAACTGGCCGACGCGGGCGGCTTCCTGGCGCTGGAGACGTTCTACGGCAACGGCAGCGCCGATCCCTCGCCGGAAGAGGTGCTGTTCTACCTTGCGGCGCATTACGTGGGCAAAAACGACGACGACGTGCTGGCGCTCAAGCCCGATTGGAATCCGTACTCGCCGCTGGCCGAGGTGCTGTGGTTCGACGTGTTCGGCGTCGATCTGGGCGCGCCGGTGGCGGCGGTCGACGAGCAGGCCGACGGCGTGTTCGTGCGCGACTACGCCAACGAAACGAGCGGAACGCAAACACGGGTGATCGTGCGCGTCGACGGCGACGCCGCGCCGATTCAGTACGATCTGGGCGGCGACTTCTGCCGTCTGGAGGCCGACAGCGACCTCACGCCGGTCAGCGGCACGATTTCGCTGGCCGTGGGCGACGGCCTGTTGCTGCTGGCCGACGGCGTGGGCGGCGTATCCTGCGACGATTAGTATTCCTGGTGCGTAAACAAGGAAAAAGGCGTATTGGCTATTTTGGTATGAAAAACGATCGTTCGCTTTTCGTGGTCGATAAGACTGATAAATTCTTGTGTGGCATCGCCGATCGCTTTTTTCAACATTTCGTTGCCGCCGAGGTTTGTTCCAATTTTTTCCGGATGACTAGAGCCGATGATCTGCTTTTTACGGTCGAACAAGACCATCGATAATTGTTGATCGGCAGGATAGTGTTTTTGTGTTTCAGATAATATATTGCATAATAAAAGTTTTTCCGTATCCAGCACGATGTCCAGAATGCCGATGAAATTTCCTGATTTGTCGAAACGTGGCGCAGCCAGCACCACGATTTTGTTTTCCCGATTTCCGGAGTCGAAACAATCGGAGATGACGAAATTCCTTGTTTTCTTTGCGTCTTTAAAGTATTGACGATGGTTATAGGGCGGTCCGCCGATGATGTCGATCGGATGGGAAGCCAGCACGACGCCGTTTTCGTCCAGCGAATAAATCCCGCCGGTAAACGCCGGGAAAAGGGATTGAATGTTCTTTATTGCTTTCTGATGTTTCATGGCATTGTTATTTCGAAACTCGGGCCAGGCAGCGATCGCCGTGATCAACTGCTGTTGTATGGCGAACCAATTGGCGACGGCTTCAGCGCAGACCTTCACCTGACATTCAAGCAGCCTACTTTGTTCGGCAGACATGCGCCGGGTGCGAATTTCCTCGATCGTCTTGCGTAAAAATGTGCCGAGCAGGCGCAGACCTTTGTCAGTTTGGCTGTATTCGATACAGCGAAAATGACGCAGATCAAAGGGGACGTCTGCTATTTTTTGAGTAATAATAATCACATCATCTTTCAGCGCATGGCTGAGGCCCAGTTCGTAGAGAACGTTTGGGTTCAACGAGGTCAAATCGGCGATGACAAACTCTGCGGTAGCGATGTTATGCATAATATCTTGGATAATCTCTTTATTGTCGCTGAGATCGTCGGCACGAACTGCGGTGATTGGCGATTCCATTTTATCCAAAGAAAGAACAATGGAATCATAAACCGGTTGGTATGCAGGTTTAAACGGCATTAAAATAAAACAGGTGTTTTGGTTGACGTCATAATGATTGATAGAAAAATAAGTTTTAGGATAAAAGGACATCTTCATCATGGTTATCCCTGCGTAAAGGTATAAGTTAATTGGCGAATAATAATTATCTTTTCGTTCAGTGTCAAACTTACGACAAATCCTTCGTCGGCATCAAAGTCGATAGGCAGGCATTATCCCGACTGACCGGCGGTTGTCCTTTCTTCGATTATTTACGATAATGAATTCATCCAAGTTGCATGGGAGCCGTTGTATGGAACGCCGGTTGCGCCTTGTCGTTTTCCCGCTCGTCGCGTTGTTTGTCGCACTGCCCGCCGTCGCCGAGGCGAACGAGATCACCTCGCCCGAATCGTGGTTCGCTTTGGCTATTCTGATGATCGTGATGATGGCGGTCACCGCTTTGTCCGGCGGCTACGTGTTGCTGCGCGAAGTGAAGGGCCAAAAACATAAATTCTTGACTTCAATTATTGCCGGCGCCCTGGCCATGTTTTTGGCGGCGTGCGGACAAAATGGCCTCGTACTCGTCTTTATCGTGATCGCCGTTTCCGCGTTTTGGCGTAGCGCTCATTTGATTAATTTCGCGTACAAGGCCGATCCGCAGTCAGAAAATCCGCATCTGGCGCGGGCCAAGCCCGGACGCTTACTGGCGGCGGGATTGTTTCTTTTGTGTTGTCTTGTGTTCACATTTTATACGTTGTCGGCGACGCAAGACGCCGCCGCATATGTCCGGAACGATGCGCGAGTACAGGGACAAGTGGAAAAATTTCTCGCCCACCAGTTGGCTCTGGCGGAAAAGAATCGCCGCGAATCCGGTACGGCCCGATCTGTGCTTCAAGATGACGAGGGAAATGCTGAACGGTTGAATGATGACGGGCAGCGAATGTTTTCTGGAGCTCTGTTGGATGAGAATCAATGGGAATTGAAATTTGAAAGCAACGAGGATCTTTCCACATTCACTATCTTCATGACGCCGAAAGAGTTTCTGGGTTTCCCCTTCAATTACATCGACACGCGTCCGGCTTTTTACGCCGATCAGACCGGCGTGCTGCGCAAGATCGATGTCAGCGAATATCGACTCTGTCCGCCGGACGCACCGGCTGTGCCTATGAGGGTTCTTGATACAACGCCTGCACCGACAGAATAGGAGAATCTCGATGCGCAAGGTTTTTACGACTGTGATGATCGCCCTGGGCGCGACGTTGTTGCCCGCCGTCGCCGAGGCGAACAGTCCGCTGGCCTGCCAGACGACCTTGATGCTCACCTTGATTCTGCCGCTGATGCTGCTGGTCACCACCTTGTCCGGCGGTTACGCGTTGATGAAAAAGGCCAAGAAAAAGCCGAAACGATGGCAATATGTACTGGCGTCGGCCCTTTTCATTTTTCTTGCCATAATTACGGAATCGATCGCTTTTCTGATAATAACCGGGTTTTGCCTGATTGTATTGGTGCGCGGCGCGTTTCTGGTCGTTTCGGCGATCAAGGCGCGGCGTCACGCGGACGAACCGCCCTGGAACGAGGCGCGGCCCTGGCGGTTGCTGCTGGGAGCGCTGGTGCTGTTTGCCGCCGTCGGTTTGCTGGCGCGGATGTATGGCAGCTTCCTCGGCGAACACCATCGTATGACCAACGAGTTGAAGGCATATCACGATCTGGAGACCTTCCTGTCGTGCCAATTCGACTACCAGCGGAAAAACGACGGTGAACTGTTTACCGATCTGCAGGACTGCAACGGATTGATGCCTTTGGAACACGGCGGCGTTACCGGGCTGTTCTCGCGCATTATTGATGATCACTATCAGATCGATTTTCAGTTGGCCGAAGATCGACGGACGTTCACCATCCGCGTGATCCCCGGCGAGTTCGCGTCGCCGCCGCTGACGTTCATGGCGCGGCATTCGTCCTTCTATGCCGATCAGACCGGACAAATTCGCAAAATCGAAGTGACCGAACCCAAACCGTGCCCGCCGGACGCGCCGGTCGTGCGCACGGTGCAAGCTCCCGGCTCATGATACTCTTTTGAAATGTGCCGCCAGGCGGCTCCAAGCCCCGCAGGGGCGGCAGAGGGTAGCCCGGTGCGTGAGCGCCGGGAAAAGGTAATCGCTTTTTAACGCAGCACGGTGCCGATGCGCTTCCAGTTTTTCGGCGGCCAGGCGAAGTGCACGATCAGCGCTTTGCCGCGCAGGTGATCTTCGGGCACGAAGCCCCAGAAGCGGCTGTCGTTGGAATTGTCGCGGTTGTCGCCCATGAAGAAGTATTTGCCCTCGGGAACCAGGCAGGTCAGGTAGCCGTCGTTCACGCGGCAGGCGCTACCCTCGGCCAGGCGCGGATTGTAATTGAGATGATCGCCGGCGCCGGGGCTGTAGAGCGTCGCGTGCTCTTTGTCGCCGAGCCGCTCGGAGTACAGCTCGCGCGAGCGGCGGCCGCCGAAGCCGTCGTCGACGGAGATCGACTCGCGGTGGTCGCGCGGCACCGCTTCGTTGTTGACGATCAACTCGTCGCCGCGCACCCGCACCACGTCGCCGGGCAGGCCGATCAGCCGCTTGACGAAATCCTCGCCGTCGCCGTGCGGATTGCGAAACACGATGATGTCGCCGCGTTTGGGCGAGGACGCGAAGATTTTTTTATTGGAAAGCGGCACGCGCAAACCGTAAGCGAACTTGTTGACGATCAACTGGTCGCCCGGCTGGATCGTCGGCAGCATGCTGCCCGAGGGCACGTAGGACGCCTGCACGACCTCGGCGCGCAGGACCATCGCCAGCAGGAACGACAAGACGATCGCCTGGGTCCATTCGCGCACGATGAACCGCCGCCAGAGGGGCAGGTATTCGTCGAAATCGTGCCGGCAATGACGCCGCGCGCGCTCGATGCTTTGCGGATCGTCGCCGTGCAACGCCGTGCGCAGGGCGCTCAGGTCGTCGGTCAGCCGTTGGCGCTCCGACGGCGGGAAGTAGTGGGGCCGGCGGGTCATCAGCCGATGTGCGCGCGTCAACAGGCGTTTGCCCTCGCGGCGCAGGCGGTTGGTTTTTCCGAAATAACGCATGACAGTATCCCTCGTGTTTCGCGGACCGTTTCTTGGACACTGCCCGGCGTGGTTTTGTTGCCCGGCGACCGAAAAATTTTCCCCCGATAACCGGCAAGTCGATAAAGGATATGGTTTTAGTAGGATTGGCTGTGGTAAACTAATTGGAAGTGCATGATGCAAAGGAGAATGTGCATGAGAAAACTAGTGTTCCTGCTCACGTTGTTGCTGGCCTTCGCCGGAAGCGCGGCGGCGGAGGAAATTCTGCTCGAGCAAGGCTTCGAATACCTCTTCCCCCCGCTCGGCTGGACGCTGCAGAGCACCTCGACCTACACCTGGGCCTCATGTTGAGGCGGACACGCTGGGAGTTCCTCAGCGGCGCATGTGATCGGAGCGGTGGCTCCGGAAGCTCAGGACGAGTTTCTGTACACCGGTGAAATCGAGCTGACCGACGTCGATGCGGCGAGCGTGACCTTCTGGTCCAACAGCTACAGCGCGGATCAGGTCGGCCACGGGACCGTCGTTACGCTGGAAGTGAAAGTCGGCTCCGACGAAGACGGCGGCGAGTGGGACGTGTTGTGGACCTACCCCGAACCGGAATGGATAATCGGCTTCCATTGGTACGAAAAGACGATCGATCTGAGCAATTACGTCGGCGAAAAAATTTTCCTCGGCTGGCGCTACACCTTCGACGGCGTCAGCTCCGATCAGGGCAAAATGTATTCGGTCGACGATATTCTGGTTACCGGCAATTGCACCGGTTGCGCGATCAGCGGTCTGTGCTACAGCGATGGGACGATCAATCCCAACAACGCCTGCCAGATGTGCGATATCACCGTAACGAACTCGGCGTGGACGCCGGTGAACGCCGGGTCGACCTGCGACGACGGCCTGTTCTGCACCGTCGATGACGTGTGCGACGACGCGGGCCACTGCGACGGCGTCGAGCGCGATTGCGACGACGGCCGGTTCTGCACCGGCGTGGAGTTCTGCTACGAGGCCGGCGACCTGTGCGCTTCGCCGGGCGATCCGTGCGGCGACGATGAAACCTGCAACGAGGACGCCGATACCTGCGATCTGCCCGACGACGACGATACCGCCGACGATGACGACACCGACGACGATCTCGTCGACGATGACGCGGGCGACGACGACGTCGATGACGACGACACGACTGACGACGATGCGACCGATGACGACCTCACTGACGCTGACGACGATGATGATGACGATGACGGTTGCGGCTGTTAAATAGGCGCTTGAGCGTAGCGAGATCCTCGGGCGGCGTCCCGATTATTTCGTCGACACCTATCTGCCGCGGGCCCTCGTTGGCGATCCGCGTTTCCGCGATTGTTACCGGAGGCAAACCCTGCCGCGCCGCTATTGGGCCAACGAACGTCTCGGCGCGGAAATTCGTTTATACCGGCGGGAATGCCCCTAATCGGTCGGTTGCTTCAGCACTTCGTTCAGCCGTACGCGAAATAGCCCGGCCGCCGAGGCGACGAACAATTCTTCGCCGTCCCACGACGGCGTGAGGGCGCGCACGCGCCGACCGACTTCGATTGTCGCCAGCGGCGCCAGGGTGTCGGCGCGGTGGAAGGTCAGCGTGCCGCTCAGGAAACTGGCGACGGCGACGCAGCGATAGGCGGGCAGATAGGCGATTACGCGCGGCACGGCGTCGGTGACGGTCGACGCCAGGATTTCCAGCGTGTCGGCGGAAATTTTTTCCAGACGATTGTGGAATTGATCGGCGATGAAAACGAACGGTTCGTCGGTGGCCGCCGGCGTGTACCAGATCGTGGCCAGATCGCGCTGCGCGAGAATCTTCCCTTGTTGATCCACCAGCAGCAGTTTTTCGGGCTCGCTTTCCAGGCCCATGGCGATGCTGATGATCTTGTCGCCCCGCGGATGCCAAATGCATTGGAACAGATGACGCGAGGTGGGAATCATGCGCAGTTGCCGCTGCGTCAAATCCAGCGTGGCGTAACCGGGTGCGGTGTCGAACGCGATCAACAAACGATCCGGCGCGGTGATGGGGTAACCGGCCAACGTTTTCGCACTATGGAACGCCTTGATGGTCAATTCCTTGGACAACACGCGCAGCACGTCGATCGTCGGTTGGTCGCCGAGCTGCACCTGATAGATGTCGAAACCGACCGTGAAGTAGAGCTTTTGCCGCACACGGTCGAGCGCGATGTCGTTGCCCGGGTGCCCGCCCAGCGGCAGTTCGTCCCGGCGGCCGTCGGGCCAATAGTGATAAACGCGCGGCTGGTGATGCGGCAGTAAAAACACATGATCTTGGTAAACGAAAAAGGAATTGGCGTCTTCCGTCAGATCGACGCCGGCATCCACCGCCGCGACGCCGGGCTGCGCGGCGATGAGCGCCCGCCGTTCGGGCTGACGAACCAGATAGGCGTCGGCCAGAAAGAACATGAAGGTCAGAAAGAACAACACCAGCGGCCAATACAGCAAGCGCGGCAGCAGTTCATGTCGCTCGCGCTTTAACCGCGAGGCGATGCCGACGAACAACAAAACGGTCAGCACGAACGCCGACGACAGCAGAACGTCGAAGGCGGAGATGATCAAATAGAACACGACCACCGCCGCCGCTACGCCGCCCGCTTCGAGCAGATTGCGCCGCTCCGGTCGTTTCTCCAACCGGCACAGCAGCAAAACCAGCATGACCAGGGGGACCGTCGCCAGCGTCAGGCGGAAGGGAAAAATGAAAAACGACAACATCGCCAGCGGCGGAATCCAGGAAACCACGGTCAACAGCAATTTGAGGATCAACCGCTGCCGCGACAGGTTTTCCTTGGCGCTCAGCACGGTCGCCGCGCCGAAGGTCAGCAGCAGGAAAAAGCCGACGAACATCAGTTGGGGCACTTGAATGTAGGCCACGAAAAAAATGTAGAAAACGGTCACCGGCGTGGCCGGCAGCAGATAGAAAAACGCCTGCGCCGCCCAAAGCGCCAGGCCCCGTTTCCCCGAGGTGGTTTCGGCGGAGAAGAACCGGCCGGCTTTTTCATCGGATAACATCGGGTCAATGTAGCGCGTCCGCCGCCGTCACGCAATCAAACCAGAGATAATCCCTGAACCTACCAGGAATAATTCCTGGACCTATGTTTCATTCATTGTGTGAGGCTTCGGCCGACGCAGCAAGGTCGCGCGTGGAAGTCAGAGCCGGTCGTAACCGGATCCTCGGGTCGAGCCCGAGGATGACGGAAGGATTTGTTTTTTAGAAATGCAGCGCCGCCTGCACCAGGAACAGGTTGCCGCCCGCATTGAGCCACTCGTCGGGATCTTCCCGGTCCGTAAACAACACCGCGCTGGTCAGGCGATCCTCGATCATCACGCCCCAGTGCTCGCTGATGCGCACTTCCAGGCCGAGGTCCGCGCCCCAGCCGATCGCCGTATCGTCCTTTTCTTCGGTCTCGGTGTATTTGTATTCCTGGAAACGCGCGGTGACGTCCCACACGACGTGCCCGGTGTAGAGGCCGATCAGCGGCCCGCCGAACAGATCGATCCACCGCGTCCGCCAGTGGAAGCGCGGCAGCAGGTCAAGGTGATAGATCATCACCTGCACCTCGGTTTCCGTCTCGATCTGCTCGACGGTGAATTCGTACTGCTCCGTTTTGCCGTAGAAACCGAAGTTCGCGCCCAGGCTGAACCAATTGATAAAGCGGTACCGGTACCCCAGGTCCATCGCCGCGCCGTTGAAGTCGCCGATGTCGTAGCCCTCGTCGACCATGTAGGCGAATTCCGCGTCGGTCGGCTCGCCGTCCTGGTTGGGCTTGGCGCCCTCGTGCTCGTCGTCTTCCGGATAAAAGCTGTGCCAGCCCAGGCCCAGCGTCAGCGTGTGCTTCGTGGCGAACGGCTCGGCCGCCGCGACCACGGACGGCAGCAACAAAAGCAGCAACAAGAGCATCGGTCTGATTTTCATCGCGTCTCCCTGCCGGAAAGTGCATCAACGATACAAGGTTTGGCGCACGGGCGCAAAAGCGGCGAATTGTGTTATCATCGCAACAAATCATGACAGGGAGCGACAATGAAACGGGCGGCGATGGTCGGATTGCTCTGCGTGTTGTTGTTGACGGCGACGGCCTGCAAGGTCAAGGTCGGCCCCGGCGACACGGCCTGGCGGGAACTGGTGCGCGCGCAGCGGCACGACGCCGACCTGGGCGGCTACACGCTGCATTACATCGACCTCGGGCGGGGCGAGCCGGTGGTGATGATCCACGGTTTTGCCGACTCGACTTACTGCTGGCACGAGAACGTCGCGCCGCTGGTCAGCGCCGGCAAGCGGCTGATCCTCGTCGATCAACCGGGCATGGGCAATAGCGGCCTGCCGCCCGCGCCGTACCGCTACACGGCGGAAAATCAGGCCGGCGAGATCCTCAAACTACTCGACAAGCTCAACATCGAACGCTTCGCGCTGGTCGGCTCGTCGATGGGCGGCGGCATTTCGTTGTGCCTGTCGCTGCTGCATCCGCAGCGCGTGACCAAGGCGGTGGTGATCGATCCGGCGGCCTATCGCATGCCCGACGGCGCCGCGCTGGCCGAGCCCGGCATGCAGCCGCTGGTGAAGGTCTTCGGCGGGCGGTTTTTCTTCCGCGCGGCATTGCGGCAGGTCTATTACGACAAAAACAAAGTAGACGACGTGCTGGTCGACGAGTACGTGCGCTACGCGAACAAGGACGGCTACGCGCATGCGCTGACCTCGCTGGGCCGCGATTATTTCTCGCCGGAATTCGACCGCATGAGCGGACATTACGCCGAACTGCAGCCGCCCGTGCTGGCGATCTGGGGCCTGCGCGACAAGTGGGTGCCGCCCGCACAGGGTGTCCGGCTTGCCGCCCAGGCGCCCGATTGCCGCCTGGAGTACATCCCCGACGCCGGCCACCTCCCGCACCAGGAACTGCCCGCCGCGGTCAATCCGCTGCTGGTCGAATTTCTGGGGAAGTGAGGGAAAGATTTTCCCCGCTTGTTCGCCTCCGGCCGAAAAAACCATTTCTTTTTACGGGAAAATATTATATGTAAGTGGGGAGATTGGACTGCTGCCGCAATGAGGAATTGGAAAATCCATGGGCGAAATTGCAGCGGCGTATTGCCGGGGATGGATTCCCACCCTTCCGGTGACGATTGTTCTGGCGATCTTGGTAGTACTGGCGGCGATTTGGGTCCGGCGCCGGCCTCCCGCAAAGTTGACGTTCCTTCGACTGAGTTCCGCGATCGGTCTGGTCGTGGCGTTGGGCCTGGCGTTGTTTTTCGCCTGGCGGCGCATGTCGTTGCTCGACGACGCCTTCATTTCCTTCCGTTACGCGCGAAACCTGGTGGACGGCCACGGCCTGGTGTTCAACGTCGGCGAGCGCGTCGAGGGTTACACCAATTTTCTCTGGACGATCCTCCTGGCCGGACTGGCCTGGCTGACCGGCGTGGAGATTCCCTACCTGGCGCTGGGCGGGTGTCTGGTGTGTCTGGTCGGCAACCTGACGACCGTCTGGCTGATCGGCCGCCGGCTCAGCGCGCCCGAACCGAACAAGATTCATGTGCCGCTGGCCGCGCTGTGGCTGGCCGTGCAATACAGCTTCACCGGTTACGGCACGACCGGCATGGAGACGATGCTCGCCTCGTGGCTGGTCAACCTCGGCGTGCTGGCGTTGCTGGCGCGACCGCGTCCGGCGGCGGCTTTCGCGAGCGGATGTTTTCTGATCCTCGCCGCTTTCGCCCGGCCCGACCATGGCTTGTATTATGCGCTGATGGGCGCGGTGTTGGCCCTCGATCATCTGCGGCGGCTGCGCGAGCCGGGAGCCTGGCGGGCGGCGATCAAGGAATGCGCGTTGTTCGCCGCGCCCTTCACCGCCTACCTGGGTTTCCTGTGGTGGAAATGGTTTTACTACGGCGATCTTCTGCCCAATACGTTTTATGTCAATTCGGCCGCTTCGTCGTATTGGCCGCAGGGCGCGCGTTACGGACTGGCGACGCTGCTCGGCGCGCACCTGGTGTGGCTGTTGCCGTTGTTCATGATCTGGCTGGTTTCCGGCCGCGACGCCCACGGTCGAATTTTCAAACCCTTCGCCGGCTTGGCCGTGACGGTTTATTCGCTGTACGTGGTCAAGATCGGCGGCGACAAAATGATGGGCCGCTTTTTCATCACCCTGCTGCCGTTGATCGCCCTGGGCGTCGAGCAACTGGCGCATCGATGGGCGCGGCGCACCGAGCGCCGGCCGGCCTGGGCGGGGGTGCTGGCAACGGTGGTGCTGGTCATCGCCATGCACGGCGTGCCGCTGATACCGGCGTGCCGGGGGCGGTGGGGATTCGCCGACTCACCGACCTTGTACCGGGTTCACTCGCTCAAGCCGTTGAAAATCGTCTGCGGCAATTCGAACCTTGATCGCACGCGCCTGGGGCGGATGCTGAAAAGCAATTTGGTCGACAAGGATTTGCACCCGACGATCTCCGCCAAAGGCATGGGTATCGTCGCGTATTACTCGCAATTGCCGTTGATCGACCGCCGCGGGCTGACCGATCGCGTCATCGCTCGTCAACCGTTGCAGCGGCGTGGTCATCCGGGGCACGAGAAACTGGGCACGCAGGCGTATCTGGATGCGCGCGAGGTGCGCTTCGAGCAACGGCGACGGAATAAAAAATTCCCCTACACGGCCTTTTCCTTCGACAAACACCAACAGACGTTTCTGCGGATCTACCGGTACGACGCCGCCTTGCTGCAAGCCATCAAGGAGAAGAATCCGCAGTTTCGCTACGTCGATTTTCGCGGCTATTTCGATAAAAACATCGAGACGATCCTCGCCGACCGCCCGTTAAACGTGGCGCGCAAACTGATGGAGTTCGATCATTACTACTTTGCGCTGCAACCCGATCGCAAGCGGCGCGCCCGGTTGGTCCGGCGCTTCATCCGCCTCTGGGATTTCGAAAACGAACGCTTCCCGCCGGGGTCGCGGGTCGAAGGCGATCTGGCGGGCGCGTTCCTTCGGCCGGCCGCCGACCGACAATATCAAATCGAAAACTACCAAGGCGAAACGCTGCTCGCCACGGGCGTCCGGGAGCGGGGCACGGTCTGGCTGCCGCCGTTCGTCGTTACCGGCGATATGATCGGGTTCTGCCTTGGCGGCGGCAATGACGGACGCTTGGTCGAAGTCCAATTGCAGGTGGACGGCCGAATCGTGCGGCGGCATCCCGGCAATGGGCGGGACAGCCTGAATTTCGTTGTCTGGAACGTGCAGCCGTGGCGCGGCCGTGAAGCGCGGTTAATTTTGTCGGACCGGTCAACCCAGGCGCGATTGTTGTTCGACATGTTTTTCGAAGCGAACACTCAATGGCCGCCGGCGGACGGTTGATCGTCCGTCACGCGCGCGGAGTTTTTGCGTAACTGATTGTTTCCTCCCTTGCCTTCCGCCGGATCGATGATCATTTTTTTTGACAAAGGTCGTAACCTTTCCGGTTGGTGCGTTGTCAGAACGATAACGAAAGGAACTTGATCATGACCGGCAAGCGGTTGAACACATACATCGGCATTTTCCTGTACTCCGGCGTGGTGTTGTGCGCGCTGACCGGAGTGTGCTTCGCCGATGCGTCGCTGCTGCCGCCGGATATCGACGGTCTGTCCATCGCCGAAAACGGTGCGGTCGACGATTCGCTGGCCTTCACCGCGTCCTTCGATTCGCCGTTCGCCGCGGCGGTTTCGTCGCTTCAGGCGGAATATCCGGACGATCCGCCGTCGAGTTTCCCGCGCACCCAACGGGTTTTTCTCCCCACCGCCGTTGAATTTTCCGCCAATCGGCCGCACGCACCGCCTCGCTGACGTTCGCTCGTTTGAATCCCTTTCAACCGTACGAACGCCAGGAGGTGCATTATGTCGTGTCCGTTTCTGCATACCGATCATGACGGCAGCATCTGCCGCCGCCCGGGAAATGAACTGAGCGCCCGCCGCCGCAAAAGCGTGCTCTGGGTTTGCGAAAAAGAGTGGAAACGCTACTGCCCGCTGTACTTCGAAAAGCGGCTGCTGGCCGAAAGGTCCGTCGTGCCTGAAGAAGACGACGCGTTCGAAAACTACCACATCGCGCACTACAATCGTCTCGGCGGACATCGAACCGTCGCCGCCGAGTTCGTCTGATTTTTTCGTTGCCGGGGGGCGCGTTCCGCTCCCCGGCGACGGCTGGAGGAAACGCTCATGCCGCCCAGTTTCGATTTGAACACCTATCAGATCGCCGGCCTGGAGGTGCAAAGCTACTTCGACGAGCGCACGACCTGGGAGCTGTACAACTTCGCCCGCGACCACAAACTGCTGGGTCGCAACGCGCCGCCGCGCAAGGGCTTTTTGGGCATGGTCAACCGCTTGATCTGGGAGAAGCGTTTCACCATGAACGATCGCCGCTACGTGGTCATCGGCGGAGGCGGGCGCATCGCCTTTTTCGAAGATGTGCTGACCGAAAAGGAAGAGGAAAACGGCGTGCATTACGGCGCCTGCGCCATCTGCGAAACGACGTGCCCGGCCAGCGAACTCATTGCCTCGTCCAAGGGCCTGCTGTGCGCGCCGTGCTACGAGGTGTGGTTCCCGCGCTGCGAGAAATGCGGCGAGCGCATGCAAGTTCCCGACGACGCCGACCCGGACGACCTCGATTCGTTGTGCGACCAATGCCGTCCGGAATGATGGCTAAGAAATAAAATTAATCTAAATGTCCATTTCTAGTGTATCTCCTACTTTCGGTCTTGCCCGATTTAATCGTCTCTTAAAATCATCCCATGTGGTACATGATTTCATTAAAAAGATAACATTTGTAATAAGTTCTTTTAATTCTGGGACTCCGTAATCCTCTGTAAAGTATTGATGATGTTTTCGTGATCTGTTACCGGATTCGTTTCTAGGGTTTAATTCTCGAAGCCGTTTTAAAATTCCAGGCTTAAGTCTTTTGTAAATAATATCATTAGTCCAGTGTCCAATGTAACTTGGTCGATTTTTTGTTGTTGGTGGATATGAAATTCCATGAAGTCTGAATAATTCCTTATAATATTCTTCAGGAAACATTTTTGTCCATTTTGACCACTCATCCTTCAAATATTTATCTAAAATAGCTTGTAACGCTAATCGATCACGAACCTCTTGATAACCAGTTACTTCATCGACAAGTGCAACAATGCCTACACGTGCAAATCCCCTCATTAATATTTCACATTGTTCAGCGATGTGTTTTTGTTGATAGTGTAAAGCGTTGTTGTCTCGTGCAAGAAGTACCGCTTCGCAAATTTCAGCTAAAATTGTAGCCTCGTAACCATAAGCAGCTGCACCATTTGGTGCTTTAAAATTTATTGGTTCAACTATCATATCTGACAGTTCTTTTGAAACATAAGGTCGGATTGCATTGGTGCCTATAAACTTTGAGAGCCGATCTCCAGCACCTTTTGCGCTTGCCGTTCCTTGCTTCATGTTCAAAGCCGTCATCATCCCACGCTGAACAAGAACACGTTTCCCATTTTCAAGCACATAACAAGGAATCTTTGAGCCTCCAATAATTAATTCTCCACTGTGTGTTGCTTTCGGGGTCTTCTCACTCATGGTTTAACTCCACTTATTATACTGAAAATTACTAATTTCTATCATAAGTATCCAATCGATCCATAAGACCTAGTATCAAACCTCGTTGTTGTGGTTGACGTATTGCCGAAAGAATCTGTTGTGTTATTCGACATGCCGTGTTTTTATTTACATCAACCAGATAAGAAAGCTGGCGAGTTGTGATTTTTAATCTGGCATTCAGAATCAATATGATTGCATAGAACCATTTTTGCATTGGAAGGTGGGTTTGATGAAAAATCGTATTCACTGTAACCGAATAGCTTGTATTACAATTGTTACAATGATGACGGTGTTGAGTTGACATTGGTGTTGAATTGTACGATTGGCAATAAGGACACTTTGGTTTTTTATTCCAAAGCACTTCTTCAAGAACAGCAATACAGTCATTTTTGGTAGGAAATTTCAAATAAATTTGTGAAATGTCTAGTTGCTTCATAAAAGTCTCCTACCATATTATGGGACAGCATAGCACATGTTTGGCTATTGGTCAAGAGATTTCCTCTACCACAAAATGGGACGCATAGATTTTTTATTATGGAACAGATTATATAAATCGCTGAATGATCAGCGCCACTGTCGAATATTGCGCACTCGTCCATGGGACGACGAGCGGTCGATTCGATCTCGATGCTAAAAATCATCTGTAAAAACATGTAGATATAAAAAGCACCTTTCTTTGGTTGTTTTGGCGCGACCCTTGCTTGATTATTTTATTCGGAGAAGGAGTACAATCGACCTTTGTCAAAGCGCGAAAGGAATCGGAGATGAAGTACTTTCGGCTTACGATGTTGCTGCTCTGGGTTTTGCTGACGATCTCCTGCCTCGAATCCGGCCCGGATGCGCAATTATCCCAATCGCTGTCGGACTCGCACTCTTCCGCCATCGAAGCGGTCGCGGTCGTCAATGACTATTCAGTCGAGTCGATTCTCGGCGGCGCTCCCGGCCACAACGGCACGGCCGTCGCGCGTGATGCGGACGGTTATCGGCTTGTCGCCGCCGTCGATGCGCGCACGCTGACGCTCTATCGCCAAACCGCCGGCGGCATCGTCGAGGAACCGTTGGCCGACAACGCCTCGACGCCGCGCTTGGTCGTCGACGACGCCGGGCGCGAGCACGTCGCCTACCACGACTTGAAAGAGCAAACACTGGTTTACGGCTACGACGACGGCGGCTGGCAGTGGACGACCGTCGATGACGAGTTGGACGAAGGCGGCTCCCTCGACCTGACGGTGGACGCCGACGGTCACGCGCACCTGAGCTACTATAAGGGCGCGGCGAACAACGGCATGATGTGCTACGCGACCAACGCCACCGGCGCCTGGATCGCCGAGACGATCGCCGACGACATCGATTTTTCCGACGGCCAAACCAGCGTGGCGCTCGATGCCTCCGGCGGAGTGCGTCTGAGTTATCTGCAAGATGAGCAAATCCATTATGCGAGCCAAACCGCCGACGGCTGGTCCTCCGAGGTCGTCGCCGATGCCGACAACAGCGGCGGACGCAACGCCCTGGCGATCGACGCCGACGGCCACGCGCACATCGCCTTCAGCAAGGCCTATTGCTACTGGACCAACGATTACTTCTGGCAATGTATGATCAACGAGGTCGATTACGCCACCAACGCTTCAGGCTCGTGGCTGGTCGAAACGGTGGAGGAATCGTCCGACGGGGAATACTCCGGCTGTGACGTCGATCTTGCGTTGGATGCCGCCGGCGCGCCGCACATCGTGTTCGCGCAGTCGTACCCGCGTCTGCTTTTCTACGCCGTGCCCGATGGCGAGGGCTGGATGATCGAAACGGTGGAGGAAGCGACCACCTCCTACAAGGTTCATCCCGCATTGCTGGTGAACGACACAGGCGAGGCGCTCGTCTCCTATTATCGTGAGGTGACCGGCGAACTGGCGCTGGCCGAGCGCGACGGCGGCGCCTGGACGCCCGTGACGCTCGCCGGTGACGGTTTGATCGGCAATGCCAGCCTCGTCCAAGGGCCGGACGGTTCGTTGCACGTCGTTGCCACCAAATCCAATCGGTTGCATTACCTGGTGAACGGCGGCAAAGGGTGGAAGGTGGAACAAATCCCCTTGGATGGGCATTTTTCGTCCACGCCCGCCCTGGCGGTCGATGCGAACGGACATGCGCATCTGGTGGCCTTCGATGGAAAAATGGGGGAGTTGCTTTACATTACGAATAAAACCGGACAGTGGCGTGCCGAATCGGTAGTGGCGGATTGCAGCTACGCCGACGTGGTGATCGACAACCTCGGTCGCGTGCTGATCGCCTACATCGACGACGACCGGGAAAAGCTGATGCTTGCCCGTTGGTTCGAAGGCTCGTGGTTGGCCAGGCCGTTCGACGGCGCTACCTGGGGAAACGTTCGCCTGGAATTCGATGCCGAAGGTCATCTTCACCTACTGTATTCTTACGGCCTGTCGACCGTTTATCTGACCGACAAAACCGGCGCGTGGGAGCGACGGTATTATTATGGCGATGACAAGCTGACCATCTGGTCGATCAGTCCCGGCGACCTGGCGGTGGACGGCGAGGGATACGCCCACTTGAGCGTGCAAGGCTCCGGCGGCAACCAATACGGGCAGGTGCACAGCCAGATGGGCTATCGCACCACGCGCCCCGGCATCGACTCGCTGGACCTGGGCTTTTGTGAAGGGTACGGCGCCACCGCCGCCATGATCGCCCTCGACGCGCGGAATCGTCCGCACATCGTGTACAGCGGCATCAGTTCCCACTCGCTTATCTACGTCTATTGGACGGGCAGCGAATTCGCTTCCTCCTCGTTGGAAGACACCGGCGAAGCCTTTTACCCGCAAGGCCTCGTGCAAACTTCCGACGGCGCGCTGCACTTGCTTTACTTAAAAGAACGAACGCTCTACCACGCGTCGTTCTCGCCGGCGACGGGGAGCATCCCCGAACGCTGATCGTCACTGGAGAAACGATCCAATTCGCGGCACGAAACCTTCTGCGCCGGACCGCCGTCGTGTTTCTACCGCCGGACATCCGTGATATGTTTGCACATCGATGTAACCGACGGCGGATCACGTGATGCCATCTCTTGCGCATTTGACGGGCGATGAAAAGCGCGCCTCTTTTCGGAGGTGCGCGACGGTTCGGCTCGTCGGCTTTCTCCTGCTGTGGTCTTTTCTCGCCGGCTGCGGCGGGCCGAGCGTCGAATGGAACGGCGATCGCGTTACGGCCGTCGGCGAAGTGTACGGCGGGGATCATTGGCGGCTGGAACTCACCGGATTCCACGACAAGCTGCAGCCGGGCGAGGAACTCGACTGGCGCGTGAACTACCTGCTGGAGTTGGACGATCCGGCGGCGATGCGGGATAAAATCGAATCCGTCGTCGTGGCGCTGGCCGCACGCCGCGTGTGCGATGCGCAGGGGCGCTTTCGCGATCAGGACGGTTATTTTAGCAGCACTTACCTTACGCCGAGCGGGTTGCCGGTCGACGGTTTTCAATTGCACATCGCCAATAGCGCGATCGGCGGACCCTACCGCACGCCGCTGGATCATCTGGTGACGGTTTCCCGCGACGAGATGCGCACGACCTCCGAAGGTCTGGCGCTTTCCGTGCCGGTGCGCGTGCGCTTGCGCGACGATTTCCCGCCCGGGCTCTATCGCTTCGAGCTGGCCTTTTACGCCGCCGTCGACGGCCTGTGGTATCAACTGCCGGCGCTGCCCGCCGTCGAGAAAGGGGTGGAGTATTGCGACCGGAATTTTGAAGATGTTTTCTTTCAAAAGATATTGTTGCCGCCGGTGGGCGTCGGCTCGTTCGCGCAGCCGCGCATGATCTGGACGCTGTTTACCGATCTGAACTCCAACGGCATGTGCGGCGTCGTCGCCCGCGAGGATGCGCCGCACTTCGCCATGTCCAACCGCATCAAGCTGCAGGGCAAGTACATACTGCCGTGCACGCCCGATCGCGGCGTTTGCGAATATCGCCTCGAACCGAACCTGCCCACGGTGGATCGCAGAGCCCTGTTCATGACCAAGACCTACGACTACCAATTGCTGGAGTTGGATTGGTCGCGGGGGCGGCTTTCCGTTTCCGTCACCCGGCCCGACGGGGCGGTCGACGACCTGGGCACGCATCGCTTTCGCATGAAAACGGTCTACGGTCCGCGCACCTTTTCCGGCGCGTTGAAGTACCGGTTCGACCAGTTCGGCAAGTACGAGATTCGCCTGACCGGCGAGGCGTTCGATTATTACGGCCGGCGCTACGAAGCCGGCGGCACGTACGAAGTCTGGGTGGCTTACCCGCTCTCGTTCGCCACGGGCGTCAAACCGGGCAATCCCATGCGCGTGGGCGGATTCTACTCCCCCGCCGCCACGATCAATCCGCCGGTGCCCGCCGAGGTGACCGCCACGATCCGCTTTTTCCCCGGCACGCACCCGCAGGACGTGCTGGAAGAAGTGTACACCGGCCGGGCGCAACGTTTCGGTTATTATTTCCCGGATAAATCAAAGCCCATGCTCCGCTTTCCGGAGCAGGGCGAGTACCTGTTCGAATTTTTCGCCGTGTATCGCGATCCGCGCGGGCGCGTGTTCATGGGCAACATGAAAAACGCCTCGGTGGTGCTGGCCGATCCGCCGTCGCTGATTGTCGAGGGGCTGACCAATCCGCTTCCCGAGCCGATACCGCAAATCGTGTATTCGCTCCAGGGCGGTTATCACAACAGTCTGCCGATTCAATTTCCGCCGCATTCGGGGGAGATGGTTTATTTCGACGGCAACAGCCGGCTCGACCAATTGTTCAATCCGGCGATGGGCGTCCGGGAATCGACCGGGGCGCTGCAAAGCATTCTGGCCCGCCATTTTCCGCCCGGCCTGATGCGCCTGAACAGCAAATCCGGGCTGGAATTCGCCTTTGGTCTATCCCCCGTGGCGTTTCCCGGCAGTCAGGAGAGCATTCGTCACTTTGCGCAGAATCGGGACGACGACACGTCGCTGTTGATGAGCACGACGACCGAGGGCTTCTCGCCCTTTGAGTATCCGGAGTCGGTCGATCGTCGAGGTTATTATTACATCGCCACGTCGCGCCCGGGATTTCCCGTGTACTTCGTGGTGGCCGACAGCACGATCTACGAGAACTACTGGTATACCGGCCGCGGCAATTACGGGCAGACCGTGGGCGCGGGCAGTCGCGGCGATCAACCGGGCGACGTGTACTGGTCGTTGGTCACCGCGTTGTTCGCCGATCATGAAGCCAAACAGGAATTTTACGGACAATACGCCAGCGGCGGCGTCGGCCGGCCGGTCGGCCTGGATCCCTTGTTTTACGGTCCGCCGTTTGCGCAGCCGGTGACCACGATCAACGGCGTCGACTTGTATCTGTACGGCGGCGTGGGCCCGTCGCCCGGCACGATTTACGAGACCGGCGCGGTCAAGGGCGTGGGTTCCATCGCCGTGCCCATGGCCCCGCACGAAGCGGAAATCAACGTGCTCAAGCCCGACGGCACGGTGCACGCCTGTCGCGGCCGGACCGACTTCATCGGCAATTTCGTCTGCCCGAGCGGACCGTTGATCTTCGACCATCCCGGCGTGTATCGCGTCTTCACGAAGTTCTGGGAGCAAGACAAGGCCGGAACCTGCGTCGGCGCGAAGGACGGATGGTACATGGTTTACGGCGTGGAAAAAGACAGCCCCTACCGCGTGCGGTTCGATCCTTCGCTGCAGGGGCGGCGCGTGGCCTACGACGAACCGTTGGTCATCGCGGGCAAGGTCGAACCGCCGCTGCATGACGCGCGGGCGTATTACTCCATCGTTACGCCGGGCATCCTGATGGACGAAGGTGAGCTACCGGTGGCGCAAAATGCGTTTGGTCTGACCTTCACGCCCAGTCAGTTCGGCGCGCAGTTCCCGAACCTGTTCGAGCACCCGGGGTTGTTCAACGACAAGCCGCCCCTGGTGCGCCGCGAGGATTGGCGGGCGTTTTTCGGCAACCTGCTGACCGGTGTTACCGACAAGCGGCTTTCGGATACGGTGGAAATCACGGTGTTCATCGAGGGAACCGACGAGCGGGGCGAGCGGCGGTCGGCCGGCGGCAAGCTGATTCTGCGCGGCGCGACGGTCATGCTGCCGGAGCTTTTCGTCGCCGACGCCGGGGAGGAGCGCCATGAGTGAATCCCGGAAAAATCGCCTGGCCTGGCTCGCCGCCTTTTTCGTGCCGTTCGCCGTCGGTTTGCTGCTGGTCGTCGCGGCCGGCCGCAACGCCAATAATTTATTCGGCTACCTTTTGTGGCTCGACGCTCCCAATGAAGATCTGTTCAACATCCTGCGCCTGAACCTGTTTCGCGGTTATTTCTATAGTATTATTCCCCTGCTGCTGGGCGTGGCCGGCCTGGGGTGGATGGCGTATCGTCGCCGGCAAAAACGCTGAGCGCCGTCACCGGGAACAAATCGCCTCGGCGCGGCGCGGCAACGTCGTCAGGTCGCTCGCCACGGCGGTTTCCGGCGCTTTGGCGGCCATGCGCCGCACCAGTTCTTCCCATTGTTCGTTGGTGCGCCGGTCGCGGCACATGTCCCGGTGCAAAAACCGGATGGTGTGGCAAAGGCCGCAGTGTTGCGCGAACCGATGGGCGTCGGCGCGTTCCCGCTCCGTGCCGCCGAAGGAACGCCCCTGCTGCCGCCGCTCGATTTCAGTGACGATCAGTTCGCCTTCCCAGACGCTGACGGCGAAGTTGTTCTGCCGGATGTGTTGACTCACGAGCAGGGTCAGCGTTTCCGGCGGCAGATCGCGGTACGGATCGAGCGCGTCGGCGCGATGGCATTTGCCGCAGCGCCGTTTGAAAAGCGCGGCGCCGTCGATCGAGCGTTTGCCGATCAGCAGGTCGGTGAGCAGCGCTTGTTTTTCGGGCGTGATCGTGCGCTCGTCTTCGTGGATTCGAGCCAACATGCGCGCGACGGTATTTTCCCATTCGTGCGGCGCGTTGGCGAACCCCTGCACGTGACGATAATCGTGGCAGCGGCCGCATTCGGCCCGCAGCACGTCCCAGCCCTTGGCCGTGCGCCACGACAAGTCTTCGTACGCGGCCATGCCGACAAAAACGTCGAGCGAAATCACGCCGAGCACCGCCGCCGCGATCCAGGCAAGCAACAATAACCGCCGCCAAATGAATCCTACACCCATCATCACGCCGACTGTGGCACAGCCCCCCAAGGGTGTCAATTTCGGTGAACGGACAAATGGTTAATGGAAAGGAAGCTTGTCTCTTCTTGCAAGATATATTTTGTTCTTGTAATCTCAACTGATTGTTAGTCGATAGGTGAAGGGAAGAAGAAATAAATTAAAGGGTTTTTAATGAGAATTACATATTTTAGAATTGAGAATATTCGAAATATCAGATTAGCTGAGTGTGATAATCCCCCTGATTTTATGGTGATATGTGGTGGTAATGGCTGTGGGAAAAGTGCTCTGTTGAATGCTCTTATGACGGCAAAAGAAAATGCTGCTCCTTATGGAAATTTTCAAATTGATCCGAGATTAGTCTCTGCGGATTGTGAAAAGGCAGTAATAAACTTACATATCGTGTTTAATGAAATCGAACAAGAATGGTACAAGGAAAAGTACAATCAGAATTGCCCAGAATCTGATGAGATTGTTGTTGAAATAGATAATAAGGGGAGAGCTCGAACAAAAAAAACATCACGATATACAGGGGCATTGTTAAGTAATTATTCTAGAAAATATGAAAAATCACCGGGATTTTTTGACTATATAGATGCGTTTAGATCTACTAATAATAAAAAACAATTATCGACGTGGAACCCAACAACTTTAAATGATAATCATTTTAAACAAACATTAAGTATATCTGGAATTGGAAAATTTCTTCAAACGAAAGAATACCTTGCCTCACTAGTTATGCATGATTTGCAACACATCCAAACATCACAAAAAAATGGCATACTAGAATATCCAGATTCACTTAAGGATATAAAATCATTTTTCAACAGTTTCTTTGCCCCACTGAAATTCCACGAGGTTAGAATTGATAAATCTCCATTTGAATTTTCAATAAAAACGCCAAGGGGTCTTATTGATATCGATGATCTAAGTGCTGGAGAAAAGGAAGTATTTAATGTGTATGTTAGATTTCATCAATTACGACCAACTGGCGCAGTCATCTTGTTTGATGAAGCTGATGCCCATCTCCATCCAGATCTTGAAAGAAAATATTTACATCTATTAAAAGAATTAGGTGAAGGAAACCAAATATGGTTGACGACCCATTCACCAGAAATGATGATAGCAGCAGGACATGATAATCTATTTACAATAATAAAAGAACCGTCAGCGGGAGAAAATCAGTTTGTGCAGGTGACTAGTTCAGAGTCTTTATACAATTCCTTATCTGAAATAATGGGCTCAAGAGGATTAATTAGTTTTAATCAGCGAATAGTTTTTATTGAAGGCAAAGAATCGTCAGCGGACCGCGAAATATATGAGAAATTTTTCCCTGCAAATCAATACCTTGTATCTTTTGTACCTGCTGGAGACTCTGGAGTTGTAAGAAAAACTGCCGAAAGAGTCAACGAGTTGCTCTCTTCATCAATTGGCTTTCAGCATTATTATTCAATAGTCGATGGAGATATCGAACGATTTATTCAGGCTCCCATTAATGATCGATTGTTTAAGTTGCCCGTCTATCATGTTGAGAATTTCTTATTGAATAATCAAGCAATACTAAAAGCAACACATGACTTATTGGGGAAAACGAGCCCTTTTACTAACGAGAATGACGTTGAAAAAATGTTACGTGAATTATTATATGATGATGCGCATTTAAAACCTTTTACTAAAGCTTTGTATGATTCAAAAATAGCAAAAATTGCAAAACAAGCGTATGATAATATCTATAAGAAAACATTTTTCAATCCACCTCATATTGATTTCGCCGATACAGAAAATGAAGCTAAAGTAATGCTTGAAAATGCGTTGAATGATAATTCATGGCGAAAAATTTGTAAGGGTCGTGATTTAATTAAGGCATTGAGCTATAAATTAGCCATAAAATACGAACATCTGCGAAACGATATAATTGCAAATATTATGGAAACGCCGAATGAACTTAGAGAGATAATGCAAAGGATCATGCAATGAAAAAAATAGCTAGAAAATGGATTCCATAGCTAAAATTCTCAATCATTGTGGACCGAAAATGAAAAATTAGGAATTATCGCCATGGAAATGTGAAAAGTTATTTCATTTATTATTAGATAACTGTCTATAAGTTGAAATGTAAAAGTCAACCTCTAGCCGTACAGTCCGCCTTCTCAGGTTGATGGTTATTATGCTGCCGGTTTTGGTTTCTCCTTTCTGATTTGTTTTCCCAATTCGACGGTTTCGAACGGGCGTCGTCCCATGTTGCGATAGCCGCGGTGTGGGCGTTCGTAGTTGTAGTGGTGTAGCCAGGCATCAAGATCCTTTTGCAACGCCTCTACCGACTCGTAAAACGTCTGGCGAAACGCCGTGCGGAAAAACTCATCCAAAATGGATCGATTGAAGCGCTCGACGAAACCGTTGGTACGCGGACAACCGACCTTGGTCGTACGGTGCTCGATGTCGTTGAGCTCCAAAAAGATTTCATACAGATGAATCATCGGTCGGCCTTTGTACTCGGTGCCGTTGTCGGTGAGGATCGCCCCGATCGGCAACCCAAGCTCATCGTAGAACGGCAGCACGCGATCGTACAGGATATCCACCGCCGTTTCCGGACGTTTGCTGGTGTAGAGCTTGCCGAAAGCAAAACTGCCAAAGGTATCAATCACCGCCTGCAAATACACCCGTCCGACGCCCTTGAGCCGACCGACGTAAAACGTGTCCTGGCTCAGTAACTGTCCGGGATAACTGCTTTCTACGTGACGTTCGCGGAAACTGGGGTTGGCTTTTTCGATCAGGCGGATCTGCTCGACGGTCAGCTCGAAGCCAGCCTCTTTGGCCGCTTTTTCTTCCAGCTTCAGCAGCCGCTTGTAGCGGGTTTCCATCTCTTCTTTCAGCCACAGATTGCGCACCGACGAGGGACTGACTTACACGCTCTCCAGCCGCAGTTGATCGGCGATGCGCTGGTGGCCGAAGGTCGGATGCGCCAGCGACAGATCGATGATCTTCCGTTTCGTTTCCGCCGATAGTTCATGTGGCATCGCGCCGGGAATCGGTGGCTTGTCGATCAAACCGTCGAAACCATGCACCTGAAAGGCACGCTTGTACTCGTAGAACTGGCTGCGCGAGACGCCATGCATGCGGCAGGCTTTTGAGATGTTGCCCAATTTTTCCGCGACCTGTAACAAGGTCAGCCTCTTTTGTGCTACTTTCTTCTTTGCGGTCATTTGTTCCTCCTCAGGAGTTGGGGGTTGGTATTTCCAACATACCTGAGAAGGCGACCGCACGCCGCCCCTGGGCTCGCCCAGGGGCGGTGTTCCCGATCAAATCTGTGACGGGAATGCTGCCGACTGACTGTCCGGGAAGAGGGTAACTAATTCACTTGTATAGTACAACCACTTTTTATGATGCCGATGGTCGCGAAAATCGCAAACTGCTCAGCGACGGTTCCGAAGAGCGGTATTTGTATGACTCATATGGGCGAAAAATCTTCACAACGATTGTACCGGTAGCGACTTCACAAAATCCATTTCCGGAACCGACCTACTACATTCAACATGAATACGATGTGGACGGCAACAAAACCAAAGATGTTTACCCTGAAGTCTATTTCGGCGACGAGGCATACGAAATTTCGTACGAATATGATGACGGCGGCCGGATGGTTTCCACCACGAATGGAAATAATGTCACCACTCTCATGGAGTACGACATTTTCGATAATCTGAGCGTTATCAATCCGCCGGACACTGATTACGACATTTATCTGGACTACGATATCAACAACAAGATGACCCGCTACGCCGTTGGCGATTACGAAATGCTCTTCTCGTACAATGGTCATGGTGAGTTGGAATCGGTCCAAAGCCCCGATTTCGGAATAATGCAAGTTACAAGAGAATCAATAAGTGGCGGAAACCGTGAAACCACGACTTATAATGAAAACAGAACCGAGGTTGTTGAGCGTGACTATTCGCAGCGTTTGACAAATCGCTATTTTAGTGAACCGGGAAAAGAGGACGAAGAGATTATTTACAGCAACGATTTATCGGATGTCTCCTATGGATTGGGGCGACTGGGGCAGGTCGAAGAACGCGTCGATGGAGACACGGTAGGTGTACATAATCTCCAATATGATGCCGCCGGTCGAGTTGTACGGCATAACCACAGCTTCGCCGGCCGTCTCTGGCCCATGGTGCAGGAATATCGTGCTGACGGAGCGCTTGAATCGATTACCTATCCCACCGGTACGGAAATCAATTACTCGCCAAATAATGATGAATGGGGGCAGCCGGGGCAGATCACGATTCGAAAGAATGGTGAATCGCTGACCTTGGCTACCTTGAATTATTTGCCCGGTGGCGGCCCGCTGGCTCAACTTAATTACTTTGAAGGAACTCTCTATCAGACCATTCAGTACGATCGAGCGTATCGAACGAAATCGGTTCAGGTTGTTCACAATGACCTGTTGACTGAAGATGACATCATTCTCAATCGTCAGTACGCATACGATAGCGCGGGAAACATTACCGGGATCAGTGATCTCGTCGATTCTTCAATGTCATGGACCTATGCCTACGACCCGGCCAACCGCTTGACCTCGGCCACGGCGCAGGATGCCGCCAACGGCGTGTACACCTTTGGCTATGGCGATGATGGTCTGGGCAATCGTCAAACCTATTCGGCGAATGGCGATGCGTATACCTATACCTACGGCGATGGTTCTCCCAACCGCTTGGTGCAAGTGGCGGGCCCGGGTGGTCAAAACGTGACCTATACTTATGATTCAGAAGGGCGCATTACCGGTCGCAACGGCGACATTTTCACTTACGATGCCAAGGGGCGATTGGATCATTTTGAAAATGCTGATCATTCAAAAGTAGCCTATTATCAATATGATTACCTTGGTCGGCGCATTGTTAAGGGTGTCGCCAACAAAACAATAACGTTATTTCATTATGACCAACAGGGTCGTCTGATCGCCGAGACCGACATGGACGGCAATGTGCAGGTCGAGTACATCTGGCTCGATTGGCGGCCGATCGCGATGATCGTGCCCGGCGGATCCACGCCCGATGACGATACGGTTGATGACGACGTGATCGACGATGACACCGTGGACGACGATACGATTGATGACGATACGACTGACGACGACTCGGCGGATGACGATACCGGCGATGATGATGACGACGATTGTGGCGGTTGCAATAGCGGCGACGATCTCTTGGAAAATTTGTTCGAACAAGATAAAATGGGCGTCATGGAGCAGGATTACGAAGTCTATGCCATTCACACCGACCACCTGGGCTCGCCGGTGGCGGTCAGCGATATGAGCGGGCAGGTGGTGTGGACGCACCGCTTCTCGCCCTTCGGCAAGACGATCGAACTCAACGAAGACGTCGACGGCGACGGCGTCAAACTGACCCTCAACCTGCGCTTCCCCGGCCAGTACTACGACGCCGAATCCGGCCTGCACTACAACTGGCACCGGTATTATGACCCCGAAACGGGGCGATTTTTTCAACATGATTGCGAGCAGGGAAATTATTTGACTAATTATGTCTATACCGGACAAAATCCAATCAAATATTCAGATAGAAAAGGACTATATTGGACTGGACAGGTTACGTTCGGAACTTGTTGCATTCCTGTTGACGTTGGCAATCCAATGGATGGCGACTGGTATAGGAAGATAGTTACTATTACTCAAACTTTCCGGATTTGTCAGTGTAATTGGAGATGTGATTGTCCAGGATGCAATTTGTGGCCAAGCGATTCTGATGATCCATATTGGCAAAAGGCTAATCATGGAACAACGAATGGTTTTAGTAGTGGTGGTGATCAGGGAGCGAATTCAGATATTGAAAATGCTGAAGGATGTGCCTGTGGCATTCCTTCCTGTCCAAAAGATGGGGTATTGAATGGACACTGTGACAATGAAGACCAAGTATGTGAACCTCCATTTCTGCGCGTACCATCTAGATAAAATTCTTATTTGTCTTCTTACCATCCTATTATTATGTGGATGCGAGAAGCGACAGGAATTTAACTGGGAATTACGCGCAAAGGTGGAAAAAACTTGGTTGAAATACTCTAAGCACCCATTAGTAGGTAAACAAATGGATGAGCAATTTGGGATGCAATCATATCGATTAGCATCCAAGAAGGCTGTGACCCTGCAAATAATGGATGAGTTTTTTACGACAATGCAACAGACTTTAACAACGGATTCTTATCTCCACGATACAGAGTTGCACGATTCGAGTGTTTTCCGGGGGAATTGGTATGCTTATTCGTCCTTGGGGCGAATCTATGGTTCGATATATGAGCTTCCAGCCGAGGCGATAGATGAAAGTAAATCATTCGAAATAATGAGGATTCATACCTATTATCATCCAATAACAAACGATGGGATTGTTTTACTCAGTTCCGGGAAAATTCCTAGAGAAGAATTCTTGAGCGGCCTGGTTGATAAAGACCGTATGAAAAAATTTCCCGTATATCTGACAATTTATTTGGATAACGATTTTAAAAAGTTTCAGAAGTTTATGATAGAGAATGGAAATAGAAACCTAAATAATTATTAATATTTATTCCGAATGATTCAATGAAGAAATGGATACTACATTTGCGAGATTTATCAGTGGGGCCATTGAAGAAACGGTTATTTATAAGCGGTATATATCGTCAAGGTTCCAACCGACTCAGAGTGTAGGCGTAGATTATCGACCATATACCGTTGAATGATTTTTATGCCACCCGTGAGGAGTGGTATGAACTCACTGACAGTTCGAAACAGTGACTATGTGTTCGCAATCAATAAGTCTTTCATGAAAATATTTTCCACCCCTGGTATGAATGATTCCACCGGTCGGAGTCCCAATCGTTTCGAGCCCACCCCCGTTTAATCTGATCATCCAATGAAAGGAGTTGTGCCATGAACAAGTCGGGAGAGTTGTGTACGCGCATCCGGCGGTTGGCCGAGGAACTGACCTTGAGCCGGAGAAGGTCTTGATAATTTATTTGAACAATGTATACTTGCTTCGATGGAACGAACTCACCCAGCGGATGACTTTTTTTTCGACCACCTGGGCACGCCGGTGGCGGTCAGCGACCTGAGCGGGCAGGTGGTCTGGACGCACCGCTTCTCGCCCTTTGGCAAGACGATCGAACTCAACGAAGACGTCGACGGCGACGGCGTCAAACTGACCCTCAACCTGCGCTTCCCCGGCCAGTACTACGACGCCGAATCCGGCCTGCACTACAACTGGCACCGGTATTATGATCCGGAAACGGGGCGGTACATTTCGAGCGACCGATTGTTTATTTTACCAACGGCTCTTCCGGCTCATATAGTCAATATGCTGATTCCACAGTATCATTATACAGGCAACAATCCGTTGACTCGGTGGGATCAATTTGGATTATATTATGCTGATTATAATATAACATTCTATGGATTTACGTTTGGTGTCATGCTTAGTGACGACGAAGCTTATCCATATTTGGGGTTTGCTATTCCTACAAATCCTACAGGATCTCTAACATTATCTCCAAATGATCCAACGCTTGGATGGAATTGGGGATTTCAGTGTATGCTTGGTACACCACCGACTCCTGAAGAGCCTCTGCCATTTGGGGGTGGGGTGCAATGGGATGGTCAACAAACAGTGGAGGCACTTATATTGAAGGGGGCGCGGGTGTTACAGGGGCCTCAGTAAGTCTTTATTATGTGACGGGTCCCTTCAAATTGGTGTGGTGAAGACGTGAGTAAATTATGTGGCACATTAATGATTCTGTTTGGATTATATATTTTAATACGATCCAAACAGAATGCAGATAGGTATAAAAAAGCTATAGACCAAATAAATGGTTTCTTACATTTTCCAAGGTGGTATTATTATCTTATGTTTTTATTGTGCGGCTCAGGTGGCATTATTATAGGAGTATTATTGTTGTTTAATTTAATTGGCTGGAATTAGCAAATGGGGAGGTGAGGCTATTGAAGATGTTGAAAAAAGGACGCTAATTAGATTGTTTTTGATGATAATGAACCAAAGTGTAATGTCTACAACGGTAAATAGTGAGGTTACATTATGAGATCAACGCTTAAAGTACTAGTCATAGGAATTATCATTATTTTATCCCTCGCTGGAGGGATGTTTATCGGTGTAATAGCAAATCATGAATCAGAAAAAGAAAAAAATTCAATGATGATGTATAGTTTATCTCAAAATTTATTAAAAAATAACATGAATAACGACGTGGAATATTCTGAGTTAATTCAAAATGTTTGCGCTCTTGTTGGAGCGGATGCATGCATTGCTCTATCAAGTTACTTTATAAATAAAGGATCGCAATGTCTTTCTATTCCATGGCTTCAACATGGCAGTGAGGAGTATAAAAAAAGTTTAGAAAATAAAAATGAGAAGGAGTTAGTTTTTTACCAACAATACCAAAAGGAGTTAGCTGATCTGTTATTGAAATGCGAATAAATAATCTTTCTCGATTAGACCTGAATAACTTACCTGTAAAGATCAACCTCTTGCCGTACAATCTGCTTTCCCTGGTCGGCAGTTATTTATATTAGGCTAATATATTGATTGTCTTGAAAACTACACCCCTGGTATGAACGATTCCACCGGTAGGAGTCCCAAACGCTTCGAGCCCACCCCCGTTTAATCTGATCATCCAATGAAAGGAGTTATGCCATGAACAAGTCGGGAGAGTTGTGTGCGCGCATCCGGCAGTTCGCCGAGAAACTGATCTTGAGCCGGAGAAGGTCTTGATAATTTATTTGAACAATGTATAGTTGCTTCGATGGAACGAACTCACCCAGCGGATGACTTTTTTTTCGACCACCTGGGCACGCCGGTGGCGGTCAGCGACCTGAGCGGGCAGGTGGTCTGGACGCACCGCTTCTCGCCCTTTGGCAAGACGATCGAACTCAACGAAGACGTCGACGGCGACGGCGTCAAACTGACCCTCAACCTGCGCTTCCCCGGCCAGTACTACGACGCCGAATCCGGCCTGCACTACAACTGGCACCGGTATTATGATCCGGAAACGGGGAGGTATGTTATGCTTTACACTTTACCAAATAATATAGCTCATAACTTAAGGCGATATATATATGTGTTCAATAACCCATTGAAAGATTCTGATATTTCAGGTTTAATGGAATTAGTGACGGAAGAAATTGTTGGTGCTGTATTATCTCCTGAAGAAAAGGCTGCTCAAGATTGGACTAATTCAATACCATGTAATCCCTATTGGTGTATTAATATCCAAACTCCTCACTTACATGAAGATCCGCTCGCAGCTTGTACGGCTTATTTAGATGGAGTCGATTTTGAAGGAAATGGAAGTATTTTACCAAGTAGTAGGGTCAAAGCTTGCTCAAAAGCTATCGATGATCGAGAAGCGGCGTGCGCGGAGGAATGCAAGTGTAAAAAGTAAAGAGTTAGAAAGAATGGTAATTGGAGGAAGGAAGAACATACTGTCCCCCACAAAAGGCGAGACACCTGATAGAGTGACGTTCGGTTGAATC
>DAIMDW010000021.1:0-115127 GCA_036725605.1 bacterium
ATGATGGTCGTTTCCTGGGCGCGGGATACGCCGGTGTAAAAGAGATTCTGGCTGTGCATGAATGAATGACTCTTGTGGATCACGACGACCGCACAGGGGAATTCACTGCCCTGGGTCTGGTGGATGGTGAGGGCATGGGCCAGCTGCAGGTCACTGAGATTGCCGTCGGATCGTTTGAGAAGGACCTCGGCGTTTTCGAATTGAACGCGCAGGTCGCCGTTGGGGAGTACCCGGGTCACGCGCCCGATGGAGCCGTTCATGATGCCCAGGTCATAGTTATTGCGGCGCTGGATGACCTTGTCGTGAAGTAAAAACCGGGGGCGTCGATTGGCTTTTACCGGCTCAACATCAACACCGTGCAGCTTTTTCTGAATGAGCCGCTGGAGTTCGAGATTCAATTCCTCGACACCGAGGGGGTCTTTCCGCTTCGGCGTGAGCAGCTGCACATCGTCGATGAGGTCATAGCCGAGCTTGTCGGCCAACACCGATTCATAGAGATCGCAAACGAGCCGCCGCACATCCCAGGCGTCGGTGAAATTGTCGATTCGGTACCAGGGGCGGCGACCGGAGGAAAGAACGGTGTCGGATGTTTTTGCGACCTTGCCGGACAGCACATCAATGGAGTTCTGTCTCAGTTCACCGGCCTGTCGCACAATGTCTGTGAGCACGACGCCGGGCACGATGCCGGTATGGATCAGATCCCGGAGCAGATCGCCGGGGCCGACAGGCGGCAGTTGGTTATGGTCGCCGACGAAAACCACGGCGGTCTTGTCGTGATCGATTGAGCGCAGCAACCGCCACGCCAGCGGGATATCCACCATCGAGGATTCGTCGACAATCACGACATTCGCATCAATGGGGTCGTCCGGCCCCTTCGCCCATTCGTGCCCGTTGAAGCCGAGCAGCCGGTGAATGGTGAAGGCTTCGGTTCCGACAACCTGTTCGAGGCGTTTGGCCGCTTTTCCGGTTGGCGCGCAAAGCACCACATGGAAACCGAGGGACTGGTAGAGCCGGGTCAGGTCTCCAACGGCGAAGGTCTTACCGCTTCCACCGCCACCGGAAATCGTGACCATCTGATTGGTGAGAGCGACGACAACAGCTTCGCGCTGTTTGGGATTGAGGTCGGGACAGAGCTTGCCATCGCGCACCTGTTGCCAGATGCCGAGCAGGTCCATCACCAGGGGATTGTCACGGTCGCCGTTCCTGAGAATCGCTTCGACCTCCCGCTCCATCATGTGGATGGACTTGCGGGCCACGAGCCAACGCCCGTCATGGGAGTCACAGGCCAGCTTTTCCTCTTTGATCAGGGCGTCCAGTTCGTGCTCGATGATGTCCCGGGAGTTCAAAGCGTCCATGGCCAGGAGCTTGTTGGCCTGTTCGATGAGGTCGGCTTCCTCAACCCAGGTGTGCCCCTTGTCGAGGGCGGTATCGATGCAATCGATAATTCCGGCGCGTACTCGGGGCGGGAAATCCTTGGCGATGCCCATTTTACGGGCGATGGCATCCACGGTTTTATATCCGTAACCGGGGAGATCACGCACCATTTGATAGGGATTGTTATTGACGATGGAAACCGCGTCGTCGCCGTATTTCTCGATGAGCGTGCAAACCTGGTGGTGGGTCAAGCCGAAGGCCGAAAGCTCCGATGCGGCCGCGTTGCTGGCCTGGCACTGCATCCATTCGGTACGGATGTTGCGGGCGGACTCGATGGTGATGGGACCGGCTTTTGCCACCGCCTCGGGGTTCTCCACGATGACGGTTCCGAAATCGCGCCCGAACTTTTCCGCAATGCGTCGCGCCTTGACCGGCCCGAGTCCGACGAAGGCCGGGTTGTTGGCGAGATATCGCGCCAGCCCTTCTTCAGAAAGGTCCAGATTCCTGAGAATGTTTTTTGCTTCGAATTGAGGACGTCCCTTATATGTACTCCAAGAGCCGATCAGGGTTACTTCGTCGCCCCTGTCTGCGGGGAATTTTCCGCGAAAGTCTATGTTTTCCTGGTCTTTTGATTTCAAAACACCAGCGGAAAACGTTGCGCTGGAAAAACGGACATCAACAATGGTTCCAGTGATCTCTTTCATTACCGTTGGTATCCTTTGGGGCGGAAGATTTCGTTGGTCAGGCCGCGTTGATGTGCTCTTCGCCAGATACGTCGACCGGCAAGCGCTCCATTGGTATAGGTCGCCCAGTTGCCTCTTACGTCATAGCGGATTTGATGCCGACCGCCCCGGCCGGTGTTGTTGGTAGGCTTGGAAAATTCAGACCACTTGATGATGTGATAGGCGCTAATAGGCGGTTTTCTCCGCTTTCTTCTCCGCCTGTTTATTTTGTGGATTCCTGGCTCGTGTTCGATATGAACCGATGGTTGCGCCAAAAAGTCGACTATGTTCCTGGCAACACCGTCGAGATCATCGATCCATTCCGGCCAGTCTTCGAAAAACTCAAGCGGGATTCTCTCTCCGGCGGTGTTGAAGCCGAGGCGCAAGACCTTTAGATCGAATACTGTCCCGTTTTTATCGAGTCCAATTGCCAATCCAACCAGAGAGTATTCAACATCGGGATCAATGTTTCCCGATTCCTTTTCTGCAAGGAACAAGAAGTTTTCGAACACGCTGCCCGGGCTGCCGGAACATCTGCAGCCGCCTTCCAACTCGACATAGAAAACCGGGAAAACCGGGTGGAGCACGCCCATGTCGGTTGGCATCGGCCCTGGCTCTGATAGTATTTGCGTCGCATACCGCTGCGGGATACGAATGATGTGATTTCGCGCCTCGCGCATCAACTCCTTTAGATGTGCGGGCGTATCTTCTCGTTCGAGAACTGAATCAAATCTGAGCATTTGTTCCGGCTCCAATTTCACTTCGCGCTTCGAGTCTCTTTGCTCCTCGCAGTAAAAATTCCTGGGTAAATTTCCGGGCTGTCTGCCTGTCGCCGCAGAAGTAGACCGGCACACCGTGGTCGACGCAGATGGAAACCGTTGCGCCGAAGACCGAATGGGGATGGGCGCCCGATGGATACCGGGCCAGCAGCACATCCGGCAGTCCGGCTTCAACGACCACACAGGCAAGGGGATATTTGGCGAGCTTTGCCAATTCGCGCTTGAAGCGGTCCTTGTCCCGGATGACCGAGTGGAGAAAATCCTCGATGGATTTGCGCTCCACGGCGATGGAGGATTCCAACCCCTCGACGGAGTAATCACCGGCAGGCAATGCACAGCGGTTCGTAACTGCCCATCGGCTGTCGAATTCATACGGAAGCTGCTCGCGGGTGTCCGCGATTATCGTGATCGGCTCCATGGCTAAAAGGACGACAGCGCGTCTTTGGATGCGCTTTTGTAGTTGTCGTCCGGGTCCTCGGTCACGATGCGGCGGTTGATGTAGACATTGGAAAACTCGCCGCGCGTCTTTTTCGTGACCTCGAGCTTGATGTCCAGGAGGGCATTGAGCCGGTTGCCCAGGTCGGAAAACCGCTCCAGCACCAAACCGCAGGTGTGCAGGTCGTTTTTCAGGTACTTGATATTCTCGGCGGTGGCCATGACGCTGTTGCGGAAGATCATCCGCCCGGCATGATTCGGACCGAGTACGCGCAACTGCCACTTGAGCATCGGATTGCCGCTGGATTGGGCGCGGGCCAGTTCCACTTTCTCGATGGCAACCTGGTATTTGCCGTCCGGCACGTCGTCGAACTTGTTCTCCTCGATGGGAGCGGCCTCGTAATCCTCATCCCATACCGAAAGGTCGATGTCGTTATTGTTGAAGTCACTCATTGGGGTGTTCCTCCGTGGTTATTGGTTTTTCTTGGTCGTGGACTGGGTTTTGGCTTCGCTCGTGGGTTTGCCGCTGAACGCCTGCGCGAAAGCGTCGTAATTCAGGTCGAGTACTGCAGGCAGACGACCGGTGCGGTCACCGGCCTCAAAACTCGGATGGGGCTGTGTGCGAATGACCCGGCGGATGGATTGCTTACTGTCGTCGGCACGCACGATGTCCTGGTCGAAAAAGAGGATCATGTCGCTCATGGCGAGGATCAGCTTCCGGGGTCGATCCGGCAGCGACGGCACGATCTTGCTGTACGCGCCGGTGCGGGTCTGCACTTCCTTGGCCTGCGCATGGGAGATCAGCACTAGGCCGTAGGGCAGCATCGACAGCTTGGTCAGCACGCGATGAAACTCGTTGAGGATCAACGCATAGCCCTTGCCGTAGGGCATATCCGCCTCATGCTCGATCTTGTGTTTTTCGCAAACATGCTGGCGGCACAGGGTCCAGAGGTTGTCCACGGTGTCGATGACGATGGTCCGAAAATCGTGGGCGCCCTCGGCCAGTTCACGGCAGGCGTCGAGGAATTTCTCCCAGTTGTCGATGTCGATCTTGAAAACCGACAGCGCATTGTGCCCGGCTTCGGTGGCGAGAATGATCGCGTTTTCAAAACCGGATGCGACGGTGGTTTTGCCGATTTTCTCCTGGCCGTAAATGGTGATCACGTAATCGGCCAGGCTCTGTTTCGGCTTCGATTTTTCCTTGGGCAGTAAAGTCATATTGTCCTCCTGTTAAAAAACGGGTTTGTCATGCGGGTCGGATTCGTCGTCGGTCAGTTCGCTGTGGGGCGGCTCGATGCGGTACAGGTTCTCCCGCACCGCCGGGGAGAAATCGCTGGAGCACAGCGGGTGATAGGCGCACGGGCGGCCATACCGAAAGCAGTGCGCGGGATTTTGCGGATAGACGCCGCGCCGCCGAAAGTGCAGCAGCATCTGCGTCATCTCCCAGAGGTGGGAGCGCAGCGCCTGAAAACGATCACGGGAGATGATCAGGTGCTCGCGATGAAACATGCCGGGGTCGAGATACTTTTCCGCGAGCCGTGCCTGAAAAGCCTCGTCGGACTCGGGCATCCGGCGCTTGGCCGAGGATTTGCCGGTTTTTGACTTGGCGATTAGCGCCGCGCGCCGGGCTTCGAATTCCTCTTCGGTTTCGCCCTGGGACTGTTGGAGCCGGGCTTTGACGATCACGTTGTAGAGCACCCCGGCCACACGGACGCCCAGGGCCTTTTCCACGTAATGCGCGTACAGCGTCGTCTGGAAATCGCTCCACAACCGTTCGAGATAGCCGCCGTCCAGGGAGCCCGCCGTTTTGTGTTCGAGGATCAGGTGCTCGTCGCCGAGCCGGATAATGCCGTCGACTTTTCCGGCGAAATGGAAGGTGCGGGATGTTGCGCCGGTCGCCGGGTTTATGATGGGACCGTCGATGGGCTTTTCGAGAGCGATGACCTCGAAGTCCTCTGACGGATATCGCTCCACATAGGCCCGCATCATTGCCGTGGCCAGGTGCCAATCCCGGCGTTGATCATCATCACCGGCGCGATTCGGATAGCTGCGGTCGATGAAATCGAGCACCCGGGAAAGGTCGTGGTGCTCGTGCCAGAGCTTGAGGCAGCCGTGAAAGACGGAGCCGAATGACAGGTTCGGATCGCTGGCCTGTGGGACCAACTGTTGGCCGTAGCGAAGATCGCCCTTCATCGGGCAGTCGCCGTAGGTGGTGAGCATCGAATACGTGGCGGTCAAACGTGGACTCGTCATGAGACTTTCTCCTTGCGGGAATGGCGGGAAATGAATGCGTCGACGGGCATCAACTCGCCGTTGGAAAGGAATTTCGGACCGGGAACGGCCGGGCGGATCGAATCATCGCGGGGCGTTGCGCCATTGGATTTCGAGGGCGCCGCGTCTCGCCTGTCCGGTTTTCGCTGCAGTCCCCAGAAAAGGTCGACCCGCCGGAACTGCCCATGCTTGAGGCTCTTGCAGGTCACCAGGTCGGCGAAAAGCGTCTGGAGCCAGCGGCCGTTTTTGTTGCGGGTGCTGATCTTGAGCTTCGCTTCTCCGGCGTCGACGACCTCGTAAATTCGGTCCGGTATCAGCGAGCCTTTGATCGCGTGCGCGCCGAAATAATCGAGGATGTATTGCCGTATCGCCTTCGCGCCCATGGTCTGCCTTTCTTCTGAGTGGGCCGGTTGCCGGTTTTTTTGGCCTTCACTTTGAAAAGCAGGGCGAGGGGCGATTCGTGACACTTTCCGTTTCGGAAATTTTCGCCGCTGATTTCGTTCGGTCATTTTTTGCCTCCTACTTCTAAAAGCAGCGCCCCGGGTCCGGCGTGACATCACGGCTGGGAGTTTTTGCTTTTTCGGAGGCGATTGAGAGCGCGGCGAAACCGCTGGCGAGCGTTTTCCTCTTTGATTCCAAGTTGCTGCGCGAGTTCGGCAAAGGGCACGTTGCAGACCAGCCGCCCGACGATCAATTCGCAATCGGTGGGTTTGATCGAAAACCGGGCGCGCAGCGCATCCTTTAACAGGGACGCATCGAAATCGGCCCGCATGGATTCTGGCGAAGCAATTTGCTCCCAGATGGTTTTCATGCCGGTCGGAGAATTATCGGGGGCCTGGACGGTGGGCGTGCCATTCGCCGACACCTCGTCCACGTATTTCTTTTTGACTTTCCTGCGGACGTTGAGTTGCAGGGTCGCGGCCACGCGATTCCGAGCCTCGAAATCCCACTGCGTAATTTCCCGATGAAACGCCCAGAAAATATCGTTGGTCAGTTTCGCTTCGGGTTCGCGGGTGTTTCGGGCGTGGGGCAGCAGCGCGCTGAAAACGCGATCCAGCGCTGGGAACATGGCGACGAAAAGCAGGGCGCGCACTGTCGGCAGCAACGCCGCATCATCGTGGGCGCACCGGATGATCGCGCCTAAAAGGACGTTTTTCTCCTCTGGGTCGCCCGCCGACGAGTCATGAAGAAAGCGCAGAAGATCATCCGCGCACGAAAACCGGCTCAGCGATTCGTGTGCCTCGCGGATCCTTTCAAAATCCTGCTGCGCTTTTTGTTGTTGAAGATAAAGAGCCGACTCTTCCCAAAGAGATTTCCAAAAATGCACGACGCCGACCTCTTAGGCCGGGCGTCGCGCACCTCTCAGAACCTACGAATGGGCGTCTGGCACCTCTGAAAATGAAAGATTATTGGTTTGTGGAATTTTCCATCATTGTTGATGAGACCTTCAGCACATTGAGACGACCGCATTTCGGGCAGACGCCCTGAAGACGTGCTGTCCCATCGGCGGCTTCGGCCGTGTATTGGCTTTTGCGGTTTCGGACCGTGACCCGCCCGTCGGCGACTTTGCCCAGAAGCTTTCCGCACTTTTCGCAATTCCAGTTTCCGCTCATGGAATTCCCTCCGTTTTTCAATTCTTTTTGACTTCGTGGTTGCATAGCTACACCTCTCCGATTGAACGGAATTCACCGTTGAAGTTTTTGAATAATTTCTTCCGCATGGGGCGAGATGGAGCACGCGCTCCTGCCCCTCGGGACTCGGTTTAACCCAATTAAAAAAACCAATAAAAAAAGGCCCACCTCCCTGCAGCGATGCTCGGAAGTGGACCTTAGTTCACGGAAGCCGCGCTCCCGTGGTGAAGGTATCTCAGCCCTTCATGAATAATTTGTCATGTTGAGGGCAAGCGCCCTCGCGTTTCAGTACGTTCTGAACGAGGCGATTACTTTGCCCTGAATTCGAACGAGTTCAGCATCGTAATGTTGCGATTCCATCGTGTGGTTAGCCGGTTTCAATTCGACTTTTCGACCTCTCTGATAGAACCTCTTGATCGTCGCCTCCTCGTTCTCGATTAGCACCAGGGCGATCTCACCATTGTCGACAGTTTCCTGCTGGCAAATGATGACCATGTCGCCGTCCAAAATGCCCGCCTCGATCATGCTGTCGCCTTTGACCTTGAGCGCGAAGACGTTTTTTCCGCGCACCCGCGAGCCGTCCACCGTGAGATGCCCCTCGTGATTTTCGAGGGCGGGGGCCGGTTCGCCCGCGGTCGTCCAGCCGAGAATCGGCACGGACCGAGGCACGATTCCTTCGCCTTCCACGAGGCGGATGCCCCGCGACCGGCTTTTCACGCGTTCCACGATTCCCTTGGATTGCAGGGCGGCGATGTGCTCATGCACCGTGGAGATGCCGATATTGAAGTGATCGCCGATCTCATGGAGCGTCGGCGGCATGGTTTGGTCTTGAACCCGCTGCCTGATGAATTCCACGATCTGGCGTTGTCTTTTCGGCAAAATGCTCATCGTTCCTCCTGCATCCGACTTCAATCTATAACCCGAAAAACTTTTCGGGTCAACCCAAAATCGAAAAAAAAATGTGTCACGCGACCGGGGGGCCTCCGCTTTTCAGAGTAGGAGGCGAAAAAACATGGAAAACTCCCGCGCACGCACCATCGAAGTCGCGGACCTGCTGGCCGAGGGCATCTTGCGCAAGCGGTTCCGGGATATCCAAAAGGCGAATAATACCATGGACTTGAGAGAAAAAGGCCTTGAGGTTTCACGCCCTAAGAGCCTTCATCGTCTCGAACCGAATCTCGGAAAGGAGAGCCGATGAAGAAGGAAACCAAGGTCCTCAAACAGATCGCGCAGCTGCCGAATCTGTCCTACGACGAACTCAAGGAGCGATGGCGCGCCCTCTACGGCACGGAGCCGCCCGCCTACAACAAACCCTTCCTGATCAAGCGCCTGGCGTACCGCATCCAGGAGTTGGCTTACGGTGGTCTTTCGGACGCCGCGAAGGAGCGCCTGGAACAGATCGCCAAGGAAAACGGCTTGGACAAGATGGCCTCGATCAATCGGAGGACGCCGAAAAAGAAGAATATGCCCGTCATCGGCACGCGGATGATCCGCGAGTGGAACGGCGAGCGATACGAGGTCACGGTCGTCAAAAACGGCTACGAGTTCGAAGGCAAGGTGTTCCGGTCGCTGTCCGCGATCACCAAGGAGATCACCGGCACCAGCTGGAACGGCCCGGCGTTTTTCGGACTGCGGCAAAACGTGAAAAAGAAGGGCGGAAGTAAATGACCGGAGGCAAATCAAAAGGCGTGACGCCCAAGGTGCGGTGCGCCATCTACACCCGGAAATCCACCGAGGAAGGACTGGAGCAGGAATTCAACACCCTGCACGCCCAGCGCGAAGCGGCCGAAGCCTACATCGTCAGCCAAAAAAGCGAAGGCTGGGTTGTGCTCCCAGACCGATACGACGACGGCGGATACTCCGGCGGCAACATGGACCGCCCGGCGTTCAAACGCCTGATGCAAGACATCGAGGAAGGTCTGATTGATTGTGTCGTGGTCTACAAAGTAGATCGGCTTTCCCGTGCGCTTCTTGATTTCACAAAAATCATCGAAACCTTTGAGCGCCAGGGCGTCACCTTCGTTTCCGTCACCCAGGCGTTCAATACGACGACATCGATGGGGCGCTTGACGCTGAACATCTTGCTTTCGTTTGCGCAGTTCGAGCGAGAGATCATCGGCGAGCGCATCCGCGATAAAATCGCCGCCGCCAAGCGCAAGGGCAAGTACACCGGCGGCATGCCGATCCTGGGCTACGACGTTGATCGCCCGTCGAAAAAACTGGTGGTCAATCCCGAGGAAGCCAGACTTGTGCGGCACATCTTCAAGCGGTTCGTCCAGTTCGGATCGGCGACCATTCTCTCCCAGGAATTGAACGCACAAGGGCACACGACGAAGTCATGGACGACCATGAAGGGCATCACGCGCCCCGGGCAGCCGTGGAACAAGATGCATCTGTACCGCCTTTTCAATAACCGCATTTACATCGGCGAGATCGTCCACAAGGAAAACCGATACAAGGGTGAGCACGAGGCCATCGTTCCGCGCGAGCTTTTCAACAAGGTTCAGGTCATCCTCGAAGAAAACTGCAAGGTGCGTGGCAACAATACTCGCTCCAAGACACCGGCGCTGCTCAAGGGCTTGATACGCTGCGGCCACTGCGATTGCTCGATGGGGCCGTCGTTCACCAAGAAGGACGGCAAGACGTACCGCTACTACGTCTGCATCCAGGCGACAAAAAGGGGCTGGGATTCGTGCCCTGTAAAGAACGTGGCGTCTGGCGAGATCGAGGGCGCGGTCATGGCGCAGCTTCGCGTGATGCTCCAGTCGCCGGAATTGGTTGCCGAGACCTACCGTATCGCCCGAAGCAAAGAAGAGGCGGAACTCAAGCGATTGAAACACGAACGCGCCGACCTGGAGTTGGAACTGCCGGGCCTGGAAAGCCCGATCCACGAGCAAGACATCCGCGAGCGCATGGCCGACATCGACGCCATTGTCGCCGGGCTGGAGAGCAACCCGCTGACCGAGCAAATGGTATCTGGAGCATTGGGTAACCTCGATCAGGTGTGGGACGAGCTTTTCCCGGCCGAGCAGTCACGAGTCGTCAGGCTGCTGGTCGACAAGGTGATCGTCCACGAGGATGGCGCTGAAATCCTCATGCGCTCGGACGGACTCCACAGCCTGGTCGACGTACTGGACAGCAGAGAAGAAAGGAACAGTGTCGATGGATGAGCAGAACGAAAAGATCACCCTCCAACGCGATGGCGAAAACCTCCGAATCCACATCCCACTCAAATTCAAGAAACGCGGAGGGCGCAAAGAGATCATCACGCCGGATGGATTGCCTGAGGTGGCTCCGGATCGAAAAGCGTATCAGAAACCGCTGGTCATCGCGCTGGCTCGGGCGCATCGATGGCAACGGATCCTCGACGAAGGTAAAGTCTCCTCAATTTCCGAACTTGCTAAACGTCTGAAGGTCGACCATACATATGTGAGTCGCCTATTGCACCTGACTTTACTCGCCCCCAACATCATCGAGGCGATCTTGAATGGTAAGGAGCCAAGTGGGCTATCCTTGTCCAAAATTCATAAAACTTTTCGAATGGAATGGCATGCGCAAAAGACCATTTTGGAATTTTCCCTGGAATAGTCTCGATTTTCAAATCGCATTCACCTTGGTAAAACAGAAATCGAAATAAATATCAGCAAACAGCTTATTTTTTACTGTTTATCATCTCGTTCATGAACATTTCTCGTTGATCCAGCTTCCCGATAATTGCAACCATATCCCCGACAACAAAACGGAATCTCGCATCTGGATTGGGCATCAATTCATCGTTTCTGAGGACGCCAACAACAGAAACCCCGGTTTTTCTCCTTATCTCCATTTCTCCGATCGTTTTGTTCGCCAGCGGACTGTTCGGTTCGATCTCCACCCATATCAGTTCGAACGCCCCTTCCGCGCTTTGCAACTGTGAAAGCAGCCGATAATCGGGATTCTGATATAATGAGGAATAATAGTTTCGCCGAGCCACATCTGAATATTGGTATACGTTTGCAGCCGAAACTTCCATGTGCAGCAATGCCTGGCGCGTCATCTCCAGCCCTGCCTCAAACTCAGGTTGAACCACTTCGTAAACGCCAAGGTTCCGCAGCATTTCCATTTCTTCGATATTTTTCGCTCGGCCGATAATTTTCAGCGAAGGCTTTTTTTCTAAAGCCTGCCGTACAATAGCCCGAATATCCGCAATTCCTGGCAGCGTTATTTGAAGTAGCCGAGCCTCCTGCAAGTTGGCGGCATCTAAAACAACCGGCTGTGCCGCATCGCCGAAAATGACCGGAATTTCTTCGCTCTTTATGTCTTCCACTCGCTGGTGATCCAATTCAATGACGACAAAAGGAAGTTGCAGTTTTTTAAGAACACGGGCGACGTTGAGACCCACCCGGCCTGCCCCGGCGATGATCACGTGGTCCCGCAGTCCCTTCGCTGGTAAATTTGTCGTCTGCGGCGGTTCGGCCTTGTGCCATTTCTTCCTCAAAGAATAGAGCCTGGCAGTCTGTCCTGAAATCAGCGGTGTGAAAATCATCGTCACCACGGCGGTGGAGAGAACCAACGAATAGAGTTCATTGCTTATTGATTCGGTCGACACGCCGAGACGGGCCAGGACGAAGGAGAACTCGCCTATCTGGAACAGCCCCAAGCCGGCCGCCAGGGGTACGATATTCCCGTAACCGAACAGGCGTGTGAGCGCGGCGAAAACCACCCCCTTGCCGAGGGAAACCAGCACAACAAGAAACAGAATTGTCGATAAATTGTCCAATAGAAAAGCCGGATCAAGCAGCATTCCCACGGAGGTGAAGAAGAGCAGACCAAACAGATCGCGCACCGGAATGATCTCGCTGAGGGCCTGATGTCCGAAATCGGACTCGCTGAGAACCATGCCAGCGATAAAAGCGCCAAAGGCAAATGACAGGCCGATCCGGTAAGTCCCGTATCCGATGCCCAGGCCGATCGCGGTGATGGCCAGCAAAAAGAGTTCCCGCGACTTCCAGCGGGCGATTTGCTTCATCACCCAGGGCAAAGCTTTTGTGCCGAGAACGATCATGATCGAAATGAATACGGCCGCTTTGATTGCGTCAATCAATAAGAGTTCGAAGCCAAGGGAGAGTTTGTTCAACTGGGGCAACATGATCATCATGGGCACGATGGCCAGATCCTGCACGATCAGCATGCCGATCATGACGCGACTGGATAGCGTGCCCATCCATCCCTGCGTCATTAATGTTCGGAGCAGAACCATGGTGCTGGAAAGCGAAAGCATCGCCCCCAGCCAGATACACTCTTCGTGTCCCAGGCCGATAAACTTTCCGATCAGGTAGCCATACCCGATGATCAAACCGATCTGGATCGGTGTGCCGAGCAGGGCGACCTTGCGAACGGGCTTCAATTCTTTGAAGGAGAACTCGAGTCCCAGCGCGAAAAGCAGGAGCGCCACGCCGATTTCCGCAAGGAGTTCGATGGTGTGAACTTCCGAAACGGTCACGCCGCCGGTATATGGCCCGATGGCGATGCCGGCGAGGATGTACCCCAGAATCAGAGGTTGCCGCAATCTTTGTGCAATCAAGCCGCCGATCAAGGCGGCAATGATAATAATTATGAAATCCGTCGCAATGCCCATTCGCCTCGATCTTCTTCCTTGATTGGTGTTTGCCGTTTGATTCGCATATTGTCCAAGTCTCCAAACGCACTCAATTGATTTGACATTTTTGCTTCGCTGTCAATAAGATTCTATTGGGAAGCAAAAGTGAATCGTATCTTTTCAGGAAGGCAAGGTCAAAGGAGTGGTGATGAGAATCCACTATTATTACCGGTCGAAATGGTTGAGCGCGCTCATCCTGGTTGCGACGTGCGTTCTTTTCTCCTGTTCAAACCCTTCAAAGTCTCCCAACACTTCGGCTATTGAACGAGCGGGCGGGAAAAAAATCAGCCAGGAAGAAATGAAAGGCATGTCACGCATCACCGGCCAAACCGTCTATGTTCCGGTTTATTCGCATATCTATCACAGGGAGGACATGGAATTTGACCTTACCGCGACTTTGAGCATCCGTAATACGGATTTCAACAACTCGATTGTTGTTTCCTCTGTGAAATATTACGACACTTCCGGAAAACTTGTGCGTGAATACGCCGATGCTCCCCTTGTGCTTCCAGCAATGTCGACGCTGGACTATGTTGTGGGAGAGAGAGACAGGACAGGCGGCTCAGGAGCAAATTTCGTTGTGGAATGGTTTGCCGAAAAGGTAGTGTCCGAGCCGATCATCGAATCCGTTATGATCGGAACCAACGGGCAACAGGGCATCTCTTTTCTAAGCGTCGGCAAAGTCATTAAATGATTACCTCTGTATCTTGGAACTGAAACGCGTGGTTACCGCGTGAGAGTCGAACTGTATCAAAAACGCAACACTCTAAGTGGTTGAAAAATAACGGTTCTCATCTTTGTGACGAGTTGGCCGAAGTCACAAAGATTCAGAGAAAGAGAGAGAAAAGGGGATTGATGGGGGGCAAATGTCGGGTTTTATGCTTTAACTCGTCACAATGACCAGGAACTGCGAGCCCTGGCGTCGGAGTCGAACCTCTTGATTTTCGTAAAGTAAAACGAAAGGCCGAGTCCCTTGTGAGGATCGGCCTTTTCTTGTCAGAGCAAGGTTAGAAAAAAAGAACTGGTGGAGGCGGGGGGAGTCGAACCCCCGTTCGAAAGCGTTCAGATATGCCGTCTACGAGCGTAGTCCGTGATTTAATACCGCGCGGTCGCTCCCACGGACAGGATCATCCGTGCGGTTGCCTGCGAAAGTTTCGCTATTGATCAGGCAGGCACCGATCGCAAGCTATCCTGCATTGTCGACGCCCCTTACCGCCCGGCAGGAACGGAAGATAAGGCGCGCGCAGCCTATCTGTTAGGCCGCGAGGGCATAGTTGTTGTTGGCAACTATAAAGTTTCCGGCTTTTTACGAGGCCAGCCGGTACCTCGGCCCGCGGGTCATACCCTCAACCACCTTCGTCGAAACCGTGTCGCCCCCACATGTCAAAGATCGCAGGCGCAGTAGCATACTGAAAAGACGTAAATACTCCAACCTTTTTCTAGTATAATCTCTTTTTGTACAATAGCAATATCACGATTGAATGAACCGGGCAGATTAATTCTTTTTCAGGGAATCATGCACGTCTGAATTTGTAGTGAAAAAATCGGATTATCGTGATGTAGGAGTTCGTGCTGTACTCTATTGGGAATTTTAACAGGCTGCTGAAAAACTATCCAAGCCGTCATCCCGGACTTGATCCGGGATCCATAAGTAGTTGATATTACAGGATTCTCGCTTTCGCGGGAATGACGATTTTATTTTGTTTTCGCCTTTTTCCGCATCCTGTTAAATGTTAAGGTGGCGGCTATGAAACAAAACCAAGCCAGTCGAACCGCGCAATACGCGGCAGCCTTTCGCGCTTTGGAAACCCTCAGACGACCGGAAAGGGCAAGATTGTTCGAAGATCCCTTTGCAATCGGTTTTTTGTCACCGGGTTTGAAACGGGCCATGCATTTAGCGGCGCTTCCTTTTTGCGGAGCGCTGGTACGTCGGTACATTGATTATCGGTGGCCCGGCGCAATGACATCGGGTATCGCGCGTACCCGGTTGATCGACGATTGGCTGGCAGAATCGCTTCGTGGCAAAGAAGGGCGGGTGATCATTCTCGGCGCGGGATATGACTGCAGGGCCTATCGCATCGAGGCGCTTTCTCGATGCCGCGTTTTGGAAATCGACCATCCCGATACGCAATCGCAAAAAATGAAGATGCTGGTCTCGGACTTCGGTGGCTTGCCGCCGCATGTAAAATTGATCGGCGCCGACCTGACAAAAACGGATCTTCGGGATGTTATCACCGGGGAGGCGTTTGCGTCAAAGGAGCCGGCCTTCGTTATCTGGGAAGGCGTAACCCATTACTTGGGAGAGGCCGCCGTGGACGGGACTCTCCGGGCGTTATCCGACGTATTACCCGCGGGCAGCCGCCTGGTTTTCACTTACCTTCATGCCGGATTGCTCGACGGTTCCGTGTCCTTTTGGGGAGCGGGGATTTCCAAAAAGCAGGTGGCCGGCGAAGGCGAGCCGTGGGTCTGGGGCATGGATCCGGCCGGGATGCCCGATTATCTAAAGGAGCGCGGGTTTGCGCTCATCGAGGATCTTGGCGCCGACGATTACCGCGAACGTTATTGGGGCCAAAAGGGGAAAAGGATGCGCGGTTTTTCCTTTTATCGCGTCGCCCTGGCGCGATCCGTCTAAGAACGATTCATACAAATTCAAACATCGCTTTCGCAATTACAATGCGGGAGTCGCATTGGATTCGGGATTATCGGGAGTATGAACGATGCGGCAGCGAAGGATATCCTGTTTTGTTGCCTTTGCCGAATGTAAAAAGGGAAAGGTCGAAAGGATTCTAGCCGCGATATTGAGAGATCCAAAAAACGGGTCCATGCGTTCAAAAAACGGCATGTTCCTTTTTTGATCGGAATCGCCCAGCGGCCATTTGTAAACGCCCATGTTTGTGGAAAAGAATAATGTTTTTGTAACGGGTTCCCATTGGAGCATGCGTATCCAGGGCGGGGAAACGATTCGCCCGACAAGATTAAGGCTGCCCAGGTCGAAAAGTTCTACATAAGGTGACAAACCGCCTGCAACCAGCAGGTTCATTTCCTCGATGACCTGAAGGGATCTGACGCCGAAGACCGAGTACATTTTGCCGGTTACTTGCAGTGTTTCAAGGTCGATTTGCCGGATCAGGCCTTCTCGCGGAAAAGAGGCATATAATAGGTTACGTTGGCGATCCAGTGCGAGTTGATCGCCGAACTTGGGGAGCGGCAGCGATCCTTTCATCTCAAGAGTATCCGCGTCGAAGGAAGCGAGCAGGCCGGGCTGAAGATACAAGACGAGAATGATTCTTTGTTCGGGAAGCAAAAGGGCGTCGGTAACGTTTCCACAGGAAATAAATTGGTAAATACGGCTTCCATCGCTTGCCAGATGGTAAAGATCCCCGGCATCGGTGCGAACGTCACTCCAATATCCGCTATCGTAAGTCACTAAAAGTAAGTCTCGTTTTTGGTCCCAGAAAGTAGAGGAGCGAAACAATCTTTCGCCTGCCTCGATTTTCAGACGGCGAATCCAGTCAGGGGCCATTGTATCCGCGTCTATTTGCATGATCCGGATGCTTTTTGGCCCGATTCCCGCCGCCATCATTTTCGAGTGATCCGCTGAAAGGGCGAACTTTTTTGCGCCTCTGCCCTCAAAGGGCTCAATAGGAATCGCAACGTTGCTTTCCAGAAAGCCGCCTTTCGAGAAATCCATTTTCGTGATTTCATCGAGTTTGCTGGACCAAAGAACATCCTTTGAAGGGTCGAAAGCAGCGTAAAAGGTATCGTTTCTGCCGGAATAGACTTCGGCGATTTCCCGGTGCAGCTTTGGGCTGCTCTCATCAATAAAATTCGGTATGCTCACGGCCATCAAGCTGATTGCCAGAAAAGCCGCCGGAGCGATTTTAAGCCATCCGGGAAGAGGGCGTTCGCCCTTTTGGTATTGTCCGAAAACGATCATGGGAATAAGCAGGTCCGTTAGAAAAGGAACGAGCCTGATGAAACGATTGAAGGATTTGCTTTTTTCAAAGCGCGGATGCTGGAAAAGAAAATATCCGAAAAGATTTAAAGCGATCAAAAGGATCCAGGTTACGATGATCCAATGAAGGGTAACGATGTCGCGGCAGCGTTGAAGCATGTAAAAGGGGAAAATGACTGAAAAAGCACATAACAAAGCTAAAATGGGCACAAGCAGGGCAAAAGGAATTTTGCGAATCCACTTGCCCGGAAACAAAAAGAGCAAAACAAAAGTGGGAAACATGGCAAGAAACAAGGCCCGCCACAAGTCCATGGCGCCGAAGTAATCGGCGATCATTTGAGGGTCCGACAGAAAATAATTATTATTGACGTTAATAATCCGGACGATCCAACAAAACAGGAAAAGGGTGAGAGCGAATCGTAAGAAATAGAATATACCGTTACTCTCGTTCAGCTTGAAAATTACTTTGTTTGTCGTTTCCACGAGATGCCGCTGATTCCCGAAAAATTATTGAAAAGCCTTTGCCGGTACGGTCTTTTGATGTCGAAAAAATATTAAACAGAGATTACTATTTCCACTCAAATTTGTCTAATGGCTTCGAAGGGTAGAAAATATAAGAATATGCGCTGATCCTTAACGAGTTTCATCGCGTATCCTCGCGACCGAAGCCGGACACAATGCGTTGTCGGTCTTCAAAATCGACATCGACAATTGGGAAAAGTTTCTCGACGCCTGCCGTGAACTGGCCGAGGGAAACCACGATTTTCGCACGATCGTCATCGACAGCCGCGAATGACGCGGTGTTCCTGCCGGCATCTTTATTTTGGGACATGCCGAGAATTCCGCGGCGAACGCCGTATCCCTTCCTCCCGGTGCCACTGAAGCACTTTCTCTTCAAGCAATGCACGATACCGATGATGTAATTAGTCAATCCTGAAAAAGCCCGATTTTCTCCTATCAGATAGCTTCGCATACTTGAGTGTTCCATTTTTGTTTTTCATATAGCAGTTGTAGCCCTTCCAATAGCCGACAATACGGAGAGAAAAAGAAAGCTCGGATGAGCTTTCGCAGGTTGTATGCCGCAGCAGCTAAGATGGCATTGACTTTGTCCCCGGTTGTTCCCTTGAGATAGTTTCGATCCATTCGATTGTCGGATTTAAGATGGCCGATGGTTGGCTCTACCGATGATCGTCGCTTAGACAGGTATTTCTCGAAATGGAGTTTGTCTCGGGGACCGGTCCCGGCGATTTGAATGGCTGTTTCGCCGATTTGCTTTTTTCCCCGATAGCCCCGATCACAATAAGCGGCCAGGGGACGCTTGCCGGTAATCCGCTCCATGGTCTCCAGGGATTCATCCAGGGTGTGCCCGTCAAAAGGATTGCCATCAAAGGCGTTGACCGCAACAATCCAATTCGTTTCGGAGGTCGTCACCACTCCCACTTTACAACCAAACTCATATCGCTTGTGTGCTTTGCCCTTGGCGATGCATTGCACATCCGGCTCATGGAGGCTGTAAAGCTTTCCCTTGCTATTGCGCTTTTGAGCAAGAAGACGATGAGCTTGTTTCAAGGCCTCCCAAAGCTCGAAAGCCTCGGAGTCCGCTTTCCGCTCGATGTCTCGAACCACCCGGCCCAGATAGGTTTTTAGCTTCCGTTTCATCTTTGCCGCACGTTTGAATTGACGTGCCGATGCATAGCGATGTTGTTTCACCAGTGCCTCTTTTGCTTTGTGGGTGAAACTTTGACGTAGATTCAGGCCATGTTTTCGAGCCAGCTTCACCAGCTTCAGACGGCACTTGTTGTACAACCGGGCGTCCGTGGGAAAGGCAATGTTTTTTTCCTGGACCGTGGTGTCGACGTTGACGAAAAGAAGGTCCTGATCGTCAAGAAGACTCTCGCGACGAGCACAAGCAACGGTCTCGGCAAAAAGCTTTTCCAGTTTCTCAGGACCGACTCGCTGACGCCATTTGACCAGGAGGGTTGGATCGCAGGGCAACTCGTGCTGAAAATATTCCATGCCGCAAAAATATTGCCAGTAGGGATTTTCCAGCCAACGAAGGACAACCGACTCATCGCTTTGGTCATAAGCGTGCTTCAGATAATGAAGGCCCACCAACAAGCGGATCGGTTTGGCCGGACGGCCATTGTCCGGACAATATGTTTCGCCAAAAGCTGCCTCGAAAACAGTCCAGTCAATTTGATTGGCTAGCTTATAGAGAGGATGCTTGTGAGACAATATCTGACTCAAACGACTCCGAAAAAGATCAAGAGGATTTTTATCCGATTTTGGTAACATGATCCCAAGCTTTCTCGATGAAATGAGTGAAAATCTTGGGACATTCTATCAGAAATAGTGCGTTTTTACTAGCAATTTCAATAAGATAAGGCTTTTTCAGGGACGACTAATTATTTATTAAAATAAATGTGGCAAAAAGCCTTTTATGGATTCATTTCGGTGATATATTGCTGGAAGGCAATTACATGCCCAGGCATCGGGCCGACCCGGCGGACTTGGAGTAAAAAGATGCAAAGCAAAAAACGAACGGCATTGATGCTGTTTGCCTTTGGGCTCGTCGTAATGACCCTGCTGTCGACGCCGACCCGGTCGAACGACATTCCTTCCGCCCTCGACTGGCGGGACAACGGAGGCAATTTCGTTACCGCGATAAAAGACGAGGGCTCCTGCGAAAGCTGTTGGGCTTTTTCGGCCGCGGCCATGACCGAATCCTACTACGCAATTCAAAACAGCTTGTCCGATCCTGAAATAGACCTCTCCGAACAAGCTCTCATTTCCTGTTCAGGAGACGGCTCTTGTTCCACAGGAGGCGACATGGGCGAGGCGCTGAATTATGTTCGCGACAAGGGCCTGCCCCCGGAAGCATGTTTTCCGTATGAGGGAGAACAGAATGCCTGCAACCTGTGCGACGATTGGAAGTCGAAGGTCACCAAAATCCCGGGCTGGTCCTGGGTGGACGAAGAGCAGGCCGATGACGAAGCGATCAAAAGCGCATTGATGAAGGGTCCGGTCACCGCCTGGTTTCACGTACACTCGGAATTCGAAGACTACACAGACGGCGTGTACAAGTGCGAGGGCGATTACGTCGGCGATCACTTTGTGCTTTTGATCGGCTGGGACGACTCCGAGGGCGCCTGGATCGCCAAAAACAACTGGGGTACCGATTGGGGCGAAGAAGGCTTCTTTAAGATCGCTTATGACGCCTGCGGTATCGGCCAATGGGTGGCACAGGTAAAAAACGGCGACGACGATGACGACGACGACGATCAGGGTTGCGGCTGCGGCGGATAATCGCAACGACGCGGCCGGAAAAAACGTGAACCGAATCGAAATACGCCCAAGAACTTGATTCTCACATAAAATCCGACCTTTTCTCTGTTCGCCTGTGTTGTATCAGGGCGCCGCCCTTTAAGTAGAATCATGGAGAGTGTTTCCAATAAAGTACTTACGGAACGTTAAAGGGTTTTGCATCGCACCCCGCGAGGTGAGTAACCGTGAAAATGCTTGAATAGAATTCCAAAACTGGTAGTCTTTCATTACTTAACTTTGTGCAAATTATGAAAAGGATTCTGTTTTTGAAATCCAAACTCATCCATTCCATTATCAAGCCCGTCAAGGATTCGTTATCGAACCTTGAGCTGGATATCGCCCTCGGAAAAAAAATGACGGCCGAGGAGAGCCGAGGGTTTCAAGAGCATTGCAATCGGCTGACCATTGCGGGATTGTACATCTGCGGGATTACGACCAGTTTGGGCGCCGTCGTTCCGTGGTTCACGGATTTCCTGTTGTTTGATTTGGGCTCACCGTTTTTTCGGGCCATGCAGTATTTCCGGGCCTCGATTCTTCTCCTTTCCCTTGTTGTCTTTCTTATTTTGCGATTCAGCAGAACACTTACTGCACACCCTTACTATCTGGGACTTGTCGCATTTTCCGCAATCATGGCGATTGGAGGCCGGCTTGTCGCCGGAGTCGGCGGATTTGATTCCTCCTTTGCCTATGCGGTGTACACCACGCCGATGCTTTCGGTGATGCTGTTTGTCCCATATATTAAGAGACTCATCGCCGCCTTTGCGATTCTTGTTTCCTATTTCGTTTCGCTGTTCGTTTTTGCTCCGGACCAATTCGATCTCTCGATCGTCGGAACTCCCATCACCTGGTCGATCGCCTCGGCCTTTGCCGCCTTTGCCGCCGGGCATGTCATTTATCTTGTGCTTCGAACCAATTTCCTTCAACGCAGAAAACTCAATGACCTGACGGTAAACCTGCAAGACCGGGTCGCGGAGCAGACGGAGAAAATCAGGCAGTTGACGACCGCCGTTTTCAACGTCCAGGAACAGGAAAGAAACCGTATCGCCCACGACCTTCATGACGAACTGGGGCAGATGCTGGTGCGGATGGACATGGAGGTCCAGCTACTGAAAAAAACAGGTGATCCTAAAAAGAAAAAGGCGGGCAGTTTCGAACAGGGGATCGGCTCTTTGCATGCATTGGTCAATCGACTTCATAACACCCTTGACAGGATATTGGGCGCCCTTAAACCCATCCTGTTGGAAAACCAGGGCTTCGACGTTGCAGTGACGAGCATGGTCGACGACCTGGTTAAAGGGCGCGGCATCAAGGCCGAGGTTCTTTTCGAAACGGATGTGGACTTCTTTTCCGACACGGCCAATACGGCGCTTTTCCGCATTGTACAGGAAGGGATGACCAACATTGTCAAACATGCCGAAGCGACCGGAACCATCGTCAAGTTCGAGGAAAAAGACGACAAACTTGAATTGTCCGTCATCGATAACGGTAAAGGGTTCGACCCCGATGAGGTACCGGCGAAAAATCGCCTCGGGCTGAAAGGGATCGGCGAGCGTGTCAAGCTGATGGGCGGCGAATTGAAGATCGAAAGCAAACAGAATTGCGGCACGACGATCTCGATTGTCTTACCGCTCGAAAAACTGCAACAGGGCGTAGAAAAATGATTCGCGTATTTATCGCCGACGATCATGAAATCGTACGAAGCGGCTTAAAACAGCTTCTTGCCGACGATTCGGATATCCGCGTTTGCGGCGAGACGGAAACGGCCTTGGGTTTGCCTGAAAAAGCCCGCAAAGAGAACTGGGATGTTCTTGTTCTGGACGTCAACATGCCCGGCAATAACGGTCCACAAACAGTCAGAGAAATCCTGGCGGCAAAGCCGGGTTTGACCATAGTGCTTTTCACAATGTACCCCGAAGACCATCATGTTGTGACCTACTTCCGTGCGGGAGCGTTGGGCTTTTTGAATAAACGCCGCCCCATAGGAGAATTGGCGGACGCGATCAGAACCGTATCGAAGGGCAAAAGATACATCACCAAGGAACTGGCGGAATACCTTCTGGAACATGAAATCGATCTATCGAAAAGACCGGAAGCCATGTTGAGCGCTCGCGAGCTTCAGGTTGTTCGCGGCCTTGCCATGGGGAAGCTATCCAAATCGGTGGCCCTGGATATGGGCATATCTCAAAGCACCGTCAATTCATACGTACAGCGGATCAAAATCAAGCTTGGATTAAAGTCCATCACGGAAATTGTCGACTACGCGAGGGGAAACGGCCTTCTGGGTTGACCCGGAATCGAATGCTTTTTGTTTGAGCGCCGCCTCGAAAAAACATAAAAATTAGGACAATTGTCCACAAATAAAACCATTTGTGGACAATTGTCTCTTGTAGGCTCAATGAAATAATGAAAGAATTTATTAATAACACCTTATTCATGTATCAATAACCGTGTTTATTGCCGGTGTTCACTTGCCCGGAAGGAGTTTGTCATGAAACTTTCACAAAAAATCGGCTGGTTGATTCTTTTTACTTCATTCCTTGCCGTGTTTTTCCTTTGCGCTTGCGACAATAGCGATGATGACGACGACGACGACCAGCCCTCAGCGGGCGACGAGGAGCCCCTTGGCGACCAGCTGGGATTGCTAGGTTACGATGTGGGCGGGGCTCGATTCATCACAGAGCACCTCGGTGCGGAACTGGGCGTTGAATTGTCGGCCGGTTGGTTCTACCAAAGTCACGAATGGGACCTAATGACCTACTTCACCGTAGACAACAAACAATACATCATGGGGCACGGGGTTAAAAACGAAGCGGGTCGCTACGAGTGGTTCATCATGGAAGTATTGCCTTCCGGTGATTTGGGAATGGTAACCGATTCCGGCTCATGGGCTTATCAATACAATACGCTCATTCCGCTGACGTTTTCCGATAAAACATATATTTTCGCCCAGGACAGCGACAGCGAAAACGCTTACTGGTGGTTCGTCCAGGAAATCCTTCCCGGCGGGAAATTGGCCGATAGTGAGTCGGACCATGGTTCCGCCGATCATTTCTATCCGGTGGTCACCCCGATTCCCCTGGCAAAGACGGACCGGGCCTGCTTTTTCGGTCATACGATCGATCCGGACAAACATTTGTGGATTGTGGATTGCCTTCATCACGACGGAACTCTCTGGCGGAAGGACAGCGGGCACTTCGAACACGGATGGCAGGTCGCCCTTTCGTATCGGGGGGACGACGGCACCTATCTATTCGGCCATCGTGAAGCATGGAATTATAGTGATGCGAGAGACGAAGGAAAATGGTTTACTCTTTACGTCGATAATGCCGGCGGAATTACCAGCGGCGAGAGCTTCGCCGACTCGGGCACGTGGAACAATTTTTACTTGACAATGAACGTGTTTAAAAACCCGGACAATGATTGGCACTATCTGCTGGGTCAGAATACCGACAAGCATTTTTTTATTCAGCACATTCACGACAACGGGAAGATGGCGGAGCCAACCTACTCCCACGACTACAGCGACTATTACAACTATATGTTCCCGATATGGATTGACTCCAATTACTATCACACCGACGATTGGATGGGCCGGCAGAACGATCTCATCGGCGATAGAACACTGTTGGAAATCGCCATACCCGGTTCTCATGACGCGGGGATGAACAACGACGACTGGGGAGATTGCTACCCATCCGGAACGGCCAAACGATGCAATACCATTACGCAGCGTGGCAATATCAAATATCAACTTGAAAAAGGTTCCCGGTATTTCGACATTCGTCCGGTATTAGCCGACGATTCCGACGGTACGGACAATTGGCGCACCGGGCATACCGCGAAAATATGGGGCGGCGACCTATACGGCTGCAAAGGACAAAGCAAAAACAGCCTGGTGGACGACATCCATGACTTCTTCAATGAAAGCGGGCATTCTCAGGAAATCGTGATCTTGAAAGTATCCCATTGCGTCATGAGAAAAGCCGGCATTGCCCACAACTGCACCTCGGATCAATTAAACAGCCTGGCGGCAGATTTAGCGGGGCGTTTTCCCGACGAGCTGTTTACTCATGGTACAGAAAAGGATGTCGCCGATAAGGATGGTAGTAAGGATAGCGACACATTTAAAATGACAAGCTTGACGGTAAACGAAATCCTGAATAACGGGACAAAGGGAAAGGTCATTCTTTTTATATCCGGGGAGAATATCGATGATTCCGATGACATCGACGTCCACAGTGATCCGCCCAATGGGATTTTCGAGTATGGAAAGTATTCGGATTGTAATGTCTACATATACGACGAGTATTCGGATTCAAACGACTTCGATACAATGAGAGGCGACCAGTTTTCAAAATTGCTGAATTCGGATAACCACATCAATAAAAGTGACAACAGCGCACAAATTCCTTTCCTGCTTTCCTGGACGCTTACTTTGGACTTCACGGATGCCTCCCAGTGCACCTCCGAAAATAATTATAACGGAATCAGGGGGCTTTCGCATTTTGCGCAATGGCGGCTCATGGGAGAAATCAAACACTGGGTTGAACATAAGGATATTACAAAAACCCTCTTCCCCAACATTCTCTACGTGGACGACTTTCTCGGGGTGGCGACTCGAACGGCGATCTATTTAAACGCACAGTACGACAGCCTAGGCGATGACGACGACGATGACGACGATGATGACGATGATGACGACGATAACGACGACGACGATAACGACGACGACGATAACGATGACGATAATGATGACGATAATGACGATAGCGACGATAAATACGATTACAGTGTCTGAACCGGCCGGAGCAATTACGGCTTAAGATCTTCTGCGACGGGTGCGGCATCGGACAACGAGTCGCTAACGCCGGCAATGGCAATGACCGGGGCTGCGGCCGCGGCGGATGATCCCATTAAAGATGACATGAAATAAAAACGCCCTGTTTGTTGATAAACCGGGCGTTTTTAAATTCTACAAAGACGACAACGGTCCAACCGAAAAACTGCACCCCCTGCCTGATAGTCTTTGCGTAAAACGTATTAAGACAATAATGCGACCGGTCGGCTTGCGCGATTAAGGGATTGGGCGGGGGTTACTACTGATCCGGCGAGACGCCGCGCAACTGAAGTTCCTGGACGATTAAACGGATCTTTTGCTCAAGACTTTCCGCTTCCGCGCAGGTTTCCGGATCTTTGTTGATCGCGCAATCGTAGGCCACAAGATCCCTGGTTCCCCTTAAAAACTTGAGCGTAACAATCAATTCCTGGTTTTTAACCTCGTAAAGGTATTCGGGGATGTTCGGGTACCGGGCGTGCTCGATCTTCATGTGGAATTTTTCAATCTCTCCCGGTGGAACGTTGTAGGCGTCTTGAAGGGATTGAATGAGGGCGGCGTTTTTTTCGTCTTTCAAAAACTTCAAAATCGCGATGTAGGCGGCGGCGGATTGTCTTTTCGAATCCTCCTGGTCATCTGCGTCAAAATAGTTTACGCCGCAATAGACCTTGGCTTTGTATTTCCCGTTTTCCAGATGGCAGAGGTTGGGCACGACCTGTACAATTTTCTTTACCCCTGCATCCTCCCAGATCACCGACGCCGCCCATTTTGCGTATTCGCTGTTCAGGGTCTCTTTTGCCTCCGTCTTCGCGCTCATCATTTTCAGTTTCTTTCCAACGACGCACCTGGACTCGATGGCGATCAGCTTGGCATGGTTAAAGGCGTCGGTATAGGCTTCTTGTTCGGAAGGCAATTCGCCGGAGATGCCCACCACGCAATTATCGAAACCTTCCAGGCATCGATTGACCGTTTTTTTGTCGGGCCAGGCGTTTATTTTTTTTACGCACCCGGTTCCCAGGATCAATACAGTAAGGGCAGCCGAAAAAAGCAGAATTAAATACTTATTGAGATTTACAATTTTCATTTATTACCCGTCCCGCAAAACTGGTCGAAAATCACTTGTACTTGTTGAATTGGATGGGTTCAAGTACGGGTTGATCCAGCCCTTTCTTCCTCTGTTGTGATTTTTCCGAAATATCCTTTGTGGAATCTTCAATGGGGTTCTTAGTTTTCTCCTTTTCCTGTTTCGGCATTAAATTGGCCTTGATCGTAAAGTCTCTTGATATCTCTCCATAGTCACGTGCATAGTTTTTTTGTTGAACTTCTACTATGGGGCTGTCAGGTGACCGTTTCGGACCCTTTTTTAACTCTATGTAGATGAGAGATTTTCCGAATACGTTCTTATCCGACCCGGCGGCAGACAGGCTCTTGCTATAGGCAAGGCCTTTATTTATGCACTCGGAGGCCTGATCCATCCTGCCCAGGCCGGCCAGGATCGCTCCGAGTTTGAATTCCACTATCGCCCTTTCCGTTAGATCCTGGTCGTGAATCTTTTTCAGGTATTCCTCCAAAGTTGCGGCGGCTAACTCCAAATTACCGGAAAGTTGGAGGGCATAGGAAAGGTTCTTCAGCATATGGGGCGGCGGACATCCGTACAGCGCCACGTAAATATCGATGCACTTGGAAAACTGATTGGCGGCATCGACATAGGCGTCCCCTCTGTAAAAGTACAAAATACCGAGTTGTTCCGAAATCTCGGCGGACTCGACGGTAAGGTCTTTTTCCAGTTTTGTCAGAATCTCGGCAGCTTCGCCCTGGTTCTTGTTCAGAATGGCCGAAGAGAAAAGGGTAATCTCGTCGTCCTTTTCGTAAAGCTTCGAGACGTTCCCCATTTCAATGGTAAATTCTTTCGGGAGGCCTTTTTTCCAGGGCTTTTTTAAACCCTGGTTTGCCTTGGCGATGTTGTCATCTAGAATTTTTATTAATATGGCATCCCGTGCAGGATCGCAGGCAGCAAGGGCTTTGTTGTAGTATTTGATGGCGGTGAGGTATTCGCCTGAATAAAAGTTTGCGTTTCCCCAAGCGGTGAAAACGACCCTCATTTTCTGGTTATTGGCCTTATCCTCTTCTTTTAACCGGTACGTCCGCTTGTCATTTTCCTTTTTGTTCAGGTCCGGATATTCTTTATATCCAAAGGAAGTTCGATCAACCTTCTTCGAGGCGTCCTCTTCACCAATCGCTTCCCAAAATTTTAATCCCAATTCGGCTCCGTGTGGCAGTTCAAAATCCTCTAACACCCCATTCTCTTTAGGATTTTCTTTTTCACAATTAAGCAGAAGGGCAAACAAAATAAGACAAAGAATTACAGGGACAACCAATTTTTTCATAATTCCTCCCAACCATGTTCCAAATTATAAGATAACAATAAATATTAATTTGAACAAGAAATGGATATACATCTCACGTTTTTTATATAGCCGTTTTGGTTAAGTAACTATGCGATTTACGACTAAAGTGAATCTATTCGGTACTTTCCACATCGAATTATGGGGTGGATCCTCTATACACTGTGCCCCGCAAATCCTAAATTAATATGGGAGAGAAGTCTTCGATCATCGGGATATCGAACTGACCGGGCGGTTAAGGGCTTTATCGCTTCGTCCCTGTTTAAAAAACACACACTCGCGACCAAACCGTTGCCGATTATCGAGAAGCGTATATTAACCTGTGTTATCCTGATACCGCCTAAAATTGAATAGGAGACGAAAGAAAGGAGAAACCGGCTTTTATGAGACGGGCAATTACAACTTTCCTGCTTGCAATAATCTGGACCGTATGGATCGGCAACAATCCTGCTTTCGCACAGGAATCGAGAAAAGGAATGGATATTTTTTCATTCCGGTATATTTACTCGCCGCCGTCCCAGGTCGAATCCTCCGATCTTCCCGATGATTTTCAAGTCGAGACGAACGAGTTTAAAATTATCGGTTCGTTGCCCTATTTCATAAAGGAAACCAAAACACTTTTTCTCAACGGCTTTTCCTATAGTCTTCTCACGGTGAACACCCAAACGGATGCTGCGATCAACCACAAAACCTATGACTTTCATACCGTTCAATACCGTTTCAACCTGGTACAAATGCTGCCTAAAGATCTAAACGTGACCGCCATGCTCATGCCGGCAATCGCTTCCGATTTCGAAGGTTTTTCGCGAGGCGACGTTCGCGCCAATTCCGGCGTTCTTTTCGGTTACCGCCCTGTGGAAAACCTGAATATTCAGTTCGGCGTGGTCTATTTGAGCAACTTCGGAGAAGACATGATCCTCCCTATGTTCGGGCTGCAATACAAAACCGAACACTGGCGAATACTGGCGAATCTACCGGCCATAATGGAATTTTGGTATGTACCCCTCGATTTCCTGGAACTGGGCATAAATGCACGGCTGGAAGGGAACCAATTCCATATGCATCAGGACGATATGGAAGTGGACTATTTCCGGCAATCGATGTTCAACCTGGGCCCGGCATTACGCGCCTATCCCTTCAAAGGGCTTTTCGTGCAGATATGGGGCGGTACAACAGCCTACCGAAGGTTGGAGACTTTCAAAGACGATCAGCGCACTTTTGACCTGTCACCCGAGCCCAATTGGTTTGTGAGTGCCGGCTTGGGATACGGGCTGTAGCCGTAAAAATTACAGGATAAAAACTTCGAATACGACCCAACGTTGCAGAATCTGATGTATGCTTAAGTTTCGGAATCAATTATGATAGTTTCCGGACCTTCCAAAGCAAATAGTCAAGAGGATCCAATGAGCCCTTTTCACATAAAAAAACTCTCCATACCGGTTCTCATTTTTCTTTGCGCTGTGGGGCTGATCTTCGTCGCCCTTGCGTTATGGCGATCCCATCTCCACGGGGATCCGGCCTCATGCGGGGCGTGCCACTTGATGGAAGCTCCGGTTCACGGATGGAGCCAAGGCGTTCATCAGGAGGTTGCCTGCCTCAAATGCCATGAGCCGGATCCCGGCCGGGAGATTACGCATCTGCTGAGTACGATAACGGGCAAGACCGAAAAGCCGGAATGCTTGCGGGTCTCCCCTGAGCAATGCACAAAATGCCATGCGGTCAATCCGCGGTGGGCGGGGATCGCGGCTGTTGCGGATGCTCCGCGCAACGGCGACTCGCCCTTTAGCGACCTGTCCGTTGTCGCAAACGCCCACCTTATACGAAGCGATTGCCAACACTGCCATGATCACACCGCCCACAGGTCCGCCGAGCTTACGGCCACTTCGATTCCCGATGGAAAGATCGCCCTCGACGGGCGTTTGGACGAACCGGCCTGGCAAGAAACCCGGCCGCTTATCGTGCCGATCATGGGCGGAAACGCCATCGGCAGAATCAACGTCGAACTGCGGGCTTTACATACCGGCAAGGAACTTGTCCTGGCGGCTCGATGGCCGGATTCCCGGGACGATGCCGAAAAGGCGATGTGGAAGATGGGTTCGGACGGCAGGTGGCATACCCTCGGCGTAAAACGCGCCGGGGAGGCTGGGAACGAAGACCGTGTGATGTTTTTCTGGAATGTCGATATGCCCGGTTTTGAAAAAGAGGGCTGTCTCGTGGCTTGCCACATGGCGGTAAGCGCCGCGAAATACCTGGAATCTCCCGGGATGGGTGATACCTGGCACTGGAAAGCCGCACGGAGCAACCCCGCCGGATATTGCGATGACAAATATATCAACCATATTCGTGAAGGCGGGGACGGCGGCCGTCACGGCGACTTTGTAAAATCCGAAAAAGGGACGCAATCTAACGTAAACGCAGCGGGTGACGGCCCCATGTTCATGCCCGACCCGAAGATAGCGCGGCCTGATCCCCGCTTTTTGTTCAAGGAAAACGCTATTCCGATTCCACCGGGCGCCTCATGGCCGGCCGGAACCCGCATTCCCGGATATGTGCTCTCCCGCCCTGACGGAAGCCGCGGCGACGTAAGCGCCAAAGGCCGGTGGGAAGACGGATTTTGGACCGTCGAATTTCGCCGCGCCCTCGTTACAGGGCATCGGGACGACGTCGCCTTTGACGATCTGAAGAAGACCTATCTTTTTGCCCTGGCCGCATCGGACAATGCTTCCGGAGCGGAGCATTCTTTTTCAGGATTGTTGAGACTGCGTTTTAAGTGATCCGAGAATCCTATCGGTCTAAATGTCCATACGCACCTTGCCCCGAATACTTGGAGAAACCGGGCCGGATCGGGCGTATGACAGCCATATCCTTCTCTCAATCAGATCTGCCGTGTTAAGGCATCAAATCTTTTTTCCATAAGCCCAATAAAGATCCTGTTTGTCCGTCACTTTCACCAGGCCGAAACCCTTTGATCCCAACATGGACGCCATTTGCGGGCCGGCGGGAAGTCGATCGTGTTTCACCGGTCCGCCGTAACCATGGTGGAATGAATTGATCAGCTCGGAGCCTTCCAGGTGAAAAACGAACAAGGAACCGCCCGCGGCCAGGACGCGATGCATTTCCCGAAGGGCCCGCTGCTGGTCGTCAAAATGCGGAAAGGCGGAAAAACAAAGGACGGCGTCGAAATATCCGTCGGCAAAGGGCGCCCTTTCAACGTCGCCTTCCACAAAGCGGGCATTTTCGGCAAATCCCTTTTCCGTGGCTTGCCGTACCATTTTCGGCGAAACGTCCAAACCGACGACAAGCCCCTTCGGGCCGACCACCCGGAGAATATGGGGCGTTAAGACGCCGGTGCCGCAACCCACATCCAGAACTTTGGCGCCCGGTTTTAGATTCAAATCCATCACCAGCGGCCCGATCCTTGCCGATTGTTCGCCCCGGTAGTTGGTTTTGTCCCATCGCCCTGCGTGATGATCGAAAAAGGATTTCTTGTCGTTATCCGAAGGGGGCATTTTTTAATGTTCCCTGTAAGTTGCAGCCTATGGCCTGGGTTTTTTCTCTATCTCTTTTTGTATCCGGTCCATCCAATCCGGAACCGTCGGATTTTCCACCCCGTAATAGCTTTTCACATAGGGCTTCATGTCGATAATGGGACTCCCATCCACGGCTTCCAGGCCCTTCACCTTAAGCACGTTTCCGTTTCTTTCAAGAAGCCGGACTGCGGTCACCAAAACCGGGTTGGGCCTTGCCGGGCTGCAAGTCCCGAAGATTCCCTGCAAGGGCAGTTCTTTCCTTCCCATGGGGTGTACTTTTTTCAGTTTTCTCCGTTTCGGATCGATCATATGGGGCCAATACAAAACAAGAATGTGCGAAAAGCCTTCGATGCCGTCCAGCAGTTCGCCCCATTGATCGAAAATGATCAATTCGGCCACGTTGTTTCTGATGGTTTCCTGGTGTTTTCGTATCCGATCCATACGCTCGGTCAACTCCAGGTCCGAATCGCCGGCATGGAGAATGGGAGTCTTGATTTCGCTCTTTACGAATCCGATCGGCGTAAGTTCCACTTTAGAAAGACTGTCGGTTCCCATGTCCGGATCTCCTCACAAAGGGTTGCGTTTTACGCGCTTTTAAAAAGGAGCCTTCCTGCCGATGACGCCGTAGCTTTTCTTCATTCGCGGATAAACGGAAGCTCCTACCAAAAAAGCGTATATTTCATCGGACTTTTTCTCAAGATCCACGTCCGCAAACCGCTCGGGGTATAAAATCTTTCCGACGGCATAAGCGTCTGCCAGCGCGGTGCCGATGTTGGTCGTGTAAAAATTAAAAGGAAAAAGCAAAAAGACCTTTTGCCGCGAAAAGGCTTTCAATGCCTTGTAGTATTCCGGCTTTTTACGATAGTCCCCGGTCAGCCTGTTCAGGCCGCCGCCGTCGATGAAAATGATATCCGGATTCAGTTTCAGCAGCATTTCCTTGTCCATAAAAACGTGGCTGCCGATGCTGGGCTTGACCTGTTGAGCGACGTTCCTTGCGCAGGTCCAGTCAAAGGGAGCGAAATGTTGCTCCGTACTTTCAATGCCTTGCGAACCCCGGTATCCGACGCCGCCGATATACACCGACGGCTTCGAAGCCGTGGGGATATCCCGGGTCCGTTTTTGCAAGTCGCTACGAAGGGATTCGATATAAGACACGACCTCATCGGCCCTTTTTTCCCGATGCAATATTTTCCCGGCAATGCCAAGGGCATCGTAAACCGTCTCGTCGAAGGTGGCAAATTTGCCGTAGCTTAAAACAACCACGGGAATCCCCAGCGTCCTTTGCACTTCATCGGCCAGTTCGCCGTCCATGTAGGTGATGAATACGACCTGGGGATTGACCGACAAAACGGCCTCCAAGTCCGGCTTTTTATTGATGCTTGCAGGGCCGCCGGGACCGCAGCGCGGCAGCTTGCCCAATTCGGGATGGGCGATCCAATAAGGCCGCCCGCCGGGATTCATCTTTTCCATGTCCTCGACGCCGGCGACCTTCGATGCGGCTTGAAGATAGACGATCAGCCGCAAGGTTCCCGGCCCGATGCAAATGATCCTATCGGGATCAAAGGGCGCCGTCACCTGCCGCCCGGCCATGTCCGTCACCGTAACCGTCTTCGTTTCCGAAGCTGCGGCGCACAGGTTTGATGCCAGTAAAAAAAGCACCGCCCAAAGAAGGATTCTTTTCAACATGCCTCCCCTGCCGTCAACGCGGCACGACCACCGTGTGCCCCTCGACTTCCCGCAAGGTCACGTCAACGCCGTAAACCGCGCGGATCGTTTCCGTGTCAAGACCTTTTCGCTCGACAACCGAATGGATCTTTTGATCCTTTAAAAACAGAAAGCTGTCGGCAAACCTCGCCGCCATGTTCAAATCGTGAATGGCGATAACCGCCGACAGCCCCCGGGTTTTAACGATCTCTCGGATGATTCCCATAACTTCCAGTTGATTTTTCAGATCCAGATTGCTCGTCGGCTCGTCCAGAAGCAGAATTTCCGGCGACTGGGCGAGCGCCCTTGCAATCACCACCTTTTGCAGTTCTCCGCCGCTCAGATTCGTTACGCGGCGCATGGCCAGATGCCCGAGACCCAGTTGCCGGACGGTATCTTCCGCCGCGTCATAGTCTTTGGTCCCCATGCCCCATCGGATGTGGGGTTTGCGCCCCATCAGCACCGTTTCGAAAACCGTCAGGCCCGAATCCGGGTGACGCTGCGGAACATACCCCATGCGCCGCGCCACCTTGTTTTGGGACAAGCGCATCAGGTTTTCCTCATTCACCAGCACCGATCCTCTTTGGGGCTTGAGGATCCGGTTCAGGCACTTGAGCAAAGTCGATTTACCGGCGCCGTTAACGCCCAGAACGCACATGATCCGCCCTTGATCCAAAGTGAAACTCACATCCGACAACACGGGCCGGCTGTGATAGGCAAAGTCGATATTTGCGACCCGGAGTTTCATTTGTAACCCCGGATCAGCAGATATAGAAACATCGGCGCGCCTAAAAACGAAGTGATCACACCCACCGGCAAGGCGCCGGACCCGATGAGCACGCGGCCCAGCGTATCCGCCGAAAGCAACAGCAAAGCGCCCAACACCGAAGAAAAAGGAATCAACAGGCTATGATTTTCACCCACCAGGCGGCGTGCCATATGGGGAGCGATCAATCCCACAAAAGCGATTACGCCGTGAAAAGCGGTGGCCAAAGCCGCGATGAATGCCGCCGTGATCATGCCGTAAAGCCTGATCCCGTCAACGTTGACTCCCAGCCCCTTGGCCGTTTCCTCGCCCGAGGACATGGCGTTTAGGTCCCATCGCAAAACCGTCAGATAGAGGTAGGCGAGAAAAGTCGCCCCCGCCATTGTGATAATTTCCATCCAACCGGAACGGGCCACGTCGCCGAAGGTCCAGAAAACCACCATGGCCAGCTCGGTTTCCGTGGCCAGGTATTGGATCAGGATGGTTGCCGAAGCAAAAAGGGAAGCCAGGGCGACGCCGGCCAGGATGATCGCTTCCGACGACAACTTTCTAAGCCGGGCGAGAATAAGAATAATAAAGGTCGCTCCCATGGAGCCGCAAAAGGCGAAGGCCGTTACCGTAAAAATCTTTGCGCCGAAAACGACGATGGACAAAGCGGCGCCGAAAGCCGCGCCCTGGCTGATCCCCAATGTCGAAGGAGAACCGAGGGGATTTTTCAGCAGGGACTGAATGCAAAGGCCGGAAAGAGAAAGCCCCCAACCGCAAACGATGGCGGCCACGATGCGCGGCAGGCGGATGTTGAGGATCACCACGCCTGAAGCGCCGTCGGCACTGCCGAAAAGAGCATAGAGCACCTTCGTTATCGAGATCTCGTAGGCTCCCCGGGTAACGGCAAAAATCGCTACGATCAGCACAATGACCCACAGCACGAGGAGCATAACGGCCTTTCGTTTAAAATCCTCGGCGTAGGCCGCTCGAATTAAATGGCTACCCTTTTTCATCATTTCCGCTGTTTTGCCTTTACAAGCCGATCTGTGCCAAACCCGTTATCTCCGTCGCGGTGACGGATAATTCGTCGGGATAGCGATCGGCATAATAGGCGGTGGCCTGGATCGTTTCCGGAGCGGCTCCCGCCCCGGTCATAAGGACCGTCGAACCTTCGAGATCCAGATCTTCGATATCGACAGAAAAAATAAAACGGCCGCTTTGCGTCATATCCGCTTGCAAGGATTGGGGAGGGCTCGAAACGTTCCAGTGGCATCCGTCGTGCTTGTCTTTGGCGCTGGAGCAGTCGCAACTCCACCAATAAACCTCGTGTTCCCTTAACATGACCGTGTGACTGACGACGTTTTTATCGGGATGAAAAAGGTACACCTCAATATAGGCATTTTCCGCGTCATAGGCCTTCTCGAACTCCAGATCCATTTCAAGAGTTTTTTCGTCCGCCCGATACCAAAGCTGGACAATATCCGTCTCGTCGCTGCTCGAATCCCCGACAGGATCGCCCGCTTCATCCACCGCGGTCCAATCCCCGGCGTCGTTATTGTCGTCGTCGTCATCGTCGCTTTGGCCGTTTTCGTCTCCATTATCGGAATCGTCGCTTTGGTCATCGCCGTCATCGCAAGCAGCGACGAAAAAACAGGAAAGGATAAACGCGATAAGCATCAATAAAATCAGTTTAAATTTCATGTCGCAACCTCCATAGTCTCACTTGCCCTTCCCTTTGGATTGCCTTTAAAAGGGCCTGTCATTTTAACCATCCGCCGTTTGGGAAATAAGACGGGCACGCTTCACCTTTATTTTTCCTGGGATATTTTGCCCGACAAGACCGGAAGCCGGATCTTTGGCCCCAAGCGGTATCACGTTTTTAAGATATGTGCTACTGCCCTGTCAAGAACAAAAGGCAATTGAAAAGCAACGATTTAGGGCTACTTAAAAAAGCGGATATTGTTTAATATCCAATTAAATTCTTAGAAAGGCGGCAAGATGGGACTTATTGTGCATATCGCAGAAAAAAAGAACTGGGAGAAGGCAAAAAAGCAAGGCATCTATGCCGTGGAATCGCTTAAAAGCGACGGTTTCATTCATTGTTCGACGATCGGGCAGGTAATGGATACTGCCAATCTTTTTTTTCCCGGCCGACAAGACCTGATCCTGTTATGCATAGACGAAAGCAAAACAAGTTCGCAGGTGAAGTACGAACCGCCCACCGGCGAAGTACCGAACAATCCTTCCGTCGAAGCGATGTTCCCTCATCTTTACGGGCCGCTCAATCTCGACGCGGTGGTCAACGTCTTTGATTTTCCGCCTGACCCGGATGGAACCTTCCAATTACCGGGCGAGGTGGCAAAGATCGAAGCCGGGCTGTAACACGAGAGACCATATGGCGCATCGTAATCCTTTGCAATGTTTTTAGCGTGTTCGGCTTTTTGCTGTTTCAATATTCGTGCGACGTCGCGGAAGATCTCTTCCGCCCGCGTTTCCAGATAGGCTTTTGCCATTAAAAATGCATCATCGGGCACAATGCTTTTAGCAACAAAGGAAAGATTAGGATAATTGGCGAAAACCAGTTCGGCAAGCGCGGCTTTTTCATCCCTGCCCCGAGTTCGACAAGCAGCCGGTCGATCCGGCGGCGCCCGCATTTGCCCTCCGAGCTTATCGGACACAACCGGGCACTAATCTTTCGGCTATTATTTTCTTTTATAAAAACAAGGTGTTGCCTGTCAACGTCCAACCGGGATCCCAATGAATATTCAAGCGTAGGATTCATAACGCCCTTGACATGGGATTCGGGCTCGTTGTAAAGTTTTTGCGCTCGGGCCACCGTCAAGGTGCGAAAGAGGGAAGCCGGTGAAAGACCGGCGCGGTCCCGCCACTGTGACGAGGGATGCCTGGCTCCACGATGCCACTGTCGCGCTGCAAGCGCGATGGGAAGGCGGAGCAAGGCGCTTGACCTCCAAGCCAGGAAACCTGCCCGAAAGTATAACCGGACGCTCTTCGAGGCAAAGAGATCGGTCGGAATTGCTATCGGCCTTTCCCCGCACCTTTGTTTGAAGGGTGTGGGGATTGTTTTTCCCCACCCCTGAGACCTCCTCGAAGGCGTCCCCAACCCGAGGAGGTTGCGATGGTCAAAAGAGTCTTTTCCGGTTTCATGGTTATCCCGCTCTTGTTCATTTTTTTGTGCGTACGGGCTCCCATTGCATCAGCCGGTTCCTACACCGAAACGGGAATCGACAAAGATGACGCTGCCATAATAGGCTGGGCGACGGGGTATCAGGACTACTACCGGTCGGATGGTGGGACGGCCTATGCCGATCCGACGCGCGCTTTGGGCGTGGCGGAAGGAGTGTCTACCCTCGTTGTCAGCCTCGGAGACGTATCGCCGGCCGACGACAGCGCAACGCCGGGCGAAATCACCCTGACCTTCGATGAAACGATCGGCAACGGCGACGGATACGATATCGCCGTTTTCGAAAACGGTTTCGGCTCTTACCCCGATTCGGTTTTTCTCGAGCTGGCCTATGTGGAGGTTTCCACCGACGGTGAGACTTTCGCCCGTTTTCCCTCTATTTCCACAATTCCATACAACTCCGGCGGTTTCAATTATTTCGACGTATCGGACTGTTACAACCTGGCGGGAAAGCAACTGGCCGGAGTCGGCAGCCCCTTTGATCTGGAAGAACTGGCCGGCGAACCGGAAGTGCTATCCGGCGAAGTCGATCTGCAGAACATCAATTACGTGAAGATTGTCGATATTCCCGGGTACGGCACGCAGGAAGGCGCGACCACCGGCTATCTCGACTCATTGGGCAATCCCATCCACGACAACTGGCCCACAGGCGGATCCGGCGGCTTCGACCTGGATGCGGTCGGATATCTGCACGTCGGAAGCTCGTCGGGGCTTTGGGACGATTACGACGTCACCTATTGGGCCGGCACCGGCGCAAACGAGGCCGTGCTCGTCGTGGACTGGGGTTCGGTCACCATGATGTGGGGATACCGTTGGGACGGCAGCGCCACCGGGCAGGATATGATGGCCGCAATCGATGAAGCAAGCGAGCGCTTTTACGCCGAATACCTTTACGGCGGCGCGGCGGTTTACGGCATCGGCTGGGACGCCGACGGAGACGGATTTTCCAAAACCGACGCCGATGATTATTACGAGGAAGGCTGGTCAAGCGGATACTGGTCCTATTGGCTTAGCACCGACGGCCGGACGTGGTCCTATTCGAGCGTCGGTTTTGCGGGACGCACCCTTAGCAACGGTTGTTGGGACGGTTGGAGCTGGCCGACTTCGGCGCCGAACAACATCCCCAATGCGGTAAAATTGTCGGAGTTTAAAGCCGTGCCGGGAATGCAAAGCGTCTCCCTTTATTGGTCGACTTCCCTGGAAACCGAAAACGCCGGGTGGAATATCTACCGAACCATGGATGGTGACAGCGCATGGTTGAAAATCAACGATCGCCCGATCGAACCTTACGTTTACGACTACGAATACGTCGACGACGGTCTGAAAAAAGACGTTGCCTACTGTTATACCCTTGAAAGCGTTGCAATGGACGGTTCGGTGCAGAGCTTTGGTCCGGAATGTGCCACGCCCTTCGGCCCGGGAAGCGGCGGCGAAGAGGATTCCGGCATTCCCGACGGAATCGACGATAACACGGACAACGCAAGCGATTCCCTGGATCACGCCGAAGACCGTTCCCTTGTTTGCGGAAGTTAAGGAGAAAGCCATGAAATTGAATATAACCTTTTTGTCGATCGTTATTGCCGCTGTTTTCGCCCTTACCGGGTTTGCGTCCTTGGCTGCGGCGGGATCTTACAACGAAGCGGGAATTCCCTGGGACGACGCCTCCATTCTGGGTTGGGCGACGGGATACGAAAACTACGTACGCTCCGACGGCGGGACCAGCTATGCCGATCCCAACGAGGCGTTGGGTTCCGCGGGAACGAGCGTCTATAACGTGGTGAGCCTCGGCGACGTTACTCCGGCCGACGACACCGTTGCGCCGGGTGAAATCACCCTCACCTTCGACGAACCCATCGGCGACGGCACCGGATGGGACATCGTCGTATTCGAAAATCCCTTCGGTAATTCCTATCCCGATGCCGTTTTCGCGGAACTGGCTTACGTCGAGGTATCCACCGACGGCGCCACCTTCGTCCGTTTTCCGTCGATTTCCACAATCCCCTATACGCCCGGCGGCTTCGCATTCCTCGACGTTTCGGACTGCTACAACCTTGCCGGCAAACAACTGGTAGGCGTGGGCAGCCCCTTCGATCTGTCGGAGCTTTCCGGCACAACGGAAGTGCAATCCGGCGACGTGGATCTGAACAACATCAATTACGTGAAGATCGTCGATATTCCCGGCTACGGAACCCAAAGCGGCGCCACCACCGGATACGTCGACTCCCTGGGCAATCCGATTCACGACAACTGGCCGACAACCGGCTCCGGCGGTTTCGACCTCGACGCCGTGGGATATCTCCATGTGGGCAGCCCCGGCGACGACGATGATGACGACGATAACGACGACGATGATGATGACGACGATGATGACGATGATGACGATGATGACGATGATGACGATGATGACGATAACGACAGCAGCGATGACGATGACGACGATAACGACGACAGCGGCGATAACACCGGCGGCGACGATGACGATGATGACGACGACGGATGCGGCTGCTGATTTTTTACATAGAAAAGGAGAATTAAAATGTACAAAAAAATCGCATTGATCATTTCCGACGAGGGAACCAGGCGCGACTTTCTTTTTCATCAATTTCGCAGAGCGGGCATGCAGCCGGTCTCATTTTTCAATCAGTGCGCTTATATGATCGACGCCGAAAGCCGTGATCCCGGCGTTCTGGTTATCGACCTTGCCGCGCCTTTCGAAAAAAAGCTCCGGACGGCGCAATGGATTCTGGACCAATTTCCAAGGATGAAAGTAATCACCATCGGCAATCGGCAGTTCCCGGGATCGGAAAAGCTGTTCGAACATATGCCCAATCACATCACCTGCGATGGATTGGTACAGTTGAAATGCTGAAGTGACGATAACCGATCAGTAAACCGGAGAATCAAAATGAAGACAGTGATCAATCACGAAAGCGATTGCCGCCTTTTCGGGCTTGCCCTGATTCTATTGCTGGCGTCGATGGTTTTTTGTTCTTTTGGCTGCGGCGATCTGGAGGAGCAACATGAAGACGTTCCGGATATCCAGGTCGACGATGATGACGACGACGATGACACCGGCGACGGATGGGATTATCCCTACTACCTGGTCATCGGAGGCGGGCTTTCCGAAACCCTTTCCCTGCTTACCATAAACGGTCCGGACAGTTTCTCTTTGGCCAACGACGTTCAGGTAACGTCGAGTTCCATCAATCAGACCGTGGTCTACGAAAAAGAGCTTTACGCGGTCTGCTCTTTGTCCCATTCCGTGATGGTTTACGACGTCCACGATCTTTCCATCTCCCGCCAGGTTTCCGTGGGCATCGGCAACAATCCGATGATGCTGGCGTTTCACGAAGACAAAAAGGCGTTCATCGCCAATTTCCTTTCCAACGACGTCACCTATTACGACCTGGCCGACGATGACGGCGACGCCCTTTACACCATCGCAATGCCCTCGGGCGACGAGCTTCCCACGGACGGCGACGGTGAAACCTGGGCGCGGCCCGGCGGGTTGATCATGGCGGCGGGCAAAGCTTACGCCGCGCTGTCCAACCTGGACGGCGCTTATGTGGCGGGCGGTCCGGGGCTCGTGGCCGTGATCGATCCGGAATCCAAATCCGTCGACTCCATTATCGAAATGGAAGGCAGGGATACCGTCGGCGTATACGCCCGGGACGATGATTTGGTTTACGTGATTTCCGCCGGGGATTACGAGGTGGGCGAAGGATTCGTCGGCAACGGCAAAGTCGAGTTGATCGACACGCAAACCGACGAAATCGTCGGCAGCGTGGAGACCGGCGGCGCGCCTTTCGAAATGGTGATCAACTCCGACAACGTCGCCTACCTCGGAAACGGAGCCGAAGGCGTGGTGCTTTCCTTTGACGCCGAAACCCATGAGATGCTCGACCCGATAGACATCCGGGATCCCGACGATACCCTCGGCCTTTCCTATGCCTCGGCGCTGGTCGTGGACGGCAACGGTTATCTATATGCCGCGGAGTTCAACCACGACCGTCTTTTCGTGATCGACACAATGAATCAAAACAAAATCGTGGCGACCTTTACAGTCAACGACGGGCCCGACACCCTTTCCTTTATTCGGTGAACCATGATCTGCCGCCCTTGCATCCTATGTCTGCTTGTTCTTCTCGCCGCAGCTTTGCCCGCTTTTCTTTCATCGGCGCTCGCCCAGGACGAAGCCGCCGAAAACGTGGAATACGCCCGGGCCTTCGAAGACGATGAAATCGTCGTCAGCGCCCGGCGGATCAACGAGTCGGTGGACGATCCGCCCGTGTTCGTGGACATTATCGAAATGGATCAATTCTCGGGCAGGTTCGTGACCACCGAGGAAGCGATTTCACAGGCGGCCGGAGTGAACGTTCGAAGCTTCGGCGGTCTGGGCAAGCTTTCCACGATCTCGATCCGGGGTTCGAGCGCCAACCAGGTCGTGGTTCTGGTGGACGGCGTGCGCATCAATCCGGCGGTGGGCGGCGGCGTCGATTTATCGACGATCCCGCCGGAACATATCGAACGGATCGAAGTGATACGCGGCGGGGATTCGGCCTTTTACGGAGAAGGCGCCGTGGGCGGCGTCGTCAATATCGTGACCAAAAAATGCGCGGGAGAAGACACAAACACCATCGCGGTTACCTACGGTTCCTTTAACACGGGCCGTGTGGCGGCGACCCGTTCCCAGGGCTTTGAAAAAACCTCGTACTTCGTTTCAGGTACCTATCTGCATTCCGACGGCAACTTTCCCTTTATCAACAACAACGGCACCGAGTACAACAAAAAGGACGATTACGACGACATCAGGGAAAACAACGAAACCGATTCCGGCGGGCTTTTGGTCAAGGTCGACCGCAATTTCGGCGCTCATTTGAATCTTGCAGGGCAGAACGAATTTTTCATTTCCGATATCGGCGTACCGGGAATGGTGACTTTCCCCTCTCCCCACGTCAACCAGCGGGACATGCGAAACACTTCGACCTTCTCCTTTGCCGTAACGGATCTTATTACCCGGGGACTTAACTTCAACACCCGCCTTTCCCATCGTTTCGCCTCAACCGATTACGACGATCGCCAAGGCGAGCAGACCGGCGTGCCGCTTGAAACCTACCAGGAAGAATATGCGCCGGAGGCCGAACAATCGATCCAATATATTTGGGGAACCCACCAGATTTGGACCCTTTCGGGAATTTATGGGCTTAATTTTCTGAAAGACGAAGAGTTCGACGATCCGCAGCGAACCACCTGGGCCGCCGCTTTGCGTGACCAGATTTTCTTGTTTAACGAAATTCTCACCATCGTTCCCGCAGTCAGGTACGACGACGTATCCGACATGGGAAACCAGTGGAGCCCCAAGTTCGGCCTTTCGATCAAGCCCCTTGACTGGCTGGTACTAAAGGGCAATGCGGGTCGTTCCTTTCGCGCGCCCAATTTCAACGAGATGTATTACAATCATGGATTCGTCGAGGGCAATCCCGATCTTAAGCCGGAGCGAGCCACGAACGTTGACGCCGGCCTTCAGATTCCCACGCCATGGTTTTTTGTCGAAGGCGCATACTTTCGCAGCGACGTGGAGGATCTGATCGAGTATGTTCTCATTTCCGGATTTCGATATAAGCCCTATAACATTGGGCAGGCGCGACTGGAAGGGATGGAAAGCCTGTTAAAGCTTTATCCAGTGCGCTACTTCACCCTGACCGGCTCCTACACCCTGACCTATGCCATCGACACGACGGATTATCCCAATCGCACCGACCGGCAGATCCCCGGCCGCCCGAGGCACAAAGGCTTCGGCAGGCTGGAAGGGCATCTTTCCAGTTTTCATCCCTTCGTCGAATACCACTACATCGGCGGAAACTTTATCACCCAGGCCAACACCAAGCTGCTGCCCGAAAGGCAAATCGTAAACGCCGGATTGGTCGTCGAACCTGGTGAGGGATTCAAAACGGGATTCGAAGTGAAGAACGTTGCCGACGAACAGGCCGTGGACGTACGCGGTTTTCCTTTGCCGGGCAGATCCTTTTTCGTCAACTTTGAGGCTAACTTTTAAAGACTTTTACCATGAATCGACCAACAAACAACCGCGCCTTCCGAATCGCAATCCCAATCCTCGTTCTTGCCTTTTTATGGCTATTCGCCGCCTGCGCTTGCGAAAAACGGCAGGAAGCGCTCCCCGTCGAAAAGGATCGATTGCGGATCGTATCCACCTTGCCGAGTCTGACGGAAATCTGCTTCGCGTTGGGGCTCGGCGATTCTTTGGTCGGCGTGTCCGATTTCTGCAACTATCCGCCCGAGGCCAAATCCATCCCCCGAATCGGCGGCGTGGTCAACCCCGACTTCGAACGGGTCACGGCGCTTCGCCCGGACTTTATCCTCATGCAGGAGTCGGATAAAACACTTCTGAAAAAGTATCGCGAGCTTGGTTTCGATATTTTAATCGTCAAAAACCGGACCGTCGAAGACGTGCTGGTTTCCATCGTCACCATCGGCAATAAAACCGGCAAGGATAAGCAGGCCCGGGAACTGGTGGAAAAAATGGGGCGGGAGCTAAACGAGATCCGGGCAAAGGCCGCCGATCGAAAGCCGGTCCGAACCCTGCTTGTAATCGGGCACGAACCCGGCTCGCTCCGTGAAATCTACGTCGCCGGATCCGGTTCCTTTCATAACGAACTTCTTCGGATTGCCGGCGGCGTCAACTGCTTTTCCGATTCCGTGATCCCCTATCCGAAAATATCAAAGGAGGAAATCCTCAAACAATCGCCGCAGGCCATTATCGTTTTATCCGCCGACGCCGGCATGAAAACCCAGGCAAAGCAAAGCGAACAGCGGCTTTGGAAAGAATTGGATTACATCGAGGCCGTCAAAAAAAATGCCGTAACTCTGCTTAACGGCAATTATCTGTTTATCCCCGGCCCCCGGATGCCGCAAATCGCAAAAGAAATCCAGCAACTGTTGTTTTCGGACAAGGGCGACAGCGATGCGCAATGAAGCGGTGACGCTAAAAGATCTTCGCTTCGGTTACGGCAAGCGCGAAATCATCAAGGGGATCAGCCTCTCGATCGGCAAAGGCGAGTTTGTCGGCATCATCGGCCCAAACGGATCGGGAAAATCGACGCTGATCAAAATGATGACCGGCTTTGTGAATCCCGATCACGGAGAAGTGCTTCTTTGCGATAAGCCTTTGCATAAAATCGGTCGAAGGAAGGCCGCGCGCCTCGCCGCCGCCGTTCCCCAGGAAATGGTTTTCCATTTTCCGTACAAGGTGGGCGAATTCGTCAAGATGGGGCGGCACCCCTACCAGGGATTGACCGAAACGGAAAACGAGACCGATCGCCGCATCGTCAAAGACGCGATGAAGGCCACCAACACCCTTTCGTTGAAGGGTCGATCGGTTGCGCAATTGTCCGGCGGGGAGAAACAAAGGGTGGTTCTGGCTTCCGCTTTGGCCCAGGATACGCAACTCCTTTTTCTCGATGAGCCGACTTCCTCCCTGGATATTCATTATCAAATCGAAATTTACGAAATCCTCAAAAAGATGAACGAAGAAAAAGGGCTGACCATTGCCGCCGTCACCCACGATCTGAATCTTGGTTCGTTGTATTGCGACCGCCTGGTTTTGCTGGTGGGCGGAAAGATCGTCGCCGATGGCCCGCCGGACCGAATCGTCAATCCGGCGACCATCCGAGAACATTTCAACGTGGAGGTCGAAGGCGGAATCCGGGCAATCACGAAGGCCCCCTACGTCGTTGCGACGGGCAGAAAGAAACTATGAGATGACCACCGAATGGACAAAACATGATTGGTTCAAAGTCGCTCCCTTTGCCCTTTTTTTCCTTTTGACATTGATTTTTTGCCCGGCGATCGGCTCGGTATCCATTAGTCTAAAAGAAGCCTTTTCGCAAATCGGCGACGTTTCGAAAAGCCTGGACGCGAGCGTTCTTTTCAGAACCCGCCTGCCCAGAATTCTCCTGGCCTCGCTCACCGGCGCCGCCCTGGCCGTAGCCGGCGCCGTTTTCCAGGCGCTGTTGCGCAATCCTCTCGCGGATCCCTTTACCCTCGGAGTATCCTCGGGAGGAGCCATGGGCGCGGTGATCGCCATCAAGCTCGGCCTGGACATTTCACTGCTGGGATTTTCGACGGTTCCGCTGTTTTCCTTTCTCGGCGCCGCCGGAGCCGTCGCCCTCGTCTATATTCTGGCTCACTCTCGCGGGCGGCTGCCCACCGCCATTTTGCTTCTCGCCGGCGTTTCGATCAGCTTCTTTTTCTCGGCCATGATCCTTTTCGCTCATTACCTGGCGGATTTCACCGAAAGCCACCAGATGCTGAGGTGGCTGATGGGCGGCCTGGATATCATCGGATACAAGACCATCATAAAAATTCTTCCCTTCTGGGTTCTCGGCGTTGTTCTGCTTTTTATAAAAGCGCGGGATTTGGATCAGCTCAGTTTCGGCTCCTACGTGGCCTGGTGCCGCGGCGTCGACGTCGCTCGTTCCCAAAAAATCTGTTACCTGGCCGCGTCGCTGATAACCGCTTCGGTGGTTTCCCTGTCCGGCCCCATCGGCTTTGTGGGACTGATCGTTCCCCACTCGGTCCGATTTCTGATCGGCCCTTCCCACCGGGCGTTGCTTCCCGCTTCCATGTTCGCGGGAGCGGGCTTTCTGATCCTTTGCGATACCGTGGCGCGCACCGTTCTGGCTCCGACGGAAATACCGGTGGGCGTTTTGACCGCCATGGTGGGCGGCCCGTTTTTCGTGGCACTTTTGTTCAGGGAAAAAAAGAAATATGCCTTCGAAGAATAAGCGAGGTTTTCGATGAAAAAACACCGGCGGCTGTTTGTGCTTTGTCTGATCCCCGCGATTTTTTGCTTCGCCTGCTCGGCCGGAGGCGATGACGACGACGACCATTTTATCGACGGCGATGACGACGATAACAATGACGACAACAACGATGACAACGACACCGGCGATATGTGCCGGGAAGGGATTGCCGTACCGGCCTTTGAATCGGGATGGATCGACGCCGGGCTTCATCTCGCCTACGGCGACACGCTGACGATTGGTTCGACCGGAGAAATTACCCTGACTCAAAAGGGCGAATCCACAGGTCCGGACGGAATCGACGAGGTGTGCGGCCTCGGTTGCCCGGCCCCGGAATTGAATCGCGGCACATTGCTGGGAAAAGTATCGCCGGGGGACGGGACAACGGGCGTTCCTTTCCTTGCCGGTTTGAGCTACGAAAAACTAATCACCGAAGCGGGCAATCTTTATTTTATCGTCAACGACGATTCCTACGAAGACAATGCCGGTTATTTTTGCGCCACGGCCAAGGCCTCTCAATCCGGCGACGATGACGACGATACCGGCGGCGACGACGATGATGACGATGACGACAATCTTCCCGCCCAATGCAGCCCGGAGAACTTTGTAATTCAGGTGATCGACGTCGCCTACGGCACCACCGCCGGATTCGGCCGGCCCTTTGTGCCGGACAACGTTCTCGGTCCGCCGGTGGGCGGCGGCGACTATGCGCCCCAATCCAGCGCCACGCAGCTTCTCTCCCTGGGCGAAGGCGGGCAGATCACCCTGAAGATGGGGCGCAGGTAAAGCCCCTCTCGAACGAGGGGCTAAAAATTTGGCGCAAACCCCCATGCGCCAAGGAATTTTGGCCGTTTTTACCGGGATTCCGTACGGTATAAGCAGGGAAAGCCGCCCTTGGGCTTAGGGCGGAAACCAGGGCGGAATCCCTTGGGGACCCTTTTTGCTAAAAAGATATTTTGATGGCTCATTTTTGCGGTGTTTTCCGATGGAAGAAATTTCCCGAAAACTTTTCCCCATTTTTTAAAGATGTTTGACCGGCTTATCGCAAGAAATCCGAAAAAAACGCACATGGTCGGGACTACACCCTCTGAAGCGGTTCGATATTTCAGTCAAACGGTTGAGGAAATCATTTGATCGGTCTCGCATTGTTCCAAGGCAAAAAACGCTAGATTTTGTTGCCGTCCGGGGTGGCAGAAATTTCTGGTAAAAACTTCCACCCACTTTTCTTGCCTTTTGCCGTCGAGTCCTTTTTACTATTTGTGTGAGGTAATTGTCAGGAGTTCGAGGGGGTGAATATGAAGGCCAAACAGAAATTGCCCGACGATCAGGATCATATCGTCGTTTTTGGAAAAGAAGTTCTCCGTTGCAAGGCTCGGATGAAAAACGGCGGCGGGCGATGCACACATCCGGCTGTGCGGGGTTATACCGTCTGTCGAATGCACGGGGCAAATCCAAAAAATCGTGGAGGCGCCCCACCGGAAAAAATGCGCGGCAACCTCAACGGCCTTAAACACGGAGCCTATGTCAAACGGCTAATCAATGAAGAGGACCATCATCTTTTTAACGAGATGCTGGAGTCGATTCGCAAGGACTTCGATTTGAACGATTCGACGGATCAGATGCAGGCCGCGATGGCCAGTTTTTATTACACGCGATGGCATCGTGCTGCGGAAGGCGGGTCCGACTCGGCAATCGCAATGTTCGACGCCCTGATTCGCAAGCAGCTGGAATCGCTCAAGGTCACGAGGGCGCAGAGGGAACCGGAAACCAATTCCCACGGATCGCCGGCGGAATGGGCGGTTGCGTTGTTGCAAAGGGTGAAAGATGCGAAAAAGAAAGAGAAAACACCAGAGGAGGACGCCCTGGCAGAGGAAATTTAGCAGTCCTGCGGAATCGTCCCGTCATTGATCGCCCGTTTGATACACTCACCAGAGTCTCCGTATTATCCCAAGTCAAACCCCTTTTTCACTTGCCGGACCATAACAGATGTGTTATATTCGCGCCATGAAGTGGAAAGTGGTTCGATACCGCCGCGCAAATGGCGAGATCCCGTTTGACGATTTTATGGCAAAGCTCCCGGTCAAGGACAAGGCGCGCGTTATCCGGACGGTCGACCTGCTGGAGATGTTCGGTACTGAATTGCGGGAGCCATACGCCAGGAAGATCCGGGGTGCCGTCCTTTGGGAATTAAGGATCCGTTGCGGATCTAACGCTTACCGGGTCTTTTACGCGGGGTGGAAGGACCGGTCGTTCTATCTTTTCCACGGTTTCTTGAAAAAGGCGCAAAAAACGCCCCGCAAGGAACTCGAACGGGCCAAAGGATACCTGGCCGAAATGAAAGAGAGGTCAAAATGACCGATACGAAAGAAAAAAAGCGCTCCGACATGGAGACCTGCTTGGGCGCCGACTTCTCGGAATACAAAAAGCGACTTCTGGAAGATCCCGATGTCCGGAGCGCTTATGATGAACTGGAACCGGAGTTCGAGTTGATCGCCTCGCTGATCGCGCTACGCGGACGCCGCGGAATGTCGCAGGACGAACTGGCCGAGGCGGTCGGCACCAAGCAGCCCGCCATCGCCCGTATAGAGAGCGGCCGCTACCGCGGCATGTCGGTCGCCACGTTGGAGAAGATGGCCAGGGCGCTTGACGCAAGGCTGGTCATTCGCTTCGAAGAAGCCAAGAAGAAGCGCCACCGGGCCGGCACCCGATAATCCCGTCGCCGTTTCCTCTTGATTTTTCCTCGATCGAGAAGCTGCGGTCGCATGACAGACTTTCAGTGACCAAGCGGATCGCCCTTTTAAAATGATCCATCCGCACTTTCAATGATTCCAGTGGAACATGATCGTGCACCGCTTCTTTCACACAAGCCATACCTGCCTCGCGGCAGGCCAGTTCTATTTGCGCGCCGGAGAAGTTGAGTGTGAGGCAGGCCAATTCCAGTGGATCGATGTCGGTGTTGACTGTCATCCCGGCCATGTGTTTTGCAAAGATAGCGGCGCGGCCTTCTAACGATGGCGGACCGATGTGGATCATCCGGTCGAAGCGCCCAGGGCGGCGCAGGGCCGGATCGATTTCATCTGGGCGGTTGGTCGTGCCGATGACAAAGATACGACCGCGCTCCTCCAGGCCGTCGAGCAGCACGAGCATTTGCGACACGAGGGTTTTGTGGTGATGCCCTTCCGCCAGGCTTCTGGAAGATGCGACGGCGTCGATCTCATCGAAAAGGATCACCGAGGGTGCGAGCTTGCGGGCCCGGCCGAAGATTGAGCGGATTTTCTCTTCGGCCTCACCGACCCATTTTGACAGCACCTCCGGCCCGGAGACGATTTCGATGTGCGCGCTGGATTCTCCGGCCACGGCTTTGGCCAGCAGGGTTTTTCCATTACCAGGCGCTCCATACAGAAGTACACCCCTGCCGCCTTGTGTGCCGATGCGCTTGAAAAGCTCGGCGTGCTTGATCGGCATCTCCACGTAGTCGCGCACGGCCTCCACCGCGGCTTCCTGCCCGCGCACGTCGTCGTAACGGGTGGGAGGGATACGTCGCATCATGGGCGTCGCGGCGGTCCCGTTTCCGACGTGAAACGACAGTCCGCTTTTTACTTCGTTCTCCCGCATCAGCGTCCAGGGCAGATTGTACAGGCCGGTCGGCGCAATCCAGACTGATTCGCCGGTGGAGCGATGATAAAGCATGGTCCATTGCACGTCGTTTTGCGGATCGAGCTTGTCGGGCAGGTCTTTGATTTTCTTTTCTATCTCATCATGATCATGCAACGGGCACTGGCGGCACAGATCGTTTCGCTCGCTTTGCACCTGGGCTCGGAGCGAGTCTTTGTCGATGGAGACGGTGCTTCCGTCAAACGTCCCCACCGCCCACCAGGGCTGGAGGTTGTTGGCGTAGCGCAAAAACTCCGGCAGAGCCTCGATCCGTAGCATCCGGCAGCCGAGACGCGAGCCGGCGCCGTCGCACCCGGCCTTGCGATGACTGCGCCAGCATCGCCGCACCTCACGCAACCGATGAAGGTATGCGTCAAGCTCTCGCCCTTCCAGGGGATCGCCGCTGATGATGATTTCCGCGCTTTTCCACGTACGGACCAGGGCGATGAGGGAAACGATCCGCGACGAATGGCGCACGATGTCCCGATTCATAATCACATCGATGTGGCGAAGCCGACCACGATCATCGCTTTCCACTAGGATATGACCACACCCGGCCAGCTTCTTCACACGGCGCAGGGCTTCGCCAAAATTGAGCGAGGGGCTGCGGCCGAAGGATACGACGATGGAAAAACCTGAAATTTGTGGTTTTCCGTTTGAAGCCAGCGCCGCGACTTCCCGTTCCAGCTTCTCCGTAGCCGCCCGGCTTTGATGGCCGGTTCGCGCCGGAGCGCCGAATTGCGAAACCGCCTTCCACCCTTTCTTTATTTTGGAGGCGATCCAAAGATCGGTTTGTGCTCCGATCTTCTCGCGAGTCGAAGCAACGCGGATGTCGGTTTTCAAGGGCGTTTCGCGTCCGGGAGAAAAGTCCGTGAAGTAAGCGACCCAGGGCGGATAGGCGGAATCGACGGTATCCTTATTGGTCTTCCATATCACCAGCTTGCGCACCGCGAGACCGTGGTCCACCTTTTTCGTAAACACTTCCCGGCGAACCACTTCGGAAACGGGGAGCAACTGCTGGGGCGCATCGCCCTTTTCAATCTCGACCGGCGCCAGGTCCGTCACCTGGGAAAACCGCACATCCTGATCGTTGACGGATTTGTCATCCCGCACGCGCACGAATACCGCGTTGATCATGCTGATCGAAGGCGCGGGACGCAGAGGCGTCCAGCCTTCAGATTCCGAGTATTCCATCATCATGCGTCGGATTGGTTCGTTGTTGGCGCGATGAGTGAGCAGGTCGTTGCACTTCACTTCCACGACCATGGTGGGTTTCACCCAACGGTGCAGGACGCCATGCTCCCCGGCCAGGCGGAATGACGATTCACATGCTGATTGGGAAAGTGAATCGAACAGCCCCCTGCGTTCCTTTTTAGAAAAACCGGTCCGAACTCGACCGATCAAGTGGAAACGATTTTCGTCTATGAGAGTGAGGAGAAGTTCGGATACTCGATGTTCCCCACCTTCGCAATATCCGACCACCGCAGCGTCAATGGCGATTTCCGGCTTGACCTTGAATATGCGCCCATCCGCCAAGCGGATTACGATCCCTTCCGCGCCGCCCTTCGTGACGACGCGGTCGTATGCCGCGATGATATCAGCACTGTCGATTGCCGTTTCGAACCGCGCTGGATGAATACGCTCGCATTTCGCAAAAAGCTCCCGCAGCCGTTCCACCCGTTTCGCAAAAGGCAGTTGTTGCGCATCATCGCTTCCATCCCGCAGCAGATCGAAGCTGGCAAAGCGCAACCGTTCGACTTCGGCTTTCGCCCAGCCACCCAATGCCGCGTGAAGATCATGGACGCGGGGGCGGCCCTGCTCGACTTTCGCGTAAAGCTCGCCCGCTGCCAGAATAGATTTGTCTCCCACCAGCTTTTTCGCTTCATCCAGCAGCGACACGCCGACGATCACTTTCCCCGAAGGGGAAAGAAGGGCTGCCTCGCCACTCTCGACACGCAGAAACCATGTTTCGCCGTCCACCTTTTCGGAAAGGATGTGCTCTCCGGTGGGGATGCTTTTTGTGATGTCGTCCGGCACGACGCTTCGGTAGTTACCGGCCACGGTGCGTTTGTAGGTTGATAATCGCCTCAACAGTCTGATATCCGTCAGCGATCCCGCCGGTGCCATCCAGCCGTTGTTTCCAAGCCGCGTCATTCTGGATTCATCGACGATCATAAGGCTGGCCTTTTAAGTTCCAGATTTGAAAGGTGGAGAACGAGAATATATTTTTCACCGTTTGTGCGACCCTCCAAAAAAGCGCGATACGGCGTGCCGTTTCGTTCGAGAATCAATTGATCGCGCCCCTTGGCTCCCGCGCCTATTGATACGAGAACCTTCTTTTTCTCCAGCGTAGCCGCCATGCGGTGCAGAAAATCGAATGTCAGGCCGTCAGAGTGCAGTACCTGAAACTTCCGCGTGATCGCGAACCGGCGAACGATTTCCTCGCGTTGGTAAAATCGCCCCGTCCATCTCAGGGGCATGCCCTCGCCGATGTTCGCCTCCTTGTCGACCGGCACCCGCCGCTCTTTTTCCATGCCGTCCGGTTCGTAAACGACTTCCATCATCGTGGCCGCATACAGCGGAATGCCCTCCGGATCGACCCACACCCGGTCGCAAGGGCCGGTGACGCGCCCCGCAGCTTCCATATCAATCTCCGGATCGCCTTGGGTCAGAGCGCGGGCCAGTGAATCGTCATCTTTGTAGTGGTGCCGCAGGGCGATTTCACCCCGTTCTATCGGGCTTTTAATGATCCGCTCGAAATGGACGGGACCGCCATCCGGTGTGCGAAACTCCTGTTTGGCCATGTGTGTGGGCGATGATATCCATACCAATCCGTCCCGCCCTTTTAAGTCTTCAAGTCGGATTTTCCGCATCATGGTTTTCCTCACATCGTATCAAATCCGAGGTCTTCATATTCATGGTCGTCATCTTCGAAAACGGCCTGGTGATCGTTTCCAATGAAATCGAACCGCGCCGGTTTCGTCGCCAGCAGAAAAACACCTTGCTCGTTGGCTAGAAGAAAGCCCCTGTCGGGCTCATGGTAAATGTCGCCCCGCGACAACGACGTTGCCAGGGTTAAAACAAGATCGGATGCGTTCGCCTCGTTAACAGCGGTGACAATGCATTCCAGTAATGCTTCGGCCGAGACCGGTCCGGTCAATTCATGGGGGCTGTTCGGAACCGCGATCTCTTCACCGGAAGGCCGCCCCTGCTCATCCGAAGCTGTCAGGTCTTCCCGCGCTACAACATCGCCTTCCTCGCTCAGATACATCCCCGCGGTCGATCCCGCTCCCAAAACGTATTTCCCGTCGCGGGTTAGCAGCGCCGACGCACACTCGTTCCCCTGCGCGTCCAGCCCGATCAGGCACGTTGAGCTATAGAGCCGGGAGCGGTCCACACGATGGAGGGCGATCCGCGAAATGCTCCCCTGAAACATAATGTCAATTTTTCGGCTCATGTACTTCTCCGGCCTCTCGTTTTTCAGGTGTGCATGAAGGCGGGATTTGCGCAGGAAGTCGAGGAAAAAGTGGCCAAAGAATTCTTTTACCCGGCGCGAGAAATCCCTTGATCTTCCCGCCAACCGAAGCGATGTGTTGCTTCGTGAAATGCCGATTTGAAAGGAGGATATGAATGGCGCGCTACATCCTGACCAACTTGAACACCGGAGCGATCCTCGGCCAAAAGCTCGATTCTGGAGGCATGCGCCTCTTCGTGAGCATCGCCGAGGCATACGAGACGCTGGCCCGGATGGAGGCAGCGGACGGCGAAAAAGTCGATGAGCCGGGCCGAACTTTCAATTCCTGGACTCTGTGTGAAGTCAATCCGGTCGAAAGGCCGTAACCGAAGGGAGTGCCCATGAAAAAATGCGATGTCCAAATCGGCAAGACATACACCGCGAAGGTCAGCGGTTTCGTCGTGCCGGTGCGTATCGTGAGCGAGTACCCCCATGGCGGCTGGATCGGAATCAACATCCTGACCCGCCGCGAGGTGCGCATCAAGACCGCCGCGCGTCTGCGGCGCGAAATCGACCCCCACATAACCAAACCCCAAACCAAAGCGTAGGAGGAGAATACCATGACCACCAAGACCATCACGATCAAAGAGGCCGCCGAGAAGTACCTGACCCATCTGGGGGAACTCGGCAAGAACGAGCGGACCGTCGAGACATACGGCCGCCACCTGGACCTGGCCATCGCACACTTCGGTGAATCCAAAGACATCGCCAAGATCCTGCCAGTCCACGTTTCCGCCTTCTTCAAGAGCGACGCGGTCAACAAGCTGATCCGCGAACCTAGGAAGGAGGGGGAGCCGCCTCGGGAACGCCCCCGCAGTCCTCACACGGTGGCTCAAACGAAAAGAGTTCTGCGCCAGATGCTTGTGTTCTGTAAGGACCAGGGATGGACGGACAAGGTGCCGCTGCCCAAGTCCGAGGCCGAGAAGGTCAAAGAAAAGACCGATCCTGATCATCCTGCTGAAGCCGGCCGGGAGGAATGACCAATGGGCGACAAGGTCAAAATCCCCGCCAACGTCCTCGAAGGCATAAAGGCGGTCCGGATATCCGGTCGTACGAACATGCTGGCGCGTGATGTTGTCGCCGCCATCGCCCTGGAACTCGGATACGTGGACGCGGCTTTCTGGCTGGATGACAAGGCCAATCACAAAACCTACGCCACCGGCATTTTCAACGGCTTCGCCGAGGAGGATTCTCCCACTCCGTAAACTCCCGCCACAGCACGATCCCGCCTCTTGCGCCCTTTGCGGGGCGCTTTTCTTCGGGCGGAAGAATTTCGCATAACTACTTGTTTCGCCTTGACTTTCACATGCGCCGAAGCCCTCATGCGGTCCATGAAAACGAGGACCACAAACCACAGGGAGATGAACATGACGGAGTTTTACCAGACGCGCATGGGGCGCACGTTCTATGACCACACCCTGCCGACCATCGCAAAGGAACTGGGTCGGCTCAACGGGCTGCTGGAACGAATCGCCACGGCAATGGAAAAGCAGAACCCCGGCCAGAGCGAAGGCCAGGACCAGAGCAACCAGGAGGTCAACGATGGCAAAGCCTAGATTGCGACGCGGAATGATCATGCGGTACGTGGGCGACGACCACGCTTTCATGAAGGGACTCAAAGTCAAACTGATCGCCCCGATTCGCGGGGGCTGGTGGGATGTCGCACCCTGGATCGAAAAGGACGAACGCTTTTCCTGGGTCACCAGCGACGCCCGCCGCAAGGATCTGGTCCCGCTGGACGAGGAGGGAAAATCATGAAACTCGAAATCGCCATCGACGTGCTCCAGTCCATGATCGAACGCGCCCAGGGGAATCTGATCGCCATTCCGGAAGAGGAAGAGGTTGAAGCCCTGCAACGCGCAATCGACTGCCTGACCACCGCCGTCATCAAGCGGGAGGCTGAAATCAACCGGGCCGTCCACATGATCCGCGAGATCAGCGGGTGGCCTGACAAGGACGTTTCGGAAGTATGGATTTTCCTTCGTGACAAGATTCGGTTCAGCGAGGACGAGAAACTGGAAATCGAGAGCCGCCTGGGAATCAGGTAGGGGGTGACCATGAATTTCAAGCAAGCGATCAAGGTGCTTCGCGCCCGCAAGCGACGCACAACCGGCAACGAGGCCGAGGCCCTGGCCATCGCCATCGAGCAGATGACCAAGGCCGACCGCAACCGGGAGGCCGAGATCGCCAAGGCGGTGGAGCTTATCCACGACGCGGTGTTCGACTCTGAGGGCAATCTTCACGAAAGCGCCTGGAGCTACATCAAGGATCGGATCGACTTCCCGCCCGACGACAAGGCCGAAATCATCCGGCGGCTCGGTCTGGACGAAAAGGAGTAGCCGGTGAATCTGCAAACCGCCATCGACCAATTCCTCACCCGGCTCGAAGCCGAGGGTAAAAGCTCGCACACCATCAGCTGCTATCAGCGGGACCTGCGATCGCTTGCGGCATTCGCGGGCGACATCGCCGTCGCCGAACTCACCGAGGACCTGCTGGCCCGGTTTCTTCTGTCCGACTCCGTAACGAAAACGCACACGGGCGCCCGTCGCGGCCAAGCCAGCATCGGGCGCATAAAGGCCTGCCTGAAATCGTTTGGGCGCTTTGTGGCCAACGTGGGCGCGACGGGGCGCGACCCCGCCGCATGGATCAAAGTGAAACGCCACCAGCGCGAGACGCCCAGCTATCTGACGCCCCAGGAGGTCAAGGTCCTGGTGAAAGCCGTGGCGTCCCGCAAGGGCGCGGCAGCCGAACGCGATCTGGTCATGCTGAAGATTCTGCTCGGCACCGGCATCCGGCTTGCGGAATTGGTCGGGCTGGACATCGCCGATATCAGGCTCGACGACAAGAAGCTGAGGCTTCGCCACACCAAGGGCGGGCATGCCCAGGAACGATTCATCGCCACCGACCTGCGCCGCGCCCTGCGAAAATACATCCGCGAACGCAAGAAGGTCGCCGCCGACTCCGAAGCCCTGTTCCTTTCCAACCGCAACACCCGCATCAGCACCCGCCAGGTGCAGGCCCGCATGAAGCTCTGGCTCGCCTGGGCCGGGCTCGACGGAAAGATCACCGTCCACGGTTTGCGCCACACCTTCGCCACGACCCTTTATGGCCGCACCCGCAACCTGCTGCTGGTATCCAAAGCCCTCGGCCACGCCCAGGTCGCCACCACGCAAATCTACGCCCACATCGCCGACGACGAACTCGAACAGGCACTCGAAGCCCTTTAGAACGACCAGCAGCGCCGCGATTCTTTTATGCGCATAAGGCGTCTTATGAGACGTTCCGTGGAAAATCGAGACGCGCAACGTCGCGGAACTTCGAGACCCGCCGACCGGACCGCCAACGACTTCTGCGAACTTATTTTTGCGTTTTGCCGTCATCCGTCTCTTTTTCCTTGGCATCTTTCACGCGGGCCAGCAGAGCCACCGCCCATTCAGCGGGCGTGGTGGTCGGCCCGGAACCGCTGTCGCGCTGGGCGCGGGTGGTTTTCAGGCACTCCAGCTGCTTGCGAAAGAGCACGTCGTAATTGCCGACTGCGGCATCGGCATTGCCGAGAACCGCGCAGTGCCACTTGGCGTAATAAAAAGCCGCCATCGATGCCTGGGCGAGGTCGGTTGATTCGTTGAGATCGAAGTCCCGGTGGATCGCGGCGAGCAGTTCCTCGAAGATCGCCTTCTCCTCGTCGGTCAGCATCTTTTTCACGTAAGCGCCGTGCTTGAGACCGTTGAGGTTGCCGCGCATCTTTTCCGGCGGCGCACCACCGTGGTTTTTCGGATTGGCACCATGGAAGCGGCAGACCTTGTAGCCTTCCACGACCGGGCTCTTGCACCGCTGGCCGGTGCTTTTCGATTTCGCCTTGCAGCGAAGGACGCGCCGTCCCAGCACAACAACGAAATCATCGTCGTCGCCAACCGGAAGTGAGGCGGCGTTTTGTTCGGCGACATTACCGGGGTTGGATTTCGCTTTTTCGTCGGTTAATTCAGCCATTTTCACTCCGAGTCACGAGGGATTGACCCTCCGATATCGGCCATCTCGCGCCAGGCACTTTCCCCATCAGTAGAAACGATGAACGCGAACCGGCCAATATCAGTGGGTGGCAAAAACACGTAGACACTTATTTCTTCCCCGCTTTTTGCAAGATGAAACGCACCGCGCCTCTGGTGAGCAGATAGGTGTCCGCGATCTCGGCGATGGACTTGCCGTCGTTGAACATCCGAACGACTTCCAGGTTGCGCTTGATCCGTGCGGCGTACTTCCGGGAAGGGATGTAGAGATACCCACCGGAAAAATGGTTCTGGATTTGCTCGACCAGTTCCGGGGGAAGGATCCCCTCGGCATTGATGTACCGATTGAAGGGCATCAGATCCTCACCTCACGCCGGGGGATGGGTTGGGACGGCGGCACGATTATTCGCTCGGCGGGCAGATTCTCCTCGAGGTCCTTGATGAATTCCCGGAGGTCGGATTCACCCATCGAATCGTAGTGGGCGCACCGGACCTTGCGGCGCGACAGGACGGTATGGAGGGAGTAGGTTTTTTCATTGCCCGCTGAGGTGACCCATTGTCCGGCGGCGCATCGAACCCGACGTTCGCGGGTTCCATTGCGGGGGCAGGTATGGGTTGAAACCTTGCAGTGGAGACAATTGGCGCAATAGATGTGTGTGGATTTGGTTCTGCTCATGATTTTCTTTCCTTGGTTTGGGGTTTGCGAACCGGGGATGACCCGGACGTTTTTCTGTTGAGGGCATAGGGAACCCGGTCGTGAAATTCAGCGCGTTTTCCGGGATTCCAGTGTTGGACGGGCCTGTAGTATCCGCAGATGCGGGAATAAACTTCAGTGCGAGCCTTGCATTTACCCATTGGCACAGGCCTCCGGGTGAGCATCGGCGGGCGGCACGAATTCGATGTCGCTGAAAACGGGGATGCCGAGTGAGCGTGCTACTTCGATTTCGCGGGCCGTGCCTTGAGAACCGGCCCAGCCATCGATGAGAACAACAAGATCGGAACGGCGCACCATTTCGAGACCGCCGTTGAGAAAGACTTCCTCGGAGGCTGCGCCTGACATGAACGCGGAATTGAGATGCGGGCAGATCACGGCGTATCCCAGGGACCAGAGGCGTGCGGCCACTTCACGGGCAGCAGCGATGTTTTGGGCGACGTCGTTGTGGGTGCGGCCACGGTACGGACCGGCGGTATATGCTACTTTCATTTTCTCCTCCATCAGAACAGCCGGGCCTGTTGCGGCGGCTGCGTGGGTTTGGGTTGAGGGGGTTGGGTTTCGGGTTTCGGTGGTGACGTGGGAGCCGGACTTGGGGTGTAAAAATCCTCCGGAATATCCCGCTGCGGTCCCACGTATGTGATTTCGCTCCCGGGAAATGCGTGCATCACCATCGAAAGTTTGCGCAGGTCCTCGGCGGAAATTTCGATGCGATCCTGGCCAGCCCTGTCGGTGTAATCGGGAACGAGCGTGAAATCCCCGGGCTTGGATTTGACGTGGACCTCGACGCCCAGGGCCTTGAACGACTCGACGTCCTTGGGCGTGAGTTCGCGGGAGACGAGGGTCGCGGCGCAGTCTTCAGCGGATTCATGGTCGAACCCGCCGTCAAATTCCATGATCGCCGCGCGTTCGTCCCAAGACTCGACGATACCGATGGCATGGTCATGGGTGGGCGCGACATATAATTTCTCGTCCAGGGTGTCCAGCGCCGTGAGCAGAGCCTTGTCGCCGAGGTGCTCCAGTGCCCAGGTGTTTATCGCGTTGAACCGCTGGCGCAGAGTTTTCCAGGTTTGGGCTGCCAGCTTACCGGCTTCGTGCGCTTTTTTGGCTCGCTCCATCCGGCGACGAAGCCAGGCGTAGTACGGGGCATCGAGGCGGCGATAAACGGTATTGCCGATCATCACGTCCTGGGGATGGTCGGGGGCATTTTCCAGTGTGATGTGCCTCAGGTCCGTGGCGACGCGCAGGGCGACCTTGTTTTTTTCACTCATGGTCTTCCTCCTGGGGATCGAAGTCGGCCAAATCGCCGGAAAGCGTTTTGCGGTGGGTTGGGTGGGTTGCGGTGTGTTCTCCAGCAGATTCTTCCTGCGCGCCCGCGTACGCGGACCGGGAATTATTCACCGCACTCACCGCATTCACCGTGGAGCATTGATTTTGTTGAGGATTTTCCTGCGGTGAGTCTGCGGTGGGTTGATTTGACTCACCGCGCGGTTTTTCGGCCTTTTTGGAAAAGAGATCGACTATTTCACCGGGTGTTCTGCCTTCGCCGTCGCTGACATTGACGAGGCCGTAGGTCTGGTTTTTGGTTCTGGGATTTCGCTGGATCGATATCCGGTAAATATCAAACTGCCGATCGCGCATGGCGCTGAGGGCTCGTCCGAGCCGAATCTTCTGGGACTGGGGGCCCTTGTCGCCGATGGTTGCGGAGAGCAGTCCCCGCTCAGTGGCAAGACCCAGGAGTTCGGCAGCGGCCACATATCGCGGCCCGAACCGATCCCACCATTCGGCGGTGAACTCCCGCCATTCGTTGCCCTCGTGGTCGGCGGCTTCATATAGTTCTTCGAGATCACCGAGAAAACCGGGGATATCAGCGAACTTCAGGATGCCGCCGATGGTGCGTGCCCAGGAATCGAAGGACCCGAACGATACTTTTTCCGTCTTTTGGCCCGCGACAACCCAGCCGCGAATGATGGTAAGAAGCGCGGTGATCAGTGCGGATCTGTTGCGCTCTACCCAGTCATCAAGGGGAGAGTGTTTAAACCCCGAGAGCAACCACGGCCGATCATGATGGGAGTCGATTCGGATGCGAACGCAGCGCCGGGCGATCTCCAGGGTAAGCGTGGGATTGTTGGCGGTGGCAAGCCAGAGCGCATTGTTGGGTAAGGTGACGATATGGCTGGAACCCAGGATGCGGTCGCTCCACTCGGTGTCCGTAAGCACGCTGGCCAAGAATGCCGACCTGATGCCCCCGGAAATATTGTCGAGGAGGATGATTTGGGGTGCGCGGCTCAGTATCGATGTGAATTTCTTGGCGTTTTCTCCCTCGTCCCTGACGAGCGGCAAACTGGCGGCTTCCTTTTTGGCGAGGGCGATTTTCGATATCGCTTTTGCAAGCAGCGACTTTCCGGTGCCCGGTGATGGTGATTCGATCAGGTGCAAGGGCGTCGGCCCCTGGATCATGCGGCGCACAAAGGGATGCAACAGCGCGGCGATGGCATGGGCGCGATCCGATGGGGCCGTGAACGGAAAATCGACGAGCAGGTCGTTGATCAGCAGGGAGCGTGCCTCGGCCACCTGGGAATCGGTGGGGTGCTCGGGAACATTCACCGGTTCGAAGCCGCGTGGACGATGAAGCCAGAGTCGAGCATCACGGTGATATCCCGGCGCTTGGACGAGGCTGCCGTTTCGATCAAAAGTGGGGGTGGTTGCAACGCTTTCCAACGGAGGAAGCGAGTGATGCGGCCGCTTCACCATAACCATCGGAAGTTCCTTGGGCGGATTGGCGGGCAACTCCATGTCGGGAGTTCGCCGAACCCAAGAGGCGATGCTGCATAAGTGATCGAACATGATGGTGGCGTCCACGGGAATGATTTCCGGGGTGTCTTTGAAAAAGGTCAGGCACACCGGGGAGCCGGTTCTCATGAACAGCTTCGGCGGATAATTGGAGGACTGAACCGCCGCCCAAGCCTCATCGCGGATGTAGCGAAAATGGCGGTTGTTCACGATGATGGTGGGAAGGCGGGGGCCATCACCACCATTACTTTTCGGGCCATCACCCATTACTTTTTGGGCCTTCGGACCATTACTTTTTGGCTGAATGTAATGGTCGGGCATTACTTTCGGGGTTGCTGAACCATTACTTTCCGCCTCGATGTAATGGTCTCCATTACTTTTGGCATTACTTTCGGTTTCGGATGTAATGGTCGCGGTGGGTTCCGCCATTACTTTTTGCGGTAAAATGTAATGGTCTTGCTCGTTGCGGAGGATCTGTTCGTCTTTCGCCATACGGTGGAGCAGGACGCGAGTCGAGTTTTGATCGCGTCCCAGGCGCTCGGCGACGTCTTTGGGAGCAAGAGGCTCCTCGGCCTCAATAAGGCATTCCAGAATCTCCCGGCGCTTTTTCGATTTGACCCCGTCGACCAATTCCGCCGGATCGATGTCCATGAACTCGGCGATCTCCTCGTCCGTGGGCAACGGCGGGTGATCATGTCTCGGCGGCTCCCATCCGGCCTTTTTCGCCATATCGAACAGGGTGCCGAGGGTGACGCCGCCGCCGGACGAGAAGCTCCCCCACTTGTCCTCGGGTTCACAGGCCACGTATTTGTCGCCGCGAGCGCTCCACGAATCCCAGATGGAAAGTCCGGCCTGCGGTTCCCATTCGTGGAGAGCCATGCCGATCCGGACCCAGTCGTCGTAGGAACAGTCGGGGGATATGGAGTCCAGGGCAGAGATGACGAGATCGGAGTCGGTTGCCGGATAATCGGAGGGGCCAGATGATGGGCTGCGGGGCCCGGTACTTTTCTCCTGCCTCTTGGGCCTCTTCTTTAAAACCACATTGCACAAATCATCCGGCACCTGGTCAACGATGGCGGCGAGATCGGCAACTGAAAACCGTTCGAATTCCTGGGGATCGCTGGGCGCGGGTTCGCCATCGTCGCCGACCACGTAAAACCTGTTGCCGCCGTCCTTCGCATCGAACCAGAACGGCAACCAGACTAGGTTGCCCGCCGAGTGCTTGGTGCTGCTCACCTTGTTCTGTTTCGGGAAGCATTCGATGCCCCTGTTGGTGCGTACATCTGCGATCTCGCCGGTAACCAGGGGTTGATCGACCGGTGCAATGAAATGGCCGAGCAGTCTGGCATCAACAGCCGGAACCGGCTCTTCGAAAAACACCCAGAGATGCCATCCGGCGCCGCTGCCCGATTTTTCGATGTGGACGGGGATGCCGAGTTCGCAACACCGTTGGTAGCACACCATCATCGTTGCCAGCGGATCAGCCAGCGTCGTGCCCTTGGAGTGATCGGCGCCCGGGCCGTCGAAATCGAGACAAAGCCAGGAGGCGGTATCATCGGGGGCGACCGAATAGCTTCCCAGACGATCAAAACCCCGCCCATCGGCAACTTGGCCGGATGTTCTGCGATTGATGTAATTGAGCGGCGGGGCCTTGCCGCCGGACGGTCCGACCACATGGAAAGCGATGAGATCGCCAAGGGCCTTCTCTTCCCGAACAGGACGCGGCCGGGATTTCGTTTCTCCGGATTTGCGATCCACCCACGATTGGCAGGCCGCGACGATGTCGATCCGGGCAAAAAAGTATTCGCGCAACAGGCGACAGGCTTTTTCTTGCTCCGAGGTCAACCGCCTACCCATGGATCGCCTCCTGGGTAAGCCCGTCCTTTCGCCAAAGACCAAGGAAGGTGCTGCGATTGTCGTTGGCCTGTTTCTGGGCGCAGTTTCGGATGCCCCAACGATCGCCGATGATGATCGTCGTTTCCTGGGCGCGGGATACGCCGGTGTAAAAGAGGTTCTGGCTGTGCATGAACGAATGGCTCTTGTGGATCACCACGACCGCACAGGGAAATTCGCTGCCCTGGGTCTGGTGGATCGTGAGGGCATAGGCCAGCTGCAGGTCGCTGAGATTGCCGTCGGATCGTTTGAGAAGGACCTCGGCGTTTTCGAATCGGACGCGCAGGTCGCCATTGGCGAAAACCTGGGTCACGCGCCCGATGGAGCCGTTCATAATGCCGAGGTCATAGTTGTTGCGGCGCTGGATGACCTTGTCGTGAAGCAGGAACCGGGGGCGGCGATTGGCTTTTACGGGCTCGACATCGACGCCGTACAGCTTTTTCTGAATGAGCCGCTGGAGTTCGAGATTCAATTCCTCGACGCCGAGCGGATCCTTTCGCTTGGGCGTGAGCAACTGGACGTCCTCGATGAGATCGAAACCCAACTTGTCGGCCAGGATGGAATCATAGAGATCGCAAACGAGCCGCCGCACATCCCAGGCGTCAGTAAAATTGTCGATCCGGTACCAGGGGCGACGACCGCTGGGCAACACCGATTCCGAAGTCTTGGCGACCTTACCGGACAGCACATCAATGGAGTTTTGCCGAAGCTCACCGGCCTGCCGAACGATATCAGTGAGCACCACGCCGGGCACGATGCCGGTATGGATCAGGTCGCGCAGCAGATCACCGGGGCCAACCGGCGGCAGCTGGTTATGGTCGCCGACGAAGACTACGGCGGTTTTGTCGTGATCAATGGAGCGCAGCAGACGCCACGCCAGCGGGATATCCACCATTGATGATTCGTCGATGACAATAATGTCGCAGTCGATGGGATCATCCGGACCTTTGCCCCACTCATGACCGTTGTATTCCAGTAACCGATGGATGGTGGATGCGCGTATGCCGACCACCTCCTCAAGTCTGCGGGCGGCTTTGCCGGTGGGCGCACAGAGAACCACCCGGAAACCGAGGGATTCATAGAGCCGAGCCAATTCACCGACTGTGAAAGTCTTGCCGCTTCCACCACCGCCGGAAATCGTGACAATCTGGTTGGTGAGCGCAACGACAACCGCTTCGCGCTGTTTGGGATTGAGGTCGGGACAGAGTTTACCATCACGCACCTGTTGCCAGATGCCGAGCAGGTCCATCACCAGGGGGTGGTCACGGTCGCCGTTGCGAAGCCAACCCTCGACCTCCCGCTCCATCATGTGGATGGACTTTCGAGCCACAAGCCAACGCCCGTCATGGGAATCGCACGCGAGCTTGCCCGCTTTGATCAAACCATCCAATTCGTGTTCGATAATGTCACGGGAGTTCAGGGCGTCCATTATTAGGAGCCTGTTGGCCTGTTCGATGAGGTCTGATTCCTCGATCCAGGTGTGCCCTTTGTCGAGGGCGGTATCGACGCAATCGATTATTCCGGCACGAACACGCGGTGGAAAGTCCTTGGCGATGCCGATCTTCCGGGCAATGGCATCAACTCGCTTGAAGCCGAAGCCGCGTACGTCCCGCACGATGAGATACGGGTTGTTCTTGATGATAGATACCGCGTCGTTCTCATATTTTTCGATGAGCGTTCGGATCTGATGATGAGTAAGACCAAAGGCGGAAAGCTCCGATGCGGCCACGTTGCTGGCCTGGCGCTGCATCCATTCGGTCCGAATGTTGCGGGCCGCTTCGATTGTGATGGGACCGGCTTTGGCGATCGCCTCGGGGTTTTCCACGATGATCTTGCCGAAATCCCGACCGAACTTTTCCGCAATGCGCCGAGCTTTAACAGGGCCAAGGCCGACAAAAACAGGATTGTCCGCAAGATATCGTGCAAGCCCTTCCTCGGATAGATTGAGATCGTGCGTGAGCGTCTCGGTTTTGAACTGTCGCTGATATTTGGAATGCATTTCCCAGTCGCCGTGGAGCACAACTTGCTCGCCGACCGCCGCGACAACGGTTCCGGCAAAGTTGATCAGCTTGCCGTTGTCGTCCCGTTTCAGGCGTCCAGCCGTATAGGTCGGCGATGAAAAAAAGAGGTGCTCCACCCGTCCGGAAATGGATTTTGATTCATGTTCGATGTGGGATGCCGTTTTCAACTGTCATGCCTTTCCTTTATGCTTCGATTCGTTCGGTTCCATTCCGTTTTGATCCGATCCACTCATCTTCATTCGTTTTTCAATTCCACCGGCCGAGGCCGACTCGATTCGACCACGGACGCTGAAATCGACCTTTTCAATCCTTTCCATTCCGCTTCATTGCCTTCCGGTCTGATTTCCTCCTATCCCCTTCCGTCCGATTTCTTCCGTTACTGATCACTGCGGTTGAATGGTCAGCGAAACCCCCGATTAAGGAGGCTCCGCTGGGCGTTCAAATAAATTCCAAACCATCCTTTTCTTTTCACTCCATTCCGCCCGGCTGCTTTTCTATCCTTTCCACTCCGCCGCTATCCGTTTGCCTTCTCTCCGGTACACTGCTCGTCTCTAGTCATTTTTCTTTTTCCGCCGCCATGTTCAGGAAGGCTTTGATGTTCGGTGCTTTGCCGCTGATGTTGGCGGGGATCAGTTTCTTGGTGTCCACGGTGGCGACGCGGTAGATCGCGCCGGTGCGAAGACGCTCCATTTCCAGGTGCCTTTTCGCGTCATCGTCCAGCTGGTCGGCGTTGATCTTGACCAGGACGCCCATGGTTTTTTTCGTGTGGCGCGTGGCCAATTCCCGACGGCCCTGAGCGAAATCCACCGCCTCTGCCTCGGTAAGGCGGCGGAATCCCACTTTGGTCACGGTGTCGATGAAGATTTCCTCGTTCCACAGATTCTTTTGAGCGGTGTAGAAACAGCCGCGCTTTTTCTCCTGGTAATCAACGCCACGCCGGGCATGTAATTCCTCGTATGTGATGACCTCGCCCGGCTCCAAAGCGCGAAGATCGTTCATGAGGGCGGTGGTTTCCGGGCTCATACGAAAAGGCGGGAACCGATTGACGACCTGGGCCTGGGATGATGTGTCCATGACGACCTCCTTATTTCTGCTTCCAGACCAGGTCCTCAACAACGAACCGCCCGTAATAACCGTTGTTCTGGGGGCGGAATCTGCCGAGCCCGTTGAAAAAGCCGGTGGCGACGATGTGCTCCTCGAAAATGTCCTTGGTGATTTCCGGCGCGGCGATGTGAACGGTCGCCTCGGTGCGCCATTCATCGATGGTGGGAAATACGCGGGCGACTCGTTTCGCTCCACCCCGTTTGCCGTCGGAGGGCACGTGGATTTTTTCGGGATAGATGCGCGGGTCTTCGATGTGAACGCCGAGGTAAAGACGCTGATCGATGGCGATGCCCTTGGTGAACTGGGCGGTAAAACCCCGCTGCGATCCCTTGACCTTTTTGCCGAGAAACTTCGCCGTTTCAGAGAGGGCGTAATGCAGGGCCATCGGCGGGATGAAAACCTGGCCGTCACGGTCGTAGTGCAGCTTTTCCCGCCAGTGCTCGTCCTCCCACTCGTCGTAGGACTGGTTTTGGCCCTTTTCGATGTTGAGATACCGGCTGTTGCTGTAGGGCGACTGCCCGATAATCGAGAATTTCGCTTCAACAAATTGGATGCTCATGATATGCTCCTGTCAGTGTGAATGTTCTGTTTCGCCGCCCGCGCCATGGGCGGCTTTTGTTTGCCGTTCCTTTGCTTTGCAGCCCGTTTCTGCCGTTTCCGGTTCTGTCCGATCCTTTCGTCTTCTTTCCGGTCCAATCGTTTTCCGAAGACATTCGGCCGCCGCGATCAAAAAATGTTCGGTGAAAGCCCGGGCGATCTGCCTGTTGGAACAGGGGATAACCGGAATGCCTTTGTTAACGACGATGCTGATCAGTGCTCCGAAGACGCTTGCGGGGTGAGCGCCGGATCGGTAGCTGCCGGAGAGGATGTCGGAGAGATTTCCCTCGACGACCACGCAGGAATGGGCATATTCGGCGAGCTTTGTAAGTTCCAACCCGAACCTGCGACGATCCGAGATGACGGATTTCACAAAATCGTCCAGCGACTTTCGTTCGACAGCGATGGAGGTTTCCATCCCCTCGACCGAATAATCCCCGGCGGGCAATGCGCGGCGTTCCGTCATCACCCCCTGAAACTCGTAGGGGATCTGTTCCCTGGTATCGATGATGATGGTCGGCGTATTCATGTTCAAAACGCCGACAACGCGCTTTTGGCGGCGTCCTGATAATCGCCGTCCGGATTCTCAAGCACGATGCGTTTGTTGAAATAAATGTTGGAATACTCGCCGCGCGTGCGCTTCGTGACCTCGAGTCCCACGTCCAGAAGTTCGTTCAGGCGATTCGGAAGATCGGACAGTTTGGCCAGTTCCAGTCCGCAGAGGAGCAAATCGGCCTTCAAATATTTCAGGTTATCCCGGCTGGCCATTACGCTGTTGCGAAAGAGCATGCGGCCGCGATGCTGGGGACCGAGCACCCGCAACTGCCACTTGAGCATGGGGGCGCCGTTCTGCGTGTTCCCCATTTCGACCTTTTCCACCTTGGCTTGATATTTTCCATCGGGAAGGTCGTCGAACTGGTTGGGTTCCACTTCCGCTGCCGCGTAATCATCATCCAGCGCGGCGAGATCGAAGTTCTGGTTGTCGTATTGGTCTGTCATTATCGTATCCTCCGTGTTATTGGGTTTTCTTGGTCGTGGATTGGGATTTGGGTTCGCTTGCGGGTTTGCCGTTGAAAGCCCGCACAAAGGCGTCGTAATTGAGGTCGATCACTTCGGGCAGTCGCCCCGTGCGATCACCGGCCTCGTAACCGGGATGAGGCTGCGTGCGCATGACCCGGCGAATGGACTGCTTGCCATCCGGCCCGGAAACGGTTTCCAAATCGCAGTACAAGATCATGTCCGCGAGGCCCAGAATGAGTTTGCGGGGTTTTTCGGGCAGCGACGGTACCGTCTTGTGTTTGGGGCCGGTGCGGGTCTGGATTTCCTGGACCGTCGCGTGGGAAATCAAGATCAGACCGAAGTCCAGCATGCTCATTTTGTTGATGACCCGCGTGAATTCGTTGAGGACGAGGCTGTGACCTTTGCCGTAAGAAAGATCTCCTTCGAAATCGACTTTGTGTTTTTCGCAGATGTAGCGTCGGCAGTAGAACCAGGCGTTATCGACGGTGTCCACGATGATGTTTTTGAAATCGTGATTGCCGGACGCCAGTTCGTTGCAGGCCTCCAGAAGCTTCTCCCAGCAATCAATATTCACTTGATAGGTGGAAAGGGCATTGAGGCCGGCCTCGGTCGCCAAAAATATGGCGTTCGGAAAACCGCTGGCCCACGTCGATTTTCCACCCTTCGGGTGTCCGTAACAGAAGATGTTGAAGTCACTGAGTTCCGTCAGGGGTTCGGTTTTTTGCTTTGGTAAAAGCATGGCTGTCTCCTTCGTCAAAAAATGGGCTGGTTGTTTGTGTTGTCATCGTCGATAAGCTCGGAATGCGGCGGCTCGATGCGGTACAGGTTGTCGCGGACCAGGGGCGACATGCCGCTGCTGCAAAGCGGGTAATACGCGCAGGGGCGATTCCACTTGAAGCAGAAATCGGTGTTCTGATACCAGGAGTCCCGCCTGCGAGCGTCGAGGAAGCTCTGAGTCAGTTCCCAAAGTTCCGCCTGGAGCATGGCAAAGCGGTCGCGGGAGATATACAGCACCTCCCGATGGAACATCCCCGGTTCGGAATACTTTTCTGCGAGGCGAGCCTGATAATCATCGTCGCTTTCCGGCAACCGCCGTTTTGCCGATGATTTGCCGGTCTTCGATTTGGCAATGAGTGCGGCGCGGCGAACTTCGAACTCGGTCTCGGTCTCGCCTTTGGATTGCTGGAGCCTGGCCTTACAGAGGATGTTATAGATCACCCCGGAAATGCGAATGCTCAGGGCTTTTTCGATGTACCAGCTGTAAAGGATGATCTGAAAATCGGTCCAGAGCCGTTCCAGGTAACCCGAATCGATGTTCGACGCGGTTTTGTGTTCGAGTAGGAAATACTCACCCCCGTCTTTGACGATTCCGTCGACTTTCCCAGCCAAAATGAAACTGCGCGACGCCGCCCCGGTAGCGGGGTTGATAATCTCCCCCTGGAACGTTTTTTCCAGGGCGATAACATCGAAATCCTCTTCCGGGTAAAGAGCGGCATAAGCCCTCATCATTGCGATCGCCAGATGCCAGTCCCGATTCTGGTCGTCATCGGAGGCGCGATCCGGATATGCGCGATCGATAAGATCGAGCACCTTGTCGAGATTGCGGGTCCGGTGCCAGCATTCGAGGAACCGGTGGATGGCCGAGCCGAAGAGAAGATTATGATCTTCCGACAACGTGACGAGATGCTCGATGTATCGCTTCATGCATGCCATGCGGCAATTTCTGAAAAGGCTCCACATGGAATAGGTTGAAATCATTCGTTCGGCGGTCATACGGATTTCTCCTTTTTGAGGTGCAGCATATCGAAAGCGAGGGTCCGAAATTTTGGCCCGACCCTCATGCAAGGGGACTTTTCACTTTGTTTCCCATGGGAAGACAGAGACAAAGGCGCTTTGTGTGGCCCCTTGAAATGCCATATGGAATCCCTTGGAAGATCCGGGCAAAAAGCAACGAAAAACGGCGCAAAATCGTGGATGAGTTTTCGGTACTTTTTATTAAAAACTCTTCCAGCGGGGAGGCGGGGAAGCTCTCTCGGCGTTTGCAAAGGCCCTCCTCGTTCAAGTATCCTGGACCTACGGCAGGTAATAAGGTTTGATTCGTTGATCGAACCGGCAGGTGTCCACCACTTCCAACGGGCTCCCGGGAACTACAAGGTCATCGTCCGGGGCGTAGAGAATTTGCGGAGGAAGTTTATCAATCCGAAGGCATCGGAAGATGAAACGCGATATCCTTATACCAACCCTTCGCAAGTTGGCCAAGCAGGCAGCCAACCTTCAGACGGAAGCCAAGCGTCTGGGGCTGTTCACAGACGACCGCGAGCTTCTGACCTGTCCGAAATGCGGCTTGATGGAAGACGTTCGAATCGATGGAAGATTGTTCACCTGCTGTTTGGACGATCCCAATTCGGATACCGGCCTGCGGTTCGTTGAATACGATGGTTCGGAAGGACTCTTTCGGTGCCCGGCGTGCGGTACGGAAATCATTTCGAGGCGTGAATAAGAATAAGCGCAGGACCGGCCTCAGACACTACCACCGACTCTGCCTGGACTCGGTTCCGAGCAGCGGTCGGGGGACAAGGTTCAAGAATCCAAACGATAAATCCGTCGGATTTCCTCCAATATGGAATCGCGATTCTCGCCGCGCAGGCCAAGCGCCTTAAGGTCAATCTTCTCGTCACGCATGCGCTCGACAAACTCCCGCAGGTCGCTCCGAACCTTTTCCGGCACTTCCCCGGCGAACTCGGGGTCCACAATCTGATACAGGCGGAACACATCGTTCTTGTGCTTTTTGACGGCCGTGCTGTCGATGGACTGCCCTTCGGCTTTGCGTGCGGCCATGTCGAGCCAGGCATGCGCTTTGAGCGGCAGCAGGTGCTCCGGACCGAGATAGGACAGTCCATCGGCGTTCTTCCGTCCGGCCTGGATGAACTGATAGTAGTCGTCGTCCATGAGGATTGCGGACAGGCTCGATACCTCCTCCTCCATCGGAATCGGCGTCAAGTGCGCGCCGTCGGCAAGGTCGAGTACGTCCGGTCGCCGTGTGAACAACTCCAGCATGAATGGGTAATCGGCAATCGTTGGCTTCTGAAACCGATAGAACTGTCGACCGCCCATCGCCTTCTGCTGCAGCTGATATCCGCCAGCGTGGACGAAGTCCCAGAACGCCTTCACGAACGCCGCGTCGAGCGCTTCAAGGCATAGGACTATGTCGAGGTCCTTGGTCGCGCGGAACGCGATGCCTGCCACGTCCATTGCCAAGTCACACGCCGTGCCGCCGATCAACACGTACTGGTCCGCAAAGGATCGAAAGTGCTCTTTGAAGATTTCCAGGCCTTTTACCATTGAACGGTTCGCATCATTTGTTCGAGAGCGGCCTCGACGCGTTCATCTTGAACATCCTTAAGCGATAGGTACAGCGACCACGGATCGATGATGCCGTCTAAGGTGAAAAGCTCCGGGTCGTATCCCCAAATCTCGATCTCTGCCGCATCAGACTCCGGGACCGGCAGTTCGACGACTTTGGATTTCGCCTTCAGAGCATTCCACGTGTCCCGGCTCAAGGCGTACACGTCGTGGTCTGGTTCCGCAAGATCGGTTTGACGTGCAAGGGCCGTCAATCCCGCGACAGGACCTGGATGAAGATTCTTCGGCAGCCGGACATGGATGCGCTTCTTCACCGGGCTGCGAAGGAACGGTAGGGCTTTTTCCCAGAGCGCTCTGCGCGGTATGGAAGGGGTCAGGACGCGCTGCCGTCCCTCCTGGACGATCTTGTCCAGGTTCGCGGCCTCCAATTCATCGAAAGCCCGCGTCATCGACATGGTCGTGTAACCCAGGTCGTGCGCGGCCGCCGCTGGTGTAATCCTAGTTTCCCGATCCTGACGGCGTAGCAAATGGATGAACAGGGCTTGCGTCGCCGGGGCGAACCTTGGCGTTTCAACCTGGAGCTTACGGAAGTGCTCGCGCAGGTCGATACCCAACATCGGGAGATACATCTGGTTGCCGGGAACGACGAACGGTACCTTCTGCGCAATCAACCGCTTACGGTTGTACGAGGTGACCCGGTCGCGCACGTAGACGATGTCCGCATTCCATTTTTCCCGGATCAACGCCATGTGCTTGCGGATCGTGGCGGGGGAGATTTCCTCTCTCGCCAGGTCCCGCATAATCAGGCAAGGCGCGTCGTTGATCCGCGTCTCGAAGAACGCATAAAGGTTCCTCAGAACGGCGGGCAGACGATTGCCACCGGTCCACGGCTTGGTGGTGACCTGAACGTCGAGTGCCTCCTTCAGGTATCGCTCGAAGTCGATTAGCTCGTTCTTCATCGCATCTCCGCACATATATTCTGCACAGTAACCTATATAAAGTTATCGTGCGTGTCAAGAGTTAGTTTCAGGGGAAAGCCATGTATTTCATCATGAAGGCGAGCATGAGCAAGCCAGGGAAAAACCACTAAACGATTTTACCATGCATCGATGTTTCTAAACGCATTTCCGATTGCGTACCCTTGGGATAGGGCTGTCGCAGAAAAGTACCATAGTTTCGCACACCCTGGAACTTGCAAATTTCAGTCGTCGCCAATTACCTTACCGATGGAACAGTTGCGGGGTGGAAACTTCCATTATTTACCCTTGCCCTCCTCATGGGGGAGCAATATTCTGGATCAAGCTGGAGAAAGGCGAGATCATGAGAAAAGTGATTGCACTGATTCATCGGATGGCAGCGGAACGATTTTTCGGAAGCGTTACGCTCCGTTTCGAGAACGGCCGAATCCGGCACATAAAGATCGAGCAGTCTTTACAGACAAGCGACTTTTCATGACGGCAGACAAACGACAACAAGAAAAAAGGAACCACAGTTAACCCGTAATTTCGGGTGACAATTCGTTTTCTTTTGGGGTTGTCGAAAAAATCGAGCCCCGGCGAAGCGGAAGGCAAAGCCTTCACATGGCCCTACGAGGTAATCGGAAGAACCGATCCCGCGTTGGACCGAAGGCGAGGTCCTTCCGTTTCGGCGGGGCTTTTCTTTTTGAGGGGGTCGCAGTGCACGAAAAGGAAAAATGCGTTCAACTTCTGCTTAAGGATTTTCTCACAAGGCGGGACGTTGTCGCGGCGCGGCAGCAGTGGCAGGACCGCCGGAGTAGAGAGTGGATTTCCAGGCCTCGCCCGGTTAAAGCCGGCCCACAATTGGAGAGTTTGGTCGCCTTCCATGTCTATGGACCGGAGGGACGCAAGGCACCCCCATTAAATTACATCAATAACAAAACCGGGGCTCTCGTTGCCGATGGCCGTGGCTTTGACCGCTTGGGTGCTTATGCCGTCACACCGGACAATAAATGCGGGTGGCTTTGTCTTGATTTTGATGGTCCGGGCCATCCGCTGCCTTTAGCTGACCCGACGGCCACGATGCTTGCGTGCGTGGAACGCTGCCGCGCTTTGGGCGTCCCCAGCCACATCGAGATGTCCGGCAGCGGCCATGGTTGGCATCTCTGGGTGTTTTTCGAAAACCCGGTGCCGGCCTCTGATGCGCGGTTGCTCGGGCATCGTGTCGCACCCACGGATCATCTGCTCGTCACCGGCGAGCCCGCCGATATCCGAACAGGGCGTGGGATCGAATGCTTCCCGAAGCAGAACACGGTCAGCGACAAGAAAATCGGCGCGGGCAACATGGTCTGGCTGCCGCATTGGTTTGGAGCAATAGGCGGGGGAAATCAATTCCATCGGTTCACGGACGAAAGGATTCTCGCCCCGTATTTACCTGACGAGTTCGAACGACTACCGGTCGAGCGGCTCCAGGACATCCTCACCCAGGTGCCCGACGATATTAGGCACTTCGTGCTAAAAACGAAGGATGGACTAAAGGCCCCGTCGGCTCCGAAAAGTAGTCCACACGCTGCGTCCACCAACTATGCGCCAAGCGACACTCAGATGATCCAGGCGGCACTCGATCACATCTCGCCCGACGTTTCCTATGACGACTGGCTTCGTATCGGCATGGCACTTCACCACTGGGACGCGCAGGCGGGGCTTTCCCTTTGGGACGCCTGGAGCGCACTCGGCGAGAAGTATGTGGATGGCGAGCCTCCGCTCAAGTGGGACGGATTCACATCCGGCGGCGGCGTCACACTCGGCACCCTGTTCGATATGGCAAAAAAAGCGGGTTGGACCTCACCCGTTCATAAACGGGTTCCGCTGCCAAGTGACGAAGAGATCAACGATTTTATTGACGTTGACCCATCCGCATTGCTCGATGGAGCGGCTTTTAAACGAACGATCAACGCTGAAACCGCTCTTTCTGGTTCGGACGGGATCACAGTTTCAGATAGAAAGCGATTGCCGGTCATTATCGTCAATAATCGAACCGGTCCTGCACTGATCGAGGAAGCTTGGGCGGCGATTCGTGCTTCCAATTATCCACCGCGAATATTCCAACGGAATGGCGCATTGGTCCGACTCACGATGAATACGGACCCTCCGAAAATCATCCCCATGAATTTCGTCTCCATGTATGGCCTTTTATGGCGGGTTGCCAATTGCGTCGTCGATGCCAACGACATGCAGAAGTCGGTCAACCCGCCCAAAGATCTGGCTAGCGACATGCTGGAGTATCCCGACCCAACGTTACCCCACCTCGATGCCGTCGTCTCCACGCCGGTCTATGATCGCGAGGGCAATCTTGTTCAAGCGCCCGGGTATCACCGAACCGCTCGGCTCTGGATGCATATCGCGCCCGGAACATTGCCATATGATGTTCCGACCAAACCATCAGACGCACAGATCGCCGAAGCCGTTGCTCTTCTCAACAACGAACTATTTGTCGATTTTCCGTTCACCTCGCAGTCCGGCCGTGCTCATGCCGTGGCCGCTCTGTTGCAGCCTTTCATCCGGCGGATGGTCGATGGGCCGACCCCCATGTATTTGCTGGAGTCGCCGAGCCCGGGCACCGGAAAAACCCTTCTCGCGAAAGTCATCTCCAGAATTGTGCTCGGCAAGTCTGTCAACGCGGCAAGCCTCGATCTGGATGAGCAAGCTATCGCGAAAAAGATCACGGCCATTCTTCTGGGCGCACCGCAGGTCGTCCTAATCGACAACATCAATGTTCGCACTGGTCTCAAGTCGGCCGCTCTGGCCGCCGCAATGACCGCCGAACCTTATTCCGAACGCGTTTTATACCAACCCGGCATGACGGAGCTTCCCAACCATGCGTTGTGGCTTATCACGGCCAACAATCCGAGCATGTCCCTGGAGATTGCCCGCCGCTGTGTCAGCATACGCATCGACGCGCGACACGACCGACCTTGGCGTCTGCATGGATTCAAGCACGAGCCGCTGGATGATTGGGTGGTAGAAAACCGTGCGGCCTTGATCACGGCCATTCTCACCATCGTGCGTGGCTGGATCGTCGCGGGGCGGCCGTCGGGAAAATTGACCTTCGGTTCCTTTGATTCATGGGCCCGCATTACCGGTGGCATTCTTCAGTTCTCAGGCATTCCCGGATTTCTTTCCAACCTCGAAGACCTGTACGAAGCAGCGGACACCGAAGGTGGGGAATGGCGCGAATTCGTCGCCGCGTGGTGGAGCAAATTCGGCGGGCGGGTTGTACCTTTTGCGGAACTGTTGGACCTCGCCAATGAAAAGGGCTTGCTCCCATCCGTCGTCGGCGATCAGGGATCGCGCGCGCAAAAGACACGGCTCGGCCGCGCCCTCAGCGCCATGAGGAATAGGCAGTTTGATTCCTATCGAATTGTGCAGCGAAGAAACAGCCATACGAAGCAATCCGAATACACGCTGGAAGAGGTAAACGCCGACGACCAACGCATACCGCATGGAATGGCTCCGGTCCTGCCGCTTTTTGCGGGTGATCGTCAGCCATCGAGCGCATCATCCGCAATATCGTCCGCGAAAAATAATTCTAAAAATCAGCCAGTTGCGGATGATGCGGAAGATGCGGAAGACATTTCCAATTTGCTGGATAACGAGGGCGATAAAAAAGGGATGGAGGGGGTATATGAGAACAATAGAGGGCTATCATCCGCATCAACCGCAAACGTAGAAATTCATCAGCACAATCAGCAAGTTAGCCATGCGGAGGATGATTCGAGATTATCTCCGGCATCATCAGCGGATCTCGCCGACTTCGAACCTGAGGAGGATTAAAGCCATGAGACAAATCAGTCTTGCCCGAGCCCTGAACATCCCGCAGCGATTTGCGGAGGAAATCTACCAGGATCTGGTCAAGGACAACAGCGGCGTCGAGCGTGAAATCTGGCGGAGCTTCTCCCGGATGAAACTTCAGCGGGAGATTTACCTGCGTCAATACTCCGGCCCACGCGGCGGATATGACAAGTGGATCGGTTTAATGCTGGAAGAAACCGTCAGGGACCTTATCGAAAAATTCATCACAGGCGAAGCGGTCCCCCGGGGTAACTGGGATCCCGACGAGTGGGAACGTCGCCTGCGGCAGGAAGCCGAATGGAGGCATTCGTGATTTTGCCCTATCGCAAAGCGTCGGAAGTCTTACCGGAGGAATTGGTCGCGGAAATCCACAAATACTTTCGCGGCGGATGTCTCTATGTTGCACACCGGAAAAACGTGAACCGGATCAAGCGTGATTTGACGATCATCGCCATGCGTCGAGAAGGCCGAACCGTCACCGAAATCGCCGAATGGTTCCTGCTTTCAAGGCGTGCTGTACGTTACATCTTGCAAAAAGCCGCAGCGCGAAGCGCGGCTTCTCCGGAAAACATTGAAACCTCATCCTCCAATACCATAAGGAGTCACTCATGAACACCAATCAGAATTTGCCCGATGATCAGGACTACGTGAATAGTTTCGGTCGCCATGTCCCGCGATGTACCGCCCGTATGAAGAAAAACGGGCGGCGCTGCACGCTCCCGGCTGTGACGGGATATGAGGTCTGCCGGATGCACGGGGCCAATTTGAAAAACAAAGGCGGAGGGCAGCCGGGCAACCTCAACGGGATGAAGCACGGCGCCTATGTGAAGCGTCTGCTCGATGACAGAGATCGGCAATTGTTCGACGAAATGCTCGAGGCAATCCGCCGCGACTTCGAACTCAACAACTCGACAGACCAGCTTCAAGCTTCAATGGCATCGTTTTATTTCACGCGATGGATACGCGCCGTGGAGGGCAATGCCGATGCGGCCATCGCGCATTTCGACCTTTTGATGCGCAAGCAATTCGAGTCGCTGAAAGTCATGCGGGTCCAGCGCGATTCAACCAGTGGTCCGCAGACAACGCCAGCGGAATGGGCGGTCGCGCTTCTGGAAAGCGTGTGTGGCGGCGCGTCCGGCAAGCCGTCCAAGGACAAGCCGAGGGACTGATGCGCCGAAAACGCGAAAACAATCGCGTGGAAGTCGTCAGCAGCGGTCGCCGTAAGTCGGCGAAGTTGCGCGAGTCGGCCTTCGGCCAAATCGCAGATAAGACGTGTTCTGTGAGGCGCAAGCCGGGCGGCTCAGATGCTTTCGAGTGCGTCCTCGAGGTCATCGTCGGTGATGTGGGCATAGACCTGGGTGGTGGTGACGCGGGAGTGGCCGAGTGCTTTGGCGACCAGCAGCAGATTCTTTGTGCGGCCATAGAGCAGCGTGGCGAAGGTGTGGCGCAGTCCGTGGACGGTGATCTTGCCGTCGAGCTCGGCCCACGTGAGCCAGAGCCCCATTCGCTCCTGGACCTGGCGGGTGCTGATGCGCCGGTTGCGATTCGAGAGAAAGAGTGCGTCGGTCTCGGCCAGTATCTTACGGCGGCGCTGGATGTACTTGCGCAGGACGCCGCGAAGCTCGGTGTTCAAGAATCGCACCTGGGGCTTGCCGCCCTTGGTGCGCCTGATGCGCAGCTGCTTCTGGTCGAGGTGAACATCGCCAATGTCCAGACCGACCAGTTCCGCCAGGCGAATGCCGGTGCCGAGCAGGACGCGCAGCATGACCAAGTCACGGTCGGCGGTCTCGCCTTTGCGCGCGGCGACCGCCTTGAGGAGTGCCTTCACTTCGGCGGGCGAGAGAAAAGACGGCGCTTCCCGGTCATAGCGCTTGATCTTGATCCATGCTGCGGGATTGCGCCCGGCTATGCCCACGTTGGCCACGTAGCACCCGAAGCTGCGCAGGCAGGCTTTGATACGTCCCAGGCTCGCTTCGCCACGGGGGGCGCCCGTGTGCGTCGTGGTCACCGGCGTGGACAAAAGGAAACGCGCCAGCAGATCCGCGTTCAAGGTCGACGCCTCGATGTCGCCCGCGAAGGCGAGCAGCAGGCTGAGGTCGCGGCCGTAGCAGCTGAGGGTGTGCGGGCTTTTTCCCTCAGCCTCTAACTGCGTGAGAAACTGGGAAATGGCAGTGGAAAGGTTCATGGGCTACTCCTTCCCGGCCAGACCGAGCCGCCGGATGATTTCGGCCTTGTCCTCGGCGGGGAAGTCGATCCGGTCCTTGAGGTAGCTCCAGGCGCTTTCGTGAAGATTGCCGTCGGAGTCGAAGATCGCCTCGCGGATAAGCTCAACCGCCTTTTCAATCTCAGTCTCCCGGTTACAGTCGGCCCGTTCCAATTGCTCGATGGCGATGCTCAGTGCCTCGGCCTCGTCTTGGGCAAAGACGGTCTCGGCCGCCCGTTTTTGTTTCGCCTGCAGCACCTTGATGGCTTGCTTGAAGTTCATGGTCAGTCCTCCTTCTTCAATGGCACCAGGTCCTCGCGGCGGGCGTCGCTGGTGACCCAGGAGAACCGCTGGTCCTGCTCGATCCAGGGCGCGACGTCCCACCAGCCCGTGGGGCGCTCGTTGTCGTCGAGGATCGGGGCGATCAGCTTCACTTTGAGTCCGGTCATGAAGGCGTGGTCGGTGCCCGTGTACCGGGCGATCATGCCGCGTTTAAGCCTGGGTTTCGTCATTGTCTTTCTCCTTGGCTTGAGTGTTCTGTTTTTCGAGAGCCGCCGCGATCCGCTCCAGCGCCGCGTTGAGCCGGGCCAGTTCTCGGGCGATGGTCGGCAAAGTGTGGTCGTAGAAGGTTCGCCCCATGGCCGTCTGAAAAAATTCAGGCATTCCGTCCTCCTTGGGTTACGCGGGTTTGCGGATAACCATGCCCTGGTCGTCGCACTCGACGACGCGGTAAGCCAGGCGGGTGCGGCCGCTGGCGGCGTGCTGCCACATGATGAGCCCCAGTTCATGGTCCACGATGGCTGTGCCGGGATGCCGCTCGTATTCGATGGAGTCTTCGACCTCAGCCTGGTAGTCGGCGGCGATGCCGAAAATTTCGAATTCGGCGAAGTGTCCGCACCCGATGACGTTGACATCACCCAGCGAGCGCAGCGCCTCTCCGAGCGTATTGAAGGTTTGCCTGCGGGCGGTTTGTGCGTTGTTGCTGCCTTCCATCGTGGCCTCCTTTCGGTTTTGGTTCTTCGTGCTCATGCGACGTACAGGGGCTTCGAAGCACATTAAAGTCAAGGTAAAACAACCACTTATGCGAAGTTTTCCGGCCCGAAGAGAAGCGCCCCGCAAAGGGCGCTGGAGGTGGGAATTGGTCTGGGGCGGGCGTCAGGTGGTGGGCGTTTCCTCTCGAAAGCCTCGGAAGATTCCCTCGGCGTAGGTCTTGTGGTTGGCCTTGTCGGTCAGCCAGTAGGCGGCGTCGATGTGGCCAAGCTCCAGGGCGATGGCGGCGACGACCGGGCGATCCAGCATGTTGGTCCTTCCGCTTCGGCGCACGGCCTCGATGCCCTTGAGCACCTCGGGCGGGATGGCGACTTTGGCGCTTTGGTCCGTCATGGCTTACTCGGCGCTTTCGGCGGGTTCGGCCTCGGCGGTTTCCTTGACCCTGGCCAGTTCCTCCTTGGGCAGCGGCACCTTGTCCGTCCATCCCTGGTCCTTGCAGTACACCAGCATTTGGCGGAACACGCGCTTGGTCTGAGCAATGGTGTGCGGGCTGCGCGGGCGCTCGGTGCGCGTTTCACCCTCTTTCTTGGGTTCGCGGATCAGCTTGTTGACCGCGTCGCTCTTGAAAAAGGCAGAGACGTGGACGGGCAGAATCTTGGCGATATCCTTGCCCTCGCCGAAGTGGGCGACGGCCAGGTCCAGGTGCCGTCCGTAGGTGATGACGGTGCGCTCGTTCTTGCCGAGTTCGGTCAGATGGGCGACGTACTTTTCGGCGGCTTCCTTGATCGTGGTGGTCTTTGTGGTCATGAGTGGCTCCTTGTGGGTTTATGGTCTTTCGACCGGGTTGACTTCGCACAGGGTCCAGCCGTTGAACGACTGGCCGATCTCTTCGGGCTTCCAGTTGGCTCTCGCCTCGATCCGCGCCAGCGTTTCGTAGGCTTCGGCGATGCTGACGAAGGGGCGCATGCTCCGTTCGTTCAGCGTCTGGCCGAGGATCGCGCCGGTGTCGAGGTTGGTCAGGATGTAACGCGCCATGTCTTTTCTCCTTTCGATTCAGCAGCTTACGACGTGTCACATCGCTTCGTGTGGCGGGCAAGTCAAGGGCTTTTTTCACCGGAAATCGAGACTCTACAGCCCGGCGGCCGGGGGCGCGGTCAAAGTAAACGGTGGAGTGGTGTAATGGTGATGATAGTGCAGAAGGAGCCATATCATTTCCTTCGTCAGAATTGCAGCCTTCAGAATGCTGAAAAACCAGATGGAACGTATCGGCCATTTATGCAAAATGATCCGACAAGTTAAAAATATCGCTGAAAGCTGTGTTGCAAGTATCAACAACTTGAAATTCGGAGAAGCTGACAATGGGGGTTACCCGAGAAAAGCTCTACAAGGAAGTCTGGGCCGAACCGATGATCACGGTCGCGGCCCGATACGAGGTTTCTTCCAGTTTTCTCGCCCGGGTTTGCACTCGGCTGAGAGTGCCACGACCCGAACGAGGATACTGGGCCAAGCTCAAAGTCGGGAAGGCACCGCCGCAACCAGCCCTACCGCCTGCCCAACCAGGTGACGAATTGGAATGGTCACGGGACGGTAATCCACAGAGATTGCCCCCGGCGCTGCCCCGTCCGCCTGCGTCCACTCGCCGAAAACGTCCATCACCCGCACCTGCCGAACGATCTTCACATCACGCTCTCTGCACGGGTGTCCGTGAATTTTTTGAAGTCGACCGCGTTTCGGATGCTGGGCATCTCCGTCCGACCAAGCAACTCCTGGTCGATCTTTTCGTGACCAAGGAACTGCTCGCGCATGCGCTGGACACTGCGAGCCGCCTATTCTTTTTTCTGGAGGATCATCGGCATCGGGTTGTCATCGCTCCTCATGCCGAAGGCCTCCATCGTCCGAGACTTGACCCAAAGGAACCAATTGAAAAGGAGGAATCTTATTGGAAGACCTGGAGTCCATGCCGTCCGACCGTGACGTACATCGGCTCCGTCGCCATCGGGCTCACAGTCTATGAATTGAGCGAGAAGGTGGAGGCTCGATACCACAACGGGAACTATATCCGGCTGGATCAGTTGCCTCCCACGCGCCGAACATATCGTGCTCCCTCATACGAATGGACAACCAAGCATGAGTTCGCCACGGGCCGCCTCGCGGTGCGAGCCTTCTCACCATATCCTGGAACATCATGGGAACAGTATTGGTGCGAGAAAACGCCAGGGACTTTGCCGGACCTCTTTGGAAAAATCGAACGGGGGCTCAGGCACGCGGCGCCTATCATTGCCAAAATGGTGGAAGTACAGCGCCGGAAGGAAGAGGAAGCTCAACAACGGTGGGAGGAACAGCATCGGGAATGGGAGCGCCAGGAAGCGGTACGGCGGCAGCAAGCGGAAGAAAGGCGCCGCCAGGAGGCGTACAGAACAAGCCAAGATCAACTCCTGAAACTGGCCGAGACCTGGGCGCGGGCCTGCCGTCTTGAAAGTTTCTTTGAGAGATTGACCGTCGAGGCGGCGAATCTCGACGAAAATGAACGGGAGATCATCACGATCCGCCTGGAACGCGCACGCAATATGCTCGGTGGAACATCAGCGCTTTCTCACTTCCGCACATGGAAGTTGCCGGAGGAAAGCTAAAATACGATAAATTGTGACTTGGCCGCAGCGTCTTCGGTTGCAAACAGGGTTTCGATATTATCCTGCGAAACACAGAGGAATCCGGTGATCGCCTGGACTCGTCGTAGCAATCGACGGTCACCTCCTCGATCATCTCCTCAAACCGCTTCGTCGAAATCTTTGGGTTTTTTCTCTTAGTCTGTTTAATGGTCGTTTTCGGCATTAGTCCTTCTCTGATTCAATCCCGCCTGAATATCCTTGCTCGTCATCGAAAATCAGTTCCGTTTCAAATGGGTTCGAGTCGGCCGGCGCGTCTTCGCAGGTGTAGCCGATCGCGCGGTAACCGCGCAGCCTCCGTTCGAACATCTTGAGCGCCACAGGAACATCCCGGTCCACATAATCGTAAATCCGCACCTCGACCTTGCCGGGATGAAGGCGGTGGAGACGACCGGCATACTGTACGAGAGTTCCTTTCCATGAAACCGGCAGTGCGAGAAAAAGCGTGTCCAGACGCGCGTCGTCGAACCCCTCGCCGATATATCTTCCCGTGGCCAAAAGGAGCCGTTCTTCTCCATCGGGAATGGCGGCGAGTTGTTCCAGCGATTGCCGACGCTCCCGCGTCTTCATTCCGCCGTGAAGGACGACGAGGTTGCGCGTGAATTTCCGCAAGCGCTCCGCGAACCACTCGAGGTGGTCGCGCCGCTCTGTGAGGAGGATCGGGGAACGCTTGTCCTCCAGCGCCCGGATCACGTCGTCAAAAATCATGCCGTTGCGACGCGAATCAGCGGCCAACGCCGCATACAGATTTTGAATTCCAGCGTCTTCGGCCAGAGCAACTGGCTTAAAATTTGTTTCCCGTACGAGGAGTTTATAATCGAACGGGCACCTTGTTGATGGACATCTCGAATCGACGGTGAAACGAACCGGCCCGATCTGCATGCCGATGATGGGGTGCAACCCGTCGCGTCGATAGGGAGTCGCTGTCAGCCCTGCGATAAAGCGGGCTTTCACCTCCGACAGCACGCGCTCAAATGAGACGGCAGGGGCATGATGGCATTCATCGATTATGACCTGTCCATATCCTGCAACGATATCCTCCACCTCTCCCTTGCGTACCAAGCTCTGCAGCATCGCCACGTCCAGATGCCCGTTCGGTTTTTTTACTCCTGTTCCGATGCGACCGATTGCTTTCGTGTCCTTACCGAGAAATAAGGCCAATTGAGCAATCCACTGTTCGAGCAGCGGCTTGCGATGAACGAGGATCAGCGTGCTACAGCATCGAGCAGCAACGAGATACGTCCCGACCACCGTCTTCCCAATGCCCGGCGGCGCCACAAATACACCCGTGTCATGAGCAAGGAGATTCTTTACAGCCTCTTCCTGGATCGGCGTGAGTGTTCCCTGAAAACTCGATTCGAACGGCGTTCCACTTTGGCGCAAATCCTCGATGTTCAATGACGCACCGTGCTCGTTAAGCAGGGCTTCGATGTTGGATAAACATCCACGCGGCAGCGAGATGTGCTCCGGCAGTTCTTTGAAGCAAGCGATGACGCGGGGAGTAAGCGCGGTCGAGAACCGCAAACTTTGCCTTTTATAAAACTCCGGATTCTGGAACGCGGCCGCACGCTTGATCCGGTTGATCAATGCGGACGGCAGCCCTTTCTTTTCGATGAACAATCGTTGCGCGATGACCGCATTGATATTGGAGGGAATCGGTTCCTCAATGGCAATTTTCTTTGGTTTCTTCGAAGGAGTGCGGTTCCACGGAGACCGCTCCTCGTCACTCAATGGATCGCTCAGGCGAACCCCAATCACCTGCCCGCGCCGGACCGCTTCTTCCGCCAGGGTCTGCACGGATGACGGGTCAAGACGCCGCAGGTTCGCCAGGAACGACCATTGATCCGGGAATTCGATGAAGTTGTCATCGACGAAAACGGAGTTGCCGCTATCTCTGGCCTGACGTTGCAGGGGCATAGCGATCAGGTTACCGAATCCGCCCTTCGGCATGGTGTCCTGATTCGGAAAAAGACGGTCGTAGGATTCCATCGAAAGCTGGTGACGCCGAGCCATCGTCTCCGTAATGAGAAAGCAGGCCATTTTACGCGCTGCGGCCGCGAGAATCGGAGCGGAAAAGAAAATCCAGGCGTGGGCCCCGTTTCCAGATCGCGACCGCTCAATGGCGACGGGAACATCGCGCGTCTTGCAGGTCTCAGCAAACGCATGGACATCTTCCTGCCAGGACTTTTTGTCGAAATCCGCTGCGAGAAAGCGGCAGGTTTCGTCCGGCAGAAGCGGATAGACCCCCATGATTTGCTCGCCGCGAAGATGATTGGCAATCTCCTCATCGGTTACGGGCAGGAATGCCTGATTTGCGCATTCGCTACATGTCGCTCTTGGTTTTCTACCGCCAGTTGCGCCTTTCTTCTTCTCGCACAAATCCAAATCCCACTCGTTGGCGCAAGCTGGAGAATAACCGGACCTGCCGGTTTTCGGGTTGTCCCATCGACGAGGAAACACATCCTCCCGCCCGCGAAACAATGAACGGAATAAAATGACTTTTTCCGCGTTCGTCGCCGGCACGGGCAATGTCTGGGGAAATGCCGACGACAGTGGAATGGCCAATTGCCCCGGCGCCAAGGTGCTCAGTTCTTGTCTGAGGGCGGCAAGTCGCTCGGTCTGCTCGGTGATCTCCGAGCGCAATTCCGCAATCCTCTTTTCGGATGCCTCGATTTCTGATTGCAGTTCTTCGTAGCGGGATTTCGACTCTTTCATCTTTTCATCATAGACGAGCATCTGACCGAGGGGAAATCAATCTTCAGTTGTATTTGATCTCCTGACGATTGATGACGATCTAGTTCGTGGCAGTTTTGAATTCCTCAGCGAACGAATAGAACGTCAAACAGCGTAAACGCAGTTTCTGCAATAAATCTTCCATCGTTTCACCCAACAATATTTCGAAACTGTGTGGCCCGGTTCCATGCAAACCAGGATCGCTGTCGCATCTTTTTCCCAAAAATTTGCACACCTCTGAACTTGCCCTTTAAGAAACGTCCCCATATTCTGCCCATATGAGTTGGACGGCGAGCGCGACTCACACTCGTTGAACGAAGCAAGGAGGAATGGACCGGATTCCGGGGGTGGAGGAAATGCAGGGTGAAAACTTCCACCAAATGAACTTGCCCTATCAGAATCTGGCCCATATTCTGCTCTCATGAAAAAGCTGTTCGTATACATCGAAATGCTCATGGCGCAAGGATTCTTCGGAACCCTGAAGCTGAGTTTCCAGAACGGCAAACTGTGCAACATCAAGGTCGAACGGAGCATCAAGCCCGGGGATCTGCCTTCGCCGTAGGCTACGGCAAGACAGGCCTGTGACAATCGCGTAAATCTTCGGGGTCGTCGAAAACATCGAGCCCCGGTGAAGTTGGGATGAAACACACCCGCTTCGCCGGGGCTTTTTTAGTTGAGAAATGAGACAGGAGTCCGAGCCACATCCAAAGCAAACCTCATATAGGAGAAATTGATTGTTAATCCAATTTAACATTTTCCGACGTTGTCACTTGAGGCAGCGGTTCCATATTCCGGCATCATGAAGCGCAAAGACACCATCTCCGAAGTCGCCGAAATTCTGGCCACGGCCATCGTTCGAAAGCGTCTGCGCGATGTGCATAACATACTGAAAACGAACGGCAAAACAGAGATTGGCCTTGAGGTTTCGTCTGGACAGAGCCTTCATCCTGTCGAACCGAAGAGAAGGAGAAAGAAATGACGGATACGGCTCTGAAGCAGATCGCGCAGATCCAAAAGCTGCCGGTCGAAGCTCTGCGCGAAAAGTGGGAGGTGTTGTTCGGAACGGAGGCCCCGGCGTACAGCCGCCCGTTTCTGGTTAAGCGCCTGGCATACCGAATCCAGGAATTGGCCCACGGCGGCCTGTCGCAGCAGACGCGGGAGCGCGTCCAGAAAATCGCGGAAGACAATGGCCTCGACGAGATGGCTGCGTTACCGCAGGGACAACCTAAGAAAAAGGGAATGCCTGTCGTCGGAACGCGCCTGATCCGCGAATGGAACGGTGGCCGCTATGAGGTCATCGTGGTTCGTGACGGGTTTGAATTCGAAGGAAAGAAATACCGCTCGCTGACCGCAATTACCAAGGTCATCACCGGCACACATTGGAACGGCCCGGCCTTTTTTGGATTGCGTCAAAACGGAAAAGCTAAATGAAAAATGGAAAGGAAACACCTCCGAACACTCTGACTCCAAAAGTCCGCTGTGCGATCTACACAAGAAAATCGACCGAAGAGGGATTGGACCAGGAATTCAACAGCTTGGACGCGCAGCGCGAGGCCTGCGAATCCTACATCGCCAGTCAGCGCAGTGAGGGGTGGGTGGTATTGCCCGACCACTACGATGACGGGGGTTTCTCAGGGGGCACGCTGGAGCGCCCGGCGTTGCGGCGACTGCTCCAGGACATCGAGGATCGCTGCGTCGATTGCGTGATCGTGTACAAGCTCGACAGACTCTCTCGCTCGCTTCTCGATTTCACAAAGATCATTGAAATTTTCGAGCGCCAAGGCGTGACCTTCGTTTCGGTCACACAGCAGTTCAATACGACCACATCGATGGGGCGCCTCACGCTGAACATCCTTCTTTCGTTCGCACAGTTCGAGCGTGAAATCATCGGCGAGCGGATCCGCGACAAAGTCGCCGCCTCGAAGCGCAAGGGTAAGTACATGGGCGGCATGCCGGTGCTGGGCTATGATGTGGACCGCCTGGCCAAGAAGCTGGTGGTCAACCCGATCGAGGCGAAACTCGTGCGCCATATTTTCAAGCGCTTCACGCAGATCGGCTCGGCGACCTTGCTGGCAAAGGAATTGAACCAGCAGGGGCATCGGACCAAGGAATGGGTCACAAAAAAGGGAACGACTCACGCAGGTGTCGCCTGGAACAAGATGCACCTCTACCGGATGTTCAACAACCGGCTATACATCGGCGAGATCGTCCACCACGATCAGCACTATCCCGGTGAGCACGACGCTATCGTCCCGAGCGCCTTGTTCGACCAGGTCCAGTCCATCCTCGAACAGAATTGCCGCGTCCGTGGAAACAAAACCCGAGCCAAGACACCCGCGCTGCTCAAGGGCATCCTCAAATGCGGTCACTGTGGCGGATCGATGGGGCCGACCTTCGCCAAGAAAAACGGCAAGACGTACCGCTACTACCTTTGCGTCGCGGCTTCCAAGAACGGGTATGACTCCTGCCCGGTGCGGACAGTAGCGGCAGGGGAGATCGAAAGTGCGGTCATGGAGCAACTCCGCGCCGTGTTCCGTTCGCCGGAAATGATCGCGGAAACATACCGTGCCGCGCGCTTCCAGGAAAGGGAGCAAGTTTCGGCCCTCGAGAGCGAGCGCATGGAACTGGAGGTCAAGCTCGCCGGTAACCTCGTTCAGACTGAAAAACAGGAATTCCAAAGCCGCGTCCACGAGATCAACCGCATGATTCGCGGACTCGACAAACACGCCCTCGATGAACTTCAGGTCGCCGAAGCTCTGAACCAACTCGATCCGATCTGGGACGAGCTTTTTCCCGCCGAACAAGCGCGGATCGTGCAGCTGCTCATCGAGCGCGTGGTGGTCAACCCGGACGGCATCACCGTGCGATTCCGGTTGGACGGTTTGAGCACCATCGCGGCGGAATTTGAAGCAGACGAGGAGGCTGCCAATGAATAAAAAGCCAACCATCACCCGCGACGGCGACTGCATCGTCGTCCACATTCCGATGACCTTGAAGCGACGTGGTGGCCGCAATGAAATCATCGTGCCGCAGGGTCTGGACGGAAAAACGTCGTCGAAGCAAGCCGCCCAGAACGCGATCCTGGTCGCCATCGCCCGGGCTTTCCGGTGGAAGGAACTCATCGAATCCGGGCGCGTGAAGAACCTGGCCGAGATCGCCCGGGCCAACCGGGTGGACGGCTCCTACGTGAGCCGAATTCTCGATCTTACGCTGCTCGCACCTGATATCATCGACGCCATTCTCGACGGTAGGGAGCCGTCGGGTTTATCGCTCGCCATGCTTACGAAGAAGCAGATCCCGCTGGTGTGGGCGGAACAACGGCAGTATCTGGGGTTTGATGCGTCTTGATTTCCTTGATTACCTCACCGCCTTTAAAAACAAAGTCGCGTGGTGTTCTGCGGCCGCTCTTTTCCCAAAATTTCCATCGACCATCCTGTTGGCCAGCTTTATATCGGCCTTCACTTCTTTTCTGCCCATTCTCCCAATAGAAGGTCCATTTTCCATTCTGTTGTCCGGCCGTAAAATTGCCTTCGCCTCGTTGCAGCCCGTTATCGTACCAAGTTTTCCATGGGCCATGCTTCACACCGTTCTTGAATTCGCCTTCGCTTTTTTTCTGGCCATTGCCGAACCACTGAGTCCAGAGACCATTACCAGGCTTGGACATATCGATTTTCTTCGGTTTGATTTTCATGGTCACGACTCCTGACCATTTTGCTGAGATTCCCCTTCAATCACTCCTCCACTCCAATTGTCCGCATATTGAAGCAGACGCGTTAGGGGCGTTTCCCTGTGAGCAACACTCTGGTTTTCAGGTATGTACTGCCCATCGTGGTAGCGAATCGCTTGCGCTTCCTCGTCAGACAGCGAAATGTGTTGTGAAACAAGAAATAGGCTCCTGGTTGCGATATCGAGATGGACAACTTCCTTGTTTACAACGTAGCGAATGCCTCGATTCCGCACATGCCAATCGCTCGGATTCGGCAAGTAGTATGGCTTTCCAAATGCGCCCACTTTTCCGATGTCGTGGTACAAACCGATGATCACACAGCTTTCCTCGGAAAGTTCGGGGGCAAGGCTGCCACGTAGCTTCAATAGCGTTCGGGCGACATTGGTCGAGTGCTCGACAAGACCACCTTCTTTCGCCAGGTGGAACCGCGTTGACGCCGGGGCGGTCGCCCAGTTCGTCTCAGCGCGCAGCAACGCCTCGAAACGCTCGACCTGGTCGCGGCGCATCGTGACAAGAGCGAGCAAGTCCGAATAATCGGATGGCGTTGTATGCGATACGGTGAATCCGAGAAATCGCTTCGCATCCGTCAGCGTCTTATTCCAGTTTCCCTCAAAGCGGCAGGCGCGGTCATCGATGTAAAGATCGGCGAGCGGCTTGGTTGCGGGCCACTCGCAATCAGAATTGCCGTTGATTTCGTCGAACTCGATACCCTCGCGACGCAGATATGCTGCAAGCCGGTCAAGATGTTCGGGGATGCTCGGTCGCGCTGTGTGGATAATGATTTTAAGTCCGAGAGCGCGCAGTTCGCGGAGTGCTTCGACGGCCCCTGGGAGCGGCGGGCCAAATTCATCGATGCTTGGGGCGAATTCGGCAATCACTCCGTCGAAATCGACGCATATCGCTTTGGTGATGTGTTCTTTCACAGACTTTCTCCAAGTCTAATTCGTGTTGAGGAAAACAAAATCATCAAGTTGACCATCTGGCGCTTTCCTGGTGAGTACAGCGATATGCTCGTCGTTTAACTCCTGCGGAAACATGCTCGGCGTGTCCCAGGAAATGGCGTCCGTCAGCGCACTGCGACGACCGATGGTGACTCGCTTGGCTCCCTGATTTTCGAGACGTCTTATGAATTCTGGAAGGGACTCAAATGGAACGGGAGACTGCATCTGCGTATAAGAATCCCGAACAGTAATATTCGGAAGGGATCGCAAGAGAACCAATCGCTCGTCCCAAAATTGAGTCATTGCTTTTTTGAGATTCAAAGGCATCAGGGAAATGTCAAAGGAGATTTGCCTGATGTCTTCCCATGTTGCGTGTCCGAGCCGTAAAGAAATCTCTCTCCAATCTTCCGATCTCACCAACCCCTGGTGCTCAAGATGCACCAGGTCCTGCCGTAGCGACTGTGGATCAAATCGGTAGCGACGCAACAGATGAGAATAAAGTCGACTATCGGGGTAGTCGATTTTGTGGATACGGGGAGAAAGGAGCAAGAACCAGAAGTTCTCGACTTTGAAATTGACGTTTTGCAGCCCTGCTTCAATCGTTCGCGCAACCTGATTTCGTAACGTGGAGTAGCTGACCGTGGTTGAAACGTCTGATACAAATTTCGACTCGACAAAGATTTTCTCATCCCCAAAGGACACCACCGCGTCGGACTGCGTCGGCCCTTCATAGCGGCCCATCTCTTTGCGTTGAATCGCCTTGTCCCTTTCGTATTTCACAGGATGCTGGATGTGACGGTTCGGATGATCTGACTTCGAATAAAGGTCGCTCAAGTATTTTCGAAACCCGATACATTCCGGTAAGTCCTTTTCGTATTCGATTGAAATCTTACTGCTCCGTTTTTTCCAGTTTCCCGTAAGCCATTTTCCGGCAAAGGCCTGCTGGAATAAAACGTGGAAACCAGCAGGTTGTTTCCCGGCAATTTTTCTATGCGGGTAGAGCAATGACTCCAAACCGAATAGGGTCAGAAACCGCTCATCTTTGAAGTACTGCAAGGAGCGCTTGTCCTGTTTACCGGAATCTGCCATTTCAATTTGTTGTTGAAATGTGTGGAGCCAAGAGCCAAGAATGCTTGAAAAATCTATTTCCGAATTCAGAGAGTCCCATAATTCCTTGGGAGTTAATTGGCTTTTCATCACGCCTCCTTAATCTTCATAAAAAAGGTCATAGGATTTGAATCCATCGGGGAATTTGTAGTTTCCTGGCTGATCGGCAAAATCGACGGGATACCCCGCTGCCAGGAGCGTTTCCAAATCTCTCTGGACGGTCCTTGGTGTAACTTCTAAGACTTTTGCCACGTCTCGAACCTTGAGAACTTTCCCTCGGTCCAAAATGGATAGCATAAACATCAGCCGAGTAATCTGGCGCAGTTTTTTATCTGATTGGTTTTTACGTCTTTCAAGAAGAGAGCGCTGGTGAACCAGAAGAACCCGCAAAAATGTTTTGTCAATTTTTCTTGGAGGCTTTATCAGGTTCCTTGATGGAAGCGAAGTCAGGTGTTTTGACGGTGTGACGAGAAGGACTTTCATCTCCGGATCGTCCATTTCCTTGTACCAACCACAAAGCTCTTCCCAATCGTTTTTCTTTATCAGATCGGGATCGATAATCGCCAACAGGCAGCCGACCGCAACAAGATCGGTGGTTCGCTGTACCTTCCAGGTTTTGAGCTTCTGATCCCGAATGGCTGAATCTACAAGATCAGCCACAGGTCCCGGCCGCAAGAGCACCAGAACCGTTTGGAGTCTTTCAAACATTTCCATTGCCGCGTTTCTCCTTTGGCAAATTATTTCAAACCACGGGATGCAGAATAGCACCGAGGTGCGACAACGTCATGTCGCATCTTTTTCTTTTTTTTCTTTTTTTGATACCGGTTGCGCTTGCTACTCCAAAAAACGGAAAAACAGAAAACGGAGGCCAGTTTTATAACTGCTTGTTTTTAGGTAGTTTTACGAGGTCTTGACCTCGGGCGCAAGGTCAAGAGCATTCAGAGAAAGAGACGAGAAAAAGGGCTTTTTAAGGGTCGGATGTGCGTTTTTAAGGCTCTTCGGGTCCGATTGAAAAATGGTTCGTTGGCTGAATTGGAAAGCGGAAAAGCTCTTTATTTCTTGCACTTATACGCCACAAACGCGAGCGGCCCTGAGTGGGGCCGTGAAGCGGAGAGATAATCCTTTTTACAAGGTGTTGGTGGAGGAAACGTTACTGGTATCGAACTTGACGGGGATTTTTCGGACCAAGGGCGATGTAGCTAACCTATTGATAAAAAAGAGAATATTGCCAACAAGGTCCATCTTGATTTTTCTGAATGACGAACCTATCGTCTCCAATGATCTTGAGCTTTACGCTCTGACTCAAAATTCCGGCTCCCAGGCGCAATCTACCCAGCGCTCATCATAGCGTTTCGCAAAGTCATTCATCTCGCGGATGTTGGCTGCAGGTTCGCGGCAAGCCCGGGCGCAGGTGGAAGCGACATCCCGATAGAACTCCGGATCGACAGGCTTGATGCCATCATAATTCATAAGCAGGTCTGGGACACGCTCTGTGATTTTTACTCCGCGAGGGGCCATCAAAATGCTTGGTTGTTCTCCGTACGTATTGATAATTATGTATCGCCAGCTTGGATCTGCTGTCCCCTGACTAGGGATGATCTCAAACGGGTTTGCATCTCCGCCGTGCGAAAGGTGTTCATAGGATTCCTCAAGGGCTTTGGGGGTGCGGGCAATCAGGACACAAGGCCCGGCCGCTATATAGCTGCACCTTCTTTCGTCGTATTCGATGCCCAGCAACGCTTCAAGATCAAAACGTACAGACCTGTCCAGAGGAGCCTTTCCAGAGGTGAACCATTGGATATCCCGCAAGGTGATTCCTAAGCATTTGGAAATCTCAACAGGCGGATTGGGCCAGCACGCAATGAGGCTTTTGGCGATCTCGGCTACGTTATCATAGCAACCATCGCCCCAGATATCCTCATCGTCGTCAGTCTCCTCCGGTACATTTTCTCCTGTTAGCAACCAACTATTGTCGGAGTTGAAATGGCGGGGTGGATTAGGAGGGAGGGATGATTCCCAGGATGACAGCCACGGCCCCGGCTCCCAGTCCAGTCCATCAATCAACGTTGGCACCGGCTTCCGTATCGGTAAATTCATCCAATGTTGGATTCTTTCTTCGATCTCGCGCCTATTTCCGCATCCGTGACCAATTTTAATACGAATATCATGGTCATTCTGAGCGTCCCGGCAAAGAGTCTGGATAGACTCGGATAAGGACAGGTCTTTTTTATCCTGTTTTTCCAGAAAATTACCAAGAAAACACTTAGTGGAATCCTGTGCCGATCGAAGGGAAGCGGGAAGAGATTTCTCATTGGCATCAGCCACCTCAACCTGGACTTTCAATTTTTCCATGTGCTTAGTCAGGTCTGGACTGGCCAAAGCTAGGTGGCGGTTGATTTGCAAGACGTCCGGCAGACCACGCAAGGCCTCGCCATGATGCCAGGCTTCTAGAAGTACATCTCGGAAGGCTCTAGGCCGGTCGACTGGAGTAAATGTCATCCACCGAATGGGCAGACCGGCAACGGTCAACCCATAAAGAATTAGGGGGCTGAGCCCATACCGCTTTGCGTCATTAATCTTTATCGGGTCTTGCACTGTTACAATGCCACGCTCTGGATGGTGGAAAAGGAACTTGGCAATCGCAACGTAAAAATGATGCACTCTTATTAATGGCAACGTTGGTTTATTCATGATCTACCCAATAAAACGAATCATCCATCCGAACCTTTGACCTCCGGTTCAGGCAAGCGTACCTCGCGTGAAGTCTCGGTGAGCGACCACTGGATTGGGCAAATCCGGCGGTCCAAAGCATACGGTATGATCTGCTCGACCCAGGAACGAGGCGGCTGCTCAGTGATCAGCTGCTTGCAGGTCGCCATGCCAGTCTCTAACCGACAGGCCACATAGCCCATGATTTCGGTTTCCTCTTCCAGTGTGACTCGGCGCTGATCAAGAGGAGAGCCCCTGGGCACTCCAGAGTGTATTCTTTCTACAGGGCTGTATCGCCAAGCCATGTTCACGAGCGCGTTTGCAAAGATGCGACTTGGGTAATTTTCTACGTAGCCCAGAACCTTGAGAATTCTCGCTTCCGCCTTCTCGATCAATTGAGATGCGTTTATGGGATCGGCAAGTCCTGCAAATCCATCAGGTCGAAGGTTCGCCGTGGCCACAGGCTTGGGTAGATAGGTTAAGGCTCGTTTCACCAGTTGGGCATATAGTCCGCTGCCTCGCTCTTGGCGATAAAGATCGATCCACTCTGCAAGCGCTGCAGATGCTTCGATGTTGATACGCGCCATTTCTTCGTTGCTGATTCGGCTCGTCTCTTCCGAGGTGGCTTCAGACCAAAGCGGTTTATCGTGATCTAAAAGCACACTGAGGTACGAACCCCATCGCAGGACCAGGGCCGTGGCGGCTTCCCCTTCGGAGGAAGCTGCATTGCAAGCCGGTCGTTTCGAGGAATCGGGTTTGGTTTTTAGGTAATCGAGAAGCTGATGGAACATCGTTGTGGTCGGCGCGTGAATGACACGCTCCAACCCGTGCGGCATCTGCAGAATCTCGTAGCTTCCAGCATCGAGAACCAGATCATCGTTCACACGGACATAGAGATTATCACCATCGGTCATTTATCCTCGCTTTGCGACACACTCAATTTCCTGCAACGATTGGTTTAATGTGTCTGCCCCACTTCTGTTTCTATTTTATGTCAACCCAATGCGACGACAGTCGCTTCACCGATATTGCTGTACCGGTCAGGGACACATGTGAAAATGACAATCTGGCATTCTTTTGCTGCCTTAGCCAAAACAGCACCCATGAGACGCAACCGCTCCGGATCTGTATAACCCAACGCATCATCCAGGGTGAGTGGCGTTCCGCCATCTTCGGCGACAATCATGGAGCATGCAGATCGGAAGATCAGAGAAAGCTGTTCCTTGGTGCCGCCGCTTAAAGAGTCGAAAGGTACCGTAATCCCATCAACCGTCCGGCTGGATATCTGGAGATCATCGCTAACGTCTACTTGGAAAGATTCATCAAAAACCAAACGGCCAAGTTGTTCAATCTTCTCCTTAATCGGTGCTACATAAGCCCGCCGCGCCTTGTCTCGCTCTTCTCGCATGATTTCGAATAGGCATTTCGCCGCTGATGCACGACGAGAAAGAGCAGTGTTGTCCGACTCAAGACGTTCCAGAGCAGTCTGAGCTATATGCAGTTTTTCGTGAAGGCCTTCCTCGCCGTGGATTTTCAACCGAGTTTGAACTTCCGTTAATTCTGTTTGGGCGGCATTCCGGCGATTTAGCGCTGTTTGCAGAGAGCCCCTGGCTGTCTCGGCCAACGCTTTCACCTTCTCAGGACTCTTTGCCTTAAGAGTTGCGTCGGCATTTTGAACAGCCTCATTTTCTGAAGCTACGGATTGCCCGGCATTCTCCAGAGCAGTTTCCAATTCATCGTCAGAAAATTTGTCTCTAGCGAGTTTGAGGTTCTCCCGAGCATTTTCGACATCTTTTAACAGAAGATCGAGTTGGACTCGATTTTCCTGGTGCATGGTGTTTAACGCATCACGAACGCTTCGAGTTGATTCGAGTTTCTCGCGATCTGATTCCCATTGACTGGTCGCCTCTTGGAGTAGCGCTTCTGCGCTAGTCCTTTCCTTCTTCGCCGATTCCAAATCAGGACAAATTTCAGGTTCGGATACACGGTTGGAAAGGTACTCAGGCACTGACTGTTCAAGCTTTCGAAGTCTTTTATCCAGTTCCTCGTAAGTCAAATCTCGAAGATTATCCTTCTCCACTTGAGCCTTGGATTCCACATGCCGCGTCGCTTCGCGGCGCTCTTCAAATGCTTTTCGCGCCTCAACAGGGCTGGACACGCCCGTTTCTAAACAGACATCTTCCAGGGTTCGACGGGCATCTTCGACGTTTCTTGAAAGTCCCTCGGCACTGGAACCGGCTGTAATTTCGACTTCCAGTGTGCCTGGAATAGTCAAGGTAGAACTGTCCGCGACTGAGAACGCCCGTTCTTCTCCCTTGTTTAGCGTGACATCGTCACCGTCAACAGAAAATCGGCAATCATCAAGACTCCGGAGAACTACACTCGGTGCGCCTATTTGTAATTGCGCGGTAGCGGTCAGCAAACTTCGTTCAGCTTCTTGGATTGACTCCAAAGCGTCTGAATCCACCTTATTTTTTGCTAACAACGCTTCGGCCTTGGCAGCATTCTTTCGCGCAAGGTCTATACGTTCTTTGCGCTCCCGGAGTTGATCGAGATGTAGCTTGTTGTTGTAGTAGTCAAAATCGGCTCGCCGAAGAACGGCAATGGCGTCTGCCGTTTTTCTCTTTTGATCACTTTCGTTGTAAATTTTCTGTGCGTTCTTCAATTCGGAGTCAGCCTGGTTCAAAGCAGAAAGCGACACGATGCTTGACTCTTCCATTTCGCCATGTGCTTTTTCAGAATTGTCAACTGAATCTATGAGGATTTGTCGTGCTTCTTTATCGCGGCGCGCAACCTCCTCGGATTTCTGTGCTGAATCCAGCTTCAATCTTGCAGCTGAAAGGTCACTTTCCAGAGTACTTATCTCCTCTAACGACGCTGCATGAGCCGCTACGTCCTTCGTTAGTTCCTCCTCTTTTTTCCTTAGTTGGCTCAATTCACGTTGAAGAGACGCTGCACGATCAATATCTTGCTCAAGGTTGCGGATAGCCTGGTCGATTCGATCCACTTCTGATTTGGCATCTGACTGCACCTTTCGGGATTCTGTCAGTTCCTTTCGCTCTGTACCTCGTTCACTGAAGTAACGAAGGTACTCATCATGGATTTTATCGAAAAGACCTTCCTCCTGTGGATCTGCTGGACGTCCCCCAGCCGCTTTATCGAGAGCGACTGAGAGCGAGGTTTGCTTCGCCAAGGCTGGCTGACGAATGGCGTCGCCTTGTTGAATGGTCAGCGCCTTCCATAGGTCAATATCCAAAGTTTCGCGGAGGATGGCCTCCGCACGTTCGTGCGCCGCACGTCCCGTGTGGTTCTCTGGTTTGGGTTTTGTAACGATGAGTTTCGTTTCTGGCCTTTTCAAAAACCGCTTGAAATAAGTAAAGGCATAAGGACCGCTTTCCGCTTGAAGTTCAATCTCAGGTCCTTCATCTCTATGGACCGGTTTTATTGCTTCAATATTACGGTGTTTGCTTGAATCCACATAATCGAATAGAAGCCCAATGGCTTCACCAAGACTAGTCTTTCCAGTTTCATTCGGGCCCTGCACGAGAGTAATACCAGAAGGACCGAACTTGACCTCGGCTGCAATTACGCCCCGGTAATTGGCGACTCGAAGGCAAATGTATTTCATACGGTCCCCCTTGCCAATCGAAGCATGAGCATCAAGGCTTCGCGGGCGACCGTACTTTCATCTCCACCGTCTTCGATTTTTCTTCGAAGACGCTGCGCAGTGCCGTCGGCAAAGCCGGAAAAGTCAAGGTTGGCAAAATCCGCATCGTCCGGCAGGATAAGAAGGTCTCCATCTCGGACATTAAAGGCACCGAACACGTCATTAGCGGCGACAAGGTGATTCTGAAGAATTCCATCTAAGGTCAATGAAAGCGAGCCAACAAAGTTTAATCGAACAACCGTGCGTTCCTTATTCTCAATATCTTCCAACCAAATTTTCAATGCTTCCACGTCTTCAGCAGTATTTAGATCGACCCTTTCGCGTTCGAGAAAGCGCCACTGGCCGATCTGAATATTCTGAGTGGTCACACTAGTGTCGCTAATCTCCACGACATGACAATACCCAGACTGAATCTCCCGAAAATCTGTGGACTCAGGTGTCCCGGAATACCAGATGCGGTCGCCGTCGCCGACCTTGGTCAGAGAATGCCGGTCGCCAAGCGCCACAAAGTGAATTTTTCCTTCGCGTATGACTTGTTCTAGATCGGCAACAGAAATCACTCCCGTTGACTCCATTCCTGGTGTAAGAGTATCGACTGCCCCGTGACCCATGCAAATACGAATAACATTGCTCGCAGGCTCAAGCGCGTTGATTGCTTCTTTAATAGGGTTATCGACCGGACGTTTCGAAGTCCACAGCGCACCCACCAGTTCAACGTCATCAGCAATTTGAATAGGAACCGAGGATTCAATGACGTTCACGTGGGCTGGTTTTCGCTCAATAAAGGTGCTTGAACGATACACGGAAGCTGCATTCAATGGATCGTGGTTTCCTGGGAGAATAAAAACTGGAACCGGAACTTCCTTGAGCGCCTCCATTGCACGGGCAACAGTCTTTCGATCCACTTGGTTGGATTCGAAAGCATCCCCGCAGACCAGCATGAATTGGCAATTCTGATCCTTGGACACCCGCCCCATGGTCCGAATGGCGTCAAAGCGCGCCTGGCTGTAACGCTCCTGTGCCCCTTCCGAAAGGAAGTGTCGGGTCATTCCCAACTGCCAATCACTCGTATGTAGAAAGCGGATCATGGCTGCCTCTCCTTAATCTTTGGAATTGACGCCGGTTATTTGGCTTTTTAACTGTTCGACGGCGCGTACAAATTCAGCAATTTTTTTTGGCAACTCAGGGTCTTCCACGCTACAGATGGCGAATACTTCAGATTTTTTCTGACCCTCGGTCAGAATAACTTTCTGGCCCTGGAATATTTCGCTGAACCCCGTCTGAGTCCCAACCGGCCCCTTGAAGCCGCCGCCACGATGAATCAACCATGCATTTCCAGATTTCAAGTTTTTCGCAAACGCACCCTGCATTCGCCGATTCACTCCAAGAACCGGCACGTTAATTTCGGTGGTGATCTTCAGTTGCTTCCCTTCGACAGGCTTGGTTGTCCCAAAAGAATTGTAATAACGGTTGTCGGCCGGGAAACGCCAAAAACAGCCCCAGATGCCCAGTTCATCGGACCAGTACACCACCCGCTCGTCTTTGCCTCCAGGATACGTAATGGTCGATTTGACCGGGCGAGTATTGAACTTTGAACGAAACGCCCAGGCGAGGTCCCACTCGGCGTTCCAGATTTCCTCGCGATCCTCAAGCACCTGGAGTTCCAAGGGTTGCGTCTTGTCAATTTGGCGCGCTTTCACTTTGGAGGCACGATAGGAAAACTGGCTCTCTACGGAACCGAGCACAAAAGAGAGAGCATGATCCGCAGGCTCCTGAATGTGGATATATTTATCCGGCGAAATTTCCTCGGCCATTATTGTGCGTTCCGGGTTGATCTCAACGATGGTCACATTTTTTAGACCGGCCATATCCATGATCGCTTTCGCCGTCGTGACCACATGCGAAGTGCCAATGACCAGCAGGACATCGCACCCCTTCAACGCCTTCAATGCAGCCTTGACTGCATTTTCAGGCAGGGTCTCGCCGAACAAGATGGAGTTGGGTTTGACGATTGCACGGCATCTTTTGCAGGTCGGAACCGATTTTGTCTGCTCAATATCCAACGCCTCGACTGTTCCACAAGACAGGCAGATCGTCTCGCGCAAGTTGCCGTGAATCTCGATCACGTTCTTTGATCCCGCTTTCTGGTGCAGGCTGTCCACGTTCTGGGTAACCACGGATTTGAGTAGGCCGATATCTTCCCATTTCGCCAGTGTTGCATGAGCGCTTGTTGGTCGCACCTCGGTGGAAATCTGTCCTCTTATCCCGTCCAGGTTTTTCCAAAACTGCTTCGGATTCTTGTGGAAATAGTCGATAGAAAATTTGCTCATATCGACGCTTTCCCAGATCGCTCCAGGACCGCTGCGGAAAGCTGGAACACCGCTGGCGACGGAAATGCCTGCGCCCGTCAACGCGACGAGTTTCTTGGCATTGACTATCGCGTAGTGAGCCGGATGAGCCCATTCGCGTGGAAATCCGGCGCCGATAAGTCCGGATTGTATGAAGTGCGGAATTCGAGATTGTCCTTGTAAGGCTTTCCTGGCCAGGGCGAATTCGGCATCAGACTCAAATTGGACCCGATGCGTTGTGTGACCGGAGATGTTGTCTTGCTCATCGGCGTCCACATCGCTTCCGGGAATGTTGTACTGAAACAATAAATCTTTAGAGCCGCCTTTGCTTCCGGTCATGAAGTACATTTGATCTTCGGACCAGGCATCAGGAGAAGTTGCTTCATCGTCCAAAAAAGCAAGTCGCTTTCCCGGAATGAGGTCGGCGAATTTGATCTCCTTGGCCTTTTCAGCTTTCTTCGACATGCTCGCTCCTTCATGCATCGGCTTCAGCAAACCAATGCCGCCTCCAGAACTTCTTGAATATTGGAAACGTAAACGATCTGAATCTTGTTCCTCAGGTAGTCAGGCATATACTCCAGTTCTTGCTCATTCTCTTTCGGCAGAATAACGGCCTTGAGTCCGGCCTCAATAGCGGCTTGCACTTTTGCCTGGATGCCGCCGACGCCAAGGACTTTACCCATGATCGTGATCTCGCCAGTCATCGCCACGTCGTGCCGCACGGGCACGTTTCTGAGCGCCGAAACGATGCCGGTTACCATTGTAATGCCCGCTGACGGCCCCTCCTTCGGGATGCCCATCATGAGCGCAAGAATGGCGATGTCCTTTGATTTCCAATCCTCGGCAATTCCAAGGTCCTGATGTTTTGCTTTGATGAACTGAATCGCCGCTTGAATCGACTCACGCATGACTCGCTGAATGGACCCCAAAGGAATGATTCGTCCACCGCCCTTCGTTGTTTGCATTTCGAACCGCAGTAGCACACCCTGGTTCTCACCCATGACAGCGAGACCAATGACTTCGCCGACAGTAGGTTTGTCCAACAAGGTGATTTTCTGCCGTCGACCGGCATCCGGCATGTCCGGTGTGATCACACGACCATCGGACGCCATTTTTGCGGCTATGATAACCGGGTGATACTCGCCCGGAGCCATGACCAGCAATTGGTTCCTCACCCGCTGGCGACCTTCAATGGCAAGAGACAACACCTCAGCCAATTCGTCGTCGGTCGCTTCCCCGTGAGGATAAATCAGCTTCAGTAATCCAGATAAAGTCTTGAAAACGCCTCGTTGATCGCGTGTCGTGAGACCCTGACTCGTTTCCGCGAAATCAAATAGTTCGAATCGACTCTTCAATGGACCCAGCACATCGATTCGTCGTAGCTCGTGAATAATCTCGCACAGGTAATCGGTAATGAAGCCATAGTCCTTGCTTGAGCTTTCCGGACCTAATTTCGGAATTTCCCACCCAGCAAGATAACAATGGATGCGGTCGATAAACGCTTCCACCTGCAGGAAATCCGGGAGCGGTTCAAAGAGATGAGCATATTTTTCGTGGGGCAACAGCCCCTGTACGTCGAGGTTGCCGACAAGAACGATGGATGCGAAAGCCAGTATTTCTTTTTTCCCTCGACTGAATTTTGCATCCTGCATATAGCCCTGCATCATGCTGACAAGGGCTTTCGGATCAGTGAATTCCGTGTTTGCAATTTCATCGAACACCACGGCATCTCGGCTGCCGACAAGACCAACGCGACCAGTATTGAGGTTGATGAACAGTCCGGCAGGCGTCGCCTTTCCCCCTGACAAGACGTGGGCATAATAAGAAATGTTCCGATACAGATAGGTCTTACCAGTCTCACGAGGGCCGAGTTCAATAAAATTCGCGTTGCTTTCAACAAGGGGGACGGCGCGCATCAAGTAGAGCAGTTTCTGTCGACGTGTCATTCTTGCCGGATCGAGACCGAGGGAATTGACGATGATGTCCACCCATTCTTCAGAAGTGAACTCACGTCGTTTTGCCAGGAATTCCGGGAAATCGATCATGCTGACCTGGAAAGGAGTGAATCCAGTAATCTTAAAGGGCCGGATCTTTTGACCGTGAATCTCCGACTCGTCATACTCCAGTTCGATTGTTCCCCACATGCCTCCGGATAGAATCATCGGGTACTGCCGAACCAGGGCTTCAGGAATGTTGGCATATTGCTCGTTGATTGCACCGATCATGCCCCAGTACTTGTCCTCCGTCTCGACGAGCCGCGCTTCCAAATTGGCGATGATCGCGTGGTTTCGGTTCTCGCGAATGAAGTGACGAATCTTCTCGGCCTCGGCACCGTGTACGAAGTTCTCGCGCAGCCTCTTGACGACGCGATGCAGATCTTCGGCAAAAGTGTCCTCAGCGCAGTAGTTGTCGATCAGATATTCCACGACATAGCGCGGGAATTCGTCCACACCCGTATTGATTGTCAGTCGTTTGTTGACCACTTTCCCAGCGAAGACCTGCTTCAGCTTCTCGTTCATTCTTTGATTCTCCTGGGCATCATGCCGAGCACGGCATCAATCTTCGATGCGCCCGGGCGCCGCAACCGGTTGCGATCCAGCAGAATGCGGGCGTTCGTCGCCTTGCTCGTTTGATAAGGTTTTCCCTTGTATTGGTATTTCACCGTCACCGAAACGGGGTAGACGACCGCAGCATTCTCGATTTCTTCAGCTGTCGGTTCATCAATTCTTGGGAGTCGCCAGTTTATCCGATAGGTTTTCTGGCCGCCGAAGAACAACTCTGTCCGACCCTTGAGGCCAGCACGATCAGCGTCGATCAGCAGCTTTACATCGCGTGGCGCTCCGACCACGGTAAGCTCCAGGGTCGCGTCCTCGCCTTCCATCAACGAGCCCTGGACTTCGAAGCTATCGATGCGAATCGGCAGACCACGGTCCGGTTTGGGGCCGAGCACCACCATTGGGATAAAGCACTCAGCGGGGCTCAAGCCGCCGTGGGTATAGCGGTCTGGGTCTCCGGGGTATCTTGGACGCTGGAGCGTAAAACCCGGGCGCGGGAAAGCGAAATGACTAAAGGGATGAGGATTTTTCCCCGTTGTCTGGGCAGGAACTGAGAGTTGAGTGGGGGTAAAATGAACGACCGAATGGCGAAACCGTCCAGCCAATTCACACTGCAGCCGGGCCACAAGATGGTTCACATCCCAGTTATCGAGGATTTCCGTTTCTGAGATCCTCAATCGTTGATCGCCGGTTGGGACAAAGCCATGATCCGACGTCACAAAAATCAGGGCGTCGTCTTCGATCTGCCGCATGACGCTGCGAACGTCGCGAGCAATAATGGCCTGTACCGTCTGGCGATATATGAATGAGAGATCCTGGGGATTGTTGTGCAGGTTCTTGTCCGTGAAGTTGAAAATGACAACCGTCAGCAATGGCGAAGTGTAGCGGATCGCAATTCCGGCTGCCGCGTCGTCGTCATCCTTCTCGACAGTCAGTTGAAGGTTGTAGCCGATCTGTTTCTTGACCGCCGCCTCCAACAAAGCGCTCTCACTCTTTGAAATAAATTCGGTCGGCAGGCACCCGGCGGAAATCGCCTTGCGAGTCAGATTCGTTTCGGTCGGCAACAACGCCGACCCAGGCCGTTCTTCGATCACATCAAAACGCTCTTTGAACAGCGGAAGGAGGAATTCCTGCCAAGCGTCGATTCGCATCCCATCAAAAATGAGCAGATACGCCTTCTGATTTTTCTGCGGGTCCCAATGAGGTTTGAGAAGTCGTGAAACAAACTGGTGCGTGAAAACGACGGGGGCATTGTCGTCCTTTATCCAGCGGGGATAATTGGCGACGTAGAGGTCCTGGAACTTCTCCTGAAAGCGCGCCAGGTCCTTGCGAACCTGGTCCTGTAGGATTTCGAATTGTTCCCGGGCTTTCACCCACAGCTTTCGAAAATCCTCCCAAAGGAGTTGATCTCGCATCGGCTTGGCCTGCTCCAGGCGCAATGTGCCGGCGATGTCGGAAAGATAGAAATCGAGTTTGGAAAGTCCGTCGATCCGCCAAGCCTGATCGAACTGTTGGAAGGTGAGGTTTTCCGTTTTCGCCACAACCAACTGATGCGCTTCGTGCTTCGCCCGATCCGCCAGTTTCAGCGTTTGATGCGTCAGACGGTAGGTCTCTTTCAAAAGCGCCCACTCTTCGGTCGGACGGCGCAGCGCCAATGACAAAGGTTCCTGATTCGCATTGAACAGGTCGGTCGAAACTTCCGCCTCGGCTTCTTCCTGATCGAGCAGGTTGATAGCCTCCAGGTGAAGGTCTGGATTGCGATTCGACAAGAGGTCCGCAAGCAGGACCGCCAATGCGGTGGTCCGAACCAATGGCGAAAGTTTCTCGGCCTTCAGCACGCGGATCGCGTTTTTTCGATCCAGTATCTTCAGCAAGTCGTTGAACAGGAGGTTGATCCGTTCAGCATCCTCCTGTAGGAACTCCTCAAGTTTCCTGATGTCCTCCGCGAGACGATCCGGATCGCTTTCGAGAAACTCCTTGCCCGCTCGATCCAACGTCTGCGGATCGATTTCGCGCAACTCCTTGAGAGCCGGGTCGAAATTCGCCAGCAACAGTTTCGGGTCAAGATCGTCGTACTGGTGCAACAGCAAGGCCAACGTGAAGGCCCGCATGACCAGTTCATGGTCGTCGTACTTAACGAACCAGCAGAAAGGCGCCTTGGTCTGTCCAATAGACCGCATAAGCACATCGGTTACTTCAGTAGGTAGAAGTCGTTTTACCTCCTCGAACCGGGCATGCTGCTCGACGCAAAGGCGGCGCACCTCCAATTCGGACGGATTTCGGAAAGGATCGATTCCCAGCATAGCGCCGAGGATGATTTTGTAGAGGTCCGTATCGGAGAAACGTTCGTCGTGTACCCGGCGAAGTTGGCTGTGTGCGAGTAAAATCCCTCCGAGGTTTTCCAGGACAATGCGAGAAAGGTTGCGTTCGTTGACAAGAGACGGCCAGCGCCGGTCATCCGTCGCATGCACGAGGAAATCGCGCAATGTTACGGTCAGTCTGGCCTTCGGTTTGGTCAGCGCAAGGAGGTCGGGGTAGAAGACCGGCGGTGGAGCATTCCTCCGGCTTGCATCCGAATCTCTTGTCTGGTCCACAAGAAGGAGGTTGACGCTCCGGTCGTCCTTGATGTTTTCATACCAAATCCGAAAGCGGAAATTGCCGGTGCAAATCAGGGCATTGAAGCGGCTGTCGGCAGCCCATCCGTCAACCGCTCTGGCGTCCCGTTGAATCATCCGCTGCGGATCTCGAAGCACGATGCTTCGTTCGTCTTTCAACGGTTCGAGCTTATCGACGACCCATTGCTCAAGCTTCTTCCGTGCGTTCACATTGTCGATTTCGGCAGCCATTTTTTATCCTCGCCCAAGCTGCTTCAAGCAGTATTGGTAATCCTCATTCACATCCATCGCCAGGTTCTCATCCTGCTCCTCCAGCCTTGAAAGGTTCAGGCCGCTTTTTTCAAACAGCAGCTTGCCCTGGGCATAAAGTCCGGCGCGGCGCGCCTGCCGAATCCAATCGGCGATGGTGCGGTCGGAGTCAGGCTGTAGCCGCTCAGGAATCGGAGCGCCGGTTTCAAGCGCCTTTGCGTAACTCTTAATCCGCCGTAGAGAACCAGTTGCTCTCTGGAGGCGTTTCTCTTCACGCTCTTCGTCGTCGGCGGGCGGCCGCCAGGTTCCGTCCTCCGTTTTGTAGAAATAGTCCCATAGCCACACATCAAGACCGCGACGTGGCTTTTCACTCATGCAAATGACTTGCTCAAAGATATCCGAAAAATGAACACCTTCGGCCTCCGAATGGGCTTTTAAATGCTCAACCATGAAGGTTTCAAGCTTGGCTGCAGCTTTGTCCTCCAGTTTGCTTTCCAACTCGTCAACCTGGTCAGCTGTTCCCTTGAGGAACCATTGTCGAATTTCATGGGAACCAAAAAGGTCAGCATCGGCCTGCTCGAAAAGATTCTTCTTAACCGGCGTGACAACCGCCTCGGCGATCTCGCCAAGCAGAGCATCGAAGTTAAACGCCTCCATTTGTTTCCTACTCACCATCCGTGAAACGAGATCGTCGTAGATTCGATCTTTAGTTTCTCCTGGATTGGCCTGCAGGAAATTGCGAATCACAGTTAAAGCCTTTGTACGGAATGTCGCGTGGTCCTCGCGGCCATCGAACGTAAAAAAGGTCTGCTCTTGCGGTTTAGGCTTCCGAAAGTTAATGACTAGATCACGCTTGGTTACCTTGTCTGCGAAGTATTGATTCGTTGTCTTTGTTTTTGTGTCTATGAAAAGTGCTGAATCGGTTTTGTCTACCACAAAGCCGACCTCGGCCATGATGTCTTGTACAAGAGCCCAAGTTCCTTCCGAAGTGTCGTGGTAACATAGGGAAAGCCATCGACCGGGTTTGAGTACTCGGTAGCACTCTCCCATAGCTTTTCGCATCATGTCAGCCCACTGTGCTCGGGTTATCCCACGAACTGAGTTAACGACGATTTCGTCTTCATGCCAGTGCGTATCGAAGCCGAGCCATGCCTCCCAAATAAAGTTCAACTCGCCATATTGGACTGTATGTGAGTAAGCTGGATCTGTGAATACGAAGTCAACGGAGTCGTTTGGAATATCAAGATTTCTTGCATCAGAGCTGCTAATCGTAAGGCCCAAAGAAAAATATCCCATTTGTTGATAGCCCAATGACATATCACCAAGCGCTTCTTCCATAAACCGGCCAACATGAACATCATGAAGCAACTGGGGAATGTAATAGGTCCCTTTTTGAATCCGACCAATACCGTCACTATTGTGGGCCATCATGCGCGATGCTTTTAACAAGATACTCGAAAATGTGAAAAGAAGTGGATCATGAAAATCGTCAAGTTCTTTAATATGATTTAATATAGAAGCTAATGCCCATAAGTTTCTTTTTGTATAAAGCTCTTCGACTGACCGGAAGTTTCGACCTTCACGCCACTCTGCACCCCAAGGGATAGAGTCGTCCTCTACATTCATCATTTTATTGGAGGGGTACCAGAAAGGTATCTGTTTAAGTTCAATTTCATCAAGTTTCGCAAGATCATATTTTTTGAAAAACTCACTTTTCTGTTTGTCGCCATCACGGTGATGACGTTGATCCCTTACGGGTTTACACCCTTCTTCACAAATATAGCTGACCAAAACTGGAATGAAACCGAACTTAGGACCAGAGGTCTTGATCTCCTCAACTAAACCGCGCTTGTGGCAATGTGGACAGACGTTGATCTTCTTTGGTTTGCCTTTGGCTGTCTTCCCCTGCGCCTCAACACAATCGTAAAGCGGCACCTTCTCCAAACAACGGGGACACTGGAAAACCTGAGACAAAACAGTGTACGCAGTTGTGGCCTTGCCGCCACAGCGGTCGCAGCGCGTTTCGTAGAGCCAGTCCATATCCGGTTGGACCTTGGCCTTCAGCTTCTCGTAGGCAGTCTGTAACTCTTCAACTTCTACTGGCGTACAATAGTTCTTAGTTATGAATGTTGCCGCCGGGCTGCGGTCGATGGCGACGACCTTGCGCCCCTCCATAAGTGCGGCGAGTGCTGTGCCGCCGGAGCCACAGAAGGGATCGAGTATCAAATCGGCAAGTTTCGTATAGTGTCGGATGTATTGGCGGATGGCGTCGTGTGGCTTCTTCGACCAGTATGTGTGCATGTTATAGATGGCCGTGGCCTTGGTGGTTGTGATCGGCTCGTTGAAGGCAGGCACATCGTACTTGTCCTTTGCCTGATCATAGGGATGCTCTTTGACATGCGCCTCGACGAAGGCCCGCAGATTAGGATTCGGCTTGTCGCCGGAGTAGTACCCTTCGGGCATCTCCGGAGCCGGTTGTTTCTTCGTCAGCGTTAGCTGCTTGTCATCGGATTTTTTAGCCATTTTGTTCCCTCAATCCGCTTGCATCGTTACTCGATGGAGATAACCACAGTCTCGCCGTCCTTCGCCTCACCCAATTGGGTCTCGATGAAGTCTCGGAAGGATTTCACGACCTTGTCCAGGTCCTCGCGTCCGAAGGTGGCGACGTCGGGTCTGAAATCGGACATCCGCATCCTGACGATCTTGATCTTCTTCAAATACTTGTCGATCAACTTCGCCTTGGACGGATCGCCGGGCAATTCCGCGACCAGGAGGTCGGCCAGAGCTTTCTCATCGGATGCATCGAGAATCGCTTTGATGAACGCCTCGGCTTTGCCCTGCTCAAGCAAATCGCGCATGTTTTTGCTCGAAAGCAATTTTGCCCGGCGCAACACCTGTCTGCTGTAGATGCAGTCGGCTTCTTCCCAAACCTGCTTGGCCTTCTTCTGCAAGTTTTCTGATTCGGCGATGACGTTGCCCGCATCGCGAGGATAGGGAGTATCGACCAGATCGTTTCGCACGACGGTCGCGTTGAGGTGCGCGGGGAAAAGGGCATCCAGCAAGTCGCGGGAGGTATCGCCAAGGCCTTTCAGATCGGTCTTTTCCAACGCGGATACCTGATTCAGGGCGGCGAGAGTCTGAGCCACAAGGCTATCGGGAAGTTTTTCAACAAATTCACGAACCGATTCCGCATTGCTCACCACCTGGGTAAACACCTGCATGTATCGCGTTTCGTAAGTCTCGCGGATTCGATTGAGCGGCTCGATCAGGTCGTTGGCAAGCTTGGCCGGATCGGCGATCAATGCAGCCATCTGCCCCATGCTTTTGCGAAGACGTTTCAGGTGGGGTTTCAGTTCCTCTTTCAGGGGTTCTTCGCGCACGTCGAGTTTGGCGTATTCCGCCGCCGCCCTCAGATCGCGTTTGCTCTTGGCGAACTCCGACGCGTTTTCGATTTCCTTTTTACGAGAAGCCAGATCGTCACGATCCGGCTGACGATATTGCATGTCCGCGTAGGCGCTATAACCGAACTGCCTGTCCATTGCGTCCAGTATCTGCTCGGCCTGGTGCGACTGATCGATTTCCACGTCAACGAATCCCTGCCAGGCTGCAAGCCGGTCGGCGATGGGATTGGCCTGATTCAAAGCGGCGAACAGATGGTCGAGTTCGGTTATCAGTTCTGAGACGGGTTTGCGCCATTCTTTGAGTTTTTCCACAACGCCATGAATGGCCTCCTGGATTTCGGCGTCCTGGCTTGCCTCCTCGATGCGCGGGTTGTCGAGGATGACCGCAGCGAAAGGCCGCAGCACTTCCCAACCCTTGGGGGCTTCCATGAGAGAGATATCCCGCATCGACTGGAGAACGGCTTTCTTGAAATCGATATCTTTTATCGCGCTGTAGTCAATGGAACCGCCGTCCACTGATCGAGGATCGGCGGTGATGCGGATTTTCGCTTCCCGCACCAAGCACAGCAGGAAAAGATCGATAAGCCGCCGAGACAGTCCGTAGTTTTTGCCGCCGGGACCACCCACGCCCATGAAGTTTTTGTAAATCGCGTCGATGGGCACCGTCGAGCCGGTATCGCGGACTTTTTGCTGAACCCATTCGAAGAGAGCCTTCGTATAACGCGATCCAGAAGTGTTGAGCTTCTTTTCGTCGCTGCGCTTCACGATTCCCAGATGGGCGGCGTAATTTTGAACGGCTGAAACGTTCTTGTCCACTTTCGCCGTTTTCGGAATTTCTCCTATCCGGACGATGCCGTTGATGACTTTAACCGCCTCATCATCGGTAAATACCGGCGAGTCATGCATGTCGAGATCGGCGCTTTCATAAGTCGCGTCGAGGACCGTTGCGACGGCGTTTTCAAGAACCTTCCCAAGGTCGTCGAACATCGTGATCGGCAGATTCGCATGGTCGGAGGCGCACAGTCGTCCCCTGCCATAACGATCCGGCACGATTTTGATGATCTTGCCGATCTGGTTGCGCAAGTGGGAATGCACCGAATCCATGATCGTGCGTGCGTCCTGCGAATCTTGATCCTTGAAGTCCTTTACGATGGAGGTGTACGCCGCGAAATCCAGCAACAGTTCCCGTTCGGAGGCAGTCGGTTCCTCGGGACTCCAAAACAGAACGCGGGAATCCTTCTGGACCTGGGTAAGCCGGTCGAGTTCGTTGACGCAGGGGCGGTCGCTCACATAGACAAGAAAATCCTCGTCCGATGCTGCAGTATCCAACGGCGGAAGGGCCGCTGTCCGGTTTTTGGCCATATCGAGCAGGTTTCTAAGCTCGACCGAACCAAGAATCTCGCGTTTTCGCCACGTGACGCTCACCTGCTGACGGCGTTCGGTCGCAATCTTGCGGAAGATGGAACGGTGCCCGTCAACCAAGTCGCGGGTCGCATGGGGCCCCTCGACCTTCCAGCCGTCAAGAGCGATCAAAAATTCCCAAGCCTGCTGTTGCTTGAGAGGGCTCTGCTCCGCTTCGGTTCGCGCCTTTTTGAAGACGTCGTTCCAATCGAAGACGGTGCGAATCGGAGAGAAAATGAAACCGCGATCCGTCTCGGCGACCTGCGCGAGTTCCAGGTCCACTTTCTTGAGAAGTATTTCGTAATGGGACTGATTATCCGTCTTGTCCGATTGCTGCGGCGGGTCGTCGTCGTGATCGCGCCACTCCATGACGCAGTTCATGATCTCTTCCGGAGTTAGGCCGTCGGTTGACATGCCCGCAACGTGGTAAAGGAAGAGAGTCTTCAGTATCTTTTCGCACCGCGCCAACCAGCGCTTGATTTCGCCCTTCGGCACCATGCCGAGCCGCTTCTTGGCGGCCTCGTAAGCCCGCCATTCGGACTCCCACTTCGTCTTGATCGCTGCGATGCCGGTGGAGGTGCCGGAGGGGTCTTCCTCGTAGTTGACCACATCCTCGAACATCGTCCAAAGCGTGACCAACTCCCGCGATTTTGTCTTTCTGGCGCGCTTGACGGCTTCCCACATGAAATAAAGGGCGCTACGAACCGTCGTGAGTCCATAACTGACCGAACGAATCACGTCGATGGAAGGAGGATAGAATGGGAAAAACTTCTCGAATGTCTCCTTGCCGACGGATTCGGGCCAGGTAAACGCCTTGCGATAGTCTTCGAAATACGCAGCAGGCGCATTCTTATCCGTGATTGTACGAACGCGGGCAAGGGCGATGTCGTAATAGCTGCGCTCATCCGACAGAAGCGGAATGAGCTTGAGCCGTTCATTGGCGATGATGTTCTTGACGCCGGAACGGGCTTCGATGGCCTGCTGCGCCGCGCAGACTGTCCATACCGGCAGATTGTAGTTTTGGACCAGCCGGTTGGAGAGAACGACCAACGTGGATTCATCATCGATCCGCAATGATTCGGATCGGTTCTGCATGAACAAAGAAACTTCGTCCAGGATGAGTAAAAGACCCTGATAGCCTTCTTCCAGCAGTTGCTCGACGGCGTATTTCAGAACTTCCTCCGTGTCGCGGGGAATCTGCGGGGGGCGAGGGGTCTCCAGACCCTCCGTGTAGAATTGCCACAGTTTCTGTCCGCAATCCTTCAAGACGCCAGGCTCTCGGTCGTTCTGGAGCTTGTCCAGGAACTCCGGCAAGGTCGATTGCTGTTCCTCATCGAAAAACTTTGGGTTTTTCAGGAATGCTTCCAGCTTCTGACTGTAAATCTCCAAGTCTTCCCGCAAGAAAACCTGGGCAAGCAGTTCCGCCGGGAAAAGGGGCAACGGGCGACCGTTCTCCGCTCGATACTGGGCCTGAATCGCCTCCAGCAAATATTCGGAAAGTGTCCGACCCGTATCGTTAAGCCCGACAGTGCCGGAGCCATGTCCGACGAGGGTCTTTACGACGACGAAGATGCCCTTGTCCTGCGATTTCTTTTTCAGCCCATTTTCGTAATGGGTATAAAGCGACTCGCGTTTACCGCGACCTGCTTCCGTTTCCTTCTTTCGAATGATCTCCCAGGCGTTTTCGTCACCGAGCGCGAGAGCGCCGACAAGCGAGAGCACATGGGATTTACCGGAGCCAAATTCCGCTTGAATCCAGTAGCCTTGACCAATATGAACATCACGCCGGGAGGGATCGTATGGGGCGGCCAGGTGCTGAAACATATCATTGAGAAACGGCCGGACTGGATCGATTAAAAACTCGTCCACCGTTCTTAATTCTGCTTGCCGGTTGTGACGCGCTTCCTCTGATCCTTGCTCGCCCCAGACATGTTTCTCGATGACATAAACGGAAATGATGTCGTCCGGGATCGTGCAAATTTCGTCAAGGGACCTACGTCTAAAAAGATTATCAGTTGTCATTTGCGATCTCCCAAATGTGGGTGTCCATAACCAAATTCATCGGCAACTGGCGCTGGAATCGTTCTTCCGTTTCATGGAAGAGCATGACCCGCTCCCCGACTCGCTCACCCGGCAGCAACAGGACGACGTGTCTTCCGTTTGTCGCATGCAAGCGCAACAAAGCGAGATCGAGATCAAACGCGAAGAGCAGTTCAAGGTCGGTCAAAACCACAACTCGTTTTTTATCCAACGCTTCCTTCAGCGCCGCTTCGAACTCGGAGGCCAGTTTTTCCCTGACCATTGTTGGATACTTTGCTTCACCACCATCAAGCTCATCGAGCTTGTTCTGCTGTTTCAATCGTTCCAGAAGGACTGCATTGACATGCAGCGGATTACCGACTGACTGGCGGTCCGGCATGCGGGCGTTCGACAGTTCTCGCGCCAATGCTTCGAGTTCAGCACACCGACCCAAGACGAGATACAAGTGGCGTTTACCTGTTTCTTCCCATTTCTGCACAAGGTCTTGAATAATCTGGTGTCTGTTGGACTGCTTCACCGAAGTGCCTCCTCACGCAACCGTAACCAGGTATGAATCGCCTCTGCGGGCTCAAAACGAGTCGTGAATTGACGCACCGTATCGATCTCTGAAACTTTTGCCAGGATGCCCATCTCCCGCAACCGATACAGTGCTTTCCTAATCCAATCCTGCGACCAAAGAAGCCAAAGATGCGCCGGTCCTTCGATGACTTTTCGAAGGTCGTACATGCCGGGTTCGGGAAACTCGCGATGCAAGATAAAAACGAAAGCGTCTAAGTTTCCCTCTCGCAAGCGCAACCGTATTTCCTTTGAGTTAGCCTCAGCAATGCCAAGACGGGAGTAGGTTCGAACAATGGCTTGGGCAGTGTCGCGTACTGCCGATGGCGCAACATGAAGTCTGGCCTCCACTCCATGCAATAGTTGAGTGCGAGTAAGAAAACCGCGAGGCAATGCCGGTAGAACGACTTCAACGGCGATCTTGGCGACAATCGGCTCTGCGACGGCAGTTAGATAAAAGACAACATCCCTCAGAGCGTCGGTGCCGCGAGTCGCAGCAGCAAAAGCGGTAAGGTCTTTGGAAAACCGATCACCAGGGAAAAATCGGTTTATCAAATACTGCGAGTATCGCTCACGAGTCGTTTGCGCGTTGACCGGCAGCCTTTCGTAAAGAAAGTCTCGATAGGTCAAGAGATCAGCAAAATGGGCTGCTTCAGGCAAATAATCGACCATTATGTTGACGAGGTCATTCGTGTAGGAACGCAACCCCGGCGTTGTCGTGGGTCGAACAATCGGTTCCGCTGGGCGCCCCCGCCGAGTCGGCATTTTTCCCGAATCAGTTTTTTCGGAGAGCAAACCAGGAAAAGCAGTCTGTTCAGGCTGACTGGTTCGATGGGGTGATTTCGCAGCATTGCGATATTGAGTCGCTGCAACTGCTTTTAGGAAGCAAGCGGTGTTTTCACCAAGTCCAGGGAACGCTTGCAGGTTCGCAGTGCTTTGGTCCAATGTTCCCGCTAGCGTTCCAAACTTGGAAATCAAAGCCTCGGCCAAGGGGCGAACATCTCTCCTCGGTACGGCAAAACACAACAGTAGTTCTAGAAGCTCAACATCCGAGAAGCTTCTGGGATCAGCCAGAAATCTCTGGCGCAATCTTTCCCGATGACCTTCGCTCAAAATTTTCCTCGTTAAGCCTTCATCGTTGTTTTCTTGCCTTTACCCTTTGCCGCTAGAGTTGTCGGTGCCTTTTCAAGGTCCTCAAGAGCCTTCATGAATGCTGGCAAAGGCTTTGAGTGTCCGTTTTCCCATCTGGAGACCGACATGAAACTGACGCCCAAACGTGCAGCCAGTTGCTCCTGTGTCAAACCGAGTCGCATACGAATGCTTCTAATGCGTTCGGCCACATTGTCGCCCGGCTCACGCTTGGTCACCGTGACCTCCTCCTTCAAAAGACGTTGCCGTGGAAGATTGCTCACTATAACAGGTGTGGTATGGAAAACAAGCGAAAAGAAATGCCGAGATGACTATTTTTTTATCTTTTCAGGCTCAGATGAGAGGATGAGATCACTAGCGAAGTCGTTTGATCCATCCGCTTGCAGTGTATCCGGGGCATCCGGCTTTGCCAAAATCCGCGTGGCCCCAAAACGCGGTCGGCGGGAGACGTAGCGTCTCCATCAGATGCTCGGCGAGTGCGAAAAACGCCTGCTCCTGCGCAACCGTAGGTTCGCCGCCTGAATGTCCCGGCCCTGCGAAGTTCCCGACCAGCATGACGCCGATGGAGCGGGAGTTCTGCCCTTTGCAGTGCCAGACCACGTCGGTCAGTTCGTTGCACAGGTAGATCACTCCATCGTCATCGAGTGCGTAGTGGTAGCAGATGTGCGGGCAGCCGCCGGCCGAGATGTGGTTGCCCGGCGAGATGTGGTAGTTGTTGATTCCGAAGACGTCGCGGTTGCCGGACGGATCGGCGTGGCCGAGGCTCTGGTGCAGGATCACGCGATCGATCCTCTCCAGGTTGCGCTTCTGCGGCCAGCGCGGGCGATTCGGATTCCACGGAAGCTTTTCCACCAGTCGGATGATGTTCGGGGCGTCCATCAGGCGCTCTTCCGATCAACGACGGCGGCGCGGATCTCGTTGAGCCGATTATGAACGTGCTCTTTGTCAGCCCGATACGCGCAGCATTCGCCGTGGTCGACGCGCTCGCGGATTTCTTCCAGGGACTCGCTGGTTTTCTCCTTCCACGCCCGATCGTTGCCCAGCATGATCTTGAGCAGTTCGTCGTTTTTCTTCGTGATCCAGCGTATGAGGAATGTAAACATCGCGCCGTAACCGGCCATCGCGCCAGCAACGATTCCGACCATTTCAAGCAGATGACTTTCCATTCTCTTCTCCTTCATGCGATTCCGAGGATCGCCTTCTCGAAGTATTCGAGCATCAAGGTGGTTTTTTGTTCGGTGGTAAGGGCTGACCATTCCCCGGAGGTCGTAGCGCCGATCTCCTTCACGCGAGACTGACGAACCAACTCCTCGGCGGAAACCGGCGTCACCTCACGGGGCACGACCACGAGTTCACCTGTGCCGACATCCCTCGTGATCCGCGCCGCGATCTTGTAGACAGCACGATAGGTTTCGTCGCTCACCTGGATCACGTGCCATCCCTCTGTTGATTCAGCGTCGATCCGGGCTTTTCCCAGGTCCAGCATTTCCTGGTCGGTCGGAATCTCGGCCGCAGGACGCAGGCGAGTCCGGATCACCAGGTTGCCCGCGTCGTCAAACACAAATTTTACCGGCATGGTTTCGTCCTCCTTACACGTAGCCGCCGAGATCGGGGCTCGCGAGAATCATTACGTAGAAGTTGGCGCGGCCGCCCTTGTAAGTGGACGCATCGAATATGCCGTCCCAGGTCGAGTGGGCGTATGCAATCCAGAGTTCGCCGTCGTAATCGTCGGCGAGAATTCTCCACCCTTGCGCGCCGCTGTCCTGGCTGCCGCCGGGCACGTACACAACCGCCGCGCCGCTCCCGGTCTCCTGGTCGGACCAACCGCTTTCGGAAAAGTCGATGCCCAATTCCGTGTAGACCTGGGAAACGTTCATGCGGAAGTTGCCATAGGCGGTCGCGCCCGCCGTCGCGCCCCACGTCCCCTTGTCGGTGCCGTTGGGCATGAAGTTGGGATCGTTGTAGAGGGAGTAGCGGGACGTGGAGAGGACCGTCAGGATGCGATCCCGGAAGTCCGCGCTGCTGTCGATCTTCCGATATTCGGCCAGGGTGCCGCTGGAAGTTGCACCGACCGATGTGCTGACCGTGAAATAGACGTAATCGGCATTCACGGCATGGACGACGCGTTTGTATGTCTCGCTTTCGGTCAAATTCCAGAAGGTGACGATCATGTCCGGTTCGAAGACCGAGGCGAAGGTCGCGTCCACCATCCGGCAGTAGCCGCGCGTCTGGCCGTCGTAGAAGGTGGTGCCGCACCCGGCGACCTTGCCGATAGCGAGCACACCCTCCCAGGCCATGCTGACGCCGCCGAGCATGGTGACGCCGGAATCGTAGTGGTCTTCCGCGTGGCGAAAGATGTTCCGGCGATCCGGCAGGCTGATCATGTCGCGCTTGTCGGAGACCACCTCCACGTCGCTGCTCGAAGCCCGGCACTTGTACAGGTGGACCCCATTCCATCCGGACTGGGACATGACCGAGTTGCCCAACGAGTTGATCGAGCAATACCAGGTACCTTCCGATTCCATGCTGTCGGACCAGTGGTCCTGCACGGTCACGAGCTTGCCGTTGTAAAGGACCGTACCGGCGGCGATATGCAGGGACATGCCGTTGACGGATAAAACTTCGCATCCGGTCAGCACGCCGTCACCGTGGATGCGGTCGCGCATGTCGTTAATCTCGGTCTGGCGGTAGTACCTGGCGTCGTGGTCACCGTTCGTGCCGCTGGTGTCCGGCATGTTGGTCAGGTCGGCGTGACTGATCTTTTCCTGCAGGGCGGCGGTCTTGATGGTGCCGTCATTGTTCAGGGAAACATCGAGGCGGGCGTCCAGGTCGGCCATGCTGCCGCGAGCGTCCTCGACCTCGTCCATGACCTGGTCGAGCAGCCCGACCCGGCGATAGGATCCGTCGTTGTTGAGGGACACATCCAGGCGCACATCGAGACTGGCCGCCGAGCCGCGCGCCTGTTCCACCTCATCCATGACCTGGTCGAGAAAACCGACCCGTTTGTATGCGCCGTTCTCGCCGAGGGACACATCGAGCCGGGCATCGAGGGATGCCATGCTGCCCCTCGCGGCAATCACCTCCTGGGCCAGAGCGACCAGTTCGGTGAAGCCGTCCGGCGTTAGTTCGGCGATGCGGGTCCAGGTGATCGGGTCGCCGTCGGCCACGCCTCCGGGATGGATGAACACGCGCATCCCCGCCGAAAGGT
>DAIMDW010000022.1:0-113183 GCA_036725605.1 bacterium
GCCCGAAGCGTTCGACAGCGTCGCCGAGGGCATCAAGCACGCGCTGGCCACCGGCGGGCCGGAAGCGGTCGGCGTTCTGGCCAGTCCGCGCCTGCCGCTCGAAGACGCCTACTTGACCGCCTACGTGTTCGGCGACGTCGTCGGCACGCGCCTGGTGGCCGTGTCGGGCCAGGACGGTTACGGCGAGGCGTTGAAGACGACCTTCTTCCGTTTGGGCCGCGCCGGTTCGACCGCCGACTTCGACGATCTGGGCCGGGCCGACGCGATCCTGCTGCTGGGTTCGGATCTGGCCGCCGAAATGCCGGTGCCGCATTTGCGGGCCTTGCGGGCGGTGCGTGAAAACGATGCGCGGTTGATCAACGCCTATCCGACGCCGACCAAATGCGACGACTTCGCTACCTCGCGCCTGCGCTATCATCCGGGCGAGGAAACCGCCGTGCTGCTCATGTTGCTGCGCTGCCTGGTCGAGCAAAAAGGGCAGAGCGTCGATTTCATCATGCGGCGCACCGAAGGTTTCGCCGCGTTCAAGGCGGGGCTGGATCGACTCAACCTCGACGATCTCGCCTGGCGTAGCGGAATATCGATTGAAACGGCGATGCAGGCCGCGGCCGAGCTGGCGCGGGCGAAAGCACCGGTAGTCGTGCTGGGCAATCAGTCGCTCGGCTCGCCGATGGCCGGACAGATTGCCGGTCTGGCGATCGACCTGCTCATGGCTCTGGGGCGCGTCGAGCATGGCTTGTTGCTGTCGTCGGACCGCAGCGACGTGTTCGGTGCGATGCTCGCCGGCCTGGCGCCCGGTCGCGGGCCCGGTTTGAAAGCGCGTGAAAATCTGCCGGTCGGCTGGACGCGCATGCCCGAAGCGCCGGGCCTCGGGTATCGCGGCGTGTTGGAAGCGGGCATGGTCGGCCATCTCTCGGCCCTGATCGTGCTGGGCGCCAACCCGCTGGTCGGCACGCCGATGGCCGAGCCGTTGCGCAAGGCGATGGACGTCACCGGCTTTGTCGTGACCTCCGATCCGTTCCTCAACGCCACGGCCGAACAGGCGCAAATTTATTTGCCGACGCAAACCTTCGCCGAGCGGGAAGGCCTGATTCTCTCCGTCGAAGGTCGATTGCTGAACATGCGGCGCGCCATCGAACCGGCGGAAGGCGCGATGACCGAATGGCAGATTCTGCTCGAGCTGGCCAAGCGCCTGGGCAAGCCGTACGGCGGCGAGACGCTGCATGATATTCGGCGGGAACTCGCGGCGAACGTCGCCGATTTGACGGACGTCGATTACGAAACGCTGCCGCGCAGCGGGCAATTCATCCCGCGTTTCGCGCTGGGCGAGGATACGAAGATCACCTTCGGCGCGATTCCGCTTTTGCCGTCCCGCCTCGAAGGTGATCTGTTGCTGGTGACCGGGCCGGTCTTTGCGCACAACGGTACGCTCAGCCAGCGTGGCGGCGGGCCGATGACGATCTGCCCCGAGCCGTGGCTGGCGCTGCATCCGGACGACGCGCGGGAGCACGGGTTGAGCGCCGGCGCGAGCGTCAAGGTGCGGGCGCAAAACACCGAACTGAGCGCGACGGTGCGTTACGACGATCGTCTGTCGCGCGGCACGGCCTTTGCGCCCCATCACTTTGCCGCGTTCCCGGTCGGCTACCTGCTGGCCGAGGGACCGTGCGCCGCGATCAAGGTTGAAAAGTAGAGACGGAAAATTTTTCTGAGACGATGGGCGTGCCTACCGGCACGTCCATTTTTAATACCGATAAAGTCTTCCCTGACTTTATCAGTTGGCGGTCGACGAAAAGCGCGGTTTTCGTCTCCCTTCATTTTCGACAACAGGAAGTTGCCGAAAATGGCGAGCCATCCCTGGCTCGCGGCGAGGCTGCTTTTACCGCAGCCTCGGACATGCCTACCGGCACGTCCATTTTTATTACCGATAAAGTCTTCCCTGACTTTATCAGTTGGCGGTCGACGAAAAGCGCGGTTTTCGTCTCCCTTCATTTTCGACAACAGGAAGTTGCCGAAAATGGCGAGCCATCCCTGGCTCGCGGCGAGGCTGCTTTTACCGCAGCCTCGGACGTGCCTTACCGGCACGTCCATTTTTTTTCAACGCGATCGTAGTGCGCTTTCCAGCGGAAGACCACCTGGAATTTGCCCCCCACGGTGACGGACAGATCCTTCTCCCGGTCGGGGCAGGGCGTGCAATTCTGCAAGGCGCACACTTCGACGTTCTTGGCGAAGAAGGTGTAGCTTTCCGGCGGCAGGTCTTTGACCAGCGAAGCGCCGCGCGTCCAGACGATGTTCTCCGGTTTGCTTACGCCGATGTCGGCCTGAATTTTGTTGAGCATCGTCGGGCCGGTGTTTTGCGAAAAGACCAGCAGCACGCGCACCTCGCCGGTGTCGTCGCCGGCCAGCGCGAAGGCGGCGAAGCACAATACCGCAATCATGACCGCCCGGCGCATGAGGCGAAAGCGGCGGTCGCGCGCGGCCATGCTCAGTGCGCTCCCTTCGGCGGTTCCGGTGTGATCACCCGGCGGATGACTTCGCTGGTCAGCGCCCGTTGGCCCAACAGCGATTTGGCGTTGCCGGCCAGTTCGTCGCGGATTTCGAAGTCGGCTTTTTCCGGAATCAGAATCGTGCACGGCACCGCCAGATTACGCCGGCGCATTTCGTACAACAGCCAGATGCCATCGCCGTTTTCGTTGAGAATGTCGATCATCGCCGAATCGAACATCACGTTGTCCAGCAATTCCAGCGCGTCGCTGGAGGTGAAGGCCTTGATCACCTCGACGTGCTCTTCCTGCAGGAACGAACCGATGCGCAACGCTTCCTCGATGCTGTCGCTGTACAGCAGCAGACGCTTCACCGGCTTGCCGATGCGCGCGGCGGTGCTCAGTAGACACTCGCGGCCGATTTCCGGCGTGAAGGCGCTGACCGCCTCGATCGCATAGCCGTTGCCGTCCTGCGGATTGACCGAGGCGATCACCAAACGCATGTGCGCCATGGCCGGTGCGGTTTGCAGGTCGCGCAGCACGTTGAACATGTCGGTCTGTGTCGTGAACAAATTGATGAACAGAGCATCGGGATTGAGCGTGCTCGCGGCCTTGACCGCTTCGTCCGGTTCGATGACATGCACTTCGGCGACGCCCTCGGCGCGCAGCAGATCGGCGAGATAATTGCCGGCGGTGTGATCCGGATTGATGACCAACACGCGCTGCATCGGCGCTTCTTCCGTCGTCAGCGGCATGGGTGTGGTAAAGAGCATCGGACCAAGACCGGCCGGAATGGTGAAGGTGAATTTCGAACCGACGCCGATCTCGCTTTCCGCCCACACCTGTCCGCCCATTTTGTTGACCAACAGCCGCACCAGCGCCAGTCCCAGGCCGCTGCCCTGTTTGTGCGAGGCGCGCACCTGGCGGAATTCCTCGAAGATGTAGGGCAGGTCGTCATGCGAAATGCCGATGCCCGTATCGGAAACGGTGAAGTGCCAGAAGCCGCTTTTCAACTGCGCATTCAGATGCACCTCGCCCTGATCGGTGTACTTGATCGCGTTGCTCAGCAGATTGGACATGATCTGCTGCAAGCGCATTTCGTCGGCCCGCACCCATACGCCCTTGGGCGGCAGGTGATTGAAGACTTTGATGTTCTCGTTTTCGGCCAGCAATCCCTGCGCCTGATCGATCACCAGTCCGGCGATGGCGCAGGCGTCGAGTTCCTCGATCTCCAGATCCAGCATGCCGGCCTGGATCTTCGAAACGTCGAGCACGTCGTTGATCAAACGCAGCAGGTGTTCGCCGTTTTCCTGGATGATGCGAATGTCGCCGGTCACCTGATTGGGCAGATTGTATTTGACCTTTTCCTTTTGAATGATCTTGGCGAAGCCGATGACGCTGTTGAGCGGCGTGCGCATCTCGTGGCTGAGCCGGCTGATGAACTCGCCCTTGGATTTGTCGGTCTTCTCCGCCATGGCCAGCGCGTCGGCCAGCCGGCGCGATTGGTCGGTCAACTGCCGCGTGCGTTCGTCGACCATGCGCTCGAGGTTCTGGCTGTACACGGCCAGTTGCCTCTCCATGTTCTTGCGCTCGGTGATGTCGGTGATGACGGCGAAGGTCTTGGCGTCGGGTTGGCCGATCTGCTCCAGCCGACGCGCGGCGTAGAGCACCCAGATTTCCATTCCCGATTTCGTTCGCCACATCATTTCCTGCACCAGCGTCGGCGGATGGATCAGCGCCCGCGTGCCGGCCTGATCGGGATCGATGACGGTGAACAATTCGTTCACTTGATGACCGACCAGATTCTTGTTGCCCAGGATCGTTTCCAGCGCCGGATTGGCGTGCAGAATGTAGCCGTCCTGATCCAACGCCCAGATGCCTTCGCCCGCCGTTTCGACCAGGGCGCGGTAGCGTTGCTCCGATTCACGGATGCGATTCATCGCCATGGCCAGGTCGTCGGCCATTTCGTTGAAGTGCCGCGCCAGTTGGGCCAGCTCGTCCTTACCCTTCAAGGAAACCCGGGTGATCAGATCGCCGGCCGCGACGCGGTCGGTGGCGGCGGCGAGTTTATGGATGGGAATGGTGATGCGGCGGCTGAGAAAGATCGACAACAGCAGGGCGATCATCAAGGCCGTCAACATCGAATAGACCATGCCGCGCATCAAGCCGAGCAGCGGCGCCATGGCGTCGTCCTCGTCGCGGGTGACCACAACCGACCAGTGCTCGCTCATGATTTGAAACGGATCGAGCACCATCGCGACCGAAGCGAATTCGGCCTGCTTTTTCAGCCACAAGCTGCTTTCCTTGGCGGCCAGCATCACGCGGATCGGATCGTCGGCGGGCAGCGTCTCGAAGATCCGGCCGGTGTCGCCGTACATCAACAATTTCGCGTCTTCATTGACCAGAAAAGCGTGGGTCGCTTCGCCCAACTGAGAATTCAATAAAATGTCGCTGATCGCAAAAATCGCTTTTCGTTCGGATTTTTCCTCGGTTTGCAGCGGAATGCGACCGCACAGAATGCCGGGGATCGTATCGTTTTCGCCGAGCGGCAGGCACATGACCGATACCGAGCGGCGCGGATTCGAAATCAGGTGAGCCCGACTGAGAATGGGATTTCCTTCCTGCGCCTGTTTGAACCAGGTTTTGGCCGCCCATTCGCCCTCATAAGAATACGTGGTGCTGGCGCGCACGATGCCCTTGGCGTCGATCAGCGTCAGGTCGTCGAAAATGGTGGTGTACTGTTGAATGCGTCGCAGTTCGGCTTCCACTTCCTTGGCCGGATAGCGGTCGAAGTGCGTGATGATCGAGTTTTCCACCATGATCTGGATGCTGTTGTAGGCCGAGACGATGCTGTTGGAAATGCGCCCGGCCAACAGGCGACTGCGGTCCTGTAATTCGTTTTCGATGGCCTGGGCCAGCGTGTCGCGCATCTCGTTGAGCCCGGTGAAGAACAACGTCACCAGAGGGATAGCCGCGGCAATCAACAAAAACAACATGACCCGTAACGATATGCGCTGCACTGTTTTCCTCACCGTCGCTTGTTCAACGTCGCCCACACTCGATTGCGTTCGTTGCGGCTCTTTTCCAGTCCATTAAAATATTCGCAAGAAGCGGTTTCGTCCACCGTGGTCGGTTCGCTTCGTTCGCTTCGGCCTTCCGGCCATAAAATCGCTCGCGCTTTCAGGTTCGGCGTGTCGTAACGCAGGAACCTGGCGCAGGCGGCATTGACCGCCGGTTCGGTCATATAGTCGATGAAGCGCAGGGCGGCTTCCCGATGGGTCGATGCGGCGGGTATCGCCAACAAATCCATCCACTGCACGCAGCCCTCGCGGGGAATGATGTAAACCACGTTCGGATTTTCATGCTCGGCGATGTGCCCTTCGCCGCTGTAGACGTGAGCGATGATCAGCTCTTCCGCGATCAGCATGTCGCGTATGCGGATCGGATCGAGAAAACCGCGCATGTGCGGCAACGCCTGGGCGATGGTTTTTCCGGCGGCGCGAATCGTTTCCGGATCATTCGCATTGATGCTTCGCCCGTGCATCTTGAGCGCGATGGCCAGCACTTCGTCGATGTTGTTGAGCAACGCCGCTTTTTGTGCATATTGCGGATCGAGCAGGTCACGCCAACCGGTGACCGTCTTTTTTATATATTTTTTGTTATATGCCAGTCCGGTCGTGCCCGTCAGATAAGGCACATAATACTTGTGCTCCGGATCGCAATCGATTTGCGAATGATCGAAAGCCGTTTTTTTATAGGTGGGCAGTTTGTTGGAATCCAACTCCGCCAATAGCTTGAGCTCGATCAGGCGGCACAGCATGTCGCGGCTGGGAAACACCACGTCGTACTTCGCCGGTTCGCTTTGCAGATGCGCCAGCATGTACTCCTGATCGGGAAAGGTCTCCAATTCCACGCGAATGCCGGTTTTTGTCGTGAAATCGCCGAGCGTTTCCGGCGCCAGATAAGCTTCCCAATTGAACACGCGGATGGTGACCGCTTCCGGCGAGGCCGAATCGGATTGCCGGCATGAAACGTTGGATTGGCAGCCGCCGACGGCAAGGATCACCAATGTCGTGAAAAGCAAGAAACAGGAAATTTTCGGCAACTTGCCCATGATTTCTTCTAATCGATGTTTGATTGGTAAGACTAAATCACAACGCCGGACAGGATGCAAGTTTTGGGGGAAAATCAAAAATGGCGGAGTGCCGAGGATTCACGACGTATTGCCCCTTGCCCGGCATGTAAAAATGATGTGAGGATATCGGCCAACGACAGGAGAATGAAAATGAAAAAATGGTGGCTCTTGCTGCTCGTGGCGGCCCTGATCGGCTTCGGTTGCGGTGACGATGACGACGATAATGACGATGATTCCACCGACGATGATGCCGCCGACGACGATGCCGATGACGACACCAGCGACGACGATGCCGACGACGATACGACCGATGACGACAGCGCCGACGACGACACCTCCGAGCCGCCGCAATGTTGGAACGACCTGGCCGTCGGCGAGAAGGTCGCTTTTATGCAGGGCTTGCCCGGTTCGGAGGGCATCGCCTTCAACAGCGCCGGCGAGTTGTATGCCTCGATCGGCAATCAGATCGCACGCGTTTACGCCGACGGCACGTGGGAGCCGCTGGCCGATTTCACCGATCCGATCGGCATCGCCTTCGACAACGACGACAATCTCTACGTCGCCGATTTCGGCGAAGGCAATCTACCCGCGCCCAACGACGGCGCGGTGTATCGTCTCGATGCCGCCGGCACGGCAACGCTGCTCGCCGAAGGCATCGCCAATCCCAACTACGTCACGCTCACGCCGCAAGGCACGCTGCTGGTGTCGGACAATTACACGACTTCGATTTACGAAGTGACGATCGCCGGCGCGTTGTCGGTCTGGTACGACCAGGTCGATTCGCCCAACGGTATGGTTTTCTCCGCCGCGCGCGACGCGCTGTACGTGGCCGGTACGTTCGCCGCGGGCAATCCCGTCTACCGCATCGATCTGGACGGGCAGGGCGCGCCGACGGGCATTACGACCATCGCCAATCTCGACTTGCTGTCGCTGCCCGACGGCATCGCGGTTGCTGCCGACGGCATGCTGTACGTGACCGAAGACGGCATCGGCAAACTCGTGCGCGTCGATCCGACGACCGGCGAGTACGAGGCGATCGCCACCGGCATGATCACGCCCGCGTCGATGACCTTTGGCGTCGCGCCGGATTTCGATCCCTGTTCGCTTTACGTGACCGAGCTGATCGGCCAGCACATCTGGCGGATTTCCGTGGGCGTCGCCGGTGCGCCGTTGGTCAACCAGGAATAGTCTTGCCTTTCACCCGTGGCGCATAGCCGAATAAATCGATAGAATAGATGGGAAATGCATTGCTCCATAATGAGGTATCGATGGACGAGGATCTGCAACAATATCTGAGCGCCGGTGAGTTCATGGATTTCACGCACCCTTCGCTGACGGCAATCCGGCAAAAGGCGCTTGATGATTCGCCGGTCGAAACGGCCCGGCGCCTATTCTATTTTGTGCGCGATGAAATTCGCTACGATCCGGTGTCGCCGATGTTCATGGTCGAGGATTACCGGGCCAGCACGATTCTGGAACGCGGTTATGGCTACTGCGTGCAAAAGGCGATCGTGCTGACCGCCCTGGCGCGCGGGGCGGGCATCCCGTGTCGGTTGTGTTTTGCCGACATCGTCAACCACCGCACGCCGCCGGACATGCTCAAGTTGCTGGGCACGAATCTGTTCACTTATCACGGGTACAACGAGTTGTATCTGAACGGACGCTGGCTCAAGGCGACGCCCGCGTTCGATCGCCGCATGTGCGAGCGCAACGGTTTTCGCGCCATCGAATTCGACGGCGAGCACGACGGCACGCTGCCCGCAACCGATCTGCACGGCAATCGACACTTCGAATACGTGCGCCAATTGGGGCGTTTCGCCGACCCGCCGTTGACCGAGATGATCCACGCCTATGTCGACTTGTACGGCAAAGCCAATCCGGACCTGCTGGAAATGTGGAAGCGCAAAGAGCGCGTCGATCTCAAAGAGCAATTGCGCGACCGCAACGGAATATGATACGCCTGCCGTAATATTTCCCGCTCCCGTTCACCGGCATTATGCGTGCTCGTGTTCATTCGCGAAAGGATCGTTCGATGAGTCAGGAAACCGTCAAGCCCAATCCCGTTCATGCCATCATGCATCCGCGTTCGGTCGTGGTCGCCGGGGCCAGCAACAATTTCATGAAAATGGGCGCCATCCAGGCGTTGAACCTGCTCAACAGCAATTTCGCCGGCGAGGTCTTCTTCTATCATCCGAAGGACAAAATCGTGCTCGGTCGACCGGCCTTTGCCGATCCGGCCGATTTTCCGACCGTGCCCGATCTGGCGCTGCTGGTCACGCCGACCAGAGTTACGCCGAAGGTGTTGGATGAACTGGGCGGCGCCGGACTGCGCTACGCGGTGATCGTCACGGCCGGTTTCCGCGAAATGGGACCGGAGGGCGCCAGGCTCGAACAGGAGCTCTTGGCCGTCGCCGCGCGTCACGGAATTCGCTTCATCGGGCCCAACTGCATCGGCATTCTCAATGCGCACAACGGGCTGAACCTCACCGTCGCGCCGTACCGCCAGGCGCCGGGCCACCTGGGTTTGATCAGCCAGAGCGGCACCTACGTCGCGCAGACGATCCCCCTGCTGCACGAGCGCGGTATTCGCTTCAGCCAGGCGCTGAGCGTGGGCAACGCCGCGAACATCGACGAGGTCGATTGCCTCGAATACCTCGGTGACGATCCGGATACCAAAGCGATCATCATGTACATCGAGGGCATTCGGCGCGGGCGCAAGTTCATCGAGGTCGCCCGGCGGGTGACGCGCCGCAAGCCGGTCGTTGCGTTGTACGTCGGCGGTTCGGCCTCGGGCGCGCGTAGCGGCCTGTCGCACACCGGCTCGATGGGCGGGCCCGACGTGCTGTACAACGGCATCTTCGCGCAGGCGGGGGTGATGCGCGCCGCGACGGTCACCGAAATGTTCGATTGGGGTCACGCCCTGGCCAACATGCCCGCGCCGCGGGGCAAGCGCATGGCGATCATCACCCATTCGGGCGGCCCGGCCACCTCGATGGCCGACACCTGCGAAAAACTCGGCCTGACGATCCCGGAACTCAGCGAGGATCTGCAGGCGAAAATCCGCCCGCACATCGAGCCGACCGCCTCGGCGAAAAATCCGGTCGATCTGACCTTCACGATGGAAAGTGACGGCTTTGTGCAGCACATCCCCGAAATGATCTTCGCCAGCGACGAGGTCGACGGCATTCTTATGCACGGCGTGATGGACACCGGTTTCGCCGACATGTTTTTCGACCACATCAAGGACTTGGTGAACATCGATCACGAGACGCTGTTGTCCACCTTGAAGATGGACTTGAGCAAACTTCTGGCTTTGCCGCAGCAATACGGCAAGCCGTTGGTGGCTTCGACCTTCCTGTTCACCACCGACCACGCGGCGCAGACCTTCCGCGCCAACAGCACGCCGCTGTATACCTCGCCGGAAGCGGCGGTGAAGGCCATGGCCGCGCTGGCGCGATTCGGCGAAATCAGGCAGCGTCCGGTCGAGGATTTCCCCGCCGAAATCGACGAGGCTTCCGCTCCGCAGCCGTTATCCGCCGGGGTGATGGACGAGTTCGCCGCCAAGCGTTTGTTGGCCGAGTACGGCGTGCCGATCGCCGATGAGGAACTGACTCATTCGTTGGAAGAAACGCTCGCCGCCGCCGAGCGCATCGGGTACCCCGTGGTGCTCAAGGGCTTGCCGCCCGACGTCGCGCATAAAACCGAGGCCGGTCTGGTGCACCTGGGGCTGACCGACGCGTCGGCCGTTCAGCGCGCCTGGGAGGCGATCGAGGCCGTGGCGCCCGGCTGCCCGCGCCTGGTGGCCCGCATGATGAAAGGGCAACGCGAATTGGTCGTCGGCATGTCCCGTTTTCCGGGCTTCGGCCCTTGCGTGATGCTCGGGGTAGGCGGCGTGTTCACCGAGGCGATCAAGGACGTTTCCTTCCGCTGCGCGCCGGTGGGCGACCATGACGCGACAACCATGCCCGATTCATTGCGGCTGAATAAATTGTTCGGTGAACTGCGCGGCCTGCCGGCGGTCGATCGCGAAACGCTGGCGCAAATCATCCAGGGTGTGGGACGCCTGGCGCTGGCCCATCCGGAGATCGCCGAGATCGACATCAACCCACTGATCGTGGTGGATGGTCGGCCGATCGCCGTTGATGCCCTGATTATCGTGAAATAAAAGTCTTTATTATCAATATGATAAAAATCTATTTTATAATTATGCTTTAAGTGTATTCCATAACTAATTGTATAATAAAGCAAAACCGAGACAATCTATAAGAGATCATCCCGGTTTCACCTTTTGCTTTTCTATGTAAGATCTTGTTTATAAGCCTGAATTTGTCGTTCCGCCACCGAAGCCGATCTCCAGCACGCAATAGAAGGTGTTGAACGGAATATCGGGACCTCCTTTGACGTGATCGCCGTCGTCGTCGCGCCAATTGTCGTTGAGCAGATCGACCGTGCCGCCGACCGTCAGCGAGGGTACGAACACGCCGAAGCCGGGCGTATCCTGCGGGAAGCGCACCGGGAACAGGTAGGTCAGGCCGAGAAATCCGTGCACGCCGCCCTTGTGCATGTCGAAGCTGTCGAGCACTTCCAGATCCAATCCCTCGGCGATGCGCGGATTATCCGTTTCGCTCGGCTTGTCGCCGTAGCCCATGCGCCAGACGTCGCCTTCAAAATGCAGCGAGTGGCCGTACCCGCCCAGGCCGATCATCGGGGCCACCATACCGTAGGTCCCCTGGTACATGACGTATCCCGCTTCCACCTGGCCCCAACCGCTGGTGAAGGCCATGTCGATGTCGTCGGCTTCGGCCGTCACCCGCATCACGCTGCCGCGCCCGCCCAGCAGGATGCGATCGAAGATGATCGCATGCCCCGATAGGCCGATGGTCGGCCGTAGCGAGCTGACTTCATCGAAACCGACCGGATCGAGAAAATCGTTGAGGTCGGATAAGTCCAGGTATTGCACGCCCAACGAAACGCCGCCCCAGCCGCCGAAGCGCATCGGTTGAAATTCCGCCAAGGCCGGCGTGGCCGCCAGTAGAATAAGAATTACCGTAAAAACCGCCTTGCGCATGATCATTCTCCTTGTTCCCACGTTCGCCGTGGCACAGTCACTCTTATAACACCGCCGGTGGGTAAGAGCGTCACTTGTGTTGCCGGAAAAAATCGTGCATGCGGGCCAGTGTTTTTACGGCCAGATCCAGGCTGGTGAAGGTCGCCGCGCCGCCGCGATGGGCCAGGGCGGTCCAGGCGCGGTTGGCTTCGGCTGCGCCGCCGAATAGAGCGGTGACGACCTTTTTATCGGGCGCTTCATTTTTGATGGCGCGCACGGTCGCTTCGATATCGAAGATCGTTCCCTCGAACAAGGTGATCGCCAGCAGCACCATGTCGACCTGCGGATCGGCCGCCACGGCCAGGCCGATCTCGCGGTAGGAAGCTTCCACGCCGCTTTTTTCGATCGAACTCCAGATGTCCACCGGATTGCGAATCGGCGCCCAGTCGGGACAGATGCGGCGGATGCGCTCGATGGTCGCCGGTTGCAGCGTCGGCAATTCCAGCCCGTGCCGCTCCGCCGCATCGGCGGCCAGCACGCAGCCCGCGCCGGTGATGCTCAGCACGCCCAGGCGATTGCCGCGCGGCAGCGGACCGTGCTCGAATCCGGCGACGAAGGCGAACAGTTCGTTCAGATCCCCCGCGTGAATCGCGCCGACCTGCCGCACCACGCCGCGATATACCGCCTCGTCGCCGGCCAGCGACCCGGTGTGTCCCGCCGCGGCCTTGCCGCCCAGTTCGCTCGCGCCGCCTTTGAGCACGATCAACGGTTTGCGCGCCGCCGCGCGTCGGGCCGCCGCCAGGAACGCGCGACCGTCGTTGACGCCCTCCAGGTACATGCCGATCACGCCGGTGTCCTCATCGTCGGCCAGGTAATCCAGCATTGCGGTTTCGTCGATGTCCTCTTTGTTGCCGAGGCAGGCGATTTTCGCCACGCCGAACGGCTCGGAATCGCTGATCCATTTTGAATAGCCGCTGGCGAACAGGCCGCTCTGGCCGAGAATCGAAGCCGAACCGACCGGCAGCGGATCGTTGGGAGTGATGCTGGTGATGAACCGGCTGTGCGCGTCGATCGTGCCGATGGAATTGGGACCCATGTAGCGAATGCCGTGCCGCCGCGCGATTTCACGAATCTCCCGATCCAGGCGCAGGCCCAGATCGTCGCCCGTGTCGGCGAATCCGCCGGAGGCGATGATCACGTTTTTCACGCCCTTGCGGCCGAGGCGTTCCAGCGCATCGGGTACAAATTCGCGATTGAGCGCAATGACCGCCGTTTCCGGAACGTGCGGGCAGGCGTCGATGGAAGAATAGGCCGGCAGCCCGAGGATGGTCTCCGCCTTCGGGTTGATCGGGTAAACGGCGCCGGGAAAACGCAATTCCACGAGATTTTTCACAATCAAATGGCCGCTTTTGCCGGCGACCGAACTGGCGCCGATCACCGCCACCGAAGCCGGCGCGAAAAACGAGTGTAGAGACAATGGATTCTCCATAATGAAGGGGACGAAGCAAGTGTACGGGACGAAGGCGGCAATTTCAAGTTGTCATCAATGTCATTAACTTTGCTATTGAAACTGGTCGAAAATAAAGATATAAAATGTGAAATATTATCATCATTATAGTTATATAAAATTATCTCAGAGGGGGAGGCTGTGTGTAAAAAGCTCGTTCTGGCTTTGGTTCTTGTTGCAATAACCGTCGTCGGCTCACTGGCGGAGGAAACTGCGCCCAATGTTCTGAAAATCGGAACCGGCTTTCCCGATGGAATCTACTACAATTTCGCCACCGAATTGGCGCGACTTTGCGCCGAAAAGGGCTTGGATATCGAAGTTGTTTCGACGGCGGGATCGGTGGCCAATATTCAATGCCTGGGCAATTCCGATTGTGATGTTCCATTGGACCTGGCCATGGTCCAAAACGATGTGATCAACGCAGCTAGAAACGGCAATATCGATTTGGGTGACATTAGTGAGAAGGTCCAGGTAATCTATCCTCTTTATAACGAAGTGGCCCATATTCTGGTTCGTAGCGGATTGATCATTAACAATATTACACAGCTTCGAGGCAAGCGGATTTCCATGGGGCCGATCGGAAGCGGATCGGAATATATGGCGAAAACGATCTTGGAGTCGGCCGGTATCACCTACCAGGAAATTGATTATCTCAATGATCCGATCAACGTTGCCTTACGCAAGTTACGAAAAGGCAAAATCGATGCGGTTTTTTATATTGCCGGCCTTCCCGGAAGCGATCCAAGCGTTTCCAATGTGATTAGAGATTATTTCAAAACGCATCACCAGGCTTATTTCTTGCCGATCGATCCGAAGGTATTGGTGCAACTCAAGAAAAATTATAAATACATGGTTGTTACCGGTATCCCCAAGGGAACGTATTTTATAAACAACAATATTGAGACCATTGGCATCCCGGCATTGTTGCTGGCGCGTGACGGTATTAGTGAAGGGCAAGTAAAAACGATCCTGGATGTTCTTTTTAAAAATCACAATGAATTTTTCAAGATGACTACTTCTTTTCGTCAACTGTCGGCATATAGCCAATGGGAGTTTTCTTATATTAGACTCGGGAAAGTTGTCGAATCTTATCTTAATTCAAATTATCGATTGCGAATCTTTTTAAGCCGGGGATTCAATTACTTTTTGATCGGTATCATCGCTTTTTTGGTGACTTTTTTAATGGTGTTCAAACGCCGGGCGCTGGTTCGTTTTGCCCGTGACCACGAATACTTGCGCATTGTCATTTTAATGTTGGTTATCCTGCTGGCTGGCGGAATCGGCCTGTACCTGTTCGAGCACAAAGAGAATGAGAACTTCATTACCGTATGGAGTTCGGTTTGGTCGATCATGCTTTACATGATCAGCGGATTTGAATCGCGCTACCCGATCTCGATCGGTGGGCGCGTTTTTTCGATTATTACCATGGCGTTGGGGATGGGCGTCGTCGGACTGTTTACGGCGACCCTCGCTTCATCTCTGGTCAATTTGAAAATGGAGAGGAGGGGCAAAATGCCTGATTTCGATGAGGGGCATTATGTGATTTGCAATTGGAACGACGGCGGCTACAACATCATCAAGGAATTACACAGCGCAATATTCGACCATAAAGCGCCAATTCTTGTGTTGGCCGATCCCGAGATCAATATTCCTTTCCTGGAGGAAAAAATAAAATCGAATAACGGCGCCCAGCCGGAAAACGGAGAAAAGGACATTTTCGATTCCGTGTACCTGTGTCCCGGCGACCCGACCGACGATACCTATCTCAGGCGCGCCAAGGTGCATAAGGCGAAAAGCGTGATCGTCCTCGGCGATCGGCGGCTGGGAGAAATGGCTGACGCGAAATCGATCTTGACGGTCCTGGCCGTACGCAAGCTATGTCAGGATCTGAATGGTCAAGGCAAGCAGGTTCATATCACCCTGGAGTTGGAAAATCCCAAGAACATCGAATTGGCCAAGCATGCCAGCACGGCGGGTAACGGCGATCTGGAAATTGTGTCGGCGGAAGATCTCCAATTGAAACTGATTGCCCAGTCGGCGGTAACCAAGGGATTGGTCAACATCTATCTGGATTTGCTGACGTTCTCTGAAGACACCAATGAATTCTATCGCGTGGAAATTCCGCCAACGATTATTGGACAAAACCTCCCCTTCCACGGTGTGGTCGACATTGTTTGCGGCAACTTGAAGAAGCATCAGATCTCTCTGATTCCGATTGGGTTGTATCGAAAGGGCAAGGCCATCGTTAATCCTCGTTCCGTGGATGTCGGGAATATCGAACAGGGTGATGAACTGTTGGTAATCGCCTATTCGCCGCCCAAAGAATCATTGTTGTGGTCATAGACTCTTAAAAACCGAATCGCCTTTCCGCTTCGTACGACTAATATTGACTAACTGCGTCAAAATGCTACAAAGCTAGAATCATTTTTGCTTTGGAGGAACCAATGGCCGAGACATTGGGCGGTTGGAAGCGTTCGATTTACTGTGGAAGCCTGCGTGCCGAGCAGGTCGACCAGTCGGTCACCTTGTTCGGATGGGTGCAGCGCCGTCGCGATTTGGGCCAGTTAATATTCGTCACCTTGCGCGATCGTGAGGGATTGGTGCAGGTGGTGTTCGATCCCGATGCCGATACTCAGTTGCATGAAAAAGCCAAAGCCATTCGCCCCGAGTACGTACTGGGCGTGAAGGGCCTCGTGCGCCGGCGGCCGGCCGGGCAGGAAAACAAAGACATGCCCACCGGCGAAGTCGAGATCGTCGCCACGGAATTGAAGATCCTCAACGAGGCGGCCACGCCGCCGATCGTCATCGAAGACAACGAGGAAATCAGCGAAGACGTGCGTCTGAAATGGCGCTTCCTCGATCTGCGCCGGCCAAGCGCCCAACGCATTTTGCGCATGCGTCATCAGGTGTACCAGATCGCGCGCGAATACCTCAGCCGCGAGGGATTCATCGAGGTCGAAACGCCGATGCTGACCAAGTCGACGCCCGAAGGCGCGCGCGACTACATCGTACCCAGCCGCGTGCATCCGGGCAAGTTTTACGCGCTGCCGCAGAGCCCGCAGCTCTTCAAACAGTTGCTGATGATCAGCGGCTTCGACCGCTATTTCCAGATCGTCAAATGCTTCCGCGACGAAGACCTGCGCGCCGATCGTCAGCCGGAATTCACGCAGATCGACCTCGAAACCAGCTTTCTGAGCCAGGACGAATTCCTGCCGATCGTGGAAGGCATGATCGTCGAAGTGCTGGAGAAGATACTCGGCGTGAAGGTCGAGTTGCCGCTGCCGCGCATGCCCTTCACCGAGGCGATGGCGCGTTACGGTTCGGATAAACCCGACACGCGTTTCGGCATGGAGCTCACCGACATTTCCGAGCTGGTCGCGCAGAGCGGTTTCGGCGTGTTCAAAGACACGATTGCCGCCGGCGGTTCGGTGCGCGGCCTGTGTGCGTCCGGCGCCTTCTCGCGCAAGCAGACCGACGAACTGACCGAGCTGGTAAAAATTTTCGGGGCCAAGGGCCTCGTTTCGTTGAAGGTGACCGCCGAAGGTTTGACCGGCGGCATCGCGAAGTTCCTCTCCGACGAGGAAAAACAGGCGATCCTCACCCGTATGGGGGGTAAAGACGGCGACACGGTTTTCGTTGTCGCCGACACCAATCGCGTCGTCTTCGATGCGTTGGGAGCCCTGCGCCTGCGTTTGGGCAAGGACCTGGGACTGATCGACGAAAGCAAACACGCGCTGCTGTGGATTGTCGATTTTCCGCTGCTGGAGTGGAGCGAGGAGGACAAGCGGTTCTACGCGATGCACCACCCGTTCACCAGCCCCAAAGACGAGGACGTCGAACTGCTCGACACCGATCCCGGCCGCGTGCGCGCCAATGCGTACGACATGGTCTGGAACGGCAGCGAAATCGGCGGCGGCTCGATTCGTATTCATCGCGCCGGCCTGCAAGCGAAGATGTTTGCCGCCCTGGGCATCGGTGACGAGGAAGCGAAGAACAAATTCGGCTTCCTGCTCAGTGCGCTGTCCTACGGTACGCCGCCGCATGGCGGTCTGGCTTTCGGCCTGGACCGCATCATCATGCTGCTCACCGGCGCCCCGTCGATCCGCGACGTGATCGCTTTCCCGAAGACGACCAAGGCGGCCTGTCTGATGAGCGACACGCCCAGTGCCGTTTCGCCCGCGCAGTTGGAGGAACTGCATATTCGACTTGCAAACGATAAGGAGAACTAAACATGGCATCCGTCATTTACATTGCGGAGGCGGATAAACATATCGGCGAAACGGTCACCTTTGCCGGCTGGCTGTACAACAAGCGCAGCAGCGGCAAACTGCATTTTCTGCAGATCCGCGACGGTTCGGAAACGATCCAGTGCGTGATGTTCAAGGGCGATTTCGACGACGCGACGTTCGAACTCGCCGACAAACTGCCGATCGAATCCAGCGTGCGCCTCATCGGCGAACTCAAGGAAGACAAACGCAGCCCGCTGGGCGTGGAAATGTCGGTCAAGCAGTTCGAGGTGATCAGCGAGGTCACGCAGGAATACCCGATCACGCTCAAGGAACACGGCACAGATTTTCTGATGAACCATCGTCATCTGTGGCTGCGCAGCAAGCGCCAGCACGCGATCATGCGCGTGCGCCACACGGTGATCAAGGCGATCCGCGACTTCTTCGACGGTCACGGCTTCACGCTGATCGACGCGCCGATCTTCACGCCCAACGCCTGCGAGGGCACCAGCACGCTGTTCGCCACCGAGTACTTCGGCGAAACGGCGTACCTGACGCAAAGCGGACAGCTCTACATGGAGCCCGCGTGCCAGGCGTTCGGCAAGGTGTATTGCTTCGGTCCGACCTTCCGCGCGGAGAAATCCAAAACGCGCCGGCACCTCACCGAGTTCTGGATGGTCGAGCCCGAAGTCGCCTTCCTGGACATCAACGGCGACATGGACCTGATGGAAGAGTTCGTCGAGTACGTCGTGGGGCAGGCGCTGCTGCATCGGCGCAAGGAACTGGAGACGCTCGAACGCGACCTGAGCAAGCTCGAATCGGTCAAGCGGCCGTTCCCGCGCGTGCATTACGACGAGGCGGTCGAGGTGCTCAACAAGGCCGGTCACGAATTCAAATGGGGCGACGATTTCGGCGGCGACGAGGAGACGGTCATTTCCTCGCAGTACGATCGGCCGGTGATGGTCCATCATTATCCGTCGGAGATCAAAGCCTTCTACATGAAGAAAGACGCGGCGCGGCCCGAAACCAGTTGCAGCGTCGACATGCTCGCGCCCGAAGGGTACGGCGAGATCATCGGCGGCGGTCAGCGTGAGGACGACATCGAAAAACTCATCGCCGAAATCAACCGCCATCAACTGCCGATGGAGTTCTTCGAGTGGTACCTGGACGTGCGCCGCTACGGTTCGGTGCCGCACGCCGGCTTCGGCCTGGGCGTGGAGCGCACGGTCGGCTGGATCTGCGGCGTGAAACACGTGCGCGAAACCATTCCGTTCCCGCGTTTGATGGGACGGTTGACGCCTTAACGTTAATGATCAACCGGGCCGGGGCGGGCCAGCCGCTCCGGCCGCCTTCATCCCGCATCGACAACGAAAGCACGCGAGGCAAGTTATGGCGAACGAACGGTACGATGTAGCGATTATCGGCGCCGGTCCGGCGGGAGCGCTCTGCGCGATCCAATGCGCCAAAGCCGGGTTACGCACCACGTTGATCGAGGCCGAAACGAAAACGAAATTCGGCCATCCCTGCGTTTTGGAAATCGAACGCGGCGTGTTCGCCCGCTGCGATGTGCCCGCGCCCGCGGCCGACGAAATCGTCTTTGCGGAAAAGGGCTATCGCATGTTCGGCCCGACCGGCGAGTACGCGTTCTCGGTCGGCGGCGATTTGGTTTACGCCCTGAACCTGCAGACGCTCGTGCGTCGCCTGGTCGGCTACGCCGAAGAGGCGGGGGTGGAAATTTCTTATGGCCTGCGCGCGCTGCGGCCGGTCATGGACGGCGCCGTGGTCAAAGGCGTGATGCTTCAGCCCCGGCGCGGCAAGGAGCGCGACCTGTCCGCGCGGATGGTCGTCGATGCCACCGGTCACGGTGCGGCCATCGCCCGCCAATTGCCGGACGAGTGCGGCGTCGATTTTTCCGACCGCGCGTCCGATTGGGTGGTAGCCGAGGCGCGGATGGTCGCGGTTGATCGCGAAGCGGCGCAAAGGGCGATTGCCGCCGGCCGCATCGAACCGGACATCATGTATCACCAGATCGCCGCGCACGGCGTGTACAGCACGATCAGCCACATGCTCGATCTGAAGAACGCGCAGATGTTCGCGCTGGTCGGCATCAAGGCCGATTTCGAGAGCTCCGACCCGGCGCACGTGCTCGATGAACTGCTGCAGAAATTCGACTTCGCGCGCGAGACGATCGTCAAGGACGCCGGCCGGATCCGCATCCGCCGCGCCAGCCTCAAACTGGTTTGCGACGGCTTCGCGATGATCGGCGAAGCGGCCGGGATGGTCATTCCGATGCACGCCAGCGGCGTCGCCTCGGGCATGATCGCCGGTTACGGCCTGGGCAAACACCTGGGGAAAATCCTGCGCGGCAAACGCGAAGCGACCACCGCCCGGCTCTGGCCCTGGTGCGCGGCCTATCAGCGCGGACGCGGCGCGGTGCTGGCGTCCTACGACGTCAACCGGCGTTTGATGGAAGCGATGGACGTGCAAAGCGAAGCGTACCCGCTGATCAACGGCGGCCTGATGCAGGGCGAGGATTTCATGACCGCCATCTCGGCCAAACCGCTCGGCATCAGTGCGACCACGATTCCCCGCCGCGCGGTCGGCATCGCGAAGCATCCGCTGGTGGCGGCCAAATTCTTTTCCTTTATGCCGCAGGTGTTCGCCGCGATGGCGCATTGGAAACTGGTGCCGCCGGTCTGGAATCGAACCGCGTTCAACGTGTGGAAGACGGTGGCCGAGCGTCTCTTGCCATAACCGTTCGTCAGTGAAAAAATCAGCGGATGGATTTTCCTCTCAGTCCCGATGAATATCCGCTCGCGGAATTGCGTAAAGCGCGCCGCCGGCATCTGGTGCGCCAATCGGTCCTGTTGCAGCAGCCGCTCACCGGGCCGATGGAAGTCGGCGTCATCCCGACTTACCGCTGCAACTTCGGTTGCGTGTTCTGCTCGCTGCCCAACGAAGGCCGCGCCGGCGTGCGTGACGTGCCGACCGCCCTGTGGACCAAGATCATCGACGAACTGGCCGAAGCGGAATGCGATCAGGTGAGCTTCACCGGCGGCGGCGAACCGCTGTTGCACGCGGAGTTGCCCGCGATGGTCGAGTTGACGCGGGCCCGGAACATGGCGTGCTCGGTGTGCACCAACGGCTCGCTGCTCACGCCCGAGCTGGCGACGCGCTGGGCCGAACTGGGCGTGCATCTTTCCGTCAGCTTCAACGCGGCCACCGAGGAAAGCTATTACGCGATTCATCGCGGCGCGAAGGACGGCGACTTCCAACGTATCCTCAACACGCTACGCTATTACGTGCAGACGGCGGCGCAGGCAAGCGTCTGTGCTTCGTTCGTTTCGATGAACTTCGTGGTCAACAGCGTCAACTACCGGGAAATCGAAGCGATGGTCGGCCTGGCCGATTTGGTCGGCGCGTCGCAGGTGCAGTTCCGGCGCATCCAACCGCGCGACAAACACCGCCATTTGCTGCTGGACGAGGCGCAGCTCGAAGAAGTGCGCACGACCATCCGCCGCCTCGAACACGACGTCGCCGCAGAAAGCAATTTTACCATGCAGGTGGCGCAGTCGTTGCGCGCCGAATGTTCGGGGCAGATGACCGACGGCGTGTTGCAACCGGGCGTGGTGCCTGAGGCGTTTCTCGATGATCGCACCTGGGTGCCGTGCATCGAGGGATACATCGCCAGTTACGTCGATGCCGACGGCACGGTGTTTCCCTGCTGTCTGCGTTCGACCTCGATCACCGGGCATTACATGGGCAATCTCGGCGAACAGTCCTTTGCGGAAATCTGGCGCGGTGACGCCTATACGAATTTTCGGCGCGAGGCGGCCAACCTCGATCCCGCATCGTTCCGGCCGGGCGAGGATTCCTGCGCCTATTGTCCGAAGGCGAAACATTTTCTTTATCTGGTCGACGAATTCACGCCCGGCAACTATCTCGATCTTACGCGGCGTCGTGCCGATTCGCTTGGTGAGGAGAATAACTCGTTGCGCGAGCGCATCGGGCGTTTCGCGCCGCTGCCCGATCTGGCGATGCGCGCCGGTTTCGCCGGTCATCATCTGCCCGAAGTGTTGCCGCCGGGCAAGGAATACAAGCTGAGCGTCATCGTGCGCAACGCCGGTCCGTTCATTTGGCCGGGATACGACGTGGCGGGTGACCATGGCGTCGGCTTGGGGTATCATTTGCTCGACAAGCGCGGGCGCATGCTGCGGTTCGACAACAATCCGCGCGCGTATTTGCCGCGCGATTTGTCGCCGGACGAAACCGTCGAATTGGAATTGTCGATTCATGTGCCCGCTGAAGAGGGGCGCTATCTCATCGAGTTGGATATGGTGCAGGAACGCATCGGGTGGTTCGCGGATGCCGGCGGGCAAACCCTGCGTCTGCCGTTGCGGGTGGAAGCATGAAGCAAAGCCAGGCCGCTAAAAAAGCCGAAATCGATTATCGCCGCGACTATTTCTGGTCGGCCGGGGAAAACGCGGAATACTTTCGCGGCATCCTCAACGAGCGGCGCTCGTTTTTGACGACCGCGGCGATGAACGGCGCGTTGCGTTCACCCGTGTTGGAAATCGGCGCCGAATACGCCTTCAACGGCATGATCCTACAAAACGAACTGGGCATGGATGTCGCCAATGTCGATTTATCGCCCGACGCCCTGCGCGCGGCGACGGTCGTTTCGCGGATTCTGGGTTACGACGCGCCGGTGCATCGCGTGGCCGCCGACGCCGAACGCTTGCCCTACGCCAACGGCAGTTTCAACTCGGTGCTGCTGTGGGGCACGCTGCATCACTTCGCCGATCCGTCTTACCTGCTCGATGAAATCTGGCGCGTGCTGGCGCCCGACGGACATATCGTCATCGCCGAAGAGCCGATTCGCCGCCGTCTGCAATGGGCGCGGGGCCGCACCACGCGCGCCGACCATCTGACCGGCTGGCGGCGCCTGCTGGCCAACATGCATCTGCTGCCGTTTTTCGCGCGCATCGGCGGCGCGGAGGAGGAAGCCGCGGGCGTCACCGAGCGCGATTTTTTCCGTCACACCTGGGAAGGGATGTTCGCGCGCTACATCGATGCGAAGTGGTTTTATCAACCGCAATTGACCGGCGGCATGCCCAGCGCCGGGCCGTTGGGTCGCACGATGTGGCGGTGGTTCGTCGAACCGGAGCGTCGTCTGGCCAGCCTTACCGAATGGTTTGGCGGCGCGGTCAACGGTTGGGCGAAAAAGCCGGCGGCGGTGCGGAGCCTGGGCCGCGCGCGCTACCTGTTGCGTAAACATCCCCGACACGACCGTATCCGCATCCAGGGCTACAACGGCGCGTTGATCTGCCAGGGCGAAACGATGGTTGTGGAATACGAGGTCGGGCCGTTGCCCGCTTCGGCCAAGGGGCGCGCCAGCGTGACGATCGAACTACCGCGCGAGCCGCGCCGGGTCGATTTTTTCAGCGACGATCATACGCTCGGGCTGGTGTCCTACACGCTGACCGAGGAGTTTCGTCAGCCGGCCGCCGTGCGCCTCGCGTGCCCGGATTGCGTGGTCTTTACCGAAAAATGTATTTTCGGCGCCTGTCGCTCCGAGTGCGTGCAGGCGTGCCCGCGCGATGCGCTCGCGCCGACCAATCCGCGCCTGCCGGTGAAAGTCAGTTGCGACGGGTGCGGCCTGTGTTTGCATGCGTGCCCCTACGGCGGGCTGGATCGGCCGTTGGTCGTCGAAGAGCGTTGCCCGGAATGCCGCCGGCGTTACACGCGGGAACAGGATGTGATAGAATCGCGCCCGAAAGAGTTGGTCGGGCCGTCCGGCACTTCGCATTGGGAAAAAATGTTACGCTGATGGGGAGGATCCTCGATGTCCGAGAAACCGGTGAACGAAACCGTTGAGTCCAAAAAAGAAAGCCCGGAAATCAAGCTGCCGGACAAGCGGCCGAGCATCTTCAAGGAATTTTTCATCTTTCTGAAGGAAGAAAAGGTCTGGTGGATTTCACCGATCGTCATCGTTTTGTTGTTGCTGAGTTTGTTCATCATTATGACCGAAGGCAGCGCGGTGTTGCCGTTTATTTACGCCGTGTTCTGACGAAGGATTGTCACGATTGTCGACGGGGAGGAGCACGGTCTCTTCCCCGTTTAATTTATTGATCCGCAACCGGGGAACACTTGCGCGAGCAGATGCGTGACTGACCTGAAACCCGTCCTGGAATTTACCGGCGAGCGACTGGTGCCCGATGATCCGGCGCACCGCGACCTGTACTGGGAGCACGTCGCCCGCTACCAACTGGCCGTGCCGTGGGCGGCCGGCAAGCGGATTCTCGATCTGGGATGCGGCTGCGGTTACGGGGCTCATGCATTGGCGCGGGCCGGTGCGCAAACGGTGCTGGGCATTGATCTTGCGCCCGCGGCGATCGAATACGCGACGGCGCATTACGCGCAGAAAAACCTCGCCTTTCAAACCGGCGATGTGCGCGATACGCGCCTGTCGGACGCTTCTTTCGATTTGATCGTCTGTTTCGAGTTGATCGAACACGTGCGCGAGCAGGACGCCGTTATCGCCGAGGCGCGCCGTTTGCTGGCGCCGGGCGGTTTGTTCGTTTGCTCCACGCCCGATGCCCGACGACCCGGCGCGGTGGAAAATCCGTTTCATGCACACGAGCTGGAGCGCGAGGAATTTCGTTCGCTGCTCGCCACGCATTTTCCCGCCGTTCGGTTGTTGGGGCAGCGGCGCATGGCGGGTCTGGCCTTCGAGCAACTCGACGGTCCGGGTGACGGCGCGGCCATATCACACGAACTGGCCGCCGGCGAGCCCTCCGATTATTACCTGGCTCTTTGCGGCGAAACGTTGCCCGACGCGGCGCGCATTGTGGAGATTCCGTATTTCCGCAACATCGACGAACTGCGCGACCAGTTGCGGCGGCGTGACGACGATGTTTCCGCGCGCGATGAACGCATCGTTGCCCTGCAGCGTGAGGTCGACGAGAAAAACGACTGGCTGCAAACGCTGTCAACGCAACGCGAGGAGTTGGAGCATCAGGTGCAGGATCGCGACGTGCGCCTGGAACTGGCCGCGCGCGAGCGCAACGAACTGCGCGCCGGGTGGGGCCATCGCCTGCAACGGTTGATGACGCCCGTGATCGAGCGGTTGCGTCGTTGGGGCAAGTCGCTTGTCCGCGCCACTTTTTTTTTAGGCGGAATTCTCCTTAGCCTGCCGTTGCTGATTTTGCACGGCTTGTCTTTCATTCCACGATTGATGCACGCCGCGCGCGCCTGGCGCATCGCCCGTCATTTGCCGACGATATTGTTATCGGTATCGCCCGCATCCGCTGAGGCGATGGTCGATAAACCACGAGAAGGCGCTCCGCCGGGCGTCTCGGTGGTCATTCCCTCGTTCAACGGTATGGAACTGTTGCGCGAACATCTGCCGTCGGTGCTGGCCGAGCAAGCGCGGTGTGCGTTTCCGGTGGAGATCATCGTGGTCGAGGATGGCGGCAGCGACGAAACCTGCGCCTGGCTGGCCCGTGAACATCCGCAGGTGAAAATCATCGAGCGCGCGACCAACGGCGGTTTTGCCGTCGCCGCGAATGAAGGCGTGGCGGCCGCACAACATCCGATCGTCTATCTGCTGAACAACGACATGCAACTGCTGCCCGGCGCGCTGGAACACGCCGCGTGTACCTTGTGGCGTACGGGCGTCTTCGCCGTCACCGGCGCGATCGCCATGGCGGAGACGCGCAAGACCGGCATCGAAACGGGTCTGGCGGTGGCCGACTGGCACGACGGTTTTGTGCACCTGCGTCATTGCGACGACCTGGGCGATCAGCCGCGCTCGACGCTCTACGCGGGCGGCGGCTCGACGGCCTATGACCGCGACGCGTTCTTACGCTTGGGCGGTTTCGCCGCGCTGTATGCGCCGTTTTACGCCGAGGATCTCGACCTGTCCTATCGCGCCTGGAAGGCCGGACGGCGGGTGCTGGTCGAACCGCGCAGCCGCGTGATTCACCGCCACCGCGCGACCATCGGCCGCGTCGCCGACGAGCGAAAAATTGAAACCACGTTGCAACGAAATCTGCTGCTGTGCACCTGGGCCAATCTGACCGATGCTGAAATGCTGCGCGAACATGCGCGCGCCATCACGCGGGCGGTGTTGCGCGGGCGCGTGTCGATCGAGGCGCTGCGGGCGGCATGGGCGAAAAAAGACGAACTGTTGCACACGCGCCGACGACCGGCCGGCGACGTGTTGACCGATCGGGAGATTCTCACCGGCGCCGGCTCGCGGGTATGGGATCGATTGCGCGCTGAGGGACCGCGCGCGTCTTCGACGGTCAACAAAAAACTCAAGGTGCTGGCGATCGCGCCGTATTGCCCGTATCCGCCGACGCACGGCGGGGCGGTGCGCATGTGGGAGTTGCTCACGCGCATGGCGGCGCGCCACGAGGTGCACCTGGCGGCGATGGTCGAGCGCGAGGCGGAGTTGGCGCATGCCGACGAGTTGCGCAAGCACTTCCCCCGCGTGTATTTGCACCTGCGCGGACCGGCCGACGCGGCGCCGCATTGGTGGCCGGCCAGCGTGGCCGAATTTCGTTCGCAGGCCTTTGAGCGGGCCGTCGATCGCCTGTGCGGCGAGGAGGATTACGACCTGGTGCAGGCCGAGTACCCGATCCTCGCGCATGCGTTGCCCTTCGGCGGACGGGCGAAAACGGTGCTGACCGAAATCGACGTTTATCACGTGGCGTATCGCCGCGCGGCGTGGGCGGTCGACGGGTGGGAGCAAAAGATTTTATCCACCTACGAATGGCTGCGCATGTTTCGCTACGAGGCCGAGCATGCCGACCGCGCCGATCTGCTGCTGGCGATGAGCGAGGTTGACGCCGCCGCCTGTCGTCGGCTGACGCGCACGCCGGTAGCGGTTGCGCCCAACGGCGTCGATCCGGCGCGCATCGCGTTTCAGCCGCGTCCCCCCAGGGCGCACGAGGTGCTGTTCGTCGGCCATTTCCGGCACACGCCGAACGTCGACGGCATCGTTTGGTTCGCGCGCGAGGTTTGGCCGCGCATTCGTGATGCGCATTGGCCGGCGCGGTTGCTGATCGCCGGTGCGGCCCCACCGCCGCGGGTGCAGGCGCTGGCGCATGATCCGACCATTCAGGTTCTCGGTTTCGTCGACGATCTGTCGCCGCTGTATCGTCGCGCGGCCTGTTTCGTCACGCCGATCCGGCGCGGGTCGGGCACGCGGTTGAAGATCATTGAGGCGATGGCCGCCGGCACGCCCGTGTTGTCCACCGCCGTCGGCGCGGAGGGACTCAACGCCCGGCACGATGAACATCTGCTTCTGGCCGACGATCCGGAGGCGCTGGCCGCGCATTGCCTGCGCTTGTTGAACGATCACGCATTGGGTGAGCGACTGGCCTTGGCCGCGCGGCAATTGGTGGAACGGGAATACAATTGGGAGGCGATCGCCGACCGGCTCGAGGCGGCGTGGCGGGAGGTGCTGCGATGATGTTCCTTTGGCGTCGTCCCGCTGCGGAGCGCATGCGCACCGTGCTGATTGTGCAGACCTGCAATGCCGATCTGCTCGGCCATGTCGTGGCCGAGGCGCGTCAACGGTTTGCCCGGGCGAAAATCACCGTGCTGGTGCAAAAGGGCATGGAGCCGTACCTGCCGGAACTGGCCGCCGACGAACGATTGATCAATCCCGTCGCCGGGCAGGCGGCGTTGGTGAGGCAACTGCGCGCGCGCCGTTTCGACGCGGTGTGCATCGTCGAGGGGGGCGAGCGCGGCTTCTGGAAACTCAAGCTGTTGCCGTTTCTGCTGCGGCCGCAAGGCGTTTGGTTGTACGACCGCATCGCACGACCGTGGCCGTTGAGCATGAGTCAGGCGGCGCGTTTGTGGTTGCGCCGCTTCGGGCCGGAACATTCGCCGTTGACCGCCCGCCGATTGGCCGCGCCGCTGACCGCCTGGCGGCTATGGAAATTTTATCGTCAAAGAATATCAAAAGAACCATAATCGGCAGGTCGGCAATTCCCCCTTGTCGGCAAAGGTGGTCCCTGTTAGAAATAGTCCACGATCTGCGTTCCATTGGGATAAGAAAGGAAAGGGCATGGCCCCCGAGGTTCCCGTTCCGACGCTCAATCAACAGCTTGGTTTTGCCGAGGAGGCGAAGCTTCTGCTGATCAATGCCGACGACGCCGGGATGTGCCACGCCGCCAACCTGGGTACGATCCGCGCCCTGGAAGCGGGCATGGTGAAAAGCACGACGGTCATGGCGCCGTGCCCCTGGGTGCCCGAAATTACCGTTTTTCTGCGCGCCAATCCGCAGTTTCATTGCGGGATTCACCTGGCCGTGACCAGCGAGTGGGACGACTACCGGTGGGGACCGGTGGCCGGACGCGAGCGTGTGCCGAGCCTGCTGGATGCCGAAGGATACTTTTTTCGCTCCGAAGCCGACTTTTTTGCGCAGGCGAAACACGAGGAAGTGGAGATCGAATTTCGCGCCCAGGTCGAGCGCGTGCTGGCGCTTGGTTTACAGCCCACGCACCTGGACAGCCACATGGGCGCGTATCATTGGGACGAGGATATCTTTCAAATCGCCAAACGGCTGGCCCGCGAATTCGGCCTGACCATGCGCATCGGTTACAATCCGCGGCGCTTGATCATGCGCCAGGAGGGCTGGGCGGTGGTCGACCGCCTCTGGTTCGACACCTACGACGTGCCCATCGGTCAGCGGAAAAGTTATTACGAGGGATTTCTCGAGCAATGCGAGCCGGGCGTGACCGAGCTGGTCATCCATTGCGGCGTCGCCTCCGACGAACTGACGGCCATTTGCGGCGCGACCGCCGCGCATCGCACGTTCGACATGGAGTTTTTCTCCAGCCCGGAAACCAGGCAATTGTTGGCCGACCTGAACATCACCTGCATCGATTACCGGATGCTCCAGGAACTGACCAACCGACAACTGACGCAAGATGGTTGACCGCCGCGTAAGCGCGGGCGGTTTTGACGGATAATTCGGCAAAGGGGGTTCCGATGCGTAAATCCATGATCTTCATTTCCGTGGTTGTGTTGTTGGCCATCGGCGTTTTCGCCAGCGTCAATTTCGCCCAGGATCCGCTTGCGGCGATCGACGCCGCTTACGCCAAGCGCAACGGCTCGGGCCAGAACGCGCGCGCTTCGCTGGCCCTGGCTGAACAAGCTTTCAACAACGGCGGCGGCTTCGAAGCGGCCTGGCGAGCGGCGCGGGCGTGCTTCTGGATTTGCGATCGCTCCGAGAACACCAAAGTGGATGTCGAATTCGGCAAGCGCGGTTGGGACTGGGGCAAGAAGGCCGCCGAGCTCGCGCCCAATCGCGTCGAAGGTCATTACTACGGCTGCATCGCCAGCGGCGAATACGGCAAGGGCATCGGCATCGCCAAGGCGATTTTCAAGGGCATGGGCGGCGAATACGAAACCCAGTGCAACAAGGCGATCGCCATCAATCCCGGCTTCGATCGCGGCGGTCCGCTGCGGGCGATGGGCCGCTATTATCAGGTGTTGCCCAAGCTGGCGCGCAAGCTCGACAAGGCCCTGGACTATTTAATCAAATCGGAGAAAATCGCGCCGTGCATGACACGCACGCGCTTTTACATGGTGGAGTTGTACAAGGAAACCGGCGAATTGGATAAAGCCAAAGCGACCGGCCAGAAGGCGCTGGCGGAAGCCGGCTGCGCCGAACACGCCTGGGAGTGCTCCTATTACAAGGAGCAGATCAAAAAACTCCTGGCGGATATTCCGGCGCAGTGATCGAATTCCGGCGACAGCGAAAAGGGTTTGGCATGGCGTGGCATCCATGATCATCAAATTCGGTAACAACACTACAGGACGGATCTAGCGATGAAGGCGATAGTCAAAGCGAAACCGGAAATCGGCGGGCTCGAATTTCGCGAACTGCCCGTTCCCCAGCCGGGACCTCACGATGTTCTGATCAAAGTCAAATGCGCCGCGATTTGCGGCACCGATCTGCATATCTACAAATGGGATCCGTGGTCCCAGGGACGTCTGAAACTCCCGCGAATCATCGGCCACGAATTCGCCGGCGAAATTGTGGAAATCGGCCGCGTCGTCGAGCATTTCAAAGTCGGCGATTACGTCAGCGGTGAAGGACACCTGGTGTGCGGTTTTTGTCAGATGTGCCGCACGCACCAAAGCCACATTTGCGAAAACTGGGTCGGGCTCGGCTACGACGTCGACGGCGCCTTCGCCGAATACATCGTGCTGCCCGAAGCCAACGTCTGGGTTAATGATCCGGACATGAAGCCGGAAATCGCCGCCTGCCAGGACCCGTTGGGCAACGCGGTGCACGCGGTGTTCGCGGCCGATTGCGTGGGCAAGAAGGTCGTCGTGTTCGGTTGCGGGCCGGTCGGCATTCTGGCCGTCGCGGTGCTCAAGGCGATCGGCGCGGCGCAGATCATCGCCATCGAGTGGGACAACGAATACCGGCGCGACCTGGCGATCAAGGCCGGCGCGACGCACACCTTGATGTCCAAGAACATCGACGACGTGCCGCAAGCGATTCGCGATATCACCGGCCACAAGGGCGCGGACGTGACCATCGAACTGGCCGGTACGCGGCGGGCGATTCAGGATGCGGTGCGCGGCGTGCGGCCCGGCGGCGACGTTATTTTGTTGGGCATTCCCGGCGAACCGGTGGAGTTCAACATCGCCGAGGAGATCGTGTTCAAGGCGATCCACATTCACGGCATCACCGGCCGGCAAATCTACGACACCTGGTACCGTATCGCCGGTTTGCTGCAATCGGGCGCGCTGAACATCGAATCGCTGATCACCCATCGGTTCCCCTTCGCCGAATACGAAAAGGGCTTCGACCTGATGATGCAAGGCAAATGCGGCAAAGTCGTGTTGGATTTATAACGAGCCTGCCGGAAGGAGAAGGCACATGTACGGAAAGATCAAACAGGACCTGCAAAACACGCTGGAACAAATTAAAAACGACGGTTTGTTCAAAATCGAATGGCCGCTGCTCGGACAGCAGGCGGCGCAGATCGAAGTCGAGCAGGGCAAGGTGCTCAACTTTTGCGCCAACAACTACCTGGGTTTGTCCAACCGCGTGGAGTTGATCGACGCGGCGAAAGCGACCCTCGATAAATACGGCTTCGGCATGAGCAGCGTGCGCTTCATTTGCGGCACGCAGGATCTGCACACCGAACTGGAGCGCCGGCTGGCCAGATGGCTGGGCTTTGACGACGCGATTTTGTACAGCTCGTGCTTCGACGCCAACGGCGGACTGTTTGAAACGCTGCTGACCGACGAGGACGCGATCATCTCCGACGCGCTCAACCACGCGTCGATCATCGACGGCGTGCGCCTGTGCAAGGCCGAGCGCCATCGCTACGCCAACAGCGACATGGCCGAACTCGAAGCGATTCTGCAAAAGACGCAGGACAAGCGCTATCGCTTGATTGCCACCGACGGCGTTTTCTCGATGGACGGCTACATCGCCAAGCTCGACGAAATTTGCGATCTCGCCGAAAAGTACGACGCGCTGGTGATGGTCGACGACAGCCACGCCACGGGCTTCTTCGGCAAAACGGGCAAAGGATCGATCGAGTACCGCAACGTGCTGGGCCGGGTCGACATTCTGACCTCGACGCTGGGCAAGGCGTTGGGCGGCGCGTCCGGCGGGTTCACCGCTTCGCGGCGGGAGGTGATCGACCTGCTGCGCCAGCGCAGCCGTCCGTACCTGTTCTCCAACTCACTGTGCCCGGCCATCGCCGGCGCCACGCTCCAGGTCCTGGACATGCTGGAGAAGGACACCTCGCTGCGCGACAAGCTGGAGCGCAACACGAAGTACTTCCGCGCCAAGATGAGCGAAGCGGGCTTCGACATTCTGGAAAGCGAACACCCGATCGTCGCGATCATGTTCTACGACGCCAAGTTGTCGCAGGACTTCGCCAACAAGATGCTCGGCGAAGGCATTTACGTGAAGGGCTTCTTCTACCCGGTGGTGCCCAAGGACAAGGCGCGCATCCGTGTGCAGATCAGCGCCGGGCACGAGCAGGAGCACCTGGATCGCGCCATCGCCGCGTTCATCAAGGTGGGCAAGGAGCTGGGTGCGATTAAGTAATAACTGTAGATAAGACAACGGGGAAGGGCGGTCGCCACGATCGCCCTTTCTTTTACGCGGCGTTCTTGTTTGGCGGCGCGTTAGACGTTATGGTGATCCATTCATGAGTACGTTGAGGCGATCATGCTGATGACCTTCGAGGGTCCGGAAGGCTCGGGCAAAACCACGCAAATCGTGCGCGCGGTCGAGTATCTGCGCTCGTGCGGTTTGCCGGTGGTGCAGACGCGTGAGCCGGGCGGAACGCCGATCGCCGACCAGATTCGCGCCGTTTTGTTGCGCGCCGACAACGCCGCGATCACGCCGCTGACCGAGCTGTTGCTCTATTTTGCCGCACGCGCGCAGCACGTCGCCGAGGTCGTCCGGCCGGCGTTGGAAGCGGGGAAGATCGTCGTGTGCGATCGTTTCGCCGATTCGACCTGGGCTTATCAGGGGCATGCGCGCGGCATGAACACCGAGATGATCGAGCGCCTCAACGACATCGCCACCGGTGGGCTGCGGCCCGATCTGACGCTGCTGTACGATCTGCCGATCGAAGAAGGGCTGCGCCGCGCCCGCTCACGCGCCGAGTGTCTCGACGACGCCGAGCGCGAAGATCGCTTCGAAAACGAGGCGCTGGAATTTCACCGCAAACTGCGCGAAGGCTTTCTGTTGTTGGCCCGGCGCGAACCGCTACGGTTTCGCGTCATCGACGCCGCCGGTTCGGTCGACGAGGTCTGGCAGCGCACCAAAGCGCTGTTGGACGCGGAAGTGCTCGGGAGGAACGCGTGAGCGGATTCGCCGACATCATCGGGCATAAACAACCCATCGACGTGCTGCGCCGTGCGATGCAAAACGGCAAGGTCGCCCACGCGTATTTGTTCACCGGCGCGGCGGGAGTGGGCAAAACGACCGTGGCGCGCGCCTTCGCGACCGCGCTCAATTGCCTGACGCTGCCCGACGACGCCTGCGGAACGTGCCTGAGTTGCCGCAAAATGGCGCAGGGCAATCATCCGGATTTCGTCGAGCTGGAATACGAAGCGGATCCGAAAACCGGCAAGGTCAGCGAGAAGTACAAGATCGAGCAGATTCGCTTGAAGGTGATCAAGCAATCCTATTACCGGCCGTTGGAAGGGCGCGTGCGCGTTTTTCTGATCAAGGACGCCGACACCATGACGCTCGAAGCGGCCAACGCTTTGCTGAAAACGTTGGAAGAGCCCAACGCGCAAAACATCTTTTTGCTGGAAACCCGTCATCCGCAATTGTTGCCCTCGACGATCCGCAGCCGCTGCCAGTTGCTGCGTTTCGGCGCGCTGTCACCAGAGGAAATCGGCCGCTATGTCATTGCGGAAATGGGGGCTTCGGAGGAGGAAGCGCTGACGGTCGCCGCATTGTCCGACGGCAGCCTGGGGAAGGCGGCGGCATTGGATCTGGAGTATCTGCAAAATGTGCGCTTGCCGTTGTTCGCGCAATTGTTGAAGATGGAGGGCGCGCTGGAAACGCGCGCGCTGGCGATGGGTGAGATGATTCTGGCCAGCGGCGAGGACATGAAAGAGGTCATCGACCTGCTGACCGGCTTTCTGCACGATGCGTTGCAGTGGCGCGTCGAGCCCGATCCCGCGCGCATTCGCAATCGCGACGCGCTCGCGCTCGTGGAACAGTACGCGCAACGATTTGACGTGGCCGACATTTACGCGAAAATGCGGTCGCTGGTGTATGCGCGCCGGTTGGTCGAGCGCAACGTGCACAAACAGATGATCGCCAACGGACTGGGCGTCGATTTGCTGGCGACCCAGGCGACGATGTTTACGAGAGGTAGACTTCCGAAATGAGGATTTTCCATATTCGTTTTCCCGGTAGCCGCCGGTTGTACAAATTCGACGCCGGCGATCTGGAAATCGCCGTCAACGACGTGCTGGTCGTCGAGGGCGATCGCGGCCCGCGCCTGGGCAGCGCCGTGGACGAGCCCGTCGATACCGAATGGGACGTCAAACAGCCGCTGCCCAAAGTGACGCGCAAAGCCACCGACGGCGATTTGAAAAAATCGCAGGCCAACAAATTGCGGGAAACGCAGGCTTCCGAGGTTTGCCTGCAGGCGGTGCAGGAGCAGGGGCTGCCGATCAAACTGGTGAAGGCGGAATACATCTTCGACGGCTCGAAGGTGATTTTCTATTTCACGGCCGAGGGGCGTGTTGACTTCCGCGAGCTGGTGCGCGTGTTGGCGCACCGCTTGCGCACGCGCATCGAGATGTATCAGATCGGCGTGCGCGACGAAGCGAAGATCCTCGGCGGTCTGGGCATCTGCGGTCGTGAATTTTGTTGTTCGTCGTTTTTGACCGCCTTCTCGCCGGTATCGATCCGCATGGCGAAAGACCAGGGATTGTCACTGAATCCGGCGAAGGTCTCCGGCGGGTGCGGACGCTTGCTGTGCTGCCTGGCCTATGAACACGAAGAGTACGCCGCCTTCCGCGAGGGCCTGCCCAAGATCGGCAAGCGGGCGATAACCCCCGAGGGCGTCGGGCGCATCAGCCGGTATGACATCATCAAACGCAAAGTGTACGTGCTCATCGAAGGCGGCGGCGAAAAGGAATTCGACCGCGATCAGATCCAAAAATACCGGGCTCCGGACAATCCTCCGACGTCCTGAGGCGGAGCGGGCGGATGAACGAAAACACCACCTGGATCCATCTGTGGCACACCATGCGCCCCAAGCATTGGGTGAAGAACGTGCTCATCTTCGCGCCGATGGTGTTCGCCATGGAGGCCACCAACGCGACCTCGTTGATGAAGACGTTCCTGGCGTTCGTGTTGTTCAACGGTCTGGTCGGGGCGGGGTATCTGTTCAACGACGTGCTGGATCGCGAAAACGACCGCCTGCACAAAGTCAAAGCCAATCGCCCGATCGCGCGCGATTTGCTGGCGCCCGGCACGGCCTTGAGCGCCGGCTTTTTGTTGTTTGCGCTTTCCGTGGCGTTGTCGTTCGCGCTCAATAAATCGTTCGGCTACGTGGCGCTGGCGTTTGCGATCATCCAGATTCTCTATAGCCTGGTGCTCAAGCACATCGTCATCGTCGATCTGTTCGCCGTGGCGGCCGGCTACGTGTTGCGCGTGGTGGCCGGCGGCGTGGTGATTCCGGTGGAGATTTCCAACTGGCTGTTGATCTGCACGATGCTGCTGAGCCTGTTTATCGCCTTGTCCAAACGCAGCCTGGAATTGCGCTTTCTCGCCGACGACGCCGTGCATCACCGGCCGACGCTGGCCGAGTACAATCTTTATCTGCTCGACCAGATGACCGCCGTGATCACCAGCGCGCTGCTGGTGGCCTACACCCTGTATACGCGCAGCCCCGACACCATTTCGCATTTCGACACGTCCAATTTGGTCTACACCGTGCCCTTCGTGCTTTACGGCATTTTCCGCTACCTGTACCTGGTGCACATCAAGGAAGGCTATCACACGCTGGAGCGTGTGCTGATCACCGACAAATCAATGATCATCAACATGGCGTTGTACGTGATTGTCGTGGCGTTGGTGCTCTACGCCTGATCATTCCTCTGCGGCGGGCGTTTCCTCGGTCACGTCTTCCGTTTTCGGTTCCCAGGCGGGCGGAACGATCGCTTCCAGGCGCGGCCGCAACTGTTCCATGACCGCTTCCAACTGCGGTTGGTATTTCTCGGGCAATTTCTTCGCCGGTTGCGAATACATTTTCATCTTCTGCGGATTGTAGTATGTGCCGTTGCGTCGGAAGCGAAAATCCAGATGCGGACCGGTCGAGCGACCGGATGACCCCACGCGGCCGATCATCTGCCGTTGCCGCACGCGCTGTCCCTTTTTCACCGACATACGCGATAAGTGCATATACAGCGATTCAAAACCGCCATCGTGTTGGAGAATGATCAAATTCCCCGCCGCGCCCGAACGTCCGGCGAAGCTGACCGTGCCGTCGGCCACGGCCCACACCGGCGTGCCCACCGGCGCGCCGTAATCGACGCCGTGATGCATGCGCCGGTCGCCCAGGATCGGATGGCGCCGCATGCCGAAACGGCTGGTGACGCGCATCGTATCCAGCGGCGCACGCAGAAACGTTTTCTTCATTTGCTGACCGGCTTCGTCGTAGAAACCGTTGAAATCCTCGTCGCCGACGTCCAGCCAGAAACCCTGTTTGCGGCCGGTGATCTTGCCGTCGTACTCGCCGGCCAGCAGGCGGCCGTAACCGTAATACTCGCCGTCGGGCAATTTGACCTTCTCGAAAATGAGCTTGAACGAATCGCCTTTGCGCGGATCGGATGAAAAATCGATGTCCCAGGCGAACAGGTTGCTGACCAGGCTCGCCAGGCCGTTGCTTTCCTTTTGCTCGAGAATGGCGTTGTACACGCACGTTTCGACGCGCGCGGCCATTTGGCGCACTTCCTTGGTCGTGGGAATTTCCACCCGCTTGGCCGCGAGGTTTTCGCCCTCGCGACGCAGTTGGTAAATCTCCAACCGATTGATGTAGTAATCCAGCGCGTTGAGTTGCCCTTCTTCGGAAAGGTACAACGTGAATTCCTGTCCCGGACGAATGTTGCGGAAGGGAAACTCGATCTCCCGCAGACGATCCACCGCCAGGTTCGCCTCGGATTCGGGCACTTGCGCATCGACCAGCGCCGAAAACAGATTTTGCCCCTGATTGATGATGCCGTTGACCGGAATGCCGGGAATGGGCGTCGGCGTCGGCGGCGGAGGCGGCGGGGTGGGCGTCGGCTCGGCCAGGTGATCGATGGGGTTGGGATTCTTGGCTTTGGCTTGTTGATAAAAGAACCAACTACCGATGACGAAACCGATAGCAACCAAGATGATCAGGGTTTGTGTGAAGCTGATTGTGCGTCGTCGGTACATGATGCCTTTCATCGACAAATGATTTGATGAGACTTAACAGAAATCGGCGAGAAAGGCAACAATTCATCGTGATTGCGTTGGCGCCTTGCTCAATCGCCGCTCGCGGCACGGGGAAAATTGCCGAATGTTTTGGAAAATCAACGACCTATTGCCTCATGTTTTTGCTCTTGCGTTCCTTGAATCGGATATGTATACTCACGCGCCTGAACAGAACCGGAAAACCATTGGGATGATAGATAAATGACAGTTTTTATTTCAATTATTCACTTGGTCGGATGCATTGTGTTGATCCTCGTCATCTTGCTGCAGACGGGCAAGGGCGCCGACTTGGGCGCGATGCTCGGCGGCGGTGGCGCTAATACATTGTTCGGTGGAGGCGGCTCCGGTGGTTTCCTGAGCAAAATGACCTCCGGCGTGGCGGTCCTCTTTTTGGTCACCTGCCTGACGCTGGCGTACTTGAGCGCGCATGAAACTTCGGTTACCCAGGACGGCGCCGTGCCGGCCAATGTCACCGGCGACGTGCCCGAGGTTACGCCCGATCCGACCACCGGCGTGCAGCAACCGGCCGATGAGCAGCCTGCCGGCGAACAGCCCGCCGCCGATCAACCGGCTGCCGATCAGCCGGCCGCCGATCAACCCGCAACCGAAGAACCGGCTCCGGCGGCAGAAGCTCCGGCGGCAGCGGCTCCCGCAGCGGAAGCGCAACCGGAAGCAGCCGCTCCGGTCGCCCCGGCCGCCGCGGAAGGCGGCGCGCAATAAGGTTCACGTTCCCGCACCGGTGAACATAGTTCATTTACAATTCGCTGAAGTGGTGGAATTGGTAGACACGCCATCTTGAGGGGGTGGTGAGCGACGCTCGTGGGGGTTCAAATCCCCCCTTCAGCATTTTGACATACATCCAATGACCGGCTTCGTGCCGGTTTTTTCTTTAAAACTCCCTTCTGCACAAAAGTGGAACGCGGCGGATATTTAGCCTTTTGTGCCTTTAACCGGGCCTTTGTATGAACGGTAATGCGCGATGGTCGATAACCTTTTGGTATCATTTATGATTTGTTGGATAAATTATCGATGTCCGATATGCGGCAATTTCTTGACAAGGGATTGCTGTTCAAAGTAGGATTAGAGTGTCCCAACGGAGGTTTGATCGTGGGAGAGAATGTGGTTGAGGTTCAAATTCTCGGGCGCAAGCTTCATATTGCCCATGACGGCAACGAAGATTACGTGCGGGAGATTGCCGAATTCGTCAACGACAAGATGGAACGCATTCAGTCCGAATCCAAATCGTCGACCACATTGAACGTCTCGATTTTGACCGCGTTGGACATCGCTGACGAACTGTTCAAACAAATCGGTCAGCATCGAAAAATATGCGAACAGATCGACAAAAAATGCATCGATCTGGTAAACTATGTTGACAGCAAGCTCTAACCGCTTGAGGAGGGGGCGACAAAGAAGATAGATTCATTCCCCTGCGCTTATGCGTGATGATTGGAAGTGTATTGAGCCAGTAACACATATTTGGGAACAGATCCCTGTCGTCATGTGTGAGACGCTTAATGCGTAGCGCCTTCGATGATAAATATGTGCCCACCTATTCTTACTGAATAGGTTCAATCGACGCGATCACACGGTCTGTGCGGGGGGATGCTTTTATATAGATATTGACCGGAAATCCGGACAAAAAGGGGCGCCGGGCCGGTCGAACAGAGAATCTGGGTCAGTTACAAGACAAGGCGGTCGCCGGTGGCGGCCGATTCAAATCAACGACGCTTTTGTTGCGGGAGTCAGTGAAGGCCATCACTCGGATGCAATTGAAGACTAAACGGTCAAAAGGCCGAGGTTGGATACGTGTAATTTCTCACCGCTGAGAAACTGCACGTTTTTACGCATTCCCCGACAGAACGTTCCATGATTTCCGCCCACTTTCTCTGTTCACCCTGTAGTTTCGGTACGAGTTCAGCCGTCCGCTAAGCTATATAAGCGGGTTTGGCGGGCGATCATATAATCCTAACCAAGGAGCATAGCAGTGACTGGGATTCAAATCATGCTGCTGGCTCTGGCCGTCTTAGTCGCATTGGCGACCGGTGGTGCGGTAGGCTACCTTCTGCATCGCACCATCTCGCAAAAGCGGCTCAGCGACGCCGAAACCCAGGCCGATCGCATCATCGATGATGCCAAGGCCAAGGCCGCGTCGTTTGAAAAAGAGGCCGAGCTAAAGATGAAGGATCGCCGGCTCCAGTTGCAAATGGAAGTCGAGCGAGATGCGAAGGAAAGGCAGAAGGAACTCGATAACCTTGACAAGCGTCTGATCAACAAGGAGGAAAATCTCGACCGAAAGACCGCTTTATTGGATGAAAAGGAAGTGGAGGTCACCACGCGGGAGAAGATCCTGCTGGTGCGTGAAGCCGCGTTGGACCAGATGGAGAAGAAGTACGGAGCTTTGGTCAACGAGTGGCAATCCCGCTTGGAACGCGTGGCCGGTATGAGCCAGATGGAAGCCAAAAAGGAATTGATCAAGGCGATGGAATCCGAGGCCAAGCACGAGGCGGCCAAGATGATCCGTGAGATCGAGGACGCCACCAAGCTGACCGCGGACGCCAACGCCAAGAAGATCATCGCCCTGGCCATCCAACGGTATGCCGGCGATTACGTCGCCGAACGGACCGTCAGCGTGGTCGATTTGCCCAACGACGATATGAAAGGGCGCATCATCGGCCGCGAAGGACGCAACATCCGGGCGTTGGAAGCGGCGACGGGCGTCGATTTCATTGTGGATGACACGCCGGAAACGGTCATCCTCAGCAGTCACAATCCGATTCGCCGCGAAGTGGCGCGCGTCAGCCTGGAACGGTTGATTGCCGACGGTCGCATTCACCCCGGACGCATCGAAGAGATCGTCGTGAAGGTGACCGAGGAAATCGAACAGGGCGTCGTGCAGTCCGGCGAACAGGCGACCTTCGACGTCGGCGTGCACGGCATTCATCCGGAGTTGGTCAAACTGATCGGGCGGTTGAAATACCGCACCAGTTACGCCCAGAACATTCTCCAGCATTCGCTGGAAGTGTCGTTCCTGGCCGGCATCATGGCGGCCGAATTGGGCCAGAACGTCAAACTCGCCAAGCGAGCCGGGTTGCTGCATGACATCGGCAAGGCCGTCGACCACGAGGTGGAAGGCAGCCATGCGATCATCGGCATGGATCTGGCGCGCAAGTACGGCGAGTCCGAGGCGGTCATTCGGGCCATCGGCGCGCACCATGAAGAAGTGGCTCAGGAATCGGTAATCGACATTGTCGTGCAGGCGGCCGACGCGCTTTCCGGCGCGCGTCCCGGCGCCCGGCGCGAGATGTTGGAATCCTACGTCAAGCGGTTGGAAGACCTGGAACGAATCGCCAAGGAATTCTCCGGCGTGGAAATGTGCTACGCCATCCAGGCCGGCCGCGAAATCCGCATCATCGTCGAGTCCGATAAAATCGACGACGACCAAACCGTGATGCTCAGCAAGGACATCGCCCGCAAGGTCGAAGCCGAACTGAGCTACCCGGGGCAGATCAAAGTCACCTGCATCCGGGAGCACCGTGCGGTCGAGTACGCCAAATAAACGTTACGCAGACGCTTCGATAACGCCCTCCGTTTCGGGGGGCGTTTTTATTTTCCCTTGAGGATGAGCGCGGCTTTTTCGATGCCGCCCAGGGTCAGGTCGACCATGGGAAACACCTCGCGCACCAGGCTGATCGAATACGCGCCGTAGGTGTAGTCCCACTCGCGGCGGTCGATCGGATTGACCCACACGCTATGCGGGAAGCGTTCGCGCAGATCGCCGAGCATGTCGATGCCCGTCCGGCGCTGGCCCATGCGGTGGGTGATGGCCAACGCGCCGCGCGGATGCAGCAGTTCATACGGCGCCATCGCCGCGTCGCCGACGATGATCACCCGCGTGTCTTCCTTTTCTTTAAGCAGGTCGATCAGCCGCACCGGCTTGGTGTAGCGGCGCGGATCCTCGTAGACGACTTCGTAAATGCAGTTGTGAAAAAAGAAGGTGCGCAGGCGTTTGAAGGCGCTTTCCGCATGGCCGAACAGCGCCCGCGTCAAGCGCACGTAGGGCGTCATCGACCAGCCGCCGTTGTCGATGAACAGAAACACCGAAAGTTTATCGCGCAGGCTGCGGTCGAAAACCAGCTCGATCTCGCCCGCGTTGCGCACGGTTTCGTAGATCGATTTTTCGACGTTCAGTTTGTCCTTCGGACCGGCCGGGGCGAGGTGCTTCAACGAACGCAGGGCTTCGCCGAGATTGTGCGCGGACAACTTCGCTTCGGCCGAGTAGTCGATGTAGCGCCGCTCCATCGCCACCTGAATCGCGCTGCGGTTCATGCTGGTTCCGCCGACGCGCATCCCGCCGGGGTGATGCCCGCCGTGACCGACCGGGCTGGTGCCGCGCGTGCCGATCCAGCGATTGCCGCCGTCATGGCGTTCGGTCTGCTCGCGCAGACGATCGAGGAAATAGCGTTCCAGTTCCTCGGGCGTCATCGCTTTGATTTTGGCCTGCTCCTCCGGGCTGAGACCGGCGAGGTTGGCCGGGTCGTTCAGCCATTCCCGCAGCAGCCGCTGCATGTCGGCGGTCAGCGCGTTGAGCAGTTCGTCGTCCAGTTCCTTGCCGGCGAAGTAGTTGGCGAAAATCTTGTCGTAGGTGTCGAACTGCCGCTCGCTCTTGATCATGATCGAGCGGGCGACCACGTAGAAATCGTCGAGGCCGGAAATCATCCCCATGGCGAGGGCCTTTTGCAGGCGCAAAAACGAGGTCGGGCTCACCGGGATCCCGTAATCGCGCAGGCGATAGAAAAAGCCCTCGAACATGGTTCGCTCCTACGCGGTGCGCTGGTTGAGCCACGAGCGGGCGCGCAGCAGGTCGTCGGATTTTTTGAACAGCAAACCCAGCAGCGGCACCTTGCGATCATCCGACAGTTGCTTCGGATCGAAACCGTCTTCGCTCATCAGCGCCTGCACCCAGTGCAGCAGCTCGCGCGTGGCCGGCTTTTTCTCGATGCCGTCGATCTCGCGCAGGCGATAAAATGCTTCGATGCACGCGTCGGCGATGCGGTCGGCCAGGTTGGGGAAATGCGCGTCGACGATTTCCTTCATCATCTCCGGCCGCGGGAAGGCGATGTGGTGGAACACGCAACGGCCGAGGAACGGGTCGGACAGATCGCGCTTGGCGTTGGACGTGATGACGATCACCGGCCGGTGCGTGGCGTGGGTCGTGCGGTCGATTTCGACGATGTCGAAACTCATTTGATCCAGCACGTCCAGCAGGTCGTCCTGAAACTCGCTGTCGGCCTTGTCGATTTCGTCGATCAGCAGCACCACGCGCTCCTGCGCCGTGAACGCCTGGCCGATCTTGCCCATGCGGATGTACTCTTCGATGTTGGACACGTTGCGTTTCGAATCGCCGAAGCGGCTGTCGTTGAGGCGCGTGAGCGTATCGTACTGATACAGCGCCTCGACGGCCTTCATGTTGCTTTTCACGTTGAGCTGAATCAGCGGCATGCCCAGGTCCTCGGCGATCGCATGGGCCAGCAGCGTCTTGCCGGTGCCCGGCTCGCCTTTGAGCAGCAGCGGCAGTTCCAGCCGGATGGCCACGTTGACCACCCGCGCCAATTCGGGATCCAGAATATAGGTCTTCGTTCCGGTAAACCGGGGAGCGGTCATCAGCCTGATACCTCCCTTTATTCGCCGGCGATTTCGGGGGAATGGTTCGCGGTGTGATTTCTGATCGCCAAAACGGGAATTATGCTGACCAGCACCAGGACGGCGCCGATAAGGAACGCGCCGACATAGTGCAGAATATCGACAATCATGCCGCCCAGGATCGGTCCGCTGGCCAACCCGATGCTCATGCCCAGGTTGAAAATGGCCATTGAGCCGCCCATGGCGCCTTTCTTGCCTTCGGTGGTCATCATACCACCTGCGGCCGGAATGGAAATGGCGCCGGCCACGCCCATCAACAGGTTGATCGCCAGCAACTGCCAAAAGCCGTTGACGAAGACCATCATCGCCAGACTGACCGCCTGGCCGACCGTGCCCACGATCAACAAACTGGAACGATTGACCCGGTCGCCGAGGTGGCCGAAAAACGGTTGCATGGCCGCGCCGGTCAACAGGTTGGTGCTCAGGACGATGCCGACCTGCGTGGTCGTCAGATGCAATTGCAACTCGCCGAACAGCGGCAGCAGCATCGTGACGATGCCCCGCCCGAAGGAATTGGCGATGCGAAAGAAGAACAATCCGCGGATGATCGGATTTCTCAGCAAGACCCGGTAGCGTACTTCGGTCCGCGATTGGCTTTGCGCCTTCGTGAGTTGCGGTTCAGGCAAAAGGCAAAGCACGGAAAGAAAGCTGATGAAGCACAACGCGGCGAGAAAAATGAAGTTGGCGGAAAAAGACAGGTAATCTTCGATCATCCCGCCGATAATCGGGCCGCAACCGAAACCGCCGAAGAGGGCCACCACGAACCAGCCCATGTAGGTCGATTCCTTGCCGTCCGGGCTGATCTCGCCGACATACGCCTGCGAAACGGGGATGATCATCGCTCCGGCCAGCCCTTGAAACGCGCGCACGCCCACCAACTGCCACGGCGAATTGCTGAACAGAAAGCCGATCGCCGCCAGCACTTGGATGAGCAAGCCGGCGATGATGAACTGCTTGCGGCCGTGACGGTCGCTCAAGCGGCCGACCGCCGGCATGGCGAACATGCGGGCGATGGAAAAGCCGCCGAAAATCAGTCCGAGCATGAAGCCCGACGCGCCCAGGGTGTTGGCATAGGTGGGCAAGAGGGGCGAGATGATCCCGACGCCGAGCATCGCCACGAAGATGGCCAGCCACAGCACGATGAAAGTGCTTTTGACATTGGCTTGTTTCGCTGCGCCCACGACGTTTCCTCCGGAAAGAACGCCGGATGATATCATGCGATACCCGTGAAAGAAACTGACTTGCACCACGATGGATGACACGTTACACTTCGCGCCGCGAATCCAATGATTCTCGCGGGGTTGGTAAACGATGAATCTGTCTCCTGCTGATTTCGATTTGTTCAAACAACTGGACGAGTTGTGTTATCCCGAAAGCGTGGCCGTGGTCGGGGCCAGCGAAAACCTGCTGAAATGGGGCAGCTTTTTGATGGTCAGTCTCCTGGCCGGGGATTTCAAAGGACCGATCTATCCCATCAATCCCAAAGCCAAAAGCGTGTTGGGCGTCAAGGCCTATCCCTCGCTGTTGGAATGCCCGGGCTCGATCGACCTGGTGTTCATCACCGTGCCGCAACCGTTGGTGCTCGATGTGATCCGCGAATGCGAAGAGAAGAAAGTAAAAAGCGTCGTGGTCATCACCTCCGGCTATAGCGAGGTCGGCGGCGAAGGCTCCAAGTTCGAGGAAGAGTTGGTCGCCGCGGTGAAAAAGGCCGGCATGCGCATGATCGGCCCGAACACGATGGGCATGATTTCCACCCACCAGAATCTGTTCTGCACCGGTTCCAACGCCCTGCCGCCCAAAGGCGGCATCAGCATGATCAGCCAGAGCGGCAACCTCGGCGCGCAGGTGGTCATGTGGGCCGAGGAACAGAACGTGGGCATCAATAAGTTTTTCGGCACCGGCAACGAGGGCGATGTTTCCTGCACCGACCTGATGCTCTACCTGGCCAACGACGAATCGACCAACGCGATTCTCGCGTACCTCGAGGGCGTCGACGAAGGGCAGCGCTTCCTGCAGGCCGCGCGCATGGCCGCCGAACGCAAGCCGGTGATTCTGTTGAAAAGCGGCCGGACCGACGCGGGCGCGAAAGCGGCGGCCAGCCACACCGGCGCGTTGTCGGGCAGCTTTGAAATCTTCAAAGGCGCGATGCGCCAGGCCGGTGTGATCCTCGTGCCGCAACCGATGGACCTGATCGACGGCGCGGCCTGCAACTACCTGCCGATGCCCAAGGGCCACAACGTGTGTGTGGTCACCCTCGGCGGCGGGTGGGGCGTGGTCGCCTCGGATCTGTGCAACGAATACGGGCTCAAATTGCCCGATCTGCCGCCCGACGCCATCGCTCAGCTCGACACCATTTTGCCTTCCTTCTGGAGCCGACAGAATCCGGTCGATCTGGTCGGGCAGATCGATCCCGCGCTGTATGCGAAGGCGCTGGAGATCGTCGTCGCCTCCGAGCAGTTCGACGCGGTGATTACCTTGGGTCTGATCGGTTCATCGAGCCTGGTCAGCGACACGGTCAGCAACGCGCATCGCGTCGCGCCCGAGTCGATCAACGAGCAGATGATGATGCAGATGAAGGCGATCAGCGACGGCTTCGAGGAAAGCATCCACAAAGACATCGCCCGCCTGACCAGGCAGTACGGCAAACCGATCATCAACGTGTCGCTCGACAAGCGCCCGCACAAGCTGATCAGCAACCTGGGCAACGGCGATTATTTGGTCATCTTCAACACGCCGGAAAAAGTGGTGCGCGTGTTGGCGGGTATGGTCTACTACCAGAAATGGCGCAAGTCCGTCGGCCTGCCGATGATGTAAGCGGTTCGTTTCAGCGCAGCAGTGCGAGCAGTTCGTTGTGGATCAAACCGTTGGTGGCCACGACGTGCGGCTGCTCCAGATCCACCGCGCCGCCCTCGAGATTCGTCACGTGCCCGCCGGCCTCGCGGCAAATCAGAATGCCCGCCGCCACGTCCCACGGCTTCAGATGCAGTTCCCAATAACCGTCGAAACGCCCGGCGGCCGTCCAGCATAAATCCAACGCGGCGCTGCCCACCCGGCGCATGCCTTGCACGGCCATGATCACGCGTTGAAATTCGGCGAGGTTGTTGCGCGCAAGCGTGCGACGCGCGTAGGGAAAGCCCGTGGCGCACACGGCGCGGGCGAGGGGTGCGGTGGCGCTGACGCGCAGCGGTTGCCCGTTGAGCGTCGCCCCTTGGCCTTTGACGGCGGCGAAGGTTTGGTTCATTTCCGGCGCGTGCACCACGCCGACGACGATCTCATCGTTTTCCAGCAGGGCGATGCTCACCGCATAGGCCCAGAAACCGTGCGCGAAATTGTTCGTGCCGTCGAGCGGATCGACCACCCATTTGCGCGTACCGTCGCCGATGAGCGTTGTGCCTTCCTCGGCGATCAGTGCGTCGTGCGGACGGCTCTCCGCCAAGCGTTTGGCGATCAATGACTCGCTGGCGCGGTCGGCTTCGGTCACGACCTCGTTCTCGCCTTTCATCTCCATCGTCGTGTGCCCGAAATAGTCGTGCAGCAACCGGCCGGCTTCCCGGGCGACGGATTGCGCCAATTCAAGATCCTGCGCGTATGGCATGTGGGTATTCATGATGGTCAGCAGCCTAAGTCACCCGTTGGGGCGAAGCAAGGAATTTCTTATTCGTCAGCGTTGCGAAAGGGCGGTCACACGATCGTCATCGATGTTCCAAATACCCTCGTAGAAATGATAGACGATGCCGGTGTTGGCCACGCGTTGCCGATGGCGCGATTGCAGGTGGCGCTCCTTGTCATTGCGTCGCAGGCCCATGTACTGCTTATCCCACTTATCCATAAAATAGATAATCTTGGGTTGGCGTATTTCCAGCAGGGAATACAGCGACGACATGCGCGCGGCGCGATCCCGGCAGGAATCGGCGAGAACGACGTGGATGTGCGCCACCTCCGGATCGGTCAAACCGACCAGATCCAGCACCTGCCGGCGGCCGAAATAATACAATGCGCCCACGTCGTGCGTCGCCACCAGGTCTCCCGGCGCCGTGTGGTCGTTCACCCATTGCACGGTGGAGAGCATCGAATCGCGCGTGTTGTCCAGATTCATGCGAAACAAGACGCGATGCAAAGCGCCGTTAAACGCGGCCATGAACAGAAAGACAACCAGGATGCACAGCAGCGCGGGACGGGCGAGCGACGCCAGCGACGGTTGCGGCCGTTGCGCCAGCCAGGCGACGAACCGCCGGCCGCCGATCGTCAGAGCCACCAGCAACAGCGGCAACAACGGGTGCTGGTAACGTCCGCCGTAATGCAACAGCGCGCCCACGAATTGCGACGTATAAGCCGCGTAGAAAAGCAACATGAACAACCAGGGATATACGCGTTTGAAAAACGGTTTGGCCCACAACAGCAGCGGCAACAGGAAAAGGAAGGATCCCGGCAGAACGGGCAACGCCAGGCGCAAGACATGAAAACGCTCCGCCCAACCCAGGCAATAATCGCCGAAGAAATGTTTTTTCGCCGAAACGGTCAGCGGGAAAATCGTCTCGTTGTAGTGATAGTTCAGCGCCAGGTACGGGCTCACCACCAACAGCGCCAACAAGCCGGAGAGAATTACCTGATAAAGATTTCGCCGTCTCCGCATCGCTTCGACCATGGCCACTGCGTACAAAGCGGCCGCCGCAAACCATCCTTCGGGGCGGGTGAGGATGGTCAATCCGGCCAGAACGCCGAACGCGAAAATCAGGAGCGGTTTCGTTCGCGACCATTCGAAAAGGACGAACGTCCAGATCAACAAGGCGGTGAAGGGCACGGTTTCCAGGCCGTTCAAGCTGTGCGCGGCCATCAATCCGCCCAGGGCGACCACCGCCGCCGCGAAGGCGGGCGTCAGTTCGTCGTCTTGCAGCGCTTTCGTCCAATAAAAAACGCCGGCGATCAACGCCAGGAAAAAGAAACATCCGACGATCCGCGCGGCGCTCGGCACGCCGACCAGCTTGCCCAGCAAACCCATGAGCAGAACATGCAGCGGGCTGGTGATGCCCGCCAGGGGGGAGGCCTGATTGACTGCCGGCAGGTTGTGTTCGGCGATGTTGCGCGCGGCGGTCAGTGAGATGTAGCTATCGTCGATCGGAAAGATTTCCTCGAATCCCTTGAGGGGAAACAGGGTGAACGCAAGTACGGTTAGCGAAGTAAATAATAACAACCAAGGCAGGAAAGTGCGATAAGCGCCACGCTCCGCTTGCGAGGCGCGCCAAAGGCAGAAAATCCAAACCGCTGCCAATAAATACGGCAACGTATCTTCCTTCTAGCCCCCAAAGCGAAGATGACAATTAATTGATATCATTTCCTTTTGGAAAAAGGAACAAAAAAATAGATTATAAGGAAGGAATAGGAATTTTCCCGCTCTGACCGGCCGAGAAATAGTCGATGATTCGCCGGCCCACTTCACGCACTTCCATATAATTTACCGTACCGCCGATGAATCCGCCGACCACGGGGATCATCTTGGCGAACAACGCCTTGCGCGTGATGCGAATCGCAAAATGCTTCAGCAACAACGAACGAACCGCCTTCATGCTTTCCTTGTTGAAAACCCGTTCGATCGTCGAGCGGGTGGGCGTTGCCTCGCCGTTGCCGATAAACCGCAGGACGATATCGCGCACCACGTCGCTACCGAAAACCGGCACCAACAATTCGTAGCGGGCGTTCTCCCGTTGAAAAAATTCGGGCTCGTACAACAAGGCGATGTGCGCGGCCAGGCGCATTTCCAGATGGATCATCGCCGCGACGTCGGCGGCGGAAGCGGGCAGGGCGAGCCATGGATTGGCCGGCAGGCCGGTGATGAAGCCGGCGCTCACGCCCTGGCGACGATAAGAGCGAACGATGCGCCAGGCCAGTTGCTCGGCGGTCTCGTGCGGATGCTTGGCGCGCAGCCGCTCAAGAGTGCCTTGCACTTGTTGTTCGTCGATGCCGATGGCCCACTCAAAGGCGCGTTGCGTAACCGGCGACTCCGCCGTATCGCCGGCATCCCTGACCGGTTGATCCATTACTGAGGTTCCTTGCGCAAATCCTTGTTCCATTCACACCGATAAAAATTATATTCGTAAATGGTCACTTCGTCATCGCCGCTCATTTGGTAAGCGTGCTTGTAGCTGTTGACCTTGCGCAAGTGCCGGCCGCGATCCGTATAGGTAAGCCGGAGGAAGAAGCCGTCCCATTGCGGCGTAAAGTAGAGCATTGTCGGTCTGTGTTTGCGCACGACTTGGTATAGTCGTTGGCGCCGCTTGTCGTTTCCTTCACATAACGGCGGTGCTTCGGCATACACGCGGGCGATTTCCGGATCGGCCAGACCGACCAGATCGAGCACCGGTCGCTCGCCGAAATAATACAACGCGCCAATGTCGTGCGTGCCGATGATGTCGCCCGGTTCGGTGTTGGCCCTGATCCAATCGGTGATGTTCATCAAATACGCTTGCGCGTTGACCAGCGCGTTGCGATAGACGCCCAGTTGCATCGTCCCCCCGATGGCGGTTATCACCGTCAAATACAGCAGAACGATCCCGCCGACAATCAGGTGCCGCCACCAGTCCGGCCGGAACAAACGCCGGTACAGTTCGTCGGCGCCCGCGATCGCGCCGGTGAGCAGAATCGGCAGCAACGGATGCTGATATCGTCCCCAATAGTGGCCCAACGCGCCGGGGAATTGCGATGTATACGCCGCGTAGAAAACGAGGATGAACGCCCACGGATACACGCGCCGCAGGAAAGGGCGCGACCAGTACAGCAACGGCAATAAAACAAGGTAGGGCGCGAACATCAGCCAGATGGTGAAAAAGGTGATCGACGCCTTGCTGAGCAGCGGCAGACAGCCGTCGGAGAAGAAGTGCTTTTTCGCCGACACGGTGACCGGGAACATCGCGCCGTTGTAATAGAGCTCGGCCAGCAAGTATGGTGCGATCGTCAACAAAGCGAGCGATCCGGAAACGAGCAGAGGCGTCAGCGATTGTTCCTGGCGGTTTTTCCACCAACGCCATCCGGCGACGGCATAGATAACCAGGGCGGCGAACCAGCCTTCCGGCCGGGTCAGGATCGCCGCGCCGATGAGCATGCCGAGCGGGTAAAACCAGCGCGGGCGATCGGCGGTGCGTTCATAACAATAAAATATCCAAATCAACAACGCGGCGAAAAAGGTCGTCTCCATCCCGTTCAACGCGCCGAAGGTGAGCGGCCCGCAACTGATGGTCACCACCGCGGTCGCCAGCGAAGCGTGAAACGATGCGCCCAGTCGCTGCGACCAGTTGAACACGCCCCACGATAACGCGAGATACGCCAACAGGCCGACCACGCGGTTGGCGATCTCCACGGCCATCACTTTGGCCAGCAAGCCGATCAACAATACATGCAACGGGCTGGTGACGGCCGACAGCGGGATGCGCGGATTGACCGCCAAGATGTTCATGGCGGCGAAATTGCGCGCGGCGGTCAAGGTGATGTAGCTGTCGTCGATGGGGAACGCCTCGACGTATCCCTCCAGCGGAAACATATAGCGGCAAAACGTCGCCAGCGTCGTGAGCATTAAGGCAATGAACAGGCCTCTGCGCCACGTTGGGGACAGCGGGCCGGCCATTCCCTCCCGCCGGTACAACAGGCCGATGACGACCGCCCAGCCCAACACCAATATCAACATTCGGCCACTCCGCACATCATCAAAGTCCTGCGAAACGAGACGTTATTATCCAGGGAAGTATACATGCACTTGGTGCTATGCTAGCGGGCTTGGATACAAAAGTCCATTGCGAAATAAAAAATTTTTATGAGGCAGTAATATTGCTGCTGCGTTGCACGGAGAGTACGCCTTTGATTTTCCGTAGCGAGTCCATCAACTTCGCCAGTTGATCGATGTGGGTGATTTCCACGATGAATTTCAGGTCGACGGTGGAATCCTGCAGCGCTTTGGAATGGATTTCGTGGATGTTGATTTCCAGTTCGCCGATCACGCGCGTGATCTCGGCGAGGATGCCCGCTTGATCCATGACGACCACGTCGATGTGCGTGGACACGGTTTTCGCGCCGGTGCCGATGTCCCATTCCACGTCCACCCGGCGCTCCTCGTCCAGATCCATCGCGTGCGGGCAATCGGCCGCGTGCACCGTGATCCCGCGACCGCGCGTCACAAAGCCGATGATCTCCTCGCCGGGCACGGGATTGCAGCACTTGGCCATGCGGAAAAGAACATCGTCGACGCCGTGGATTTTGATCCCGCCGGGCTTCTTGCGCTTGAGCGGACGCAACAGACGATCGATCGGCGATTCGATCGGCCCGGTGGCCAGCTTGTCGGGCTCGACCACTTCCTGCAGCACGTATTTCGACGACATCTTGCCGTAGCCGATGCCCGCCAGCAGCGCCTCGGACGTTTTGTAGTGATACTTGCGCGCGATCTCTTCCAGCTTGCCGGACTTTTCCAGCTTGTTGAGGCTGATCTTGAAGCGCGACAGTTCCTTTTCCAGAATCGTCCGCCCCGCCGACAACGAGCGTTCGTGTTCCTCCTCTTTGAGGAAGGAGCGGATCTTCTGCTTTGCCGTGCTCGTCTTGACGATCTGCAGCCAGTCGCGGTTGGGATGTTGGTCTTTTTTGGTGATGATCTCCAGCCGGTCGCCGCTTTGCAGTTGGTACTTGAGCGGCACCATGCGGCCGTTGACCTTGGCGCCCACGCACGTGTGGCCGACCTGCGTGTGAATGCGGTAGGCGAAGTCGATCGGCGTGGCGCCCTTGGGAAACGAGAGCACGTCGCCGGCCGGGGTGAACACGTACACCTCGTCGGAGAACAAATCGGTTTTCAGACTGGCCAGGAACGTGCGCGGATCGTCGGTCTCGCGGTGCCACTCGATGATCTGCCGCAGCCAGTCGAACTTCTGCCCGTCCTTGTCGGCGGCGCCGCCTTCCTTGTAACGCCAGTGCGCGGCGATGCCGTACAGCGCGACGCGGTGCATCTCGAAGGTGCGAATCTGCACTTCCATCCGCTCGCCCTTGGGGCCGATGACCGTCGTGTGCAAGCTTTGGTACATGTTGGCCTTGGGCAGCGCGATGTAATCCTTGAAGCGGCCGGGGATCGGCTTCCACAGCGAGTGAATCAGCCCCAGCACCTCGTAGCATTCGGCCACCGACGCCAGGATGATGCGAAAGGCGATGATGTCCATCACCTCTTCGAATTCCAGATTTTGCGCGAGCATCTTGCGATGGATCGAATTGATGCTCTTCACGCGGCCGCTCAGCTCGGCTTGAATGTTGTGTTCGGCCAGCATGTCGCGCAGCACCTGGATCACTTCGTGGATGTAATTGTCGCGCTCCTTGCGCCCGTGCGACAGCTTGAGCACCAGGTTGTAGTACGCCTCGGAATTCAGGTAGCGAAACGACAGGTCCTCCAACGCCGATTTGATCCACTGCATGCCGAGGCGGTGGGCGAGGGGCACGTAAATTTCCATCGTCTCGCGCGCGATGCGCCCGCGTTTTTCCCGCTGGACGAATTCCAGCGTCAACATGTTGTGCAAGCGGTCGGCCAGCTTGACCAGAATGACGCGAATGTCCTTGGCGGTGGCGACCAGGATTTTCTTGAAATTCTCCGCCTGCCGGTGCTCGAGGCTGGAGAATTTCATCAAACCGATTTTGGTGACGCCGTCGACCAGTTCGCCGATTTCCGTCCCGAACAATTCGGTGATCATCTGGTAATCGACCGTGTCGCAGTCTTCCAAAGTGTCGTGCAACAGGCCGGTGGCGATGGTCACCTCATCCATTTTCATTTTGGACAAAATGTAGGCGACGGCGATCGGATGCTCGACGTAAGGCACGCCCGACCTGCGGTACTGCCCTTCGTGATGCTTCATCGCAAAGACGTACGCCCGACGAATCAACTCCACATCCGGGTTGTCCAGGTAGGAACGCATTTCCCGGATCGTATCGTTGATGCGGACTTTTTTAGGCAGGAGAAAGTCGACGGATTGCATCTAGCTGGTTCTCCCGGCGGTTGCGATGAGCTCGAATAATGGCTTCCAGGTTTTGTGTCGCCAACTTCAAATCGTCATTGACGACAACATAATCATAATGTTCGGCGAATTGAAGTTCGCGCTGTGCATTGGCCAGGCGCCGTTCGATTTCCTCGGGACTGTCGGTTTTGCGTTCCGTCAGCCGTTGGCGCAGCACTTCCCAACTCGGCGGCAGAATGAAAATCATCACGGCTTCCGGATACAGTTGCTTGATCTGCAGCGCCCCTTGGCCCTCGATGTCCAGGAACAGATCGACGTGTTCGGCATAAGCGCGGTTCAGCTCCGCTTTGCTGGTGCCGTAGGAATGACGATGAATGCCGGCCCATTCGGCCAGTTCCTCGTTGGCGATCATCTGTTGAAATTCTTCGTCACTGACGAAATGGTAATCGACGCCGTTTTTTTCCTTGCCGCGCGGCGGTCGCGTCGTGTGGCTGATGCTGTAGCGGATAGTGTGTTGCAGCCGTTCGATCACCTTACGGCACAGGGTGGTTTTGCCGCTACCGCTGGGCGCGGTGACCACGAAGATATGTCCGCCGCCGTGCTCACTCGACATTCTGAATCTGCTCCCGCAGTTTTTCGACCAACCCCTTGATGGTGACGGTTTTTTCGCTGATCGCCAAGCCCTGCACCTTATTACCGCACGTAGTGATTTCACGATGCAACTCCTGCATCAGAAAATCGAGTCGTTTACCGACCGGCTCACCGGCGTCGAGGTATTTTTCCATTTGGTCCAGGTGCGTCTGCAATCGGCTGAGTTCCTCGTGCACGTCCATTTTCGCCAGCAGGAAAGCGGCTTCCTGATGCAGCCGGGTCGGGTCGAGCCCGACTTCCCCGGCCCACTGCGCCGCTTTCTGGCGGAATTTCTCGTTGGCTTCCGCCTGTATCTGCGGCACGACGGCGACCAACTGCCGCACCTGCTCGCGCACCTCGTGGATCAACGAGCGCAGATCGGCCGCCAGCGCCTCGCCCTCGTTGACGCGCATTTGCTGCATCTTGGCCAACGCCTGTTCGATCGCCGCCAGCGCCACCGGCTTGACCGCGTCCAGGTCGGCGTCGGTTTCCACGATGTCCAGCACGCCCGGTTTGTTGACGATCTCCACGATGCTCGCCTGGTTGGGCAGGCCCAGATGCGCGGCCAGATCGCTCAGCGCTTTTTGGTAGCTTTGCGCCAGCCCAAGGTTGACGTTCACTTCGCCCACGCTCGCGCCGAAGCGCTGGAAATTGACGATCGTGTCGATGTGCCCGCGCGTGAACGTGTTCTTGATCATCTCGCGGATTTCGCCCTCCAGCGGCATCAGCGCCTTGGGCAGACGGATGTTCAAATCCAGGAAACGATGGTTGACGCTGCGCACGTCGACCTGAATACGGATTTCCTCGGTGGCCGCTTCGCCGCGGCCGAAACCGGTCATCGAGCGAATCATAGGCTGACCAACGCTCCTTTCTGTTCGCGTACGGCATCAAGATAGTATCGGCGAAATTCGGTCAGAACTTCATGGGTTGATGCGTCGGCGTAATCCGGATACGTCCAAGGCAGATTTTGGTAGCGCTTGTCCTGCCACATCAGGGTCAGATCGGCGAAGATGCCGTGGCCCAGATAGGGGCGGTGCGCGTAATTTTTCCCGGTCGCCAGAATCAGGTGCGCCGCGTTGAGGTATCCCGGATCCAGGTTGATGCGGCGCTTGCCGTTGGGCCCGGCGAAATCCGATTCGATAACGTTGGTCGCCAGTTTGATCTTCGGCAGCCGCGCCGGGTCGATCAACTGGGTGAACATCAAGAACCGCCGCTGCAACCGGGCGCCCATTTCCTTTTCATAATAATCGGTAAAGCGGAAATTGATCGGCTCGGTCATCTGCTGCATCGGCCCGAAATTGCGCTCCAACCGCCGGGTTACCGGCAGCAAATCGAACTCCGGCTGATGGAGCACGCCCATCACCAGCAACACCGGATCGGGAGCATACGGCCGGCTCATTTCAGATCCTTCGCTTTGCGAATGACGTTGATCACTTCCGTGCGCGGTGCGCTGGCCGTGCCCACTTCGGCGATGACGATGCCGGCCGCGAAGTTGGCGATCGTCGCCGCCTCATGCAACGACGCGCCCACCGCCAGTCCGCAGGTCAGGGCGGAAATCACGGTGTCGCCCGCGCCGGTCACATCATAGACTTCTTTGGCGACCGTGGGAATGTCCATCACGTGTGCGCCGTTCTCAAACAGGCTCATGCCTTCTTCGCCGCGCGTGATCACCAGGCTCTGCAGGCGGTAACGTTTCAGGATCTGCCTCCCGGCGCCGTGGATCTCCTTGTCCACGTTGTTGAGCTTCAGCCCCAGCGCCTGACCGCTTTCGTGATGGTTGGGCGTCATCGTGGTGAAGCCGTGGTAGTGGCGCATGTTCTGAATTTTCGGGTCCACCGCGACGATCATGTTGTGTGTTTTCATCAAGGTGCGCAGGCCGTCGAGCAGGGCTTTGTTGATCACGCCCTTGCCGTAATCGCTGATGATCACCGCGTCCAGATCGCCCGCGCGCGATTCGATGTGCGCCAGCAGTTGACGCGTCAGCCTGCTGCCGATCGGCGTGGTGTCTTCCCAATCGACGCGCACGACCTGCTGCCCATGGGCGATGACGCGCGTTTTCAAGATGGTCTTGCGTTTCTTGTTGACGATCAGACCGTCGGTCGGCACCTTGTGCATCCGCAGCTCTTCGTGGATCAACTCGCCGTACGCGTCCAGGCCGACCAGGCTGCACAGTTCCACGCGGGCGTCCAGCGCCGCCAGGTTGGACACCACGTTGGCCGCGCCGCCCAGCAGCGTTTCCTCGCGACGCACGTGCACCACCGGCACCGGTGCTTCGGGGCTGATCCGCTCCACCTCGCCCCAGATGTAATGATCGGCCATCACGTCGCCGACCACCATGATGCGGGCGGAGGGAAAACGTTTCAGCGTGTCGATCAATCGCTGTTTGCGTTCAGTGAGCGTCATGGCTTTCCTTCGGAATGGATTTCACCAAAAAGACCAGCAACGCCGCCGCGAACAAAAAGACCATGCATACTTCCGCGTCGCCGGCGTTGTGTTGCAGCAGGCTTGCCGCGGCAAAAGCCGTGCAGGCGCCGACGGCTCCGGCCAGGAGATTTTTCCCGGGGGTATGGCAACTTATATCACGATGATGGGCGATGCCAAGCGCAAAAAGCGTAACCAGCAGCGCGGTGAACACCAATCCGGCCGCGATGCCCGATTCGGCGGCGATCTGCAGATAGCTGTTGTGCGCGTGGCTGCGCGCCGTCCAGTGGATGTTGTAATTCTTGCGGTACGGTTCGGTCAGCGTGCGGTACGCCCCCGGTCCGATGCCCGTAATGGGGTGATCGACGATCATGTCGACCGTCGTTTTCCACGTGTAGATGCGCTCCAGGTTTTTCTCTGAAATGAACGCGCGTTGGATGCGGTCGGCGAGGGTGGGGCTGGCTTTGACCGCCACCAGGCCCAGCAGACTGATCGTTGCGAGCGTGATGATCAACGCCCGCTTTCCCTTCAGCCCGGCGAAGATCATCAACCCGGCCAGCAGGCCGATCCACGCGCTGCGGGCATAACTCCACAGCAAACCGAAGGTACACAGAACCAACGCGACGCCCAACGCGATGCGCTGCCGCCATTGCCGCGTTTCGAACCACAACCCCAGGCCCAGCAAAATGATGATGATCAGATTGTTGCCGTAGGTCAGGTGATGATCGAACATCCCGACGGAGTGGTAATACCCGCCGGTTTTCTGCCATAGCTTGACCGACGGCACGAAGTAGCGCGGCACGGCGTCGCCGAACAAGTGTTGCGCGATGCCGTAAATCGCCGTCACTCCGGCGGCGAAAACCAGAATGCTCACCGCGCGGCGGGCGGTCGGCCAATCGGCGAATGAGGCCAGCGCGACGAAGTAGGTCAGCCAGATCCAATATTTTGCCAGCCGCGGCCAGGTGAGTTCCGGATACAACGCGAACGGCGCGGCCAGCAAAACCCAGCCGACCAGCGCGACGATCAACCACCCGGTCGGCTCGCCGGGACGCGGGACTTGCCGCCGCAATCCGGCGCGCACCGCCAGCAGCAGGCACAACAGCGCCAACGCCGTCTGCGCACCGCTGATGGAAAACGGCAGAAACAGCGCCAGCGCGTACAGGGTCCAGCGAATGGCTTTATCCAGCGTCATCGATTCTGCATTGCCTCGGTTAGTATCGTTTCGGCGCGATCCACGCGTCGCTTGATCGCAAAATTTTCTTCGGCGTATTGTCGTGCACTCGCGGCCAGAGCGGTTTCGTCGAGCGTGCGGATGATCTTGGCGGCGACGTCATCCGGTTGCGCGGCGGCGAAAAATCCGGTTTGTCCGTCGAGCAGCGTGTCGGGCAGCGCGCCGACGGGCAGGGCGATCACCGGCGTACCGCAGGCGGTTGCTTCCAAAGCGGCGCGACAGGCGCCGTCCGAGCCTTCGCCCAACAGCAGGCTCGCGCCGCACGCCGCGTAGATCGCGGGCAGGTCGTCGCTGCGATAGCCGAGAAAATGCGCCCACGCGTCGGCCCGCTTGTTTCGCACGAGTGCCCGCAGTTCGTCTTTGCCTTCGCCGCGCCCGACGAACAACAGGCGCGCGTCCGGCTTGCTTTGCCGCACGATTTCCATCGCCGCCAGCGCCAGGTCGTGCCCACGCCCGGGCTTGATGCGGCTGACCAGGCAGACCAGCGGCGTGTCCGGACCGGCGTTGATTTCCCGGCGGATCGCCTCCACCGGTTGCGTCGGTTGAAAAACATCGGTGTCCACCGCGGCGCTCAACAAGACGATCCGCTCGGCGGGCAATGAATAATTCTCGATCAACCTGTTTTGCCAGCTTTCGCCGGGGACGATCAATCGGTCGCTGTGTTTGTACAAAAACGCGAGGTCGCTGCGCCGCGCCAGGTGCTTGCTCATGTGCAGTTGCCGCACCAGCGCCGGCGGGCGAACCATGTTCCAACGTAGCGTCCACGCCAGCCAATGGTCGTGGCTGTGATGGCAGAAAAGAACGTCGACCTGTTCGTCCTTAATGAAGCGCCGCAGCAAGCGCCGGTCGCGCCACATGCTCAGCGGATGAAACCCCTTGCGTTGCAGCAACACGGCGGGCAGGACGCCGACCCGCGCCGCTTCCACGTGCGGGGCCAGATGCCCGGCCGGGCGGCGGGTGAAAACGAAGGTCACGCGATGCCCGCCCTCACGCAGGCCACGGGCGATCTGCAGCGTCGGTTCGGCCGCGCCGGTCCAATGATGCTGCGCCAGCAGAATCAACGCGTGCACCTCACCCCTCCAACAATTCGCCGGCGGCCTGCGCGACCTGCTCGACCGTGATGGCGTCCATGCGGCGCCTTTTGCTGAACGGTTCCGGCGGCGTCACCGCGCTCGCCCGCGCCGTCCACGGTCCGACGCGCCGTTCCTCGGTCGGGCCGAACAGGCCGACCACGGCGATGCCCATCGCGGCGGCCAGGTGCATCGGCCCGGAGTCGTTGCCCACGTACATCGCACAGCGCGACAGCAGATAGGCCAGTTCCTTGATCGTCGTAGGCGGCGCGAGCAGGCCGGGCGTGCGCATCTGGTCGAGAATGTTGTGCGCCAGCCGCTCCTCGCCGGGACCCCAAATGATCATCGGTCGCACGCCGCAATCCCGCGCGAGGCGATCGGCGACGGCGGCGTACCGTTCCGGCGGCCAGAGTTTGAACGACTGGCTCGCCGCCGGATTGATCGCCACGATTTTCGCTGTTCCAACGTGTTTTCGCCAATATTCATCCACGACCGTCTTTTTTTCGTCGGGAATGAAAATCGGCTTGGCCGGAGGCGGGTTATCACCGGAAATTCCCAGCGGTTCCAACAACTTGAGGTAGCGCTCCACCATGTGCCCGACGGCATTGCCGGCCGGGACGCGGCGGTTGGTGAACAGAAAATTGCCCTCGCGCAACCGGGAAAAACCGATGCGCGTCGTCGCGCCCGATTGCCAGGCGAAAAAGCCCGACTTGAACAGATTTTGAAAATCGATCGCCACGTCGTACTCGGCGGCGCGCATCTCATTGATAACACGGCGGATCTCGCTCCAGGCGCGCAATGGGTGGCCGGCGAAGAAATCACGGCTGGCCTGCTTGCGGTTCCAGACGTGCACCAGGTCCAGATCCTCGTGTCCGATGACCACCTCTTTGCTTTTGCCTTCCACCAGCCAGCCGATACGGGCTTGCGGAAACGCCAGGCGCAGGGCGCGCAGTGGTACTAATGTATGGATGCAGTCGCCGACTGCACCGAGTTTGACGATCAGAATGGATCGCACGGAAGCGAGCACGCTTAAACCTCGTGAAATGAGCGCCTTATTGTAGGCATAGTCGTCAAAATGGACAAGCGAAAGGCGCTTAGTGCCCATAAAATAAAATATGTTCAATAATAACAATCGGATACGAGAATTTTTCACAAATTGAAAAATTTTTCTAATGGGTTCGACGTCATATCCCGATATAAGTAATAGAAGGTGCAGAAGATCTTTCAAAAAGTCCACATGATACTGTCGCTCGAAAGGGCAAACCCATCGTGAGATGGGGACGCAAAGCTAGGGGTCTTCAACGAAGACAGCCCGGCTACCGAAAGTGGCGTGACGCTTCATGACCGATTTCCGAAGCGCCCGCCCAATCGGCCGGCGATTTGGAGGGAATGGGTAATGAAGCGTTTCGTATTTTTAAGTCTGATCATTATGGGTGCGTTGTTGATCAGCGGTTGCGGCGAAATCGAAGAGATGATCGAAGAGGCAACCGAACGCACGGTCACTATTGAACGTACCGTTCTCGATAATACCAAAGAACGTGATGTGAAATCGGTCGTTGTGGCCGAAAGCCTTGAGCTGCGTTATGGCACGCAGCCGGCCGGCGCAGTCAACGTGGAAAAGCTCGCCGACCGCATCGAAGTGTCGCGGCTGGGCCTGAACGACGTTCGTTTCTATCTCGAAGGCCAACTGCGCAACAAAAATTCCAACCCCGCGCTCGTGCGCATCTCCATCATTCCCAATAACAGCGGCGAGCCGATCCAGATCGGTTCGGTCACCCTGGCCGGTAAAGAAGAGCTTTACCTGCACAGCCTGGAAGACATGGACCAGAGCTACGAGACGATCCATGAGCGTCTCAAGTCCGCGCTGCATCAGCTCGACACCCGCTACCTGATCAACCCGGTGGTGCAGGTGGAAGGCGATACCGATAACGGCGTGGCCATCTACTGGTTGAAACTCGGCGCCATGCCGGTTTACTGGATGAATGAAGTGATGCCCTCGCGGTCGCTCTCCAGCTACAAAGACAACCTGCGCGAAATCCAGGACGCCACGCTGGCCGGCTCCATCACCAACCACGGTGAAGGATATGCCCTGGTCCGCCTGTTCCTGGGCACGAATGAAGAAGTCGATCCGGAAAACGATCTGATCGCCGAAGCGATGCTCGCCCCCGGCGAAACCCGGACCGGCTTGGAAATCCTCGTCGACGGCGGCGCGAAGAAGATCAAAAGCGCGATCAAAGCCTTGATCAACGGCAATGGTCTGAACCGTAACTTCGTGATCGTCAGCGACACCCCCCTCGAGGTTGAAGGCGACAATCTGGCCATCAAGGCGAAACTCGTGGTGGGGCTGGACATCTAAATTCGACCCCAGGCCGCCAACGCGGCTAGTTCCCTCCATGCGGAGCCCGGGTGGGCTCCGCCCTCCTTTTTAAGCGAGGAGCGAGCGGGCGGCTTCGACCGCCATGGCGGCGTCGATGTGCCTGAGGCAGTGCAGATGTTCCAGCGGACAGCGCCGGTAACCGTGCGGACCGCAGGGACGGCAGGGCATGGACTTTTCCACGACGATCGCCGGCGAACCGACCGGTGCGTAACCCAGGGCGGGCACGGTGCTGCCGAAGATCGCCACCACCGGCGTGTTCACCGCCCCCGCGATGTGCATTGGTCCCGAATCGTTGGTCAGCAGCAATGATGCGCGCGCCAGCAGGGCGGTGAGTTCGGGCAGCGACAAACGCCCGGCCAGATTCAACGGCAGTTCGCCGCAAGTGTCCTGCACGATATTGGCCAGCTCGATGTCGTCCTTGCCGCCCAACACCACCGGGCGGTAACCGTCACGCGCCAGCGCCGACAGCGTCTCGCCGAAACGCTCCGCCGGCCAGCGTTTGGTCGCCCACACCGAACCCGGATGGGCGCAGACGAATTTCCGCTCGTGTAGCCCCGCTTCTTTTAACAGGGCGACGACTCGCTCGTCGGCTTCCGGCGAAACATGCAAGCGCGGTTCACGCATCGGCGCGGGCGGGGAATTGTCCAACGCGGTAAGCAGCGACAATACGCGGTCGATTTCATGTGCCGTGCGATCGCGGACGATTTTCTCGGTGAAGAAAAAGGCCCCGGCCGAATCGCCAAAGCCGATGCGGCGCGGAATCTGCGCCACCCATAACAAAAGCGCGCTGCGCAGGCTCGGATGCGGACATAGGGCGAGGTCGTATTTTTCCGCGCGCAGTTGTTCCGCCATCTTGCGCAGACCGCCCAGACCGCGATGCGCGCCGCGTTTGTCGAAGGAAATGACTTGATGCAGTTGCGCGTCGCCCGCCAACAACGACGCCCATTGCGGTTGCACGAGCGCGTCGATCGTCGCGTCGGGCCGCACCGCCTTGAGGTTGGCCCACAACGGCTGCGCCAGCACGACGTCGCCCAGGTAGGCCGTTTGCACGATCAGCGCGCGCATTGCGAGGCGTTCCTTTGCTTCTCCCACAGCTTGGCGTATTTGCAAAACACGTAGTAGGCGCTCAGCAGGCAGACGATCAATCCGTGCGCGCCGTCGAGCAGTCCGAGTTGGAAAAAGTACTTTTTCACGAACGCGTAAGGCGGACGAAAGAGCAGGTCCGCCACGCTTGCGCGTTTGCCCTTTTCGTAAAAACGATCGGCCATGATCGACGTGTAGTTGTTGATCGTTTGCAGGTGATGCGCCATGTCGCGGTAGCTGTAGTGCAGCAGATCGCCCGCCAGTGCGCCGACCGCACCGTCGCAGACGACCTCGTCGTGCGGATCGTAACCGCCCCAGCGCGCCCGGCGTCGGTCGAACAAACGGATGCGCGTGTCCGGATACCAGCCGCTGTGTTCGATCCACTTGCCCAGGTAAAGCGCTTTACGCCGGACGGTGTACGCATCGTGGCGCGGGCCGTCGCGCTTGACCGCTTCGATCAGCGCCGCCAGCGGTGGGCTGACCTCCTCGTCGGCGTCGAGGCTCAGAATCCAATCGTGCGCGGCGATGTCCACCGCGTGCTGCTTTTGCCGCACGTGGCCCTCCCACTCGTGAAAGACCACGCGGTCGGTGAACTGCCGCGCCAGCTCCATGGTCCGGTCTTCACTGCCGCTGTCGACAACGACGATCTCGTCGGCGAACGGCACGCTGCGCAAACACCGCTCGATATTCGCCTCCTCGTTCTTGGTGATGACCGTGACGGAGATTTTCATCGGCCTTACTTCACGCCCGCGTCCTTGAGGAATTTCTCGATGCCGGCGTCGGTCAGCGGGTGGGTGAACAGTTTGTCGATCAACGAGAACGGCACGGTGATCGCATGCGCGCCGGCCTGCGCCGACATTTTGAAGTGCAGCGGGCTGCGCACCGAGGCGACGACGATCTCGGTGTCGAAATCGTACAGGTCGTACAACTCGGCGATTTCCTCGATCAACTCCATGCCGTCGGTGCCGATGTCGTCGAGCCGCCCGACGAACGGGGCAATGTACGCCGCGCCGGCCTTGGCCGCCAGCAACGCCTGGGGCATGTTGAAAATCAAGGTCACGGTTGTCGCGATGTCCTTGTTCGCGAAATAGCGCACCGCGCGCAGGCCGTCTTTGCTCATCGGGATTTTAATCACGACGTTCGGGGCGATCTTGGCCAGCGCTTCGCCTTCCTTGATTATTTCTTCATACGTAATGCCGACCGTCTCGGCGTTGACCGGCGCGTCGGTGATCGCGCAAATGTCGAGGATCGCCTGCTCGTTGGTCTTGCCGGTCTTGGCGATCAGCGTCGGGTTGGTCGTCACGCCGTCGCACAAGCCCAAGGCGATCGCTTCCTTGATTTCGTTCACATTGGCCGAATCGATGAAAATCTGCATGGTGTTCTCCTGAAAAACTTAAGCCAATCCCTGCGCGCGCACCGCGGCGGCGATGGGCAGAACCTGGTCCAGCAGCAAGGGCAGTTCGTCGCCCAGGCAGACCATGCTCGCCGCGTCGCAAGCGGCCTTGAACGGGGATGGGTGGGTTTCGATAAACAACGCGTTCGCGCCCGCCGCCACGCCGGCGCGGGCCAGGTGCATGGCGAACTCCGGTTCGCCGCCCGCCGGATCGCTGCTGGGCAGGCCGTAAATGCGCACGATGTGCGTGGGATCGTAAACCACCGGGCAGCCCAGCGACTGCATGATCGGAATGCAGCGCAGATCGCTGACCAGCCGATGATAACCGAAGCAGGTGCCGCGTTCGGTCAGCAGCACGTTGTCGTTGCCCATTTCGTGCAGCTTGCTGACCGCGCTCGCCATGTCTTCCGGCGCGAGGAACTGTCCCTTTTTTACGTTGATCGCCTTGCCGGTTTTACCCGCTTCCAGAATCAGGCTGGTTTGTTGGCACAGGAACGCGGGGATCTGAAGCACGTCCAGCACCTGCGCGGCCGCCGGGATGTCGGTTTCGCGGTGGATGTCCGAGAGCACCGGGCAGCCGATTTTCTCGCGCACCTTGTTGAGCATCTCCAGGCCGTCGTGCAGGCCGGGGCCGTTGAAACTTTTCGCCGAGCCGCGATTGTCCTTCTCGTAGCTGGCTTTGAAAATATAGGGAATGCCGCGCTTAGCCGTTTCGGCGGCCAGCGTCTCGGCGATGAACAAGGCTTCGTCGAGTTTTTCCAGCACGCACGGACCGCTGATCAACGCCAGCGGGCGGCCCATGCCGATGACAATGTCGCGCACCTGCACGTCGTTCATTTCTGCTCCTCGAGCGGTTTGGCGTTTTCGCTCACCAGTAGGGGAATGCCGTCTTCGATCGGGTATTGTAGCTCACAACGGCGGCAAAGCAACGATTGTTCGTCGGCGCTCAACTCCAGTTTTTCCCGGCATTGCGGGCAAATCAGGATCTCCAACAGTTGCGGACCGATCGCCATGGCTTACCCCCGTTGCGCTTTGAGCCACTCGTATTCGGCGCGCAGGCCGTCGGCGAGGGCGACCTGCGGCGCATAGCCGAGCAACTGCCCGGCGCGCTCAATGTCGGCCCAGGTGTGTTTGACGTCGCCTTTTTGCGCACCCACGTCGTTGCGCCGCAGCGGCGCGCCGTGAATTTCGGCCAACACGGCGAGCACCTGGTTGACGCTGACCACGTTGCCGCCGCCGAGGTTGATCACCGCGCCGGCGCAGTCGGCTTCGATCGTCGCCATGATCGCGTCGACGATGTCGTCGACGTAGGTGAAGTCGCGCGTCTGCTCGCCGTTGCCGAACAGCGGCAACTCACGATCGTCCAGTGCCGCCTGGCACCATTTGTTGAAGGCCATGTCCGGCCGCTGGCGCGGACCGTATACGGTAAAATAACGCAGGCTGACCGTCGGAATGGCGAAGGCCTTGTGATACAGGTTGCACAGGTGCTCGGCGGCGAGTTTCGTCACGCCGTAGGGGCTGATCGGCCGCGGGTGATCGTCCTCGTGCTCGGGCATCTTCAACGCGTCGCCGTAGACGCTGGAACTGCTGGCGTAGACGAAGCGCGTCGGCATCTTCTCTTTGCAGGCTTCCAGCAGGCGCTGCGTGCCCATGACGTTGAGCGTGGTGTAAATTTCGAACGACGCGCCCCAACTCGCGCGCACACCCGCCTGGGCGGCCTGATGAAAAACGAGATCGCCTTCGTCGAGCAGCGCGACCAGATCCAGGCGGTTCAGATCGTCTTCGATGAACGTGAAGCGCTTGTGTTGCCGCGCCGGCGCGACGTTGCGCTCTTTGATTTCCCGCGCGTAGTAATCGGTGAAACAATCGATGCCGACCACGTTGTAGCCGGCGGCCAGCAGCCGTTCGCTGAGGTGGGAACCGACGAAACCGGCGGCGCCGGTGACGATGCATTTCATGATCCATTCTCTCCCGTGTTGATGCGGGTCAGCAGGTCGGTGGTGCTGTGATCCTTCGGATCGCCGACGATCGCCACGCGTCCACCGTAGGCGCGCACGGTGTCCACCTCCGGCACGGTGTCCTTGGTGTAGTCGGTGCCCTTGGCGTGCACGTCGGGTTTGAGCGCCAGCAGCACGGCGGTCACTTTCGTTTCCTCGAAGGTGGTCACGTAATCGACGCAGGCCAGCGCGGCGATGATCTCCACCCGATCGGCCAACGGCACCACCGGCCGGCCGGCGCCCTTGAGCGCGCGCACGCTGGCGTCGGAGTTGAGCGCCACGACCAGCACGTCGCCCTCGGCGGCCGCGCCCTGCAGGTAGCGGATATGCCCCACGTGCAGCAAATCGAACGCGCCGTTGGCCAGCACGACCGAGCGCCCGGTGGCCCGCTCCTGCGCGACGAGCGGAATCAGTTCGGCGAGGCTTACGACTCGAGCCATGGATGATTCTCCAACGCCTGGCGCACTTCGGCGGGCGTGACCGTTGCGGTGCCCTGCTTGAGCACGACCAATCCGGCGGTAACCGTCGCCAGCCGGGCGGCGAGGGGCAGCGCGGCGTTGGCGGCCGTGGACAAGGCGAAGGTGGCGATGACCGTATCGCCCGCGCCGGTCACGTCGGCGATTTCGTCGGTGCCGTAGATGCCGATGAAATCCGCTTGCGGATCTTTCGTTTTCAGCACCATGCCCTGCTTGCCGCGCGTGATGATCACCGCGTCGGCGTTCGCGCCCAGGCGCATGCGCTCGGCGGCGAACGCCACGTCCTCGTTGGTGCGAATTTCCATGTGGCAGGCTTCGCAGGCTTCGGGCTCGTTGGGCGTGATCAGATGCGCGCCCAGAAATTGCAGGGAACGGTGGCGGCTGTCGACCAGCACCTTCATCCAATCGCTTTGCCCGATGGCGCTGACGCGCCCCAGCACGTTGTCGCTGAACACGCCGTAGCCGTAATCGCTGGCGATCATCACCTCGCAGACACCGGCCACTTCGTCGATGGCGGCCAGCAGTTTTTTCTCCGTTTCCGGCGAGACCGGATGGCGCAGGCCACGATCGATGCGCAGCATCTGCTGATAGGTCGTGTGCAGGCCGCTGGCGACGATGCGCGTTTTGGTCGTGGTCGGCAAGAGCGGATCGCGAATGATGAAGTCGGTGTTCAAACCCAGATCGCGCAAGGTGGCCAGCACCAGATCGCCGTCTTTGTCTTCGCCGATAATGCCGACGATGTACGGCTCGCCGCCCAACGCCTTGACGTTGTTGGCCGCGTTGCCGGCGCCGCCCAGGGCGACCTTGTCTTCCTCGTGTTCCAGGATCAACACGGGCGCTTCGCGGCTGACGCGTTCGGCGTGCGCATAGACGAACAAATCGGCCACCAGATCGCCGACCACGGCCACGCGGTGACCGGCCAGCTCGGCGAGCAACTTCAGCAGCGCGTCATTCACGGTTCATCTCCTTCAAAATCCACTCCACGGCGTCGCCGAGATGTTCGGCGATATGGTCGGGGCGCGTCGGCCATTGGTCGCTTTGGTATTCCAGGTCGCCCCTACCGTAGCCGGTCAGCACGAACACGCCCCTGGCGCCGGCGCGATGGGCGAGCACGACGTCGGTGATTTTATCGCCGACGGTGAAACTGGCCGCCAAATCGAGGTCGAGATCGCGCGCGGCGTCCTCGAGCATTTTCGTCTTGGGTTTGCGGCATTCGCACTCGACGTTGTACGGCGCGATTTTGCCCTCGGCGACGTGCGGGCAAAAGTAAATGCCGTCCAGGTGCGCGCCCTCGGCGGCCAGCAGTTCGTTGAGCCGCTGGTGCACCTTGGCGATCAATTCGAACGGGAAATACCCCCGCGCCGCGCCGGCCTGGTTGGTGGCCAGCACGACCGGCACGCCGGCTTCGTTCAGCCGCCGAATGGCCGCGGCGGAGTGGGGCAGCAATTCCAGACGATCCACGTGGTTGACGTAACCCACTTCGCGGGTAACGGTTCCGTCGCGATCTAAGAAGACGGCTGGTTTGGCCAACAGCGTTCCTCCACGATGTCGATTAAGCGCGTCAACGAATCCGCCTCGCCGGCCAGCTCCAACGAGGCGACCAGCACCGTCACGCCCGTCGGTGGTGCGGACGGCAACTTGACGGCGTCCTTTTCGGTCGTGGCAAGATAGCAAATCCCATCCTGAGCGGCAAGTTTCGCCAACCGGGTCAGATCGGCAGCGGTATAGGCGTGATGATCGCGGTAGGCCATGGTGCGCGCGAGGTGCAAGCCGCTGTCGGCGAAGGTTTGGAAAACCTGCGGTGGGCGAGCGGTGGCGGCGAAGGCGACCACGCGCGGATCGTCCAGCGTCGCCGGATCGACCGTTGCGCCCGTTTGCCGATTGCGCCAGACGACACCCGCGTAACGCAGCCGTAATATCTCGCCCCGATAGCCGGCACGGCGCAACTCCGTTTCCGTGCGCGGATCCTCTCCGGCCGTATTGTTGAGCGCGATCACCGAGGCGCGTTGCAACGCCGTGGGCGGTTCGCGCAACGGACCGGCGGGCGTGCAGCGGCCGTTGCCCAGGCCGTCGCGCCCGTGCACCAGCACGACGTCGACCGTGCGCCGCAGCGCCAGATGCGAAAACGCGTCGTCGCACAGCAGCGCGTCGCAACCGAATTTTTCCGCGGCCAGTTGCGCCGCCGTCGCGCGCTTGGCGCCGATGACCACCGGCACGCCGGGCAGGGCGCTCGCGAGCAGCACCGGCTCGTCGCCGGCTTGAGCGGCGGTCAACAAAGGCGTTTCACCGGCGGAAACGACGGCGGTTTGTCCTTCCAGCGATCCGCGATACCCGCGGCTGAGCACCGCTACGCGCCGACCGCGTTGTTGCAGCGCGCGCGCCAGGAAGATCGTCACCGGAGTTTTTCCCGTGCCGCCCATGGTCAGGTTGCCCACGCTGATCACCGGGCAGGGCGCTTGATAGGCGGGCGCGCGACCGTCGGCGTAGCGCGCTTCCCGCAGGCGCATTGCCGCGCCGTACAGCCACCCGAGCGGCGCCAGCAACCAGCCGATGACCCGCCATAAAAAACCGGGATCCCGCATATACAGGATCCCGGCGATGCGCTCGGAAAAGTTCAACCGAAGGCTCCGCTATTTGAAGAGCTTGGCGAACCGGTTCATCACGCCCTGGTTCTTGCTCTCCATCAGTTGGTCCAACTCGCCGTCGTCCAGGTAGATGCCCAGACACTCGGTGCACTTGTCGATTTTGACGCCTTCAAATTCCAGCTCGACCATTTCCATGCCGCATTTGGGGCAGCGCATCCAGTGCCGCTCTTTCAGGTTTTTGCGTTCCTCGGCTTTGAGGCGCTCGTGTTCGTCTTCGAGAGCTTTTTTCTTGCGTTCGAACTCCAGCTTGGCGAAGTATTCGTTTTCCTGTTTCCTGTTTCCTGGCTCCGCCTTTGACAATTTCACTCATTTCGCACTCCCTCTCATTTCTCAAATTCAAGCCGGCTGGGCTGTTAACTCTCCAGGATGTGCAAATGATTCGATTCGCCGGCAGCTTGATAGGGTACGTTTGGCGCGAACGAACTACTCTTCTTCTTCGTTCTCACGCCAGATGGCCCGGTATTTGCCGATGATATAGGTATACGTCAGCATGACGCTGTACTCGTAGTAATCGTCGTTTTCCAGGCCGGTGCCGTACGAGGCATCCAGGCGCAGGCGATGGTTGAGGGCCACCTGCCAGCCGACGCTGCCGAAGGCCGACAGGCCCCAGTTGTCCTCTTCCTCGTCGCCGACTTCGACCATGTTGTAGCTGGGCACCAGGCCGACGTTATAGAAGATGTCGCGCGTCGGATAATCGGACACCGCCAGGGGCAACGAGTGCGATTGATACAGTTCCGGCGCCCAGTAAACGGCGGTCTGGTTCGGCTGCTGATCGTCATAGGTCAGCCAGGTGTAACCGTAACCGGGCGTGAAGTACGGACCGTTGAAGAAGGTATAGCCGAGCCCCGCGTTGATCAGATCGGATTGGTTGTCGTTGACCAGATCCGAGTCGTCCACCCAACTGTGGCGGTATTCGCCGGAGAGGGTCAGGCGCTCGATCGGCCAGACGCGCAACACGCCGCCGAGGTTGTCGTCGCCGATGCCTTCTTCCATGGCCAGCAACGTCTGGCGCATGTCTTCGCGGAAGTAATAGCCTTCCAGACCGACGTAATTGTAGATGTCGCCGCTGACCGCCGCGAGGTAGTTGTGCGTGTTGTCGATGCGGTCGTGGATGTTGTACGTGTACTCGCCGCGAACGGCGGCCTCGCCGAACAGGCCGACTTTCGCGCCGACGGTCGGGCTGAGGCGGTCGATCATTTCGTAATTGGTGTCCAGGTGCCGCGCGGCAGTCACCTCGCCAAACGCTTCTGCTCCGTCCCAGAAACGATAGGTGAACCGGCTGCCGCCGCGATAGGTGCCCAGATAGGAGTTGAACCGCTTGGCCTCCTGATAGCCGACGAACACGTCGACGGTCGGCGCGCTTTCGTAACGCACGCGCTCGAGACCGGCCAGCGCTTCCTCGTTGCCCGGCGAGTAAATCAACGCCATTTTGTATTCGTGGCGCGCGCTGCTCCACATGCCCGACATCAGGTAGAGATGGCCCAACGCCAGATGGTAGTAGGCGTTCTCCGGATTCTGCCGGACCAGCTCTTCGTAGATGTACCGGGCCCGCTTGTAGCGGTTATGCGCGATCAGCTCCTCGGCCAGGCGGATGCGGTAACGCTCCTCCGCCTCGCTCATCCCCGGGGGGCCTTGAGGCACCCCCGGACCCCCGGCATACGCTTTGCCCGGCCAGTTGAACCACTCGTCGAGCAGTTGGCTGGTCTGGACATATTCGATGTTATAGAGCTTGAGGAAATCACGCGCTTCCTGGTCCTTCGGATCGATGACCAGAATGCGTTTGTATTCGACGATCGCTTCGTCGACCTGACCGGCGCCTTTGTAGGAGCGGGCGAGGCCGCGGCGGGCGCGCACGTTCCACGGATCGTCGGCGGTGACGTACTCGAGGTTGACGATCGCGTCGCTGTACATGCCCAGCGAGAGATACGCCCAACCCAGTTCCAGGCGAACCTGTTTGTCTTCCGGTTTTTTGTCGACGAGGATCTTGAACTGCTCGACCGACTCGGCGTAGCGCTCGGCGTAGTTGAGGTTCAACGCGTACTGCAGACGGTACTGATCGTCGTCCGGGTTGTCCTCGACGAGGATTTTGTAATGATCGGCCGCTTCGGCGAATTTCTCCTGGCTGGCGTAAACGTCGGCCACCAGTAGACGGACCTCTTCGTTCTTCGGCTCGTACTCCAGCACCTTCAGGCCGTGCTCGATGGCCTTGTCGTAGGTTTCCGGCGTCGCCGAATAAATCTGCGCCAGGTAGTAATGCGCGTCGATGTTGTCGTATTTGGCGTCGATTACCGCCTGGAATTCGACGATCGCCTTGTCCGATTGTTTTTGCGCCACGTAGATGCGGCCGAGCATCAGGTGCGCATCGACGTTGTCGGGTTCGAGTTCCACGGCGTTGCGATAGGCTTCCTCGGCTTTGCTGAACTCGCCGCGTTCGTAAAGCAGGCGGCCGTATTCCACGCGGGCGTCGACGTTCTTCGGATACTTGAGGAACAACTTGCGGTACAGGTCGATCGCCCGGTGATAGTACCGCCGATCCCAACTGTACATGTTGGCCAGCGCGAAGCTGGCTTCGAAGTTGTTCGGATTGCGCTTGAGAATCACTTCGTACTGGCGAATCGCGTCTTCGGTGCGATTGGTGTAGCTGAACAGCTTGGCCAGCTCCAGCCGCACGTCTTCGCGGTCGGGGTCCTGCGCCAGGATGATTTCGTACTGGCGGATCGCCTCTTTGTAGCGTTTGGCGTAACTGAGCGTTTGCGCCAGTTCCAGCCGCACGTCGGTGGCGTCGGGCCGTTTGTTCAGGCACCACGCGTACTGACCGACCGACGCGTTGTACTGTTGCGACCACGCGTACAGCCGGGCGAGGCGCAGATGCGCTTCGTAGTTGTCCGGCTCGCGTTTGAGAATTTCCAGCGTTTCGCGAATGGCCCAGGCGTAGGTGGCCGGGCTGTAGCTGAAGATGTCGGTCAGCGCGATGCGCGCGCCGATGTGGTTCGGGCAATATTGCAGCAGCGTGCGGTATTCGCGCACCGCTTCCTTGTTGCGGTTGTGGTTCTGCAGTTCCTGCGCCAGCAGGTAACGCAGATCGCAGTTGCCCGGATCGTCGCGCAGAATGCCGCGCATCTGCTCGATGTTGGCCGGGTATTCGCCCCACACGCCGTAGATGTCGCCCCACGAGTTGGACAGCAGCCACCAGGCGCGATGATACTGGCCGGTCGTCGCGATGTAGCGCCGCGACAACAGGTAGTGGTTGTAGGACATTTCGGCGAAGGCGTTGACGTTGCTCGGATCGTTTTCGAGCACCTTTTTCTGCATGGCGATGGCGCGCTCGTAGCGGCCGTTTTTGCGGTCGATCACGCCCAGGCCGTAATAGGCTTCCGGGCTGTCCGGATTGGTCGAGAGCACTTCGCGGTATTCGACGACCGCCTTGTCGTACTGCTCGCGCTTGCGATAGATGCCGGCCAGACCCAGGTGCGCATGACCGTTTTTCGGATCGCGGTCGAGCACCCAGCGGTACTCCTTGTCGGCCAGATCCAGATCGTTGTGTTCCTCGTAGGCCTGCGCCAGGGCGAGGTGGACGCCGATGTCTTCCGGCTTCTCCTCCATCTTGGCGCGCAACTCGCGGATGACCTCGTCACTGCGGCCGGAGTACACCTTGGCCTTCATCATTTCCAGGTAGAGGTCCTGGTCGTCGGGACGCTTGGCCAGCAGTTGTTCGTAGGTGGTCAGCGACTCGTCGTACTGCTCGTTCCACGACAGCACGCGGGCCAGCAGCAGGCGCGTATCGTCGTCGGACGGATCCTGCTCCAGAATGTACTGGCACTCGCGAATCGCCTTATCGTAGTAGCCGCGATTCTGCGAGTAGAGATTGGCCAGACGGCGGTGCAGATCCAGATCGCTGAACTTCATCACGACCGCTTTTTCCAGGGCTTCGATCGCCTGGCTGACGTCCTGCTGATAGGCGTAGGCGTCGCCGAGGCCGCCGAGGACCTCGATGTTGGTCGGGTCGATTTGCGCGGCGCGACGGATCGAGTCGATCGACTTTTGATGGTTGTTCATCTTGCCGTACACCCAGGCCATGCCCAGGTAGGCGTCGACCGAGCGCGGATCGCGTTTGAGCACCTGCTCGTAGCTTTCGATCGAGCTCTTGTACGCCTTGTGCTGGGCGTACACTTCCGCGAGGCGCATGTGCGGTTCGGTCGCGTCGGGATGTTTCTCGGCCGCTTCGGTCAACGTGGAAACGGCTTTATTGAAATGATAGATCTCGCTGCCGCGCGACATCAGCCAGCGCAGGCGGTTGATGACGCCGATTGCCTGTTTCTGGATGCGCTCCTGCAACTGCTCGCCGTACTTGATCTGGTGCAGGCTGTATTGATGATGCGCCCAGCCCAAACCGACCATCGCCAGCAGGTAGTTGGCGTGATCGTCAAGGATGTCTTCGTACAGGTCGATCGCATCGTCGTACTTGCCGGCTTCGGTCAGCACCTCGGCCATCAGCAGTTGCGAGTCGACGTTGTCCGGTTCGATCTTGAGAATCTGCCGTGCGTGCTCGATGGCCTCGTCGTACTTGCGCGAGTTCATGTAGGCGCGCACCAGGTCGGTGCGGATTTGCACGTTCTCGGGGTACTTCTGCAGCAGCGCTTCGTACTGCTCGATGGCCATCGTGTGGTTGTTGGCGTACGAGTAGATGCGGGCCAGTTCGGCGCGAATCTCCACGTTGTCCGGCTGGCTCTTGAGCACTTCGCGGTACGCCGCCACCGCCTCGGGGTAGGTGGCCTCGTTCATCGCGTAGGCGCGGGCGAGGAAGATGCGCGCGTCGTTGTCCTCGGGATTGAGCTCGATGGCCTTCTTGAAGCATTCGACCGCTTCGTTGATGCGCCGCTGTTCGGCGTAGATCAGGCCCTTCAAGCGCCAGGCGAAGGAATTTTTCGGTTCCTGCTGCAACACGATCTCGACCACCGCGGCCGCGTCGGTGTAGCGCTTGGCGTGATAGTAGGCCTGCGCGAGACCGATCAGGCTCTGTTCCCGCGTGTCGCGACGGCTGGCCAGATAGTTGAATTGCTTGACCGCGTCGTCATAGCGACCGGCCTGCGAAAGCGTGTTGGCGTATTCGAGCCGGATGTTGTCGTTATCCGGTTCCTGTTCCAGCAGGGCTTCGTAATGGGTGAGGGACTTGGCGAAATCGCCTTTCCAGGCGTAAACGCGCGCCGCGGACTGGTGGGCGCGTTTGTTCTTCGGATCGACTTTGAGCACGTTGCGGCACTGTTCCAACGCCTTGTCGTAGGTGGCCGGTTTCCAGGAATACACCTCGGCCAGTTCGAGCATGGCGGTCGTGTTTTGCGGTTCTTTTTCCAAGAGCAGATCCAGGTGTTTGACGGCATTGTCGACATCTTCGATCCAGGAGTACATCTGGGCCAGATGCAACCGGGTCGTTCCATCGTTGGGGTCGGCGGCGAGGACTTTTTCGTAGGCTTCGATGGCCAGCTTGGCGTAATCGGTGTTTTGCGGCGTGTACAGATTGAAATAGCAGTCGCCCAGGCGTTTCATCGCCTCGACGTTCTTCGCATCTTCGGCGACGGCCTTTTCGAAATAGGTAGCCGCCGATTTGTAATTTCCGCTGTTGTACAGCCCCAATCCCTGTTCATAGGGACCGGCCCACGCCGAGCCGGCGGCCAATATGACCGCCAAGACCACAAGTATGGCCCAATTACGTCCTCTGATCCGCATCGAATTTCCCCTTGTCCGTCGACGCTTTGGTTGCCGCAAACACAAACGCGCCGAATGTGCCGTCTTCTTATTCCCCCGCGTTGAATAGGCGGAGGGTGATCAACGCTTCCAGATTGTCGAAACTGTAAACCTCATCGTCGCTGAAGCCGCCGTACATCGGCGAGAGCGGATTGAGGTTTTGAAACCCTTGCAACTTTCTGAGCAACCGGTCGCCCATCTCGCGATCGCCCGCCAACCGGGCGTAACGCGCGGCCAGCGCGTACACGCTGGTCGACTCGAAAAACTGCGTCGGCTCGCCGGTCGTGCTGTCGTATTCGGCGTACAACACGCCGTCTTCCTTCAGCCGGTCGCGCATCCAATCGGCGAAGCGATGCGTGTCGCCTTCGATCGGCAGCGCGAACAACGCGCAATACAACTGGTTGATCATGTTCTGCCGCAGGCTTTCGTATTGGCCCGCGGTGAAGTCGTATCGCTCGTAATACAAGCCGCTTTCGCGCTGCGCGCCCAGCAACAATTTACCGGTCGACGCATGCACCGGCGCCCATCGTTCGTCTTCGGCGGCCAATGCGGCGAGAGTAAGCATGTCAGCATACGACAATCGCAGCGTTTCAGCCACCGTCGGCCGGCCGTAGTCGCGCCAGTTCAGAAAATCGCGCAAATGACCGTCGACCACCTCGTACTGGAGAACGTTTTCCGCGATGTCCAAAGCGAATTGCTTGTAGGAAATCGCTCCCCATTTGCGATGCGCGGCCAGGGCGGCCCCGATGATGCGCAAATCGTCCACGCTGGCGCTGGTCCCCGCGACCAGGTCGCCGTTGTAACTGATCTTCCAATAAAAAAGACCGAACTGTCCGAGCATCTTCTTCTTGATGTAGTTCAACTGTTGATCGAACAACCGTTGATCCCCGGCCGCCACCGCATACTGCATGGCCAGACCGGCCGTCTCGGACAACACACCCGAAGCCAGCAGATCGTCCGGGTCGTAGGTCGGAAACAACAACAACCGCCGGACCTTGCCGCTGGCGTAAATCGCCCCGTCTTCGCCGGCCAGCCGTTCCAGCACGAACCGCTTGGCCAGCATCTCCGCTTTTTCCGACGAAACCGTGGCCGGATAGGCCAGCAGACTCGTCGCCGCCAGAAGTATCACCGTCAGCAACCCATACAGAAGATGCCGCGGCCGCAATTACGCTTCCTCTTCCAGTTCGCGCACCCGGTCGCGACTCATCATCTTGTCTTCCTGGCGCTCGCGTAACTGATAACGCACCGTTTTATCCCAGACCGTGCCCTTGCGTTTGCGCACGAAACTCAGGAAGAAGGCGCGGAAAATAACGACGATCCATACCTGACAATAGGTAATGTACATAAGGAAGGAGAGCACAATGTTGGGGAAGCTTTCCTCCTCTTCCAGGCTGATGGCGATCAATAACTCCATAAAGAAGAGCATCGCCGCCAGGAACCAAATAAAGCTGAAGGGGCCGACAAGGCCCAGCTTGACCACCCCCAGCAGGCTGAGCAGCGCGATCGCATCACTGAGAATGAGGGCCATAAAGAAGATGTAATAGAGGCTGAACATGTAGAACAAGTCAACCATGACCCGTCGATTCTTCATCTGGAAGGCGACGCGCAGGAATTTGCTGATGATGTAGTTCATGCCCTGGGCCCAGCGGGTGCGCTGGCGGATGAACACGTTCAACTGTTGCGGTTCCTGCTCCCAGGTCACCGCGTAGGGCACGAATTTGATGCGATACCCGAGCTCGTAGAGCCGGATGGAAAGTTCGGCGTCCTCGGCGATCGCTTCTTCGTCGAAGCGACCGGTTTTCTCCAGCACCTTGCGCCAGATGACGTAGTTGGTGCCGGGCAGCGTGGCCAGGTTGAAGATCTTGAAGCGGCCGCCCTGGATGATCCACTGGAAGGAAATGAATTCGATGTTGATGAAGCGGGTCAGCAGGTTCTGCCGGGCGTTGATCGTACGGACCTTGCCCAGCACCGCGCCCAGCTTCGGGTCGTCGACCAGGTTGGCGACCAGGTAGCGTAGCGAGTTGGGTTCGGGGCGGTTGTCGGCGTCGAAGATGCTGATGACGTCGCCCATCGCGTGTTCCAGGCCGACGTTGAGCGCGCGACTTTTGCCCTTGCCGCCTTCGCCGGCGGGAATGTTGACCAGCTTCACGTTGCGGTGCCGTTGGGCGATCTGCTCGACGATCTCGGCCGTGTCGTCGCTCGAACCGTCGTTGACGATGATGATCTCATAACGTTCGCGCGGATAGTTGAACGCCAGCATCGCTTCGATCGTACGGCGGATCACCACGCCTTCGTTGTGCGCGGGAATCAGAATGGAGACGAACGGGAAGGGGAACGGCTCGGTGAACAACCGCTGCCGTTCTTTCTCGCTGGTCAGGCCGTGCAGGAAGGCGAAGATCGTCAGCACGACGTTGAACAACAGGAATAGCCAGATACCAATGGCTGACGCCAAAAAGAGCAAGTCGATGTAGACACTGGTATACGGCACTTGTTCTTACCTCTATCGCTTCCGCGCCAACTGGCTGCGCATTTCCTGCGACGCCTTGCGGATCAGCAGGAAGATCCAGATGACCAGGAACGTAAACATGATCATCAAACCGACGAACAACAGGAACACGGCGACCGGGCTGGTGATGCCCGAAATGATCGGCCGGAACTTGGTGATGTTCGCCACGGTCATCGGCGGGCTCGTGTACACGCCCTGATGGACGCTGATTTCCCGCGGGCGCGAGGTGACGTAGCGTTCGATGTTGCCGGTCACCGGCCGGAACGAGAACGTCTCACCCCGGCGTTTGCCCTTTTCGTCGATGGAGAACTTATGCAGGTACTGGCTTTTCAGATTGATCTTGATTTCGCCGACGCCGGAAATGATCGTCGTGTCTTCCGTGCGCACCTTGTTGTTGTAGTCGGCCAGGCTCACCCAATGGTAGCCCAGTCTCTCCATTCCCTCGGTGATGTCCTTGAGCAACTGCACGTCCAGGAACGTGTGGAAGAAGAAACTGCCCCAACCGTCGCGCACCACCAGGCTGTTTTCGGCGTCCTTGAGAATCGCTTTGGCGTCACGTCCGGCATCCGGCTGCACATAGCCGAGGTTTTCCGGGATGATGATCTGCTGGTGCATGTCGCTATAGATAATGTAGGGGAAGAACTGGTCCGAACCGAGGCGGTCGATCGGTTGCCGGCGCTCGACGACCGTGGTGAAGTAGTTGCGGATCGCCTCGTAATCCACCTGACCGGCCGCGTAGTGCGGCGTGGTCCAGGCCAACGGATAAACATCGGCCAGGTAGCATTCCGACAATCCGCGAATGATGCGTTCGGAAGCGTATTCCGGACCGGTGGCCACCGGGCGGCCGATCGGCCCGCTCCAGAATTCGTAATCGACCGCCGTTTCCGCTTCGTGCTGGTGCGTGTAGCCGTGCAGGATCGGCACGCCGCCGCGGGCGATCAGTCCTTGCACCACGGCGAGGAAATCCTGGTCGTTGGACAGATAAATATGCTCGTTGGTCGCCGGGTTGATGTACACCGGCACCAAGGTGAAGGCGAAGGGGATGTTCTTGCTTTTCAGATAGTCGGCCGCGGCGATCAGATCCTGACCGTCACGCTTGGCGTGCACGTCTTCGATGCGCACGAAGCCCGGATGGTCTTCCTCGATCTTCGAACGGAAGACTTCGTGCAGAATGTCGCAAAACGCCAGATAGGCGCTGCCTTCCACGTTGAAGGACATCGGATTGGAGGCGACGTACCAGAAGTTTTCGCCGGCGACGATCCACGGCAGCCGCTCACCGCTTCCCGGTTGCACCGCCGGCTGCGGACGCGGACCGGGCAGGGGCTGCGGTTCGATGCCGAAATTCAGATTCTCCGGCAGCGGTTCCAGCGGCGAATCGGTGGAGGCCGGTTCGGGCGCGGGGATTTCGGCGCCCGCGTGGACGACCTCGGCGCTATACGATGAATGCCCTGTCGGCGCCTTTGCGTCGGCGGACGTGGTTGCCCAGGCATACACTTTGTTGACGTTTTGGTTGGTGATTTCCACCGCGTAGGTGCTGGTGTCCAGCTTCCAGAGCGATTTGCCTTTGTACTCCACGCGGTTCGAGGCGTGCTGGTCGGAATCGTCGAGCGGTTTGAAGCCGTACTTATCCAGGCTGTGACGATTGGCCATCTGGTCGAGGTTCGCGCCGATCCAGACGATCGTCTTGTTGCCGAAGTAGATGTCGTCCAGGAAATAGCTCGGAATCGGCATTTGCGGTTTGAGGCCGACATACACGATGATGTCGAACTTTTTCACCTGGCCTTTTTTGTATTCGCCGGTGCTGACCATGGCGACGTTGTAGGGTTTGAAGTGCCCCATCAACTGGCGCAGGCTCAGCGCGTCGGCCGTGTCCTCGTCGACGCGGTTGGGTTCGGGCTCGTCGTAGACGATCAGCACGCTTTTGCCGCCGCTGAAAATGCCGGGGAAATATTCATTTAAAGGGAACAGCCACACCACCACCAGAACGATGATGAAGAAGGCCACGATGGATAAGATGATGCGTTTAATCATCTATGGATCCGCCATTCCCCAAAAAAATGATTCTCGTTAACCGAGTCGCTCGTAACGAGAATCGAGAATATCGATCAATTCTTCCAGATTGCTCGCGTCCTTGGGATAGTTCGCCCGGCTGAATTCGAACTCGAGCTCGATCTCATCCCAGGATTTATTGAGCATGCCCATCAGTTTGCCGTGTTTTTCCACCAGACGGTTGCAGACGATATTCACGCCGGCCAGACCCGTCTCGGGCAACACGATGCCGACTTCGTTATCGGAGTATTTACCAACGTAATCGGCTTCGCGCAACATCGAACGCAAATGGTGACCGACTTCTTTGAGCAGCAACACTTCCTGCTGGTAGTCATACCGTTTGCGGAAATTATCCAGGTTCAACAGCTTGATGAAAATCAGGGACATCGGCGTGTTGTAGCGTTTCACGCGTTTCATTTCGCCCCGCAGCATCCAGCGGAAGCTTTTGAAGTTGTATAAACCGGTTTCCTCGTCGGGCACGAAGGTTTCGACGATGGTCGCCTCTTCTTTAAATGGATCGTGTTTCCGGAACTGCAGAAACTCGGTGATGATGCCGGGGATGAAACCGCTGCCGATAATGATGCCGAGGTTGAGCTGTTCTTCCCACAACCGTGAGCGGGTGATCGGATTGCCGAAAAAGTGACCGAGCAACAGGTAGGAACCGTAGATCGCCGCGGCGACCACCGCCGCCAGCGCGCCGTGCCGGAAGCCGCGATTGACCGCGAACAACACGACGGGGAAGGAGAGGATGAAAGCGAGGCTGTATTCATGCACACCGAATTGCAGGCGGAACACAAATCCAATGACCAAGCCAATGATCAGTAAAACAATGAACTCGCGAAAGTCCATCGTTTGGCGTTTGGCTTCACTCGCTTCACTCATTCTTCGTGCTCCTCTTCATACTTACGGCGCTCATGCTCGATGCGATCGACCGGTCGCTTGCCCAACCGGCGTAAAAAGAAAAACAAAACGTCGCGGGCCAGAATGACCAGCGAAATCGTCACCAAAACGACCACGACGATAAAAGCTAGCAAAATAATAGAATTATTGAAACAAAAGTCCACCAGTTACCCCTCGCCACAAAAGAGGAGATAGCTACTCACGGGAATTGGACAATTCTCTACCAATTATCGAAAGGCAATGTCAAGTCATTTGCTAGATTTCCTCAAAATTTATAAAAATTTAGCGTTTTTTATTTTAATATTCTAATTTGCTGTTTATCAGGGTTTTTGCCTTTGCTGGTTAATACAAACACAAAATACCGCGCCTCCCACTGAGTGGAAAAATTTTCTCTTTAGAATCGCCGATTAATGCTTGACCGAAAAGCTGTTTATGTTCAATGATCTGGAAACTCTGGAGGAACGCCATGATTCGCGCTTTGTTCGTGTTCGGTACTCGCCCGGAAGCCATCAAGCTTGCACCATTGTATCTGGAAATGCAGAAACGTAATGAGTTACAACCAATAGTGTGTGTAACGGCCCAACACCGCGAAATGTTGGATCAGGTATTACGAATTTTCCACATAGAACCAGAGTACGATTTAAACCTGATGCGCCCGGGGCAGACCATCGAACAGGTCATCGCCTCCGTGTTCACCGATCTGCCGCCGGTCATCGCCGAGGTGCGCCCCGATGTTCTGCTGGTGCAGGGCGACACGACGACCGTTTTTGCCGCGGCCAAAGCGGCTTTTTGCCAGCGCGTGCCGGTTGGTCACGTGGAAGCCGGTTTGCGCACCTTCGACAAATTTTCGCCGTTCCCCGAGGAAATCAACCGTCGCCTGGCTTCGGTCATCGCCGATCTGCATTTTGCCCCGACGCAAAACAACAAGCAGAACCTGCTCAACGAGGGCATCGATCCGCGCCGCGTCTGGGTGACCGGCAATACGGTGATCGACGCGCTGCTGGAGGTCGCCGGGCGTGAGTATGCGTTCGCCGACCCGCAACTGACCGATATTCCCGGCCGCCTGATTCTGGTGACCGCGCATCGCCGTGAGAGCTTCGGCGAGCCGTTCCGCCAACTTTGTCATGGTCTGGCCGATATCGCCCGCCGCTATCCGCAGGACACGATTGTCTATCCGGTGCACCTGAATCCCAACGTGCGCAAGCCGGTCAACGAAATTCTGGACGGCGTGCCCAACCTGCGCCTGATCGAACCGCTGGACTACGAGCCGTTCGTGCACCTGCTCAAGCGCGCCTACCTCGTGCTGACCGACTCGGGCGGCATTCAGGAAGAGGCGCCTGCGCTCGGCGTGCCCGTGCTGGTCATGCGCGAAACCACCGAGCGCCCCGAGGGCGTGGAGACCGGCACGGTCAAGCTGGTGGGCACCTCGGCGCAGAAAATCGCCGCGCAGGCATCGTTGCTTTTGGACGATCCGTCGGCGCACCTGGCGATGGCCAAGGCGAAAAATCCCTACGGCGACGGCACGGCCAGCCGCCGCATCTGCGACATTATCGAACGGGTCGTGCCGGAATTGCCGAAACGCTGAGCTACTGTACGTAGCCCAATTCGCGCAACCGGTTGAGGCGGGTTTCGTCCAGGTCGGTCTTGCCCGATTTCATCTTGCCGTATTTCTTGATTTGCAGACCCAGCGACTGGTCCATCTCATCTTGCATTTCCTGCACCTTCTCCGGATTCTGCTCGATCAGATTGACCTGTTCACTCGGATCGTCGTACAGCCCCGGCGGGAACTGCCGATGGCGCTCGCCGTAAGTGAAATCGACCTCGGTCAGGAAACTCCAGCCGCTGTGCCGCCACGAAGTGCGGTGATTGCCGAAGCCGTTGGTATGACCGTACGCCCCCGTGCCCAACACCGGCGCGCCGCGCTGGAGCGGGTCGGGCAGGCCCACGTGCGCCAGGATCATCGGCACGATCACGGTCATGTCCGACGTCTGGCTGACGACCTTGCCGGCTTCGACGGTCGGACCGTGGAAAATCAGCGGAATGCGCAGCGATTCGTCGAAGAGCACCACCGAGTGCCCCGACCAGCCATGCTCGAAAAATTCCTCGCCATGATCGCTGGTGACGATCACGATCGTGTTGGTCAGATCGATCTTCTCCAACACGCGTCCCAGCGCGCGGTCGACGTCGCGCACTTCACCGGCGTACAGGCGCTTGATCTCTTCTTTGTGCGCTTCGTCGTAGGGCAGGTAGATGTCGATGAACCGCCACAGCAGGTGCGTCATGTTGGCCAGGATCTCATCGACGATCGGTCCCTCGATGCCCAGTTCCTGCCGCGACTCGATTGTCGGCGAATAGGGCAGGTGCGGATCGAAAAAGTGCAGGAAGCCGAACCACGGTTCTTTCGTGCCCTGCAACATACCGAGGAACACGTCGGCGATACGGCCGGATTCGGCTTCCGGCCGGAAGATGAACCGGTCGAAACCGCGCCCGTAACCGTAGGGTGGGCTGACCAGAAAGTTGCTCGTCGCCGCGAACGTTTTGTAGCCCGCGTTTTTGAAAACCTCGCTCAGCAGCGGCGCTTCGCGTGGAATGTGCCGGTCGAGCTGGTAAACGTTGTGCACTTCCGGCGTCAGGCCGGTGAGCATCGAAACGTGCCCGGGCAGCGTCCAGGGCGCCGACGAGAAAATATTCTCGTACCGCGTTCCCTCGGCGGCGAGCTTGTCGATCACCGGACTGTTGGGCAGCGGATTGCCGTAGCAGTGCAGACCGTCGGCGCGCAAGGTGTCGACGCTGATCAACAGCACGTTCGGCTTGCCCTGCGGGCGGCCCAACACCTGGGGAATGCCCGCGATGATCAACGCGACGACCACGACAATCGCCCCGATCAGCGCCTGCCTTTTGGTCATGGCCAGCGAGGGAATTTTGCCGAACGGCTCGGTTTCCTTCTCCTTATAGATGCGCCGGGCGATCAGCGTCCCGATCACCATGGGCACGGCGAAGGTCAATGCGATCAGGATGAACATCAAAACCGGCTTGGTCGAAACCGTATATGTCACCAGCGGAATGATGAACCGCGTGAAGAAAATCGAAGGCGTCACGTGTTCCTGGTACGGCAGCGGCAAACGCTCGCCGAGCGAGCGCAGCAACCGCAACGCGATCAGCCCCAGGCCCAGCAGCCAGATGCCCAGACCGAGCAACTGGGCGATGATCGCGCGGCGATTCGATTTCATCAGCATGCCGGTCAGCCACGAGTAGGTGACCATCAGCAGCGCCAGAATGATGCCCCACCGCAATCCGTTGCTCAGATCGCGCGACAGCGTTTCCATGCCCAAACGCGGCATGCTCAACGGCAGCGCGGCCGAACCGAAAAGGTTGACGATGCCGGTGATGAAACCGAAAAGTATCCCGACGATCAATCCGAAAAACAGATAGGTCGACGCCGCCGAGGGGAAAAACTCTTTTTTTTCAATGTTGGCCTGCGTTGTCGTCTCACTCATTCCAGGTATCCCAAACTCCGTAGTCGCTCGCGAACATTGGGCGGCAGCGTCGGCGAAGTCGATCCCGCCTGGGGGCCGATTTTCTCCACCTGCGTCCACAAACCCAAAAGGAATTCGCTTCCTTTTTCGCTTTCGGCGAGGTTGTGTTGTTCACGCGGATCTTGGCAAAGATCGAAAAAAGCGTCCGGAGCCTCTCCCGCAAAGTCTCCGAAACGCCATGCGTATCCTGTTATACCTTTGGCGCAGCCGTGAATCAAGGCAAAGCGGGGCCCGCCCCAGATCGCATCGGCCACCCAAATGCCGCGCTCCTCGGCCGGTTTCGTGAATAAATCGACGCCGTCGAAACGCTGCTCTCCCGGTAAGCTAATGCGCGAGGTCAGCGTTGGCAATACATCTTCCAGTGAAACCGGATAATCGACCGTTCCCGCCGGGTCGGTTCCCGATTTTTTCACCAGCAGCGGCACGTGCAGCATTTCCTCGTGCAACGTCACGGCATGGCCGAGGAAACCGTGGTCCCACCATTCCTCGCCGTGATCGCTGGTGATGATCACCCAGGTATACTCCCACTGTTGTTGGGATTTCACTTTGGCGAGAAAGCGGCCAAGCGCGTTGTCGGCCGCGCGGATATCGCGCCGGTAACGTTCGCGCCATTGCGCGCGCAGCGTTTCGTCCGCGTTCAACACGTCACCGACGAAGCCGTGGAAGTTGTCGGCGTCCGCGCCGGGCAGCGAGCGGTCGGCCGGATCGTAGGGCCAATGCGGATCGAACAGGTGCAGGAAAAGGAACGACGGCTGATACCGGTGTTTCTGGAGCCAGTCGACGGCGGCGTCGACGACCTGTTCGGCCGGCGCCTCGGGGGCCATCAAATAATGGTCGAAGCCCGCGCCAAAGCCGTAACGCGGACTGAGCATGAACGAGGTGACGAACGCCCCGGTGGCGTATCCCTTTTGCTTGCAGCGTTCGGCCAGCGTGAACACCTCCGGTCGCAAGCGCGAATCCATCGTCACCGCGCCGTGGCGATGCCCGGCCAATCCGGTCAGCAGGCCCGCATGACTGGGGATCGTCCAGGGCGCCGGCGCATAGGCGCGCGTGAACCGGATGGCCTCTTTCGCGAAATCGTCGATGGCCGGCGTGTTGCTCGGTTCGGCCCCGTAGCAGCCGACTTCGTCGGCGCGCAGCGTATCGATGCTGATCAAAATGAGATTGGGGGAAAACGGATTGTGGTTGGCCTTCCCCGGCGCGCTGATGATCAACGCCACCAAAGCCATCGCGACGGCCGGCGCCCACAGCCATCCTTTGCCGAGGGTGATTTGTTCCGTTGTCCTCGTGGGACGCAGCCGGCGCAGAAGAACGCTGACAAGCAATGCGGTGAGTAAAGCGCTACCGACGATCAAGCCGAAGAGTAGGGCGATGATCCCCGCGTGACCGGCCGGATCGGCCAGCACCATCGTTTTCACCAACGGCGGCAGAAAGACCTCGAAAACCGTTTCGGCGGCCAGGCCCGAAGTGGTCGCATACGCTTTCGGCAGCAGTTCCGGAAAGTGCGCCGTGAAGTATCTCTGGCCGATCAGCAACGTCAACGCCGCAAAAGCGAAGCTGAGCATCCCGGCGATCCATCCGGCGCGCCGCTTGGCGATAATCAATCCGATGCCGAACGCGGCCGTCAGCGCCAGCGTTCCCAACACAAAACCCAGCGCCAAACCGTTTTGGCTGTAGCCGCCCAGATCGTAAACCGCCATGCGGTAGAAGCCCGCCGGCAGATATCGTTGCGCGACGATATCGACGATCCCGGCGACCAACGCCCCCGCAATGCCCAGCACGAACAGGCAGGCCGCCGGCGGCCAGGCAACGACCAAGGCGTTTTTTATGTGTTTCATGGCGTCGCTCCGATGTACCCAAGCTGCTTCAGTCGTTTTATCTCTTCGGGAGAAAGAGTCACCTGTTCGTCCGAATTTTTATAATACCTGTCAAGGAAGTGATTCAACTTGCTGTTTAACCAGTAACCGCTTTCCCCCTCGTTCAGCTTGATTCTTGCCGGCAGGCTCAATTGCAGATCCAGATAGGATACGTCGACCGGCGAGAGGAGGAATTGCCCGTTTTCGTAGACGCCGAATTGCGCTTTACCGCCCAGCGAGGTTTCGACAACCAATGGTTCGGTCCGACGATCCTCCCGGGTCCAGGCCGGCGATAGCTCCGCAAAGGTAAAATAGGGCGATTTTTTGACAATGGCGGCGATCAACGCGGGCACTTCCAGTAACGAAACCTGACGTTGCGTGTCCACCTTCTCCAGGTCCGTTCCGTAGACGATAAACGGCACGCGCACCACGGACGGCTGGCAGGTAACGCCGTGCCCGAACGTCCCCGGCTGTTGCGGATCGAAAACCTCTTCGCCGTCTTCCCGCGGATATTCGCCGAAGGCTTCGCCGTGATCGGCCACCAGAATGATCGCCGTGTTTCCCAGGACGTTTTTCGTTTTCAAGATATCGATCAATTGCCCGATGGCCCGATCGACGCGCTCGATTTCCTTGTCGTACATGGGCAGCCACGTATCGCGCGCCAACGCCGGATCTTTCAGCGCGGCGCGCAAGGCGCGGGCGTAGTCCTTGGTTTGCCGCAGGTCGTCATCCGCTTCGTCGGTCAACGAGTAAGGCCAGTGCGGATCGAAAAAATGGCACAGCACGAACCACCTTTTGTTTTGCGCCTTGATCCATTCGCCGGCCTGCCGGGCCACATCGGCGGCCTGTTCCGACGCGATGTAATCGAAGCGTTCGAAGCCTTGATCGAAACCGTAAACCTGGCTGACGAACAGATGACTGACGAAAGCGGCGGTGGCGAATCCCTTGGCCAGCAGATACTCGGAAACCAGGGTCGCGTCCGCCGGAACTTTATCGGTCACCGCATGAATGCCCAAGTAGGCCGGATAGTTGCCGGTCAGCATCGCCGCATGGCTGGGCAGGGTCCACGGCGACGCCGACAACGCGTTGTCCAGGCGTATCCCATGTTCGGCCAGATAATCGATGTTCGGCGTTTTCGCCGGTCCGCCATAACAGCCCAGGCGATCCGGGCGCAGCGTGTCGACGCTGATTAACAGAATGTTCGGTTCGTGACTGTGCAACGTCGGGCGGGAAATGATCGCTCCGGCTTGCGGCACAAACGCCGCGAGACCGATCAGGCAGCAAACAGCAATCAGCCAAATCTTGTTAACCGGCACCGGCGTGGTCGTGCTTCCCTTGCGCATGGTGAGGCGCACGATCACCCCGACGATCAGTTGCGCCACCAACAGCCAACCGGCGGCGATGCTCCACAAAAGGGGGGCGTCCGATAATTTGAGCGTGAACGCGCGGTGCAAAAAGGTGTTGAACGCGTTCACGTCGGGGCAAAAAAACGGCAACGTGCCGCCGTGGGCCAGGGCGGGCGGAATCAACTCCCACATCGAAATCAACCAAACGATGCCCAGCGCCCAGCCGCCGATGAAGGAATAGATCCGGCGTTCGCGACCGGGCGTCAACCATCCGCTGATTCGCCAACTCAAGAGAAAAAGAACAGCCAGAAAAACGCCGGCGATCGTTCCATTCATTGAATTGGTGGCCATTACCCGCCAATTCAGGAATCTCCACCCGAATGGATCCTGCAACAGGAGATTGTCCATATCGTAGCTCAGCAGGCCGGAGTAACCCTGTCGATGGATTTCGAGCCAACCGAGAGCGTAGCCGACCAGACAGCCGCACAAAACCAAGGCGGCCGCGAGGACGAATCGAGCGTTAACCTGTTGTCGCATAATGCCAAAATGTAGCTTGCAGATTATTTGTCTGCAAGGCGTAACGGGTTCGAAAGTTTGCAACTCCTCCCCCCGGCCGCTAAAATCAACACTTCGCATGCCGGAGGAAATGTCAATGAGGGCTACGGTGAATCGCAGTGTTACCTTCATGCCCCTTGGATACATACTCGGATTCATGCTGCTCGTTTCCACGGGTTGTGCTCGCGACGCGGAAAACGAAAACGACGAATGCACGACCCGGCCGACGCAGCCCGCTCATCAGTGCGCCGAGCAGTCGCCTTACAATCCGCCTACGGATGACGAGTACGATCCGTGGAACTACATCTTTAAAATCCCTTCGGATCCTTCCGAGTGGGCGGATTTCCGAGACCGGCTCGTGCAATGGCGGGCGGATACCGTTGCCGCGCTGAACTATACGGGAACGGTTTACGACAACCCGGACATCGAATGGCTCAGGGCTGCCTTTCTCAAAACCTATGTCAACCTGTGGAACGCCCTGTACTGGGATGGAGACCTCCAGCGTTACGATATCGACAGATACCTCGCGTACATGGATGAAAAGTTCGGGGACCTGGACATCCTCGGCCTGGGGTATCCGTACTCGCTGCTGGGCATCGACGGACGGAGCCAGTGGGATTATTTCCGCGATGTTCCCGGTGGGATGCAGGGTTTCACAGAGATGATACAGGATATCCAGGATCGGGACGTGGCCACTTTTCTCATGTATCTCCCCTGGGATTCGGATACCCGCCCGGAGGACAATCCCTTTCCCGGCGTGGCCCTGGATTTCCTATCCGAGACGGGTTCCATGGGCCTGTTCGTGGACACCGCCGCCGGTGTCGTGCCGGGGACCCTCGATCTGTTGCGCACCGTCAATCCCCGTCTGATCACGGGTACGGAAGCACCCCCGCCGCTTGAGGAGATCGAGGAGACGCTTTTCAGCCTGATGGTCCTTACCGAAGGCGACGAGTTCGGCGTGATCATCCCCAAGTATTTCGAACGCAGGCACACAATGTACGTGCAGGCGGAAAACGGCAACGAGAACGACAATGGAAACTACGAGAACGGGGTTCATATGGCGTTCTTCAACGGTTGCGGCTTCCACCCCGAGGAAGACAACTACGGAGACGTGTTTCCCGTCACCCCGCGGGCGCAAAGCCTGGTGCGGTTGACCATACCGATCCTTCGTCGCTACTGGCGCTTCTTCTCCAACAATGAACCGCAGGGGTGGACCCCGTTGGTGGACACCCTGGACGCCGACATTCTCGCCTCCCTTTGGCGATCGGGCGAAACACGGATCTGGACCCTGGTCAATCGTTCCGAGGAGGCCAGGTCCGGTGATGTCATGGTAGTGGAGTCTCGGCCCGGCGAAGTCTTCTTTGATTTGATCACCGGCAGGCAGACCAAAGCGGCCTCGGGCTCGACGACACGGCTCTCCTGCGAGATGCCGGCGAAAGGCGTGTGCGCCTTCCTTGCCGGAGATGAAACAGGCCCCGCTTTCGAGGATTTTCTAGCCGGGCAGCTCGAAATATTCTCGACAGCCGATTGGGACGGCGCCATGCCCGAAGTTGAAATCCTCGTTCACGAACCTCCGGAGACGGCCCCGTATAAGACGGTGCCCGCCGGCATGACCGGGTTCGACAAAAATGGGGAGATAATGATGGAGCACCGCTGGGAGGGCCTCATCCCGGTCGAGCTGTCGCCCTTTGCCGTCGATGTCGAACCGGTGACCAATCGCGATTATCATACGTTTATCACGGAATCCGGATACGTGCCCGACAACATCGATAACTACCTGATCCAATTCTGCGGCGGGCACACGGGCAGGCCCTACGAAGACGAAGCCGAGTCGCCCGTCACCTACGTGAGCCTCGCCGACGCCTCAGCCTATGCCGCGTGGGCCGGAAAACGCCTGCTCAAGAGCATGGAATACCAGTACGCGAATGAGCAGGGGGCTCTTCAGGCGGGACGAACGCGAAACTGGGAATGGACCGGGGACGTCATCGAAAACCGCTTCAACCTGATAGTCCACATACGCGGCTTCACGGAAATCCAGCGGCCTCAATGCCCGGGCAACAACGAAAACGGCGAAAACATCTGGCGAGACAACTTCCTGGGCTACTGGCCTGACGCCACCTACCCGGAGATCGAGGAAACGTATTTCTTTCAGGAGATGTTCCTCGGCCCCCCAGGGATGCAGCGCTTCGCCACCCTGGGCTTCCGCTGCGGCGTCGATCTGGAGTGAACGCCGAAAGACAGGCTAATATTCTACCATTTATCATCCGAATCATCCACGGCATCGGGCTCCTTTTTGGAGTGCGGCGGGGCAGGAATGGCGGTGCTTTTCTCACCTTGACGAACATGGCGTCCGGCAGCCCTCAAGGTTTGGCGGCGGGCGATTCATGTTTTGCGTTGCGCCGGGGAATCTGTTAAAAGGATATGAGATTTTCGTAAGGAGACGACCATGAAAATGCGCGCCTGGCAATTGTTGTTTCTGATTTCCTTATTGGCTTTCGCCGTCGTGATCGCCGGTTGCGGCGATGATGACGATGACGACGATAACGATTCTGCACCGGTCGACGACGATACGTCCGACGACGATACGTCCGACGATGACGACACCGGCGACGACGACACGCTCGACGACGACGATGACGATACCATCGACGACGACACGGGCGACGACGATACGCTCGATGACGATACCGGTGATGACGATACGCTTGACGACGATACCGGCGACGACGATACGTCGGTTCCCGAAGGGTGTATCGAAGGCGAGTACGATCCCTACTGGGGCAACCTGCACGCGCATACCGGATACAGCGACGGCGAGTTGACCCCCGCCGATGCATTTGAATACGCGCGTGACGAGGGCGGCCTGGACATCCAGTTGATCACCGATCACCTCGAGCAGTTGTATCTGCCGTGGCCCACGATCAACAAGTGGAACAAGTGCAAGGATCAGGCGGACGATTACTACGTTCCCGGCGAGTACCTGGCCGACTGCGGCTACGAGTACGGCTCCGGCTTCATTCTGCCGCTCTTCCTGTCGACCGGCCACAACAACGTCTTTTTCGCCGAAGACCTGATGCCGATGCTCCAGCTCGATTTCCACAATTTCTACGATAGCCTCGTCGAATGCACCGAATGCATCGGCCAATTCAATCATCCGTTGGACGATCCGTTCCAGCACTGGAACCATTACGAGTATTACGAGGACGTCGACGAGCGGATGAACCTGATGGAAATGAGCGGCACCGATTATCCTTGGGAATCCTTCTTCGAGGCGCTCGACGCCGGCTGGCACGTTTCGCCGATGTACAACCAGGACAACCACGGCGACGACTGGGGCACCAAAAACGACCGTCGCAGCGGCTTGTACATGGCCGAACTCACGCGCGAGGAAATGTACAACACGATGCTCGACCGGCGCACCTTCATGAGCTACGACAAAAACGCCTCCATCAAGATGATGGCCCAGGACGTCTGCTGGATGGGCTCGATTCTCAGCGGCCTGGATACCGTCACCCTCTACGTGGAAGCGTTCGACCTGGACGAGGGCGACACCTTCACCGCCATCGAATTGTACGGTCCGGAAGCGACGTACCTCGGGCAGATCGATTGCACCGCCAAGACGATCTGCACCGGCACCTTCGACGATATCGCCGTAACCGAGTCGACCTTCTTCGTCGCCAAAGCCATTCAGACCGACGGCGACTGGCTCGTCGCCGCGCCGATCTGGGTGACGCCGTAAATTAGGAATTTGCATCCCTTGTCCTTCAACGCGGCGATCGCCGACGCCGACACTCACGTGTGTCGCTTTCCCTGATCGCTTCCGCCGGAAACGGCGCCGCCCTCCCTGCCTGGGTTGGCGGATGAATTTATTTATGATAAATATTTTATATTCAGCAAGATGATTTATAAGGATGCATATCGTGCATGCTGGTTATTGGAAGAAAATACTATTCTCTTTGTTCACGCTTTTCTTGTTGTTGGGTGTCGCTGAATTGGCGCTGCGCATCACCTCTTGGCAGGCCGAGACAATCGCGGTCGACCGATTTTCCGAAGATGCGCTGCAACACGGTCACAACTGGGAATTGGACGAACTGTTGTTCTGGCGGCTCAAGCCCGACAGCGCCGTGGACTACATGGGCGCGACGTATCGCGTAAACGCGGACGGTTTTCGCGGCGAGCCCGGAACGCATATTCCGTCCGGCAAGCGGCCGGAAAACAAAACGCGCGTTGTTGTCCTGGGCGATTCGGTTTCCTTCGGTTTGAACGTGCTCAATGATAACGAGGTCTATGCGGCGGTCTTGCAGCGGCACTTGGGGGAAGGCTATGAGGTGATCAACCTGGCCGTGCCGGGATACACCTCGTATCAAGGTAGGCTGTTGCTCAAAAAATATGCCTTCCTGCAACCGGATATCGTAATTGTGGGTTTCGGTTGGAACGACGGACTGAGCACCAATATCCCCGATCGGAAACGAAAATCGTTTGCCCGAATTTCTCAACTTACGACGGTGCGCAAAGCCGCCCTGAACCTCCATTTGCTGTCCTTTTTACGCGAAATTATTTTCTGGCGCGGACAGGCGCAGCGTCATCGTGTGCCGCTCGACGATTATCGCGATAATCTGATCGAACTGGCTCGGATGGATCCCCCGCACAAAACGGCCTTTATCGTGCAGCCCGACACGGGTTCCACCGACGCGCGGGAGCGGGAAGAAAACAATATGACCGTTCATCCTCGGTACAACGAGGTCGTTCGCGGTTTGTCGGCATACGGATTGGTGGTCGATGTGGACGCCGTTTTTCACCAGTGTGGCGAACGATGCGGCGAGGCGGCGTATATCGCCACCGTGCTGCCCGACGGAAGTCACCTGACCGATCCGATCCATCCCAACCGGTACGGCCATCGCTGGATCGCCGCCGCCTTGTATGACGCCCTGAAACGAAGCGGTTGGGTTTTGTGATTTTTCCGCTTACTTCATAATCTGTTCTTGAACGCGCACATACAAGATATCGATATAGGTGATAACTATTCCAGCGTCATTCGTTCGATTGGGTCATTTTTCTTCTTTTGGCCTCTTTTCTTTTCCGGAAATCGTCAAGGACCATGAAGCCGGTTTCATGGTTTCCAAAAAGATCCTGAGACGTTTGCCGAAACCATGCATAAGGTATTAATATGTGAAGTATATTGCGGATCACACGAAAACGGGTCCTGGCCGTTTTTCATAAGGGCAAATTCATCGGAAGATTCGAAACGGATTATTGCTTCGCGTTGACCAAAAGAGATTTTTGAAAAATGCATATTGCCGACAACAGGAAGGAAGGCACAAGAATGAGACCGCCAATGAAGTTGATGCTCTCGCTGTTGCTCCTGTGGACGTTGATATTCCTGTTCCCCGGAATCGGGCAGGCCGCTTACGGCAATTGGTCCGAGATGAATGAAGGCTCCGCCGCTAATTTGACATTTGGTTTTTCAGCGGCAAGCGATTCGGTTCTATACGCCAGCGGTTTTTCAGTGGTGGACTCCATGCTGTCGTTTACGTACGCGTGGAGATCCGATGACGGCGGGGCAACCTGGGAGCCCTCGAGAACCGCGGGGATTTTGCAAAGCCCCTGCGCGATAGCGCCCGACGCCTTTGCCTGGTCTTTTGACGCCAGTTTTACCGATGAAAACAACGGTGTCCTTGCGGGCATGGACTTTGAACGCCTTTGTTTTACGCTGGCGCCGTTCCCTTATTGCTTCATCTGCCTACTGACGTTTCAGCCATCCGTCTGGTACACCGACGACGGCGGCGACAGTTGGGCTTCCGCCGATTTAGGGCTTTTGCCTATTGGAAGAATCCTGTTGTCAGTCCAAATGGTAAGCCGGGAAATCGGGTATACCGTGGGCATATTCGGCTACGTGGCCAAAACCGAGAATGGGGGAAAGAAGTGGAATCAACTGTCCAGCCCCTCTTCGAACGTGTTCGAAATATTAAACGATGTTCATTTTCTCGATGAACAAACCGGCTGGGTTGCCGGCGGTGAGTTTGCTCTTTATAAACTGCCCGCCCTAGCGGCTTCTCTGGATAGAGAGTCTTTCGAAGCCGCCGCCCTCAGCGAGGGTTTTGATCCCGAAGCTTTCACCAACGACTTTCAGCACACCTTGCAGTATTTGAAGGATCCCATCTACCGGCATCGGTTCAATGTTGCTCGGGGAGGGGAGTCCACCGGAGAAAAGGACACGGCCGGCTCCATCTATTTTACCGAGGACGGAGGCGAGACCTGGACCACGCAATTTCAGTCTTCGAACCGGATCTTCTACGACATCGATTGTGTGGACGAAGAGAACTGCTGGGCTCTTGCCGAAGTGCAGAATAGTACGGACAACTCCTGGGAGCTTTACCACTGGGACGGAACTCAGTGGGATCAGCAGCCTTTGCTTGAAGAGTTGCCCGTGAAGCTTGACGCCGACTATATCCCTACCGCCGTTTTCTTTTCCTCGCCCAATGTGGGTTGGGTGGTCGGCGTCAGCGGCGACGGCGTAATCACCCAGGATGCGGTGATTCTTTTCACCCGGGATGGCGGCCTGACCTGGGAAATGGACCCCTTTAGCGGCGCGGCGAGTTACACGCCAAGAGAGGGCGAGGCTCTCGACCCGACCAAAGCGTGGATCATCGGCAACGATCTGGGGTGCGCCAAGTATTCGGGCGACAACGATCTTCCCATTGCCGATGCGGGTCCCGACCAGACCGTGGACCTGGACGCGTCCGTCGTTCTGGACGGTTCCGCCAGTTACGACCCGGAGGGATTCGACATTACGTATCTGTGGACCCAGACGAGCGGCAACAATGTGGACCTGCAAAATCCGACGGAAAGCGGTCCTTCTTTCACCGCTGCGCAAGCGGGGGAATTCGTCTTTTCCCTCGTCGTGTCGGACGGCGTCAACGACTCGCTCCCCGATGAAGTGATAATCATCGTCACCGGAGAAGATGAAGATGACGACGACAGCGTCGACGACGACAGCAACGATGATGATGAGGACCATGACGACGACAGTATCCTGCCTTCAGAGGACGATGATGACGACGATAATGATGACAGTAGCTGCTGCGGGTAAAACGGACGGAAAAAACATGTCGGACGGGTGACCCGCTCACTGCGGCGTGCGCCTGCCGAAAAAAAAGGGGGAAACCGAGCCTTCGCCCGATTTCCCCGATCATCAGCGTCGCGCCTGGAGGGATTTGAACCCCCGACACACGGATTCGTAGTCCGTTGCTCTATCCACTGAGCTACAGGCGCACAAGCACGACGCCTAAGAGGGCGGTTATGTAGCACTATTGCCGGGCGATGTCAAGAAAGAACCAACCGGCTCATTTCGCCCTTTTCGAATTCTGAAAAAAGTCGCAATGTGCCGTGATATTGCACTGTTCGCACTTGGGTTTGCGCGCGTTGCACGTGTAGCGGCCGTGGAAAATCATCGTGTGCGAAAACAGCGTCCAATCCTTGGGCGCAATCAGCTCGTTGAGCGCATATTCGATCTTCACCGGATCGGTCTCGGCGGTCAACCCGATGCGTTGGCTCAGACGTGATACGTGGGTGTCCACCGCAATGCCCGGCACGTCGAAAGCGTTGCCTAAAATAACATTCGCGGTCTTGCGCCCGATGCCCGGCAGCCTGGTCAGCGTTTCCATGTCGCCGGGCACCATGCCGCCGTGGTTGGCGAGCAACTGCTCGGTCAGGCCGCGCAGGCTTTTGGCCTTGTTCCGATAAAAACCGGTCTGGCGGATATCCTGCTCCAACTCCTCGACCGGCACGGCCAGGTAATCGGCGGGCGTTTTATATTTTTGGAAAAGCCTGGCGGTGACCTCGTTGACCTTCACGTCGGTGCACTGCGCCGAGAGAATCGTCGCCACAGTCAGCTCCAGCGGATTGCTGTAGCGCAGTTCGATCTTCGCTCCCGGATGCAGCTTCTTGAGCAATGCGAACACCTGTCGTGCTTTTTTCTTCAACTCCTCTTTGCTCACGATTTTCTCCTTTGCATGAATGCGAAAATGTCCTCGGTCGTCCAGGCCGTCAGCACGTCGTCGGCGGTCAGCCAGCCCTTGCGCGCGATGCCCAGCCCGTACTCGATGTCGGTCAGCCCCTCGATCGAATGCGCGTCGGGACAGATCGGAATGGGAATGCCCAATTCCTTCGCCTTGCGGTGGTGCCGCCAATCCAGATCGAGCCGGTGCGGATTGGCGTTGAGTTCGACGGCCACCCCGTACGCGGCGGCGGCTTCGAGCACGGCGGCCATGTCCAGCGGATACGCGTCGCGCGAAAGCAGCAGCCGGCCGGTCGGATGCCCCAGAATCGTCGTGTACGGATTCTCGATCGCCTGAATGATCCGCGCGGTCATCGTCGCTTCGTCCATTTTGAAGTGCGAATGCACCGAGGCGATGATGAAATCGAACTGCGCGAGCGTCTGCTCGTCGTAATCCAGCGAACCGTCGGGCAGGATGTCCGATTCGATGCCCTTGAAAACACGGAACGGCGCCAGCGCTTCGTTCGTGCGGTCGATTTCCTCATGCTGGCGCTTGATGTCGTCGGGCCTGAGCCCGCCGGCGTAGGCCGCCGTTTGCGAATGGTCGCTGATGCCCAGATAGTCCAGCCCCATGTCGCGCACGGCCTCGGCCATTTGGCGTACCGTGTTGCCGCCGTCGGAGAAAGTCGTGTGGCAATGCAAAATGCCGCGCAGGTCTCCGCGTTCGATCAGCCGCGGAAATTCTTGCGCCGCGGCGAACTCGATCTCCCCGCCGGCCTCGCGCGCTTCCGGCGGAATGAAATGCAAACCCAGTCGCCGGTACAACTCGGTTTCGTCGGCGACCGGCAGCGGCGTTTCGCCGTCGAACAGACCGTACTCGTTAAGCTTGAGTCCCTGCTTTTTCGCCAGCGCGCGCAACTGCGTGTTGTGCTCGCGGCTGCCGGTGAAATGGGCGAGGGCGGTGGCGAACTGCGTGTCTTCGACCACGCGTAGATCCACGGCGATGCCGCTGGTCAGCACGACCGACGATTTCGTCTCGCCGTGCCCGGTGATCTGCGCGACCGCCGGATGATGCACGAAGGCGTCCATCAACTTCGGGGCGTCGGCGGAGGTCGCCAGCAGGTCGACGTCCTTCACCGTCTCCAGGCGTCGCCGCAACGAGCCGGCCGTTTCGATACGCTCGACCACGCCCGTTTCCTGCAGCGCCGGAATCAGCGCCTCGGCCGCGTTCAAGCCGGTGGGAATACGAAAACGCCCGGTATACTTGGCCAGCCGCGCCAGGCCCAGCAGGATGTTGTCCTGCGTTTTCTTGCCGAATCCTTTGAGCTCGACCAGGCGATTCTCCTGGCAGGCGTATTCCAGTTCGCCCAGCGAGGCGATGCCCAGTTCCTCGTACAGAATTTTGACCTTCTTCGCGCCCAGCCCGGGCACGCGCAGCATGTCGAACAATCCGTTGGGGAAGCGGCTGCGCAGTTCGTCGAGGTACGGCAGCGCCCCGGTTTCGTGGAGCGTTTGGATTTTCTCGCTCAGTGCCTGCCCGATGCCCTTGATCTCGCCGGCGACCGCCTGCGCGACGAACTCGCCCAGTTCCGCTTCGTTGGTTTGGACGATGCGCGCGGCGTTGAAATAAGCGCGGGTTTTGAACGGATTCTCTCCGCTGAGCTCGAGCAGCACGCCGATCTCCTCCAGCGCCTGCGCGATCTGTTTGGAATTGGGCATAACGACGCTCTCCTTTTCGCGGATAAACCGATGATGGCGTGAATCGCCGCCGAACGCAAGAAAGCCGCCGCCTCTCGATTGACGCGGTGAGGCGTCTGCACTAACGTTTGCGGATCGAATCCCGCGACTCATGGAGAATCCCGATGAATCTGGCCGTCGAAACGATCGACCTCACGCGCACCTACAAGGTCAAACGCGGGGAAACGCTCACCGCGCTGGATCGCGTCAATCTGCAGATCCGCCCCGGTGAAGTCTTCGGTGTATTGGGCCCCAACGGCGCCGGCAAAACCACCGCCATCAAAATACTCGTAACGCTGTTGTATCCCAGCAGCGGGCAGGCGTTGGTTGCCGGGCACGACGTGGTCGAGCATCCGGAAAAGGTGCGCCCGCTGATCAACATGGTCAGCGGCGGGGAAACCAGCGGCTACGGCATTCTGACCGTCCGCGAGAACATCTGGATGTTCAGCCAGTTTTACGGCCTGCCCGGCGCGGTGGCCAAAAAGCGGATCGACGAATACCTCGTGCGTTTCAGCCTGGACAAAAACGCCAAAACCAAAGTGCATAACCTGTCCACCGGCATGCGTCAGAAGATGAACATCATCCGTGGCTTCGTCACCGATCCGCAAATTCTGTTTCTCGACGAACCGACGCTCGGGCTGGACGTGCACATCGCCCGCGAGGTGCGCCGCTACATCCGCGAGTGGATCGCTGAAAACAACCGGCGCACCGTCCTGCTGACCACCCATTACATGGCCGAGGCCGAGGAACTGTGCGACCGCATCGCGATCATCGACGGCGGGCGCCTGGTGGCCTGCGACACGCCGGCGGCGTTGCGTCGTTCGTTGGGCGAGGGCGGTTTGTTCACGCTGATTCTGTCGCCCGAACCGCGCGACACTTCGCTGGTGGCGAATATTCCCGGCGTGAGCGGCGCGTATTTGCTGCCCGCCGACGAGCCCGGCAGCATGGCGCTGCGTTTTCAACTCAGCGACGATCAGCGGTTGCAGGATATTTTCGCCGTCGCCGCCGAGCACGGTTATCGGATCAAAGGATTTTCCAAGCACGAGCCCGATCTCGAGGATCTGTTCGTCAAAATCGTCGGGCGCAGGTTGCACGAAAATGAGTAGGATCGGGCTGTTGCTGCGGGCGATCTGGGCGCGGGCCTACGTGCGCATCGTCGGCGGCAACCGCGAGCTGTCGTGGATGCTCTCCGAGGTCCTGCTGCCGATGATCTCCCTGTCGGCCTATATTTTCATCTACCGCAGCCTGGGCGCGCCGCGCATTTACGAGGGCCTGGTGGTGCTCGGCGGCGCGATGATTCCTTTCTGGATCGGCGTGCTGTGGTCGATGGCCTCTCAGTTTTACTGGGAAAAGGAGACCGGCAACCTCGATTTGTACATGGCCAGCCCGATGCATCCGGTTACGCTGTTGGTGGGAATGGCGGTGGGCGGCATGTTCATGAGTTTCGTACGTTCGTTTTTCGTCTTGCTGTTGGGCGTGTTCGTGTTTCGCGTCGAGTTGACCGCACAGCAACCGCTGCTGCTGGTGCTGTTGTTTTCCCTGACCCTGACCTCGCTGTTTTCAATGGGCATGGCCGCATCGAGCGTTTATTTCATGGTCGGGCGCGTGGGCATCAAAATCAATCAGATCCTCATCGAACCGGTCTACCTACTGGCCGGTCTATACTTTCCGGTGACGCACCTTGGGCGTTTTTTGCTCGTGCTGGCCGCGCTGATTCCCTTGACGCTCGGCCTGGACGGCGTGCGGCAATTGCTGCTGCCCGGCGGCGCGTCGATCGGCTTGCTGCGGCCCGAAATCGAGACCGGCATTCTGGCGGTGATGACCGTGGTCTTCACCATCGGTGCGGTGCGCCTGATGCGCGTGCTCGAGCAAAAGGGCAAGCGTGACGGCACGATGTCGCTGAGGTGGCAATGATCCGGCAACAGGCGAGAGCGTTCTGGGCGTCGATTCGCATCGGTTGGGCGATCGAATCGAACTGGACGAGCGTGCCGCTGTATCTGTTGTACGCCGCCGTGCGCCCGTTGGCTTTATGCGTGTTGGTGTATTTCGTCTACAAGGTGGTCAATCCGCACCCGGGCGGCGATCCGTATTTTATGGGCATCTATCTGGGCAACACGTTTTTCACCGTGTTTATCACCCTGACCGGCGGACTGTCGTGGGCGATCATCACCGATCGCGAGCAATACCAGATCGTCCGCTATGTGTACATTACGCCTGCGCCGTTTATGATGACCATCCTGGGACGCGCGGTGACGTTCCTGGGCATCGCCTTTTCCAATGTGTTCTTGATTTTGCTGGTCGGCCGGTTTGCCCTTGGCCTGCCTCTTGGGGTGGGGAACGTCAATTGGCTTTTGCTGGTGCTCGCGCAGGTGCTCGGTCTGGTGGCCGCGGCGGGCATCGGTTTGTTTTTCGCCGGCTTGTTGCTGGTGACCGCCCGCCACTCGTTGTTGTTGGCCGAGGGGATCGGCGGCGTGTTTTTGCTACTGTGCGGCGTGCTGTATCCCACGACGAAACTCCCCTTGGCGTTGCAACCGGTGGCCTGGCTCAATCCGTTGACCTTGTGGATCGAAGCCTCGCGGCGCGCCTTCGGGGTCGTCTCCTTCGATACGCGCCTGGCGACGCTGCCGACCTGGCTGCTGTTGATTTTATTGACGCTGTTGACCGGCGCTTTCGCCTGGCTTGGCGTGCGCGCGTTTCTGGGCTTCGAGCACCTGGCCAAGCGCCACGGCAAAATCGACCAGACGACCAACTATTGATCGGCGTCGCCTTGACAGGTTTTCGGTTTCGACTAGGATTTATTTCATGAAACACACCTCGTATTTTCTTCTTCTGGTAATGGTGGTTGCCTCGGTTGTCGTTTCGTGCGGCAGCGAAACGGGTGATGAACCTTCTATCGACATCGATGATCTGGTCGAACAGGGTGCAGCGGCGTTGGGCGACGGCGACGGTTATCGGGCGCGGGATATTTTCCGGCGCGCGTTGGTGGAAGATGCAAAACACCCGCAGGCGAACCTGGGCCTCGTGCTGGCCGATGTGCAGCAGGTGCTGCATTTCCTCGACGAAATAATTCTGTTCGTCGGCGACATGGCTGGTGGTATGGGCCTGGCGCAAACCGATGACGGCGGTCTGGAGCCCGGCGATTCGATCGACGCCACGCTGCATCATTTCCTCAAGGGCATCTTCGAGCCGCTGGTCGACGAGATGATGCTGGCGATGATCTACGTGCGCGCCGACGAGAGCGTCCTGCTCGAAGTGCCGTCGTATCCGCTCGGCTTCTCGTCGTTCACCCTGATCGATCTGCACGGCCAGTGGGACGCGTCGGATGCCGCGTGGCTGGCCGGCACGCTCAATCTGGCGCAGGGCGCGATCGACATCATTCAGGGCACGAACATGGACATGAACCTCGGCCTGTTGCTGGACACCGATTTCGTCGGCAACCTGCTCAACGGCCGCGAGGTCGACGTCGCCGCCACCCTCGGCGAACTGGTCGACGTGCTGCTGGCGATCATGCAAGACGCGGAGCGCGCCGATTTTCTGATGCCGCTGGACGGCGAGCAGTGGCGCTACGAGCGCGCGCAGCGCAATCTGGCGATGGCCGTGTACGAGTGGGTGTGCGTGTGGTCGATGATCGAAGAGGAAACCGACGATCCGGCCGACGATGTGCTGACTTATCTGGACGCCAACGGCAACGGCCGGCGTGAATCCTCCGAACGCTTCGCCTGGACGACCGTCGGCTTTGATCCCGCGGCGATGGACATGCTGCCCGCCTGGCGCGCGATGGGGTGGGATCTGTTCGCCGCCCTGGCCGAGCGCACCGACCTGGATCCGTATCCGCAAACCTACAACACGTTCGATCTGTCCCTGGCCAACATGTTGTTGGAAAGCATCGGCCTGCCGGCGTTGATCGACTCGCAGAAGCTGGATTTCGCCGACATGGTGGAAAATCCGCCGAACGCCGAACTCAAGGCGTTTCTGATCGACGCGCTCGAATGCGCCGAGCAGCTCGACGATCCGGCGGCGATGCTGACGTGTTTCTCCGCGTTGCTCTCCTGAGCCTTTGACCGCACCATGCAAAGACGGTTATCCTTGCCCATGGGAGGCGTGCAGCATGAAGCGAACCGTGTTTTTAGTTTTCTTGATTGTCTGTACGGCGGCCACGGCATCGGCGGAATTCACGATTGATACCGTCGATCAGGGCGGCGTCGGCGCGATGACCGATATCGCCCTGGGCGCCACCGGCTGGCCGGCCGTTTGCTATTACGATGAAACCAACGGCGATCTGAAGGTGGCCGAACTCGGCGGCGGCGGATGGTCGCTGGCCGTGGTCGATGCGGACGGCAACGTCGGCGGCGACTGCTCGATCTACGTCGATTCGGGCAACGATCCGCACATCGCCTACATCGACAACGAGAACCTCGATCTGCGCTACGCCTATCGCGACGGCGGAACGTGGTACAGCGAAACGCTCGAAGAATACGGCCCGGTCGGCCTGGGCGCGAGCATGCAGCCCGATCCCGACGGCTGGCCGCGCATCGCCTACATCGACAGCGGCGCCGAAGACCTCGTGTTTCTCTGGTTCGAACCGGACGATTACACCGTCGAGTACATCGACACCGACCGGAAAGTCGGCGGACGCGAAACCGACATCGCCGTGGTGTCCTCCACCTTGTCGTACATCACCTATTTCGACGACGAGGACGGCACGCTGTTGCTCACGCGCGGGCACGCCGCCTCCTGGGAGAGCACGGTCATCGACGGCGGCGGCGGGGAAGAGGTCGGCTGGGACAGCGCGTTGGCCATCGACAGCGGCGGCACGCTGCACGTGGGCTACTACGATTTCACCAACGGTCGCGTGAAATACGCGCGCGGCAGTTACGGCTCGCTGGACATCGCCGTGGTCGACGAGAGCGGCTGGAGCGGCTACCCGATGGATCTGACCGTGGACGGCGACGGCAACGCCCACATGTGCTATTTCGACGACGGCGGCAAAATGCTGCGCTACGCCGTGCGCGGCGCGACGGGCTGGCATCGCTACATGATCGACGACGGCGGCAACGTCGGACTGGATTGCTCGATCGCCGTCGACGTGTCCGGCGTGGTGTCGATCGCCTATTACGACGATGAACTCGGCGCGCTCAAAGTGGCGCGCGGCGACGCCTCGGGCATGGACGAATTCACCGGCGACGACGACGACGATGATGACGATGACGACGACGATACGGGCGACGATGACGACGACGATGCGGGCGACGACGATGACGACGATGCGGACGATGACGACGACGATGATGATGACGATAATGACGATGATAGCGGCTACAATCCCGGCGGCGGTTGCGGCTGCTGAATCCTGACCGATAAAAAAAGCGCCGGTTCAATCGAGCCGGCGCTTTTTCATTTTTAATGGGAATTTATTGCGCGTCGTCGTCCGCGAGGTCGTCGTCGGTCACGTCGTCGTCAGCCGTATCGTCATCGGCTGTGTCGTCGTCGACGGTGTCGTCATCCGAATCGACCGGCTGCGGGATATCGAAGATCGCCACGGCGTTGAGCGTGTTGCCGCTGCCTTCATCCACCGGCCGCGCCTGCTGCCACCCGCCGGTCTGCCGCAACAACAGCAGCGGTTCGTCCCAATCGGAGTTGTAACCGACCGCCCAGCCGCGGTTCGCCTCGAGCATGTCCATATCCTGAATGAGGAACTGGTCGCCTTTGATGCCCGGCAGTTCCATTTCGCTCCAGTTGGCCGAGTCGGTCGTCATGTAAATCTGGCTCCACAGGCAATCGGCGATGGCATAACCGGCGCCGTCGGCGGTGAATTGCAGCTTGCGCACATCGGTCGTTTTGCAGGTGGAAACCGGCGTGGCCGCCCGCCGCGACCAGGATTCGTTGCCGCGACGCCAAAAGACGCCGATCTTTTCGCCGTCGGTGATGTCCCAACCGACCGCCCAGAACGCGCCGTCGGGGGCGAGGGCGATGTCGTTGACCTGCGTCGGCGCTTCTTCGCTGTAGGCGACGATCACGTCGCTGGACACGTTCGAGCCGTCCCAGCGAACGTGCTGCCAATGTCCCTCGATCAGGGCCGTCATGTGCAGCGCGGCGTCTTCAGGCACGGTGAGAATGGCGCTGAGCTTGGCCGCCTGCGTGGTGATCGTGCCGGTCATGGCGATCACATTGCGCGTACCGTCGGGCAAAATGCGCACGAGGTACCCGTTGTCCTGCGCGTCGTTGCCGCCGAACCAATAGGTGCCGTCGCTCGTCACGGCGATATCGAACAGATTCACCGTATTGGGCAGATCCGGCGGCGTCACCGTCGACCATTGTTCGTTATTGAAACGATAGATGTTGTGCGAGGTGATGACGTAACCGTACAACCGATGCTGGAATTTGGCCGCCACGATGGGGAAGGTCACCGAGGACACCGTTTCCTTCTGCCACTGGCCGCCTTGATAACGGAAGATGCCGTCGCCGAAGCCCCAGCCGATCATGCTCAGGTCATATTTGGTCGGCGGCGCTTCGCCGTCGTTGTCATCATCGTCGTCGTCATCGTCGCCCGAGCAGGCGATCGGCAGGATCGACAGCGCCAAGACCACCGAAGCGATTAATAAAAGAGATACGATTTTTATCTTCATTATGTCTCCCTGGCCAACCCGCTATTGTTTTATCTCAAATCGTCGGCCAAAAAAAGATTCATGCAACTTTTGTTTTTTATCGGGTTTCTAACCACTATGCATGAGGGAAACCGTCTTTGCGTTCGCCGGTTGCGTTTTCGTGCGAATTGCTTGACTTCGCGAAGATTTCGAAATACGTTTGACGCCAATTAGACCTGACCTACGGTGGTAACTATATGAACTTGTTATTCGTGTTGCAAACGATTGTCGGGCAGACGCAGGAAGGCGGCGCCAGCGTGTGGAAGCTGGTCGCGGCCGCCGGCCCGGTGGTCAAAGGTGTATTGCTGTTGCTGGTGCTGTTTTCAGTCATCAGTTGGGCGATCATTTTTCTGAAGTTCCTCCTGCTGCGCCGGGCCAAGCAGGAAAGCGAAATCTTTCTGAAAATCTTCTGGGAATCCAGACAGTTAGACGAAATTTACCGCCAGAGCAAACAATTGCTGCATAGCCCGGTGGCCGACGTGTTCGCCGCCGGCTATGACGAATTGAAGCGCTTTCAATCCAAAAGCGGCGATTTCAGCGCCTCGGCCGAGAAAAACGGCATTGCGCCCAAAAGCAGCACGGCGGTTAAAGACAATGTCGGCCGCGCGCTGATGCGTTCGCGCAGCGAGCAGGTGACCAAGCTGGAAAAGGCCGTGCCGTTTTTGGCCACGGTCGGCAACACCGCGCCGTTCATCGGTCTGTTCGGCACCGTCTGGGGCATCATGGACAGCTTCCACAACATCGGCCTCAAAGGGCAGGCTTCGCTGGCTGTCGTCGCCCCCGGCATCTCCGAGGCGCTGGTGGCCACGGCGGTCGGTCTGTTCGCCGCGATCCCGGCGGTTGTCGCCTACAACTATTTCTCCGCGCGGCTGCGGGCGCTGGAAAGCGACATCGACAGCTTCTCCAGCGAGTTCATGAACATTCTCGAGCGCCACATTTTGCAATAGGGCGCTACGACAATAAGGAGACGCGTCAGTGGCGATGAGCACGGGCGGCGGCGGCCGCAACCTGATGAGCGAAATCAACGTGACGCCCCTCGTGGACGTCATGCTGGTGTTGCTGATCATCTTCATGGTGACCGCGCCGATGATGCAGGAAGGCATGTCGGTCGCCGTGCCGGAAGTCAAAACCGGTCCGCTGGAACAGCACGAAGAGGAACCGGTGGTGCTGGTCATGGACAAACAGGGCCAGATGTCGATCAAAAAGACGACGCTGGATTTCGATAACCTGGAAGATCAACTCAAGCTGGTTTTCGAACAACGAGCCGACCATACGCTGTACCTGCGCGCCGACAAGGACGTCAGTTACGGTTATGTCGTGCGGGCGATGGCCATTGCCAAACAGGCCGGCGCCACCAAGTTGTCGATGATCACGCAACCACCGGCTGAAAAGAAATAAATGACCACGGTGAGCGTCATGCGCCAACGACTGTTTGCTATCGACTACGATCGTTTGTTCGGACAGATGATCGTCGTGTCGGTGACGGTGCATGTCGTGGCGTTCGTGGCGATGCTGGTGCTGCCGGGCATGTTTCCTTCTTCGCAACTGGATCCTTCCAAGGCGATCGAGGTCGACCTGACCGCGCAACTGCCCAAGGGACCGGGGTTGGGCCCGATGGCCCCCGATCGCACCCTGGAAGCGGTGCGGCGTTCCGACGCGCGCCGCATGGAGGATATCCAGAAGGAGCGCGATCAGGAGTACAACGCCGACACCGTCAAGCTGACCGGCCGCAAGCAGGTCAACACCAACAAGTTGGGGTGGCGCGACCAGCAGCGCCAGAGCGCGGTGGAAAAACTGCGGCAGAAAAAACGCGCGGCGATGGAGGCGACCGGCGGCGGTGGCGCCGGCGAAGTAAGCACCACGGGCATTTTGAGCATCTACAAGGCGAAGGTCAAAAGTCAGATCATCGCCAGTTGGACCTTACCCGGCGGTCTGCCGCAAAAGTATTTCGACACCCAGGTCTATGTGCTGATCACCATTGCGCCGTCCGGCACGATCATGAGTAAGGTGCTGACGCGCTCGTCGGGCTTCGAGCCGCTCGACCGCAGTTGCCTCTCGGCGGTGATCAAGGCCAGCCCGTTGCCGCCGCCGCCGTCACTGCTGGCCGACGATCTGCGAACCAAAGGCATTCTCGTGCGTTTCAATCCCAAGTTGAAACAGCATTAGCGAGGGAGGAAGATGACCCGCTTCTGTGTGTCCACGATTGTTGTTGTCCTGGTCGGCACGTTGGTGCTCGGCGCTTCGTTGCTGCTGGCCGACATCAAGGACGATCAGCCGCTGACCACCTTGGACATCTACCGGTATGAAAACGGCCGGCCCATGGTCCGCAAGGATCCCATGGCCGTGCCGCTGTTCAAGAACGTCGGCAGCGAGGCCGATCGCATGGGCCTGTCCCAGAAACTGGCCGAGTCCATCGGCAACGATATGCACATGAGCGGGCGCTTCGACATCATCAACCGCGCCATGTACGTGGAGAATCCCCACGTTTCCGGGGTAAAGCCGGGGACCTTCGATTTCCATGACTGGCAGATCATCAACGCCGAATACCTGATCAAAGGCAGCTTCGCCACGCGCGACGGCCAATTGACCGTGCAATTCCGCCTGTATCACGTGCCGACCAAGCGCCTGCTGCTGGGCAAGGAATATTCGGGCGATCCCGACCAATGGACGCTGATGGCCCATAAATTCGGCAACGACGTGATCTACGAACTGACGCGCACCAAGGGCATTTTCGGGACGAAGATCGCCTATGTATCCGGGGCGGGCAACACGCAGGAAGTCTATGTGATCGACATCGACGGCCGCAACAATCGCCGCCTGACCTTCCTCAACGGCCGCTCGAAGAATCCGACCTGGTCGCCCGACGGCAGCAAAATCGCCTTTGCGCAGTACAGCACCGACGAAACCGACATGTACAGCTCCCTGTATGTCGTCAACGCCAACGGCGGTACGCCCCAGGAGATTCTCAAGGTCAAAGGCTTGTTGATTACCCCGCGCTTTTCGCCCTCGGGCAGCCGGTTGGCCCTGGCCATCAGCTACAACGGCAACATGGAAATTTACACGGTCAGCGTACGCGGCGGCAAACCCAAGCGGTTGACCGTCAGTCACGCCATCGAACTTTTTCCGTCCTGGTCGCCGCGCGGCGATTGGCTGGCTTTCATTTCCGACCGCACCGGCGGGCCGCAGGTCTGGCGCATGCGGGCCGACGGCAGCGAAGCCCAGCGCGTCAGCTACCATGGCTCCTACAACCAAAGCCCCGACTGGGCGTTGACGCCCGACGGCGAAAAAATCGTCTATAGTTCGCGGGAAAGCGGCATTTTCGGCCTGATTATGATGAGCCCCGACGGCACCAACGCCGAGGTCATTACCCAGGATCAGGGCTTCGGTTCGTGCGAGTATCCCAACTTCTCCCCGGACGGGCGGGCGGTCGTGCTGACGACGGGCGGATACGGCGCTCGGGCGGTCCGGATTTTTAATGTTGACGCAAGTTATACCAAACTGTTGACAAGACCGGGGTCGAATGATAAGAATCCTACTTGGTCACCAAGGTTAATCAATTAGAGTGTCGCGATATGAGTCGATTTTCGATTCATGGTCGTGAGTGGTTTAATGAGAAGAGCATCCGACGTATTTTCGATTAACAACGTTATGGAGGGAAATCGATGAAAAGGTACCTGTTTTTAGTGGTACTGAGCGTTGTTGCTATGTTCCTCCTGGCCAGCTGCGGGCCGCCGGAAGGATACGATCTGGTCAAGCAGAACGCTTTGAATGCCAAAAACGAGGCCAAAGCGAACGAAGCGGAAAAATACTGCCCCGAGCAGTGGGCCGCTGCTGAGCAGGTCATGAATCAGGCAATGACCGCCGATGAGCAGGAAGAATGGGAAGCGGCTATGCCGTTGTTCCAGGAAGCCACCAACCTGTACAACCAGGCCAAGCAGTGTGCGATCAAGAAAAAGGCCGAATTGGCCAAACCGAAAGAGCCGGTGAAAGAACCGCCGAAGCCGAAACCCTTTGTTAAGGCTAAGCTGGACCCGGTTTTCTTCGACTATGATCGCTCCAACATCCGCGCCAACCAGATGAACAAGCTGCAGGCGATTGCCGGCGACCTCAAGGTCAAGTTCGAAAAACGCCTGTTCCTGCTGATTGGCTATTGCGACATCCGCGGTACGGAAGAGTACAACTTGGCGCTGGGCGAACGCCGCGCCACGACCGTGTACAACTTCCTGGTTGCCTCGGGCGTGTCGGCTACCCGCCTGACCAAGAAGTCCGGTGGTGAGACGAGCATGTTCGCGGCCGGCATCACCGAAGGTGCCTATCAGGAAAACCGTCGCGTTGAATTTGAAGACGTGACCAAGAAGTAGTTCGGTTTTGCTGATCAAAAACCCCGGGGGATTTTCCCTCGGGGTTTTTTTATGCCCGCATGGGGCAACTTTTTCTTGCCGGCGAGTGTCTGCGGAGTTAACCGTTGAGGCCCGGCCGCAGCGGTGTTATGATCGCCGTGTTTTTCGCGCATTAATTTTGGAAACAGGGAGTAGTGCAGATGAAGAGGCGTGCGCTTGGGTCGGTGCTTTTCCTTCTGTTGGTGACGATTTTTCTGCTGCCGGGTTGCGTGATCGAGACGCAGCGCAGTCAGCAGCGGGATGCGACCATGGCCGAATTGCAGCGGCAGGTCGACGAATTGAAGGCGGCGAATCAGGAGTTGTCGCAGCGCTTCGACGACAGTGCGCGCATTTCCGGCGAAGCGGTCCTCGGCTTCCAAAGCCTGCAAAACGAGGTCTCGGTGCTCCAGGGCCGGTTTGACGAGGTGGAGCACAACAGCCAGTTGTCGCGCAAGGAACTGGAGGCCATCCGCCGCCAGTTGGCCGGCGAGTTGACCAAAATCAACAAACGGTTGGCAACCACGGAAAAAGAACTGGGCATCAAGTACGTCGATACCGGCGATGAGCAGCAATTGATCACCGAGCGCGACTCCTTCAACCAGGCGATGGCCCTGTACAACCAGGGCAACCTGGAGGCGGCGAAGGCCAAATTCCGTGATTTCATCGCCACCTATCCGAAGAGCAAAGTGCTGGATGAAGCGCAGTTTTATCTGGCCGAGTGCCAGTTCAAGCAGAAAAATTGGGAAGAAGCGATTCTCGCCTTCGATACGTTGGTCACGCGCTACCCGAAAAGCAAGTTCGTGCCCACCGCCTATCTGCGGATGGGCGTGGCCTTCTTCGAGAACGGGCAAATCGCCGATGCGCGGCTGTTCTTCGAAAAAGTGATTGAAATGTATCCGAAAACGCGCGAGGCGGAGATCGCCAAAAAGAAATTGCAGATGATGCGCTGATCCGGCGCTATTATGGAATCATGAAACATATTCTCCGACTGTTGCTTGTCCTGACGGTCTGCCTGGGGCTGCCGATGCTCTTGGCCTGCGCCGGGGCGGGCGCCAACCTGTCCGGTGCGCAAAACCAGGTGGAAGAGGCGAAAATCGACGCCGCCTCCCTGGATGCCGATAAATACTGCCCCGACGAGTGGCGCGCCGCCGAGATGATGGTCCGTCATAGCGAGCGCCTGATGCAGTCGCAGCAATACGATTTGGCCCGCGCCACCTTGCAGGAAGCGCTGCGATTGTATCGCCAGGCCGCCGAGTGCGCCGCCAATCGAAAGCGGGAAAGGCGCATGCCTGCACCGGTTCCGGGGATGTAATCGCGCGAATTAATTGTTCTTACGACAAAAATCTGCGCGGCGGCGCAATCTGTACTTGCACGCCCCGTCTAATCACGGTATAAGAATTCTGCGATTCTATCTTGATCGGCCAATAACAAGAGGTGAACCATAGCGTTCGTCTAGGAGGAGGCAGATGAAGCGTTTCGTCTTCATGAGTCTGGTGTGCTGTGCGTTGCTGTTCCTGATCGGATGCAGCTCGAAAATAGATACGCTGCCGGAACTGGAAGCGGCCAAGGCCGCGGTGGCGCAGGCGCAGGAGGAAGACGCTCCCGGGTTGTGCCCCAACGAGTTCCAGAGCGCGGAAATGAAGCTCAAGCAGGCGGAATTGCTGTTTAACGACGGCGAGGAAGAGGGCTCGAAGGTCTCCGCTATTGAATGCGTGAACCTGGCGAACCTGGCCCGCACGTGCGCCGAAGCGAAAAAGAAGGCCGCGGCCGAAGCGCCCGCCACGGTGGGACCGCCGGAGGAACTGGCCAACTTCAAAGTGTCGGTTTACTTCGACTTCAATTCCAATCAGCTCAAGGCCTCCGAAGCGCAGAAGCTCGACAAAGCCGCCGCTTTCCTCAAGAAAATGGCGAAAGAGCATCGGTTCTATATGCTTCTGGAGTCCCATGCCGATCTGCCCGGCACGGCCGAAGATAATATGGACCTGACCCGCCGCCGCGCGTTGGTGGTTCGCTATTATCTGGTTCAGAACGGCTTGTTGCGCAGCCGCATTTACATGCGGGCCTCCGGCTCGGAAACGACCCGCAAGGAACTGGGCGAAACCGCGAAATCCGAAAAGCAGAATCCGGAATGGCGCCGCGTGGATCTGACCGTGCTGTTCGACCGTCCGCAGGTCGAGATCATTCCGAGCAACGATAACTAATCACCGATCAATCGATTAAAAAGAAAAGCCGGTTCCTTGCGGAGCCGGCTTTTTCTATGTGATCCGCCGTGTCAGTGGACCGGCGGTTCTTCTACCAGGCGCACGCTGACCATCTTGGAAACGCCTTTTTCCTGCATGGTCACACCGTAGAGCGTGTCGACGCATTCCATCGTCGATTTGTTGTGCGTGATGAGAATGACCTGGCTGTGTTCGGCCATTTTCTCGATCAACTGGTTGAAGCGTGAAACGTTCACATCGTCCAACGGCGCGTCGACCTCGTCCAGCAGGCAGAAGGGGCTGGGCTTGATCAGGAAGATCGAGAAGATCAATCCCAACGAACTGAGCGCCTTCTCGCCGCCGGAGAGCAGGTTGACGTTTTGCAGCTTTTTGCCCGGCGGCCGGATGACGATGTCCACGCCGGATTCAAGCGGCTTGTCGGGCTCGGTCAGCTCCAGCTTGGCGCTGCCGCCGCCGAAGAGCAGGGGGATGATCTCGCCGCATTTGTCGTCGACCAGTTTGAAGGTTTCCAGGAAACGCTCCTTGCTGGTCTTGTTGATTTTGGCGATGGCCTTTTTCAACTCGTCAATCGCCTGATCCAGGTCGGCCTTCTGGGTGAGGTAGGTGTCCAGACGTTTTTGTTCTTCCTCGTATTCGTTGATCGCGTTCGGATTGACCTCGCCCATGCGGCCGATACGGTCGCTGATTTCGCGCTGACGATCCTGCAACGATTCGGTGTCCATTTCCGCTTCGTCGGTGGGCTCGCCCAGGTCGGCCAGCGTCAACTGATAGCGTTCGTCCAGTTTTTCGGCCAGATGCTCGGTCTTCATGTTGAGCGAAACCAGCTCCAACTCGCACGATTTGATTTCGTGGTCGTAGCCGTCCAGATCGCGCCGCAGCATCTTGATGCCTTTTTCGGTCTCGTCGACCACGCCGGTCTTCTCGTCGGCGCCCTCGCGAACCTGCACGCTGTGACGTTCGGCCTCTTCGAGGCGCTGCATCAAACCGGTGAGCCGTTCGGTGATCTCGTTGATCTGCTCGCGGTTGGTTTCCTGCTGTTCATGCGCCCGCTCGACCTGCTCGGAGCGACGCGAGACCGTCCCGGCCGCCTCTTCGCGCAGACGATACGCCGCCTCGCGCCGGTCCGCCGTCGTGCGCAGTTCCTGCTGCAGGTTGTTGACGGTCAGTGCCGCCTCGTGCATCGCTTTTTGCTGCGCGTCGATCTCCACCGTAATCGCCGATTGCGCGGCGTTGGTGTCGTCGGCGGCCGTACGCGCCGCGGCCAGCGCCCCTTCGAGTTCGGCCAGTTCGGCCACTTCGCGCTCGTGCCGGGCGATCAACTGTTCGCCTTGCTCGCTCAGGCGGGCGAAGGTTTCCTCCAGTTGCGCCGCTTCGGCGTTGACGCGATCGAGTTCGGCGTTGTCGCGCCGCATGTCGCCGCTCAGTTCGGCGATGGCCAGCCGGTTGGCGTCCAGGTTTTCCTGACCTGAACGAATGGTTTCATCCAGGCGGCCGATCATGCCCATGCGGCTGTGGTAGCCGTCCTGCGCCTCGTTGAAGGCCTTCTCGAGCTGTTCCACTTCCTGCTGCAGCTTGGCGATCTGCCGCTTTTTCTGCAGGATGCCCGTGGTTACCGAATCGACCTGACCGCCGGTGATGATGCCCGCGCGGTCCACGACCTCGCCGTCGAGCGTGACGAACGCGCCGGTGTAGCCGTTGGCCTTGTGCAGCCGCACGGCCGTGGGCAGATCCTCGACCACCAGCACGTCCTGCAGCAGGACGTCGGTAACCGGCTGATACTGCGGTTCGACCTGAATGTGCGTGGCCAGCGGACCCAGCGTCTGCCCGACCGTCTCGGCCGGGTAGTGCGCCATGGACACCATGCGCGGCTGCAGCGGCACGAACGAGCCGCGCCCCGCGTGTTTCTCTTTCAGAAAGTCGGCCGCGGTCGCGCCGGCGTCCTGATCGGTGACCAGCACGGCCTGCAAGCGTTCGCCGAGAATCGCCTCGAGCGCCGTCTCGTATTTCTCCGGCACGTCCAGCTTGTCGGCCAGCACGCCCAGGATCGCCTTGCTCGTGCCGTTGAGCCCGTCGTCGGCGGAGTTGGCCGCCTGGATGATGCGCTGCACGCCCTCCTGGTAGCCTTCCATGTTGCGCCGCATCTCTTCGAGACTTTCCAGGCGCACGCGTTTTTCGTCGTATTGCCGCTTGAGCTGTTCGTATTCCTTGCGCTTGTTTTCCGTTTCCTCGCGCATGCGGGCGAGGCGGTTGCGCTTTTCGGTCAGTTCGTTTTCCTGCACCGCGCGCAGTTCCTGCAGCTCGGCGAGCTTATCGCGTTGCGCTTGCAGGTGCGCGGTAAGTTTGTCGCATTCGGCGGCCAGCGCGTCGCGGCGTTCGCGGTTGACCGTCACCCGTCGCTGGTGCGTTTCCTGCTGCTCGCGATGATCCTGCACGGCGCGTTGCAGCGCGGCGTGGCGACCGGCCAGGCGCAGCAGTTCGTTGCGCGCGGCTTCCGACGATCCGTCCAGCTCGCGCCGGCGGGCGAGGGAGTCGTTGAGGATTTCGCGGCAAGCGGCCAGGTTGCGATCGGCCAGGCCGACCTGCTGGTCCAGCGTTTCGATCTTCTGCGACGAGGTGGCGATCTCCTGGTCATGCCCGGCGATGCGGTCGCGCGCGTTTTCGATTTCCTCGGTCCACTGGGCGATCTGCACTTGCAGATGCTCGATGTCGCGCTGCAGCAGGTCGCGGCCCGTTTCGTCCTTGCGGACGATCTCGCGCAATTCGCTGACGGCCTCGGACGCGGCGATGATCGCCTTTTCCTGCTCCAACGCCGCCAGCCGCAGGGCCGCCAGGCGCGTTTCCTCGCTCTCGATCTTGTTGTGCGTTTCGCGGTGGCTGTCCTGCAAGCGGGCCAGCGATGCGTTGATGCGCGCCTTTTCGCTCGCCAAAAAGATCTGCTGCCGCGCGGCCAGTTCCAGATCGAGCTCGCGCAGCTCGGCCTTGAGTTCGTTGTAGCGTTCGGCCTTTTTCGCCTGCCGCTGCAGACTGTTGACCGTCCGGGTGATTTCGTACACGAGGTCGTTGACGCGGTTGAGATTGATGCGCGTGGCTTCGATCTTGCGCTCGGCTTCCTCGCGCTTGACCCGGTATTTGCTGATGCCCGCGGCTTCCTCGATCAGCGTACGCCGCTCCAGCGGTTTGGCGCCGATGATCTTGTTGATCTGCCCCTGTTCGATGATCGAATACGAGCGTGAACCGATGCCGGTGTCCAGGAAGAGGTCAATGATATCCTTCAGGCGGCACGGCCGGCGGTTGATCAGGTATTCGCTTTCGCCCGAGCGATACAATCGCCGGGTGACCTGAATTTCCGACATCCCCTCGTAGCCGACCGGGCAGCGGCCGTCCTCGCAATCGAAAATGATGGAAACCTGAGCCATTCCCATCGGTTTGCGGGTTTCCGTGCCGTTGAAGATAACATCCTGCATTTCCGAGCCACGCAGGCTTTTCGCACTCATTTCCCCCATGACCCAGCGCACCGCATCCACGACGTTGCTTTTGCCGCAACCGTTCGGGCCGACCACGGCGCAGATGCCCTCGTTCAGGGCGATCCGCGTCTTGTCGACGAACGATTTAAAGCCAACAAGTTCAACTTCTTTGATGCGCATATACAATCCCCCTACCATGTCGCCGCACGCGACAGGCGGTCAAAAACTAGCATACATGCCGCGACCAAGTCAAAGAAAAAACGCAACTGGTTGGATATAGACAATGTTTCGCCTACCACATGTAGTACTTACGATAAATCAAACAGTTGGAGCTCGCCAGCCGAATTTTTCGATGGTTTTGCGGAAAAGCACGGATTTGAGGCGGCAAAGTAGTGACTATTTCGACACTTTATCGACCGTTAGCGAAACAAGCCTACGTTGGCTGTTAAAAAAATAACGAAGCGATTATGAAGCAACTCAAGTCAGGGACGATTCTTGACTTCAAAATTGGGATACTCGGGGCCCCGCAGGGACGGAAGGTCAGTAGCGAAGGGCGGCAGCCCTGGAAATCGCGACCCGTCCGGACCGTCCAACCCCTGACAAGGGGTGAAGGAATCCGCGTCAAAAGACGATGTGATTTTTCAGATTGGAAAACATCTGAGTCATCACCTGCACCCCTCCGGGGTTTGCTTGAATTTGCTCCATCTGATACCAGGGCTTCGCCCTTCGCTATTGACCTGCGCCCTACGGGCTTGAAGATCCGGCGCGGAAATCCATTTCAACGTTGTTCGACTTCGCCCGTTTTTTTTCTCGGATTACCCTGCGCCCTACGGGCTTGAAGATCCGGCGCGGAAATCCATTTCAACGTTGTTCG
>DAIMDW010000022.1:113283-113740 GCA_036725605.1 bacterium
ACTTCCCCCGGTTTTCTTCTCGGGACGCCCTTAATCGAAATCGCCCTCCGTAATTTTAAGCTTTTGCATTATGTGAAAAAGGACGGTGTTGAAGTCGGGAACGGAGACGAAAACCGCGCTTTTCGTCGACCGTCAGCAAATCAAGTCAGGGACGACTTGATTTGTTACCGAGGACAAGCAGTCAGCACCATGCCAATGAGGGTGTGCACGCCGCGCCCCATGGATGGGGCGGCATTTTCGTCGTCAATCCACGACGGCGAAAATGAAGGGAGACGAAAACCGCGCTTTTTGTCGACCGTTGGCAAACCAAGTCAGAGACGACTTGATTTGCTACCGAGTGACGTGGTCCACGCCGCGCCCCATGGATGGGGCGCCATTTTCGACGTCGATCCGCGACGGCGAAAATGAAGGGAGACGAAAACCGCGCTTTTCGTCGACCGTCAGCAAATCAAGTCAG
>DAIMDW010000023.1:0-41441 GCA_036725605.1 bacterium
CGCCGGTGTCATCGTCGCCGGTGTCGTCGTCGCCGGCGTCGTCGTCGCCGGTGTCATCGTCGCCGGTGTCGTCGTCGCCGGCGTCGTCGTCGTCGGTGTCGTCGTCGCCGGTGTCATCGTCGCCGGTGTCGTCGTCGTCGCCGGTGTCATCATCGTCGTCATCATCGTCGTCGTCGTCGATCAAATCGTCATCGTCGTCATCATCGTCGTCGTCATCGTCGCCGCAATCGCAAGCAGCCGTAAAGCCTACGACCAGGAAACTGAAGACGAGCAGAAGCAGAAAGTATTTCGAAACCTTCATCTGATATCCTCCTGTAAACAAAACTATACCGAACCTCACGAGAGACATAACATAGCTCCGGGCGGCTGGCAACCGTTTTTTATGAGGGGTTATGCGGCGGAAGTTCCGTAATATCAAGTCGATAACTAGTTATAATTGAATGTGTTTTTGAATTTATCGACGCCCCCGACGATAAGGATATTCAACCAAAATTATTGTGTATCGGGTATGTTTATGCTTCCGGATCCTGCGGGTCGTCGGCCACCGCCCGAACTATCCGCTGGGCGTATTCCACCGATTCGCTGCCCTGCATAATGGTCGCCAGAACCTCCGGCACCAGCGGCAGGTATTGGCTGAAATGCCGCACCAGGTGCTTGTCGATTTTCTCGAAAAGCGCCTCGATGCTGTCGAGCTCATCGACGATCGACCGGCTGCGCTTCTTCCAGAAGGCCAGCTCGTCGGTGTCCACGAACTGAATCGTCCCCGCCCAGAACAGTAGCTTCTGAATGGCGTAGATCGTTTTTTGCGTCAGTTCGAAGCGCGGAAACTCGTTGGTCTCCTCCAGCGAATCGGCGTAGGGACCCAACAGATGCTCTTCCAGATCGTACTGGCTCAGCGGTTTGCCCGGCCCGTTGACCCGGAAAATCTCGCGGATCAGCGGCCCGGAGATCGCGCGGTTGTACAGATAAATGCGCGGATACCACAGCGTGCGCAGGTAATCGCTACGCTTGATGTCCTCTTCCCGCTTGGCGAACGGCAGCGGCCCGCTCGGCTCGTTGGTGATCGTCAGACTCGGCGTCCCGCTTTGCCGCGGCTGCGCGATCGTCGCGCGCACCGGTTCGAATTGCAGTTCCTCATTGTCGCGCTCCTCGTCCTCGGCCGGCATCTCGCCGCTCGTCGGCCAGCGCGAAAGCAGCCCCACCTTCAAATCGCGGTGCGCCCCTTCCTCGCTGACGCGCACCACGTCGTTGCACGCTTCCAGAAACTCGCGGAAGGTGCCGAAGCCGTAGTTGGCCTCGTCGAAGGACGGCTCGATCTGGATCATCTGCCAGCGCAGCCAGCGACCCACCGCCGGTCGATCGGTGAACCGGTGCCGCTGCATCGCCTTGAGCAGCAGCTCCTTCGCCTCCTGGAAGTCCAGGTCGCCCACCGTCGCGCGCAGCTTCTTCGGGTCGTCCGTGGCGATCGTGCGGTAAAAACGGAACAGATTGCAGGCCTTCACCAGATGTTCGCTGGTGTGCTCACGCGTGCCGATGCCCACCACCTTCTTGCCGTGCTCGCGCAGCTTGAGAATCAGCCCGGTGTAGTCCGAATCCGACGCCACGATCACGTACGTGTCGATGTGCGGATAACGAAATAATATCTCCATCGCGTCGGCCACCAGCCGGATGTCGGCCGCGTTCTTGCGCTGTGTGCCGCGCGGGTAAATTTGAATCATATCGATGTTGTTGCCCAGCAGGTTGAAAATGACCGGATTAACGTAGTGCCAGTTGGAATATGCTTTTTTAATCGCTACTTGGCCGACGTGCTCGGTTATGTAGTCGAGTACTTTGTTCATCTGAAACGGTTCGTCGCCGGCTTCCTCCACCGTCAGGCGCATGTTTTCAAAATCGATGAATACCGCGGCGATCTCCTTGGTCGGATCGAATAAAGAGGGAGTCTGACTATCATAGAACATTACAATAGCTCCTTATTTTTCTTGAAATTTAAACAAATCCAACTTCAAGAAAGTTTGACAATTACAATTCGTTATAAATGTAAGGATTTACAGTTTTTCTGTCAATAAAAATTTATTTTATGCGCATAATTTATACGCCGGGCGATGACGGGGTTGCTCGTTAGGGCACGGCCGTGAAGTTACGGAAAGCACACCTTTGGCTTCGCCAAAAGTGTGGCACGCGGACAATGACGTCCTTTCCGTGTGCCATAGTTTTCGCTCCTGGCGAAAGCTGTACTCGTGAACGATCGAACGTGGCGGGCGCCACGGTCTTGTTCCATAAGAAGATGGCTACCTATGTCTTGATTGCTCAGCATTCGTTAACATTCCGCATTCCGCATTCGCCATTCCGCATTCGCCATTCGGCATTCGCCATTCCACATCTTGCTCGTCCGGCAGGGAAGTCACCCTATATTTTGTAAGGGTATTTTTCTTGACGAACGCGGGTAATGTTCGGTATCATCATGCCGAACATTGAGGAGGAAGAAACGACGATGAACACCCGGACGTTGAGCCCCCGCCAGCAAGAGGTTTTGCGGGTGATCGGCGCGTGGGTCGACCGCCACGGCCGGCCGCCGACGGTGCGCGAAATCGCCGAGGCGCTGGGCGTGTCCTCCACCGCGACGGTGGTGCAGCACCTGCGCGCGCTGGAAAGCAAAGGCTACCTGGCCCGCGAGCGCTACCGTCACCGCGACCTGCGCCCGCACGAGCCGCTGCGCCGGCCGCCGCGCGCCTTCGAGGCCGAAGTGGTCCAGGTGCCGCTGGTGGGCGTGATCGTCGCGGGCCGGCCGCTCGAATCGGTCGAGGTGCTCGGCGACGAGGAGCTGGTCGACATTCCGGCGTCCTATCTGTCCACCGGCGAGCACTTCGCGTTGCGCGTGCGCGGCGAATCGATGATCGACGACGGCATCTGCGACGGCGACGTGATTCTCGTGCGTCGGCAGGATCAGGCGCAGGCGGGCCAGACGGTCGTGGCGCTGGTCGAGGGCGAGGCCACGGTCAAACGGCTGTATTTCCACGGCGCGCAGGCCGAGTTGCGTCCGGCGAACCGGACGATGGAGCCGATCTTCGTCCCGCGCGATCAATTGACCATCCAAGGCGTGGTCATCAGTCTTTTGCGGAGGTACCGATGAGCGGTCAGGCGTCAGGCATGGACGTGAACGATAAAAACAGGGGCTTCGCACCGCATGGCGAGGCCGTAAAAAAGCACCCGGCGAAATGCGCGATGGGCGTCGCGGGCGAGATCGATTCCCCCCACACCAACCATCGATTTCGTTCGCCCGCCCCCGCGCTCGCGCGCCTGCGCTGGTGGCGCCGGCCCTTCTGCCAGGGACCGTGCACGCTGGGCCCGTCGTTCGTGGGCCTGTGCGCCCGCTGCGTGCGCGGGGGCAACCGCGGCTGATTTTTTCGCCGCCGCCGGTTCCCGATGGCGATAACCAACCACGGCTTGCCTGCGTCACGTTTCGCTTGGTACACTGAATCATTCCCCGAACAGGCATTCAAACACCGAACGGAAAGGACGCGGGTCATGAAGCATTTTTACGTTTGGTCGTCAATATTATTTGTTATAATGTTAATATTGTCTTGTTCGCCGCTGAATCCGGTCGCCGGGATGAAAGACGGATATTACGTGTTCGATGGCCTCGGTGAAAAGGTGATCGCCGATTCGCTGTCGACGTTGGGCGACACGTTGTATTACGAGCAGAAAGACGCTACCGGCAAGTACGGATTGTTTGCTCGCGACGTAAACACCAAGCAGGAAACCGTGCTGTGGCGGGATGTCGCCATTTTTCAGCCCGTCATGATCGATGCGCAACAGGCAATGTTCCGGCGCCGGCGTCCGGCCGAGAAGGCGGGCGCGGAGGCCACGATAGAACTGGTCAGGCGCAATTTGTCGACCAATGAGGAAACCTCTCTGAGCCCGGCGGAAGAAACCGTCGACAATTTCCTATACGATCGCGCCGCCAACTCGGTTTATTTTCTCGCCGGGCCGCCCGACGGCGATAAAGCGCTGTATCATCTGGCCTTGGCCGGCGGCGAGCTTCGCAATCTGGGCCCGGCTGTGGCGTTGTACGCCATCGCGTCGCAACCGGCCGCCGCAGTCGTGCAACGCAACCTGGAAAACGGCGTCGAATTGTACCTGGTCCCATCCGGCGATGGTGAAGCGGTGCGCTTGTGGAACGAAACGGTCGGCGAAGACGAGGAGCCGACGAAGCGGCAAAAAAGTCTGAAAAAGATTATCAAAAACAAATATGAGGCTTTTGCCGGGGCGGCCGTTGTGGGCGATCGGTTGCTGTTGTCGGTCGGCGGCAAAAAGCCGTTCCAGGTTATTCCATTGGCGGGCGGCGACGCCGCACCGTGGGCGGGATACCGGGAGCGCGATAAACTGTTCCCCATCGGCGATGAAGCCTTCGTCGAGCGTTGCGATGAGAATGATAAACAATGTTTGTACCTGCGCTTGTTGCCGGACCTGAGCAGCGAGCCGTTTTGCACCTTGTCCGGAGTGAAAATCCGGCGGGCCGTGCCGTTGTCGCGCGGCGGATTGGCGGCGTTGGTCATCCAGGACACCGACTACAATGAAAAGTTCGATTTTATGGGCGATGAAGTCGATTTTTACCTATTGGGCAAGAGCGGGGCGGAATTGCTGCCGTTGCCGGCTCGCCACGTGCCGCGTGAGTATATCCCCTGGTTGCCCAAGCTTGCCGAGTTGGCGGCGCAAAACGAATTGACCGCGGCCACTATCCGTGTCGATAAAGGCGTCCTGCATTTTGAAATACCCGGTGAAGGGCAAGGCGAGTATGCGCCGTTGATCGAAAAGGTGCATACCCTGCAAAAACAAGTGGCCGCTTTACTCGGCAAACCATCCATTCCCGTCGTGGTGGAATATAAGGACAACGGCTTCCGGGTTGAAATGGAATGGAACGAGAACGTGGGGCGTTTCTACACCTTTTACGGTCTTTACGACGTGTCGTTTCAGGATAAAAGCGAATATCTGATTTCGGCCTACAACAAAGTCACGCGCACCACATACGGCCTGGATTTCGATCATGCTTACGTTACCGTGGCCGCCACCGTGACCAACATTACCGACCGGCCGCTGACATTGAAAATGACGGCTTTCGCCCGTGGCGATCTTCTGTCCGAACTGATGATCGTGACCAAGACTGTCGAGGAGAAAAAACCGTTACCCCCCGGTGAAAAACGGAAGATAACCGTTAAAATGGGACGCTTGTCGAATGATTATAAAAAGGTGGGCTGCTACTTTGTCGCCGATGATGACAAAGTCGATTATTACAATGAATATTCCGACCAGGAAAATAAAGCTTGGTTGGAAACGTTGGTACGCATCAAGGAAAAAACGGGCTTTGTGTTCGATTTTAAAGACGATCTCAGCATTTACTATCGCGGTAACGCCATCTTCACGCACTGTTTTCCCTGGTTCAACGTCTCCGAAGCGTTTGTCGCCCAATCGGAAAAGGAGAAACTGGCCACCCTGGCGGAAGTCTCGGCCGAACTGAAAACTCACGGGGAAAAGCACTTGAATTTATCGTTTTGCGGTGAACACATGTACCTTCACCAAAAGGGAAAAGAGCGGTGGATTTATGAGGGTTCAAAGCTGACGGAGGAGGAAGAGGAAGAATAATCGGAAAGAAAAAAACCGCCCCCGTTGCCGAGGGCGGTTCGTGCTTGTCGTCGGATCGGGTCAGATCAACTTGACCTGCAGGCGGATATCGCCGACGCCGATCTGGTCACCGTTTTCCAGGAAGGTCTTTTTGATCTTTTTGCCGTTGACCAGCGTGCCCAGTTTGCTGCTGGTGTCTTTGAGCATGTACTTGCCCTTGCGGTCGACCTTGATCCACGCGTGCTTGGGTTCGATGGTCGGGTAGGGCAGGTAGACGTCGCACAGCTCGCTGGAACCGATCAGCGTTTTCGCGCCGCCCAGCACCAGGTCGTGAATTTTTTCCGAACCGTCGGCCATGCGCTCGATCACGCACGGATTGATCGTCGCGCTGACCAGGCTCTGGCGTTTGTGGCTCTGGAAGAAGGCTTCCTCGGTTTCGTCCTCGTAGATCTCCTCGACCTCGGTAACGATTTCCTCGTTGTCGCCGACGGCGTCCGCGTCGATTTCCTCTTCCTCGATGATCTCGCCCTCGGCGGTCAGTTCGGCGTCGGGCTCGTAGACCTCTTCCTCGGGCTCGTAGATTTCCTCTTCCGGTTCCGGCTCGACCAGTTCGTCGGCGTGGTTCTCGACCACCTGCTCGGCGAAGTCGGGCATTTCGGCCAGTTCGAGCGCCTCGATCTGCTCGCCCACTTTGCCGATCTCGCCGTCGAGCGCGTTGATCTCGGCTTCGGACTCGGCGAGACCCTGTTTGATCTTCTCGTTCAGTTCTTCGTATTCGGACGGATTGTCCTCGAACTCGCCGATATCCTGGCGCAGCTCCAGCTCTTCCTTCTCGTCCTTGAACTTGGTTAGGCTGTCGGAGATTTCATTGCGTTGGGCGGTCAGCGCGTCGGAGTGTTTTTCCAGCTCCTGTTTGCGCTGTTCCTGCGCCTGGCGCCACTCGTTCCGCAGCGCTTCGAGTTCGTCGGCGTACTTCTCCAGGATCTTCTCGCGCAGCTCGGTTTCGCTCTTTTGCGCCTTCTCCGCGGCCAGACGCGCTTCTTCCTCCGCCTTCTCGGCGGCGATGCGCGCTTCTTCCGCCGCTTTCTCGGCGGCGATGCGCTCTTCTTCCTCGCGGATCTGCGCCTCGATGTCGGCCAGCTTCGTCTCGTTGTCGTTGATCTTCTCGTCGAGCTCGCCGCGTAGCTTGTCGTATAGCTGCGGCTTGACCTTGTCCTTGCGTTCTTCGAGTTTCTGCAGGCGTTCGGACAAAACGCCTTTTTCGCTTAGCAGGACGTCACGCTCTTCATACAGACTCATCGAATCCTCCTGGATGCGCCTTCTCGGTAAACCGACAGATTAGATTACGATTTCATCGGCGTCAAACTCGACCCCCACGAACGTCAAGCCATGCGCCGGCGCCGTCGGACCAGCCAGCCGGCGATCGCGCGCGGCCAGCGCCCGTGCGAAATCCTCCGGCGTCATTTTGCTGCGTCCCACCTCGACCAGCGTGCCGATGATCGAACGCACTTGGTGTTTCAGAAACGCATTCCCGGTGATGGTGACGACCATCAAGCCTGCTTCCGGTGCGCCGGCGTATCGCCCGTTTTCTCCCCATGATCGGGCGTCACTTACACCGGCATCCGCAATGTCAACGCGGTAAATGCTTCGCACCGCGTGGTTCGCCTCGCAGTCGGCGGCCCGGAACGTGGTGAAATCATGCTCCCCCACCAGCGCGGACATCGCTTCGCGAACAGCATTAATATCAAGTTTGTCGGCAAGATGCCAGCACCAACGATGCAAAAATATGCTTTGCTGCGGCCGGTTGAGCAAAACGTACCGATAGGTCCGCCGGCGCGCGGCGAAACGGGCCGAAAATCCCGCCGGCGCGGCCCGGACGTCGGTTACCGCGATGTCCGCCGGCGACACCGCGTTCCAGGCCCGGGTCAGTTGCGCCAGATCGAATTCCCACGGCAACGTGAAGTCGGCCGGCATGTCCAGCGCATGCACGCCCGCGTCGGTGCGCCCGCAGGCGCGCAACCGCGCCGGCAGCCCGGTGACCCGCGTGAAGCTTTCCTCGATCGTTTGTTGCAGAGTGCGCGCGTTGGGCTGGTACTGCCAACCGGCGTAGTCCGTGCCGTCGTACGCGAAATGAGCCAGGTATGTGCGGTCGTCGTCGGTCGGCTGCTTGAGCGGCTTAGAACTCAAACATCAACCCCAGGGAGTGGAACTGGCTGCCCAGATCGACGATCTCGTCTTCGTCGAAGTTGTTCAACGACGTGTAGCGGTACTCGTAGAAGATGTACGTATTGTTGATGCCCCAGGTCGATTCCAGCGCGCCGCTCGCTCGCCGCTCGAGGTTGTCCAGCAGAATCATCAGCCCGCCGTAGCCCATCGCGCCGTAGTTGTAGCCGCGCCGCTTCCACGAGCTTTCCATCCGCTCTTCCATCCAGTAGCTGACCAGGCCCGCGCCGCCGATGTAAGGAACCACCGGCTGGTCGAGCCAGAATTTGAAACGATAGGCCAGGCCCAGACCGCCCGGGGCGATGTGCAGCTTGTACCATTCGTCGGTCTTGCTTTTTTCCTGCGGTGAAATGCCGCGGCCTTCACTGAAGCCGTAGCCGATGTGCCCCACCAACTCGAGATCGGCGATCAGCTTCAGGCCCGCGTTCATGTTGTAAAACACCATGCCCTTGTCGCCGTAAACGTCCGAGTAGTCCTCCTCGTTGAAGAACATCAGGCCCGCGTTGAAACTCCACGTGCCCCACAGCGGACTTTCCTGCCAGTGAATATCCTGCGTGCTTTCGGCCCACGCCAGGCTGCCGCCGCACAAAATCGTCAACAGGGCCAGGGCGACAACGAGTCTCTTCATTTGGCCTCCTCATGGCGGCGGCGCCGCACAGCCAGCCAGGCCAGGCCCAGCAAGGTGATCATCGACAACGAGACGCTGCCCGGGAAACGCACTTCACACCGCGAGGCGATCGCCACCGGCTGCAGCGCGGCGCGCACGCTCGCGCGGGCGACCGGATGCTTGGCGATCCACGCCGCCAGCGGCGGGCTGGCCGCGTAGTAGGCGCGCACGAACAGCCGGCCCGGCGCCGATTGCAGCAGCACGCGGTCGCGCAGTTCGCGCAGGTTGCGCACCATGCGGTGATCGTAACTGCCGTAGGCGGCGGTGGCGATGAAGCAGTTGCCCTCGTCGCCCTGCATTTCGGCGTAGCCCACCGTGTCGGTCGGCGTCGCCGACGATTCGGCCGACAGCGGGCTTTCCGAGCCGCTTTCGTCCACCGCGCTCACGCGTACGAAGTAGGTCGTTTCGTTGGTCAGGCCCGACAGGGAAAGTTCGGTCACCAGGTCCGCGTCGACCGGGCTGGCGCCTTCGGAGGCCTGCACGCCGTCGTAGTCGGAAGCGTCCACGCCGCTGTGCGTGGCGTAATAGACCAGGTAGTAGTCGATGTCCGGATCTTCGTGTTCGTCCCAGGTGACGAAAATCTTCTGATCGCCGCGACGGGCCAGCACGCCGGTGACCTGATCGGGCGGCGAGTCCAACGTGATCGTCGTGGTCGCGTAGTCCGTTTCGGTGCCCGAAGTGGCGATGACGTAGATCGTATAGTCGCCGTCGCCGTCTTCCAGGTCGTTGTCGGCCGAGATCGTCGAGGTGCCGGTCGTCGTGCCTCCGAACGAACCCGAACCGTCCGAGGCGGCAATCTGGTCGCCGCTGCCTTCGGTGCCGTCGCCGCCGACTTCCACCGAATACGTTCCCGAACCGTCGGCTTCGATGCGCCAGCCGATCTTGGCCGTTTCCCCTTCGGCGATCGTGCCGTCGGTCGGCGATACGGCCAGAATTTCGACCGATATTTCCGCGTGAGCGACGCCGGCGAAGGCCAGCACCGCCAGGGCGGCGAACAACAGGGCCAGCTTTTTGGCCATCGTCAAGTCTCCTAAATACACCAGTCTTGGCTGTTTATCCGCAGTATCCTACTTGCCGGGTAGTCCCCGGTCAAGCACATACACGGCAATAGACCCGCCGCAACCCGCGATGGTTCAAGCCGTGCGGGGCCTATTTCCGGCGGAATTATCCCGCGTTTACTTGTGTTGCACCAGACGCGCCATCGCCTCGGTCAACCGCTGTTCGTCGCGGCACAGGGCGATGCGCGCGAAACCTTCTCCCTCCGGACCGAATCCCACCCCGGGCGTCACCAGCACGCCCGTGCGCTGCAGCAGATCGGAGGCGAATTTCGCGCTGTCCCCACCCGGCACGGCGAACCAGATATAAAAGGTCGCCTGCGGCTTGTTGACGGCAATGCCCGCCGCGTTCAGGCCGTCGACGACCAGGTCGCGCCGCCGCCGGTACGTGGCGATGATCTCCTCTTGCGTCGCCGGATCGAGGTTCAGCGCGGCGATGCCCGCCCGCTGCACCGCCCCGAACACGCCCGAGTCGATGTTCGTTTTCACCTTGCCGATCGCCGCGACGAGTTGCGCGTTGCCCGCGACGAACCCGATGCGCCACCCGGCCATGCTCGCGGTTTTCGACAGGCTGTGAAACTCGACCGCGCACTCCATCGCCCCAGGCGTCTCCAGGATGCTCGGCGGCCGGTAGCCGTCGAAGGCGATCTCGCTGTAGGCCATGTCGTGCAAAATCACCAGGTCGTGCTTTTGCGCGAAGTCAATCGCCCGCCGGAAAAACGCCGGATCGGCCGTCGCGCCGGTCGGATTGTTCGGGTAGTTCAAAAACATCGCCGTCGCCCGCGCGGCCACATCGCTGGGAACGGCGTCGAAATCGGGCAGAAAATCATTGTCCGCGCGTAGCGGCATGGGCACGGGCTCGCCGCCGGCGAAGATCGTCGACACGCGGTACACCGGGTAGCCGGGGCTCGGATACAACACCGCGTCGCCCGGATCGACCAACGCCAGCGGCGCGTGCGCGATGCCCTCCTTCGAGCCGATCAGCGCGCACACCTGCGTTTCCGGATTCACCGCGACATTGAAGCGCCGTTGCATGAACGCGGCCGCCGCCTCGCGAAAGGCGCGCATGCCCTGGTAGCTCGGATAACGATGATTGGCCGGATCGTCGAGCGCCGCATGCGCCGCCGCCAGCACCGTCGCGGGCGTGGGCAGGTCGGGATCGCCGACGCCCAGGTCGATGATGTCCACCCCGCGCGCGGCCACTTCGTTGCGTTGCCGGTCCAGCTCGGCGAACAGGTACGGCGGCAGTTGCGTCAGCCGCTGTGCTTGCTTGATGCCCATAAAATTCCAGCTCCTTTCCCTGACGGAATGCCTTGCGCAATACCTTGCCTGACACCGCGTGTCAAGAGAAGGTTCGCGGTTGGAGATCGTGGGAGGAAGATTGTCCGTGTGCCACACTTTTGGCGACAGCCAAAGGTGTGCATGACAAGTAGTTTGTCATCCTCCGGCTTGACCCGGGGATCCAGGATTCCTTTAACGTCGTGCGTAGCGCGGCACCCTTTTTTCAAAAAGGTCAGGAAAAGTAATCGCCGGTCCTGGATTCCCGCCTGCGCGGGAATGACGAAAGGGCTGTCATCCTCGGGAGAAGGGCCGGGGATGAGGGCTAACAAACGGTCGTAAACAAACACTGATAAACCTCATTGCGTTCGGCGTATCAGTGCCACCGAGCAGGCCACAGCAGGTAGCCCAAGGGAACAGAACTCTGCTTGCCTCCGTGCGGGCGGGCTGTTAGGATCGGCTCACATCGAACAAGCGGTGAGGGTTGGGATGAAAGAAGCCATAGCCAACGGGTTGGCCTTTTTTAAGAACGATTTTTTTCCGAATCTGCCGTTTTACCTGCTGCAGATTTTCCTTGTCGTTCTGATCGTGCTGTTGTTCGCCGGCATCAACATCGCCGTGCGCATGATCACCGATCCGATCTGCATCCGCGTGTTGCGCATGAAGGAAAACAAGCGCGGCCCCGGCATGGTCGGCCTGGTGATCGCGCTGGTCATCACCACCTTGCTGCTGGCGCTGGCCTACACGTCCTTCCCGCAATTGCGCCCGACGGTCGTCGGCTGGCTCGGCGAAAAGGTTGTGCGGCTGATCGAAACCCGTGATCAACTGCCCGATCTGGATGTGCCCGCGCAAACCGAAGACGTGAAAGTGCCCGTGCCGGAAGCGCCCGCGCCGCCGCCCGAACCGACCCCCGAACCGGCTCCCGAGCCCGCAGGAGAAACGACGCATGGATCAGCACCCTGAGCTGGTCGCCGAAATCAAGGACCTGCTCGCGCGACATAACGGCATCTGGCTCGCTCACAATTACCAAAACGAGGAAATCCAGGCCCATGCCGATCTGACGGGCGATTCGCTCGGCTTGTCGTTGGCCGCCGCGCGCACCGACGCCGACTTGATCCTCTTTTGCGGCGTGCATTTCATGGCCGAATCGGCCGCGATTCTCTCGCCGCACAAACGCGTGATTCTGCCGCGTCCGGACGCCGGCTGCCCGATGGCCGACATGATCGACGCGCGGCAGCTTATCGCCAAAAAGGCCGAGCTCGGTCCGTCGGCCACCGTGGTCACCTACGTCAACTCGACCGCCGCGGTCAAAGCCGAATCCGACATTTGCTGCACCAGCGCCAACGCCGGGCGCGTCGCCGACTTCGTCGACACCGACGAAATCTTCTTCGTCCCCGACCAGAACCTCGCCCAGTGGGTGGCCGCGCACACGCACAAGCGCGTGACCTGGTGGGACGGCTTTTGCCCCGCGCATCACCTGTTGACCGCCGAGCGCGTGCGCGAGATGAAAGAGCGCTACCCCGACGCCCCGGTCGTTGTGCATCCTGAGTGCCGGCCCGAAGTCACCGCCCTGGCCGACGTGGTCGCCTCGACCTCGGGCATGCTCGATTGGGTGAAAACCACCGACGCCCGCCGCGCGCTGATCGGTACGGAAAAGGGCATGCTCTGGCCGTTGCGTCAGGCCAACCCGCAGATCGAGTACATCGTCATCGACGAAAACGCGCTGGTCTGCGAAGACATGAAAAAAACGACGCTGGCCGACGTGAAGCACGCCCTGGAGCATCCCGACGATTACACCATCACCGTGCCCGAGGCGATCCGCGTGCGCGCGAAAACCTCGCTCGACCGCATGCTGGCCATTCCGCGCAGCTGAGAATCGCCACACTATTTATTTGACGTTGAAGGCGTTGCAGGTGTCCGGATCCACTTCCACGAAGTGCTCGTAGGGATCCTTGTAGTCGGGGCATTGGTTGGCCGGATCGTCGTCGACCTCGGTGCGCGGATTGTGCGCCACGTCGCACACCCAGTTGTCGACTTCGCCTTCCCACAGACACGGACCGTCGCCCAGATAGGCGCCGTCTTTGCGCGCCTGTTGGCACGCGTCCTGGCAGGCCTGGACCGCTTCGTCGCGGCCGGGGAGGGTCGCCGGCTGATCCTCGTCGTCGTCATCGTCGCCGCACGCCATCGCCAGCAAGCCCGCGACGACCAGCAACGCCGCCATGAGCGCAAGCATCCGCGTGACCATGATGTCCTTCCCCCTACTGACCGGTGCGGGCGCGTTTGATCTGCTGGTTGATGATCTTGATCGTGTCCTCGGCGGTGTCCAGCCAGCTTTCCGCGCCGGGACTTTTCATTTCGGCCATGCGATCGCCTTCGAGTAGGCGGATGTTCTCGCCGATCACCGCCTGGCTGATGGGAATCGGATGCAGCTTGTCGAAGGTGAACACGTCGTGGCTGTAACGGCTGGCTCCGAAGCGACGCGAAAAATAGAACACGCGCAGGTTCGTCACCAGCAGCACCATCTCGGTTTCGCCGCGCAAGCCCGTCGCGGCGTAGACGGTTTCATTGTGTTCCAGCACCACGTCGGCGAGGTTGAGCACTTCCTGATAGGCCGAATCGGCCGTGGAGCTGATGCGCCCTTCCTGCACCTTGCGTTTGTCGGTGTTCAGATCGCCGGGCACCAACGCCCGAATGGACGGCTGCCCGAACAGGCGCGCCAACACGAAAATGAAAACGATTACCACCAGTCCCAATGCCACGATTGTCAGGGTCGACATGAAATGTTCCTGTTTTTTGGTCAAATGAATAGTTGGAATTTATGCGATATCGACCGGCAAACTCAAGCCCCGCCCGGAATTTCCAATTCGGCCAGCTCCGCCGCCGCCGCTTCGATATCCGCCGTTTTAAGCACCACCAGCGTGAAAGAGTCCCGCGCGCTGGAGCCGTAGGCGTAGTCGACGTCGATGTCCGCGATCGCCAATTGCTGCAGCGCGGCGGCCATCGCGCCGGGCACGTCGGGCATTTCCAACACCAGGACATCCTCGGCGGCGACGGCATAGCCCGCATCCGACAACAGTCGCTGCGCCTCGTCGTGGCGCTCGCCGACCAGCAATGAAAACTCCACCTGCAGACCGCGCCCGCAGGCCGAAAACGCGGCCACGTTGATCCCCTCGTCGCCCAGCGCGGCGAACATTTTCGCGCCCACGCCGACTTCGTTGCGATGCTCGATTAACAAGGCTTTGCTTCTGGTCGTTTTCATGGCAGCCCTCCTGGTTGGAATCTCCATTAAAAATCTAACGAACAATTGGGCGGGAAGCAATGAAGGGAGTGGAAAAAGGTCGGGAAGGGTATTTCCAATCCTGGATGCCCGCCGACGCGGGCATGACAATTCTTTTTCGTCATCCTCGGGCTCGACCCGGGGATCCAGGATTCCTTTAACGCCGCGTGAAGCGCGGCTTACCTTCCAAAAAGGTCGAGAAGGGTATTTCCAATCCTGGATGCCCGCCGACGCGGGCATCACGGAGGACGTTACGTTGTTTTGTCATCCCGCGCCCCGACGAAAAACGGGTGAAAATCGGTGGCACGGATACGCCGAACATCGTGAGGCTTATCCGTGTATTTTTAAACACTGATAAACTCGCTCGCGCCGCTCGCTCGTGTATCAGTGCCACCGCCAAAAAATTGGGACGTGAAAAGTCGGGGCGACGTTGACGGCAGTCTGATTACGAATCGAGCAACTCCGCCTCGTCCAGCACCGTGCGCAACCGCTCGATGCCCTCGTAGTTGGGGCAGCGCCGGCACACGTCGGTCCACAGCGGCGTGCCGTCGGCGAAGGAATACTCCGCGTGCGCGCCCAGGCGTCGCGCGGCCAGCCGGGCGCGGTCGTAGCGTTCGTCTCGCCACCACGCCGCGAAGGATTGTTCTTTCAGGTTGCCGATCGGCCGCGGCGCGCAGCAGAAACTCAACGTGCCGTCGGCCCAGGCGCGCCCGAAGACGAACCCGGCCAGGCAGCCCAGCTCGCGGTAACGTTCGCCCGTCCAGTCGCCGCCTTCGCCGTGCCCGCCGACCTGAAAATCGATGTTCGCCACCACCGCGACGCCCGCGCGTTCCGCGACGCTCTTCGCCTCGGCCAGCGCCGGTTGCAGCGCGGCGAGCCGCTCGTCGCTGAGCGCCAGTTCGCGGTTGTACGGCTCGATCGCCGCCAGTTGGTAGCGCAGATGATCCACACCCAACTCCGCCGCCAGTTCGGCGAAGGCGACGACCTCCGCGTCGTTGCGGTTGGTCAGCACGTCGACCAGCACCACGCGTGGTTTGTCGGCCCCGGCCGCCTGGCGCAGCGCCAGCAGCCGCTTCACGTTGGCGACGATCTCCCCGAACGCCGACGCGTCCAGCGCCGTGTGCAACCGCGCGAAGGTCGTTTCGCTCGCCGCCGACAAACTCACGTACAGCATGTCCAGCCGCGCCTCGACGCAGGCGCGCGCTATCGTCTCGTCCAGCCGCCGCCCGCCGGTGAACAGCGTGACGCCCAGCTCGCGCCGCTTGAGCTCGCGGATCATCTCCGCGATGCGCGGATGCGCCAGCGGATCGCCCTTGCCCGAGAGCACCACGTCCTCCTTCGCCTCCAGCGCGGCCAGATCGTCGGCCAGTTGCAGGAACATCTCCCACGGCATCGTTGCGTCGCGGTTGGCGTCGGTCAGGCGGTGCGCGTCGGTGCGCGCCTCGGCCAGCGGGCTGTGAAACCAGCAATAAGCGCAATCGGCCTCGCAGGCGTTGGTCACGTCCAGGTGGAACGTGCGCGGGCCGATAAACGCCCGGCCGGTCAGCGCTCCCAGCGCGCGCAGCAGCTCGGCTTCACGATCCGCGCGATAGGCGCCGGCGATTTTCCACAGCGCCTCCTGCCAGCCGCGATCGGACAGGTCGAGAATCACGCGGTGCTGCCCGGCCAACGCGCGCAGGCGCTCCAGTTGCGCGGGCCAGCGCCGGTGGATCTCGGCCAGCGGACGCGGCGCGAGCATGGCGTCGTTTGGATCCAACGCGCGGCCGGTGTGTTTGTTGATCAACGCGAACAGCAGATCGAGCCGCGCGACGTTGTGCAGTCCGACCGGCACGACGATCTGCCGATCGCGTCCCGCCTGCGCCAACTGCGCTTCGACCTGCGCCCAGGGCGTTTCGTCGACGAGTTCGTGCGCGTACTCGTTGTCGCCGTGCAGCACGAGGGCGGAACTGGTTGCGGTCGTCGCCGGCGGTGAAAACGCGGGCACGGCTTCGGCCGAGCCGGTCAGCCGTTGGCGGTACGCGTCCTCGATCGCCCGCAGGTCGCCGCCTTTGCGCGCGACCTTCTCCATCGCCGCGAGCGTCGCCTGTTCGTCTTCGGTCAGGCCGCCGGCCAGGCGCATCACGTGCTGGTTGTGGCCGATGTTGTCGCAGATGCGAAAGCAGCCGGGCAGCGCGAAGTCGATGTCGTGCCCGATCATCTGCAGGTACGGATCGTCGTAGTGCAGCTTCACCGTGTGCTTGCGGAATTGCTGCAGGCCGTGGCCGTACCAGATCGCGCCGAAGTCGTACTTGGGCATTTCGCCGACCGGAATGCGGTGCGCCTTGAGGCACGCGTGCACCTCGCCGACCGTCGTCACGCGGCTGTAAAACCACCCCGCCGCGCAGGGGATCGACGCGACGATGCCGTTGTCGAACACGCCCTTGGTTGCGTCGATGTTCTGCAGCCGCCGGGTGAACAACTCGGTGTGCACGAACGGCGGTTGCTCGCGGTCGATCGCCGCGACGTAAGCCAGCGCCTTTTCGATCTCGCGCTCGTTGAGCGTGAAGATGTGCGTGCGGCGCGGGATCGGATCGAACACCGCCAGCTCGACCTCCTCGGCCTCGACCTCACGCCCGTGCTCGATCATCTGCGGAATCTCGTCGAGGTTGAGTTTGCAGATCACGTCGTACAGCTTGACGCGCGGCACGCCGCCGGCGCGCTTTTTGCGGTCCGCCACGTAGCGCAGCATTTCGGTCAGATGACGGAACGTGCCTTCGGTCTTGTTCGGGTGCAGCTTGGAGTAGGTCCGCGCCGTGCCCGCCCACAACGACACCACCAGCAGGTCGAGCCCCGCGCCGATCAGCCCGTCGACCACGTCGGTGTCGGCCTGCGTGAAGTTTGTGTTGAGCGTCACGTGCAGGCCGTGCTCCTTGGCCAGCCGGATCACCTCGAACACCTGCGGATGGCACAGCGGGTCGCCGCCGCCGCCCAGGAAAATCTCGCGCACGCGTTGTTCTTGCAGCACCGGCAGCAGTTGCTCGATGAACGGCAGGTCCAGCGCGCCTTTTTTCAGCGTGTCGTAAAAATCGTCGTCGCGCAGAAACGGGCTGCGCGCCCAGCAGCCCAGGCAGTTGTTGGTGCACGCGTCGGTGAGGTCGATCTGGACGACCTGCGGGCCGATCAGCGCTCGGTCGCCCAAACGCATGCCCAGCAGGCGCAACATGGTGTCCAGATCGATCATTCGTCCTCCCGCGTTCGTCGCTTTATCTTGCGCAAAAGCGCCGACGAAATCCAGCACGGTTCGCGTCAGTCGCGCAGTTTCAAACTCAGCGCCACCCCGTCGCCGATCGGCAGGATCGTGCTGTACAGACGCGGGTCGGCGAAAATCATCTCGTTGTAGCGGTGAATCGGCGCGGCGAATTTTTCCGCGACGCCCATCGGCACGAACAACGTATCGTCGGCGACGATCAATCCGCCCACGCGCGTCAGTTCGACGCAGCGGCTCAGCAGTTGCGGATACAGCGCCTTCTGCGAGTCCTGCACGATCATGTCGAAGGGACCCTCCAGCGTCTCGACGACCTGCGCCGCGTCGCCGTGAATCAGCTCGACGATGTGCCCCAGCTTCGCCTGTGCGATGTGCCGGCGCGCGTCGACCAACGCTTCTTCATTAAGCTCGACCGACCACAGCCGGCCGCCGGTGGCGCGCAATGCCTCACCGAGCCAGATCGTCCCGTACCCGCCGCTCGTGCCCAGTTCCAGTACGCGCCGCGCCCCGCTCAGACGCACCAATAGGCTCAGCAGCTTGCCGGCTTGCCGGCCGATGGTCGGCGGTGCGTCGCGTCCGTCGCTGATGTTTTGCACCGCGTCCAGCAGCGGCGAATCGTCGACCAGAAATTGTTCGATGTAGTTGAAAATCTCCATCGTCCGTCTCCCGCGCAATGTGGGGAGGTTGTAGCGGATTCGTCCCGTTGTTGGCAAGAGGCGGGGCGGAGGGATAGACCCGGCTTGGTGGTTGTACGAGCACAGCTTTCGCCAGGGGCGAAAACTATGGCACCCGGAAAGGGCGTCATTGTCCGTGTGCCACGCTTTTGGCGTCGTGCGGATGCAAACAATATCAGAAATACGTCAGGCTGATTATCGTTCGAATTGGGGTGTAGACCATAATGGAAAGAATGACCAACGAGAGAGCGATCACCACATACAGCCGGTTTCGATTGCGGTTGATGGTCATAAACGTCAGGCCAAAAACACTGAACAAAAAAAGCAGGACCAGACCGAGGGTCAGAATGAAATGGTCATTGACGATTCGGCCCAGATACAACATCCAGAATCGTCTCCAGCCGATATATCCGCCGAACCTGACAATTGCGCGTTCGACGAAATTGCCGAACAAATAGATTTCCGGGACCAAAAGCAGAGTGAAGATTGTGAACACCATATACAACCGCACAACAATCGCGCTGGGCGGCTCATATTGAGAAATGGATGTTTTCTCCGCCGGCAAATCGTTGCTCATCGATTCGCGCTCCGTTGTTCCTTGAAACCTGTTTAGCACATATATGCCCCGCCGGCCGCGCCCAAGCCAACAAGTAGAATGATAAAGGACAGCGGCAGCAGCGCGAGCGTCAACTTGACGCGCCGCCCGTCGCGGCGAATGACCCGGAACATTAACCAAGTGGCGGCAAAGAACGTCGCGCCCAGCAGAATCAGCGTCACAAAGAAATGGCTGTAACCGAACTTCAGGAAATCGCCCCAAGCTCCATAGTAACAAGTGTTGCCATCGGCGACGCGAACGGAAAACGCCAGATTCACGCCCAACGCCACGGCGTTGAAAATCATCAACATCAGCCACAGGCGCATCGACAACGCGCTGGGCGGTTCGATCGAGGATTTCGTTTCCAGCCTGGAATAAATCATTTATCGCTTTCCGATTCTCTGCGAGCTTCGTTCAATTCAAAATTGAAATTGTCGATGAGTCAAATTCCTTATGCATAAGATAACATCCAGAAAAGGCCGATTAATAATGGCGCCAAGATCAAAACAAAGATAGCGACCACTCGTGGCGCATCGCGTCTGATCTTGTAGAACATAGCCCAAGTGGCGGTGGTGATCAGGAAACCGAAAAGGAAAATCGTCAGGAAAAAGTGGCGATAGAGACGAGCGAAAAATTCGGACCACTCTCCATAGGAATACCAACTATTGGCGCTTTCCGCGTAATTGACGACCAACAGAATGTTGACCGCAAGGAAAAGTGCGACCAACACAATGAAAACGATCCACAGGCGCATCGACAGCGCGCTGGGAGGCTCGATCGATTTCGTTTTGGTCGTTGAAAAGTTCACGGGACGCTTTCCAATTTCGCGAAAATTTCGTCCGGCCCGACGCGCCCCGGTACGCGGAAGACGTGCCAGCGTTGTCGTTGGCCGACGCTCTCGCCGGGCGCCAGTTCGCGCCACGGCGCGTGCAGTTCAATCTCCAGATAATTATGATTCGGCGAATTGTAGACTTCAACCTCGGCCTCGTGCGCGTAGTCGGCGACGGGCGGATGCGCGAAGGTGCGCGCGAACGCGAGCGTCGTCTCTTTTTCCTCACGCAAGGCGATCACGCAGCCGCGTTGCGCGAAGCCGCCGTATTTGAAGTGCGCCGGCGCGCGGCAGACGATCTTGCACCACTCGCCCGCGCGCTCGACGAACCGGTCGATCAGGCAAACCGAATCGCCTTCCTCGGGGTAGGGCCGCAATGCCGTGGCGGGCAGGTACACGTCGAAGGGCCGCAGCACCTGGGTGACGTTCCACAGGCCGCGCCGCACCGGCCGGTCGGAGTCGTTGCGGATCGTCTCGTCCAGCGTCAGCACGCCGGCGGCGCTCACCTCGACCCGCCGCACCACGCGCAGGCCCGTCTCACGGCACAGCGGGCTGGTCATGACGATCGCGTCGCCGTCCTCTTCAACTTGATACGGCGCGGCGTCCAGCTCCAGCGGCGGGATGCCGTCGACCCACGCGCGTTGCGGGGCGACCCACGTTTTGTCGCCGCCCCACAGACCGAAGCCGATCGCGCGCTTGGCCGCCCGCAGATCGTCCACGGCGGAAAAATCGAAGGTCTCGCCCGTGCGCTCGGCCTGCACGAACAGCAACTCCTCGCCGCGGTATTGCAGCGAGATGATCCGCCCGCCGATCGCCGGCGCCGCCGCCGCGACCAACTCCCCGCCGCGCAGTGTTTTCAGCGCCCAATTTTTCTCGCCACCGCGCTGCGCAATCACGAAATACTCCCTTGTGGTTTGTTTATTCTAATGAGTGCATACCTTATCTAAAGGAGTGAACTGCTAAATTATACAAGATATTGTGTGCGTTTACACTGAATTTTTTGCCTAAAATAATACTCCCCCTTCATGGCGCAATTGACGATTTTATGGTTGAGGGCAAAAAAATGGCGCGTTTCTCATTTGAGGGAAATTCAACGGCCGATTGATACGGAATGCGCCGCTACACAGGGGAAGACAATGAATGAACCAAGCGTATTGAGAACGCGAAGCATGCGGTTGCACGGACTCCCCTCCATCCGGATGAACTTCGAACTGGAAGGCAAGCGCATCGGGTACGCCCATGTCATGCACGAAAGCGGCGACATCGTCGTGCGCCACGTGCACATCGAGGTACACTACCTCAATCATCCGTACGCCTTCTACACCGTCGAATCGCTCAAGCGCACCGCCGACGCCATCGTCATCGAGGATCCCAGCGCGCTCGAGCGTGACTTCTGGCGGATGATGGGCCTGCAGTCGTTCGGCGGGCGCATCATGTTCTGGCGACGCGGCCGCAACACCGGCGAAATGGCGCACTGAACCGTTTTCCTTTCCTCCCCACTCGGCGACGGCGTTTGACGACGGCGGGCGAATCGGCTACCCAAGGGCAGAGGTTTATCCAACCGTCTCCGGAGAAGTCGATGCGCTTGCCGATGTTGTTGATGATCGTCTTGTTTGCGTGCGTCGCGTTCGCCGCCGAGCCGCTCGGCCATTTCGATGCCGGCACGACGATCCATTTGCGCGTCGGCGAAAGCGTGACCATCGTGCTGGAGCGCTCGACTGCCGAAGAAGTGCAATGGCTCTGGCCGCATCGGCCCGATTATTTGCTGGCCCATCGCCCGGGCGCCGTGCAGACCGACGAGGAGCACGGGCGCATCGTCGAAACGCACGTCTTCACCGCGTTGACGCCCGGCGCCGACATCGTGTTTGCGGAAAAAGTATCCACGGACGATCCGACCGTGGTGATCGCGCGCTACATCGTCACCGTGCAGGTCGAGCCCTGAATTATTCCACCGCTTCCTCGCGGACCGTCACCTCGATCGGCGTGTTGATCGCCTGTTGCGCCTGCCGCGCGTAGTCGGCGCGCATCGCGCCCCGGAAAAACACGAGGTGGTAGGAAAGCTCCAGGATGCCCTTTTTCAAGCGGATCAAATCGAAGCGGAACATCCCCTGGCCCCAGGCGCCGGGCTCCTCGTCGGGGCCGGCATCGGCCGCGGCGTCGTCGAGATAGGCCAACGAACTGGTCAGCCCGTATTGCCGGGGCACGCGTCCCAGAATGAACATCGTCGCGCCGTGACCGCTGTAGGCCAACCACGCGGGTTCGGCTTTGCGTAGCGCCTGCTCGGCCTGATCCATGCGCCCGTCGATGGCGTAGGGTTGCATCGCCGCCGGATAGAATTTCATGCCCTGCGCCGTGCTGTTCAGATCCAGCCCGCCGTCGAGCGTCGCCGATTTCGCGACCGTCGCCAGATTCAGCGGCAAATGAATGCGCGTGGGCAGCGAGAACATCTCGCGCGTGAAGGTCGTGTTCATTTCCAGATGCAGGTCGAACAGACCGCCGATTTTCACGTCGTGCTCCGCGCCGCGAATCACACGCACCGGCCCGTCGATGTACCCGGCCACCGAACCCTGCACGTCGTCCTCGTTCACGTCGATCGCCACGAGCACCTTGGATTGCAGGTGAAAACGGATCTTCACCCGGTCGAGAACCTCGGTGTCGTCGCCGGCTTTGAGGCGCAGGCTCGACACGGCCAGGTCCTGCTTGCCCGGCCGGTAACGCGCCACGTAACGGTCGGTGAAAACCGCTTCCGCCTGCGGATTGAAACTCACGTAATCCTTCGGCGACAACGGCGGCGGCGTGCCGGCATAGGCGGTGAGGTACACGTAGCCCTTGGTTTTGTTGGGACCGCTCAGCTCGATCTCCAGCACCTTGGCCGCGTGCTGAAACGTCACCGCCGCCGGTGCTCGCGGGCCCGCGTCGGCCGTGGCGAAGACCAGCTCGTCATGCTCGTCCAGGGCGTTGCCGTCCGCTTCCCGCCGCCGGACCTTGAGCCGCAGGTGCTTGGTGTTGCCGTTGGCCGGCGCGAGCGGCAGCACGTAACGCCCGGCGCTGTCGCACGAGTCGATCTGAAAGGGAATCGCCGCCGCTTCGCCGCCGCCGTTGACGGCGAACAAGCGCAACCGGGTGGCGTCCTGGCCGAGCATGCCGTAAATCTGCGCGCCCTTGACCACGGTGACGCCCGGCAATTCCGGCAACGGTTTGGCGGTCTCTTCGCCGACGGCCAAGGCCGCCAGCGCGCCGATAATCACCATGAGCGCCACGGCCATCCAGCAGGCGTTTCGCATGAACTCTCTCCGTGAAAAAAATGCAGTACCACCCTAGAAGCCGCCGCCGGTGACTGTCAAGGTTTGTCGGGGTGGCTACAAATTGGCGGGAATGTACAAGCGCCACGGCCGGCAAAAGGTCGTTTCGCCCATGTCGTGGTCGAGGTAAAAATCGTACTTCATTTCCAAGGCACGGAACGCTCGCACCGCCGCCGCGCCATAACCGGCGCGTTCCAGATAGAAACCGATCGCCTGATGGTAAGGGTAGACGAAGTTCAATTGTTTGTAAGTTGCCAGGAGTTTGTTGGTGGAAAGCCTTCCTCTGGCCAACCGAAACGCCTGGAGCGCTTCGGCGACGCCGCCGGCATAGTTCGGTCGCACGACGATGTCCAACAACGTCCGTTCGATATTCGTTACGGAAAGCGTTTCTCCCTCTTCCCGCAACCGATGGATGACGCCCAGTTGCCCGGTGTGCATTCCGTTCAGCAGAAAAACGCGTTGCTTTTTAAACGTGGCGAAATTGTTCGAGGTGCGAACCGGCCGGCTGAATGCGTCGTCGATTTCCTTTTGCGTGATCGGTTTGCGTCGATCTTGTTTCGACGCCTGCTCGAAGGTGACGTAGTGCGCGGACGGCGCCTTTTCGGTTAGCCCATGCAGGAACGCCGCCGAATGATGACTCAAATAGCTATTCGCTTTGAGCGAGAGGAGAACCTCGTTCAACGGTGCGTCTTCCCACACATAGCGACAAGGCGAAAAACGCGGAAACGAGAATTTATGCCGCACCATCGGCGTGCGCCGCACCAGATAGTCGGCGAATTTTTCCACGGTGATCACGCTGGACAATTGCCAGGATTTGCGCTGCTGGTGAAAAATTTGGGCCAGCTCGAGCTCATCGTAAATGCGACGATTTTGTTTTTCGAAAAAGGCAAGAATGTCGGTCCTGACGGCTGACAATTGCACTTTCTTCGGCATGTCGGCTCCCAGGGGCGTTCGATCGTTTCGCAAATTGCGGGGTGCGACGATCTGTCCCAACGCACCTCGCGAAAGATTGTGCAGTGCAGTATATTGACGTACGCGTACGTTAATACATGAGTCACAAATTGTCAAGAAGGTGTCGGGATTGAACAATGCGCTGAGAGAAATGCTTCGACCAAACAAAACGTCGTTCCAATTTTTTACTTGCTAACGTATGCATACGTTAGCAAGTAATATTAGAGATGTCAAAATGGGGGTGAAGCTGTCCGTCATTACGCGATCGATTCACCGGCGCCGTGTGATTGGTTCGTCGGCGCCGCGCGATCGATTTGTCGTTACCGCGCGATTGGTTCGCCGGTCAAGCAAAAAAGGGACTTTTTTATTCTAACTGCTAACGTACATGTACGTTAGCAGTTAGTAAATAAAATATCAAGAGGAAGGGAAGGGGAAAACAACCCTGGATTAAACCGGATCGTGTTGCGTCGGACCTGCCGATAAAAATCATCGAGTTTGATAATTGCCTGGAGCGGAGGGATTACTTCTTTGCTTGCCCGCGCTCGGCTTTCGCCCGGGCGACCTGGCCCCAGGTGACGACTCCTGACCGTACTTGGCGCGCCGGCGATCCAACGCGGGAGCGGCGGTGGTTTACGGCTGTTTCGTTTTCTGCTTGTGCTGCGTTTCCGTCGGCAGGGACGCTTTGCCCACGACGAACGGCAGCACGGTCAGCACATTGTCGTTCGCATCGACGATCTCCACCCGCCACGTGCCGGCCTGCTTGGCGGGGATGGTCAGTTGCGTGATCGCGTGATGCTTCTCTTTGGACAATTGCAGGTCGGTGCGGCTCGTTTCGGCGTCGCCGCGATACCACACCACCGTCACCGTCTGCGCCTGCGCCGCGTCGATGATCGCCACGCGGCAATAGACGACGCCCACGTTTTTCGCGAAGCTCGACGCCTCGCCGGTCAGTTGCCCGTCGGTGGTCACGCCGCTGCCCAACGTCGCCTCGACGGTGAAGGTCGGAATGTTCATCCAATCGGTCAACGAATCGCCGAGCGCCTGGCACCGGCATTCCTCCGCCTGGCCCAGGCTCACGGCCAAAACGACGAACACCGCGATCAACGACAGTCGACGCCAGTGCATGATGCTACCTCCGCAAGGGTGATGATTCACTGTATGCCTTCATCGATGGGGAAGCAAGTTAGCGGGCCGGTTTGACGCGCACCACGTCGCCGCGTTGGAGATTCAGATACGACGCGCCGTTGCCCTCGCGCACGGCCACCTCGACCATTCCGCACGACGCGATCAGCGCCAGCGCTTCGCCCGGTTGCGTGTCGCTGTAGGTGGTCAGCAGCGGAATCGGCGCCTGGCCGGCGATCTCGACGACGAAGGGTCCTTCGCCCAGTTCGTTGAGAAACGCGGCGGGCAGGCCGGTGATCGCGTTGCCGAAACGGTCGATGTGCACGACCGCGCCGATCAGGCTGTCGCCGTCGCGCCGCACGTTCCATGCCGGCAGGCGCACCGGATTTTTCACCTCCGGTCCGACGTCCTCGGGCGCCAATCCTTCCGCCAGATGCACCGCCGTCGGCGCGAACAGGTCGCGGCCGTGGAACGTGTCGCTGGCGTGCGGCAGCCACAAATCGGGATTGGTCAGCGCGAACGCCTGCGCCTGATGATCGAAGAACGGCGTGAACAATCCGTTGTCCGGACCGACGAATAGCTGGCGCCGCGAAACGACCAGCAACCCGCGTCGCTGCGAGCCCACACCCGGATCGACCACGCCGATGTGAATCGTCTCGGGCGGGAAAAATCGCGCCGCCTGCGCCAGCACGAACGAGCCGGCCTGCACGTCGAACGGCGGAATGTTGTGGCTGATGTCCACGACCGTCGCCCGGGGCGCGCGGCTGTAAACGACGCCCTTCATCGAGGCGACGTAGCCGTCGCGGTTGCCGAAATCGGTGGTCATCGTGATGATCATGGGTTGCCCAGTGGTTCGATTTTATACGTGTCGATGTTCGGATTGACCTTGATGATCAAATGGAACGTGCCCACCTGATCCGGCGCCAGGTAGATCGGATTGATCAGCGTCGTCTCGGCGATCAGAAAACGGTTCTGCGCATCGTAGAACGTCACCTTCACCTTCGCCTGCGCCACCGGATCGGAAAACCCGTTGCGCACCTTTCCCTTGATGTGCAGGAAACCGTCCTCGACGTAATAGCTGTCGTTGAGCAGTTCCAACTGATCCGAGTTGCCCGGCTTGGGCGTGGGCGTCGGCGTGGGCGTCGGCGTCGCCGCGCCGTTGCCCGGCGAAAACGTGCCGCGCACCGCGCTCGCCCGATACTTGGCCGGAATATCGTCGATCGACTCGGTGTAGTGCACCTTGCCCAACTCGTCGATCCACCGATACAGCACGACTTCGCCCGGCTTGCCGTATGCCGACGAAACCGTCAACAACAACAAGACAAGCAAAAGACAGACGGCGATGGCGCGGGCTGGCTTCAGGATGCAAAACTCCCTTTGTTTTACAAAACTAACCTGCATCATAGCAGCGAGCGATAGGCTGTCAAGAATTGCCGCGACGGATTTTTTACATATTTGAATAATGACTCGGTTTTGCCGTCAGCGCGACGATCAACGGTGGAGCAACCGCGCGCCGGTCGTTGTCGCCCGTTGCGCCGGCCGCGTCGCGGCGATGGCCCGCACGCGCTTTTCCGGCCCGACGTTCCCCGCCGGATCCACCGCGCGCACGCGCACGTCGCGCGTATCCAGCCCGGTCAGGTCGATCGTCGCCCCGGGCCGCGGCCGGCTCCACGCGCCGTCGCCCAGGCGCACCTGATAGCGCAGCGTCGCCGCGCGGCTCGCGTAATCGTGCGCCGCCGGCGTCAGCAATGTGCGGCCGTTATCGTGCGTCAGCGTCGCCCGGTCGATGCGCGGCCCCACGCGATCGAGCACGAACGACAAGGTCGCCGGTTCCCCCGCGATCCCCTCGGGCGAGATCGCCACCGCTTCGACCGTGTGCCGGCCTTCCAGCCAGTAGGTCAGATCCAGCAGGCCGTCGGGCGCCGTTTGCCAGCCGCGCCCGTCCACGCGCACGCGGAAACGCTCCGCCGTCGCCGCGCTCGTCGGATCGGCCGTCAGGTGCAGCGTCGGTCGTTCAATGCCCGCCAGCCCGGCCCGCGCCGAATTCGCTCCGTCGAGTTTCATCGTGCGCACCGTGCCGAACGTGGGCAGCGCGAAGGCCGCCGCCGGTCCCTTCGTCGGCGCCTCGACGAACGAACAGAACAGCCCGAAGTAATCGTTGCCCGTGCCGACCGACCCGATCTCGTCGATCGTGAACTGATACCCCATCGCCGCCGGCAGCGGAATCGGCGGCAGCACGTCCACGATCAGCGGCAGCACGAAATTGATGATCCCGTTGATCAGCGTTTCCACCAACTCCGGCGGCAGCGCGTTGAACTCCGTGCCCTCCACGTCGAACACGAACTCGCTGCCTTCCAGCGTGATGATCAGATTGTTTTCCTCGTCCGTGTCCATCGACAGCGCCAGCGTCAGGTCGATCTCCACGTTGAGCATCGACACGTACCGCTGCTGCTTGATGATGTACCAGTCCAACCGGTACGGCTGCATGACCAGCGCCAGGTCGGTCGTGCCCTGGCCGACGACGAAGTGCGGATCCTCCAGCGGATACAGATCGATCATGTTCGCTTCGTCTTCCCACTCCGGCGCCGCGCGCCATGGCGCCGTCATCCCCTCGAACGCCGCCAGCGACAACTCGCGGCCGTCCTCCAGGTCCCACGGGAACATCAGACACAACTCGCCCTTGGCGAAGAAGCTGTACAAAAATTGATTGAGCAGATCGTCGCTGAGCGCCACGCCGAAGTGATACGGATCGCCGCCGGGCGTCGTCGCGCCCATCGCCGGCAGCGGATTGACCGTCCAGCGGCTGCCGGGCGTCTGGCCCTCGTCGATGCACGCGTCCAGCGTCGTGCCCTGCAGGAAAAGCTTGCCGTCGGTGGTCGCCAGCAGGCCGTAACTGTCGGTGTCGAAAGCGGGCGTGAAGGCGTATTCCATGATCCAGTCGCCGACCTCGCTGGTGCCTTCGAGCACCACGTCGCCCAGTTGTTCCTCGATCAACTGGTTGATCAGCTCCGGCGCCATTTCCTCGATCAGGTCGGTCATCGTCGTGGTCAGCAGCAGTTCGACGATCTCCTCCAGTTCCTCGGGCATGCCGGTGAACACGATGTCCAGATCGTTGAAGGCGACTTTCACTTCGTGGATCTCGATCGCGAAGCCGTCCGGCGCGCTGTAGTCGACCGTCACCGACGCCGCGATGTCCAGCGACGACACGTACAGGTCGATCGCCGCGAACAGCGGTTCGTCCGAACAGGTGTTGTCGTCGCCGGTCATGCCGTCCATCTCGATGCGCACCAACGATTCGCCGGTCGCCGGGGCCAGCGAAATCAACGCGTACAGCGCGTCGCTGACCAGCCCCAGGCCGCCCACCTGGTCGGTCGAGAGCGTCACCGTGGAATTGTCGATGTTCACCGCCGTGATGTTCACGTCGGTTTCCAGGTAGGCCACCAGCAGGTTGGTGCAGTCCAACTCGAGGATCGGGTTGTAGCCCATGATCATCTCGGGGATGCCCATCGACGGCAGCGCGGCGGTGATCGCCTCGGAGAGCCACGCGAAGCCGCCCTCGGTGATGCGCACCGCGGCCGCGTCGGGCACCGTGGCCTCAAGCGGCAGCGTCGTTTGGGCGAAAGCCGGCGCGACGGCCAGCAACGTGATCACAACGGCCAGACAAGCGAGTCGACGCATGCGAATTTCCCTCCACCCGGGCAGGCGGTTTCCTGCAAGGAATTATTATACGGCCGTTCACCGCGCGCGGTCAAACATTCGCGGCGGAAAAAAGGAAAGCGTCGTTCGCCCCGGTCCGGCCCGTCGCCCGCGCCTCACCCGTGGAAGTACGGCTTCTGCTTGGTGATCTGCGCGAAGTCGAAGTGGTTCATCACCCGGTGGCCGTCGTAATCGAGGATGCGAAAATCGTTCGTTTCGTCCAGGTCCTCGACGACCACCTCGTACCGGTGCCCGTACGTGTGCCGCAGCTCGTCGCCGTCCAGCTCGAACGCGATGAACTTCTCGATGCCCTTCGCGGTCAGCTTGGCCAGCAGCGTCTCGTCGGAAATGTCGCCGTAGGAGTGCAGCACCACGATCGGTCCCGAACCGGTGAAAATCAGATGATGCTTCATGGCATCCCCCCAATTCCCCTGTTTTCACGCGCCTCTAACCAAAATATGGGGATGGGGAAGGAAGGGGGCAAGGCGGGGATTAGGTAAAACGTAAATCTCCATCAAGTAATAGATTATCAGGCCAATATCTTCTTTCAATTGCATATTTTGCTGCTCCTTCTAGTGAAGGAAACATAGTTCCAGCATGAATGCCCATATTGAATAATTGTCTTAGTAGTTCAAATCGATGCTTTTTATCGAGTGTAATTTTCCAAATGTTCTTAGGATAACTTTTAAATAGATTTTCATATGATTCACCATTCTTTAATAAAGTAAGGATTCCTCTTTGTGCTGCTAGATTTGAGTTCATTGCCATCGTTGGGCCAATAAAAGTTATTCTTTCTTCATCGGTCTTGTTTTCAATTACTTTTCGATTCATGGCCCAAATTACAATTTCCGCATTTTCCCCATTAGATTCTTTGTCGCAGAGTTCTATTACTCTATTTGCAGCAAAATATGCGGCAATCAGTGGGCGTTCTGTCCAATCCAATAAGCGTGTTGGAATTCTATAATGTTGAGCTAAAGCAACCAATTCAAGATACTTGTAATGGTAAGCCTCGTTTCCCTTTAACCATTTATTAGGATATGACATAAAATATTCACAAGTAGTTTTATTTAACATTTTGTCCCTAAATTTCATGTCATATCCGATAAGTTGATTTTGCTGCCAGTCGGCAGCTCTCAAGAAATCTCTCAATAAATCAAATTCCGCTCCAACTTGTAATGAATCTTCATTGATAATAAAAGATCCGGCATATTTTGTTAGATACTTTTTCACTTGAATAATGATTTCATTATCTTTACGCAAAGCTAAAGGTATTGGAATTATATCTTGGCCTTGTCCACGGAAAATCCAGTCTTCGAGTTGAGGTCTTACGTCATAATTGCCTTCCCAGGTGACTATTTTCCAAGGTAATAAAAATTCCAGAAATTCATGAGCATCATTACAGGGTTTTTGATTAATCGAGTTCATTTTCCACTTTCCTTATAATCTGACAATGTTTGTTCGATATAATTATTCGAAAAATAATTTACCATTGCAGAACAAGTTACAATGAAGTATTGAGCTAATGAAAAGTCGACCTTGGTTTTTGTCTTTGCATTTTTTGCGTGTCTTATTCCTCCTTCGTCAGATGTAAACCCATAAAGCCTTTTCCATGATTCTTTCAACGATGGATGAATTGCTAGTTTATCAATGCTTTTAGAAAATGTAAGACCAGGTGAATTTGTGTATGCCTGTACTGCTGCTTCAACAGCACTTATCGATTCCTTAATACTGTTAGAGTAATCAGGTTTATCTTGATCACGAATTAATTCAATCGCTTTCTGGATGTGGTTATTCGCTTCGTTGAATGGAGAGGGTAGATTGCATGTCTTCGTTACTGAGTCACTTTCTATTTCATTGGTCACTGGCACAAAATTATGACCATTGAATCTCCACTGTAAGCCTTCTTCCTCTAATATTTTATTCAACTCTGTGGAGAGATCATTTATTTTGCTTAATATGTTTTTCTTTTCAGTTTCTGGATCTAATTCATCATGAAATAGTCCATAGCGCAATGGGCTTACATTATTCAATTCTTGCCACAATTTATAGAAATAATATTGTATGCAGTCAAAACATTGTTCATGTTCTGCTTTTACAAACAATTCTGAAGTTTTCTTTTTCCTAAGATGATCATATGTTGGGAATGACTCAAATGTTTGACAGAAAATTTCACTCCAAAAGTATTCTAAGGTTTTCCTAGAAATTGCATTATCTGAAAGAAAATTCCAAAGACGTCCTTTAGATCTTTTATCAAGTTGATCAAGTTTTTTCTTTTTCTTTGGTGATCCATACATTTCAGAAAATAAACGAAAATTGCCTTGTTCATTCATTTCGATACTTGCTCCAAGAAAGTCTGAAATAGTTTAACACTAAAAATTCAATATTCAACTCTATGGGAAAATAGAATAATTATAAAAAATAGAATACAAGGGCTATCGAAATAGTCAAATATGGCGAAGAACGTGTCATTCCGACGGAGGAACGCCGAAGGCGTGACGATTGGAGGAATCCCTTTTCGTTCAATAAGCAAAGGGATCTCTCCACTTCGCTGTGCTCCGGTCGAGATGACGAATTTACCGTCAGATTGGCGGGTGGCACTGTTTTGCGAGCGAAAGAAATGAGCGAGCATAACAGTGGACAATTGAACACTCATACACATCTCTGTGTTTGGTGAATCTCGGCCGACCGATTATTTGTAGGGGCAGCTACGGCCTTGTCCGTAAGGGCTTGGTCGCACTTGATGACCTAAACTCAATGTTTTTGTTGAGTCATCTGTCGTCCATATTTTTGAAAAGCAGCCGAGATAAATAATGATAGATCGAGAATTCCAATGATTGCTTCGACGCTTACTAAAAATCTATGTTGGGGCACCGGATGCAAATCACCAAAGCCAACAGACGAAAATGTAATGACGCTAAAATATACATCTCTTCGAATAAAGGATTGCAGGAAAGTTTCGTTTATTAATTTTTGGTGTCCCTCTACGGTTCCTGTAATCGAATACATTATTGCGAAGCAAATAATAATAAACACACCTAGAATAAGAATGTTGAAGGGATGTTCATAACCTCTGGTAATCAGTCGAAGTATATCACCCCATTCATTAGGTGTTAGACCAAAGCAATAACGGAAGGCCTTAAAACCGAAGTATAGAAGATTTATTAATGGCAGAAATGCCATTGAATAATTATAGTTTGCTAAAAATAGGAATGAAAGAAGGATGAGCAATAAATGCGTTTCTAATGGTTCGATAAATGTATAGTATGCAAATGAATCCTGAGCATTCCGACGTTTAATAAATTGTAACATAGAGCCCCCTTTCTTTTAGAGGAAAATGTTACTATAAGTGGATATGCAATAATAGCTGTTGATTATAGTAATAATACTATTAGCATACGGCAACATTAGATTTCCGGTCCCAGTATCTAAAAATTTCCCCATGCCCGTGCTTGCCCTCATTCCGCCTTCCGACTGCGAAATTCCGCGTTGGCGAATCGGCGCAGACCGGCGGTTTTTGTAGGGGCAACTCTCCGTGGTTGCCCCGGTACGGGTTGCCCCGGCCAGGATTGCCCCGGCCCTGGGTAGGCACGGGGACCTACCCCTACGGTGGTTGCCCCGGCCAGGATTGCCCTGGCCTGGGTAGGCGCGGGAACCTACCCCTACGATGGTTGCCCTGGTACGGGTTGCCCTGGAAAACATGGACAGTCACCTATTTATGTGCTCGAGCCCGCCCTCATTCCGCCTTCCGAATTCGAAATTCCGCGTTGGCGAATCGGCGCAGACCGGCGATTTTTGTAGGGGCAACTCTCCGTGGTTGCCCCGGTACGGGTTGCCCCGGCCAGGATTGCCCCGGGCCTGGGTAGGCACGGGGACCTACCCCTACGGTGGTTGCCCCGGCCAGGGGTAGGCACGGAGACCTACCCCTACGCCGTGCGCTCGACCAGCGCGGTCAGCCACTGGTGCAGTTCGAGGGTTTTCTTGAAGTGCCGGAAGGCCCAGTCGACGATCTTGGGCGAGAACAGCTCGTCGGGCACGGCCGTTTGCGTGCCGGCGTACAGGCCGTCGTAGAGCAGCAGTTCGGCGCGCGGATGCGCCGGGTCGAAGCCGTGCGGCACGCGCTTCCGACGCTGTCCGCCGAGTTCGTAGCCGCGCCGGCGGACCCTCTTGATCGCATCGGCGAGCGCGTCGCCGTGCACCGGGTGCAGCACGGCCTGCCGGTACGCCTCCAGGATGCGCTTGGAGAACATCCAGATGCCGCCGCCGATCCAGATCGCCTCGGGCTCGACGTGGAAGTAGAAGGCCGAGTTCTCGTCCTTCTTCAGCGGGCCTTCCCAGAACAGCATCGACACGTAGGGCTTGTAGGGCGTCTTGTCCTTGGAGAAGCGCGTGTCGCGGTAGATGCGGAAGATCGACTTGTTGATCTTGGGGATGGCCTGCACGCCCGGCGCGATCGTCGCCAGCTTCGCTCCCATCGCCGTGACGAAGCCCTGCGCCGGGGCCAGCACGTAGCGCTCGTACTCGCCCTTGTGCTCGGTGAACCAGGGTTTGTTGTTGTGCTTGTTCAGCTCGCGGAAAAACTTGAGCGTCCGCTTGTCGAAGCCCTCGAACGTCGCCATCGCGCCTCTCCCGTTTGGGTTTCCCTTAACCTAAGGGCGATCGGGCGCGGCGGCAAGATCCTCAGCGGCACGTGGCGCACAACGGATTGACGATCTCCGCCTCGCCGGTCGCCAGGTGCGTGTCCAGGAAATGGAACACCTGCTCACGCGAGGCCGCACCCAGGTCCGTTTCGGGCATGAGGAACATCAGGTGGTTGGCCGTGTCGAATTGGAAAAACCCCGAGCCGACGCGCGGACAGCACACGTGCTCGACGTGCCCCACGTCCCACACGTACGGCTCGAACTGCGGCCAGCCGCCCGCGCGACAGTAGTACGCCCCGCTCATGCCGCCGACGATGAAGTCGTCGCTCGCGCCCTGCTGCAGCACATAGGGATGATGTCCCTCCAGCCCCGGCAGCGGCTCGCCGTTGACGTGGGGCAGGAAATTCACCGGGTCGCCGGCGTCCAGCACGTGCTGATACATCCCGCCGACCAGCCAGACGAACTCGGTGAATTCCATGTCCGGCAGCAGGTAGTCGCCGAACTCGGCAAGGGTGACGATCCACCCCATCAACGGACCTTCCAACGCGACGCCGGTGAGCTTCGCGCCGGCCACGTTCATCACGAAGGCGTCGATGTTGTCCTCCAGCGCGGCGAAGGCGCCGCCGAGAATCGCGTGCAGCGAAATGGCGAAGTAGTAAATGTGCTCGGTGTCGAAATCGGGAATGCCGTCGCCGTTGTTGTTGGGGATGACGTCCATCGCGTCGAGGTTTTGCACCGCGCGCGTGAGCCACATCAGGTCCGCCACCGTTTCGCGTACGTTGTCGCGCATGCGCAGCGGATGGAAGAAGTCGAGGAAGCCGAACATCGACGACAGCCGCCCGCCGATCAGCCCGTCCGCCCGGTCGCCGTGCGCCGCGCCGTCCATCGCGATCATCGCGTAGCCGCGCTCGGCGAAGGCCTCGGCCAGCTTCAGATAGTAAATGCCCTCTTTGCGCTCGGTGATCGGATGCCCGTAAATCACCACCGGGTACGGCTGGCCGCGCTCGTGCGCGTTCGCTTTGGGCAGCGACAGCAGCACACGGTAATCGGCCCAGTTCTGCACGACGATGCCGCCGGCGCCGTCGGGCTCCCACGCGCCGTCTTCATCCTGCCAGACCGGCGTGTCCAGATGCAGATACGCGTAGCGCCCGACGTGCTCTTCGTTCATATTCCAGTACTGCGGATCGCGCAGCGTCGGCGGATCGGTCGCGGCGAGGGCGTCGATCTGCTCGCGTACGCGGTTGAGTTCGCCGGTCGTGTCCAGCGTCGTGAACTCGCTGAGCGCGAGAATGTCCGCGGACGCCACGCCCAGTTCTTCCAACCGTGTCAGCACCGGCCGATACCGTAGCGCGAGATTGCTGCCTTCCAGGTAATGATAGGTGAGCCAGATGTCCTGCATGCTCGGCGATGCCTGGTAACAACCGTGTTCGGCGGTGACCAGCGCCCGCGTGACCACCAGCGCGTAGTGCGTTGCGCCGCGTAGCGGAATTTCGGGGCGCAGTTGCAGGTAGCTGTTTTGCGCGCTCACGGTTACGGGAATCGCCTCGCCGAAGGACGGACTGTCGCTTTGGATGTTCACCACGAACACCGCGTCGTCCAGCGAGGCCTCGCCGCCGTCGGGCAGCGAATAGTTGGCCGGCGTTTCGCTGATGGGCACGTACAGATCGCTCATCGTCGCGAAGCCGGTCATTGTGTTGACGGCCTCGATCAACGGTTGCAGCAAGCGCATGCCCGCCAGACGGCCGAGCGGCTGCGTGACATCGGTATTCAACGCCACGCGATACCCCGAGGTCGACTTCGCGTCGGCCACGCGGTACAGGTTGTTGGGGTAGGGCACGATCATCGGCGTGGTGCGCAGATCGAAGGGGAAAAACGGACCGTTCGCGCACGACTCCGGATACGCGCCGCCGTTGTTGTTGTCGTCGTTATCGTCGTCGTCGTCGGCGTTATCGTCGTCGCCCGCCTCGTCGTCATCGTCGTTCGTCTCGTCCTCACAGGCCCAGGCGCAAACCAGCAGCATCATTAACATCATTAAAAAGAAAACGCGGCTCATCCTCATCCTCCGTGGGCGAGGCGTGCGTCGCCGGCGTCGGGCGATGATGTTATGCGTCGTGATGGAATGTCGGTTGTGTGCCATTCGGGGTGAAACGTCGCCGGCGTTCGCGCCCCGATGATTGCCGTGAAATGTATCACGGCTTGATGGGTTACGGCAAACGCGCTGCGGTTTTTGCAGCTTGCCTTGGGCTCCCAGGCGGGTAAACTAGGCGGTCGCAGGCTGCAACCACGAACGTTGAACGGCAAAGGAGCATGTGCATGAAACGTTTGATTCCGGCCCTGTTGGCGCTGCTGTTGCTTTTTGCGGCGACGGCGTACGCCGAAGGGCTGCCGATTCTTTTGAAGAACCGCACCTTCCAGGGCGAGGATACGCCGGTGGCCTGGACCGCGCTGGCCGACTTCACCGGCCGCCACGTGTTGGTGCAATTGGCGCAGACGCCGACCGCCGGCGAGCGCGACGATCTGGCCGCCGAGGGTCTGCACCTGATGGTGCCGGTGCCGCGGCACGCGTATCTGGCGTACGTGGCGTCGCGCGACTGGTCGCAGATGAAAGCCGCGCCGGCGTTGCGCGCGGTCGTCGAGCTGCAGCCCGAGGATAAAATCCATCAGCGCGTGCTCGACGGTTCGATCGAAAGTTACGCGCTGGCCGGCAACGGCCGCGTCGATCTGCTGGTGACCTTCTTCGCCGACACGTCGCTCGCGCAGATGCAGGCCGACATCGATTCGATCGGTGCGGAAATTCTCGAGACGATCGAGGTGAGCAACAGCGCCTTCGTGCGCGTCGAGTCGATCGAAGACGCTTACCTGCTCGGTGGTCTGGACAGCGTACAGTGGGTGGCGCAGCCGTCGCCGCCTTGGGGTCTGTACAACGATCGCGTGCGGCCCTTCGTCGGCGCGGACACGGCGCACGAGCCGCCCTACAGCGTGACCGGCGCGGGCGTGAACGCGCTGATTTACGACGGCGGCATCATCCCGACCGAGGGCGGCGACGCCAAGCATCCCGATCTGGCGGGACGTTTGATCATCGGTCAGACCGGCACGCCCGACGTGCTGATCGGCCACGCGTCGCACGTCGCCTGCACCGTCGGCGGCACCGGCGCGGGCAGCGACGGTCAGTACGCCGGCATGGCGCCGGACGCGACGATCATCAGCATGGACTTCACGCCCACCGGCATGGTTCTGTTCTACAACAACCCCGGCGACATCTCGCAGAGCTACGGCCACGCGATCACCGATTTCGACGCGCACACGGCCAACAACTCGATCGGCGCGAACATCGGCGCGAACAACTACGATTGCGCGTGGCTGGGCGACTACGAAGGTTCGGCGGCGTTGATCGACGACATCATCGCCGGTCGGTTCGGCCGCGAGATGATCATCGTGTGGGCCGCGGGCAACGAGCGCACCTCGGGATGCTCCGGCGACTTCCGCCTGATTCCGCCGCCGGTGCCGGCCAAGAACACGATCTGCGTCGGCGCCTCGGTGGTCAACGACGAATCGATCGCCTACTTCTCCAGCCGCGGCCCGACCGACGACGGCCGCCTGCGTCCCGACGTCACCGCGCCGGGCCACGAAGAGGGCGGCGGCATGATGAGCGGCACGAAAAGCTGCGTCTCGGTGTTTTACGCGCCGGGCATGCTCTACATGGACATGAGCGGCACCAGCCAGGCGGCCCCGGTGGTCACCGGCGCGACCGCGTTGGCCTATGAGCTTTACGAGCGCGAAACCGGCGAGGCGCTGTCGCCCTCGCTGGCCAAGGCGTTGGTCATTCACAGCGCGCAGGATCTGGGCATGGCCGGTCCGGACTATACGTTCGGCTTCGGCGGTCTGCGCATTCCGGCGATGCTCGATCTGATCCTCGACGAAACGTACACGGTGATCTCGTTGGATCAGGGCGACCAGTGGTCGCGGCACTTCCGCAGCACCGGCGAGCCGATCAAGGTTACGCTGGTTTGGACCGACGTGCCCGGGCCGATCCTCACCGGCCGCGATCTGGTCAACGACCTCGACCTGCAGGTGAAGAGCACCGGCGGCACGATCTACCTGCCCTGGAGTCCCAACCCGAGCGACGTGAGCGAAGCGGCCTCGCCGAAAGAGGACCACATCAATCCCGTCGAACAGGTGTACATCGAGTCGCCGAGCAAGGGCGGTTACGAAGTGATCGTCAAAGGCTATGACGTGCCCAGCGGTCCGCAGGGAGCTTCGTTGGTGATCACGGGCCTGACCACCTGCGACGCCGACGGTGACGGCTTCGACGCCGAGGATTGCGGCGGCGACGACTGCAACGACAACAACAAAAACGTCAATCCGAATCAGACGGAAATCTGCACCGACAACATCGACAACGACTGCAACGGCAAGGTCGACGCGACCGACCCGGAATGCGGCGGCAGCGACGACGACACCGACGATGACGACACCGGCGGCAACGACGACGATGACGACGATGACGACAACGATGACGACGATGACGGGTGCGGATGCTGATAATGCGGAACGGCGAATGCGGAATGATCAGGATCGGTAATTGTTGCCGACACTGAGCCGCACGGTACGGGCTGGTAATTCTTGTATTTCATAGAACGAATGAGCCGCGAAACGACTTCGCGGCTCATTCATTTTAAAAGTTCGTCGTGGGGCGCGCGATAGCCAAAAAGAAAAGGCGGTCGATCGTGACCGCCTCTTCTTTTTATTCAATAGTTGGTGTCACTGATGCGCGAGCGAGCGAGTTTATCAGTGTTGTCATTGGACACTGACAAGCCTCTCCGCGTTCGGCGTATCAGCGCCACCGGGCAGGTTTACAATCCACATTCCGCATTCGCCATTCGGCATTCCTAGCAGCCGCAGCCGTCGTCGTCATCGTCGTCATCGCCGCCGGATGCGTCGTCGTCAAGCACGGTATCGTCGTCGGTCGCATCGTCGTCGGTTGCGTCGTCGTCGGCCGCATCGTCGTCGCCGGTATCGTCGTCATCGTCAATCGTGTCGTCATCGCCGGTGTCGTCGTCGCCGGTGTCGTCATCGGCCAGAGCGGGCAGCACGGTGAAGGTGTCGGTGAACTGCGCGGTGTTGTCGTTCAAATCGGTGACGATCAAGGTGACGGTCACTTCGCCTTCGCTTTCGTAGGTGTGCGAGACCATGGCGCCGTCGCCGTTTTGGCCGTCGCCGAAATCCCACGCCCAGGTCAGCTCGCCGCAGGGGTCGAAGCTCGCCCGGCCGTCGAACACCACTTCCTCGCCGACGTGCACTTCATCGACGTCTTTGAAGAACGAAGCGGTCGGGTCGCCGATGTCGGGTTTGGTGACGGTCACTTCGTCGAGCTTGATGCCCAACGAGTCGTAGGCGGCCAGATGCATCGTGTCGAATTCGATTTCGATCAGCGTGTAATGCCAGGTGCCGATGCCGTACTGCCACCACCAGGTGAAGATGTTCAGGATCGGATTGACCGCCGCGCCGGCGCCGCCGGTGACGACGTACATCGTGCCCAGGTTGTAGTTGGCGGTGGTGTTGCCGTCGTAGATCGGCTTGGTGCGTTCGTAAATATGATCGTGCCCGGAGAAGGCGACGTCGAGATGATACTCGTCGTAAATCGGCACGAAGTAATCCTGCACGTCCGGTTCCGAACCGTGCGAGGTGCCCGAGCTGTAGGCCGGACGATGGTGCGCGGCGATTTTCCAGATCGCGTCGCTCGCGCCCATCTTTTCGTCGAGCCAGGTCGCCTGCAAATCGTACGGCTGCTCTTCGGTGTCCAGACCGAACAGGTGGATGTAGCCGTAGCGCAGTTCCCAGAAGTCGTCGGTGCCGCTCGCCTCGTTGACCGGCATGTGGAACAACGGCCCATACGCCGAGTTGCTGCGATGTTCGTGGTTGCCCCAGATCATCATCATCGGGTAGTCGCCGACGTCGTGCGATTTGTCGAACCAATCGTCCCAGCCGTCTTCGACCTCATCGCCGTCGGCGATGGCGTCGGCGGTGAAGAGAATGAAGTCGGGCACTTCATCGGTCGCCGCATCCATGATCGTCGACCACAGAATGCTCGCGCCGGAATCGAGGCTCGAACGCGAGTCGCCCATGGCGACGAAACGAATCGGTTCGCACACGTCGTCGACGTCCGGCGCGGTGATGAACGTGCGGTCGCCGAACATGTGCGAGCCGCCGTCACCGCACGACACGTGATACACCGTACGCGGTTCCAGACCGGTGATCCGCACTTTGTGATGCAGGCCCGTCGCGTTGGTGAAGGTGTAGGTCGAGCCGGTTGCCTGCTGCCCGTGCGCGGCCGTTTCTCCGAAGTGGCACACCGATTCGGTGACGCCGGTGTCCACGGTGCGCCACGCGATCGTCAACGTCGCGGTCGCGTCATCTTCCCACGACAGACGTATCTGATCGGGATCGGCATTGCCGGCCCACGCGACGGCAAGCGGTAGCAGACAAAAAATCAAAGCGAAAAAAAATCGTTTCATCGTTCACTCCCCTGGCAGAGGATTCGATTTAATTTTCCAACGTGCAATACTAACACGATTGATAAAACCATAGCAAACAAAGGGCGTCGTGAATTTTGTCGTTCGTGAAAATTTGCGGACGACGATTTGCGCAAGGAGCGAAGCGAATATTTTCTATCTAATTTTGTCGCTCACGTAAGAAAAAAAGTTGACACAATTTGCGCACTTTGATAATCAAAAAGCTATCTATTGCTGTGGGGGGAAATGATTCGACGCGACCGAACGATGAAGTTCGGTGCATGTGTGGCGTAAGCGAATCATTTCGGGGACAGCGCATCCGGTGTTGACAAGATGGGCGACGCAGATTCGATTACGGAGGGATGCGCATGTTCGACCAACGAGTTGCTCAACTGGCGAAGGTTCTTGTCGAATATTCCACACGTGTGAAGAAGGGCGATGTCGTCCTGCTCAACATGGTTGGCGTCGACACCTACCCGATCATCAAAGAGCTGCACAAACAATGTCTCCTGCGCGGCGCGAAATACGTCGCCATCGATTTCGAGTTCCCGGAAATCACCAAGGACTTTTACAACCACGCCACCAAGGCGCAGGCGGGGTACTTCCCGCAGCACAAATTGGACTTCATGAAACAGGTCGACGTGTTCATCGGCGTGCGCGCGCCGGAAAACGCGATGGTCTACGCCAACGCGAATCACGACACGATGCGCCTGAATCAGAAAACGTTGCTGCCCATTCTCGACGAACGCGTCAACAACTCGCGGTGGGTCGTCAGCCGCTGGCCGACCAACGCCATGGCGCAAGACGCGAAAATGAGCCTCGAAGAGTTCTACGAGTTTTATTTCCGCTGCACGATTTTCGATTACGCTTCGTTGAAGACGAAGCAGGCGAAACTCGTGCGACTGCTCAACGCCGCCAAGACCGTGCACCTGAAGGCATCCGACACCGATCTGAAATTCTCGCTCAAAGGCATGAAGTCCATCAGTTGCCACGGTACGGCCAACATCCCCGATGGCGAAGTGTACACCGCGCCGGTGCGCGACAGCGTCGAAGGGTACATCACCTACAACACGCCCAGCGTGTACATGGGCAAAGAGTTTAACAACATCCGTCTCGAGTTCGAAAAAGGCAAAATCGTCAAAGCGGAAGCCGGCGATCTGACCGCCGCTCTCAACCACATTTTCAACACCGATGAAGGCGCCCGGTATGTCGGCGAATTCGCCGTCGGCACCAATACCGAAATCACGCAGCCGATGCGCAACATTTTGTTCGACGAAAAAATCTACGGGTCGATTCACTTCACGCCCGGAGCCAGTTACGAGGATTGCGACAACGGCAATCGCAGCGCCATTCACTGGGACCTGGTGAAGATTCTCACCGGCGACGGCGAACTGATGTTCGACGGCCGGATGATTCAGAAGGACGGCATTTTCGTGCATCCCGATCTGGTCGACCTCAATCCGAAGGGCACGAAACTGCCGAAACAGTTTGCGGTCAAATAGACCAAAACCAACTAGAGGTGTGGTTGAGATAAATCGTTACCGTAAACAAAAGGGCCTGCCCGAAAAGGTTTTGACCACGGGCGCCGTTGCGATCGTCAAGATCGCGGAAAGGAGTCGAGATGGCTGAAGAGAAAAAAGTGGCGGTGAAGAAGCCTGCCGCGAAGAAGCCGGCCGCCAAGAAGCCGGCCGCCAAGAAACCGGCTGCCAAGAAACCGGCCGCGAAGAAACCGGCCGCCAAGAAACCGGCCGCCAAGAAAC
>DAIMDW010000023.1:41541-110053 GCA_036725605.1 bacterium
AAGAAACCGGCCGCCAAGAAACCGGCCGCCAAGAAACCGGCCGCCAAGAAACCGGCTGCCAAGAAACCGGCCGCCAAGAAACCGGCCGCGAAGAAGCCGGCCGCCAAGAAGCCGGCTGCCAAGAAACCGGCCGCCAAGAAACCGGCCGCCAAGAAACCGGTCGCCAAAAAAGCTCCGGTCAAAAAAGCCGCTCCGAAAAAGCCGGTGAAACAGGCCAAACCGAAGAAGGCGCCGAAGAAAGTCGCGAAGTAAAAAACGGATCATTCCGAAGTGAAGGGACAGGCGTTCCGGTCTGTCCCTTTTTCTTTTAACAACGCCTGGCGATTTGTGCGGGCGCCTGGTACGGCAGGCCGCCGGCGACGATCCACTTCACGTCGTTCATCGCCAGGTGGTAGGGAATGGCCGCGAAATCTTTCACGTCGAAAAAGACGATGTCCGCCCGGCGTCCCGGCAGCAGCGCGCCCGCCTGCCGGTGCCGGTCCAGCGCCCGCGCGGCGTTGTAGGTGATCGCCGCCAGCGCCTCGGGCACGGTCATGCGCAATTGGGTGCAGGCCAGCGTGAAGACCAGTTGCAGATTTTCCGTGTGACTCGAACCGGGATTGAAATCGGTCGACAACGCCACGCGACACCCGGCGTCGAGCAGCCGGCGCGCCGGCGCGTAGGTCGTCTGTCCGAGAAAGAGCGTCGTCGCCGGCAACAACGTCGCGGTCACGCCCGCGTCGGCCAGGGCGCGGATGCCCTCGTCGTCGATCGCCATCAGATGATCGGCGCTGACCGCGCCCGTTTCCGCGGCCAGTTGCGCGCCGCCCAAGGGCTTGAACTCGTCGGCGTGCAGCTTGGGCTTGAGCCCCAGTTCCCGGGCCGCCAGCAAGATGCGCCGCCCCTGATCGATGCTGAAAAATCCTTCCTCGACGAACACGTCGCAAAACTCGGCCAGCTTCTCGGCCGCGACCGCCGGCAGCATCTCGTGGATCACCAGGTTGGTGTACGCCTCGGCGTTGTCGCCGAACTCGGAGGGAATCGCGTGCGCGCCCATGAAGGTGGGGACGATCGTTTGCGGCGTGTGCTCCGCCGCGCTTTTGATCGCCCGCAACATGCGCAACTCGCCCTCGACGTTGAGCGCGTAACCGCTTTTCGCTTCGACCGTGGTCACGCCCAGCGCGAACATGCGCGCCAGATGTTTTTCCGTCGCGGCGATCAACTGTTCGAGGCTCGCCTGCCGGGCGTGGCGCGTGCTGGCGCGAATGCCGCCGCCGGCCGCGCTGATTTCCAGGTAGGTTTTGCCCGCCGCGCGCATGGCGAATTCGTCGTGGCGCGAGCCGACCCAGCACGGGTGCGTGTGCGGATCGATCAAGCCGGGCACGGCCACCGCGCCGCCGGCGTCCACGCGATGATCCACGTCCAGGTCGTCGGGCAGTTCACCGGCCGGTCCGGCGAAGGAAATCGTCTCGTCCTCGACAAGCAGCGCGGCGTTGTCCACCACGCCCAGGTCGGCCTCGGTCACGCCGATGCCGTCTTTGGCCGCCACGCCGGCCATCGTCGCCAACCGCCCGATGTGCGTCACCAGCAGTCGCATGATGTTCTCCTTGTCGCCATTAATATAAGATTAACACCGGCCGGACGAGGCCTCAAGCACAATTCGACCGCAGGCGGTCCGCGGCGAGTTGACAATTCGACTTTTCGAATATATATATATGCGCATACATCGATAAAGGGCGACGATGAAAAATTTGGCGAAAACGGCGGAGACGCTGAAACTGCTGGGCAACCAGACGCGACTGCGCATCCTGTGCCAATTGCTCGCCGGCGCCTGTTGCGTCAAGGACATCAGCGACGGCCTGTCGCTGCCGCAGGCTACCGTCAGCCAGCACCTGGCGTTGCTGCGCAACAACGAGATCGTCACCGCGACCCGGCAGGGGGCGCAGGTGTGCTATAGTTTGACCGATCCGAAAACGAAAAATATACTTTCGGCGTTGCATGCCGAAACCCGAGCAAGGAGGCCAAGATGCGCGAAGTGAACGACGGCAATTTCGAAGCCGAAATCCTGCAGAGCGAGATTCCCGCCCTGGTGGATTTCTGGGCGCCGTGGTGCGGGCCGTGCAAGATGATCACGCCGGTCCTGGAAGAACTGGCGACGCAGTACGAAGGCAAAATCAAGATCGTGAAAATGAACGTGGACGATTCGCCCAACACGCCCACCAAGTACGGCGTACGCGGCATTCCCACGCTGATCATGTTCCAGGGCGGTACCGAGGTGGACAAGATCGTCGGCGCCGCGCCCAAGGGCAAGCTCGAGGCCTTCCTGCAAAAGGTGCTGTAAAGTCAAATCCCCGTACCGCTGAGAAGGGTCGCTTTCCGGTGAAGGCGGCCCTTTTTGCGTGCCGGCGTCCGGGGCGAAATCTTGACGCTCCGCCGGCCCCGTGCTAGCGTGTGCCGCTCAGGAAAACGAAGTTTTTTTTGCGGGGAAACAATGGGATTCGGCGACAAAAGCAAGTGGTTGGCCGTGGGTGCGACGCTGTTGTTGTGCCTGTTGTCGGCCGGCGCCGTTTTCGCCGCGGAGGAAACCGCCGATTTTCATCAGGCCCGCGCCGAGGCCGCCTACCTGGCCGGCGATTACGCGCGCGCCTATCGCTTTTTCGAGTTGGCCCTGAGCGCCGATCCGTCGCGCACCTGGAACCTGCACCGGCAGGCGCTGTGCGCCGTTCACCTGGAACAATACGACAAGGCCGAGCCGTTGCTGCGGCAGGTGCTCACGCGGGCCGATGCGCGACCGGACGCGTACTTCGACCTGGGTTTGACTCTCTATCACCTGCGCCGCTACCGCGAAGCGTTGGTGCAGTTCACCCTGGCGCGGCAGAAGGGATCGACGATCGAGACGATCGATTACTACCGCGGCGCCTGCCTGGTGCGCACCGGCCAATACGAAGCGGCGCAGGAAGCGCTCGACGCGGCCTACCGGGCGCTGCCGGAAAAACGGGCGTCGATCGCCTACTACCAGGGCGCGTGCGCCTTCGCCGAGGAGCGCTACGGCGGCGCGATCGAGTATTGGAAAGAAGCCTACGCACTGAGCGAACCGGGGCCGTTCCGCACGAACATCGAACGGTTGCTGCGTCGCGCGCGCGAGGAACATCGCCGCACCCGGTTGTGGGACGCGACGGTCGTTTTCGGCGGCGCGTGGGATTCCAACGTCTTCTACGAGCCCGAGGAGTTCGAAGTGGCCGACCGTTCGGGCTTCTACTGGTTCGCCGCGGCCGACCTGGCGCTGTACGCCTTGCGCAGCCGCAACGGCGCGCTGGGCGTCGGTTATCGCTTTTACCAAAGCCTGCACGTGGACACGCGCGAGCAACTGCTCGACGATTACGACCTGACGCGCCACGGTCTGCGCCTGGAGGCGATGTCGCGTCTCGGGCAACAGTCGCCGCTGTTTTTGGGCGGCGAATACGAATGGGCGCGGGCGATGCTGGCCGGCGACAATTATCAAGAGAGCAATGCGATCCGTCCGTTTCTGCATTTGCGCGAGGGCGCGGCGGCGGCGACGCGTCTGGGCGTCGACGTGGAGTGGAAGAGCTTCGACGAGTATCCGTATCGCGACGCGCTGTACCTGTCGCCCGCGCTGACGCAGATTTTCTCCTTCTGGAACCAGACCGGGGCCGTGCTGCTGGAAGCGAGCTACGAAAACAACGATGCCGATTCCGACGACTACGACTATCGCGGCATCGGCGGTTTCGCCTCGCTGGAATTGCCGCTGGTCGGCTCGTTGACCATGCTCACCGGATTGCGCGTCCGCTACCTCGACTATCAACACAACGTCGAGGAGCGCATCGACCGCAAGTACGTGATCGACGCCGGGCTGCGCTACCACTTCACGGATTGGCTGTACTCGAGCCTCGGCTACCGCTTCCAGAACAACGTCAGCCTCGAAGAGTTCACCTACGAAAAGCACGTCTATCAGTTGGACATCGGCTTCGACTTCTAACTTCGCCGCCAGGTTTCGCCCGCGCAAACCGCCTTGCCGTCGCGCGCCAGACGCCGCAGGTGCTTGTCGATCATCACCCCTTCCCAAAAGCGCATGACCGGCGGCATGTACGGATGCCCGCGATAAAACGGGCTGGCGTCGACCATTTCGTCGAGGGTGCGCGGCGCATCAAGCAACTCGTGCACCAGACGGTCGCGTTGGAAAAAGATGTCGAGGTAGGCGCGCAGGCGCTCTTGGATGTCGGCGTCGATCAAGCCCTTGTGACTGGTCACCAACAGGCGCGGGCGCAGATCGATCAAGCGGCGGATGTCGGCGATGAATTGGTCGACGTCCGCTTCGGGGTGCCCGTACCAGGGGCCGAAGCCGGTGAGGTCGATGTCGAAGGTCAGCGCCAGGCCGTGATGCGGCTCGAAGAAGATGTAGTGGTCCTCCAGATGGCCCGGCGCGCGCAAGGCGGTGAGTTTGACGCGGCCGAAATCGAAAACGTGCAGGTCGTCGAAATGATCGTCGGCGGTCACGTTGCGAATGCCCATGTTCACGGTGACGAACCGTTTCCACATCGCCGCGAGTTCGCCCGGCGCGACCAGACGGTCGCCCATGGCGTCCAGCCGCCAGAAGAGGTCCGCGTGCTGGCGCGGACTGGTCAGACGTACGCCGGCGAAAATCCACAGGCCGCCGCAATGGTCCGGATGGCTGTGGCTGGCGATGACCCGGTCGGGCCGCCATTGGCGCGCGACCTCTTGCAGCAGGTCGATGCCCGCGCCCGCGTCGATGAGCGCCTCGACCTCGTCACGCACGACGAAGCAGTGGCTTTGCGGAAAACGACCGCCGTTGACCGCCGGCAGCAGATGCAGGCCGGGGACGATCGGGGTCAGCAGTTCGGAAAAATTCTTCATGAATCCGCGTTTCAGGTTCGGGGCGGGCGCGCTTGTTCCGCGAACATTTGTTCAAGCTGTTTGGGCAGGCGTTTGGATCCCGAGGCCAGCGAACGCGCCAACGACAAACCGACGAAGATGAAGGCGAAGTTGATGAAATCGGCTTCCTTGGTCAGCGTCTCGAAATCGGCGGTCCAGTTGAAGTAGATCAGCGCCAGGCCGCCGCCGATGCCCACGACGCCGCAGATCGAACCGAGCACGCCGTTGACGCTCGCGGGCGGACCGGCCAGCACGCGGATCGTCAAACCGCTGATCACGCCGATGAAGATCGCCGGCCAGCCCATGAAGCCCCATTGGGAAACCAGCCACGCCCAGCCGAAGGCGCACAGCGCGGCCAGCACCATTCCCACGGCGAAGGCCAGCGGCCGGCTGCCGCCCGCGGCTCGCGGGACGATCGGCGCGGCGCTGGCGAGCATTTCGCGATGCCCGACCAGACAATGCGGGCACTCGATGCTTCCATCGGGGATCTTTTTGTTGCAATAGGGACAGCGCAACGGCACCTCCAGGGTTGCTTATTAAAATATACACATCCGTCTTAAATGCGAAAGGGGCCCGCGCGGGACCCCTTTCGCGGTGGAAGCATGTTTATTCGTCGAGCATTTTCATAAAGAACAAGGGATCGTCGGTCGCCTCGACGAGGTTGCCGAACATGGCCGCCCAATCCAGCGCGCTGCCGACGGTCTGCAACGATTCGACCTCCAGCGTGTACCCTTCGAAGGTGGGGATGGGGATCTCTTCGAGCATGCTGCCCAGCAACGCGGGCATGAGCACTTCGACCAGCAAGGGCAACACGTCTTCGATGAAGCCTTCACCGATGTCGAAGACCGGCTCCTCGATCAGCTCGCTGTACATCTGGATGTCGCCGAAGGTGATCGAGATGCTCTGCTTGTCGGAGACGTCGATGTCCACCGAAATGAACATCGCCAGGTCGACTTTGGCGAACAGTTCCCATTCGCCGGCGGAGCGCTCGCACCACCACTCGAGGATGAAGTCGCCGACCTGCAATTCAGCCGGCAGGCCCTTTTCGAAGTTGAAGAGCATCACCGGCGGCAGCAACGGCCGCAGGCGAATCTCGACGGTCTTGTTCAGGCCGTACTCGGGGATCAGGCCCGGCATGAGCAGACCGAGCCAGGTGGTGGTCAGCTCGAAGCCGCTGATGCCCAACTGTTCCAGCGTTTCCTGATCGAGGTTCAGGCTCAGCAGGCCGCTGCGATGCGCGGCATGCAGAATCTGGTTGAGCAGATCGTCGCTGAACACCGCGCCGAAGCCGTAGGGCGTGGTCGTGCCGGGAATGTTCGGCGTGAGGGTCGGCGCCGGCGAACTGGTCATCAACGAGCCGGGCAGGTCGGGCGTGTTGGGTCCCACCGTCCACGAACCGTCGCCGTAGCTGGCCATCGCGTTGATCCAAATGGTGCCGCCGGTCGAATCGAAGGCGGTCAAGTCCGAGAAGTTGGCGTCGAAGGTGTAGGTGAAGTCGAGGATGTCGAACTCGAAAGACAGGCTCAGGTCGTTGAGCAGTTCCTCGATCAAAGGCGTTATCTCATCGATGATCATGTCTTCGATCATGCCGCCGAGGGTGTCGATGATCGTGTCCTCAAACAGATCGACCAGCCACTCGAGGATCTCGCCAAAGCCACTGCCGGAGATGTTCAAATCGAAGCCGCTGACGTTGATCACCGGGTTTCGGATCGTCACGTCCAGCGTGCCTTCGGTGTTCACGGCGATGTCCAAATCCATCTGGATGGTCAGGCTGCTCATGGTCAACGTGTAGTTGTTCGTTTCTTTTGTAATGCCGGTTGCCTTATCGCCGAGGCTGTAGGTGATCGTGCCCGCGCCCGCGACGTTCTGGGTTGAGGCGGTCAGGTGAATGCCGCCCAATTGCGGCGTCAGCTCGACGTCGACCGGATCGAAGTCGAGGCTGGTCAGGCGCGCGCTGGCCGAGGCGATCTGTACACCCCAAACCTCGAGCGTTTCGCTGAAGAGCGGATCGGGAATCATCGACATCAGCGTCGGGCGATACGCCTCGATCATTTCCTCGGCGATCAACTCGATGGAGTTCAACCCCGGTTCGTTGATGCGCGCGGCGATCGCGTTGGTCACTTCCGAGCCGTTGGGCAGGTAGACGCCGGCGTACATCATCGAGATCGTCGCCGTGCCCACGTTGTCGTAGGTGTCGACCGCTTCGATGATGAAGATGTTCAAGCCCAGGTTCAGACTCGCGGTGTAATTGAATTCGTGCGTGCTCTGGTTGTAGTAGCAGGGCGTCCCGTTGACGCGCACCACGGTCACCTGGCTGTGCTGGTCGATCGCCGTGCCGGTGATGACCTGCGAGACGCTTTGGGTGAACAGGCCGCGTTCGGGACTGGTGATCGTGACCACCGGGGGCAAGGCCTCGATCACGGTCAGGTCGGCGGTGTCGAACATCGAGGGATTGTCCACCGCCTTCGCGGTGATCGTGAAACTGCCGGCCACGTGCGCCGTGATTTCCAGACCGTCGATGTCGATGCCGGTCGAGGGCACCGAGGTCAGTTCCACGTTGCCGGGCAGCGGATTCAGGAATTCATCGACGATCGCCGCTTCGGCGGTCACCGTTTCCTCGACCGACACTTCGTCCGGATCCAGCACGAGGTTGACCGTAAACGGAGCGCCCGCGATGACCTCCACCGTGTCGGTGCCCGACACGTTCGTGCCCGCGGCCGTGCCGATGATCGTGATGTTGCCGGCGTAGGTCAGCGTGATGCGGTTGCCGTTGACCGTGGAACCCTGCGCCGGATCGGTCGTGTAGTAGACGGGAAATTCGATCTGGTTGTTGTTGCTGTCGTACACTGCTGCGTCGCAGGTGACGTCATCGCCGGCGTCCACTTCGTCGGGCGAGCAGGAAACGTCGACGCGACTGACCTGACCCGCGGGGAACACCACGACATTGTCGTCGTCGCTGATCGCCTGGCCGCCCCATTCGGAGGACGCGGTGACCGTGTACGTGCCGTCGTTGGCGAAGGTGATCGTGTTGCCGTTGATCGTGACGCCGCTGTCGGGCGAAACCGACAAGGTCACGTCGGCCTGGTTGGTCACGTCGTTGTTGTCCGCGTCGTACACCGCCCAGGAAACGATTGTGTCGCCGCCGACGGGAATGGTGTTGGCCGACAGCGTCAATTCGATGCGCGGCTGACCGGTCAACGTGGTGGAGAAGGTCACCGAATCCTGACCGGTGCGGTCGCCGGAAAATTCCGCGGTGAAGATCAGCTCATGGCCGCCCTCGACGACGTTGGGAATGTCGCCCCAGGCGCGTCCGTCGTCGGCGGAGTAGGCCAGGTAGTTCGTGACGTTCACGCCGTCCAATTCCAGGTTGTAGCTGGTCGGCGCCACGTAGCCTTTGCCTTCTTCGGCGAAGAGGATTTCCACCGGCACCTGGTAACCGAGAATGGTCTGACCATCCTGGGGCGATACGATTTCGACCAGTCCTTCGGTGATGTTGTCGTCATCGTCATCATCGTCGTCGTCGTCATCGTCGGGAGGAACGTAATCGTCATCATCGTCCGGTGTCGGCGTTCGCTGATCATCCGCGCTGTCGTCGCTGCCGCCACAACCGGCCAAGGCCATCATCAGAACGAGTAGGATGGCGAACGCTATGTGTAGATATCGAGACATACTTCCACTCCTTTTTGCCCCAAGTAATCGGACCAATTCCTCTCTTTCAGGGTAACGTATCCATGCGGATTTTACAATCTCCATCGTGTAACGACGTTGTCGCGAACACGTGCGCGACGGGCAAAAAAAAAGTTCGGCAAATTCATGATGGTACACGACTTCCGGCGGAGGGGGTCCGTCGGGGGCCCGCTTGGCGACGGCGCGGATCGTTACGGGGCGGGAGCCGGGGCTTCCTGTTCCTCCTCAGCCTCCGGTTCGGGAGTGAGGATGTTTTCCTCGGTCGGCGTGACGGTTATGCCCGCCGGCGCTTCCGGTTGGCTCGGCAGCGGCGCGACCCACCCGGCGTCGGTGTCGAAATGATATTGCCGGTCGCCCAACTTCAGCGACAGGTCGCGCAGGAAACCCTGTTTGACGGTCAGGTCGCCGTCGACGCACAACCCGGGCGCGAGTCCGCTCATTACCTTGACGCCGTTTTCCTCGGGGCTGGGGACCGGCGGCAGGATGAGTTTTTCATTGGCCGTCGTGTCGATGACCAGTTTGTAGCGATCGGAGAACAGCACCTTTTGCACGCCGGCGACTTTGCCCGAAAAGTGATACGTGCCGTCGACGTTCAGCCGCGTCGAGTAGTTGCTCATGCTGTAGAAGTGCGCCAGGGTCAGGGCGATCAACGCGAGGGCGATGATGAACGCGCTCAGGCAGCCGATCGAACCGGGGATGGTTTTGCGCGGCGGTTCGACCTCGGGCGCTTCCATCAACGGAACAACGTTGGGCTCAAGTGGTTCGTTCCGGGTCATCGTCATCCCCCTGTTCGCCTTCCGGTTCGTTGACCGAGGCGGGAATCTCCACCGGCGGCGGCACCTGAACCGTCGTCGGTGCGGTTTCCGGCTTCAGATCGATCGGCTTGGGACGCGGCGGCATCTCATCGACCGGCTCGGCGTCGAGGATCGGCCCGACGACCGGCGGCTGCGTCGGGGCTTGGGCGGCGCGTTGCTGTTCCCAGTAGTCGCGGATGTACTCCGGATCGCGGATGCCCCGGCCCTTGTGCGCGCACATCAGATCGTAGAGCATCGCCGTGGCCAGCATGGAAATCGGAGCGGTGACGAACACGCCGACGAAACAAACCAGGAAGCCGGCGAAGTTGAACAGCCCGACGATCACCATGAACAGGAAGATTTCCCAGCCGAAGCCCTCGACCAGAGATTTGGATTTGACGAAGCTTTGCCAGATGTCGCGTTCGCCGTCGACGATGACGTACCAGATGAAAATGTACCAGATGGAGAAGACGATCGCGCCGACGAGGCATAACAAAACGCCGCCGAACATGATCACCGTGAACAGCAGGTAAGTGGCCAGGGTGATGCCGAATAGCTTGAAGCCGTCGAACAGGCCGTTGAGTTCGATTTTTTCGTTGCGTGCGATCTTCAGAAACTGATATGAGAGACCGGCCAGCAACGGCCCGGTGACGATCAACGAGCCCATCGGCACCGCGCTCGCCCCCATGAGAATCAGGAAATAAACCAGGAAGTTGATGAACACGGCGCTGTCGGAAAAGAACAGCCGCCAACCGCGCCGGAGCAACTCTACCGCCGGAATGCCGTCGTTGAGGTCGAGATCTTCATAGGGGAGACCCTTGAGTTGCTCGTACATACCAAACCTCCGTGAATTGGGGTCACCATATCATGTTATTTCGGAACGAGGGAAGTAGTTTTAATACTTGCCTCCCGCATTGGGAATAGGTAGGCTGACATAACGTTTCAGCTTGTAGGATGTTCGAAAACAAATCGCGGGTCGTTTGTTGCCTCCCCCCAGACGACGCAATGGAGCCGTCAGCGCAAGGAGTAGGTAGATGTCCGCATTTAAATTACTCTTCGCTCTTTTTCTCGTCATTTTTCTCGTCGGCGCAATGATCTATTTGTGGCCGGTTATTCAACTGGCCTGGCGGGCGATCAAGCGCACGCGGCAAAAAAGCGTCGAACTGTTGAACGAAGAAGATCCCGAGACCTCCAATTACGTGCCCAATTACGAAGAATCCCTGAATCTCGCTCCGGAGCCCAAACCGCAACACCAGGAAGAGCCTAGGGCGGAAAAACCGCCCGAACCGAAGGTCGAGCAATTTTCGGAAGTCTTGCTGGACGCTTCGGTCACCCGGCACTTGTACCGGCATATCGTCGGCCTGCGCCAAAGCGAACCCGTGTTGGTCGAGCGCCGTCCCTACACGGATGTCATGATCGAATATGCCACCTTCCGCTCGATGATCGACGAGAAGGTGTTCATGGTTTTGCAGATCAAGGACCAGCTCAAAGGCTATTTCGAATACACCAAGGGCGAGCTGGGCATTCCGCTGTGCCGCGACAGCGTGACCGCCATGCGCAAAGCCCTGCTGGCCGAGGAGGAAACCTTCGTGCGCCTCGCGCCGTCGGCCGAAAATCGCCTGAAGATGGAAGAACGCATCCGGCAGGATCGCTGGAGCAAATCGAAAAACACGCTGCTGCGCTGGTACCAGTTCCAGCCCCTGCGCATGCTGGGGAAAATCGACCAGACGATCATGCGCATTCCCTGGGAAGACGACCGCCTGATGCACTACAACCAGACCGTCGACGCTTATTTCGGTCGCGACGCCAAGGACATTTTGTTCATGCTGCGCTTCGACCTGCGCCTGACCATCGACGGGCTGCACGGCGGCTGGCGCTACCTGCTGTATTATCCCTTCGGACCGCTCGGCCGCTTCCATCTGCGCAACGCCTTGAAAACGATGTGAGCCGCGTCGCCGCCGGCCATCGAAGAGAATCGACCGATTCGTCCATCTGGTATTCACATTATAAAAATCTTGAACGAGCGCAAAGATTCCCCTATTAAAAGAAGCGCCGGTTCGCGGCACTCTCGTGAAGAAGGGACCCGTGATGAAGCGTACTTGTTTGATCATGCTGGGGTTGTTGCTCTTTGTTTTTACGCAGTTCGTTTCGGCCGACGAGAGTTTGAGTTTGCTGGGCGATCTGCTGGAAAATTCGCCCGTGTGCGACGCGAACTACGGCAACCGGATGCCCGCGGGCATGACCCTGCCGTCCTCCTTCGACTGGCGCAACTCGATTCTCCCCGACGACCATCCGCTGGCCAACCTGGGCCGGGCGAATTATATCTCGCCGGCGCAGAACCAGAACCGTCCCGTCGTGTGCGGCAGTTGCTGGATCTTCGCGCCGCTCAACGCCATCGAGGCGCGCTACGCGATCATGTACGCCTATCCCACGCCGCAACTGAACCTGTCGGAGCAGGAGGTGCTCTCGTGCAATCCGAGCAACGGCGACTGCACGGTGGGCAGCGAAAAGGACAGCCACGTCATCACCTACAACTACCTGTTCGACCAGGGCGTCGTGACCGAAACGTGTTTTCCCTACGAAGCCGACGACACGATCTCCTGCGACGAGCGCTGCACCACCGCCGACGAGCCGGTCTACAAAAGCAAGTGCTACAAGAAGGTGACCGGCTGGACGTGGGCCAACGGCGAACCGGTCGTCGACGACGAGCTTATCAAACAGGAAGTGTACCTCAACGGCCCGGTGATCACCGCGGTGCATTCAGGCACGCACTTCGAGGCCGTCGTCGGCTGGGACGACGCGACCGGCAAGTGGATTTTGCAAAACAGCCTGGACGATCCGTCCTGGGAATACATCGGGTACGGCGTGAACCGCATCGGGTGGGAAACGGTGGCCATCTACCCGGTGCCCGATCCGGCGCACCCGGAATATTGCCTGGGTTGCCGCGTCGGCGGCGTCTGCTACGAGGACGGCGAACTCAATCCCGCCAATGAATGCCTGCAATGCAACGTGGGTAATACGCGCATCGCCTGGTCCTACGTCGAAGGCTCGTGCAACGACGGCTCGCGCTGCACGATCGACGACGCCTGCCAATTCGGCGTGTGCGTGGGCACGGCCTATACCTGCGACGACGGACGCTTCTGCACCGGCGTGGAATCATGCGACGAGGACGGCGGCTGCCAAAAGGGCGAGGATCCGTGCCCGGCCGGCTATCTGTGCAACGAGGACGAGGACGCCTGCGTGCAGGTGTGCGGCGCCCAAGAATCGGCCAAACAGGCGTTGGCGTATCTGCTGACCCTGATGGGCGGCGTCGTACTGCTCAAACGCAAGCGGCCATAAGGCGCTCAGTCGTACCGATATACTAGTTTTTTTATTATTAATTACTTGAATGATGGTCGTGTATCCCTTATTAATTGGGCAAAGGTTTATTGCAAGCTCAATCGCAGGCCGGATCGCCGACTGAACGGCAGTTCGCTGTGGGATTTTTATGCGACCTTCGATTGAAAATTGCTTTGTCGTCCTTTTGACCACCCGGACGCTCTCCGTTCATTTTCCCGCTTCAGCAGTAAAAATGCCGATGTTTCCGTCCAAGGATGCGGTCCGTAAACGTCACGCCAAACCAAATGGGAGGGACCTGAGATGAAGTGTGTCGGTATGGGAATCCTGGGAATTGTTGTTATTTTCATTTGTTCACTTGCGGCCTATGCGCAGGACGAAGAACTGGCGATGAGTCTTTGGGAAGAGTCGCTCGACGCCGCGCCCGTGTGTCCGCAAAATTACGGCCACCAACTGCCGGCGGGCCGGGATGTGCCCGCTTCCTTCGACTGGCGCAATGCCGTGTTGCCGGATTGGCATCCGCTGCACAACCTGAACGGCGGCAATTTCATCACGCCGGCGCAGAACCAAAACAGCCCGCAAGCGTGCAGCAGTTGTTGGATTTTCGCGCCATTCAATTCGGTGGAGGCGCGCTTCGCCATGAGATACGCCTGGAACAATCCGACGCTCGATTTGGCCGAACAGGAAGTACTTTCCTGCAATGGAGGAATTGGTGATTGTGTCGTGGAAAAAGAGAAAAACAAAGATGCGCCGTCCATCGCCTATAATTATTTGAGTGATACCGGCGTGGTCCGCGAATCGTGTTTTCCTTATCAGGCCGATGATACGGTTTTGTGCAACGAGAGGTGCACCACTCCGAATGAACCGGTTTATAAAATCGGATGTTTTAAAAGGGTGACCGGATGGAAGGATGGTAACGGGGTATTGGTTTTAAATAACGATGACCTAAAAGAAGAAGTGTATCTCAATGGTCCGGTGTATACGTTGACTCGTAACGGAAATCACTTTCAAGCGGTCATCGGATGGGATGCTAATGGATGGATTATGCAGAACAGCGGGAATGATCCTTCCTGGGATTATATACTGTATAATTTTCAGGGTGTTGGAACGTGTACAGTGGCGCTGTATATTGTGCCCGATCCGACCCATCCCAACTATTGTGACGGCTGCCGTATCGGCTTTGATTGCTACGAGGACGGTGATCTGAATCCGAACAATCATTGCGAAGTGTGCGACGTTTCCACATCGCGCATCTTCTGGTCCTACAACGAGCGCGACTGCACCGACGGCTCGAAATGCACGCTCAACGACACCTGCCACAACGGCGTATGCGTGGGCACGCCGCGCGATTGCGACGACGGGTTGTTCTGCACCGGCGTGGAAACCTGTGACGACGCTCTCGGCTGTCTGGAAGGCACGCCGCCGTGCCCCGACGGCTATCTCTGCGACGAAAACAACGACGAGTGCGACAAGGTGTGCGGCGCCGAGGAATCGGCCAAACAGGCGTTGGTGTACCTGCTGACCCTGATGGGCGGCGTCGTGCTGCTCAAGCGCAAGAAGAGCTAATCGTTTACGTGTCGAGGCAAGCCGGCGGTCGCAAGGCCGCCGGTTTTCGTTTAAAGGACAGGCGCGGCCGGCAGCCGTCCCGCGTTCCGCGCGGCGAGGGCGGCCAGCACCAGTTCGCGCTGGTAGGGTTTTAACGGCGGCAGGTCATCGGCGGTAAAGCGGCCCACGCCGTCGACCTCGACGCTGGGGTGAAACTCTCCGCCGGTCAGGCGCGCCAGGTAGACCACCTCGAAGTGCGGCGCGACCTCCAGGGTGAGAACCTTGAGCGGCGCGAGCACCTCGACGGTGAGCGTCGTTTCCTCATGCACTTCGCGCACCAGCGCCCGTGCCGGATCCTCCCCGCGCTTGAGCCAGCCGCCGGGCAACGACCAGTTGAACTTCTGACGATAGGTGTGGTGGAACAAAACGACCTTGCCGGCGTCGTCGAAGATCACCGCGACCACGCCGACCAGAAACGCCGGATTGACCAGGCGCAATATCCACCGTTGCAGCGCGGGCCAGCGGCCGCAAATTTTCCACACGCGCAACAGCAGGCGCGCCACGCTACTCCCTCACGCGCAGGGGCAGCACGACCTCGGCCATTTCGTTGACGAAGGTTTCCGCGTCCTCAACGTTGGTCAGGATGACCTCGACCTGTTGGCTCACCTCGGCCGGGTCGATCAGCCCGATGCCGACCTCGCTGAGCAGTTGCAGCGAATTCTCGATGGTGTCCAGCCGCGCCTCGATGGTCTTGCTGCGCTGCATGAGATCCTGGTAGACCTTCTGGCGTTTCTCCAGCAGTTGCCGGTTCGACTGCAGCACCTCGCGCTGCGTCGGATCGTTCGCCAGGGCGATCTCGCGGTTGAGCTGGGCGATCTTCTCCGGGTAGTTGGTCTGTTGCCAGCGCGTGTACTGCACGATGCGCTGATGCAGCAACAGCAGATCGAGGAAGCTGTGCCGCAGCCGGTCGACCTGCCCGACGCTGGCGGTCAGCCCGGCGGCGAAGTGCAGGTTGGAATCCAGGTCGCGTTTCATCCGCTCGGCGATGTCCCAGATTTTCACGTAGCGCATCCGCGCGCGAATCGGCAGTTTGCGTATGCGAAATTGCGGCATGTCGCTGCGATCCAACGCGCCGCGCACCAGCAGGTACAGCGCTTCGCCCGCCAGCACGAACCAGCCGATGTTGTCCACCGGCGCCGTCGCCGTGGCCAGAGCGCCGGCGACCAGGTACAGCAGGTTGAACCGGTTCACCCACGGATGCAGGTAGAAACTTTTAATCCACTTCACCGAACGAACCTCCGCTCTTTGCGCGTCATCCTACCAGCCGCGCGGGGGCAAATGCAAAAGCGCGAGGCGCCATATGTTTGCCTATCGGTGCCGCCGGTCGGGAATATTGACGGTCGATTGTCGCAGTAACCCTCATCCCCGCGAGTCCACGTTGATCGCTTTTACCCTCTCCCGGTGGGAGAGGGTCGGGCGCAGCCCGGGGTGAGGGCGAAAAATCGGGGACGTGATTCCTTCGTGTCCCCGTATTTTTTTTAGCCGACAAGGCGCCTACTGATTTCTGACCTTCACTTCATCCGGAATCGATATCCGAATGGTGTCGGTGATGCTCATACGGTCCAGGGTTACCTTGACGTTGTCGTCCAAATCGACGCGAACCGGCTGGTCGAGCCGCACCTGGATGGTGCCGCCGTCCAGGCGGACGGTGCTGTCGGCCGCGTAGGCCGGCGTCACAATGGCGTTGTAGAATGAGCCAGCCGCGTTGAGCAGCAAGCCGATGGCGATCAACAAAAGCAACAGTTTGGTGGTTTTGTCCGACATGGGGAACTCCTATGGTTTGGGGTTTGAATATCCGCGATCGTATGCGGACAGTCTGCCACGAACCGGCGGTCGACGGCAAACCGGATGCAAAGATAACCAACCGGCGCGCGGCGGATGAAATTTTTTGCGACCCCTTGAAAAAAAGTTAAGCATCAAGCACTGTTAGCCCGCGTCGTCCGGGGGGCGGCGGCCCGGGTCGGCCTGTGTTGACAGGACCGGCTTGGATGTTAATATCAGGCGCAAATCGATACAGCGTGGGGTGTGGCACATGCCTGGTGATTTCCTGCCGATCTTCTTTTATTTGTTGCTGGTTATCGCGATCGCCGCCGGCGGCATCGTGGGGCTTTCGCGCCTGATCGGGCCGCGCAAGGACACCGCCGAAAAACTCAGTCCCTACGAGTGCGGCGTGCCTCTGGTCGGCGACGCCCGCGGCAAATTCCCGATGAAGTATTACGTCATCGGCATGCTGTTCATCCTCTTCGACATCGAGGTCGTCTTTTTCTATCCCTGGGCGGTTATCTTTAAGGACCTCAACAAAGACTTCGGCCTGTTCGGCCTGGCGGAGATGGTCGTCTTCGTGCTCATTTTGCTCGTCGGCTACCTCTACGTCTGGCGCAAGGGAGCGTTGGAATGGGAATAGAGCAAAAAATCCCCGACGGCGTACTGACCACCACCGTCGATAGCCTGGTCAATTGGGCGCGCACTTACTCGACCTGGCCGGTCTCCTTCGGCCTCGCTTGTTGCGCCTTTGAAATGATGGGCGCGGCCATGGCCCACTACGATATCTCGCGCTTCGGCATGGAGATTTTCCGCGCCAGCCCGCGCCAGGCCGATTTGATGATCGTCGCGGGCACGCTGACCAAAAAAATGGCCCCGGTGCTGCGCAAGGTTTACGACCAGATGCCCGAACCCAAGTGGGTGCTGGCCATGGGCGCCTGTGCGAGCACGGGCGGCATTTTCCAGAGCTACGCGGTGGTGCAGGGGGTGGACAAAATCGTGCCGGTCGACGTGTACGTACCCGGTTGTCCGCCGCGGCCCGAGGCGCTGCTGTACGGCATCCTCGAGTTGCTCGACAAAAAAGTGAAACACGACTCGATCAAGAAACGCGCGTGAGGCGGCGATGAGCGAACAACGCATCACCAACGAAGAGTTGAAAGTCAAACTGGCCGACCTGCTGCCCGGCGCGACGGTCACGTCCGATCTGGCCGGCATGCCGGTGATCGCCGTGGTCAACGACGCCTACGTCGCCGCGATCAAGACGCTGCGCGACGAACCGTCGCTGCAGTTCGCCATTCTCAGCGATCTGACCGGCGTGCATTACCCGAACGATCCGCAGCCCTTCGAGGTCGTCGTGCACCTGACCTCGATGCACCTGGCGCGGCAGATTCGCGTCAAGGTGCGCGCCGTCGGCGATCCGCCGACCGTGCCCAGCCTCGCGGCCTTCTGGCAGGCGGCCAACTGGCACGAACGCGAAGCCTTGGACATGCTGGGCATCGTCTTCGCCGGACACCCCGACCCGCGGCGCATCTTCCTGGAAGAGGACGCCGACTTTCATCCGTTGCGCAAAGAGTTCCCCACCCGGGGTTATGAGGATTAGGCATGGCCGAATCACGCTACATGACCTTGAACATGGGCCCGCAGCATCCGTCGACCCACGGCGTGTTGCGCATCGTGCTGGAACTGGACGGCGAACGGGTCGTGGCGGCCAAACCGGTGATCGGCTACCTGCACCGCGGCATCGAGAAACTGGCCGAAGGGCTGACTTATCACCAGATTCTGCCGCTGACCGACCGCCTCGACTACACCGCCTGCATGAACTGCAACCTCGGCTACACCTGGGCCGTCGAGCGCCTGCTGGGCATCGAGGACGAAATCCCCGCGCGCGCCGCGACGATCCGCATCATCATGGCCGAGCTCAGCCGCATCGGCGGGCATTTGATCTGGCTCGGTTCGCACGCGGGCGATATGGGCGCGACGACCGTGTTCATCTACGCTTTCCGCGAGCGCGAATGGATCTACGAGCTGTTCGAGGACGTGTGCGGCCAGCGCATGACCGTCTCCTATCCGCGCGTCGGCGGCGTCAGCCAGGATCTGCCCGCCGGGTGGATCGATAATTGCCGCGCCTTCTGTAAAAAAATGCCCCAGTGTGTCGACGAGTACGAGCGGCTGCTGACCAACAACCGCATCTGGCAGGCGCGCACCAAGAACGTCGGCGTGCTCAGCGAGGCGGACGTTTACGAGTGGGGCCTGACCGGCCCGATGGCGCGCGGCAGCGGCGTCGAGTACGACGTGCGGCGCGTGCTGCCCTACGGCGGTTACGAAAACTACGATTTCCTGATTCCGCTGGGCGAAACCGGCGACACCTACGACCGCTACCTGGTGCGCATGCAGGAGATGCGGCAGAGCGTGCGGATCGTCGAGCAGGCGCTCGATCGTCTGGAAGAGGGGCCGATCCTGGCCGACATCCCGCGCATCGCGCCGCCGCCCAAGGTCGACGTGGGCACGAAGATCGAAGCGTTGATCCATCACTTCCACCTCGTGCTGGAAGGGTTCGATACGCCCCAAGGCGAAATCTACTTCCCCTCGGAAGCGCCCAAGGGCGAGTTGGGATTTTACCTGGTCAGCGACGGCGGCCCCAAGCCGTACCGGATGAAAATCCGCGTGCCCAGTTTTTCGAATCTGCAGAGCATGGTGCGCATGGCGCCGGGCCGTTACCTGGCCGACATGGTCACGCTGGTCGGCACGATCGACATCTGTCTGGCCGACGTGGACAAGTAAACGCGCATGGAAGAACTGAGCCTGCACATTCTGGAACTGGCCGAAAACAGCCTGCGGGCGGGCGCGTCGTTGATCGAGATCGTCGTCGAGGAGGATCGCTCGTTCAACCGGCTGACGATCGAGGTGACCGACGACGGCAAGGGCATTTCGCCCTCGGCCGTCGCGCGGTTTTCGCGGCCCGAGGCCGCCGGCGGCGACACCGACGAACTGGGCCTGGGCCTGTCGTTGTTCGTGCGCAGCTGCCGCGAGGCCGACGGCCGGGTGATCATCGAGAACCGGCCCGAAGGCGGCACGTTCCTGCGCGGCGACATGCGGCTGGATCACCCGGACCGCAAGCCGCTGGGCGACCTGACCGAAGCGGTGATCTCGCTGATCATGGGCGCGCCCGAGGTCGAGTGGGTGTACCGCTACGAGCGCATCGGCGTGGACGGTTCGCTGGTGCGGCGCGAGGTCGATACGCGGCCGATCCGGCGGCGCATCGGCGAACTGACCCTCGCGCACCCGGAAGTGATTCGGGATATCCGCCGCACCTTGCGCGGCGAAAACGGCGACGCATAAACGCGCCCGCGACGTTCGCGGGCAACGGGAGAGGCAACGGTGTTGATTAGCTTGCTCATCGCCCTGGCCAAAATCCTGGTGGTGATGGTCCTGTTCCTGGTCGCCACCGCCTGGAACACGCTGTTCGAGCGGCGGGTGGTCGCTCCGATCCAAAACCGCGTGGGACCCAACCGTGCGGGCCCCTTCGGTCTGCTGCAGCCGATCGCCGACGCGGTCAAGCTCTTCTTTAAGGAAGACATCGTCACCGACCGGGCCGAGAAGTTTTTGTACTACCTCGCGCCGATCATCTCGGTGTCCACCGCGCTGTTGTTCGTCGCCATGGTGCCCTTCGGGCCGGAAGTGCCCTCGTTTTTGAGCACCGACAACCCGGCCTGGAGCAAGTTCTCGATGGCCGACCTGAACGTGGCGGTGCTCTTCGTGTTCGCCATCAGCTCGATCGCCGTGTACAGCGTGCTGCTGGGCGGCTGGGCGGGCAACAGCAAGTACTCGCTGCTGGGCGGCATGCGCGCCGGCGCGCAGATGATCTCCTACGAGATCGCCATGGGGTTGTCGATCATGCCGGTGATCATGAGCGCGTCGAGCCTGAGCCTGCATGAGATCGTCGTGGCGCAGCACGACGTGTGGAACGTCTTCCGCCTGCCCTGGGGGCCGGTCGGTTTCGTCATTTTCCTGATGGCGATGCTCGCCGAATCCAACCGCGCGCCCTTCGACATGGTCGAGGCCGAGCAGGAGTTGGTCGGCGGCTATCACACCGAGTACAGCTCGATGAAGTTCGGCGCGTTCTTCGTCGCCGAGTACGGCAACCTGATCACGATCAGCGCGTTGATCGTCACCTTCTACCTCGGCGGTTGGCAGGGACTGCCCTTCGTCGACGTGGGGATTCCCGCGTGGCTGGCCCCCTGGTTGGGGATCGTCTGGTTCGGCATCAAGACGATCCTCCTGGTCGCCGCGTTGATCTGGATCCGCTGGACCTTCCCCCGGCCGCGCTACGACCAGTTGATGGGCTACGGTTGGAAGGTCTTTTTCCCGATCGCCCTGGGCAACCTGTTCGTCGCCGGGGTGTTGATCTACCTGGGCCAGCGTTTCGGCATCGGCTATTTCGGATAAGGGAGTGCGCCGTTGAAAGGGTTAGCGAAATTTTTCCTCACCGACTTGCTCACGGGCCTGGCGACCACGTTCAAGTACTACTTTAAAAAGCCCGTGACCTACCAGTATCCGGAAGTGCGCCGGCCCATCGCGCCTCGCTACCGCGGCCGGCACCGGCTGGTGACCAACGACGACGGTTCGCTGCGCTGCGTGGCCTGCGGGCTGTGCGCGGCGGTCTGCCCGTCGCATTGCATTTTCATCGAACCCGGCGAGAAGCCCGACGGCACGCGTTGGCCCGAGGTCTATGAGATCGAAGTTGGCCGCTGCGTCTACTGCGGCTTCTGCGCCGAGGTCTGCCCCTTCGACGCGATCGTGCTCACCCAGGAGCACGAACTGGCCGAGCTCGACAAGCGCAAGCTGCTCTACGACAAAAACGCCCTGCGCGACAAGGCGCAAGGCGAGGAGAAGGCGGGATGATCGCGTATCACCTCATCTACATTTTCTTCGGGCTGGGCGTGCTGGCCGGCGGCGTGAACGTCGTGGCCCAGAAGAATCCGGTCAACAGCGCCATCAGCCTGTTGTTCACCTTCATGTGCGTGGCGGCGCTGTACATCCTGCACGGATCGCCGTTTCTGGCGATGATCCAGATCATCGTCTACGCCGGTGCGATTCTGATTCTGGTGGTCTTCACCATCATGCTGCTGGCGCTGCGCGAACCGGGGCAGGGGCTCGGGAAATTCTGGACGATGCCGCAGAAGCTCGCCGCGTTGATCGTCGGCGTGGCCCTGGCCGTCGAACTGGTGATCGTCGCCGTGCAGGGCTTGGGCAGTCTGGCCGCGCCCGCCGGCGCGAGCCTGGCCGAGATCGCGTCGCCCGCAACGCTGGGCAAGGCGCTGTTCAGCAAATACCTGCTGCCCTTCGAAGTGGCCAGCGTGCTGTTGCTGGTGGCCATCGTCGGCGCGGTGGTGCTGACCCGGCGGCCGCACGGCACGGCGGCGGCGATCGACGCCCCGCACGCCGACGAGACGATCGAGCCGCCCGCCGGCGACGAGCAAGGAGGTCAGGCATGATTCCCGTCAGCTATCCGTTGTTGATCGGCGCGCTGCTGTTTTCCATCGGCGCCTTCGGCGTGCTGGTGCGGCGCAACGCGATCATCATGTTCATGTGCATCGAGCTGATGCTCAACGCGGTGAACCTCACGCTGATCGGCCTGTCGGGCCATTTGCAGGTCGTCGACGGACCGATCTTCGTCATGTTCATCATGGCCGTCGCCGCGGCCGAAGCCGCCGTCGGCCTCGCGATCTTCATCGCCCTGTACCGGCGCAAAGCGACCATCGACGTCGCCAACTTCAACATCCTCAAAGGCTAGGGAGCGCCCGATGGGAGATTGGCTGTTTCTGATTCCGCTGCTGCCGCTGATCGGCGTGATCCTCAACGGCCTGGTCAGCGTCAAATCGTGGCCGCACAACGAAAGGCTGACCGGCGTGATCGGCTCGCTCACCGTGCTGGGCAGTTTCCTGCTGGGCCTGTTCGCGTTCTTCGAACTGCTGGGCATGCCGGCCGAATCGCGGCGGTTGGTCAACGAGCTATACACCTGGATCGCCGCCGGTCCGCTGGAAGTGAAATTCTCTTTCGCCTTCGATCAACTGTCGGCGGTGATGGTGCTGGTCGTGAGCGGCGTGGGCTTTTTGATTCACGTCTACTCGATCGGCTACATGCACGGCGATCGGGGCTTCCGCCGCTTCTTCACGTACATGAACCTGTTCGTGTTCGCCATGTTGCTGTTGGTGCTCGGCGACAACTTCCTGCTGATGTTCATCGGTTGGGAGGGCGTCGGGCTTTGTTCCTATCTGCTGATCGGCTACTTCTACGAGAAGAAGAGCGCGGCCGACGCCGGGAAGAAGGCCTTCGTCGTCAATCGCATCGGCGACTTCGGTTTCCTGCTGGCGATGTTCATGGTCTTCTACAACTTCGGCACGCTGGAATTCGAGGGCGTCGCCAAGCAGGCCGCCACCGCCGGCTCCGGCGTGATCCTGACGATCTGCCTGCTGTTGTTCCTGGGCGCGACCGGCAAGAGCGCGCAGATTCCGCTGTACTTCTGGCTGCCCGACGCGATGGAAGGCCCGACCCCGGTCAGCGCGTTGATCCACGCCGCGACGATGGTCACCGCCGGCGTCTATATGATCGCCCGTTCGCATTTTCTGTTCGACCTCGCGCCGCTGGCGCAGGCGGTGGTCGTCACCGTCGGCTGCCTGACGGCCTTTTACGCCGCGACGATCGCCTTCGCGCAGCGCGACATCAAGCGCATCCTGGCCTACTCGACGATCAGCCAGCTCGGCTACATGTTCGTGGGCGTGGGCATCGGCGCGTACGCGGCCGGCGTGTTCCACCTGATGACCCACGCGTTCTTCAAGGCGCTGCTCTTCCTCGGCGCGGGCTCGGTGATGCACGCGCTGCAGGGCGAACTGGACGTCTACAAAATGGGCGGACTGAAAAAGTACATGCCCGCGACCTTCTGGACGTTCCTCATCGCCACGCTGGCCATCAGCGGTCTGCCGCCGCTGTCCGGCTTTTTCTCGAAAGATGAAATTCTGTGGAAGGCCTTCTCCACGCACCTGGCCGGCGTGCCGACCGCGTGGAACATCGCCATTTACGGCCTGGGTTTGCTCACCGCCGGCATGACCGCCTTCTACATGTTCCGCGCCGTGTTCCTCGCCTTCTTCGGCGAAAGCCGCATGGACCCCGAGGTCGAAGCGCACGTGCATGAAAGCCCCAAGACGATGACCCTGCCGTTGCTGATTCTGGCGCTGCTGAGCGTCGGCGGCGGGTTGATCGGCATTCCGCACGTCCTGGGCGGCGGCGCGCATTTTGAAAAATGGCTCGAACCGCTGGTGGCTCACGGCGCGCACGGCGGCGCTCATCACGCGCCGGCGTCGCTGGAGATGGGCTTGATGGCCGCCTCGGTGAGCGTGGCCGCGCTGGGCATCTTCCTGGCCTGGCTGTTCTATCGCAAAAAGACCGAGGTGCCCGCCGGCTTCGTGGCGCGGCATCCCAAGCTGCACCGCACGGTGTTCAATAAGTATTACGTCGACGAGTTCAACGAACGGGCCGTGATCAATCCGCTCAAGCGCGTGTCGACCAACTTCCTGTGGGGTTTCGTCGACACCTGGATCATCGACGGCGCGGTCAACGGCACGGCCTGGCTGGCCAAGGCCGCCGGGCGGACGTTCGCCAGGCTGCAAACCGGCCGCGTGTACGGCTACGCGCTGACGATTTTAATCGGCGCGGTGCTGGTCGTCGGCTTCGTCCTGTTGCGTGGATAAACCGAGAGGGGAAACGCTCCGATGTCGTTTCGATTGATTAGTCTGGTGATTTTTCTGCCGGCGATTTTCGCGGGGTTGCTGTTGTTTGTGCCGCGCGAAAAGGAGGAACTGCTGCGGCGGCTGGCGCTGATCGGTTCGCTGATCGTGTTCGTGCTCAGCCTGCCGTTGTACTTCCTCTACAAGCCCGCGACCGCGCTGTGGCTGCTGGAAAAACCGATCGAGTGGATTCCCGCGTGGGGCGTGCGTTACGCGGTGGGCGTGGACGGCATCAGCCTGTTTTTGGTGCTGCTGACGACCTTCCTCACGCCGCTGTGCATCCTGGCCTCGTGGCGTTACATCACCGATCGCGTCAAAGCCTACCTGATCAGCTTCCTGCTGCTGGAAGCGGCGATGATCGGCACCTTCTGCGCGCTGGACGTGTTCATCTTCTATCTGTTCTGGGAAACGATGCTCGTGCCGATGTATTTGATCATCGGCGTCTGGGGCGGGCCGCGCCGCATTTACGCCGCGGTGAAATTCTTCCTGTACACCATGGTCGGCTCGGTGCTGATGCTCGTGGCGATCATGGTCACCTACTTCCAATTGCCCGTCGCCGAACGCGGCTTCGACCTGTTCAATTGGTATCAGGCGGGCGTGGCGCCGCATTTGCAAATCTGGTGCTTCCTCGCCTTCGCGCTGGCCTTCGCGATCAAGGTGCCGATGTTCCCCTTCCACACCTGGCTGCCCGACGCGCACGTCGAAGCGCCCACCGCCGGTTCGGTGATCCTCGCCGGCGTGCTGCTGAAGATGGGCACTTACGGCTTCGTGCGTTTCGCCATGCCGCTGTATCCGGAAGCGGCGCAAACGCTGGCCCCGCTGCTGGCGGCGCTGGCGGTGATCGGCATCGTCTACGGCGCGCTGGTCGCCATGGTGCAAAAGGACGTGAAAAAACTCGTCGCCTACAGCTCGGTCAGCCACCTGGGTTTCGTCATGCTCGGCCTGTTCGCCTTCAACGCGCAGGGCGCGGCGGGCGGCGTGTTGCAGATGGTCAACCACGGGTTGTCCACCGGCGCGCTCTTCCTTTTGGTCGGCGTGCTCTACGAGCGCCGGCACACGCGGATGATCGCCGATTTCGGCGGCATCGCCCGCGTGATGCCCGCCTTCGCGACGATCTTCATGATCACCACGCTTTCCTCGATCGGTCTGCCGGGCACCAACGGTTTCATCGGCGAGTTCCTCGTGCTCATCGGCGCGTTCGAACATCACCGCGCGCTGACCGTCGTGGCCACCAGCGGGGTGATTCTCGCCGCGTGCTACATGCTCTGGATGGTGCAGCGGGTTTTCTTCGGCGCGGTCAAGCACGAGGCGAATCGGAACTTGCCCGACCTGAACAAGCGCGAGTGGGCGTACCTGCTGCCGATCATGGTGTTCATCTTCTGGATCGGCTTCTACCCGCAGACGTTCCTGCGCAAGATGGAGCCGAGTATCGATCACTGGCTGACGCAAATGAACTTCACCGCGACCGCGCGGGTCGAAAGCGCGCTGCCGTCCGCAGCGGAGCGCGAGATCGGCGCCGGTCCGGATTTCGTCGTCGAGTAGGAGGTTGCGACCGATGACCGACATGGCCTTCAACCTGTTTTCACCGCCGATCCTGATCCTCTACGGCATGGTCATGGTGCTGCTGGTCGAGATTCTCGCCCCGCGTCAGACGGCCCGCCAGGTGCGCCGCCTGTCGCCGACCCTCGCGCTGCTCACGCTGCTGATCACGCTGATCTTCATCGCGCTGCGCTGGAACGGCGCGACCGCCGCCGAGGGTTTCGCGGGGATGATCGTGCTGGATCGCTTCGCGCTGTTCGCCATGGGCGTGCTGTGCACGGCCGGCGCGCTGAGCGTGCTGTCGGCGTGGAACTACCTGACGACCGTCGACGAGGACCACGGCGAATATTACGTGCTGCTGCTGGGTGCGGTGTTCGGCGGTATGGTCATGGTCGGCGCGGCCGACCTGCTGATGATCTTCATCGGTCTGGAGATCATGTCCATCAGCCTGTATGTGCTCTGCGGTTTCCTGCGCCGCCGCGACGAATCGGGCGAAAGCGCGTTGAAGTATTTCCTGCTGGGCGCGTTCGCGACCGGCTTTTTGCTCTACGGCGTGGCGCTGCTGTTCGGCGCGACCGGCTCGACGCACCTGGCCGACATCGCCGGCGCGGAAAAATCGACGCTGCTGTTGGCCGGCATGGCGCTGCTGTTGGTCGGCTTCGGTTTCAAGATCGCCGCGTTCCCCTTCCACGTGTGGACGCCCGACGTTTACCAGGGCGCGCCCGGACCGGTCAGCGGCTTCATGGCCGCGGCGGTTAAAGCGGCCGCCTTCGCCACGTTGTTGCGGGTGCTGGTCGTCGCGCTCGAACCGTTGCGCGTCGAGTGGGCTTACGTGCTGTATTATGTGGCCATCGCCACGATGGTTTTCGGCAACATCGCCGCGCTGGTGCAGAATCACCTCAAACGGTTGCTGGCTTATTCGTCGATCGCCCACGCGGGCTACCTGCTGGTCGGCGTGGTCGCGATGATCCGCCAGGAGCAGGCCGGGGCGGGCGCGGTGTTGTTCTACCTGTTGGCTTACACGCTGATGACCGTCGGCGCCTTCGCGATCGTCGCGCACCTGTCGCGTCGCGAGGCCGACGCGGACAACCTCGACGGCTACCGCGGTCTCGCCCGTCGGCATCCGTGGCTGGCCGCCTGCCTGACGATCTTCCTCATCTCGCTCGCGGGCATTCCGCCGCTGATCGGCTTCCCCGGAAAATTCGCGCTGTTCTCGGCCGCGGTGAAAGCCAACCTGATCGACCTGGTCGTCATCGGCGTGCTCACCAGCGCGCTGTCGGTTTACTATTACATCCGGGTGGTCTACCTGATGTACATGACCGAAGCGGCCGAAGGCGCGCCGGCCGTCGAGGCGTCCGCGCTCGATTGGCCCGGCCGGGTGGCGCTGGCGGTGACCGGCGTGCTAACCTTGCTGCTGGGCATCGCTCCGGGCCGTCTGCTGGAACTGGCCGGCCAGGGCGCGGCGATGCTGTTGGGCCTGTAACCGCGCGCAAATTTTCGCGACATCATTTTCGGGGAGGGAAGATCCATGTCACGTTTTCTGTTTTTGCTGACCGTATTGACGGCCTTGGTGATGGCGTTTTCGTTGGGCGTCGCCTGCTCGTGCGACGATGACGACGATGACGACGACGATGACGACGATGATGATGACGACGACGATGACAGCATGATCGGCGACGACGACGATAACGACGACGATACGGGCGTCGACGACGACGATGACGATGACGACGATGATGACGACGACGATGTCGATCCGGCCTGCAATACCGAGGAACTGTGCTTCGGCACGTTCAACACCGAATTGATCGACGCGTCGAACATGCAGGAACTGGCGCAGGCCTACAACGGTTTCATCTTCTGTCTCAACGAAGCCGACGGCTGCACCAGCGTGTATTTCTCCTGCCTGGAAGGATGCGGCAGCAACACCGAATGCATCGCCGCCTGTGACGGCAACTACTTCAACTGCGTCGAGGGCGTCTGCAACTGGGACGGTTACTGTTTGTCGGAATGCTACGCCGGGTACGACCTGTGCGCCGCCGGTTGCGACGGCCTGACCGACTACGCCTGCCAGCGCGGGTGCTGGTTGGCCTACACCAATTGCGTACCCGATTGTTTTTAACGTATAACGACGGCCACACCATAGGGCGTCGCGAAGACGCCCTTTTTGTCGGAGGTGAAACGAAAAGGGGGATGACTACATGGCCTGGAAAATGGGTGAAGACATGATTTATCAACCGGTTATTCCGAAAAAAATCCGCACCAAAAAGCGGCAGATCCTCAAAACGAAGATTCGCTCGCTGGTGCCGGAAAAAGGGATGAAAGTCTCTTCACTGGTCGAGGCCATGAAGGGCATGTCGATTCAGGCGCGCAACATCGGGCGCTGCGCGGAAGTGATCGACGGCATCTATTCCGATAAAAAACGGCCCACCGTGCTGCTGGGCCTGGCCGGTCCGCTGATTGCCGCGGGTCTGCGCAACGTCATTCGCGAGCTGGTCGCCGGCGGCTACGTCGACGCGATTGTGTCGACCGGCGCGATTTTGTACCAGGACATTTACCAGGCGCGCGGCTTCGCGCATTACAAGGGTTCGCCCAACGCCGACGACGTCGAGCTGCGCGATTTGTACATCGACCGCATCTACGACACCTACGTCGACGAGGAAAAGTTCTGGGACACCGACATCTGGGTCGGCAAGCAGGCCGACAAGCTGCCGCGCCGCAACTATTCGAGCCGCCAGTTTCTCGATTACCTCGGCTCGGTGCTCACCGACGAAAATTCCATCGTGCGCACCTGTCACAAATGCGGCGTGCCGATCTTCGCGCCCGCGCTCAACGACAGCTCGATCGGCATCGGCCTGACCGAACACCGGCACCGCATGCATCAGTTGGGACAGGAGCCGATCCACATCGATTCGATCCAGGACAATTACGAGTTGACGCAGTTGGTCGTCAAGTCGCGCAAGACCGCGGCGATCTACGTGGCCGGCGGCGTGCCGAAAAATTACATCAACGACGCGGTGGTTATGGGCTACATCTTCAAGCTGGAGCGCGGCCACGATTACGCGCTGCAGGTGACCACGGCGGTGACCGCCGACGGTGGTTTGAGTTCGAGCACGCTGGCCGAAGCGCAAAGCTGGGGCAAGGTCGACCGCAAGGCGCGCTACGCGATGGCCTGGGTCGAGCCCAGCGTCGCCCTGTCGCTGTTGGCCGCTTACGCCTTCGACAAATACCCCCGGCGCGAGCCGCTTCAAATGACCTGGGAAGGCGAAATGCTGACCAGGATTCAGTACCCGAAAACGAAAAAGTAGCCCGCTCCTTCAACGGGAAAAACGAGGTCGTCCTTCGCGGACGACCTTTTTTTTGTCGTCGTAATCGGATTGTTATGTGTCTCGTTTTTCACCCTCACCCCGGGCTACGCCCGACCCTCTCCCCCAGGAGAGGGTAAGAAGCGGAAAATCACGGGACACGTAACGAGTACATGTCCCGGATTTTCAAAACTCCCTTCTCCCTGTGGGAGAAGGGGCGGGGATGAGGGCTGCTGAAAAACACGGAAAATCATTTTCTCGTTTTCGCCGGATCGTCGTCCTTCGCGGACGACCTTTTTTTTGTCGTCGCGTTGCGTGTATAACCGAAAGTAGAAACCGTTTCCCTCAACCCGGAGTCGATGATGTTGACGATCGTGGTCGTTGTGTTGCTGATGCTGGCCGTATCCTTTTTCTGTTCGTTGGGCGAAGCCGCGCTGTATGCCGTGCCGCCGGCGCGCGTCGAGGCCTTGCGCGCGCAGGGCTCGAAGTCGGGCGCGCGCCTGTCGCACCTGCGCGACCGCATCGAGCAGCCGATCACGGCGATATTGTTTTTGAACACCTTCGCCAACACGATGGGCGCGGCGATCGCCGGCGCGCTGGTCGGCGCCTTGTTCAGCCCGGATTACGTGCTGCCGTTTTCCGCCGTCCTGACCATCATCGTGCTCATGTTCGCCGAGATCGTTCCCAAGTCGCTGGGCGTCGGCTATAGCCGGAAAGTCGCGCCGCTGTTGTCCTGGCCGATTCAGGCGCTGGTTTACGTGTCCTGGCCCTTCGTGCGTTTCGGCGAGGCGCTGGCCAAACTGATGACGCCTCGCAAGGACAAGAGCGGACCGAGCGAAGAGGAGATCATCGCCCTGGCGCGCCTGGGCGTGCGCGGCGGCAAGATCCTGCCCGAGGAAGGGTGGTGGATCAAAAACATGCTGCGTCTCAACGACGTCACCGCCGACGAAATGATGACCCCGCGTCCGGTGATGACCACGCTGGTCGGCACGCGCCGCGTCGGCGAACTGGAGACGGAAATTCCCTCGCTGCAGCACAGCCGCATCCCGGTGACCTCCGAGGACGGCCCGGACCATATCCTCGGGTTCGTGCTGCGCCGCGAGCTGGTCGACGCCTGCGTCACCGGCAACAAGGACATGCGCGTCGAGGAACTGGCGCACAAAACCCTGTTCGTGCCCGCGGCCACGCGCGGTCATCACCTGCTGTCGTTCTTCATCGAAAACAAAACGCACCTGGCGATCGTCGTCGACGAGTACGGCGGCACGATGGGCCTGGTCACGTTGGAGGACGTGATCGAAACGATGCTGGGCACGCAGATCGTCGACGAGTTCGATCCGCATCCGGATATGCGCGAGTACGCGCGCCTGCGCGCCGCCGCGAAAATCGACAAAGCGGGGGAATGACCATGGCGCGCGCCGTGTCCGCGCCGCGCCGGTTGCTGGCGGCGTTGTTGATCGTCGCGGCGCTCGGTTACGCCTACGCGGCGCTGACGCATCAAGCGGCCGTGGCCACGCCCGACGAGGCCGCGACGCTGGCGCGCGTTTTCGCCTTCGCCATGCACACGCTGCAGGGCGCGCCGGATCCGAGCGTCGATCTGCCGCTGCACGTGCCGCCGACCTTTTTGCGTTTCATGGCCAAGCTGTTGTTGTACGGCGCCCATCGCCACGGCGTGTTGCTGGCGATGTGGATCGTCTTCGCGCTGGCGTTGTTGTCGGCGACGTACGTGCTCGGCCGGCATTTCGGCGGGCCGTGGGCCGGTTTGTTCGCGGCGGCGTTGGTCGCCGGGGCCGCGCCGCTGACGACCTTCACCGCGCATCTCACGCTCGATCTGCCGTTGGCCATGGCCGTCGCCTGGGCCAACCTGACGCTGGTGCAGGCGCAGGGCATGCGGCGTATCGGACCGACGATCGTGTTCGGTTGTCTCGCCGCGCTGGCCTGCCTGGCGAAAGGCTACGCGCCGGTCTACCTGTTTTTTCCCGCGTTCACCGCGCTGTTTTTCGGCGGGCCGGTGGGCGACTTCAACAAACGCGGTTACCACAATCCGTTGCTGAACGCGGGCATCGCGGCGGCGTTTGCGGCGCTGGCGATATCCTGGTGGTACGGCGGGGCGTTGGGTGAACTGACGCAATCGCTCACCGTGCAATTGCACGCGGCCAAGACGGCGGCGCCGCTGCACATCGCGCGCGACGTGCTCGGCCCGTGGACGACGCTGCTGTTGCTGATGGGCGCGAGCCTCGCCTGGTTCTATCGCCGCTCGCTGCCGGGGATGTTCGAGTTGTTCGTCTGGATGCTCGTGCCCGCGTTCATGTTCGTATCCGCCTCGGCGGCGTACGATAAATTCCTCTTGCCGGTGTTGCCCGCCGCGGCCGCGCCGCTGGGCGTGTTGCTCGCGCGCCGCTTCGCCGACGAAACGCGCCGGACGAAAATTCTGCGCGCGGCGTTGCTTGCGCTGTTGCTGGCCATGGCGCTGTGGCAGCCGGGCCTGACGCTGCGTTTGCAGGAACGCGCGCCGGCCGCGCAACGGTTGCTCGCCGACGAGGCGAATTTGCGCGCGCCGTTGGTCGAGGCGTTGAACGCGGGCGCGCAACGGATCGTCATCGTCGATCGCGGCGGGCATCGGCAGGCGCCGGCCGGGTGGCTCGCCTATCGCTGGTTCACGCAATTCCAGCGGGTGCACATCGTCGCCGCCGACGCCGACACGGAACATGAAACGTCCGTGGCCCGCGCGCTCGACGAGGCGTTGCCGGCCGCCGACGTGTTGATCGAAGTGACCGACGAGAATGAATCTTCCGGGGTGCACGAAGGCTTCGCCTTGGTGTATCATGCCGCTCACGCGTGGCCCGCCGGGGTCAGCGGAATCGAATTGTGGCGCGCCGATGCTGCGAGGGTTGCGCCATCGCCATAAGTCATTAAAGTGACCGCTGGAGGTGATGCATGAAAACCCGCCTGGCGCTGCCTTTGCTGCTTTTGCTGCTGCTGGTCGCGTTCGCCTGGGCGCAGGACGAACCGCCCGCCGAAACGACGCCCGCTCCCGAAACCACGCCCGCTCCCGCAGGCATGCCCGCGCCGCCGCCGGCCAAACCGACCGCCGAACAACTCGAGGTCGTCTGCCCGATCACCGGCGAAAAAACCGCCGCCTGGGAAATCACCGCGTTTTTCTCCACGGGCGTGGACACCGATTTTTGCTACATCGGCGCGTCCGAGACCTACTACCAGAAGATGATCTCCACCTGTGCGTCGACCGGCTACACCGGCTACCGCGAGGATTTTCCGCCCGAGCTGGAAAGCCTGCCGCCCAAGGTGGTCAAGAACATCAAGAAGAAGCTGCCCAAGATGTTCAACCTGGAAAAGCTCGAGCCCTGGGATCGCTACGCGGTTCTGGCGCAGATCTACATCTGGCGCGGCAAGAAGAACAAGGACATCGCCAACGCCTACCTGCGCGCGACCTACACCATGCGCGGCCTGGCCCTGGGCGCCGAGGAGCGCAAGGAGGAAATCTATCTGCGCGAGCAGGCGATCTACTACCTGGATCGCGCGGCGCGCAAGGCCGAGTTTCCGCTGCCCGAACTGCCGCAGGTGAAGTATCTGCTCGGCGAGCTGAACCGCCGCAACGGTCACTTCCGCAAGGCGATCGCGTTGTTTGACGATGTCGGGAAAATGAAGAACCGCCCCGAGTGGATCGACGAAATGGTCATCCGCCAGAAGGCGAAGGCGCTGGCCTACGACAATTCCTGATCACTCCGCGCCATCAGCGCGAACACGCCCCAGCCAAGGTATTCACGCGTGTACTCGGCGTAGCGTTTCGGCTCCCGGGTCAGTTGGGCTCGAACCTCTTTGGCGAAGTCGTCGTCGGGATTCGCCTTGAGCCAGCGACGCATGGTGAACCACTTGGCCGCCTCGTACCGATCCCAGCCTTCCCGGTCGGCCAGAACCATTTCCACCAGGTCGTAGCCGAGGTCGCCGAAAGACGCGATCAGTTCCGGAAGCGGGAGAAAGTCGGCGATCGAACCGGCGCCGCATCCCTCGGCCACGTCTTGTGTCGGCGGCAACCGCAGCCAGTAAGGCTCGCCGATGAGGATGATTCCCTCGGCGCTCAGACTCTTGGCCAGCAGCTCGATGGCGCCGGCGACTCCCCCGCCGATCCACGTGGCGCCGACACAGGCGGCCACCTCGACCTTTTCGTCGGCGACGTAGCCGGCGGCGTCGCCGTGGATGAATTCGACCCGATCGGCGACGCCGAGTTCTTCGGCCCGGAGTTTCGCTTGCGCGGAGAACAATCGGCTCATGTCGACGCCGACGCCGCCGATGCCGTAATCGCGGGCCCAGGTGCACAACATCTCGCCCGAACCGCTGCCGAGGTCGAGCAGGCGAGTCCCCGGTTCCAGGCGCAACGCCGCGCCGAGAGCGGCATACTTTTGCGGGGTGAACGGGTTATGGATGCGGTGAGCGCTTTCGGTAATGGTGAAGATCCGTGGGATGTCCAAGGCAATAACTCCCTTTACATAATAATCAACAATTCCCGGTCACTCCGAGAAAAACTCCTCCGCGCCCGGCGTGAAGGTCGTGTAGGAATTTTCCGACTCCCACAGCCGCACGCGCACGACGCGCACGTTGCCGTCGTTGAGGCGCGCAACCAGTTGCTCGCAAATCACCCGCGCCATGTTTTCGCACGAGGGATTGACCGTCTCGAAGGGAAAGACCTCGTTAAGGTACTTGTGGTCGAACTGCTCGAGCACCTCGTCGACCGTCTGCTTGAGCACCTTGAAGTCGATGACCATGCCCAGCGCGTCGAGGATCTGCGCGGTGACGGTCACCTCGACCTTCCAGTTGTGGCCGTGCAGCGCTTCGCATTTGCCCTGGTACCCGCGCAGGTTGTGCGCCGCCGAAAAGGTGCGCACCACGCTCACTTCGTGCATTCGTCGTTCTCCTTGCCGGTCGAAAACCAAAACAGCTTGCCCAGAAACAAGCCGAAAAATCCGAAAAAGTGCCGTTTGCGCGGCAGCGCCCGCCAGATGCGCCACAACCGCCGCGGCGAACAATAAAACGCCAGATGCACCCGGCGCGTCAAGGCCTTCATGCGCGCGGGCGGCACCTCGGACAGATGCAGCGGCGGATCGTCGTAATCGCAACGCGCCGGATCGTACCCGTCGGTCTTGCCCTGCGCCGTCGCCATCGTCCACAACTCGGTGCCCGGAAAGACGTTCACGTGGTTGAAGGTGGCGAAGTGCAGCTTGCTGCGCACGGCGAAGTCCGTCGTCCGCCGCACTTCGTCCTCGGTTTCGCTGGGAAAGCCGAGCATGAAAAAGCCCTGCGTGACGATGCCGCGCCGCTGCGTGTGGTCGATAATCGCGCGCAGCTTGTCGAGGTCGACGTTCTTCCGCAGCATTGCCTGCAGGCGCGGCGACGCCGTTTCGATGCCGTAGGGAATCTTGAAACACCCGGCGGCGGCGAGTTTGTCGATCAACTCGTTGTCCATGCGGTCGGCGCGCAGGCCGGCGGGGAAGGTGATCGCGATGTTCAGCTGGCGTTGGATGATCCCGTCGCAGATCGCCTCGGCGCGATCGAGGTCGAGGTTGAACGCGTCGTCGACGAAGTGGATTTCGCGCACGCCGTGTTCGCGCACCAGCGCTTCGACTTCGCCGACCACCGCCGCCGCCGAACGCGTGCGGTACTGATGGCCGAAGATGCACTGGCAGAAAACGCAGTGGTACGGGCAGCCGCGGCTGGTGAGCACGGAGAAATATTCGCGGTGTTTGTACATGTAGCCGTGACGCGGACGGCGATGATACAGCGGGAAGTCGGCCAGGTCCCACGCGGGCAACGGCAGCGCGTCCAGATCCTCGATGCGTTCGGGCGCCGGAATCTCGCCGTGCCCCGGATAGCCCACGCCCGGCAGCGCCGGCCGCGTTTCGCCGCGCGCCCAGGCGGCGAGCAGTCGCTCCAACGCGACCTCGCCCTCGCCGAGCACGACGGCATCGACGTGCGCCAGGGCCATGACCTCGTCGGTGTTGCTGTTGGCGTAGGGCCCGCCCACGACGATCTTCGTGTCCGGCAGCGCCTCGGCCGTCATGGCGACGGCGCGACGCAGCACGTCGGCTTCGAGGATCACCGCCGAAAAGCCGATCACCTCCGGCGGATCGCGACGCAGCGTTTCCAGGTGCGGGGCGAAGGGCTCCATGCGCGCGCGCAGATCCAGCAGGCGCACGTCGTGGCCGGCGCGACGCAACACCGCGCCCATGGTCAGCAGTCCCAGGGGAGGGGCGACCTGATAATTCTTTTGCCCTTTGAACAGGGTGGTCAGCAGCACCTGGGCCACGCCTTACTCCGTGCGGTTGGGCCGCCAGAGTAGGGCGGGCGCGGCGGGCCTGTCAAGCAAGCGCGCTATTTGAGCACCTTCTTGGCCACCTCGGCGAGGATGTCGTCGGTCTTCACGCCCTCGGCTTCGCCTTCGAACGACAGCAGCAGGCGGTGGCGCAGACAGATGTGCATCACCTCGCGCACGTCGTCGAGCGACACGCTGTAGCGGCCGTCCATCAGCGCGCCGACGCGGGCCGTGCGCATCAAGGCCTGGCCGCCGCGCGGGCTGGCGCCGAAGCGGATGTACTTTTTGACCGTGTCGCCGGCCAGTTCCGACTCGGGGTGCGTGGCCAGAATCAGCTTGCCGATCGCCTCGCGCACGTGGTCGGGCACGGGCATTTCGGCGGCCAGACGCTGCGCGTTGAGAATCTGCTGGGTATCCATCACGCGCGCGGCCTGCGGCGCGGCGACGCCGGTGGTCTGTTCGAGGATTTTGTTCAACTCGGCGAGCTGCGGATAGTTGATGAAAATCTTGGTCAGGAAGCGGTCGACCTGCGCTTCGGGCAGCGGGTAGGTGCCTTCCATCTCGATCGGGTTCTGCGTGGCGATGACGAAAAACGGCAGCTCCAGGTCGTAGGTCGTGCCGGCCACCGACACCTGCCGCTCCTGCATCGCCTGCAGCAGCGCCGACTGCGTCTTGGGCGTGGCGCGGTTGACCTCGTCGGCCAGGATGATCTGCGCGAAGATCGGCCCTTTCTGGAACTGGAAGGTCTTATGCCCCGACGCGTCCTCGACGATCATGTTCGTGCCCAGGATGTCGGTGGGCATCAGGTCGGGCGTGAACTGGATGCGGCTGGTTTTGAGCGCGAAGACCTGACCGAGGGTCTGGACCAACAGCGTCTTGCCCAGGCCGGGCACGCCTTCGATCAACGCATGGCCGTCGGCGAAAATGGTGCGCAGCAGATCGCGCACGACCGTTTGCTGGCCGACGATCACCTTGCCGATTTGCTCGCCGAGCTGCTTGTATTGCTGCGCAAACTCAGCCACGCGAGCCTTGTAGTCCGTCATTGCTGCCTTCCTCCTTTTAGCTGCGCCGGATGATGATCGCCACGAGCATCATCCCCAGGGCAACGTACAATAAATAGTTCCACAACGCCTTGCGCTGCGGGTATTCCATTTCCGGTTCGGCGAACATGTCCTGCGGCTGCGGATTGAATTTCCCGCGGCCGATCGTCGCGACCTTGCTCAGCAGCGCGCGGTCGGGCTGCGTGGCCACGAACTCGCGCGGCGGGGTCAGGTGCACCTGGCCGATGCCCTGCGCGCGCGCCAACGCGCCGCCTTGCGGCTCGACGCGCAACGAGTGCGTGCCGAAGTCGCCGACCTCGAACGTCCCCTCGTAACCGCCGGCGCGCACTTGCGAGAGCGACACTTCCAACGGTTCGTTGTCCTCGTTCTCGCCGCCCTCGGGCCGCGTGATGTGCACCACGAGGTTCAGGTCGTTGACGAAATTGCCGTACTGGTCGGTGACGTCCACCGCCAGGCGCGCCTTGTCGTCCTCGGTGTCGGCGGTGATGCGATAATTGCGCAGCGCCAGGTCGGCCAGCGTGCCGCGCACGAGCTTGGTCATCAGCGGACCGTACTGGTTCCAGTTGCGCCACTTGGTCGCCCACTTGCCGCCCGAGTCGGTGGCCAACACCGACACGCGCCCGAGGCCGTAGCGCCAGCGCACCAGCAGCGGTTCGTTGCGATCGGCGGTGACGAACACCTCGCTCGTCGGCTTGGGCTCGGAGCTGTTGTAGCCGACGAGCTCGGGAATCGCCTGCAGATTGAGCCCTTCGAGCAGGTCGCCTTTTTTGAGCAGCTTCGGCTTGATCTTCTTTTCCACGACGTTGGTCTTGGCGATCGTCTTGGTCTCTTCGAGGAAGATGCGCGGGATCTGCGTGAAGTCTTCCGTGTAGTAGAAGCGGCCGTGCCCGACCTCGGCGATCTTGTGCAGGTGTTTGCGGTCCGACTCCTGCCCCAGCGCCACGGTCGAAATGGTGATCTTCTTGCTGGCCATCCACTGGACGACGTGACCCCACTGGTCGAAGGTCGTGATCGAAATGCCGTCCGAGAGCAGGATGATGTGCTTGACCTTGGCCTTGTCGTCCTTGAGTTTCTTATACGCCTCGCTCACCGCCGGGTAGATCGACGTGCCGCCGTCCACGCCGAAGGTGCGCAGGCGCTGCTTCATCTTTTCCTTGTTCTCTTCCTTGCCGACCTTCTGCAGCGGGATCGCCCAGCGCGGGAAGTCGTCGAAGAGAATCACGCCCAGCCGGCTGCGTTCGTTGAGCAGGTCGATGGTGTCGGACGCCGCCTGGATCGCCATGGCGAACTTGCGCTGGCGGGCCATCGAGGCCGACTTGTCGATGACCAGAATCAGCGTCACCGGGTTGGGTTCGGTCTTCTTCTTTTCCTTGAACACGACGGGCATCATGCGCTTGATGGGCAGCTTCTCTTTCTTCTTGCCCAGGTCGCCGCTGTTGGGCCCGCCGATGACCAGCACGCCGCCGCCCCCGGTTTTCGCGTATTCCAGCAGCGTTTCCTGCTGCCGGTCGGAAAGCTGTTTGTACTTGAGGTCGGAGAGAATCACCTCGTCGTAGCCCAGCAGCGAACCCAGCGAGGTGGGGATCTTGTCGCCGGTGGCCACGTTGACGCTCAGGCCCGCGTCGTTGAGCGCCTCGACCAGCGCGAGGTCGGCGTCGACGTTGTCGCCGAACAGGATCACGCGCGGGCGCGCCGCGATGCGGATGGTCGCCGCGAGGCGGTTGTTGTCGGGATGCTGATCGTCCGCCGCGTCGATCTGCGCCGCGAAGGTCGCCGCGTTGATGCCGCTGACGGTCGATTCGGCTTCGAAGGCGTTGCGGCCCGGCGCGATGTCCACCGTTTCGTTGAACACCGACTTGCCGCCCTGGGTGATGTGCAGCCGCGCGGCGGTGGCGAAGTTGGCCACGACGACCACGCCGACCTTCACCCGCTCGCCGGGGCGCGCCGCGGCCGGAATGTCGATCGACTCGATGTACAGGTCGCGATCGTCGCGCGTGTCGAGCATCAGCGTGGACAGTTCGACGCCGTGTGCGGCGGCCAGCGAGGCCTCGGCGGCCAGGTCGCCGGCGGTCTGGTTGCCGTCGGTCAGCAGCACCGCGCGGCGGGTGATGTTCTCCGGAAACAGGTCGATGGCCGCGTGCAGCGCGCGCTCCAGGTGCGAACCGGGTTTTTGCTCGGGCCGCTGGATCGGCGGGGCGCCCGCGCCGGTGTTGGTCAGCACCTCGGGATCGCGGCCGAAGACGATCGTGCGCACGAACTCGGTTGCGGCCAGATCGTACGCCTGCGCGACCCACCGTTGCGCGCGCTCGAATTCGCCGTCGGGAATCGAAGCGGAGCCGTCGACGAGCATCACCACGCCCAGTTTCTTTTCCTGCTTGGTGTAGCTGAGCCCGGCGGTCGACACGGCCAGCAGCGAGAGGGTGCCCAGCGTGACCGCGACCAGCAAAAAGCGCTGGCGGCCGGGCATCATCAGCCGACTGCCGCGCGCCAGGAGCACCAGCGCGACGCCCGCGGCGAGCACGAACAGCGCCAGCCCCACCACTTTGAACGTGGCGACCGAGAAAGACAGTCCGTTTATCGCATCAAGAAAGCTTGCCATTTAAGAACAACACCATGTCCAGGGCGGCCAAGAGCAGCGCCGCCAGAATCAGCCAGGGCGCGATCCGCTCGATCCCGCCGCGGCCGTCTTCGTTATCGAACGCCGGCAACGCGCCGGCCTGGGTGACGGTCAAATCGGATTCCTTATCGTCCAGCAGGCTCGCCGCGAACACGCGCAGCGCGCCGGCGTCGGCATATGTATAGAAGCCGGGCATCTCCGGCCGGTACAGCGCGCGCCCGCCGCGCACGGCCACCGGAATTTTGTTTTCCAGCGGATCGACCAGCACGACGCGCTCGCGCCCCTCGGTGACGGTCAGATCGACGCGGTCGCCGATGCGGTGGCCGGTGTCGATCTCACCCTCGGGCTTGCGCGAGAAGATGTGCACCACGTTGTGGATGAAAATCGGGAAGGCGCTCTGCAGCGGCAGGTCGGTCTTGGCCAGGTCGAAGCCGACGCCCAGCAGGAACGTTTCGCCGCGCGGCCGCAACAGCATCAACGCGCCGTCGAAGTGGCCCATGAGCACCACGTCGTCCTTGGCCGGCTTGAGGATGCGCGCCTCGTCGATCTGCAGCGTGTCCATCACCACGTGGCGCAGCAGCGGGTGCCCTTCGGCCCAGCCGGTCATCGCCGGTTTCTTCTTCGTGCTCATCACCGCGAAGGGACCGCCGGGCGCGGGGTTGAAATACATCGCGCTGCACACCGGCTCCTGCGGCGGCGTGAAGCGGTCGAAGATCACCACGTCGGCGGCCGACGACAGCCCGTGGCGGTATTCCTCGGGCCGCACGCTGACCATATCGATTTCCGGATTGAGCGCCAGCGCGTTGTAGAGGAACAGGTTCTTGTTCGTGACCAGCACGACCTTGGATTTGCGCGTGGGCGGCACGAAGGCGAAGGCGGCGTTGTCGCTGGCCAGCGCGTCGTGCGCGCCGTCGGCGAACTGCACCTTGCGCAGCAGCGCGGTGACTTTGCCGAAGGTGTTGAAGGGCAGACCGACGACCTGGTTGTGCGTTTCGCCCGGGCCCAGGTCGACGCGGTTGATGGTGATCGTGTTTTCGGGCGTGAAGATCGCCAGTTCGGCCGACACCGGCGCGTCGGCGAAGTTGGTCACGCGCAGCAGGGCGTCGTGCGCCTCGGTGAGGTTGAGGGTTTTGCGCACGTCGAAGGAAGTCAGCGCCAGGTTGGGCAGCGTCTGCCCCACGCCGATCACGCCCAGTTGTACGTTCTCGGCTTCCGGCGCAACGACCGTCTCGGGTTTGTCGGTCAGCACGTAGAGATGCCTGGTGTCGTTCGCGCCCACGCCGGCGTAGGCGAAACTGGACAACGCGTAGTCGATCGCCTCGGCGATCTTGGGCCGCGTGCCCGACGGCTTGAGCTTGGTCAGCGCCTGCTTGAGTTCTTCCTGGTTGCCGGTGAAGGGCGTGAGGGCGTCGATCTCCGCGGCGGCGGAGACGATCATCGCCCGGTCGCTTTCGCGCAGCGTGCTGATCATCCGCCAGGCGTCGCGTTCGGCCAGACGCAGGCGCGAGGGGCCGTCGCCGTGCGCGGCCATCGACTCGCTGGCGTCGAAGATCAGCACCACCCACCGCCGCTGGAACGAGTCGGCCGGCGGGCGCGGATCAACCAGGGCGAGGCACAGCAGCAGAATCAGCAGCAGTTGCAGCAGCAGGCTGATCAGTTCCTTCCACAGCGAACGGCGCGAGCCCATGACCTTCTGCCAGATCAGCGTCGAACTGACCGCGCGGCCGCGGCGGGCCATGCGCAGCAGATAGATGAGGATCACGGCGGCGGCCAACGCGCCGTAGAGGATGCCGAAGGTGCTCCAACTGATGCCGTTGGCGATCATTTGACGAACTGCCCCTGCCGAAAAACGTTGAGAATCATGTCTTCAAACGGAATCGAGGTATGCGCGTACAGGTAGTGGCAGTGCAACCCGTGGCAGGTGTTGCGCAGCCGGTCGAGGTACGCGTTGTATTCGGTTTCGTAGCGGCGTAGCGCGCGATTGGAAATCGTCACCTGGTGCCGCTTGCCGGTTTCGCTGTCGGCCATAAGCACCGTGCCGCGCCACTTGGGCTTGGCTTCGTACTCGTGATGCAGGCACACCGCCGACAGGTCGAAGCCGCCGCTGTACACGCCCTTGAGCGCACGTTCGTAGCCGGCCTCGTCCCAGAAATCCGAGACGATCACCACCAGGCCCTTGGTGCGCGTTTTAGCGGTGAAGGTCGCCAGCGCCTTGAGCATGTCGGTGGTCGGCGTCGGCTCGAGCTTCTCCAGAAAGTCGAAGACCTTCATGATCTGCCCCTTGCCGCGCAGCATCGGCAGCTCGGGCAGCAGCTCGGGCCCGAAGGGGTTGATCGCGATCGAGTCGAGATTATTCAGCGCCACGTAGGCCAGCGCGGCGACGACCTTCTTGCCGTAATCGAATTTGCTCGGGTGACCGAAGTCCATCGACTTGGAGGTGTCCAGCAGGAAGTAGACGTTCAGGTTTTCTTCCTCGTGGAACAGCTTGGTGACCAGTTGCTCGACGCGCGCGTAGAGATTCCAGTCCAGGTAGCGCGGATCGTCGCCGGGCGCGTAATCGCGGTAGTCGGCGAACTCCATGCCCCAACCGATTTTCTTCGAGCGCGACTGGGCCTGCGTTTTGCCGTGAAAGAGCTTCTTGGACAGCAAATACAGGTATTCCAGTTTCTTCAGAAACTCGTCGTCGAACAGTTTGCCCATGGTCTCCGTCACTCGTTAAGCATCGATCGCCGGTTAAGCGTTACGGCCGACGATGCGTGGTTCATCCCCGCTCCGTCAGCGAAGCGTGCTGCTTGCCTTTTTGACTTTCGGCGGCGCCGAAGGCAGGTCGGCGCCCGGTTCCGGTATGGCGGGCGGGGTGAGTTGTCCGTCCTGTTGATTGGGCGTCGATGCGCCCGCGGGCCCCAGCGCCGCGGGATTGATCGACTGCAGGTAACGTTGCACGTACGAGCGGATCGACAAGGGGATCGTCGCATCGTTGATCAACTGCAACGCTTCTTGTTTGTAGGAATTGTAAATCTGGCCGTAGGTCTGCATTGCATTGGGATCGGCGTCCTCGAGGATCTGCACCGACGATTGGCCTTCGCCGATCTGCCCCTGCACCGCGTCCTTCTGCCGGTTGTTGGCCAGTTCCTCGTGCTTGACCTTGATCGCGCCGCGGAAGGTGCCGCCGCCGCGTCCGGCCCGGCTGCCGCCGAAGTTGCCCTGCTCGACCTGATCGCCCATTTGCATGTTCATCTTCAATTCGTTTTGCATCTCGGGCGTCATTTTGACCATCCGCCATTCGGCGTCCTCGGGCACCTGCTGACCCTGGTCGGCGCTGAGCACCTTCACCTTGCCGGGCTGCTGGCCACGCTGTTGGGCCCGCTGTTTGTTGACTTCCTGTTTCTTCTGCGCCACCCGGCCCAGGTGCTTGGCGTACTCGCTGAGAAACTCGTTGAACGCCTGCTTCTGCGCGCCCTGCGTGGCGTTGCGGAAGGCGCCCTGCGCGTCGTTGTCGGTGGAGCCTTGCGCGGCGAAACCCGATTGCATGCTCATTACGCTGGCCGCGGCCAGGCCCTCGCCGGCGTTCTTCTCGATTTTTTCCATGTACTCTTCGACGTTCTGGATATTCGGATCCTCGTCGAAGAGGTATTCGTCGAGCTGCGAGAAGGCCATGGCCATCGAGGAATCGATTTCCGCGTCCACGTCGCCCATGGCCCGCAGGTCGCTCAGGTGCAGTTCGTTGTCGAAACGCACCGCCGGCAGACCGTCCAACGCCAGCACTTCCTGCCGGCGCGCGCCCGCCGCGTCGCGGGTCATGTCCTCACGATAGATGGTTTCGGGCAGTTCCGGTTCTTCTTGCGGGAGCGCCGCCATTGCCGCCTGCGCCCGTTCGCGCAGTTCGGCCAGGCGCTGACGCCACGAGCCGAACAGGCCCTGCAGGCCGCGCACCGCCGGCAGCATCATCGTGTTGGGCGGCAGGTCGCGCAGGCCGTCGTCGGCCAGTTCTTCGGGAATCTGCAGGGTGTCGATCACCGATTTCGGCGGTTCTTTCTGCATCCAGGCGGCGAGGTTGAGCGCCGCGACCACGTAGATCAGCGGCAGCAAAAAGGCGAGGGTGGCCAGGCGTTTGCCGTTGCCCGGCGTCCACAGCGGGAAGTGCCGTTTGACGTCGACCCGCTCGGCCTGCTCGCGCGCGTCGGCGACGGCCAGGGCCATCAGCGGCGTTTGCGTGTCGCGGGCGGAAAATTCCAGCGCGTTGGTCAGGCGATCTTTCAGATCGGCGCGCAGGTCGATCTGCCGGGCAAGGCGTTGCCGCGACAGTCCGAGCAGACCGTAGACGACGCACGCCACCAGCGTCAGCACGCCGGTTACGATTAAAAGGACAGTCCACAGGCCGTAGGCTTGGGGAACGAATTGTTGCAGCACGATGGTGACCGCGGCCAGCGCGGCCCAAATCGGTAGGGCATACGAAAAGAGCCAAAGCGTCCTGACTAGGAATTCACGCAGGCGGGCTTGAGAAACTTTGCGTATGACTTCATGCAATTCCGCCATCTACCATCCTGTAAATAAAGCCGGCCTGCCCCCACGCAGGCGCCAAGTTTGACATAGTTTTCACGCTCAAGTCAATCATCCGCTAGAATATAAGACCGATTTCGCCGTTTGCTTGATTTTCCACGATTTTTCCGGTAGGTAGCTCCCGGACGGGCAAAACAATTGTTGTTCGCCGTCGCGACCCTTGCTAGGATAGCCGCATGAAACATCTCGCTTTGATTTTCGCGATAATCCTGTCGTTGCTCGTCGCGGCCTGTGAAAAGCCGTTGGAACAGACGGTCGACGATCTGAAAAGCGCCGATGCGCAGGTGCGCCAAAAGGCGATCGATCGCCTGAGCGCCGAGGGCGAACAACTGGCGCCGCGCCTGGCCAGTTCCCTGTCCACCAACGACGACACCGAGCGCGACGCGCTGTTTAGCATCCTGCGCCGCCAGGGCGAAAAGGCGCTGCCGGAGATGCTCGATAAGATCGGCTACGTCTTCCGCGACAAAAAAACGCGCGAAGGCTTCACCGAGTATTTCCGCAGTCAGGGCGACAAGGGCTATCAGGCGCTGCTCGACGAGTTGATGAAAACGGCCGAGCAGGAAGCGGGCGAGGCCACCGGCAGCGGCTCGATGGTCAAGCTGGCGGCGCTGCACCACCGTTTCGAGTCGCTGAGCCTGATTCTGGAAAGCCTCGACAACAACGTCAACGTCGGGCGCGTGCCCGAATTGCTCAAACATTCGCACGGGCCGGTGCGCACACGCGCGGCTTATCTGCTGTGCACGAAAAACTGGCAGCCCTCCGGCGATCCCGACGTGGCGATGATCTATTACACGCATCTGGTGGGCGCGCTGGCCTGTCCCAACGTCAGCGAGCCGGTGCAGGACGCCGGGCGGATGGCCGCCGCGAATTTCAAACTGTTTTTGGAAACCGAAGCCAAATATCCCGCCGGCGCCGACGCCCGTTACCAGGTGCTGGCCGCGGCGGGCACCGACGAAGTCGCGCGCTACCTGTACGATCAGGCGCGCGCCACGCCCAACGAGTTTTTGCTCTACAATTATTTCCTCGTGCTGCACAACATGCAGACCGACCTGGCCGAAAAGTTGTCCGCCAAATTGCTGGCCGATCCGAAATTGGGCAAATCGTTGCGCGCGTTGGATCCGCGATTGTAAACAAGCATTTATTAACCAAACGAAAAATAAAGCAATTTCGTTTTATTTGGATAAAACGCTTGTGTATTTTTTCCCCGATGCCGATATGGATTTCAATTGATAATCGTTTATTTTTTCGGGGAGAAAAATGAAGAGAGCAGCAAAACTAAGCGCGGTACTGTTTTTGTTGGTGATGACGTTATTTGTCGTCGGCATGGCCGGTTGCGACGATGACGACGACGATGATCAGGACCGCACCGCCATGGATGACGACACGACGGACGATGACGACGATGATTTCGTCCCGCCGGACGGTGACGACGATGATGACACCACCGATGACGATACGGTCGATGACGATACGGTCGATGACGACACCACCGATGATGACACCACCGATGATGATACGGCCGATGACGACACAACCGATGATGATACGGCCGATGATGATACGGCCGATGACGACACCACCGATGACGACACAACCGATGATGACACCACCGATGACGATACGACCGACGACGACACAACCGATGATGATACGGCCGACGATGATACGGCCGACGATGATACGGCCGACGACGACACAACCGATGACGACACAACCGATGATGATACGACCGATGATGATACGGCCGACGACGATACGGCCGATGACGACACGGCTGACGACGACATAATGGATGTGGGAATCGCCGCCGGCGGCCGCCCGGCTTCGAACGGCCATCAAACCAGGCTTGCGCCGAACGACACGGTGTATACGTTGGCCGCGGAGGATCGCTTCCTGAGGCTGTTTTACCAGACCGACAAAGCGGTGAATGTTGAGACCATCGCCTTTGACTATATCGATCAGCCGGCACTGGCGATCGATGACGAAGGTTACATGCATATCGCTTATTCAAACGTCTCCGACATCATCTATGTCAACAACATCAGCGGTAATTGGGAAAGCGAAACGGTGGCGTCGCCCGGTTACCAGATGGGCCGGATCGACATTGCCGTGGATTCGACGGGCCTGGTTTACGTCATGTACTCGGATGGCGACACCAATGAATTGATCTGTGCCGACAACGGCGGCGGCGGGTGGAATTTGACCGCGGTGGCAACGATCGGTTGGTTCGGCGCCCGGGTGTCCGCGCAAATCGACAGCGCCGACAATCTGCATATCTTCTACCTTGACGATACCGCCGAACGCATGAAATACGCCACCTTCACCGAAAAGGGCTGGAACGTCGAAACGCTCGACGACGCGGTCCGCGTGTTGGGCTACCCGGACATGATGCTGGACGGGAACGATCACGCCCACATCAGCTATTGCGACTACGACAACTACGATTTGAAATACGGCAGCAACGCCACGGGCTCCTGGGTCTACGAAACGGTGGACTCCACCTATGGCCGCGGATTCTTCTCCGCGATCGCCGTGACGCCCACCGGCGAGGCGTATATCGCTTACGGCGATAATCCCAACCAAGACATGATGCAGGCGACCAATGAAGCCGGCAGTTGGGCCATCTCCACGCTGGATTCCGAGTGCGATTTGTGGATCTGCGATATCGCCCTGGACGCCGACGGCCACCCGTATGCGACCTATCTCAACCAATTCAACTTCAGCCTGATGGTGGCCAACAACGGCACGCTGGATTATCTGTCGCCGGCCGGTTATGCCCGTGACAATTTCAAATTCCTGATCGACGCCGACGGTCACCGTCACCTGACCTATGCGATAACCGGCATCGATTCGGGCGTGATGTACGCCAACGACCTCGTCGACGCCCATACGGTGGAAGTCGTCGACGACACCGTCGATGAAGATCGGGCCAATCCGACCATGGCGCTGACCTCCACCGGCAAGGCGTTTATTCTGTACTACGATTACGACAATACGCTGGTGAAGTTGGCGAGCAACGCCTCGGGAAGCTGGTCGAGCGAGACGGTCGCCACCGATGCCAATCTCTACACCAAAATGGCGATTGCGGTGGATTCCAACGACGAACCGCTGTTCGCCTATTATGATGCCAATAACTTCAACGTGGTTTTCGGTACGCACCAGACCGGCTCGTGGCTCTACGACGAATTCGACGGCGCGCAGTCGCCCGCTCTGGCGGTGGACGGCGACGATGCGATTCATCTGATCTATCAGGACCGGTCGTCGTACAAGTTGAACTACACCACCAACGCCTCGGGCGATTGGGTAACCGAAATCGTCGATAATGACGCCGCGACCGGATACAACAACGCCATCGCCTTGGATGCCGACGGCTACGTGCACATCGCCTACAACAACGGCGCCACCGATTCTCTGAATTATGCGACCAACGCCTCGGGCAGTTGGGTGCTGAGCGTCGTCGACGACGCCGTCAACGGGGCGAGCGCCATCGACCTGATCCTCGACGGCGACGGCAAGGCGCACATCAGCTATAACGACAGTTACGATTATGTAATTCACTACGCGACGAACATGAGCGGTTCCTGGGAGGCGTTTACAATCTGCGATATCAACTCCGACTCGACCTCGGGGATCGCCCTGGACGCCGACGGATTCATCCACGAGCTCTTCACCAACGGCGGCACACTGTACGAATTCATCTTCCCCGCCGGAATGGCGGCGGCCGGCAAATAAACGACGGCATTAACGAAAACGGCCCGCAGTCGAATCGATCGCGGGCCGTTTTTTTATTAAAAGGAGAATTTATTCTTCGGAGGTCATGCGCAGACCCAGGCCCAGGCCGAGGTTCAGCCGGACGAAAAACGCGCTGTTGAACGCGTCGGGCAGTTCCTCGATCGTCTTCGAGCCGTTTTCCCAATCCGAGACGATCGGCTGGCCCTGCCAACCCAGCGTCAGGCTTTCCACCGTCAGCAACGCCCCGCTGCTGCGCTTGGGCATGCCGCTGTACATGTCCACCCGCAAGCCGGCTTCGAGGATCATGCCGGTTTGCACGATCTCCTCCTCGCCCCGGCGCGGCATATTGTCCCAGCCCAACGTCGCCAACTGGCCGTCGACGGTCAGGGTCTGCTTCGCGTAGCCGATGCCCATCACGGGGAAAATCTGCACCAGGCGGTTGTCGACGATCGCCGTGCCCCACCGCGCCAGAATCTCATACCCTTCCAGCGAAGCGTCCACCGCGGCGCCGCCGGTTTCCTGCTCCCAGAAGCCGCCGGCGAAGGCGAAGAAGAAATCGCGGGTCGACACGAAGGCCAGCTCGAAGTTCCAATCGTCGATCCGCTCGCTGAACGGATCGGTGCCGCCCGCCGCCAGTTTGCTGTTCAAGCGGCCGAAATCGTAGGACCGCAGCGCTTTGCCCGCCGACAGGTACACGCCCACGTCGATGCCGATCTCCTCGATGTCGCCGAAGCGCTTCTCGAAGGGGCTGGGCTCGTCTTCCTGGCTTTCGGCCGCCAGAACCGGCGCGGCCAGCAACAACAGTATGATGATCGTAATCGACAGTCTGCGCATATCCATCCTCCTGAATATGAATACCCCGATCCTAGCCAGCCGGGCGGGTCGGAATCAAGGCATCTGTTTAAAAAACACCGCCGAAGGTGAATTTTGTCTCCTGTGAAAAGGAAACGAATCCGCGTTCGTCGCCGGCTTCCGCCAATCTTGTTGAACGGTCTAGATCGGCGAAATGAGACAAGATGTCAATAATCAACCATGCAGCGAAAAGTGTATACGATTTTTCGGCCGTTCGAACGGCTCGTTAAACGAAAAACGGCGGTGATTTTCCGCCGTTTGGATACACCTATCGTGTTTGGTGGGGAGAGGGCCTGATTTGAAAGGAGCCGCTTAGCTCGCCTTCGATTCCCGGATCACCTGCTCAAAAAAGGGCCGGACCTCGGCAGGCAGCGTCGCCGTCCGACGATACGCGATCGGCTCGTTGACAATTTCCAACGTGAAATTGCCGGCCTTGCCGTTGCGCATGCGGATACGGTGTTTGCGCTTGGGATCCTCGATTTCCTTTTTCAAGGCGATGCAGGTGCGGTAGTAGGCAAACAGCCTACGCCCGAAGGGTGTGGAGAATTTGTCGAAGCAACGATTGCGGCTGACCCGCTCGGTCGCTCCCAACTCCAACAACTTTCGCAGTTCGTTTGCCAATGGCTCTTTCATAGGTGCAGATGTTTTCAGTGCCATACCATTTCTCGCTACAACCCAACACAGCGCGCGGAAATATAACAGAAAAAAAAGGGCTATTCAAGGCTTTTCTATTGCTAAGTACCGTGACCAAAAAAGTTTTTCGCCGATCATTGCCCAAACGGACGGTTCACGGTATGGTGATTTTCCCGCATCAAACGGAGTCGGAAATTGACGAAGCGCGCGAAGGTTGGCGGTCTGTTTGTATTTTTATTCATCCTGATCGCGACGTTGCTTGTGCTGCGTTTCGGGCGCCAAGTTCTGTCGCCGCGAACCCTGCAACCCGGCCCGGCGACCTTCAACGCGGTGCGCTCGGTGCACTCGTTGCGCGCCGAAGCGCCGGCGGGCGTCGACGCTTGGCCGCAGGTCGCGCCGCTCAACGACGCAATGCCTCTGCCCAATGGCTTTCTGCTGGCCGGCGAGGGGGGGCTCGCCCTGGCCGATGCGCGCGCGGTGACCGTCTTTCACCAGGGCGCGGGGCTGCCCGTTTCGCATTTACTGCGTTTATTGAGAACGACCGAGGGTGTGTACGCTCTGGCGGTCGAGGGGCTACTCAAGCTTGAACATCCGCTCGAACCGCATAATTATCAACTGGAAGTAACCCTCATTCGCCCGGCCGGCGCGGTGCGCTTCGTCGACGGCGCGGTCATCGACGATCATCCGGTGCTCCTCGATGAGCAGGGGCGGTTGCTGACTTTTGTTGAGAAAAAATTTCAATTACTCGCCGAGTTGCCCCCGGATCCGCGAGCGCGCCTCGGTGTGTTGCACGACATGCCGCTGATCGTCTCCGGCGGGAGCGTCTTCCTCGTGCGCGACGGCGCCGCCAAACGCGTTCACCAACTGCCCGCGCCTCACGAAACGGCGACCGCGCTGGTCTTCGTCGATGACCGCGCGCTGATCGGCTCGATGAACGGCCTGCTGGCGGCCACCGAATACGGCATGACTTCTTTATTGAACGATATCGCCGTCAGCGCCGTGGCGCGTTTCGGCGAACGAATGGTGCTCGGCGGCGTGCACGGCGAACTGCTTGACGATGCCGGCGCAACGCTGGCCGCGTGCCCTTCGGCCGTCCGTCGCCTGCTTGTGGACGGTCAACGGCTGTTGATCGTCGCCGCCGACGGTCTGTATCAATGGGACGGCGCGCACGATCCCACGCCGGCGACGCCCAACGAATTGCTGCGCCCCTGGCCCGAGGGCTACGTCACGGCCCTGCTGCCGCTGCCCGATGGCCGGGTGCTGGTCGGCACGCTCAATCGCGGCCTGGTCGCTTTCGATCCGGCGACCGCCACGACCGGCGCGGCGCGGCTGAGCGACTTCGGCGTCAATCGGATCGTCGCCGACGACGCGGGTTATTGGGTCGCCACGACCAACGGACTGGCCCGCCTGGACGATGCGCTGGCCGAGCGTCGTTGGTTGAAGCTCGCCGACGGCCTGCCCGGGCGCAACATCGCGGCGGTGCTCGCCACCGACAAGGGCCTGTTTCTGGCCGGCAACGCGGGCCTGGGCCGTCTGAGCGCCGCCGGTCTGCAGGCCATCGACGCTTTCCACGGCCTGGCGGGCAATCATTTATATTGTCTGGCCGCCGACGATCGCGGCAATCTCCTCGCCGGCGGGCTGGCCGGACTGAGCCTGCTGGGCGGTTCCGAAGGTCTTACCGTCACCAAAATATTCACCGCCGCGCAGGGCCTGCCGCACAACTGGATCAACGCGGTGCTGCGCGCGGAAAACGGCTGGTGGGTGGGAACCTACGGGGGCGGAGTGGGTGTCCTAACCGATGAAGGCGCCTGGCGGGGCGCGCCGGACACCGCTTCCTGGTCGGTTAATGTTAATTGTGCCGCCGCCCTTGGCTCGCTGACGGTTTTTGGTACATTGGAAAACGCACTGGCGCTCGGTCGTGATTCCCGGCGGATGATCTCCTTCGCCGCCGGTTTGCCCTCGCGCAACGTCACCGCCCTGGCGGTCGCCGGCGGAACGTTGTGGGTCGGCACCGATCACGGTCTGGCGCGCCTGGATGCATCCGTTCTGGACTCCGCTCTACATTAGGGGAGGTTCTCGTGAAACGTTCCGCGATTCTGTGGTGGGGAATCGTGTTGTTGCTGATCGCCGTTCCGGCCTGGGCCGACACCGGCCGGCTGAGCGCGGGCGATACCGGTCGCGCCGACATGATCAGCCTCGAGCGGATGGAAGTGCGCGTGCGCGTCGACCACGGTCAGGCGCAGGTGGCGATCATGCAGGTCTTCGCCAGCCACTCGCCGCGCCTGCTCGAGGGCCGCTACTCGATGATCATCCCCGAAACCGCCGACATCTCCGGCTTCGCCGTGTGGGACGGTCCGGTGCGCATCCCCGGCGTGATCATGGAACGGGCGCGCGCCAAGCAGCTTTTCGAGGAAATCGAACGCGCCGCGCTCGATCCCGGCCTGCTGGAAAGCGACGACGAGCCCAGCGTGGTCAACGAGTTCACCGCGCGCATTTTTCCCCTGCCGCCCTACGGCGCCAAACGCCTGGAGATGACTTACGCGGTGCCCGCGCCGATCGAACGCGGCCGCCTGGATTTCACGCTGCCCCTCAAGCCCGACGAGGGCGCAGTGCAGACCGCGAAGCATTTTTCCTTCGACGTGTTTTTCGCCGCCGGCCTGCCGGTGACCGACATCGTCTTTCACGGCGCGCACCTCGTGCCCGCGTCGATCGAGCGCAACGAACAGGGCTTCACCGCGCACTACGAAGCCGCGAACGTCGAGATCGACGAAGACCTGTCCTTCACCGCCGAGCTGCAACTGCCCGACACGCAACTCGATGTCGTCGCCTTCCGCGACGTCGAGCACGTCGATTGGAACATTTCGCCCACCGGCGGACATTATCAGGATACGACCGGCTACTTCTTCGCCCGGATGCTTTTCGCCCCGCGCGAATCGCCGACCGTCGGCCGACGCAACGTGATCTTCGTGGTCGACGGCAGCCTCTCGATGCTCGGCGAAAAACTCGCGCGGACCGTCGAACTGCTCGATGAATTGTCCGCCCGCCTGCGCTCCACCGACCGCGCGAGCGTGCTGCTGGCCAATCTGCAGACCGAGGCCATGCCCGGCGGACCACAACCGGCGACGGCCGCTCATCGCGCGGCGATGGAGAAATTCCTGCGCGAGCGGCGGCTGGCCGGCGGCATCGACCTGGTCGGCGCGCTGGATGCGGCGGGCGAACTGCTCGCGCCCGAAGCGGCCAACGTCGTCGTGCTGCTTTCCGACGGCTACCCCACGCACGGCGAGTTGCGCCCGTTGCGCATCGTCGACGCGGTGAAACAATCGAAGCTGCGCCGAGCCAACGCGCGCCTGTTCGCCGTGGGCGTGGGCGACGACGCCAACCGCACGCTGCTGACCGACCTCGCGCGCGAACTCGACGGCAACTACGCCTGGTGCGCCGACACCGCCGACACCGTCGCGCTGGCCGAAACCGTCGCCGCGCGCATGGCCGCCTCGGTGATGCGCGACGTGCAACTGCTCTTCGGCGAGCCCGCGCGCATCGTCGACGCCTATCCGACCCAACTGCCGCCGACCTTCGCGGGCAGCGAAGCGGTGGTCGTCGGCCGTTATAACCAGCCCGGGCCGATGTCCTTGACGCTGCGCTATCGTCCGGACGATCAGCCGGTGCAAACCAAAACCCTCACCGTCGACCTGCCGGAAAAAGCGACCGACCACGAACTCATCCGTCGGCGCTGGGCCAAGGCGCGCGTCGATTACCTGCTCGAACGCATCCGCCGCGAGGGCGAAAAACAGGAGTGGATCGACGAGATCATCGCGCTCTCCAAGCGCTTCACCTTCGTCACGCCCTACACCAGTTTTCTCGCCGCGCCGCGCGCGTTGCTGCGCCCGCGCGTGATCCGCCCCGGCGACCCGCTGTTGCGCGTGCGCGTCGATCAGCCCGTGGCCGCCGTCACCGCCGCGTTCCCCTGGGGCGACGTGCTGCCGCTGACCTTCCTGCGTGACGAGGACGTCTGGCAGGTGCGCTTCCTCGCCCCGCCGGGTTACCCCGACGGCGAATACGCGTGCCGGCTGATTCTGCGCGACCGCGACGGCCGGCAGTACGTCGAGCGCAAGAACTTCGTGCTCGACGGCGTCGCCCCGACCGTCAAATCGGCGATGCAAACCGTCTGGCGCGCGGGCGAGCGCGTGCGCGTGGCCGTGACCGCCGATGGCGACACCCGCCGCCTGCTGGCGCGGCTGCCGTTCTCCGCTTCGACCGCGTTGCGTTGGGACCCCCAGGCCAAGGCGAGCGTCGGCTACCTCGATCTGCCCGCCGGCGCGCCGCCCGGACCGACGCGGCTGGAGGTCTACGCGGAGGACTTCGCCCACAACGTCAGCCGCACGCTGATCGACGTGGAGGTGCGCCATGAATAAACGCCGCCTGCTGCTTGCCGGTTTGACGATCTGCGGCGCGCTCGTGCTGGCCGCCGCGTTGGGTTGGATCTTCGCGGGCGAACCGGTCGCCTGGAGCGCGCCGGGCTTGCCCGGCAGCGCCCAGCGCATCGCCGCCTTCCCCGAACTGGTGCGCCTCTCGCAAATCGATTACCGCCCCGCCGGCCAGGGCCTGCCCGCCTTGCCCTTCGCGGTCAAACGCGGCGCCAACACGGTTGTCGCGCCCGACATCGAACAACAAACGCTGCTCAACGCGCCGACCTTCGTGCCGCGTCCGCCCGCCGACATCGTCGCCGCGTACGGCGGCAAATCGACGTTGAGCGCGCCGGAACGCGAAGCGCTGGTCGCGGCGTATCTCGACCTGGGCCGCGTGGACGACGCCGTCGCCGTGCGCGCCGCCGTGGTTGCCGCCGCCGGTGACGACCTGGACGCGCGTGATGTGTTGATCGCGTTGCTGGACGAACAAAACCGCATCGACGCTTGCCTCGCGGCGATCGACGAGGCCTTCACCGTGCTGCTCGCCCAGGGCACGCGCGAAACCGATGCGCGCCGTCGCGACAAACTCATCGAACGCGCGCGCGCCTTGCTGCTGCAGCGCGAACGCGTCCGCCAACGCGGTCTGCGCCCCGAGGTCGCCGCCGAAACCGACCTGCGGTTGATCGACGCTTTCACGCAGCGCCCCGACCTGCTGCTCGACTACGCCGACCGCCTGCTGAGCGCCGAACGCTACGCGGATGTCATCGCCCAGGTGCAGCCGCGCATCGAGCGTTACCAGGTCGATCGCGTCCGACTGTGGGAGAAGGTCGAGCAGGCCTATGATCGACTCGGCCGTCTCGGCGAAGCCGCGTCGGCGGTGGCGGCGGACTCGACGTTCAACGACGATTCGTCGCTTTGTGAAGCGTATGTGCGTCTGCTGCGCCAAGCCAAATTGTTCGATGCGCGCCGTGCCGAAGCGTTCGACCGCCTGGCCGCTCATCCCACGGCCGCCACGTTGCGCGATGCGGTGCGCTTGGAGATCTACCGTTGGCGCAACGACCTGGCCCGCGAAACGTTGGAAAAATACCTGCCGCGGATCGGCGCGGACGCCGACGCCGATACGTTAATCGATTTAAGCAAGCTGGCTGACGACGCCGGTCTGTACTCCGCCGCCGCTTCGCTGGCGCTCAACGCCGCGCTGCTGCGGGACGATCCGGCAACCTGGCTCGCCGCCGCCCGCCGGCTCGATCGCGCGCCCACCGTCGTCGCCTGGCCGCTGGATCCGGGCGCCGGCTCCGCCTTCGCGTTGCATTTCGTCGATCGCGGCCCGGGCGTGTTCGGCGGACTGGTTTCACTGGGCGCCAACCGCATGGGCGCGCGCGGCGCGATGCAAGCCATGAACGACACCGCCGCCCGGCTGGAAAACCGCCGCCTCGCGTTGCGCCTGGCCTTGAGCGCGAGCGAAAAATCGCGCGACGCGCACCAGGCGTATCTGGCCGACGATTTCGCCAAAGGGTTGCTGGTTCGGCTCGCGCGGGCCGATCGAATCGACCGGCTGGCGCGCGCGCAGCTCGAACGCTTCGGCGCGGATCATCCGGACGCCTGCTGGATTTTGCAGTGGCACGCCGACGCCGCCGCCGTGCGCAAAGACGACGAAGCGCGCATCGCCGCGTTGCAAAAGGCGCTCAGCGAAGGCCATCGCCTCGGGCAGATCGCCGCGGCCGATCGCGCCGAACGCAATCTCGAAGATCTGCTGATGCGCAAAAAGCGCTATGCCGACGTGCTGGCGCTCAAGTGGCAGCGCGTGCAGGCGCGGCCCGACGACGAGCAGGCGATCGAGGTCCTGTTGTCCTTCGCCGAACGCTACCGGCTGTTCGCCGACGCCGAGCGCGCCTATCGTCTGGCCATCGAGCGCTTCGACCGCCGCGCCTGGTCCGACAAATTCGCGCGCTGGCTGTTGCGTAAAAAGCGCCGTGCCGATTTCCAGACCCACGTCGAGGAAACGGCGAAAAAACTCGGCCCCTCCGAACTGGCGAGTTTCTTGACGACGCACGTGCACTATTCCTCCAGCGACAGCGCGGCCAATTTGTTTTACGAAAAGGTGTACCTGATCGCGCTGGAACGCTTCCCGACCAACCGTGCGTTCGCCGGCCGGCTGCTGGATTTCTACGAGCGCATCGGCTTCGATACGCGCCACCCCAACGAGGAGTATCAGAACAAATTCCTCGATCTGGGGTTGCGTTTCTTCGCCCTGAACGCGTCCTGGCCCGATCGTCTGCTGGCGCGCCTGGGTCAGCGCGGCATGCTCGACGGCCTGGCCGCCAAGCTCGAACAAAGCGCACCGCTGGATCTGGCCGCGACGTATTTATGGACGCGCGTGCAGCAATACGCCGCGCGTTTCGAGGCCGCACTGCCCGGTTATGCGGCGCTTGACGAATACTGGCCGCGCTCGACGCAGGCCACCGCGACGCTGGCGACGCTGGCGCGCAGTTTGTCCGACAGCTTCACCGTGCGCGATCCGGCGTTGGCCGCGCAGGCCGCGCAGGCGCAGGGACGGTTGGCGGCGCGGGCGCCGTTGAACACCGAGTTGCCGACGGTGCAGGGCGAGATCTGGCTCGCCGCCGGTCAGCCGCGGGAAGCGGCGCGCACCTGGGAGGGCATCGTCGCGGCCGGCCCCGGCGAGTCCGATCGTTGGCTGCAACTGGCGACGCTGTACTGGGATTATTATCTGCCCGAGCAGGCGATGGGCACGCTGCGTCAGGCGCGCGAGGTGTTGGGGAAGAGCGACCTGCACGCCAAGGAGATGGCCTATCTGCTCGAAGACGAGGGTAAGATCGACGCGGCGGTCGCCGAGCTGATCAAGGTCGTGCTCGGCGACGAAATGAACCGCTGGGAAGCGACCGTGCGCCTGCGCACTCTGGTGCGCGCGAAAAAGACGACGCAGTTGAAAATCGACGTCGCCTTCGAAAAGCGCCTGCGACGGCCGGAGGCGCGCGGCGCGGACGGCGCGACCTATCTGCAATGGCTGCGCGACCAGGGGCGGGCGGCCGAGGCCCGCGCCATCGCCTTGCGCCTGCTGCCGGTCTTCGCCGACGCGGTTTACGCCGAAAGCGCCTACGACATGTACGCGCAGTACGGCGACGATGACGGCATGAAGGCGTGTCTGGATCGCCTGCTGGTCGTCAGCAACCGCGACGCGGCGATTCTGTGGCGGCTCGTCGCCTGGCACCAAAACCGCAAGGAAACGGCCGAAGCCGACAAGCTGGTCGAGGAGATCGTCGCCCGTCCGGACACGCCGACCGGCCGGCGCGCGGCCTACAACTCCGCCGCGTATTACTACTGGAATTCCAAACGGACCGAGCGGGCGCTGGAATACTATCGCCTGCTGGCCGAGAACGAGCAGGGCGAGACGGCCAACCTCAACGCCTGGATCGTCTACGCGCAACGGTGTCGCGAGGCCGGGCAGCCGCGCCGGGCGCTCGAAGCGCTGGAAACGTTGCGTCGCGGCAAGCCGCTGGAGACGAGCCTGATCGGGGCAATGGCCGCCGCCTACGCGGCCGTGCCCGACACCGAGGGATTGGCCGCGCTGTATCGGCAGGCGCTCAAGGATCTGCGCGAAGCGTCGCTGGACGGCGAAACCAGAAGAGAGACCGAGGTGGCCTTCCGCCGGCATTTGATCGAGGCCGAAACGACGTTGGGTCGTTCGCGCGACGCCGTCGAGCAGCACATCCTGATCGTCAACCGGCTCGCGCCCGATCGCGAAGCCGTGCTGGCCGCGCATGGCTACGCCGTGCGCCACAACCAGTTGCCGCCGCTGCTGTCCTACTACGAACGCGAGGCGCAACGCGCGCACAAGGATTTCCGCTGGCAGCAGGTGCTGGCCACGCTGTACGAGGCCGAGGGGCGCTACGCCGAAGCGGGCGCGATGCTCGACCGCGCGGCGGCCAACGCGCCGCAACGCAACGAACTGCTCGAACAGCGCGCGCTGGTGCTGATCAAGGCGGGCGATTTCGACGGCGCGGTGGAGGTCTACCGCACGCTCGCCGCCCGGCGGTTGAGCGCGACCGATTATCAACTGCGCATCGCCGAGGTGCTCTACCAGGCCGGCCGGTCCGCCGAGGCCGAAGCGTGGCTGGCGCAGATTTTCGCGGCCGAGCAAATTCACCATTATCGGTTGATCGAAGCGGCGAAGCTGGCCGAACGTTTTCATCGTCCGGCGACCGGCCGACTGTACGCCGATCGGGCGATCGCCATGGTTGCCAAGGATCCGGTCAAGCACGGCCTGACCGACGAACTGCTCACCCTGTGGCTGCGCGCGCAACTGGCCGACCACGGCGTGACTGCGGCGCTCAATGAAATGCGCACCCTGCGCGGGCGAATCTGGAACGTCTACACCACCGCGCATCCGGTCAGCCGCTATGGTCTCAAGAATAATCTCAATCAGATCGATCGCCTGTTGCAGGGCTGGTTCAGCGCCTGGCTGGCCGACAACGCCACCGTCGCGCAGCGTGACGAGGCGCTGGGGCCGTTGAGCGAAATGTACGCGGCGGCTTTCGACGACGCCACCGACAACTTTAAAAACGTGTATCAAAAGGTGCGCGCGGCCGCGGTGCGCGCGCAACTGCCGTCGTTGGCCGAGGATCTGAGCCGGCGCTATCTGCGTCGCCTCAACACCGGCCGCGACTATAAAAATTCCTATTGGCAGACGCTTTCGGCGGTGAAGGTCGAACTCCAGCGGCAGGTGCGTTACCTGCCGGCCGACGAAGTGGCGCTCGGCGCCGCGTTGATCGACGGACTCGAGGGCAATCATCAGGACGAAATCGACGCCTACCGCGCCGTGCTGTTGCGCGCGGCCGGCGATCCGGTCGGCGAGAAGGACATTTTATACAAACTTTACCGCCGCGATTCGTTCCCCAAGAACCTGATGGTTGCCGACGAAGTTTACGCGCGCTATTTCGACCTGGTGTCGGCCGGTGAACTGCGCCTGATGGCTTCCGGCGCGTGCCCGCGGCCGGGCATGCTCGCGACGTACCTGGCGCGACGCGGCCAAACGGAGCTGACGGCGACCGCGCTGACCTCGCATTTTTCGTTCAAGGGACCGCGCTGGCTGCTGGCGAAAAAGGCGCGGCTGTATGCGGCCGATCCGCGGTTCAAGCAACAGACGCGCGCGACGTACGACGAGCTGCTCGGTCTGCCGCTGCAAATCGACGAGCTGCTCAAGCGGCCGGACAACGCGGTGACCGCTCCCGATCGCGTGTGGACGCACTACGCGCATCAGTACGGCGCGTGGCTGGCCGGGCAGGACGACAAGCGGGCCGCCGAGTTGCTCTTCGCGCAGGTCGAGCGGCAGCCGATCAACGCGAATGCGTATGTGCTGATCGCCCAGGCGTGGGATCACGCGCGCGAGTTCGATACGGCCGAAGCGTTCCTCGAACGCGCGGCGATGGTGGGCGGTGAAAAGGACATGTTGCTCATCGCCCGGGCGCGGCACGAAGCGGCGCAGGGCCGGCGGGCCAAGGCGATCGAAGCGCTCGACGGGCTGCTGGCGCGGCCGGTGACGCTGTATGACCTGCGCGAAAATTACATTCCGCTGATGCGCGAAATCGGCGCGGGCGAAGAAGCGGTGTCGCGCTGGCGCGACGTTTACCGCAAGCAGATGGACACGCTGTCCCGGTACAGCCGGCGCGAGGAATTCGTCGAACTGATCGTTTACGCCCAAACGCAGATCGGTACGGACGACGCACTGGACATGGCGCGCGAACTGCTCGCCGCTCCGGTGTTCCGGGCCGACGATCTGCAGATGCTCTACAACGAGGATCGTCTGCCCGCGCGGTTGCAGCCGTGGTTGTGGTCGCTGGCCTTGTCGCGGGCGACCAACGATCCGCGCGTCACGATTTATCAAAAACGCTCGTTCGGCGAATCGGCGCTGAGCGTGGGCCTGTCGCACGACGACGAGGCGCTGGCCCGCCGCGCGCTGACGATGCTCGAGCAGGCCGCGCCGCGCGAGTTCGCCGATGACAGCGGCATGATCGCGCAACGCGTGCGGGTGGCGCTGCGCTGGGACGACGCCGAGCGCGCGGAGAAGATCGCGATCGAGTACGCGACGACGGGCTATCCCAACGCCCGGGAAGTCGAAAACGTGTACGGCGTCTTCGAACGCGGCAAGCGCCTCGACTGCGCCGACCGGTTGTGGATCGCCTATTACGCGCGGCGGCGCGGCGAGAATCTCGCCGGGGTCGAGGAACGGGAAAAGGCGCTGGGCGCGTACTTGCGCCTGCGGCAGGAAACGCCCGCGCGGCGTTTGTTGACCGAGTTGACCGAACTGGCGGGCGAGGACGAAACGCGGTTGTCGACCTTGTCGGCGATCGCGCGCGAGGGCGGATGGACCGACGAGGCGTTGCGTCTGGCGCGGCAGGCGGTCGCTTTGTTCCCGCACGGCGCGAAAGCGCGGCGCAGCCTGACGCTCGCGCTATTGGCGGCGGAGCGGGCCGACGAGGCCGGCCGCGAGTTGGCGCAGGCGTACGCCGAGAACGTTCATTCGCTTTCGTCGCTGCGCACGGTGGGCGAACAGGCCGCGTCGATCGCCGAGCGCGTCGGTGAAAAAGACTGGCTGCGCGCGGCCGAGGCGCTGCCGCAACCGTTGCGCGCATTGATGAGCGCGTACGTGTTTTTGCAGCGGGAGAAGGGCGGCAAGGCGCTGGCGGCGTTGGCCGAACTGCGCGAGCCGCTGCGCTATCCGGCCGAGGTGTACAAGTTGCGCGCCCGCGCCGCGCGGCTGGACGGGGATCGCGCCGCCGAGGCGTCCGCCTTGCGCGCGTACCTGCCCTACGCGCCGGAGGATCGTCATGCGGCGCTGCGGCTGGCGTCGGTGGACGAGGGCATGAAACCGGAGGCGTTGCTGCTGCGGCTGCAAGCGCACGGGTATCCGATCGCCTTCTGGCGACTGACCGAACCGTTGGCCGGCGCGAGCGGCCGCGAGGGGCTCGATTCCTGGTGGAACGGTCTGGAGCCGGACTACCGCGCCGATCTGGCCGAGGCCGTGTGCAACGCGTTCGTCAAGCTGGATCGTCCGCAGGCCGCGCTGGACGGCGGCGAGGCCGCGTTGCGCGTGTTGGGCGACAAAGCGCCCGGACGCTTGCGGCGGCTGGTCGCCAAACTGGATAAGCAAGTGACCCGGTTGCGCGAATCGCAGCCCGTGCGGTTCGTGCCGAACGAAAACCTCGTGCAGTAGGTGATGTGATGCGACGTGTATGGATGATCGTGATCGCGGCGGCGTTGGTGACCGGCTCGCTGTTGGTTTCGGCGGCGCTTTCACGCGAACCCTTGGCGGCGTTGGTGCCCGGCGAACCGCTGGTGGCCGTCGTCGCGCCCGACCTGCCGGCCCTGGCGGCGCACGTGCGGCAACTGCCGGCGGCCGAGGCGTATCTGCAAAGCCGCGCCCATGACGCCTACCAGGATTCGAAGCTCGGCCTCAAGCTGGCCGATCGCGCCAAGCGCCTGAGCAAGGTCGCGGGGATGGACCTGACCCTGGCGACGTTGCTGCAACACGCCGGTTCGGAAACCGTGCTGGCCATCTACGACATCGGCGAGCTGTCGTTCCTGCTGTTGGTGCGCATGTCGCCGGCCGAGCAGGCCAAGCTGGCTTTCGTCGAGCGGCAGGCCGATTTCACCGAGCGCGTGTACGAGGGCCGCACCTATCGCGCGAAGATCGACCTCGACGCCGATCTGGCCTTCGTTTTTTACCAGCAGGACGATCTGCTGATGGTCGCCAACCGCGTGGACCTGATCGAACAGGCGCTGCAGGCGCAGGCCAAACCGACCTCGTTGCCGCGGCTGGTCGACGCCGAGCGTTACCGCAAGCTGCTGGCCATGCAGCCGGCGGCGGGCGAGGCCGACGCGCTGCTTTGGCTGGACATGGCCGCGCTGCGCGACGACCGCTACTTCCGTTCGTATTGGGCGTGGCGGAATTTCGACGAGCTGCAGCCGCTCGCGGCCGCGCTGGTCGGCTTCGACTGCGACGGCAAAGCGATGCACGAACACCGCGCGTTGTTGGGAGCCGTTCCCCAGGCGCCGGCGGCCGGTCCGGCCTATGACGGTCCGGGCATGGTTTCGTACGTCGCGGTGGACGGCGACGTGGAAAAGACGCTCGGCGCCCACCTGGGCTGGCCGCTGACCGGCGCGGGGCTGGCCGACTCGACGGCCGCGCGCGTGCTGGTCGCCGAGCCCTATCGCGAAGCGGAAACCGGCATGGTGCGCCTGCGCCTGGGCGCGGTGGTCGCCGTGCCCGACGTCCAGCCGGCGGCGTTGTTGCAACAGGCGGCCGATCACACGCGCCGGGCGATGCCGCATCTGCCCGCGTCCTTCGCGCCGCAAAACGACAACGGCGTGACGTCGCTGCGCCTTGCGCCGGAGCTGGCCGGCGCCTACGCGGCGCGGCGCGACGGCTTGCTGTTTCTCGCCAACGACCGCGCGCTGTTGGATCGCCTGCGCAACGCGACCAAGCCCGGCGGCGCGACGATGCGCGAAACGTTGCGCGTGGACGGCGAGGCGGCGAACCTGCTGGCCGAGTATCTGCGCCAGGCGGGACAAATGAACGCCGCGCAGGGCGTGGGCGCGACCTTCACCGTCGAAACGCTGCCGCTGCTGCTGGAGGCGGTCGGCAGATTCGACCGGATGAACGCCGCCACGCAGGCGCACGCCGACGGTTGGCTGCAGGAGACGACATGGCGATGAAGCGAACGTTGATCGCGGCGTTGTTGTTGCTGCTGGTGGCCGCCGCGACGGCCCGGGCGCTGACGGTGATGCCGGTGCATCGGTGGTTCATCTATGACGTGAACGGCAAGATGATCGAGCAGGGCGGGGCGTACGACGAACGCGAGGCCGCCGCGCTGGCCGTGTTCGGGCCGGGCTCGACGCTCAAACCGTTCGTGCTGGCCGCGGCGGTCGCCGGCGGGCTCGATCCGCAAACGAAGTACACGTGCAAGCCGTTCCCGCTGACCGTTCCCGCCGAGCAACGTTGCTGGCTGGCCGCCGGGCACGGGCCGGTCGACCTGGCGCCGGCGCTGGCGAACTCCTGCTCGGCCTACACGCGCTGGGCGGGCAGGTACGTGGACGCCGATCGCTACCGCAAGCTGCTGGTCGATCTGGGTTTCGGCGAACGGCTGCCGGCGAAGGACACCTTCCGCGCGCTGGGCATCGAGGCCTGGATGGGCGCGGCCAAGGGCATCGCCGTCACCGCCGACGATCTGGCGCGGGCGTACCTGACGGCCTTCGCCGAACCGCCGAAAATTCGTCTGGCCGGCCGGGCGGCGATCCGGCGGGGGTTGATCGAATGCTGTCTGACCGGCACGGGCAAGACGGCGCGCCGCTCGAGTCCGATGCTTTCGATCATGGGCAAAACCGGCACCGGGCACACGCTCGACGGGCGGCAGCTCGGGGTGTTCGTCGGCCTGACGCCGGTGGACAAGCCGACCCACGCGATCGTCATGCTCGTGCGCGACAACGACGGCATGATGGCCGCGCAGATGGGCGGCGACCGGCTGACGACGTGGTTGAATCGGCCCGGTCGCTGAGCGTCTCGCTTGACAAGCCGGCCGGCCGATCGTACGGTTTTTCGACATTCCAATCATGGGTGACAAGCGATGAGCGAGCCGAAAAGTCCGGTTAAACGCCTGCTCGCCGACGGCGAGGAGAAATTCCAGGACATGGTCAATGAACTGGTGAGCAACCCGCGCTTCGCCGAGGCGCTGGGCAAGGCGCTGAAAAGCGGCGCGCGCACCAAAAGCAAGATCGACCGCAACCTACAGACCGCGCTGCACCTGGCGCACGTGCCGACCAAGGCCGATTACGAGGAGCTGGTGCAGAAGGTGACCGGTCTGGGCCACGAGGTTTCCAAGCTGGAAAAGCGCCTGGACAAGATCCTGGTGCGGCTGGAGGCGCTGGCCGACGCGGCGAACAAGCGCTAACGCGATCAACGCGAGGAGGGCGTCGTGACGCGGAAAATCGCATTCGTCAACGAAAAGGGCGGCAGTTGCAAAACGACCTTGTCGGTCAACACGGCGGCGTACCTGGCCGCCAAGGGCGAGAAGGTCCTGTTGATCGACATGGATCCGCAGGGGCAAGTCGGCAAGTCGCTGGGCTTCGACGTGGCCGCGGCCGAGCCGACGATCTTCGAGGTGCTCACCGACGCGAACGTCGCCGCGCGCGACGCGGTGTACGGCACCGAGATCGCCAACCTCGACGTGATCCTGGCCAACAAGCTGTTGGTCGATTTTCCGGTCATCGCCGCGGTCGACGACGATCGCGTGATGAAGCTCAAGGACAAGCTCGACAAGCTGCGCGGCTACGACTACATCATCGTCGACAGCCCGCCGTCGCTGGGCCTGATCACGCTCAACATCATGCTCGCGGTGAAGGAAATCATCATCCCGGTCAGCCTGACCTACCTGGCGCTGGACGGGTGCAGCGAAATCGACGAGACGGTCACCAACGTGCGCGACACCTACGGCAAGAAAGACCTGAAAATCACGCTGGTCGTGCCCACGCTCTACCGCCGCACGAATCTGGCCGACGCGATCCTGGCCAAGCTGCGCGACTTCTACGGCGAGCGCGTGGCGAAAACCGTGGTCGGTTACAACGTGGCCGTCGACGAGGCGCAGAGCTTCGGGCGCACGATCTGGGATTACAAACCGCGCAGCCACGGCGCGCAGATGCTCGCGGCGCTGGCCGAGGAAATTCGCAAACTGTCCTGAACGATTATTTTAGCGATAGCGTCGCCACGGCCTGCCGGAGGCCGTCGAGCGCCCGTGCGGCCAGGCGGTCGGCCGGACAGGCCTCGCGCAGCGGATCGGGGTCGGCGAGCAGGCGATCCATTTTCTCCGCCAGCGCCTTGGGCCATTGGTCGTCCAGCGGCGTGAGCCACCGTTCGAGGTTGAACTGGTGCACCAGGCTGTTGACCTTGGGCGCGTAGTCGAGCGCGACCAGCGGCGTGCGCATGCGGCAGGCGAACAGCAGCGGGTGCATGCGGAAGGAGATCAGCGCGCGCAGCCGGCCGATGAGGCCCATCAGCGTGCGGGCGGGCAGCAGACGCGTGTCCAGCAGATAATACGGACCTTGACCCAGGCGCGAGAGCACCTGCCGGGCGACGATTTCATCTTCGGGCAGCATCGTGGGAATCAGCACCGTGGCCAGCCCGCGTTGGGCGAGGCGATGGGCTTCGGCGGCCAGCGCGGCGACCATCGCTTCGACGCGCGATCGCTGCGGGCGGTAGAGGTCGGCCATCTTGAACCAGGCGCAGGGCACGATGCCGACCACCGGTTGATCCGGCGGCAGGCCGGCGACGCGCCACGCGGCTTCGACGGCGTCCGCGTCGGCCGGTTGCAGCAAATGCGCGGTGTCTTCGCAGACCTTCACCGTGCGCGGAACGTTGGCCCCGGCCAGCACCTCGGCCGAATGCGCGTCGCGCACGATCAGCGGGCCGGGACCGGCGACGGCGCGGCGGGTCAACACCCGGCCCGGCAGCGAATCCAACGGCCCGGCGCCGACGTTGACGAAGCCCGCGTTGATGCCGCGTTTGTGCGCGTAGCGGATCGGCGCGAGCACGCCCGCCAGCGTGCGCAGCGACAGGTCGTGAATCCAATGCCCGCCGGCGTACCACAGGGCGTCCAGCTCGTCGATCTGCCGCTTGAGCAGCGGCCAGCCGCGGTTGAGCCAATGCCACCAGCGCAAACGGCGCGCCTGCGGCGAGTCGAGCGCCAGGTGATGCAGCAGTTCGTCGATTTTTTGTTCGTCGTTTTCCGGCAGGTGTTTCGCTTCCCAACCGGCGGGACCGAGGGTGATCATCGTCAGGCGCGAGCCGGGCGGTAGCAGTGGGCGGACGGCCCCGACGAAGGCGCGCCAGATGGCCTCGTCGCCGAAATTGCCGCACCGGTACAAGCCGAGCAAGCCGATGGTCAGCGGTCGCCGTCGATCGTTCATGCGCCTTCCGTCAAGGTGGTTACCCCCGATCGTAGAAAGAGCGGGGCGGAAAAGCAAACGGTTACTGCCGGGGGCCCAGCAGCGCTTCGGCAATGACCTCGGCCAGCAGGACGTGGCCGTACTTGGTCAGGTGCATGCGCGAGTCGATGAACAGGAAGCGCTCGCGGAATTGATAGAACACCGGGTTCGGGTCGACCAGCAGGGCTTCGTTTTCTTTGGCGAGGCGGCGCAGTTCTTCGTAAAAAGGCAGCAGTTCCTCGCGCCGGCGTTGATCCTTGGTCCATGTTTCGGGCAGGTGATAAACCGCAACGTACGAAGGCTCGAGCACCAGCACCGGCCGCGCGTTGTATTGGCGGCACAGGGCCAACGCGCGCGTGTAAAGAACGGTGAATTTTTTAATCGGCCAGCGCAGGTTGTTGGCCACGCTGTCGAAAATCACGACGCCCGGTTTGTAGACCTTCAGATCACGTTCCAGGCGGTCGAGGATGTAATCCATATTGCGCGCGCACACGCCCAGGTTGATCATTTCGGTCGCGGCGTTGTCTTCGGCGCGCATGATGGCCTGAAGGACCATCGGCCAGGAGTGTTCCCAATTTTGTTCGAACGGGAATCCGGCCGTGCTCGAGCCGCCGTAACACAGGATGCGCGGCGTTTCCGCCCGGCCCGGCGGCTCGCTGGCCGTCGGTGCGGGTTTGGCGAACTGGAAGAACAAAACGATGCTTAAAAACACGGCCAGCGGCGTGAGAATCGCGAAGAGCAGCGGAAAGAACAGCGGATGCTTCGCCCAGGAGCGCCGGCGCAAGACGCGCAACGCCAAAGGCAGCAAGCGGGCCAGGGCGATGCTGACGATGACGAAAACGACGACCAGTGCTTTGATCAAAAACCGCGAAGAGAAGATCGGCGAGAGAAAATCGAGAAAGACGTAGTGAAAATAAAAAACGGTGAACACCAGCAGGGCGTCGAGCGTGAACAGGAAAATCAGCAACGGCCGCGCGAACTCCCGCAGCCAGCGAGTCAGTTTCCCGGTGACGAGCAGCAACCAAAACAACAGTGCCGCGAGTCCGGCGGCGAGCAACGCCATAAACGGCAGCGAGAAGACGATCGTCCGCCAGTACGAACGCGGCGCCTTGCCGCGGTCGGAGAGGACCACCTCGCGTACGTGCACGCGGTCGAACAGGCGGATACTGCCGGCCGGGGTCAGGGCGATTTCGAAATCGCCGCTCATTTGCGGCAGCGGCGGGTAGGCGATGTTTTCGTCGTCGAGCACGATCTGGATGCCGTCGTTGTCTTTCACGAACTTCAGCTTGCCGCCTTCGCCGGGCCGCAGGTTCGGCAGCGGTTTCTTTTCGCTCACCATCCCGTCGTTGTAGGCCAGCAGCGCGTGATCGTAATCCGGCGAACGACTCAGGCGCAATATGACCGCATTGTCTTCCACCTTGTTGATCACGAAATGCAGTACTTCGCCCGGCTCGATGGAATAATTCAATTCGACGCTGCGCCAGTCTTTTGCCTTGGGCAGGTTCAGCCGGGCGTTGTTGTACGACAGCGAATATTCGTTGAGCGGCGGGTAGTACAACAGGCCGTCGTTGGAGGTTTGCGGTCGAAAGACGAAATCGGCGAACAGGATCGACAACAGGGCGAAGAAAAACACGAAGATCAGCGCCAGGAAAGCCAGGCGTTTGATCCGGAGAATTTCCGCGAAGATTTTCGTTTTGATGGCCGAATCACTCCGTCGGTACGTGGGCGACGATCGCCGCCGATTCATCGATCTGCATGTTGCGCGCGACGATCGGTCGCGGCGTACTCGGGCTTGGCGGATAGAACATGATATCATAAAAGCCGGCCGGCATCTTCACCGCAAATTGTCCCGCCGGATTCAGAATCGTATCCAGGTTGTGCCCCTGGCCGGAGGTGATGCGCACCCGCCAGCCGGTGGCGATTGTCTCGCCGCGATACGCCGTGCCGCTCAGCTCGTACAGATCGACGATCACGTTGTAGGTCATATCCGCGTACACGCCCAGGTTCGGCACGGTCAAATACCGGCCGGCGACCTGGCGCGCCAGCAGATCCCAGTACTTGTTCACCTTCAGATTGTATTCGCCCGGCGCCAGATCCAGCGAGTACGCACCGCCCGATTCGATCTGCCGGCAGCGCTGCCGGTCGTAGCAAGAGGATCCCAGCGACGCGGTCGGGTCGGCGCAGACCCGCATGTAGCTCAACGGATTGCCGTCCTGATCCTGCATCACGCCGTCGAGCACCACGGCGGCGTCGAGGGCGAAGGTCATCAGGTCGCTGCCGCCGATCACCACGTCGCTGTGCGAGGTCAGCGCCGCGCCCATGTCGTGGGGCGGCACGAGGTGGATGTAATAGGCGCCCGGCCGTAGCGAGAGCGTCCCCGTGCCGGCCTCGATCGTCGTGGACGACATCGGCCCCATATCGCCTTCCGGCACGACCTCGACGTCGAAATCGACCGTCTCCCCGCCGAGGGTGACGGTCACGTCGATGATCTCGTAATCGAATTGATGATCGAAGGTGGTGTCGCCCGCGACGATCGTGCTGCCGACGAAATACACGCCTTCCCGCGGCAGTTGCGGATACGCGCCGCTGAAGTCCGAGAGCATGATGATGTATTCGCCCGGCTGCAGATGGACCGCATAGTTGCCGTCCGCGTCGGTGGTCGCGCCGGCCTGGGCGATCATGTGGTTGGCCAGCAGGTGGGGGCTGATCGAAATGTTGGGCATCGGCGAACCGTCGCGGTCGGTGATTTGACCGGACAGAACGTAGCCGCCGTTCAAGGTCAGCGGCAACGTCTGGTCGCCCGTGAACGCGTATTGCTCGGTGTACAACGGGGCCAGTTCCGGATTGTCCGACGCCACCGCCGACACCGAGTACGTGTTGGCGTACAGCGGCATGGAGTAATCGCCGTTGACGTCGGTGCGCACCGAACCGACCTGTGTGAAATCTTCGTAGGGGAACACCTGAACGCCCACGTTGTCCACCGGACCGTCGTCGGCGCTGTTCACCGTGCCGCTCAGGGTGAAATACTCCAGGTCGAAGTCGAAACTTTCGTCGTCGGCGAACGCATGAGCGTCCAGAAGTTTGATCGTCTCCATCGGCGCGGCGTCGTTGGCCGGACCGTTGTTGGACATCATCAGATTGCCCGTTCCCGGCAGCACCGGCAGCACGAAAAAGCCGTTGGTCAGCGTCGTTGTGGAAAACAATCCGCCCGAACGGTAAATGCCCAAATCGCTCAGCGGCACGCCGTCCGGATCATAAACGAATCCGTCGATCATCGCGTAAGCCGCGTAATCGTCGACGGCCGTGTACAGCGCCGTAAAGGAGAACGTGCGCGGGCCTTGTCTGATTTTCAGGTCGTGCAAGCCGCCGGCGATGCCCGAAGGCGCCGCGGCGGTGATCACCGTTTCCGAAACGATCTGGACGTTCGTCAGTTCGAAGTCGTCCAGGTAGAGCTTGTCGATGTGGTCGGTGAATTGCGTGCCGGCGATGGTCACGGGCACGGCGTAGAAATTGTGGCCGGAGTCGGGCGTGATCGACTCGACCGTGGGCTCCATCGTGTCGTCGTCGGCGGTGTCGTCATCGATGGTGTCGTCGTCGATGGTGTCGTCGTCGATGGTGTCGTCGTCGATGGTGT
>DAIMDW010000024.1:0-36552 GCA_036725605.1 bacterium
GTCGCGCGCACAACCTGCACCTTCGACGAGGAGCGCTTCGGCTTTGCACGCCTGACCCGCGGCGAGGCGCTGCTCTTCCCCAACCTCGCGCCCTACGGACCTTACAGCGCGGTGACGATCATCGGGCACGAGCACTACTACGAGGTCGGCGCGTTCGACCCGGCGCGCTACGCCGACGCCTTCAAGCTCTCGCGCGACTACCTGCGCGAGGTGCTGGCCCGCGACGACACGGTGCGCACCATGGCCATCACGCAAAACCATCTGCCGGCCAGCGGCGGAACCCTGGTGCATCCGCACCTGCAGGTGCAGGCCGACGCGATCGGGCCGTCGTTTCCGGAACGGATGTGGGATTGCCTGGCGGCCTTTCACGCGCGCACCGGCGCGGGCTTCTGGGACGAGCTGCTGGCGCTGGAGGGTCGTCTGGGCGAGCGCCTCGCCGGGCGCACCGGCGGCTGGACGTGGCTGACGATGTGGGCGCCGCAGGGGATGCTCGAGGTGTGGGGCGTGCACGACGGCCCGCCGACGCTCGCGACGCTGACCGACCCCGCCGTCGACGAGTTGGTCGCCGGACTGCTGACCGTGCAGCGCTGGTACAAGACGCGGTGCAAAAACAGCTTCAACTTCGGCCTCTACCTGCGTCGTGACGAGGCGCCGGGCGCGCGGCTGGCCTGCCGTATCCTGGCCCGCAACAGTTGGCAGGCCTACGGACGCTCGGACCGTAGCTTCTACGAACTGGTCCTGGGCGAACAGGTTCTCGACTCCCCCCCCGAGGAATGGGCTTCACTGCTTCTCCCCACTTTCGCCTGACACCAGGAATAATTCCTGCCAGGGATAATTCCTGGACCTATGTTTCATTCATTATGCGGGGCATCGGCCGGCGCGGCAGGACCGCGCGTGGGGGCTTTCTTTGTCATTTCCGCGAAGGCGGACTTATCCGCCGTAGTTTCAACGAAGGCGGAAATCCAGGATTGGAAATACTTTTCCTGACCTTATCGATGGGCCCCTGTGGGACAAACGGGACGCTTCGGGACACTTTGTCCCACCCTTCGGCGCGCCATATCGTCTGTAATGTCAATAAGTTATGAAAAACAGGCGTGGGACGCTCGGGAAAAAGTGTCCCACGCCAATAGTACAGGCGTTCGAGTGCATTGCCCGCCGTAGGGGTAGGTCCCCGTGCCTACCCGGGCCAGGGCAACCCGGGCCAGGGCAACCACGGGGAGTTGCCCCTACAAATAACCATTGGATGGCACTGATTCGCCGAACGAAGCGAGGTGTATCAGTGTTGTTGTTATCCACTGTTATGCTCACTCATTTCATTCGTTCGCAAAACAGTGCCACCCGGCGTCTCCCGTCATCCTCGGGCTCGACCCGTGGATCCGGTTGCGATCACCACACCTTTGGCTATCGCCAAAAGTGTGGCACACGGAAAAGTCTTCCTGAACGTTGATCCTCCGAAGCCTTGGCGAAGGAGGAAGTGAAGGATCTTTCGTTCACGCAAGTAGATTCTTCGTCGCACTGGTTGTGCTCCTCAGAATGACGGTCTTTCCGTGTGCCGCAGTTTTCGTCGTCAGGCGCAAGCTGGAAGTCGACTATAGCAAAAAATGTGTCATTCCGACCGGAGCGACGCGAAGTGGAGGAATCCCTTAATGGTTCAATCATAAAGGGATTTCTCGGCTCGCCCAAAAGGGCTCGCTCGAAATGACAATGGTGTGTTTTCTCGGGATAGGCATTTTTCAACAGCCTGAGTTTTCGCCGTCAGGCGCAAGCTGTGCCTGATTGGACTCGAATCCTGAAATGACATTTTCCTTTGTCCCCCCGTCCGTCGCCAAGTAACAAAGAAGCAAGAAGGGGATGCTCTTGACTTGCGCGGTTATGGGTGTCCCCGGAATTTCAATCAACCTTGGCCGATAGGAAATACGTGCGCGGGCGTCAGAGACTATCGATAAATGCGCCGACAGGCGACAAACAGCCCCGTCAGGGGCGATAGAGGGTAGCCCGGTGCGTGAGCGCCGGGCAAAAAAGGCCAATTTTCCCCCTAGCCCGGCAGGGGCGGCAGACGCGTTCTCTCACAAAACGAGAAAATCGACAGTCTTATCAACCCTTGTCGGTCACGGGGCGCACCGGCCGGCCTTCGATGTAGCCCCGGTAGCCCATCGGGGCGAGCTGGAACCGGGGGGCGTCGCCGTCGGCCCATTCGTAGCCGATGGTTTCGGGTTTGTACGCGTTCATCACATCCCACAGCGAGACGATCGCCTGTTCGAAGTCTTTGTCGTCGAAGGGTTCGCCCTGAAACACCAGCAGCTTGCAGGGCGGCAACTCGATGGTCCGGCAGTCCTTGGGCAGCGGACCGTCGTAGTCGAGGCCGACTTCGACGCCCTGCACATACGTCGAGGTTCCGGCGGGGCGGAGATTGTCCGGCAGCCACAAGCCCATCGGCTCGTGAAGCGCGTGTTCGATTTTCACGAGCTCGTCCCACACGTCGCAACCGACCTCCTCGCAGTACTCGAAGTAGTGCGTTGCCTTCTTGGCGGGACGAAAAATCAGCTTGCGATGCGGACGTTCCAGAATCTGGACGAAGATCACGTTTTTCTTCGCTTGTTCTTTCTCATTTTGGCTCATATCGATGCTTCCTTTCTGTCGGTCTTGGTAAAAGTCGGTGGCCGATCCCGGTTGAAACAGGAACGCGGACCAGTTGACGCTTTGGAGACGCGACGGCGGCACGCCGAACTGCCGGGTAAACGCGCGCGTGAAGCCTTCGTGGGAATCGAACACGAAATCGAAGGCCACATCCACGACTCGGGCTCGGCCCTCTTCCAACGAGAGCGCGGCGGCGGAAAGTCGCCGCAGGCGGATGTATTCAAAGGGACTCCGGCCGGTAATCTCTTTGAAAATTCGGGCGGCGTAGAACATCGAATAGTGCGTCGTCGCAGCCAGCTCGCGCATCGAAATCGGTTCGCCGAGATGTTCCTCGATGAACTCCTGCATGCGCTGAACGGCTTTTCGTTTATCCCACACCGAACCCATGGCGTCTCCTTTTGGGGGGAAGCATACCGACACCATTTTTGCATTTCTTGACCGCCCTTGCGATTGCACATTTTTTTGGAAATTCGGAGGCGAAAGCCCCGGGGGCGGAAATGCCCCCCGCTAATCCATCGACTCCCTACATAATTAAATAATCACCAAATTTTTCCTTCAAGCGGGCGGTTGTGGTATAAATGCGGCCAGGAGGAATCATGACATCCAAGCCCCCGGGCGAGCCGTTGAGCGCCATGGAAAAACAGGAACTGCTGCGTTCGCACCGCGGCATGACCCGCTACCTGATCGGTTTTCCGATCGTCGTGTTTCTGGTGGCTTTGCTTGTCCTTGCGCTTGGATCGCCATCATCGTGCGCCGGACCGTTCATCATGTTTATGATCATCGGCGTCAGCGGAGTTTTCTTTTTTCACTTCACGTTGACCTGCCCTCGTTGCGGACACCGGCTCGGCGCGCAACTGCGCCGTCTACCGAACTATTGCCCAAAATGCGGCATCGCCTTGCGTGATTGACCGGCTCGTTTCGGGGAGCGCTTCCTGTCAGAAAACCGATAATTATTCAATTATTCGATAAACAGCGAATCGGCGGCGGATGCTAAGCGCTTGTAATCACAGCTTTATACAAATCATTGCGCTTGGCATAATTCGTGCTGACCAATCAGGCGTTCCGACGTTCAACAATTTTTTCGGTTCGCCATTGGAGCGCATGGAATGGGGAAAATCATGAAACGTGAGAATGGGACGCTCGGTAACGCGACCTTGGCGACGACCATCTTATTTTTTTTTCTGTTCGCCGCCGCCCACCCGGCCGCCGGCAACGATTCCTGGGACGACGACGAAGATCCGGTGCATTACATCGGTCTCCACGATTTCGCCGTCGCTTTCAATCCGGAGGGAGGTTATCAATACACAACCGTCTTGGATATTATCGAATTTGATGAAACGGATTTTAATTCCCCTGACCTTACATCGGTTACCAATGCCATCGCCGTTGACGTGAACGGCCAATCCTATTACGCCGGTTATAATATTAATAATGGCTTCAACGCTTCGCGGTACTCGCGCATTCGCAGTTTTGACGCCACCGGTCAATTAATTTGGACCTACAAACTTGCCGGCATCAACTCCGACGCCAACGACCTGAAAATCGCGCCCGCCGGGGGCGTTTATTATGCCGGCGGACAAGGCGAAGAATACTACACAGCTTACCTGGACGCAGACGGCAATGTCGTGTGGGAAAACGTTGTTTCCGCCGAACCGGAGTATACATACGGCCGCGCGAACGCGCTTGTCGTCGATGACGCCGGCTTGTTGTACACCACGGGATTTCAAAAGCAATCAGACCAGGTCGACGTCGTCACCTTAAAGTACGATGCGCAAGGGAACCGAATCTGGACCGCAACGTATTTCTCTCCCGGCGCTGACAGCCAAGGATTTTCGTTGGCGGTCAATCAGGACGGCGAGGTTTTTGTCGGCGGTTTTACCGCGGAGGGCGAGGATCAGGACGGTCTCTTGATCAAATACTCCGCCGAGGGTGACGAGCTTTGGGTTCGAACGATCAACGAAACGAACCGTGCCATCACCGTCCACGCCGTCGCCGCCGACTCGGACGGCGGCATTATCGTTGCCGGCGAAGGGGTCACCTATGTAACTCCACATCCTTTTATAAGGAAATACGACAACAATGGAACGGAACTCTGGGCTCTGACCGACGACTGGGGCTATAGCTCGGTCGGCCATCTGAATAGCACAAGAGCAATTGCCATCGACGATCAAAACACCATATACGCAACCGTTTCACCGGATGAACCGACATACATCACTTATAAAATTTCTCCGGAAGGCGAATTGTTATGGGGCCTGCTCGACGAAAATGAAACCGAATCGGACATCGACATCGCCTTGGATGACGAATTGAATCTGATCGTGAAAATCGGCAATCCTTGCGGCTATTCCCAATACGATTCCGACGGCAATCTGCTAAAGCAACAAATATATTCCATCGAAAATGAATATTATTATTATGATGTATCTTGCGACGCCATGGCCGTCGATGCGGCAGGTCTGGTGTACGTTGCCGGCTCCTATTGGACCGAACGAACGCAATACTATGACGATGACAATGGCGACGACGACGATGACGATAACGACGATAACGATGACCATGGCGGCGGCGACTATTATAACGATGACGACGACAACGACGATGACGATGATGACAACGGGTGCGGGCGCTGAAAGCCGACCGAATGATTGGAGCAAAGGAATGAAGCGCGAGAATCGGATGATGGGTAACGCGACCTTGGCGACGACCATCTTATTATTTTTTCTGTTCGCCGCCGCGCACCCGGCCGCCGGCAACGATTCCGGGGACGGCAGTCTGGACGAAAGGACTTACACCAGATACCACGATTTCGTCGTTGCATTCGATGTGGACGGAAACATTCGCTACGCGACGGTTTACGATTATTCTGAGCATCCTGGCGATGCACTTGCCTCAGAAGCACTGGAGACAAACGCCATCGTCGTTGGCGGTAATGGTGGAGTTTATCTAGCCGGATACTATCGGGAAATCAGCGATTATTTCGGTCGGGTTCGCAATTTCGATGACAGCGGCCAATTGAATTGGACGTTCGAATATTCCGGGAAATACGCCTTGATCGCCGACGCCGAATCCGCGCCGGGCGGCGGCGTTTACCTTACCGGCGGACGAGACGGCGATTACTATACGGCCCGTCTCGACCACGACAGCAACGTGGAATGGGAAGATTCCTATTCGGCGGGGGCGGAATACAATTTCAGCCGCTCCTATGCCCTTGTCGTCGACGAAGAGGACTCGACGTTCATCACAGGCATCCAGCAACAGAACACCAAATCAGACATCGTGACCATCAAGTACGACGCGTTGGGGAATCGAGTCTGGACGGCATCGTATCCCGGAGACGGCAACGGCGTGGAGCAACAGTTCTGTACAGGACATGCTTTGGCCATCAACCGAACCGGCGAGGTCTATGTCGTCGGCATTTCGGCAATCGACAACGATTGGGACGGTTTGTTGATCAAATATTCCACGAACGGCGATGAACTGTGGGTGCGGACGCTCGACGAGCCGGATCATAACATCAGAGTTTTCGCCCTAGCCTTCGATTCAGCCGACAACGTCGTCATCGTCGGCGAAAGATGGGAAGAAAACCGTTTTCCCTTCATTGTCAAATACGACGAACACGGCACGGAAATCTGGTCGAAAAAGGACGGCTTGAACGCCATCGCGTATTACCCTTTTCACAGTTCCCGGGTAATGGCCATCGACGATCAAGACAACATCTATCTAACCGTTTCGTTAACCCCCTCCATCGACATCTTTACCTACAAAATATCGCCCGCCGGCGAAATACTGTGGTGCGTGTCCGATTCTCATGAGGGCGACTCGTGCGCCGAACTTATCTTGGACGACGAAATGAATGTGATCGTCAAGGTCGACAATCCGTGCGGCTACACCAAATACGACGCCCAAGGAAATATTATGAAACAACGACAATACACGATTGAGGATCCCTCCTATCTCTCTTTGCTATGCGACACCTTGGCTTTGGACGCCGAAGGCAATGCGTTCCTCGCCGGCTCCTATTGGACCGAGCGAACGGAATACTATGACGACGATAATGGCGATGACGACGATGAAGACGATGAAGACGAAGACGATGACGACGACGATGACGATAACGACGATGACGATAACGACGGCGACGATGATGACGGCGACGACGACGATGGCCATCATGACAACGACGACGACGATGACAACGACAACGGGTGCGGGTGTTGAAAAACGTGGAGCCCACCAATAATCAGCCGAGGCGGTTGCGCCGGCGCGCCCGGTTCGCTACAAAGGAATTGGGTGCGCGGAAATGTCCGTTGCAGGCTAATCTTTTTTGGGTAGTCGGGCCGCTATCCGGTGCGTCGGTGAATCGGCGGGACAGGCCGGCCGGTTCAAGGCGTCCAACACCGGAGGACCGACATGCCCAAAAAGCCCCCTACCCCCACCGAAGAATCTCCGCCGCAGGGCAACGCGATCGGCTGTCTGGCCAGAATTTTCTGGATCGCCGGCATTTTGCCGCTCGTCATTTTCGCGGTGGAAATCGGCTACAAGCGCCAGGCGCGGCTGACGCTCATCGACCTGTTTTTCTGGCTGCTGGCCTTTGCGATGATCGCCGTGCGTTACGCGGATGTCCGCTGGTTCGCCGGCACGACCACCGACGGCAAACCGGCGACGATGGCCACCTGGCGCCGGTACGCTTTGCTGATCGGCGCGCTGACGCTGGGCATGTGGGGCGCGGCGCAGGGGATCGCGTTTATGTTCCCCAAGTAGCCAGGAATAATTCCTGGACCTGGGTTTACCATCATTGTGCGCGGCCTCGGCCGGCGACAGGGCTGCGCGGGAGCCGCACAAGAATTGTAGGGGTTAACTCTCCGTGGTTGCCCAGGCCCATGCCCTACGGGCAAGGCCGTGACGCCCGGCCAGGGCGTCATTCTCGTGTGTGCCATACTTTTGGCGAAGCCAAAGGTATGGTGGTTCACCCACAATAATTAAGTATGGTGTCCCTTTAATAGAATACAAAAATAACTGTTTCAGCTTATCAACCAAAGGTAGACGATAGCCGAAATTTTCACTTCGCAGACGACCATGACGATTGCGGCGAAAAGGAAGTTCGCCCGGAGAATTGCGTTATCGGACGGACAAAACCCGATTTTCTCCATGATCCTTTTTTGCTCTTGGATGACGCGGTCGATGTAAATCACATGCGCCAGGATCGTAAAAAGCATCACCAAGACATAATTGCCAAGTGTTGCCATTGTGGAATTCCACCAATTCCTGAACAGCTCGGAAGGCGCATCTGCACAATTCCACTATCCGACGCGACGACGACCGGCTGGGGGTATCGGTTGCGTCGACCAATACCCCCGGTGGCAAGCAAACAAATCAGCAGGCACAGCCGCCGCCGTCATCATTGTCGTCATCATCGTCATCATCATCATCGTCATCGTCCAAAATGTTGTCGGAATCGTCGTCATCCACGGCGTCATCATCTGTCGCGTCGTCGTCGCCGGTATCATCGTCGTCCGCATCGTCGTCGCCTGTGTCGTCATCGTCGCCGGTATCATCGTCGTCCGTGGTGTCGTCATCCACCGCGTCGTCATCGATCGCGTCGTCATCGATCGTGTCGTCATCGACCGTGTCGTCATCGCCAAGCGAGGTTGCCGTGATCGTCACGTCGTCCAAGCCCCAATAGGAGTCGAACAACACGCCGCCGTAGTACCAGAAGTAAAAGCGGATTTTCACGTTGGGCCGGCCATCGGCCGAGGGAATGTTGATGGATTTGGCGCCCAGGTCATCCGGGAACGTCGAGGTATACACGTTCGTGTAATTGACGCCGCCATCGATGGAGAGCTCAACGTTGCCCAAGCCGGTAAAACTCAATCCATGGAAATTGTGTTTGAACGAGAGCACGGCGTCTTCGTAATTGCTTAGGTCGATGCTGTCCGAAACGATCTCGTCCCAGAACGTGGGCATACCGCAGCCGGTGCGGGCGATTTCCGCATAGGCATCACTGCCGAAATAGGAAAGAAGGGTCGAGAAGTCGCCGGGCGTCTGCCATTGGCAGCCGTTGGCGCCGAAGCCCGAAAAGTGTCCGGAACCGCCGGAAAAATTCTCGGAGAAAACCGTTTCCGCATCGGCAACGCCATAAGCGGCCAAAAGGATCAGGCCAGCAATCAGAAATCCTTTTTTCATTTTCGCCTCCAGAGTTGGGGGTAAACCTCACCGATAGAGGTTCTCCGTGTAAACGCCCAATTAACAGGCGCATCCGCCGCCGTCATCATCGTCGTCATCGTCATCGCTACTCACGTTGTCGTCGTCATCCAGAATGTTGTCGGAGTCGTCGTCCGTTTCATCATCGTCAACGGCGTCATCATCCACGGCGTCATCGTCCACCGTGTCGTCATCCACCGTGTCGTCGTCCACCGTGTCGTCATCGACCGTGTCGTCGTCCACCGTGTCGTCGTCGACCGTATCGTCGTCGACCGTATCGTCGTCGACCGTGTCATCATCGACCGCGTCGTCATCGACCGCGTCGTCGTCCACCGTATCGTCATCGACCGTGTCGTCGTCGACCGTATCGTCGTCGACCGTATCGTCGTCGACCGTGTCATCATCGACCGTGTCGTCGTCCACCGTGTCGTCGTCCACCGTGTCGTCGTCGCCGCCAACCGGGGTTGCGGTGATGGAGACATCGTCCACACCCCAATAGGAGTCGAACAGCACGCCGCCGTAGTACCAGAAAGAAATGCGGATTTTCACGTTGGCCGAGCCGTCAGCAAAGGCGATGCTCACGGTTTCGACGCCCTGGTCGTCCGGAAACGCGGTCACGAACACCGGAAAATAGTTGGCGCCGCTGTCGGTGGAGATTTCGACGTTGCCCAGGCCGGTAAAACTCCGCCCATGAAAACTATGTTTGAAGGAAAGCTCGGAATTTTCGTATTCACTCAGGTCGATGTCGTCGGAGACGATTTGGTCCCAGAAGGTCGGGAGGCCGCAGTCGGCCCGGGCTATCTCGGCATAATATTCATCATCGAAATAGGAAAGCAGGGTCGAAAAGTCGCCGGGGGTCTGCCATTGGCAGCCATTGGCGCCGAACCCGGAGAATTGCCCCTGGCCGCTGCTGAAATTTTCGATGAAGACAGTTTCCGCATCGGCAATGCCCCAGGATAGCCAAAGGATCAAACACACCATCAGTACTCGTTTCGTCATCTTCGCCTCCTTAATGGGTGAAAACAATAAGGAATTTGTGCGGCCATTCCACAAATCCGGCGATGCTCGTCTGAAAATACGGTCGCATGCAGGTGGCTTTGAGCGGGTCTTGTGGTTGTATCGGCGATTGGCGGGCGCCGGTTGCTCACGGGGGTAAGATCCGAATTCGGCAAAACAATCCGAAGAGAAAACGGGGTTCGCAAAAGTCGCTCCAAAGGCCTGCAAGCTGGTTGTCATCATTCAAAAGAGCTTTTTTTCAGCGCCTCTTCCCCTAGGCCGACAAAATTATAGGCAAACACCATGCCGCAATTTTAAACCTTGTAAAATCAAGAAATTACACACAAGTTTATGAAAACACGATATTTAGCGTTTAATGCTCGCGATATTTAGTGGAATATGTTATATTTCGCGAAAGTCGTCGGTGGGATAGAATGAGGCGAAACAAACAGCGATAGGAATTAGGGATGAATATCGATCGCAACGAATTTTTCCGGAAAGCAACGGTGGCGATCACCGGCACCCTCAATCTCCAGGATGCGGTCGATCGTTGTCACGCTCTGATCAATACCTATTTCAACCTGGAAGCCTTGAGCTTTTTGGTGTACGACTCCGCGAAATCGACCGTTCGCCATCTGGCCAGATCACAGTCGTCCATCTGGGGCGACATTCCTTCTACGATGATCACCCTGCCCGAATACCAAAAAGAGTTCATCGATTCATTTCTGCGCGACAACGCGTCCTTTGCCCACATCATCAATGGGCCCGCCGATATTCCGCACGGCGAGCGCCTTATTGCCGACCTGGAAAAAGCGGGATTTCTCATTTCGCCTGTGATGAACCGATCGCAAATCAATGCCGGGCTGGACGTCAAGAAACCGTTGCTGGCGTTTCTGGAGGCCCTGAAACCGGTCGGTGAGCGGGCGACCGAGGAAGAAGCCGCGTTGCTGCTGATGTTGAAAGAGCCGCTGTCGATCGTCATCGCCAACGCGCTCGCCCACGACGAGGTGCTCAAACTCAAGGCCATGATCGAAGACGACAAGCGGTTTTTCCAAGAGGAATTGCACTCCATCGTCGGCGATCGGATCATCGGCGAGGACAGCGGCTTGCGCAACGTGATGGAAATGGTGACCCAGGTGGCGCCCAAGAACAGCCCGGTGATGCTGTTTGGCGAAACGGGCGTCGGCAAGGACTTGATCGCCAACGCGATTCACTACGGATCACCGCGGCGGACCGGACCGTTCATCAAAGTGAATTGCGGGGCGATTCCCGAATCGCTGATCGACAGCGAATTGTTCGGCCACGAAAAAGGGGCGTTCACCGGCGCGATGACGCAAAAGCGCGGGCGCTTCGAACGGGCGCACAAGGGCACCATCTTTCTGGATGAAATCGGCGAACTGCCCCAGGCGGCGCAGGTCCGCCTGCTTCGCGTCCTGCAAAACAAAGAGCTGGAGCGCGTCGGCGGCACGGAGATCATCAACGTCGACGTGCGAGTGATTTCGGCGACCAACCAGAACATCGAGGAAATGGTCGACAACCGCCGCTTCCGCGAGGACCTGTTTTTCCGTTTGAACGTTTTCCCGATTTTCATTCCGCCGTTGCGCCAGCGCAAGTCCGACATTCCGATGCTGGTGCAGCACCTGCTGGAAAAAAAGTGCATCGAACTGAAGATCCCCAACCCGCCCGCCCTCGCCCGCGGGGCGTTGGAACGCCTGGTCGACCACCAATGGCCGGGCAACGTGCGCGAACTGGAAAACATGGTGGAGCGGGAATTGATCATGAACAAAGGGCATTCCCTGCAGTTCGCCGAATTGGGCAACGGCAAGTCCGCCGGGGCCTTTTCGTCGATTCAGGAAACGCTGCTCAACGGGCTGACCCTTGCCGAGGTCGACACCAACCATATTCTCAATGTGCTCAAGGCGACCAACGGGAAAATCGACGGCGCCGACGGCGCGGCGCAGTTGTTGGGCCTCAAGCCCAGCACCCTGCGCAGCCGGATGAAAAAGCTGGGCATCCTCTATCGCCGAAACGCGAAGTACAAGTAGCCCGTCAGTCGAGGCGGGCTTGTCGCAAGGCCGGTCCTTATTCCCCCTCCACCGTCACGATGCAGCCGTGGTCACCGTCGATGACGATGCGGTGCGTATCGTCGTAGGGCGTTTCCTGCTTCTCGCGCGTGCCGGCGTGGAGAGCGGCCAGTTGCCCGTCGAGCGCGCCGAGCACGGCTTTTTTATGGATGTTCCCCCGGCGACACCTTTCCAGGATGGATTGATAATTCGGGATGGCGATCATCCCGGGGATGTTGTGTCCGTATTCGCGCAGGATCGCTTTGTCCAGCTCCGGCGGCGGGCTTTGCGGGCCGCTTTGCCGCCACTGATCGTAAAAATCGTAAATGCGGGTGGATATGCTCAGGTAATTCCAGCGGGCGTTGCGCACGATGCCGGTGCGCGGCAGGATCGGCCCGAGCCAGCCGAGCGCGGGGATGGCCTGAATCAACCCGTCCCTGGTTTTGACCGGATCACTAAACTCGTCCGTCGTCGCAACGATTTCTGCGCGCAACGCGGCGAAAATGGCCTCGACGGTGTCGGGCCGCTTGGCCACGGCCTCGCGCAGACGCGCCAGATCCTCAAGCGACAATTTCGGCGCGAGCTCGACGATGATCCGGTCGATGCGATCGGCGATGACGATACCGACGAAACAATGGATGATCGTCGGCGTCGCGATCAGACCGTCCGACAGTTGCAGCAGGCGCAAGAGCCGCTCGGTCGCCTCGCCCGTTTTGTTTTGATCGACCTCGAGCACCGCCCCCGCAAGCTGCGCGTAAGCGTACTTGCGCACCCACGAGAAATTCGGCAGGTCGGCCTCATGGCCGATATCCTGCTGCGGCGCGAAACCGTCACCGATGATGGCCCGCAGACGATCGTCCTGCGCCAGCACCGCCTGGATGTCGGCGGCGGAGTTGCGGATATCCTCGAGGTTGTAACCGGGACAAGGGACTTCCTTGCCGTAGGATAGGCCCATCAGCGCCTTGTTCGGTACAGTCTCTTTTTTCAGCACCGGCTGCAGCTCGTCGATGAGCGCCACCAGGTCTTTCATTTGCGTGCCCGGCCGCGCCTGCAGCGCGTCGGCGGTTTGGCGAAACTCGGCGTAGCGCGCCTCCAATGTTTCTTTGCTTTCCTTGGGCGGTTGGAGATAGGGCCACGCGGCAACGAAACCGACGATGATGAGAATCACGACGATTCCCAGGACCCACCGCCAAATCTTCCGTTTCATGGGTTCCTCCCCACGTCAACTGACGATTTTTTCGCTGGGTTGTTTCCTGACCGGACGCGTCCGGCCGCGAACGAGAATACCCAATCAACATACCATTTGTTGAGGGATAATTAAGGGATTTTTTATAATTAAATATTGCGTCTCTCGATCAATAATTAAGTAAGGTGTCCCTTAATTAGGAGGCGACGCATCCCGGTAGTCGTCGAGCTTGAACAGGGCCTTAAAACCAGGAAGCCGAGACAGCAGAAGATATTCATTTCGCAGCAGACGCGGGTGACGAAGTGCAGCAGGTCGAAGTGGGCCGCGTCGCGGATGCCCAACAGCAGCAGCGAACTTTCAAAGTGAAGATCGATCAACATGCCGATCAGCGCCAGGCGCCACAGGAGTTTCCTATAGCCCAGGCGCCAAATGATCGCGGCCAAGATGACCAACAACACCGGCTCGACGTAGGCCGTGGACAACGGCACGTTGCGCCAGACGGTCAGGCCGCCGGGAATCAAGCCATAGGGGAGCATCGTCAGCGGCAGGCCGACGAACAAGAAGACGTTGGCGGCGACGACGAACCGGCGCGAGTACACGCCCTTGAGCCAGTGCGTCACGTCGATGAAAACGACGGCGCACAAAAATCCGTTGGTCACCCAGGCCAGCACCAGTATCGCCGCCGCGCGCAACCACGGCTGCTCGGTGGAGAAATGCCGCGAGCCCAACACGACCAGCAACACTTCCAGCAGGATATTGATCAAGCCGCCGAGGTTGAACAGCAGCAGCGGTTTCCACTGCCGGGCGGCGGCCAGAAAGAGATTGAAGGCGGCCGCCAGGGCGAGCGCGAGCGTCAGGTAGTCGAAACTCATGCGGCGGGCGACTTCGATCATGCTCATCGGCTCCTTGCGGTGGATGTGCCGACCTTAGCGCGCCGGACGTTCGGGGGCAAACGATCCGCCGGCTTTAATCGCGACGGCCTTGCCGGTGGGGTTATTGATTGATAATCTATCCGCGTACTCGGACAATGCGCAGGGAGATGAACCGATGAGCGGGAAGCGGTGTTTCGTTTCGGTGGTGGTGACGGCGGCGATCGTCGGCGTCGTGTTGCTGATCGTCGGATGCGTGAAATCGGCGCTGCCGACGCTGCCGCAGAGCGATTTCGAGCGGCTGGAAAAGGCGATGTACCACGCCGACCTCAAGACGATCCAGAAGATTTACAAGAAGAACAAGAAGGTCTTCAACGGCTACGATTCGTACAACGCGGTGGGCAACGCGGCCAACGACAAGAACGAGCTGGACATGGGCGTGCTGTTCATGTCGGTCGAGGATTTCGAATGCCGCAAGGTCGAGAAGGTGGTGGATTTTCTGTACAAGAAGAAGTTCCGCTACCGCCGGCCCGACGACAGCGCCAGCCGCATTCGCGGCGTGCAGGGCCTGCAGAACATCACCGAAAACCTGTGCACCGGGATCATCGCCAAGATCGAACCGCAAATGAACTTCGCCACGCTGGACACGGTCAACGTGGCCTTCAGCAAACTCGACCAGCGCCTGGAGATCATGAAGGATCCGCAGCTCGAGGACCGCTACATCGAGCTGACCGAACTGCTGCTGGACGCCAACGAGCGCCAGTGCAAGAAAATGAAGGAGAGCGGCAAGAACGAAAAGAAAAATCCGTGCAAACGCGTCGCGCAGATCAAAAAGGAAAAGAAGGAATATCCGGGCAAGAAGGCCAAGCGGCTGCGCGCCGACGCGATCGAGAACCTGAAGAAGAATCCGAAGTTCCTGTACCTGAGCGCCTGCCGGCTCAAAGCGCAGCGCGACAAGCTCAAAGAGACGATCGCGCAGGAACGCAAACGCGCCGAGTCGCTGGGCGTGCCCACGACCTCCGAGCTCGAACGGATGATGGCCGCCGACCTGATGCTCTACGCCGAGTTGCGCAAGATTCTCGCGTTTTACGAAAGCCAATACGGCATGCCGATGGACCTGTCGAGCTGCCCGTAAGTTTTCAGCGCACTTCCGCGCCGGGGAAATAGAAGGCGAGCACGTCGTCGCAGCTTTTGCCGCCGCGCACCTGGGCCAGCGCGCCGGCCTGACACAAACCGATCCGATGCCCGAAACCATGCCCCGTAAAAACCACCGCGTGACGGTTCGTTTCGATCACGAAGCGATCGGACGGCAGTGTGTTCCAGCCCAGTTCGCGGCAGGCGGCGAGGCGGAACGGCCAAGTGAGGATCGTGCGGCGGCGTTCGGCGTCCACGAGGGTCACCGCGTGCGCTTCCTCGCTGCGCAAGGCGGTCAGCGCGCTGTATTTATCGTGCAGAAAGCGCCGCCAGCGATCCGGCGGCAGTTCGCGTCGCCAGGAAAACCACTTGTCGTCGCGGCACCAGGGCAGCTTCGCCGGATCGACGTCCTTGACGCCGCGCAGGTGCGGCCAGGCGGCCAGCGAGGGCCAAAGTTCGTCGGCGGGCCGGGTGTGTCCGCCGCAGCAGGCGTGATAAAACGCGGGCGCGACGCGGCCGTTCACGCGCAGCACGCGGCCCTGGGTGGCGGCGACGGCCTCGCGGATCGTCCGGGCGCGCGCGGCGGGAGGATTGCCGCGGTATTGCTGGCTTTGCGTATCGTCGGCCAGCTTGCCGTTGTGGGTGGCCAGATGATGCCGGGCGTAAGAGCGCGCGCACACGGCCATCAGACGCAGGAACTGCGGATCGTCGGCGGGCGACTCGGCGGCGACCACGCCGGCCACGTACTCTTCCAACGGCGCGTAAACGACCGGCGTCCAACGATCGCGCCCCGCTTCCAGGCGCAGGCGGCCGGGATAGGCGCGCGCCTCGTTGCCGAGGCGAATCGTCGCGGCCGCGGCGGCGTCGTGCGCGCGTGGACGAATATCGAAGGGCGCTTGTTGAGAGCGGAAGTCACCGCAGGTCACCGCGCGATGAAAACCGGCGAGAACGATTTCGCAATTCGTCGCCGGGGCGGAATGTCCGGCGCCGTCGGTCACCTCCCAGCCGGGCGCGTGCAGCGCGATCTTGTCGACCACGCGATGGGTGAACAGGTGCACGGCGACTTCGTCGGCCGCGGCCGCGCCGGTCCAGGCGACCAGAAGCAGCAGCAGACTAGCGACTGTGAATTTCGACGAATTTACGGAAGCTGCGATCATAGGTGCGCTCCACTTCCGGCGGGAAGCAGCACGCCGGCAATTGATTGCTGCGCAGATGGTACTGCAAACATTCGCAGCATTTGCCGTGGCGCGGACAGCCCGCGTAGGTGCAGTTGCAGAAATCCGAGTTCTTCTTCAGGTTCGGGCATTCGGCCATGATCGGTTTACTCCTTCGCAATTGATTGCGCCCGTTATACCATAGATACAATCGCTTTGCGCGGGCGCGCCCACTCTGTTAAGATGCGCGCGCGAATAAAACAAAAGGAACGATGACGAGATGCAATTACGACGCCTGACGATTTTTCTGCTGCTGCTGTCGTTGCTCGCGTTCGGCGCGAGCGCCTGTGGGAAAGCGAAACAACCGCCGATCGTGTTGATCGTGATCGACACCCTGCGCGCCGACCACGTGGGCTCCTACGGCTACGAACGGCCGACGACGCCGGCGCTGGACGCGTTCGCCAAGCAGGGCGTGCGCTTCGTGCACACCTACGCGCCGTCCAGTTGGACGGTGCCGAGCATGAACTCGATGTTCACCGGCGTTTATCCGCCCCGGCACGGCGTGGTGTTCGCGGAGATCGAGAACGTGACGGTCTCCAGCCAGCAGACGATGAGCAAGAAATTCACCACGCTCGCCGAGTCGCTGCAGGCCGCGGGCTACGCGACCTTCGGCATTTCGGCGAACTATCACATGCACGAACAATACGGCATGGACCAGGGCTTCGATCACTACAAGACGTTCTGGTTCGCCGATCGCGAAGCGGTCGACAACCAACTGGAAATTTTCCTGCCGCAGATCCAGCGGCTGCAAAAGCAGGGCAAGCCCTATTTCCTGTTCGTGCACTACTTCGACCCGCACCATCCGTACAAGATCAACAAGGGTTTCACCGAGCGCATGGCGCCGGAGCTGGACCTGGAGCTGGTGGAAAAATACTCGACGACCAAGTTCGTCGATTGGGCGCAGACCGGCGTGTTTTTCGAGGAGCCCGACAAGATGCAGATGCTGGTGGATCTGTACGACGGCGAAGTGGCCGCGTGCGACGATTCGGTGGCCAAGCTGCTCAAGAATCTGCCGGGCTACGAGCAGGCGGCGGTGGTGATCACCTCGGATCACGGCGAGGCTTTCGGTGAGCACCACAACATGATTCACGGACGCGACCTGTACGCCGAGACGGTCAACGTGCCGCTGGCGATCAAGCTGCCGGGCGGCAAGCAGGCGGGGCTGACGGTCGATACGCCGGTGTCGCTGATCGATCTGTACCCGACGCTGGCGACGCTGGCCGGGGCGCAACGGCCCAAGTACCTGGACGGTCTGGACCTCGCGCCGTTGTGGAGCGGCAAGGCGTTGGCCGAGCGCATGCTGTATTCGTTCACCGAACGCGTGCGGACCAACTCCTGGGCGGCGCTGATCGGGCCGCAATTCAAGCTGATGCACTCGATCTCGGAAAACAAGTACTTCCTCTTCGACCGGCTTAGCGATACAGCCGAAACCGACAATGTCTACGAACAGCACGGCAACCTGGCGCTGGAATACCGCCGGATGCTGGCCGAAAAGCGCGGGCAGGAGCCGCTGTACAAACCGGGCGTGACCGGCGAGCCGATGAGCGACCAACTGCGCTCGACGTTGCGCGACCTGGGCTATCTGTAAGCGTCCGGTCGAATTCTAACCAATTGAATTATTGTCTTTATTGTTGACCCTCCGTGCATATTCGTTGTATGCAAAAAGAGCAACCGCAAGAAGAAACGATACATCATCGCTCAACGACCATCGGACGCACCGCCAGGCAGGCGCCGGATGATTATTCATCCGGACGCACGGCGATTCCATTCGGATAGGCGAACCATCGACGACAACCGCAAAAGGATATCGATACGAAAACAAAGGAGGGCCGATGAACAGAAAACTTATTCCGATTTTGCTGCTGCCGCTGGTGCTGGCGTTGGTATTGCTCTTCGCCTGCGACATCGAGGAAACGGCGAAGGACGTGGCCGGCGACCAGATCGACACCAGCTTCGACGAGGACGCGACGCTGGAGCTCGAGCCGATCGAAGCCTCCGACGGCGGCGGCACGCAGACGCTGGACATGGACTGCGGCACGACCTCGGTGGCCGAGGAGCTGAAAAAGCACGACATCGATGAGGATGACGTGGACATCGATTCGGTCGATCTGGACTTCGTCGACGCCAAGTACGCCGAGGCGGTTTGGGAGCCGGTGGAAGTGACCAACATGAACTGCATGCTGACCATGACCGGCTCGGTGGGCACGGTGACGGTGGTGGAAACGGGCGTGGAAAAAGGCAGCTCGAGCTGGACGGGCATCGACGTGCCCAGCGACGCGGTGTCCTTCATCAACCACTACCTGGACCATCGCGACGAGGAATTCAACTACTGTGTCGAGTGCACCGACGCCGATTCGTATTCGGTAATCTGGCAGGTGCGCATCGGCGTGACCGTCAAGGGGGAGATCCTGTAAACGAAGCGGGCCGAACCTCATGCCCGTCCCGGTTGGGACGGGCTTTTTTATGGCGGCGCGGTTGACTGTGAGCCGACTTTAAACATAAACTTAAAAAGATATTCCAACTTTAATAAATTATCACATACCTTTGGGGAGGTCACTATGTCGTTCTTCCAAAAACTGTTCGGCAAAAAGAAATTTTACGCCAAAGACAACCTAGGTACGCGTTACGACACGGAGGATAAAGCAACCAATGCTTGGAATGTCCAAGGCATGAGCGTGTCGGAAGGTTCGAACGTCAACTTGCATTTCACCTCCGGTCAGGGTGCGGTGAACGCCCAAATCACCGCGAAGGGATATCCTTATTTCTGTTATCGGTTCGCCACTCAGGAACAGGCGGAAACGGCGTTCGCCGCGTTGCCGTTCATCCAAAAAGCCGAGGACTCCGGCGAGTTCATCAGCACCAAGGTGCTGGAATACGGCTGTTTCGGGATCGACGAAGGCGAGTGGGAAATAATTGCCTGGGGCGCCGACCTGACGCGGTCGTTGTTCGACGAAGCGTTGAAAGTCATGCAGGCGAACGACGGCCGGCAGCGCGGCGCACGCGAGCCGAAGGAAGATGAAAAACCGGCCGCCGCCAAGGCCAAACCGGCCAAGCCGAAGGTGAAATACGTCGGCACCGAAAGCAACGGCCCGAACACCTACGAGGTTTATAAAGCCAAGTCCAAAGACGAGGCGCTTGCCTACCTGCAGGATCGCACGGTAAACAAACGGCTGTACTACGTGGTGGTCGAGACGCCCGAAGGCAACTGGGGCCGCGACATCCAGGGAGTCTACAAGGAATAGCCGCGCTAATCGGTGTGGATCCAAAACCGGCGCAGGTTGTAGCGGTAGTAGCGATCGTCGAGCGCACCCAACAGCGACGCGGAAATCCAGCCGCCGCGGCCGTCGTCATCCAACAACTTCGAGGGAATGACCGTGGCGTACCCGCCGTGGTAGTCGTCGCTGAGCGGTTCCTCGTTCCAGGGCTCGAAACGCACGAGCGTCCAGGGTCCCCAGGGCTTGGGCGCCTCGTAGAACATCCACCCCGCGTCGGCCCACGATGAATACAGGTATCGATTCAATGGCGGGATGTAGACCACGCCGCCCTGCGCGATGCCGCCCATGCCCGGACCGTACTCGGTGTCGTCCTCCAGCGCTGGCACGCGATCGGTGATGTCCGACGACCAGGTCGGCGCGCCCGCACCGTCGAGTCCGGCGAAAAACTCCCACCCGGCGATGTTCGGCAGATCTTCGGGCAAAACGCGGGCGAGGAACATCTTGGTCTGGATGAAGCCCGGCGAGTGCCGCCAGTTGTAATCGAGGCCGTACACGTAGACGTACTCGTCGATCGCCCACCGCTGACATTGGCCGAAGTCGAGGAAGAAGCCGGTGGTGAACACGTAGTCGGTGAACATCGGCCGTTCGCGGTCGTAATGCCAGGTGACGCCATAGTCTTCGCTGACGCTCAGCGAGGCGTGCGGGGCTTCGCCGAACTCGTTGGGGCTGGTCCAGGCGGCGAGGTTCTGGAAGAACATGTACAGCTTACCGTCGACGCAGGTCATGCCGGTCGGTTTGCGCGACAGTTGCCAGCGCGGCGGCCACTTGCCGGCGATCATGTTGCCGGTGGCGGCGGGCGAGGTGTGGCCGGTCATCAACGGCGGCTTGCCTTCGAGGCGCGAGACGGCGATGTCGGTGGGCCACCATTGCCAGGCGAAACCGTCGCCGTTGGCCGCGTACATGTTGCCGTCGTCGGCCCAGGTCACCGGCCACAAGTCACCGCAGCGCGTGGGGAAAAACGGTCCGGGAATCTGGTAGGTCGTGTGCCGTTCGAAGGTGATGCCGGTGATCGGCGTCGAGGGCGGCCGCGGACGGTTGCTCAGGGGCGTCCAGGCGAAGCCTGCGGCCGTCGTTTGCGCCGCCGAGGTCGTCGCGAGCGAACGTATGGGGGTCGTATCACCGCAAGCGGCGAGCAACGCTACGCACAAGATGAGGATCGTCCACCGACAGGCCATGGCTCCCCCCAGGGTCGGTCGACGCTATTGTAGCGGAAAATAAAGTGTTTTTACAATAGGAAGGGGAGTAAATGTGCGTAGCGGCGCCGGGTCACTGGGTGGGGAAATCCTGCACGAGCAGGGCGGCCACCTGGAGCGAAGCGTCGACGGGGAAATCATCGTTGTGCACCACTTTGTCCTCGCCCTGGGCGAGCGGGCCAATGGCCGAGGTGGTGTCGATGGTGAACATGGCGACGGTCATCACCATAAATAACAGAGCTAACGCCGCTAAAAGAAGCTGGGTTCCGCCTACTTTGCGTGCCATGGTTCGTCCCTCCACTTTATATTTCGGAGAGAATTGCCAGCAACTCAAGCATTTTAGGGAGTTTATGCGCCGATGCGACATATTAATTAAGGGACACCATACTTAATTAAAAAAACATAATGAAAACAAAAGGTTAAATTGCGCCTACGTGCACCGGCCTCAATAATACGAAAAAATCCCACTATTCAACCATTTTTCCCATCCATAATAATTAAGTATGGTGTCCCTCCATTAAAAGCGTGTTGACAAGAGGAGTCGGATGTCGACATGCTCGTGCCATGGGGACGAGAAGAATAGCGTGTATTGTTTGCGGCGATGCGTCCGTGCGGCATTTCACAACGGTGGCCGGGCGCGATTACCGGAGCTGTGAGCGATGCCGCGCGACGTTTCTGGATCCGGCGCAGCGCCTGACGCCCGACGAGGAGCTGGCGCGCTACCGCCGGCACCAAAACGATCCGCAGGATGCCGGGTATCGCGCGCACCTGGCGCGGTTGGTCGATCCGCTGCTGGCGAAGCTGCCGCCCGGCGCGCAGGGATTGGATTACGGTTGCGGACCGGGCCCGGCATTGGCCCAGATGCTGACGGCGGCGGGGCATCGCGTCGCGCTGTACGACGTGTTTTTCTATCCGGAGCGCGACAATCTGGAGCGGCAATACGATTTCATCGCCTGTTCGGAAGCCGTCGAGCACTTTCACGATCCGGCGGCGGAGTTCGCGCGCTTCGACGACCTGCTGCGGCCCGGCGGCGTGCTGGCGATTTTAACCGCGTTCCCGCCCGCGGAGGAATCCTTCGCCAACTGGCACTATCGGCGCGACCCGACCCACGTGGTTTTCTACGACCCCGAAACCCTGCACTACCTCGCCGCGCGCTTCGGCTGGAGTTGCGAAATCCCCTCGCCCGGCGTCGTGTTCATGCACAAAGCGCCGGCGTGAGGCTGAGTAGCTCCTTTTATGGAAGTCTTGGCCAACTCCCACATCACATGAACCCTTCAGGTAAAACCGGGCGCACGTCGGTCGAAATTATGGAAAATCGTTCGGCGCTTGTCTAAGAGGGTTTACCAATGTTCGTTTATTTTCCTGATAACATTTTGTTGCCCATCGCAAGGCGATGTCAACCGCGTCTAGTATGGTTCTTCGAGTAAGGCTAATATCTAAAGGTTAGTTGCTTTCTTGATGCCTCCATCGTCGTCTGCGTTGTAGAATCGAGTTAGAAATCTACAAAAAAATGATAATGCTCTCAGCTTGTTTACTAATGAGTTTTGATAGAATATATATTAGTTGTTATTGAAGGAAAACCAACGTGAACATTGATAACAAAATTGTTTTAGCATTTGAAGCTCTTGATCAAAATAACATTAATAAATCTATCAATCTTGCTACAGAAATAGAAAAAGATATTCTGAGCATACCCGAGACAACTAATTATTTATTATACCACAATCTGTGTGGATTATTAATTGATATAGGATCGTCAAAGGGGGATGAAAATATTATAAAAAGGGGGATTGATACTGGAGAAAGAATTTTGCCCCACATCCAAAATGAAAAACATCTGTTTAGTAATTATTATAATCTTGCAAACGGATATTTATGTATTTGGACTCTTAGACAATATGATTGTATAGATCAAGGAACAATTGATGATAGTTACTTTAAAGCGAAAGACTTCTATTTACATGCGCATTTATTATTAAAATCAATCCAACAACAACTATCAGATATTCAAATTGCTCAGTTTTATGTTAATTATGCTAATTGTTTGGATTCCCTTCATCGATCGGTTGACGCAATATCAAATTATGAAAATGCATTAAAATATCTCCCAAACATGCCTGAAGCGTTAGGAAATAAAGGAATAACACTAAGGCATCTTGCACCATTGGTGAGGGGACACACGCATTTATTTTACATCGAAGCAAAAAAATTGCTTGAAAAAGCTCTTGAATATTCACCGCCACCACATATGGTCCGCCCTTTTAAGGAAAATCTTTTATATGTAGATAGAATAATTCAAGCACATAAAAAAATGGAAATAGAACCAATTAATAGGCCGGTACCGGTTAACAATTTTGAACGGTTTACGCAAAAAATTTGTCTAGAAAATCATTTATACTTAACACCAACAACAATGATTGGTGATGATGAATTTGTTGTGTTAGGAGATCCAATGTATCTTTCTGGGATTCTAGAAATTCAACAACAACCAGGAAGGCCAGAAAGAATAATCACTTTTATCAATCAATTAAAACAAGAATATATAATGGCCCGATATTTTTTCATTCAAGGGTTATCATCGTCAAAGAATATAGCTTCTATTTATAAAAATGTTGAATTATATTCACCGTTAGACTATTCGCTTGAAGGACCATATATCCAACTTTTAAAAACATCATTGCGTTCATCAATGGATCTCCTCGATAAAATGGCTGTTTTTGTGCACGATTACTTTAGAATAAAAAAGGGCAAAGATAGATATATATATTTTCGAAATATTTGGACCGAATCACCAAATCCCTATAAATTAAAACCAGAATTCAAAGAATCGAAAAATATTTTTGCTTTTGCTTTATCAGATATCGCTCGAGAGTTAAGCTTTGGAGGACATTTAAATCATTTAATAGGTTTAAGAAATGCGCTAACCCATCGTTTTCTTGTTGTTCACGACATTATACATCCAGAACAACTCAATACTGATATCAAACGAATAAAGTTTAGGGATTTTATTAATGATTGCCTAACAGCACTTACAATTTCGAAGTCATCTATTATGTATTTAATATTACTAATTGACACTGAAGAAAGAAAAAAGAAAAAGGGCAACTACATATTAAAAAAAATACCTTTATCACCAACAGAAAAAATCAATTCCTGGTCTCCAAGTTTTCTAGAAAACAAATCAGATAATGAATTATCTTAGTACATCCAGGCGAGCCATTATAGGCTCGCCTGGATGTATTTTGCTCGCTTAGATGTAGAACAGGCGCTCGCAGAGGTCGACGATGCGGTTGGAGTAACCCCACTCGTTGTCGTACCAGGAGCTGACCTTGACCCAGTTGCCGTTGAGGACCTGGGTGAGGCCGGAATCGAAGATCGACGAGTGCGGATTGTCGATGATGTCGACCGAGACGATCGGGTCGATGGTGTACTCGAGGATGTTGCGCAGATAGGTCATCGACGCGTTCTTCATCGCCTCGTTGATCTTCTTGACGGTCGCTTTTTTGTCCAGCTCGACAATCAGGTCGCAGACCGAACCGTCGGCCACCGGCACGCGATAGGCCATGCCCTGCATTTTGCCGTTGAGTTCGGGAATGACCGTGCCGATCGCCTTGGCCGCGCCGGTCGTGGTCGGGATGACCGACAACGTGGCGCCGCGGGCCCGCCGCGGATCGCTGTGCGGGAAGTCGAGCAGGCGCTGGTCGTTGGTGTAGGCGTGCACGGTGATCATGTAACCGCGTTTCACGCCGAAGGTGTCGTGCAAGACCTTGACCACCGGAGCGGCGCAGTTGGTGGTGCACGAGGCGTTGGAAACCAACTGCATGTTCTTGGTCAGCACGTTGTGGTTGACGCCGAGCACGACGGTGGCGTCCAGCGCGTTTTTGGGCGGCACGGCGAGCACGACTTTCTTCGCGCCGGCCTTGAGGTGGCCTTCCAACTGTTCGCGCTTGCGGAAGACGCCGGTGGAGTCGATGACGACGTCGACCTTGAGTTTCTTCCAGGGCAGTTTGGTCGGGTCTTTGACGGCGGTCAGCAAAATCTTGTTGCCGCCGACGAACATGAAGTTCTTTTCGATCCGCGCCGCGTCTTTGTAGACGCCGTGGATCGAATCGTATTTGAAGCTGTGGAGCAACTGCTCGGGGTCGGTCAGGTCGTTGATGCCGACGAATTCGAGATCAACGTTGCGTTCCAGGGCGGCGCGCAGCACGGAGCGGCCGACTCGACCAAATCCATTAATCGCTACTCGTAAAGTCATTGCGGCCTCCTTTTACGACCAGACCTTGGCGCCAAGGCTGTTGATTTTGAGGATCAGATCGATCACGCGGTTGGCGTAGCCGATCTCGTTGTCGAACCAGGCGGCTACCTTGAAGAAGCCGTCGTCGACCGCCTGCGTCAGGCCCGCGTCGAACACCGCCGAATGCGGATTGCCGACGATATCGACCGAAACCAGCGGATCGGTTTCGTATTCGACGATGCCCTTCCACTGCTTGCTCGCCGCCGCTTTGGCGAAGACCTTGTTGATCTCTTCGACCGAGGTCGGCTTGCTGGTGGTGAACGTCAAATCGGCGATCGAGCCATCGGGAATCGGCACCCGGTGCGCGCCGGTGTAGACCTTGCCCTCGAGGTTGGGCAGGACGCGCTCGACGGCCTTGCCCGCGTTGGTCCAGCTCGGGATGATCGACAGTCCGGCGGCGCGGCTGCGGCGCACGTCGGGGTGCGGGTAATCCAGCAGGCGCTGGTCGGAAGTGAACGCGTGCACGGCGGTGACGAACAGCATCTCGATGCCGAACGCGTCGTCGAGCAGCTTGGCCAGCGGCGCGACCGCGTTGGTAGTGCACGACGTGGCGCTGATCACTTTTTCCTTGCCGGTGAGCTGGCCGTCGTTGACGCCCATGACCACCGACAGATCCACATCGTAGCCCGGGGGCGGGAATACGATCACTTTTTTCGCGCCGGCTTTGAAGTGAGCGTCCAGATCCTTGCGCGTTTTCCACGCGCCGGTGGTGTCGACCACCAGATCCACGCCCAGCGCCTTCCACGGCAACTTGGTGTTGTCGCGTTCGCCCAGAATGCGGATATGGTCCTTGCCGAAGTGCAGGACCTGATTACCCTTGTCGTCCACCAGGATCTTCACCTGGTTTTTCGGGTATGCGCCATGCACTGAGTCGAAGCGCAAATTAGCCGCCAGCAGCGCCGGATTCACCACGTCGTTGATTGCGACGAAGTTGAAATCGACCTTGCGGCGTTTGGCTTCGCGAAGAAACGCGCGACCGGTGCGGCCGAAGCCGTTGATACCTACTCGTATAGCCATACCAACCTCCATTTATTTAATGAGGAATCGGGCACCGGTTTTAACTCTGATTTTAAAGATATGCAAGCAGATTCGATCATCGTTCCCGGCGCCGCCTGACCATTGTGAACTTGTCTTTTACCCCAACAATGATTAACCACATATATAAACATCGGATCCGGCAAAAAAAAGGACCGGAAAATAAAAAACATTAAAAAAATCAGATAGAAAAGGAATACCAGATGGACATGAAAATCACTTTCCCCGGCAATGTGCGCGTCAACGCGGAAATCGGCGGCCTGGTCGTGCAGACCGATCAACCCATGATGGCCGGCGGCGACGGCTCGGCCCCCTCGCCGTTCACGCTCTTTTTGGCCTCGCTGGGAACCTGCGCCGGGTTTTATATCGCCAGCTTCCTCAACAGCCGCCACATCTCAACCGACCAGGTCAGCCTGGTACAGCGGAATGAGTTCGATCCGCAAACCCACAAACTGACCGGCGTGAAATTGATCATCGAAACCGCGCCGGAGTTCCCGGCCAAATATCACAGCGCGCTGATCCGCGCCGCCTCGATGTGCGCGGTCAAAAAGGCGCTGGAGAATCCCCCGCAAATCGACGTCGAGGTTTTCGGCGGCGACTCGCAACAGGCGGTGAATGAATAATGACAGGTGAATTGTCTTCCTGAACTTGTTTCAGGATCTGGTTCCAATCACGCACAGCTTTCGCCTGGCGGCGAAAACCATGGCACACGGAAAGAGCGTCCTTCATCCGTGTGCCACACTTTTGGCGATAGCCAAAGGTGTGCTTGACGCAACCAGATCCTTGAGTCGAGCCCAAGGAGGACGGAAAAGATCGTTATCCTGAAACAAGTTCGGGGCTAACCTTCCAGGAAATCCGTCTGCCCAGCGGCGTCGCTTTGGGTTATGCTGGCGCGATGAAAAAGTTGGCGCTGACCGCGGCGGGCGTGGCGCTGGCGATCGTCGCGATATACGCGATCGTCTACCGACTGACCGCACCGCCCCACGACGACGTGTACTTTGACGCGCTGCCGCTGGCGGACGATCCGACGCAGGTGAATCTGCGCGACGCCGCGCCGATCAAGGTGGCTTTTGAGCGCGGCGAGGCGATGTTGTATCCGCAGGCGGCGTATCGGCTGGCGGGCAAGGTGTGCGGTCTGAACCATCTGAAGCACAGCCTGTACGAGGATCTGATTCCCTACGACCTGTGCGCGATGTGGGGGCGGCTGGCCACCGAGGACATGCGCGGCACGGTGACCTTCAAGCACGATTCGCTGCGCTTTTCGTGGTACCGCATCAAGCCCGGCGCGCCGGTCGACCAGCACTACGTCGGCACGCATTTCTCCAACAGCCATCTGCTGTGCGCCGACGATAACCTGCGTCGCGCGCTGGGGCGGCTGGGGCGCAACGACGAGTTCGAGCTGACCGGCTACCTGATCAACGCGCACATCATGCTCGACGGCCAAAAGCGCGAATGGAACACGAGCATGATCCGCACCGACGGCGGCCCCGGCGCCTGCGAGACGATCTACGTCACCTCGCTCAAACACGACGGCAAGCTGTACGGCGCGGTGACGGAACCGGCCGGAAACGATCAATAATCGATCCCGTTTTTAAAATCGTCTGCCGTGCCCGGACTTTGTCAAAGGGACTTGCCGACAATCTTTTTAATCCAATCGCGATAGTTGGTCACTTTGGTGTATACCCCATAAAATCCGGCCATTGCGCATCCATAGCCCCAACTTACTATCCCGACCTGATAATGTTTGCCGTTTTTATCCGTAAAAAATATCGGCCCGCCCGAATCGCCCTGACAACTGTCTTTTCCTCCTTGTGGGTATCCGGCACAAAACATATTTTTCGTCAAATTATCTCCATAAGCCACTCGACAAACGTCAGCCGTTATTATCGGCACGTCCACCTGTCTTAATCTCATTGGATAGACGCCTTTTTCCGTTTCCCCCCAACCGATGATCGTTGCCTTTTCTTTGATAATGACCGAATTTTTTTCATCGGGAGCCCAAAAACCATCGATTGTGTTTTTCTTGGATTTTCGCGACAGCTTCAAAAGCGCAATGTCATTATTTTTGGTTTTCGAATCGTACTGCGGATGCAATATTATTTTTTCCACATCGATCTTTTCTTTGTAAGTGGACAATTCGGAAAGATCGAGTAAGCCGATGGAGACACGATAATCGGACGGTTTCTTGGAATCTCTAAAACAGTGCGCCGCTGTGAGAACATATTCGGGATGAATCAACGTGCCGCCACAATGATGTCCCTCGTCGGCAGCCCATAACAAGGAAGTCATCCACTGCCAATTGTCCGTGGTTACTTTAAAACCCCCGTGGATTTTTGGCATCGCGATCAACGATGACAATCCGGCCAGATCCATGCTCAAAGGTTTGGCTTTGTCTCGTGATTGCATCAAGTCCTGTTCCGGGAATTTGTCCGCTCGCGAAATGCCGGCCGAAAATTTGTCGGTCGCTTTTTCCGGCAATCCCGGCACCGCTTCCTGAGAATCGCTGGACGGGGTTCTCGATGCGCATGCCAAACCAAGGCCCAAACACACCAGAAGAACCGAAAGAATCAATATTTTTCGATATGCATATTTGGAATACATGATTTCCCCCCCCATTCATCGGTTAATTGATTGGATAATTATATCTACAAGATAATAAGTCCCATCGTTTCAGGAATGAGTTTTTTCAGCCCAGGCAAGGGCTTTCAGCACGTATATTCAATAGGAAAATCTCTTTATCCCGCTCGTGGAGAGGTTTGCACCGCAACTCGTCAGATTGCCCTATTTCTATAACGCGTGAAAACGATGTTATCAAGCCAATATTTCCCTCGTTTTTTAATACATGACTTTCCCTCGCTTTTGTCGGTCGATAATTGCTTTTTGGATCGAAGCATGCTCCGATACCGCACGGAAATTCGCACGGAAAGGACGACCCGCACGCCATGAACGTTCAGACGCTGATAGCCGATTTCGCGCGGGCCTGGCTGGCGCCGTTGGATGAGTTGCCGTTGCGCATGCTCGATCAACCGAGGGCGGTCGCCGCGCCGGACGACGCCGCGCTCGTCGCGCTGTTCGCCCAACGCGAAGCGCTACCGCATCTACTGACCGACGAAGCCACGCGTGCGGCGGCGATCAACGCGTTCACGGCGCGCGCCCTGCGGTATCTGCGCCTGCGCAATCAGTATCTGTTGTTCGAGTCGACGCAGATACGCGCGCTGCATCTGCTGCACGCGCAAACGCTCAACGCCTTGGCCAACGCGCTGTTCAACGCGGCGACGGTCGCGGCGGTCGCGGCGGAAGCGCAACGGCTGCTGGGCGAATACCGCACGGCGCTGGCGGCGATCGTGCGTTCGCTGGTCGAGACGAACGGCAGCGCGGCGTTCGTCTACAGCGAGCCGGTGTGCAGCCTGTACACGCCGGAGCTGCAACTGCGGATGCTCGGGGTCGCCGTCGCCGAGCTGGTCGCGCCGGTGCTGGATCTGGGTTGCGGCGAAAACGCGGCGTTGGTGCATCACCTGCGCGCGCAGGGGGTCGACGCGCAAGGCGTGGACCTCGAGGTCGAACCCAACGAGTTTTTGCACCGCGCCGATTGGTTTTCGTTCGAATTGGGCGAAAAGCGGTGGGGCGCGATTCTATCGCACCAGGGATTTACCTTGCACTTCCAACATCACCACCTGCGGCGCAACGGGCATCCGGAACGCTACGCACATCGCTTCATGGACATCATGCGCGCGCTCGCGCCCGGCGGACGCTTCCTGTACGCGCCCCGCGTCCCGTTCTTCGAGGAAGTGCTCGCCAACCAGGAATAATTCCCGGACCCATGTTTCATTCATTGTGTGAAGCCGTATCCAGCGCTGACGCGCACGGATGCATGAAGATAGCTGTACGTCATGCCCGCGTAGGCGGGCCTGCCCTCCGTAGTTTCAACGAAGGCGGGCTTCCAGGACCGGCAAATACTTTCCCTGACCTTTTTACGCCGCCGTATACAGCCGCAACGCTTCGAGGTAGATGCGCTCGCGCGTGGCTTTCTTGCCGAAGATGTTGAACAGGTTGTCGAGCATGATGAAGAAATCTTCCTTCATGTGGAACGGCGGCAGCCAATCGCCGATGAAAATGTCCGACAGGCTCGCACCCTTGAGACGCACGCCCTTGTCGATGCGCCCCAGGCCCAGGTGCTCGGCCATTTTCAACTGCAGCACCGGCCCGAAGTTCATCACCTTGGACATGACGTAATCGTTGGCCGTGTAGTCGTCGCCGGCGAGCAGGAAGTACTTGTTGGCCGGCGTGCGGCTCTTGATGTCGATGGTGATGCCCGGGTTCACCGGCTCGACGTGCGGGCCGCTGCCTTCGACGCCGATCGAGCAATCGACGATCGAGAAATCCTGTTTGCCTTCGCCGATGCGATAGCGGTGCGCGTCGAGGAACGCGCCGGTGATGCCGATGTCCGCGTAGCCGGCCATCGTCGCGTGCGCGTACACCGCGTGCAGCTTCTGGCGCACGAAGCCCGCGCCCATCGGATCGTGCACCGGCACGATGCCGACGTAATTTTTCATCGAACCGGTGAACACCGCCCACAGGTGGCTTTTGATCACCGGCAACGAAATCACGTGGTCGGCCTCGTACCAATGCTTGCTGACCAGCAGGCCGTCAGCAACGACCTCGTCGGTGGCGCACGAGGGAATGCGCGCCCACTGGTCGGTCTGGTTCAGACAGATCAGCTCGCACTTGCCCGCGCCGTATTTGGTGTTGAGATAATCGACCGCGGCGGCGAGGTTGGTCGCCCCGTGGAAATTGTTGTCGTTCAGGAAGTAGACGATCGACCAATCCCAGCTTTCGCCCTGCGCGCCTTCGCCGATGGTCACCTTCGCCGCGCCCGCTTCCAGGCACATTTCGGCGACGGCCGCGGCCAGCTCGGCTTTGGTGCATTCGCCGCTGGCGCCCAAAAAGCCGCGGTTGCCCAGGCCGAGGGACACGAAATTCGGCTTGATGAACACGGTCGAGCCGGTCAGCGAATTTTTGGTGATGCCCATGGTGGTCATCGCCAGGCGCGTCTGGTCGAACAGTTCGCTGAGTTCGTCGAACAACAGCGCGTGAACGTTCGAGCGCTCCGTGGGCGTGCTGTCGTCGTCGTCGTCATCGTCGCCGCTCAGATCGGGCGGCTCGTGGTTGTTGATGTCGTCGTCGTTGTCGTCGTCATCGTCTCCGGATCCGCAACCGATCATCGACGACATGGTCGCTCCGGCACAGGCGCCGGCGCCGAGTTTGAGGAAGTGGCGGCGAGTGAACTTGGACATGGATCGTCTCCTTGGTTCAGAGGTATTCCACAGCTTCCGATCGAACGGCGAGCGTCCTTTTTTCCATCACGCTCCCGGCGCGGCCCACGAACGCCGAAGGGTAAGGTTAAATGATTCTTCGCTTTCGCGCAATTGCGGAGGGGTCGACGGCCGACGTCGTCCTTCCGGGCGTAACAATAAAATTTCTTGCTTAACATAACTTTTCGGAAAAAATTTATCGCTCGGGAGGCAAGGGCGCGCCGTCGCCGATGGTCGAAAAGATATTGGCCACGGCGGACAAGATGTCGGCGGCCGACTGAATCACATCCCCGGCTTGAGTTCGTATTTGAATTTACGGTCGGGCACGAACATATATTTACGGCCGTCGGTGCAGAAGGCGATTTCCACCTGGCGCACGGCCGGTTCGGTGATGGTGATCGAATACATCGTGTCGGGATGTTCGATGAGGGTGCGCCGCTGAGTATTGGTGTCCACCTTCACCGCGTTGATCAACCATTGACCTTTGGGGGTATTGGACAGCTGGACCTTGCTGAAGGTCGTGTTTTTCTCGCCGATGATTTTGGTGCCGAACGCCGACGCGCTACGATTCATCTGATCGGCGCCGGGAATGTGCTTGAGAATGGTGGATGAGTCGAGGCCCATTTCGAAGTTGTCGGGCGTGATCGACGAGCCGGCGATGGCCGGGAACACGACCTTGACCGTGGTGGTCAGGCATTCGCCGGAGGGGTCGATGGCGAAGACGCCGCCCGCATCGATCGTGGCCATTTCGGTGTCGGTGTAATCGTAGCTGAACTGCAGGTAGTGGATCGGGGCGCGCCGCGGTTGATTGACGTACACTTCCAGGTGCGCGCCCTTGCGTTCCATGCGGAATTCGCCGTCGCGATCCTGATAGCTGCCGTGTTTCATCTGAAAAAACGTCGTGGCTAAACGGACCGAACCGTCGGGTGTCCAGAGCAGATCGTCGGTGCGGCTCAGGGTGCGCCAACCCTGCCATTCGAGACGCTCGATCTTGCGGTCGGGGCCGATGCGCAATTTCGCGGTCATCGCCAGCGGTTTGTTGTCGTAGATCAACTCCGCCGAGCCGGTATACGAACCGGTAATATCGACGGGAAACTCGGCGGCGGCTTTTTCCGCCTCGGCCTGCTCGTCCTTGCTGCAGGCGACGGCCAACACGAGAACCGCAAACAACAATACTATCGGTAACCATTTCCGCATGGCGCTACCCCTCCCTTTTCTTGCCGATTATTCATCCTATCGAAAATTATGCAGCAGTCCGCAAGCGCTTTTTGTTTCTTTCGAGCAAAAAATATCATCGCAACTTTCCGTTTTGTAATGACCGATTGCGAAAATGTAATCCTCGAAAAACCGAGCCGGAAAGGTGACGAAAAAAACATCATTATTAATCAATAGGTTACAAAAACGGAGAATTGGCCCGGATCTTGATTAGGATAAGGGCAGAGGCGCGCGAAACGCCTTGGGCACAACCGATAAAGGCAAACCCGTCGTGAGGCGGGGACGCAAAGCCATGGGTCTCGCGAAAGCGAGATCGCCAGGCCGCCGAAGTTGTGGAGATGAACGAAGAGGCCGATCCGCATGTCGCGGGCGTGCCGAAAATGCCCGACCCGTCATTCTCCACAATGATGTTACGCAGACACAGCCGTCAGGCTGAACGTACGATTTGTGGAGAGCGACGATGAAACCGCTGCCGCTGATTCTCTCATTGCTGTTGCTGCTCGCCACCCTGTTGCTGGCGCCTGAAGCCGCCGCCGCGACGTTCCCGACGATCATGATCGACAACCTGCCCTCGCTGAAGGACAATCCCGAACTGGCCGAATGCTTCGGCGAATTCGGCATGAGCGCGGATGTCTGCCAGTACGAAACGCGCGGGTTTCTGGGCCGCAGTGAGGATCGCTGGGAACAAAGCCAAAACGGCGAACAATTCGACGTGCCCAACCAGTTGGTCGACGGCACCGACCTGGGCATCAATATTAAAGTCGGCGACCGGACCTACTACTTCTTCGGCGACACGCTGCCCTACAGCCGCTTCGAAGGCAACCGTCAGTCGCCCAGCGGATTGTTCTTCGGCCTGCCCTACGCGATGGACCTCGACGACGACCAGAAACTGGACTGGATCGACGCGACGGTGGACATGGGCGGCGAGCCTTATTTCACCTCGGTGACTCAGGAAACGGCGTTCGATGAGAACGACAATCCGACCGGGCTGCTCAACGACATCGAGCGCGAATTCTTCTTCCCCGAAGGCAAGGCGAAAAATCGCGAAGCCTGGTATCACGTGCCGACCGGCGCGGCCCAGGTCGACGACGAAACGATCTATTACTGGTACGGCAAATACATCAACAACTGGCAAACCGACCAGAATCACCTGCTGGCGCTGGACGTGGACAGCGGCCAGTGGCGTTACATCGGTCGGTTCGCCGACCAGAAGTTCATTCAGGTCGCGCCGGTGCCCGTCGAGCGCGACACCTACCCGGCCGACGCCGCGCTGACGCCGCCCTGGACCGAGGCGCACGAGCGCGGGTTTTTGATCTACGGCAGCGGCCGCGCCGGCGAAAACATGATCGGCTACGAGGACGCCGATCCGCGCTGGGGCAGCTTCTGCAACGTCACGCTCACGCCGAATTACCGCGAGAGCGAACTGTACCTGGCTTACGTGAAGGCCGCCGATCTGGAGCGGCCGGACGTGGCGACCCGGTTGTACTTCTACACCGGAACGGCCCAGGGCAACTGGGTGCGGGGCGCGATCGATCAAGCCGTGCCGATTGTGGAGGAGGCCGTGTTCGGCGAATTTTCCGTGCGTCGTCTTCCCGACAGCGACTTGCTGATGCTGACGCACACGCGCCTGAATCCGGACGAAAACATCCCCGAATTCAACGTGCGCTTCGCCGACCTGAAACGGCCGATGGAGTGGAGCGAGCCGCTGAAGTCCTTCGCTCCCGGCTACGGCGATTATGTGGTCGAATCCACCCTCCGCTTGGCCCCCTCCTGGGAAGCCGCGCCGGGCATGCACGAAGACAACGTGCTCTTCTTCGCCCGCGTGGTTTCCACCTGGGCCGGCCCCTGGATGGATCCGCTGATGATGGGCTACGGAACCAGTGTGGTCTGGTCGGCGATCGACCTGGACCGCGTGCTGTAAACACGAGCCGGCGGGGCGGCGGTTAACGTCCACCCACCTCCCCACCTCCCGCCTCGCCGGCCGGAACGATAGAACGCCGCGCCTGAGCGCGGAAGGAAAACACGAGCCGGCGAGACGGCGGTAAAAATCCACCCACCCCTCCCCTCCGCCTCGCCGGCCGGAACGATGCAGGGCCGCGCCGTTTGGGGCGCAAGGGAATTACGAGCCGGCGGGACGGCGGTTGACATCCACCCACCTCCCCCCCATCGTCTCGCCGGCCGGGACAAAACAAAGCCGCATCCGGTTCGCCGGGTGCGGCTGGTGACCAGGAATAATTCCTGGACCTATGATTGACTTTCATTCGGCCGGCGCTGACGCGCGCAACACATGATGATGAATGTATGTCATCGGGTCAGTTTCAACGTAGGCGAGCATCCAGGGCCAACAAATACCTTTCCCGACCTTCGAAAAGACACACGAATAGCGCGGATTGTTTGGAAAGGATAAACGGCAGCGGTTTACAAGGTTTGTTCGATAAACGTGGCGATTCGTTTGTTTTGTTCCGGCGTAATATTTTCAAATCTTACGCCGAGCGCCAATGTGTGATCACTGGGCCGCAGGTGGGCGATTTTGCCCTGCCATTGTTCGCCGTTCAGAGTGCCCCCCGTTACCTCGATATTCAACGAGTAATCTCCGACCGGAATGGCAAAGTTCGGCACACCCGCCAGCACCACATTTGCTCCGCCTTGCGAAATGTCGTTCAACGAAGCGGTGTAGTTGCCGTGATCGCGCCCATTGCTCACTGACACGTTGACCGGATCCTTGCAAGAAACGCGCTGGAACATTCGCCGCATCGGGCCGTTGTCTTCCAATAAATCCATGGGGATACCGTTTTTGGACATGAAAGCCCGCAAACTGGCAATTGGGATCCGCCGTTCGTTGCTGGTGGGCAGTTTGAAACCATTCAGCCTACCCGTGTCGAACCACTTGATGACCGTATTGATGTTGATGCCCAGCAGACGAGCGACTTCTCCGGTGGTGAACACTTTTTTGGCCATGCGCTTTTTCCTCTTAGCCTACGGTTCCACGCGAAAAATATCCCGCAAGATAACGCATTTCAACAATGATTACCAGCACGGAAGTCATTTTTCTTCACTTTTTTCGCCTGTCTCCGTCGGCTCACTGGCGAAGCAATCCGGGCGCACAGAAGTCCTTTTTGGCCCCGGACCACCCCTCCAGACGTTTCTTGTCGGCGAATCGATTTTCGCCCAAATCAATTGCCTGCCAATTCCCGAATATAACCAACCGTTGCGGGTGATTCAACCATGGCGAGTTGTGCCGATTCGGTCAACGTCTCCCGCGACGGTTGCGGTTGCACCACTGTCGTATTTGTTGAACATGACAGGTGATTTTCCACCGCAATGTTCAACAGTAGTGCCACCGTAAGTAAGATCAGCACCAAGATTATCCGTTTCATTTAACCATCATCCCAATTCAAATTGCAATCAAGAACTCTTCTCAGACACCCCCCATACCCATAACCGCCAGCCAAATCATGACGAAAAAATCAAAGACGCCGAATACAATTAGGGTCGCGTCGCCGAAATTCATCTCGTCTCCTCCCCTAGACTTTTTTTTATCTTGGCCGCGATAGAAGTATTATAAATATTAGATTTAATGTCAAGGATAAATTTTAACGACTTTGTAAATTTAATAGAAACGAAAAAGGCATTGGTTGGTTAAAGAGTTTATGAAAAATACAGCTAATTTACAAATAGTTATAGTTCATTTTCTCATTTTTATTTTTCCGCGACCCAAAGAATCCGGAAACTTTTTTTAAAATCATGACAAAATAACATCGCCACACCACACAGTGGTCACCCGCCGCTTTTAGTGCTATTTTCCTTTACTTCTATTAACGGAAATACTACTACCGACGCTCTCAACAGCCACAGCAATCGTCGTCGTCATCATCATCATCGATCGAATCATCGTCGATCATATCGTCATCGGTTGTGTCGTCGT
>DAIMDW010000024.1:36652-103975 GCA_036725605.1 bacterium
CGATCGTGTCATCGTCGATCATATCGTCATCGGTTGTGTCGTCGTCGATCGTGTCATCGTCGATCATATCGTCATCGGTTGTGTCGTCGTCGATCGTGTCGTCGTCGATCGAATCGTCGTCGATCGTGTCGTCGTCGATCGAATCGTCGTCGATCGTATCGTCGTCGGTCGTATCGTCATCAATCGTGTCGTCATCGATCGTATCGTCATCGGCCAAAGGTACACACTCATCCGTTTCCTCAAGACATTGCTCGTCTTCATCGCATGGATCGCCGGTCGTCAGACACCGATCATTTCCCTCGTCGCACCATTCCAAACCGTCGCACCACAAGCCATTGTCGGGACAGGGATTGCCCGTTTGCAAACATTGATCGTCCGTTTCATCGCACGATTCGACTCCGGTGCAGAACATTAGATCGTCGGGGCAGGGATTGCCGGTGGCGGCACATACGTCGTTGATCTCGTCACAGTATTCCTCGCCATCGCAGAACAGGCCGTTGTCGGCACAGTCGGGCGCATTCTGATGGGCGCACTGATCGATGTCCTCGTCGCAAAACTCCTCGCCGTTACAAAAACAGCCGTCGTCGGGGCAAGCCGGGACATCGATCCGGCGACATTGATCGAGCGAATCGTCGCAATATTCTTCGCCGTTGCACCACAATCCGTCGTCCGGGCAGGGGTTGCCGGTGTGCAGGCATTGTTGCAGACCCTCGTTGCATTCCTCCTCGCCGTTGCACCACAAACCATCGTCCGGGCACGGATTGCCGGTCGAGACACAATCGTCGATCGTCTCATTGCAGAATTCGTTTCCGTCACAATACACCCCATTGTCCGCACAGGGATCACCCGTGTGTACGTTGCACAGCCTGCCCAGACACGTATCGGCGCCGTTGCAAAAAGCGCCGTCGTCGCAAGCCGCGCCGTCGTTCTCGGACCAGGCCACGGAACTAAACGCCGAAAGACAAATCTCGCACGGATTGGTGGGGTTGAGCGTTCCATCGGCATGACACTCGCCGCCTACGTAACAAGCACCGCAATAACGAATCGTCGTGAAATCGTAGCCGGTGGCGCGGCCGAGCGATTCGCCGGTCACATAAACATTGGCTTGCTCGTCGACGGCCACGGCATTGGCCATATCGTGATCATTGACCGGGCCATTATAGCGCGCCACCCATTGCAGCTCGCCGTCGCCGTTATACTTGAGCGTCGCATAATCGCGGTTCGTTCCCCAGCCGTACGACTCGCCGACGACATAAACGTTTTCCGCCACATCCACGACCAGATCGTAAGCGATGTCCGCGTCGGCCACCGGACCGTCGTAGCGCGCCACCCATTGTTGCACACCCGCCGGATTGTATTTGATGGTGACGAAATCCTCATGAGCGCCGCCTGCTCCCCACGATGAACCGGTCAGGTAAATATCGTTTTCGCCGCCGATCGCCACCGCGTGGGCATAATCGACGTCCGACGCGGTTCCGTTATAGATCATGGTCCACAGTCGAGCGCCGCCGTTGTCGTACTTGATAGTCAGGTAATCCCAACCGACGCCGGAGCCCACCGACGCGCCGACAACCACCACGTTGTCGTCGCCATCCACCGCCAGATCGAATCCTTCATCGTCGTTGTTGGCCGCGCCGTTAAAGCGTTCGACCCATATAATTCCCCCGTCGTTGTCATAGGCGACGGTCAGACAATCTTTGCTCGAGCCCACGCCGATGGAAACGCCGGTAACGAATACATTGCCACTCGCATCCAGCGCGATCGCCCGCGCCTTGTCCAGGTTGTTGGCCGGGCTGTTGTATCGATTCGCCCATTGTTGCACGCCATCGCCGTCGTACTTGACGGTCGCGTAATCGTATTCCGTGCCGCTGCCCCACGAATAGCCGGTGACAAAGACATTGCCTTGCGCATCCAGGGCCAGCGCCAACGCATAATCCGTGTTGTTGGCCGCGCCCGCATAGCGGCTGACCCACTGCTGATTGCCGTCCGCGTCGTATTTGATCGTAGCGTAGTCCAGTTCCGAACCGCCGCCGCCCCAGGAACTGCCGGTGACGTACACGTTGCCGACTTTATCCACCTGCACGGCCGTGGCGGTATCGGGGCCATCGCCCGGACCGTTGTACCACTTGGCCCACAGCACCGCGCCGTCGTTGTCGTACTTGACCGTCAGATAATCGAAGCCGGTTGCGGCGTTCAACGCCGGGCCGGCAACGATCACATTGCCTTGACCGTCCACCGCAATTGCCAACGCCTCATCCGCCCCGCTCACCGGGCCATTGTAGCGGGCGACCCACAACTCGCTGGCGGCGCCCAACAACAAGTCGACCTCCACCGGATAGCTCGCCTCCCGGTCATCGATGGACAGCCACAGTGACCCGCCATGCATTTTCCACCTGATCGGCAATGGCGCGCCTTCGGCATCGAGCGCGATAATTGATTGATATTGCAGGACGTTTTTATTATCCAGTGAAAAGGCCAGTCGATCGGCCGCGGAGTGCGTCCACTCCGTCGCCAGATCACCACCGATTTCGGCCTCGAGAAGCAAAGGCCCCGGGCCATCCTCAGCCGAACGGATCGTAAAATGTTGTCGCAGCCCACTCGCTCGACTTTCATACAGTTCAGCGAAACAACCGTCCGACAACCTCACACGGGCACGCTCCTGGCCATCGGGCGATTCAGTCACCATAAACTCCGGGGTGCGCCACGGCGTTCGGGGGCATGATCCATCCCTACCCACCCCCGTCGTTCGCCACGTCCAACTCCATGATTTTCCATTCAATTCTCCGCTTACGAGCAGCGTATCTCCCGCAAAAGCCGCTGAAAAATTACCCGGCCGATTAACCGCGACAATCTCGCCGCCCCACAATTGAAAACGACTGTCCTGTTCATCCGTCGCCAACGACGGTGAAGCCGGTTCGACGATTTTCCCCTCATCTCCACCCTGCGACCACGAACCGTCCTCCTGACAATTCAAAACCAACAGAAACGCCAAGCCCAAACCAATGATCAACAATACTCTATAATATCGCATAGTTATCCTCCCATCCGCCGAAAACAGACTCCCGGAAATCGGCGATTGTTACGCCTCAACGGTAAAATGTCGTGGATTAATGAATTTATTTCATAGATAGGAATATCCACAACACACATCGGTGGATTATCCTTATTTCGGCCTGCAAATCGATACGTTGCCCTATTACAAAACGTAAAAACATTATAAACACAAGTCAATGCGATAAATAAAAATAATTAATACAACCACAACGGATCATACCATTTCGATCAAAATCAATTGTCCTTTTCACCCAAATTCAGTGAGGAGAACATCGTTGAATGTAGCTCATGACCGGAAAATTCGCTGTTCGGCGCGCCTTTTGTTGACTTTTCGACCGTCCGCCCGCTATAAAGCGTTGAAACAAGCAAGGCCGGCAAGCATGTCCACCCCGCCCAAAATCAGCGTTATTGTGCCGTTTTACAACGCGGCGTCGACGCTTGCGCGGTGCCTGGAAAGTATCCTGGCCAACGATTATCCGCATTTCGAGGTGTTGTGCGTCGACGATCGCAGCACCGACGACGGTCCGGCCATCGCCGTTCAATACGACGTGCAACTGCTGCAAATGATTCATCAATCCGGCGCGGCGGCCGCGCGCAACCTGGCGGTAAGCGCCGCCTCGGGCGATATTTTATACTTCACCGACGCCGACGTGGTCGTCCCGCCGAACATCCTGGAGCGCATCGCGGGGCTGTTCGCCGAACACGAGGCCATGGACGCCTGTTTCGGCGCGTACACGATTTTCCCGGCAACGGACAATTTCGCCTCGGTGTACAAGAACCTCATTCATCATCACACCCACCTGACGTCCAAGAAGCACGCGGCGACCTTCTGGTGCGGCTGCGGGGCCGTGCGGCGGGAATCCTTTGTAAAAGCGGGGGGTTTCGACGAGTCGTACACCGCCGCGAGCGTCGAGGATATCGAGCTGGGCTACCGCATGACCCAGATGAACATGGACATTCGCCTGCGCACCGACCTGCGCGTGACCCACGCCAAGCACTACACGTTGCGGGGGCTGATCGCCTCGGATCTGTTCGGGCGGGCGATCCCCTGGACGAAACTGATGGCGCGCAAGAATATTTTCCGCGCCGATTTAAACTTGAAAATCAATAACATACTCTCCGGCGTGCTGCTGGCGCTGTTCGTGCCGACCATCGTTGCGGCGGCGCTGGTGGTGCCGCTGGAGTACATCGGCCCGGCGCTGGCCGGTGCGCTGGCGGGGTACCTGGCGCTCAACGCGCGCATCTGGTGGTTCGTCTGGCAGGTCAAAGGGCTGCCCTTCTCGTTGCTTTTTCTGTTGATGCTCATTATTACTTACCTGTACAGCGTGGTCGGTTTCGCCTGGGGCCTGCTGGCCTTCGTGCTGGAAGCCACCGGAATCAGAAGGAAAAATGGACAATAACGCGCTGCTGGAAGAAGGACGGGTGCTGGCCGCCGAGGGCCTGCTGGCCACCGTGCGCGTCGAGCGGCACTCGTCGTGCGCCTCGTGCGGGGTGGGCTGCGCCTGCGCCGAACCGGAGAGCGGCCCGAAAATCATGCTCGTGCGCGCGGTCAATCGCGTCGGCGCCCACGAGGGCGACCGGGTGAAAATCGCCCTCGAACCCGAAAAACTGGTCTCGATGGCTGCGCTCGCCTACCTGATGCCGCTGGTGTTTTTGTTCCTCGGCGCGTTCTTCGGTCCGCAGGTCACCGCGCTGTTCGGCTGGACGCTGGCGGTCGACCTGGCGCGTGCGCTGTTGTCGCTGGTGGGCCTCGCGTTTGGTATCGTGTTGTTAAAACTCATCTTTTTGCGCGTCAAACCGACCGGCACGTTCACGCCGATTCTGGTTGAAATTCTCCGCGACGAGCAGCCGCCGGCGCCGTATCTGGATGTTCCCGACCTTTCCTGACCTTCCATTAAAGAAGAGGCTTTTTCCCGGCGGTCACGCACCGGGCTACCCTCTATCGCCCCTGACGGGGCTGTTGATCGCCTATCGACGCACTTATCGACAGTCTTTTTTGACCAGATATAGTGCCCGAACGGAAATTCGACCGCCACATTTGGTAACAAATAGTGGAATAACTTTTTTCTCAAGTCGTTTCTGAAGAAAATTGTGTAACAGAGCGTATTATAAGCTTTTTACAATTTCTTTTTAAAATTTTTTCAGAGAAAAGCCGTGTAAATTCAACGACTTGCATTTTTCTAAATTTTTACTTTAACTATTTTGTGTAACTTGCCGAAAAATAGGTTGATTTTTGATTTTCTCTTTGGTAGTCTTGGCCCCGATCGGTGCACAAGTGGTTGTTAAGCAGCCCGGCGCCTCCAGAATCGGGAGGGTATCATGGGTGAGAAAGTCGATATCTGTTGCCAAGAAACCAAAAAGTTGATCATCGCCCATTTGGCCGGCGCCCTGGGTCGTGAAGGCCGCACCAAACTGTTGATGCACATGCGGTCTTGCCCCCACTGCTGGCAGTTGGTCGGGAACATCGCCCGCGGGGCCGAACAGCCCTACACGCGAGTGCCGACCTTCACGCAACGGGTGGTGCACGTGTAAGCCCCCAATCCCGGCTCCCGCCGGGACCCCATATCCGCCGGCGTCGTCGTGCCGCACACTTTTTTCACGGCGCCGGCCCTTTCTTTTTAAGCAGGGATAATCCCTGGCAGGAATAATTCCTGCACCTATGTTTGCTTCATTGTGTGTAACCTCGGCCGGCGCTGACGCGCCAGGGATAACATCATCAACTTGTCACTTGTAACTCATCACTTATAACTGGCTTCGCCGGCGGGTTTTTATAAAGGCGAAGCCTTGCCCCAACCTATTGTTTCTCTATCCGCTCAATAATTCCTTTTATCTCCTCAATCAGCGGCGGCGCGCCGATCTGCTCGGCAATCGCCAAGCCCTCACGTGCATACGTCAAGGCTTTTTCTTTGTCACCTTGCCGGGCATACACCGAGCCGAGGTAGGCTAAATCCGACGCCTCACCCAACCGGAAGCCGATTTCACGATCGATCGCCAACGCCTGCACATGGTGCTGCGCCGCCTTGTCCAACTCGCCCAGGTCCTGATACACCAAGCCGAGGTTGCCTAAATCCTGCGCCTCGCCCTGCCGGTCGCCGATTTCACGATCGATCGCCAGCGCCTGCACATGGTGCTCGGCCGCTTTTTTGAAATCGCCCAGGTTTTGATACACCAAGCCGAGGTTGCCTAAATTTTGCGCCTCGCCCTGTCGAACTCCAAGCTCACGATGAATCTCTAACGCCTGCTTATGGTATTGCGTCGCCTTGTCCAACTCGCCCAGGTCTTGATACACCACGCCGAGGTTGCCTAAATCCGCCGCCTCGCCCTGCCGGTCGCCGATTTCACGATCGATCGCCAACGCCTGCTCATGGTGCTCGGCCGCTTTTTTAAACTCGCCCAGGTTTGCATACACAATGCCGAGGTTGCCTAAATTTTGCGCCTCTCCTTGTCGAACTCCAAGCTCACGATGAATCGCCAATGCTTGCTCATGGTACTGCGCCGCTTTCTCCAACTCGCCCAGGTTTTGATACACCAAGCCGAGGTTGCCTAAATCCGCCGCCTCGCCCTGCCGGTCGCCGATTTCACGATCAATCGCCAGCGCCTGCTCATGGTATTGCGCCGCTTTTTTTAAATCGCCCAGGTGGCGATACACCAAGCCGAGATTGCCCAAGAAAAAGGATATCGTTTTCAGATCGAGTTTTAGCTCTTTAGCCCAAGTCTGGGCTTGCTCCATTTCATTTCGGCAAACAGCCAGCAATCCACTTGTATATTTGGGGTCCCATTGCGCCATGACCGCTTCGATAAACGCCCGCTTGTCGCCCGCTTCCAAGAGGTAGCCGGCGGTGTGGGTTAATGAGAGGTTTTGCTCTTCCTTGTCGGGCGATTCCAGCAGGGCGGCGTAATGGGCGCCGAGTTGTTTTTTCATTGGCGGCAAGTCGCCGCGTTCGGTCAGGCTCCTACCGATGTGATCTTTCAGATCGCGGTGGAAGATTTCGTAGGTTTTCGCGCCGGCGGAAGAGATTTTAACCAGCCGGCGCAGGTTGACGTTCTCCAGTGCTTCGCCGACGGCCTGACCCGACAGGCCGGAGATTGTGCTGATCTCCTTAATGGTCAGCGGTGTTTTTGAGGCGGTCAGCCAATCGGCCACGGTGCGCGCGTTGCCTTTGCACTTTTCGTACAACTCTTGCACGACCGCCTGCACGCTTGGCGGCGTGGTGCAAGCATCCTCCAGGCGACCTTCGGCCAGGCACATCGCCGCCCAGCGCATGTACAGTTCCGCCGCGTAGGGCCAGCCGTCGATGCGCTCGGCCAGCCGTGCGATGCCCTCTTCGTTGAGTTCAACGTCGGTATCTTGCGTACTTTCGCGCAAGATTTGTTTGATCGTTTCGGCGGTCAATTTTTCGATGTTGCCGGCGTGAAATTGTTCAATTCCCTTTTCGGCCAGAAACACCGCATCGCCCATCAGCCGATCGGCGGGCCGTTGCGCGACGATGATCTTCACCCGCAGCGGTACGTGCTTGAGGATGTATTTTAAATTGCCCGCGCCGTCGTCGTCGGCGATTTCCTTATCCGGATCGAGGAGGATGACGCAGCGGCGGCCTTTCTTCAAAGCGCTGGAAACGATCTCGAGCATCTCCAAAAAGAGAAAGTGCGGCGGCTTGCTTGCCTTTTCGTTCCACGCTTTGATAAAGGGACGCGCGTAGGGGATTTCCCCGAAGAATTTAATGAATCGCGATTTTTGCGATTGATAGAAAAGTCCCTTGCCGCTCAACGCCCGTTCGATCCACAACGGGAACAACGCGTCGACCGAGGTTTTTTCCGGCAGCTCGAAGAAGTGCAGCCAGTGGGAGTTTTCGCCGATTTCAATCGCGAGCTCCTGCAGGATTCGCGATTTGCCCATGCCCATTTTGCCGCAGACGATGAACGTTCCGCCGGCTTCGGTTTTTACGAAGTCGAGAAGCTCTTCGATTTCGTTCTCGCGTCCGCGAAAGACCAACTCGCTCATGGCGCATCCGATTTTTTGGTGGTGATTGGATATTCCCAAAACGGAATTTATCACACGGCGACACGGGGTCAAATGGGGAACCAGGAATAATTCCTGGACCTATGTTTGCTTCGTTGTGTGTAACCTCGGCCGGCGCTGACGCGCCAGGGATAATCCCTGGACCTGACATTAACCTTCATTGTGCGAAGCCTCGGCCGGCGCTGACGCGCGCAATGCATGATGATGGATGCTTGTCATGCCCGCGCAGGCGGGCCTGTCCGCCGTAGTTTCAACGAAGGCGGGCATCCAGGACGGGAAATACTTATCCTGACCCTCGTATTGTTGTCATTCCGACGGAGACACGCGGCAGCGTGTCGATTGGAGGAATCCCTTTTCATTGAGCGATAAAAGGGATCTCTCCACTCCGCTTCCGCCTTCGCCATTCTACTTCGCTAAAGCTTCGTAGAATGGCGAAGGCGGACATCCGGGACCAGCCGATATCTTTCCTGACCTTTAAATATTTCCCTACAACCGGACGCAGCGGACGTTGGGATAGGTTTGGGTCATGTAGTCGGCGCCGACGTACCCATTTTTGAAGTGCAGGTACCAGGCCGTGTCGGAGTCGGGCACGGGCGTGACCGACCAGTATTCGCCGCAGGGGCCTTTCACATCGGCGGCCCAGTAGCAGCCGTTGTCCGGACCCTTCGCCCACTGGCAGCCGTCGCAATCCTGGTTGCGGCAGTCGGGCTCGAAGCAGCTTTCGTTCACGCCGCACGGCCCGAGGTACTCGGCCGACGGACAGCCGCGCACGAGGGTCCGCAGTTCGTCGAGCGTCGGCAGACGCCAATCGGTGAAGCCGGCAACGTCGAGGTCTTCGCAGTACTGCTGCGCGCCGGCCCAGTCGAGCGCTTCGTACATGCCCGCCAGTTGCCACATCAGGCCGGACTCCACATCGGTCCAGGTGCGGTTTTCCTCCATCTCGTCGTCCGCGCAGGACATCAGCAGCATTCCGGCGATCAGCGCCACGCAACAGGTGAAGGTCAAGGCAAAGTACGTTCTCATAGCTCTCCACTCCTTGTCAGCGAACGGGACGACGTACGGATGGACTTGCCTATATAACACAAAAACACCGCGTTTGGGAAAGGGCTTTGTTGCCGCCGGGCGCGGCGGACGAAAATTTTTCGCTTCACAACGTCGACGCCGGAGGAAAATTTTGAAAACCCGTTGCGTGCGCTGAGGATTTTCGCGGCGGATTTTTTGCGGGAGGTTTTCCACACCCTCTTGAATTTCGCCGGGAGAAAATACAAAAAATGGTGCGGGCGACGCCCTGTCAGGCCGCAATTTAAACTTTATTTCAACGGTCGATAAAAATATTGATCCGCTGGATCTTATTGAAAATCAAGGCTATTTTTTTTGGATTCAAATTCAATAATTCCATCAAAATCGGGACCCAACATTAATGGTTTTTTTAAGCGTCGTTAACCGACTTATCCACAAGGTGTGGATAAAGTCTCGGTTTACTTTCATGCAGTTATGAAAAATGAAAAAAAAACTAAAAAAAGGATTGCGCCGTTTCTTGGTCCTTGGTAGGTAAGTGTCTCGGGTTTTGGGTTTGGCGCCCGGAAATCCTATTCGCCACCCGCAACATTCGCTGATTATTTCACATAAGACGCAGTGGGGTAGCGCGTTTCGAATTCGGTTTATATGACGGCTCTGCCGTATTTTGTCAAGCAGCGCGGGAGCGCTATGGGGACCCGACATTCGGGTAAAAGGGGAAAATGAGGGATGGATCGTCTCTGGGACCGCACATTAAACGTTCTCAAGGATAGCGTCGATTCCAAAAGCTTCAATACCTGGCTCAAACCGCTGGAACAGATACAAGCCAATAAAATCTACTTGCAACTGGCCGCGCCGAACAAGACGGTACGCAAGTGGTTTATGGACAAGTACCTGGTTCGGGCCGGAGCGGCGTTGCGTGAAGTAGCCGGGCGCGAGATGACCATCGAGGTCGTGTTGCGCAACGAGCAAATGGCCTTCGAAAGCCTGCTGCCCAAGAAGCAAACCGCCGCCGAGGTGATCCGCACGACGCCGGGCAACGGCAACGGCAACAACAATCGGCCGACCGGGGCGTACACCTTCGATCGTTTCGTGGTCGGGCCGTCGAACGAGTTCGCCTACGCCGCGTGCAAAAACGTGGCGAAGAATCCGGGCCGCGGGATGAATCCGTTGTTCATCTACGGCGGCACGGGATTGGGCAAAACGCACCTGCTCAACGCGGTGGCGTTGCAGATGCTCAAACGCGATCCGGACATGCGCCTGATCATCGTGTCGGCCGAACGGTTCATGAACGAGTTGATCAGCGCCATTCAGGGCAAGCGCACCTCGGCCTTCCACAAGAAGTATCGCAACCTCGACGCGCTGTTGATCGACGACATCCAGACGATCGCCGGCAAGCACGCGACGCAGGAGGAGTTCTTCCACACCTTCAACGCGCTGTACGAAAACGATGCGCAGATCGTGCTGGCTTCCGACAAGTACCCCAAAGACATTCCGATGCTCGAAGAGCGGCTGCGCAGCCGTTTCGGCATGGGGATGATCGCCGACATTCAGGCGCCGGAGTTGGAAACGCGCATGGCCATCGTCAAGAAGAAGGCCGCGCAGGACAGCATCACGTTGCCCGAAGAGGTGATCTTCTACGTGGCGGCGAACATCACCGACAACATCCGCGAGTTGGAAGGCGCGCTACGGCGCGTGGCCGCGTTCGGCGAGTTGCAGGGCGGCAAGCTGTCGCTGGAGATCGCCAAGCGCGCGTTGCGCAACGTCATCGGCGACACCGACAAACCGATCACGATCGACCAGGTGCAGCGGACGGTCTGTGAATATTACCGCGTCAAACACAACGATCTGGTCGGCGAACGCCGGCATAAAATCATCGCCCGGCCACGGCAGGTGGCGATGTACCTCTCGCGAAAACTAACCGGCTCGAGCCTGCCGGACATTGCCGCCAAATTCGGTGGCCGCGACCACACCACCGTGCTGCACGCCGTGCGCAAGGTGGATGAACTGCGCGAAAAAGACCCGCAATTGACCACCATTCTCGAGACGCTGGAAAAATCGCTGCGCAAATAAACGCTGTGCATAAGTCTGTGGCGAACCTGAGGAAAATGATGTATAAAAGTTGTGTAAAACACGGTTTCCACAAACAACGGGGACTTGCCAACAACGTTTTCCACAACGTTTTACGGTCGAAAAAACATTGGAAAACAAACGGTTGGTCGATCAATGCACACAAAGTAGGGGTTTCTACTCCTACAATTTTAATGTATTAAGCCAAGAACAGAAGAAAGAGGAAAAGGCCCGATGCAGTTCACCATCACCAAAGATGAGTTCCTGCGCGGCTTGTCGCGCACGCAGAGCGTGATCGAAAAGAAAACCACGTTGCCGATTTTGTCCAACGTGTTGATCGAAGCGGCCGGAGCGGCGGTGACGTTGGTCGCCACCGATTTGGAAGTCGGCGTGCGCGGTATGTGTGAAGCGGAAGTGGGCAAAGAAGGCTCGATCACCGTGCAGGCGAAAAAGCTTTACGAAATCTGTCGCGAGTTGGACAGCGACGTCATTTCGTTCAAAGCGATGCCCAACGATTGGGTGGAAATCAGCGGCGGAAATTTTTCTTCGAAGATCGTCGGACTGTCGGCCGAGGATTACCCGGTGCTGCCTTCGACCGAAGGCGCGATGGAGTTCACTATCAACGGTCAGATTCTGGCCGAGATGATCGATAAAACGCAGTTCGCCATCAGCACGAACGAAACGCGCTATTACCTGAACGGCGTGTTTTTCGTCACCGTCAACGGCAATCTGCGCATGGTCGCCACCGACGGTCACCGCATGGCGTTGTGCGAAAAAGAACTGCCCGCGGGCATCGACGCGACGATCGACCCGGGCATCATCATCCCGAAAAAGGGCGTGATGGAACTGCGTAAGCTGTTGGCCGAAGGCGAAGGCGACGTCGTGTTCGGCGTGAAGGAACGCAACATCTTCGTGCGCCAGGGCGGCACGGAATTGATCGTGCGGCTGATCGACGGCGATTACCCCGATTACGAACAGGTGGTGCCCAAGAAGAACGACAAGATCGTCACCATCTCGCGCGACAAGCTGTTCTCCGCGCTGCGGCGCGTGTCGATCATGGCCACCGAACTCAACAAGGGCGTGAAGGTCAGCCTGGGGCGCGGTTCGCTGGAAATCAGTTGCAAGAACCCGAACCTCGGCGAAGCGGTCGAGCAGGTGCAGGCCAATTACGAAGGCGCCGAAATGGAAATCGGGTTCAACGCGCGTTATATCCTCGATTCGCTGGGCGTGCTCAACGACGAGGACGTCATTCTGGAAATGGCCGACGGGCTGTCGCCGTGCACGATCAAGACGCCGAGCGACCAGGGTTACCTGTCGGTGGTTATGCCGATGCGCCTGGAATAGTCCGGCGAAGGCGGAACGGATCGTCATGAAAAAATGGTTGTTGCTTACGGCGCTGCTGCTTTCGGCGGCGCCTTTTCTATTCTTCGCGGCCTGCGATCACGAGGACCTGCTGGATAACGACGACGGCCTGGGGTACACCGGCGACGTCGGCGAAGCGTGCGACATCAATTGCTACGAGCTGTGGTGCAAGAGCGACGACTTCATCGAATGCCGTTCGCAGTTTTGCGTCGGCTCACAAAGCGACACCTATTGCACGCAACCCTGCGATATCGACGGTGAATGCCCCATCGGCTATTCCTGCACCGAGGAATGCGACGACGCGGTCGCAAAGGATCCCGTTTGCGTCAAGGACGAGGATTTTGAACTGCTGCAGGAAATGGACTACTGTCCCTGACCTTAAAAAATATTTTTCCAACAAAAATTCGTTTGAATTTCGGTCCTGGACGCACTACGTTAATAGCGAGATTGGACACCGCTGCAAGCCGATGCTCTTTATCCGGGTTCGGGGCGCCCGTAATCGGAGGCCGGCATGCAGACACAAAGATGGTCGGGTTTTTTTATCGCTTTCGTAGTTTTGTTGTCGTTGTCGCTTGCGTGTGGTGATGACGACGATTCCTCCGACGATGATGATTCCACAGACGACGATACCTCTTCCGGCGATGATACTTCCGATGATGATGTTGTCGATGACGACGGCGTGGACGACGATACATCTCCCGACGACGACACATCTCCCGATGACGACACAACTCCCGATGACGATACGATCGACGATGACACGGATGATGACGATGATGATGACGATGACGACACCGGTCCGACCGAGTTGATGATCATCGGGAAAGACAGCGACGGCGTGCCGTTCAGCCTACGCCAAACGGAAGACGACTGGGTGCAGGAGTACATCGGCTCGGGCAAAAAAAGTAATCCCGGTCCGTTGGGATCGTCCTTCTTCTACAAAGGCCGCCGGGGTTGGGCGGCGTTGAATTACTGTGGAGCCTCCACCTTCGGCTACGATCTTTACGTTTACGATCCGGAAATGGGCTGGATGCCGGACACGACGCATCAAGAGCCCGCCGACGATCTGAACGCTTTCTCCCTGTTCGCTCCGAGTTATGATTCCTTCTGGTTGACGGCGGTCAATTACGGACACGTCTATCTCAATTTTTCCATCTGGTCCTATGAGAACGGCGCGCCGGTGCAATATGCGCCGGAGACCAACGGCTACATGTACATGGACTTCACCACGGCCGACAATGGATATTTTGTGGGCGCTAAGTGGTTTTTATACGGCTTTGCCGGTCATTGGGACGGAAGCGAAATCAGTTCGGTGCCCATGCCGACGGGTTACGAAGACGGATTGTTCTGGGCGTTGAAGCTTCTGGGTGACCATACCGGTGTTTTCATGTGGGCCGCCAACGATGGGAGTTCCACCGAACTGTTCACTTTGCGCGACGACAGTTGGAGCATTGTGCCGACGCCGGTGGGGTGCACCGTACCGGGCAAACCCAACAATGTTCTGGCCGGCGACGGTGATCTTGATTATTTTATTATGCCGACCGTTTATGGTCCGCAACCGACGACGCTGTGGGAATATCGCGATAGCCGATGGCGCTGTCGCGAGATGGACGGAAAAGTGTTTATCGCTTCGGTGTTGGTGTTGCGCAACGGACGGGTTTTTATGATGGGCTACAAGGAGGGTCTGGATCTGAAACTTTACGAGGTGTTCGCCAACCGGATCGACGAAATTGCGCTGCCGGAAATCGACATGGCTCCGCTCTGTCTGCATGCGATCGGCCCCGAGGCGCCCAGGTACAGTCCGTGCAATGTGATCACCGAGCCTTTCTGACTTGGTTGATGAAAGGAAAAACCGTCACACCCGGAGTTAACCATGAACTTGATCAAATGGTTGAGCGTTCTGGTGTTGTTCATTGCTTTGCTTTCACTCGCGTGCGGCGATGATGACGACTCTTCCGACGATGACTCTGTCGATGACGACACCGATGACGATGACTCTGTCGATGATGATACGACCGATGACGACTCTACCGACGATGATGACGACGATGACGACGACACCTCTCCCGACGACGACACCGGCGACGATGACGGCGAAGCGACCGAACTGTTGGTCATCGGCGAAGACGGCAACGGGGCGGGCTTCAGTCTGCGTCGGCAGTCGGACGGTTGGTTGCGCGAGAATTTTCCCGCTCAGGGCATCGCCAATAGTTTCCTGGGGCCGTCATTTTTCCTGGCGGGCCGGACGGGTTGGCAGGCGATTAATGTCGCCTACAGCCTGACGCTGGATTATCGGTTGCTGGTTTACGATCCGCAGAACGGTTGGTCGCTCGACGCCGCGCACCTGCCTCAACAAGATTCTTTTAACGTGTCGGCGTTGTTCGCGCCGGAAGCGGACAACCTTTGGGCGGCGACGGCTTCCTTTACCTTCGGGAATTTCATCTTCGCGCTGTTGTCGTATGTGGACGGCGAACCGACGGCGATCGCCCCGGCGACCAACGGTTACATGTTCATGGACTTCACCCGGCCCGACAATGGTTATTTTATCGGTACATATTGGATGGAGGCGGCGATCGTCGGTTATTGGAACGGTCAGACAATGAGCCGGCTGGAAGTGCCGGCCGGGTATGAAGAGGGATTGTTCTGGTCGCTGATGACGGTCGGCGACAACGAGAGCCTGATTTTCTTGACGGAAGGCGAGTGGCTCGACAGCACGCTGCTGCATCTGCAGAACGGTCAGTGGTCGGTGGTGGGAGCGCCGGCGGGCTGCGCTGATCCGGGCACGATCATCGCGTTTTCGTACGGCCACAACCGGGACGCGGAAACGGGCTACGCGATCGTGCCGACCTACCGTCAAGGCAAAACCGATGCGCTGTGGGAGTGCCGCGCCGGGCAATGGTCTTGCCGCGAACCGCAACAGTCGATCCATGTGGTTTCCTCGCTGGTGCTACGCGACGGGCGGGTGTTCGTGCTGGGCACGAGCGCGGGCAACGCGGTGTTGTACGAAGTGCTGGCCGATCGCCTGGAGGAGGTGGAACTGCCCAACGTCGACCTGAAACCGCGTTGCCTGCAGGCCATCGGTCCGCTGGCGCCGAAGTACAATGCCTGCAACAAATTTTTTCTCCATCAGTAATTCCCGCGGTCCGGCGGCTGGTCCGTCGTCACGCCTTGCGTTTTTTCTGATGGTATGAAAACATGCCGATTCTTGTTCGGTGAATGGGGAACAATTTATCACTACGTGTAAGGAGGAAGTCGTGCGACTCAATCGTTTATTGCTCATCCTGATCGCCATCTTCATGATCGGCGGAATGCTGGGCTGCCAGCAGGGCGGGAAATTTGAGCCGTACACCCAGGACCGGGTGAAACTGACCGACGCCGACCGTGACGCGCTGGTCGCCGCCGCGCGCGGCTATCTGACGCAGGACGGCTTCGATCCGAAGGGTCTGTCGGAAACGCTGACGAAGAAATACAACAAAGACGTGTTCGTCACGGCCTTCGCGCCGCGCACCGCGTTCATCCGCGCCCATGCGCAGAAAGACTCCGTCGCCGCGTCGCTCAAGGCGGCTTGCGCCGAGTTGAAAAGCGACGCCGGTTTCAAGAGCCGCTTCAAGGATCAGATGTCCGATACGCGCATCGCCGTGCACGTGATCGACAACGTGACGCCGCTGACCACGCGTCGCATCGCGCGGCTGCGGCGGATCGTCGAGCCGGGGTACCACGGTCTGGTCGTCGAACATCTGGGCAAACGCACTTTCCAGCTCGGCGAAGACGTGGTCTTCAACGGTTGGGGCATGAAAGGCTTCAACGACAAGGACCGCGTGATGGGCAAAAAGCTCACCCGGCTGTGCCTGGATAAAATCCGCCGCGAAGCCAAGATGACCAAAGAGGAGTTCAACGAGGCGCCGCTGTCGTACTTCACCACGCACGCGATGGTCGAGGTCGAGCCCAACGGCAAAGCGGTGGAAACCTACCGCGCGATGATTCTGCCGCCGCGCAAACTGTCGCGCAAAGACGCGCTGGAAGCCGCGTGGCTGGCCGCCGGCCACCTGGCGATGCACACCGATCCCGAAGGCCAGATGGGCTATCACTATCGGCCGATTCCCGACAAGTTCACCAACGGCTACAACATCGTGCGGCACGCGGGCAGCGTGTGGGGCCTGTTCGGCGCGTACAAGGCGACCGGCGACGTCACGTTGTTGGAAGCGGGCCGGCGCGCGCTGGATTACCTCAGCCACTCGATCGTTGTGCCGCCGGAAAACAAGGACATCGCGTTCCTGGATTACAAGGGCCGCGCCTACCTGGGCACCAACGCCCTGGCCGCGATGAGCCTCTGCGAGATTCCGCAGGAGCTGCTCACGCCCGAGTGGAAAGCCAAGCGCGAGATGTTCGGCAACGGCCTGATGGCCTTCCAGGTGCCCGACGGTCGGTTCTACAAGAGCTGGGACGAGGTCAAAGCCGGCGGGCCGGTGCCCGATCCGCAGCCGCGCTACTTCCCCGGCGAGGCGTTTTTGGCGTACATGAAACTCTACGAGCAGGACCAACAGGACAAGTGGCTCAAAGCGGCCAAGCTGTGCGCCGACTGGCAGATCGACGATTACAACAAGAATCCCAAGCAGCAGCCCGACGCGTGGGTCGTGCAGGCGCTGTGCAAACTGTATCGCTACACGAAGGACGAGCGCATTCCCGACGTCGTCTGGAAGATGGTGAACTGGCATTTCCGCCACCAGTGGGGCATGCCGGAAAAGACCACCAAGCTGCCGTATGAGGATTACTTCGGCGGCGCGGACAACGCCACCCCGCCGCGCTCGACGCCCACCAGCGCGCGCAACGAGGCGAATGTCGAGGCGTGGCATCTGGCCGTGCTGCTGGGCAACAAGGAAATGGCCGACAAGCTCAGCGAGTCGGTGCAGTCGGCGATCTGGCACAACATCGCCGACCAGTTCCGTCCGGCCAACAGCTACTGGACGCGCCGGCCCGACCGCGTGCTCGGCGGTATTCGCGGCTCGCTGATCGCCAATGACATCCGCATCGATTACAACCAGCACTTCCTGTCCTCGGCGATCAACGCGTTGGAGTTGTTCGAGCAGGCCAACGGCGACGGCGAATTCGGTCCGTTGTCCAACGGCAAAATCCTGGACGTGTACAAGCTGGGCATCGCGCCCGACGAAGCGGCTAAACGCCTGACCGGCGCCACCGCGGCCGAAGCTCAATAAGCACAACCTCGATAGACAAAAAAGGGCGGTCCGAAAGGGCCGCCCTTTTTTAGTTATGAGTAGCAAGTTATTAGTTATGAATTGATGGAATACTACTTATTTACAGCCTCGGTGGCACTGATACGCCGAGCGAAGAGAGGCTTATCAGTGTTTATATACATACTGTTATGCTCGTTCACGTTGTTCGCTCGCAAAACAGTGCCACCCGACATATAAGCAAACACTGATAAACTCGCTCGCGTCGCTCGCTCGTGTATCAGTGCCACCAATTATGACTCCGGCGTCAGCCCGGGGTGAGGGCGAAACCTTCGTTCGATGGCACTGATACGCCGAACATAGAGTGTTTTGCCGGATGCCGGACCCAGATCCTGAAACCGGTTCAAGATGACATTTTCACCTTGTCATCCTCGGACTCGACCCGGGGATCTGGCGGCAATGAGCAAAGACGCCCGCGCGCGGCCCTGCCGCGCCGGCCGAGGCTTCACACAATGACGGAAAATATAGGTCCGGGGATTATCCCTGGCGACCGCCCTTTTCTTGTCGGCGCGGGCGATTTATCTTTGCAGGAAACCGGTGTGAGGATGTTCATGCGTGGTGTCGCGATCATTGCCTTGTTGGCGTTGCTTGCCGGATGCGCGGCCGGGCCGATGGTGCCCGGCGTGGGCGGCGTGGCGCAGCAAAACGACGAAGCCCGCCAAAAGATGCTGATCATCCGCCAGGCGCTGGAGCAGTACAAGCGCGACAACGGCCGCTACCCGACCACCGGGCAAGGTCTGACCGCGCTGCTCATGCCGCCGCCGACCAACGAGCGCGCGCTGGGCTATCGCGCGGCCGGGTATCTGCTGAACGACCGCACGCTGGTCGATCCGTGGGGCTGGTCGTTCCGCTATGTGTGCGACGACGGCTTTTTCTACCAGTTGTATTCGGTGGGCCCCGACGGCCAAATGGAAACGGCCGACGACGTGTCGTTGCGCTGACCCTTGAAATTTTTCTAAAATAATAATATATAACGCCAGGCTTCTCATTTTTGGAAAGGGCAAACGATGGTGGTGCGCCGTTATCGGAAGAAGTTGTTTTTCGTTTTGGCGTTGTTCGCGTTGGCGGCCTGTTCGCCCGGGGCCGCCACCAGGGCGATGTTTTCCTGCGCCGCCGTGGTGGACGAGGACGCGCTGGCCGGCTTCGACCAAGCCAAGTTCGAGGTGGCGCAGCTCACCTTGGGCAAAATGGACAAAGCGTTGCGGGAGTACATGAAAGACAACGGGGGCGCGCCGACCACGGAACAGGGCCTGGAGGCATTGTTGTCGCCGCCGACCGTCGGCCCGCCGGCGCCGCATTATCGGGCGGGCGGCTATTGGGCGGAAAAGAAAATCCCGCACGACCCGTGGGGCAACGCGTATCAGTACTTGTGTGACAGCGGCTTCATCTTCGTTTTGTTCTCACGGGGACCCGACGGCAAGAGCGGAACCCGGGACGATATCGTCGTTGATTCCCACAAGTATTGATTCTGGAAGAATCGCTTACTTCATTGTCAGGCGCGAGCCCGATTCGGCGACGATCGTGTAGCCGTCGTCCAGGACGCGGTACTTGATTTTGCGCAGGGTCAGCGGGTCGGTGTTGAACGCCGCCTCGACGTTGAGGAAATTCTGCTGCCGGCTGAAGCGGAACCACTGCAACTGCCCCGCCTGTTCGCTGACGGCGATTTTTTTGCCGAGCTTGGTCGGCATTTTTATATCGTGACGCTCCAGGTCGGCGGGCGCGTCGAAAACGTAATTGAACGACTCGATCTCTTTGCCTTGCTTTTCGTTGGGCTCTTTCCAGACGCGGCTGATGTCCAATACGGCCAGCACCCGCACGTTGCTGCGCGTGATGCGCACGTGGCCGGTTTCCTTCGGGGCCAGCACCAGCAGGATTTCGCCGCCGGAGTAACCCACCGTGGGGTTGAGGACCTGGGCGATCACCGGGGCCATGTCGAGGCCGCCTTGTTCGATTACTTCCATTTCCTTTTTCTGGCAAGCCGTCAGGGCGAGCGAGAAAACGACGAGAACCACCAGCAACGGGCGAATCGCAGCGAACAGTTTCATGGCGCCGACTGCCTTTCCGGTTTGAGAGTAAAGTTGCCCAGGGCAAACTGTAAGGATTTACCGGCGAATGTCAATAACCCTAACATCTTGATATTCAAAGCCAAACGATGTGCGTTCGCTTGACAGGCTTCGGCGCGGCCTTACCTTTGCCTTACGTGGCCGCCCTTGGGGGAGGCAAGAAAAGATAGCAACTGAAAAAAAAGGAAACCAAGCCATGGCCATCATCCGCAAAAACGAGAGCGCGTCGGACAACGAGCGTTGGGCGCGTCTGAACGAACGAGAATGGAACGGTTACCGTCGCAGCGGCCTGCCGGGCGACGCTTACCAAGAGGAACTGACCGGCTGTTGCTGTCCGGTCGCGGACATCTACGAAGACGACAACAGTGTTCGGTTGTCGATCGAGCTGCCCGGCCTGAGCGAAAACGATGTGAAGGTCGAGCTGGAAAACAATATCCTGACCATCGTCGGCGAGCGCCAGGCGCCCGACGAAGACGAACTGCGGCGCTTCAACCGCCTCGAACGCTGCTACGGCGAGCTGTCGCGCACCTTCACTGTCGGTCCGATGATCGACCAGTCGGCCATCGATGCGACGATGGAAAAAGGCGTGCTGATCGTCACGCTGCCCAAGCGCGAAGAGAGCAAGGCCAAGCAGATCGAAGTCAAAGTGCAATAGCCGTCGCGACGGCGGCCAAGAACGCGGGGCGGACGGTCAAGCGTCCGTCCCGTCGCGTTTTGTTCGCCAAAACGGGATTTTCCGCAACTTGTAATTGACTTGCCGGTCGGCAAAGTGTAGAACAGCCACGACCAAATCGGGATACTTTACCGACCGTCCGAACCGGAGGTGCGCCGTGGAAGCCGGAAGCCGCCGCATTCATATCCTCGCCGATACCCTCCGACGGTTGCTGCATCGAAAAGCCACGGTCAACCTTGTCAAAATAATCAATAAAACGCACTCGGCCGACATGGCCTCGGCCTTCAACTACCTGTCGCACAAAGACGGCCGGATGATTTTCGAGCTGTTGCCGACGGTCGAGGTCGCCGCCGAGGTGCTCTCGGAAATGTCCATTTCCGTGCGCGAGGATTTTCTCGACGAACTGGCGCCGGAGCGGCTGGCCAAGATCTTCCAGGAAATGTCGACCGACGACGCGGCGCAGATCATGGAGGAGATCGAGGACGAGGAGCGCCGGGCGAAGATCCTCGAATTGATGAAGGACGAGGATTCCGAAGAGGTCGAGGAACTGCTCAGCTACGAAGAGTACACCGCCGGCCGCATCATGAGCCCGGATTTCTTCGCGCTGCCCAAGACCATGGAAGCCGGCGACGCCATCCGCGAACTGCGCAAAGCCAGCGAAGCGGAGATGGTGTTTTACGTGTACGTCATCGACGAGGAGGAGGCGCTCCAGGGCGTGGTCAGCTTGCGGCAACTGGTCACCGTGCCGCCGGAAACGACGCTCGAATCGATGATGGAAAAGGACGTCGTTTTCGTCGAGACGCACGAGGACCAGGAGGAAGTGGCGCGGCAGGTCGCCCGGTACAACCTGCTGGCGATCCCGGTCATCAACCAGGAACACAAGCTGGTGGGCATCATCACCGTCGACGACGTGATCGACGTCGTGTCCGACGAGGCGACCGAAGACTTGATGAAATTGGCCGGTACCAGCGAAGAGGAAATCACCTCGTCGTCGGTGTTTCGCAGTGCGCAGATCCGCCTGCCCTGGCTGTTCGCCAGTTGGATCGGCGGGCTGTTGGCCTCGCGGGTGATCGCGCACTTCAGCGACGCCATCGCGCAGATAGCCGCGCTGGCCGCGTTCATGCCCATCGTCGTGGGCATGGGCGGCAACATCGGCATTCAGGCCACGACGATCACCGTGCGCGGTCTGGCCACGCATCGCCTCGCCACCGGGCGGCTGTTCCGCTACGTGTTCAAAGAGCTGAGCGTCGGCCTGGTGCTCGGAGCGATCTACGGCATCCTGCTGGGCATCGCCGGTTCGCTGCTGTACCGCGGCAACATCAGCCTGGGCCTGGCCGCCGGTCTGGGTTTGTTCACCTCGATGTGCCTGGCCTCGGTGATGGGCTCGGCGCTGCCGTTGATTTTCCACCGCATGGGCATCGACCCGGCGGTCGCCAGCGGTCCGTTCGTCACCACCACCATCGACATTCTGGGCGTCGGCTCCTACTTCATGATCGCCACGGCGATTATGCTCTAACCATGGCCGGAAAGATTCTCACCACGCCGGCCGTCGTCTTGCGGCGGTATCCGCTCGGCGAATCCGATCGCATTCTGGTGCTGTACACCAAAGAGCACGGGCTGATTCGCGCGGTGGCCAAGGGCGCGCGCAAATCCAAGAAGCGCTACGGCGGCATTCTGGATCTGCTGTATCACCTCGAGGTCGAACTCACGCGCCGCAAGAGCCCGCTGCTGTTGCTCGGCCACGCGCGGCTGCTCGACGCCTACCGGCCGCTGTCGCTGGAATTGATGCGGCTGGCCGCCGGATGCTATCTCGCCGAGGTCGCCGCGTCCTTCGCCGCCGAGGATCAGCCCGAGCCGGAAACCTTCAACGCGTTGACTTCTTCGCTGCGCGGTTTGTGCCACGGCCGGGATGCCGGCGCGCTCAGTCGGTTGGTCGAACTGCGCACGCTCGATCACGCGGGGCTCGCGCCGCGGCTGGATATCTGCACGGTCACCGGCCGCACGCTGCGCGAGGACGAGACGGCGGCCTTCGAACCGCATCGCGGCGGCACGGTTTGTCTGAACAAGGCGCTGCCGCATTCGCCGCGCCTGGCGCCCGAAACGAGGCGGGCGATGTGCCGGGTGCTCGAGTGTCCGTTGCCCGAAGCGTTGCGCATCGAGTGGACGCGCGAACAGTCCGTCGAGGCGCGCGCCGCCATGCAGGCGATGATCACCTACCACACCAGCCGCCCGTTGTATTCGCGCGCCTTCGCCGAGGCCGCCGCGCGGTATCTGCGCGAGCGGAAGAAAGCGGCGGGCGCAGGTCAGTAGCGTCGAGTCTTTCCTGTCCGACTTTTTGGGGCTTGTCGGCTCAGGTTGACCTCGATTTCCTCCAGCCCGTAGGGCGCAGGTTAGTAGCGAAGGGCGAAGCTCTGGTATAAGACGTAGCAACATCAATCAAACCCCTGAAAGGGGTGTAGGTGATGCCCGCCGCCGGATCATGTTCACTAGTGGGTGCCACGATCTTGCCCAAAAAGCCTGGACATGCTGCCGTGAAAAGCACACCTTTGGCTATCGCCAAAAGTGTGGCACACAGAAAAATGACCGTCATTCCGTGTGCCACAGTTTTCGCCTCAGGCGAAAGCTGTGCTCGTACACCACCAAACACGGCCATGTACCTGCGGAACAAGACCGTGGCACCCGGCGTGTTTGGAAGAAAATGGGAAGTGCAAAAAAAAGGAAGCACAGTCGCCGGTCTGCTTGTGTTCGCCGGTCGTCGGGATTGAAAGGGGTCGGTCGGGATTTCATCCACCATGCGTCACCCCCTCCCGTAACTTTCATCTTTGATGAAAGTCTAACCAAGTATGGTTATTATTTAAAATAGTAATGAATTAGAGCCGCTTTTCACTCCTTATTTCAGGCTGTTTTCCTTGATTATTCGCTTGCGCCTTTGCTTAAATACCGTTAGCATCTCCCGCCGGAAGGAAAGGACCGATGCGCGTCGGAATCAACGCCACCAAAGCGCTCGAACGCGAAACCGGGGTGGGCAGCTACACCTACAACCTGGTGCGCTCGCTCGCCCGCCGGTCCGAAGCCGCCGCGTCGCTGCGCCTTTATCTGATGCACGGCCCCGCCCCTTCGATTATTGACGGCGACGGCCTGAGCGCGTCGGTCGGCCGACTCAACTTCGGCGGCAGCGCCCCGCGCATTCTGTGGGAACAATTCGGCCTGCCCGCCCTCGCCCGGCGCGATGGCCTCGATCTGTTGCATTACGTCGACCACGCCCTGCCGCTGTGGGGGCGCCCCTGCCCGGTGGTCATCACCGTGCACGACCTGGCCTTTTATCGCCTGCCGACGATGTACAATTTCAGCCGCCGTCATTACAAGCGGTTCGTCGGCCTGCGCAGCATCCGCCGGGCGGCGCGGGTGATTACCCCCAGCGTGGCCACGCGTGAGGAGATCATCGCCCTGGCGGGGATCGATCCGGCGCGGGTGACGGTCATCCCCTACGGTCTGGACGAGCAGTTCAGGCCGCTGGACGAGGCGGCGCAGCGGCGCGCGCGCGAGGATTTCGACCTGACGCGGCCTTATTTTTTGTTCGTTGGCACGCTGCAACCACGCAAGAACCTGCGACATTTGATTGCCGCCTTCGCGCGTCTGGTGCAGGAACGCGGCCTGCCGCACGAGCTGGTTCTCGCCGGCGGCGAGGGGTGGCTCAGCGGCGACCTGGTGCGCTTCGCCGGCGAGCATCGCGTGGCCGATCGGTTGCGCCTGTTCGGCACCGTGCCGCAGGAAAAGCTGCCGACGCTGTATAACTGCGCGGAATTGCTGGTATTTCCTTCGTGGTACGAAGGCTTCGGGCTGCCGCCGCTGGAGGCGATGGCCTGCGGCGTGCCGGTTGTCGCGTCCAACCGAACGAGTATCCCGGAGGTCGTCGGCGACGCCGGGTTGCTGGTCGAGCCGCAGGATGTCGATGCCCTCGCCGATGCGATGGGCCGGGTTGTCGACGATGAAGCGCTACGCTTGCGCCTGCGCCAGGCCGGGCCGGAGCGCGCGCGGCAGTTCAGTTGGGATCGCGCCGCCGCCGCGACTCTGGACGTGTACCGGCAGGTGTGCGGGGAGGAGTGAGATGGTCATTGGCTGGCTTCCGGACATGGACGAAACTCCCCTCGCCCTCGTTGGCGGGCGGCTATGGTTGCCCGAGGGATTGCGGCGCGGCGACATCATTATTAAAGAGGGGCGCATTTCCGCGCTCGGCGAGGTGAAGATTCCCTTCGGCGCACGCGTCGTTGAAGTGCCGGATTTGTTGATCGCGCCCGGGCTGATCGACGCGGATCATCCGCTGGCCGACGATTGCTTGCCGCCGCTGCTGCCCGGGCCGTATGGCGATCGGGCGGGGCGCGAGGCGGAGTTCGAACGCGCGCAGCCGGCCACATGGGTCGCGGCGCAAAAACTCGCCGCCGGCAAGCGGGCGCGGGCCGGGGCCCTCGCCTGCCTACGCAACGGGGTGACGGTGGCGGTCAGTACTTCGGCGGAAAAGCCGGCGGTGCTGCGCGCGACGAAAACGGCGTTCATCGAGTCGCTGGATCTGGAGAGGAATCCGGAGAAGATTTTCAAAAAGGCCGGCAAACATGCGGTGGCCGTGCGCCTGGCCGACGGCAGCAACTGGAACGCAACGCGGGAGTTCGCCAAGCTGGAGGCGGCGGGCGGCGTGGGCCCGCACACGCTGGCGGTCGGTTGCGCCGGACTGAGCGTGGAGCAGGCGGGGCGGTTGGCCGAGGCCGGGGCGCACCTGGTGTGGCGGCCGGCTGTCGATCGGTTCGTGCTGGGACATAGTTGGCCGGTCGAATTGATCAAAGCGGCGGGCGACAGGCTGTTGTTGGGCGCGGGATCGCGCAGAGATGGCGGCGAGGGGCTGCTGCAAACGTTGCAACTGGCCGAAAAGATAGGCAAACTAGCACCGAATGCGCTGATTGACGCGGTGACGAATCGCGCGGCGCGGGCCTTGAAGATCGCGGCGGGCGCGCTGGAAGTTGGCAAATGGGGCGATTTTTCGCTTTGGCGGGCGGAAACGATGGAGGAAGCCCTGTTCCGCCAGGGGAAAGCGGCGCTGCAAATGACCATTGTGGGTGGACAGGTGATGCTGACGCGGAAGGAGTGGCGCGACGCCCTGCCCAATCGCAAGCAAATGAAGCCCGTGGCCGACGAAGACAACTTGTTGTCCGTCATCGCGCCGCCGGAATGTTTCACGTGAAACATCGTCCGGCAACCGAAGAGTAGCAATGGGCCGAATATATGGCGGCCCTGTTGTGACCCAGGGATGGGTCGCCATTTTCGGCGACGATGTGAGTCGCCGAAAATGAAGGGAGACGAAAACCGCGCTTTTCGTCGACCGTCAACCAACAAAGACAGGGACGGCTTTGTTGGTAGTCGAAATAGTTTCACGTGGAACATCGCCCGAGGAGCGAATGGAAGAACATTACGATCTGCTGGTGATCGGGGCCGGCCACGCCGGGGTCGAGGCGGCCTTTGTCGGCGCGCGACTGGGCCTGCAGGTGTGCCTGGTGACCCTCGCTGTCGAGGCGGTCGCCCGCATGTCTTGCAATCCGGCCATCGGCGGCATGGCCAAGGGCCACTTGGTGCGCGAAATCGACGCGATGGGCGGCGTGATGGGCAAGGTCGCCGACGCCACGGGCATCCAATTTCGCCGTTTGGGCACGAAAAAGGGCGCTGCGGTGCGCTCGCGGCGCTGTCAATCGGACATGGACAACTACAGCCGCGTCATGCGCGCGCTGGTCGAGCAGGAACCGCTGATTCATCTGCGGCAGGACCGCATCGATCGCCTGGTGCTCGACGGGAACCGGGTGGCCGGCGGGCAGGGGTTTTCCGGCCGGGTGTACCGGGCGAAAGCGACGATCCTCACCGCCGGGACGTTCCTGCGCGGTTTGCTGCACATCGGAATGACCCACTTTGCCGGCGGCCGGTTGGGCGACGCGCCGGCGAATATGCTGTCGGAGCATTTAATCGAACTCGGCCTGCCCCTCGGTCGGCTGAAAACGGGCACCTGCCCGCGCCTGGACGGCAACACCATCGACTACGCCGCGCTGGAGGCGCAACCGGGCGACGAGCACCCCTCGTTTTTCTCCTTCGAAACGCAGCCGCACGCCGTCGAGCAGGTTCCCTGCCACATCACCTACACCAACGAGCGCACGCACGAGATCATCCGCAGCGGTCTGGATGAAAGCCCGTTGTTTTCGGGGAAAATCCAGGGCGTCGGCACGCGGTACTGCCCGAGCATCGAGGATAAAGTCGTGCGCTTTCCAGAAAAGCTGTCGCACCAGATCTTCGTCGAGCCGGAAGGGCGGCACACGACCGAGGTGTACCCCAACGGCATCTCGACCAGCCTGCCGTTCGCGGTGCAGTTGGCCTACGTGCGCAGCATTCCGGGCTTCGAGCGGGCGGAGATCGTGCGGCCAGGCTACGCGGTCGAGTACGATTACCTCAATCCGGTCCACCTGCTCCCGACGCTGGAGGTCAAGGCGGTGGAAAACCTCTTTTTTGCCGGTCAGGTGAACGGCACCAGCGGCTATGAAGAGGCGGCGGCACAAGGTATGGTAGCGGCCATCAACGCTTGCCACAAGATATTGGGTCGCCAGCCTCTCATTCTGGCGCGCGACCAGGCGATGATCGGCGTGCTGGTCGACGATCTGGTGACCAAGGGAGCCGACGAACCCTACCGTATGTTCACCAGCCGGGCCGAATACCGCCTGCTGCTGCGCGAGGACAACGCCGATTTACGCCTGACGCCGTTGGCCGCCGAGTTGGGGTTGATTTCGCCGGCGCACGGCGCGGCGGTGGCGGCGAAAAAGGCTGCTATTGAGAACGAGTTGCAACGTCTAGCCGAAACCTACGTACGGCCGGTGGCCGGCGTGCTGGACTGGCTGCGGAACAAGGGATCGGCTCCGATCGTCAACAAGACCTCACTGGCCGAGTTGCTGCGCCGCCACGAACTTGACTATGCCGACCTGGCGTCGCTGGACGAACACCGGCCGCCGCTGGACGCCACGATCATCGAGCAGGTCGAGATTCAGAACACCTACAGCGGTTACCTGGATCGTCAGGCCGACCAGGCGCGGCGGTTGCGTGAGGCTGAAGCCGTCGAGTTGCCGCCGGACATCCCGTACCGCGAGTTGCCCGGATTGTCCAACGAGCTGGCCGGTAAGCTGGCCGCGGTGCAGCCGCGCACGCTGGGGCAGGCCGGCCGCATCCCGGGCATCACGCCGGCCGCGTTGCAGGTATTGATGGTCTATTTGCACCGCCGCCGGGCCGAAACCGACGCCAAATAGCTTCCTACCATTCGAAATTGTAACGAAATTCCGGTTAATCGAAGATTTTTTGTGTCGGTAAAATATTAAAGACTTTTCTTTTTTTTTAAAACCGGGTAACTAGTATTTAAGATTTTCGGGGAAATGGGCGATGGGAAGAATATGCCTCGCATTAGAGGGTCAGGACTCTTGTGCGGCAAGAGTAGTACAACCCAAGCGGGATAATCGATGGGTATCGAAGACTATCGCAACAGCGCCAAGTACCGTCGGCGGATCGCGACGGATTACCGAACGCTGTTCCCGCACCTGACCGAGCCCGACGAAAACACCCTTTCCACCCTCAACCGCAAGCACATCGAGCAGGCCTACGAGGCGCGGCTGCGCCAGGTGGAAAAGTTCATGGCCAACGACCGCAAGGAGCTGGAATTACAGAAGACGCGGTTGGCGGCCAGTTTCCAGCACTTGCAGGAGTTCATCGACGCGCGCGACGCCCACGTGCGCCGCACCGGCTCCGACCCGCTGCGCGAGGAGCAGCCGGCGAACGTCGACACCTTTAAAAGCGTTTTTCTGCGCGGAACGCGGCGTTCGCAACTGGTGGCGATCGGCGGCGGCAAGGGGGGCATCGGCAAGACGCTGGTGACCGCCAACCTGGCCATCGCGCTGGCCACGATGGGCCGGCAGGTGGTGGCGGTGGACATGGACCTGGGCGGGGCCGACCTGCACCTGTCGCTGGGCATCCGCAACCTGTCGCGGTCGCTCAACGACTTTATAGAACGCAAGTTCGAATCGCTCGACGAGGTCCGGCTGGCGACGCCCTACCGCAATCTGACCCTGATCGCCACCGATTCCTCGCGGTTGGGCGCGGCGAACATCAAATTTGCGCACAAAGAGAAAATCCTGAGACATCTCGGTAAGATCGACTGCGATGTTATTCTGGTCGACCTGGGCGCGGAGGTCAGTTTCAACGTCCTGGACATCTTTTTGGCGGCCGATCACCGCTACGTGGTGACCAGCACCGAGCCGACCAGCGTGCTGGAGGCCTACGGGCTGATCAAGCTCAGCCTCTTCCGCAAACTGCGGCATTTCGCGAACGAGATGATCGCGCCGCACTCCGAGTTGGGCGAGGTGTTCGAGGAATTTTTGTTCGAACGCGATGCCGCGACCAACGGCAAGCCCAAAACGGTGTGGCAACTGGTCGAGATGGTCGGCAAGACCGATCCGGAAATGCAGAAGATTTTACTGAAGATGATCTGGGGCTATCAGATCGACCTGGTGGTGAACATGAGCGAGGCGGCCGGCGACGCGTCGATCGCGCAGACCATCACCCGTCTGTCGCAGGACAACCTGTCGCTGAACGTGCAGCACGCCTACGTCGTGCCGTGGGACCGCAAGGTGCGCGAGTGCGCCAAGCGCCTGTTGCCGATCACGGTCGAGGATCCCACGGGCCCGGCGGCGAAGGCGCTGATCAAGATCGCCACCGATTCATCGTACATGTCCACGACGAAGGAGGAGATCTCCGAGCGCATTTCCAAGATCGCCGTGGCCGCCAAGGAGCGCATGCGCAAGATGGGCGAGCTCTCGGTGCTCGACGAACCCAACCAGCCGCTGAACAAGATCGTGCCCCTCGAAGAAGAGGAAAAACCGCAATCGCGTCTGCGGGCGTTCCTCAACAAGGAAATCCGGCTGCGCAAGTAGCCCGGCCTTCGGTTAATTCAATTTTCACGCCCCTTCGTCGTCCAAGTCGATTTGTCCCGGGCCGCGTTTTTGGGCGCGGGCGAGGCGAATGCCGGCGATGCGCAGCAGCTTGTCGAAGGACTTGAGCGTGTCTTTGGCGATCGTCCCTTGCACGGCGCCGATGCTGACGGTCACGGCCTGGTCGGAGTGGGTGACCGACGCCACGTTTTGCCGCAGGTGTTCGGTCAGGGTCGGCAGCACGCCCGGTTCGACCTGGGAGAGGAAGATCACGAACGCCTCGCCGCTGTAACGGCCGATGACGTCCGAATGCCGCAACAGGCTCGACAACTGCCGGGCGACGGAGGCCAGCACGCGATCGCCGACCTCATGGCCCAGCTCGCGGTTGATCCGCCGCAGGTTGTCGATGTCCACCAGCAGCAGGCCGACGGTGTAGCCGTTGCGCCGGGCCAGATTGGCCAACGTCAGCGCCGTGTCGAAAAAGCCGCGCCGGTTGCGCACGCCGGTCAGGAAATCGAAACGGCTTTGGCGCGCGAGCAGGGCGTTATCGCGATACAGTCGCTCGATGGTCCGCGCCAGCAGGTCGATTTCCGGCGTGTCCTGCCCGAAGGTTTTGGCCGCCGCGTTGATTTTCTTCAGGTGCGCCGGGTAGTGAATGTCCGGCGCGTCGTCGCCGTTGCCCATGACGTCCAGGTAGAAACGATGCAGGGTGATGAACGCCGGGTGCACCAGGTGAAATTCGACGTTGAAGGCGGTGAGGAACGCACCGGCCGGATTGCGCTTTTTGCGATAGGCGGCGATGAGCTTCGCGTTGCGGACGGTGATTTCCTCGAGTTCCTGCCTGGTTTCGAAGACGTTCTCGAATACCTGCGGCACCATGTTGAGCTTGGCCAGGTTCAGCAGCTTGGCGCAGGCCTCGACGTGGTCGGATTCCTCGCGCGACATTTCCTCCCAAAAGGTGGCCAGTTTGCGTTTTTTCGCATCCTTGGCGAATTCCAGGTACAGCTCGGCGGCGGACTCGTCAAGGTTGAGGCACATTTCGATAATGTCGTTGAGTACAGTATTTTTCATGGCTGAACTCCATACAGGTGTCTTTTTCTGATTTTTCTTTTATTTCCAATAAGATAGAGGCGCTCCCCCCTCGAATGTCTTAACCTAATTCCGGCAACGGATTTCACAAGGGGGAAACGAAAACGAGGGTCATTTTAACCGTTCGGGCAATAGTGAGGAGATAAACAGTTGCAGCACGCGGAGGATCTCGCGCGGGTTGCGCAGGCGTTTGAGTTCGGCCCAGATGCGCCGGGGGCGTAGGTAGAAGCGCAGGTTGATGCGCCGGACGAGCTGCCGCAAGAGCCGGACCTGCTCGGCGGGCAAAGTCAGGCCGCCGTCGTTCATCACCGAACCGGGGCGCGGGGCGAGGATGTTGACCGACAGGTAGTCGGGATTCAGGGCGATCAGGTCGCGCGCGGCTTGCGGCGTCCGGCTCCATTGGTCGCCGGGCAGGCCGAGGATGAAATGCAGCGAGGTCATGATGCCGCGTTGACGGCAGGCGGCGACGGTGCGGCGCAGGTCGTCGTGATCGACGCGCTTGTTCACGGCGGCGGCGCTGTCGCGATCGAGCGTCTCCACGCCGATCTGCAGCACGGCGCATCCGCTGCGGGCCATGAGGTCGAGCAGTTCGTCGTCGAGCAGATCGGCGCGGGTGAAGGCGTTCCAGCGGATGTCCTTCCCGATGCGCACGAGGCGCTCGCACAGGTCGCGGGCGTCGTCACGGCGGATGCCGAAGGTGGCGTCGCGCACGTAGACGTTGCGGTACCCGGCTTCGTAGGCGATGCGTATTTCGACGGCGGCCTCTTCCGGATCGCGGTGCTTGTAGCCCAGCGAGGGCACGTGGCAGAAGGTGCATCCATAGGGACAGCCGTAGGAAGCCAGCAGGCTGTAAAACGGCGCGCCGCCGTAAAAGGGCAGGCGGTAGCGACGGCGGTCGATCAGGTCCAGCGGCGGCGGCGGATAGGAAAAGCGCGTGGCGCCCAGCGGCGCGAGTACGCGGATGTCGTCGCCGTCGCGCAAGGCCAGGTCGCCGATAGCCTCGCGGCCTTCGACGAGTCGGGCGAACTCGGGCGAGACGAACTCGAGCAACGCGCCGTCGAGCATGGGGAATTGTTGCAGCGCTTCGACCGGCCGGTCGGTGAACAGGTCGCCGGAGGCGAACAATTTTGCTTGCGGCAACGATTCGCGCAGCATGTCGGCGAATTCGCGGTCGTCGTCGACAACCACCCGGCCCGCGAGCATGAGCACCCAGGCGGGATCGAGTTGCTCGGCCAGATCGAGTACGGCGTCGTCGCTCAGACGGTGGGCGATGGCGTCGAACAGGAAAACGTCGTTGCGCGCCGCGAGGTGACCGGCCTGAATGAGCAGATCCAGCGGGTGCCAGTAGTAGCCGGCTTTGACGATGTCGCTGCAGTAACAGTCGCGCACGACTCGCTTGCGGTGCGGCGGGTTGAGCAACAGGACGCGAGAGCGTGTTTCAGCCATGGCGGCGAAGGTTTCGTCGAGACGGCCGTTTAATTGTCATACCACGTGGGCTTCCACAGTTTGCTGGTCGCGGCGAAGCCGTCGAAGCTCTTTTTGCCGCGAACCGCCCGCCATAGGTCGAGCAGCATCACGCGGATCATGCTGGTCATGAACCACCAATGCAGCCGGCGACGGATGCGGATCGGGCTGAGCATGCCTTTGAGGTACCGCAGCGGCTGACGCTGAACGAAGCTGAGGTACAGCTTTTCGTTGATCGTGGCGATCTGCTCGCGCGACATCGTCTCGGACGGCATGATCGGATAGAACATGTCGTACTTGCTGAAGTCCCACTCCTCGATCCAGCCTTTTTGTTTCGCTTCGGCAAACAGCGGCGTGCCCGGATAGGGCATCACCGGGTGGTAGGCGGCGAAATCGAGGTGGCAGTCGCGCGAATATTTGCCCAGGTGTTTCATCGTTTCCGGCGTTTCGGTCCGGATGCCGGTGATGAACGTCGATTGACGGAAGACCGTCGGGTATTTGCGTTCGAGCAGGTGGCAGGCGTCCATGAGCGCGTCGGAAGTCAGGCCGGTTTTACCGATGAAATCCAGCTCGCTGTTTTCCGGCCGCTCGCCGCCGAACAGCGCGTGCGAGAAGCCGGAGCGGACCATTTTTTCCAGAATGCCGAGCTTTTCCTGCTCCAGCAGCTTGTCGGCCCGGGTGAAGGCCCACCAGCCCAGCTTGTAGCCGCGCCGGATGATGCCTTCGGAGAGAATTTCCATCATTTCGTTGTCGTAATTCCAGGTGCCTTCGGCCCAGAACAGGTAGCGCACGTCGTATTTGTTGTAGAGCAGATCGATTTCTTCGAGAATGCGCTCGGCGCTTTTGGCGCGGTAGATCGGCACGGGTTTAATTTTCCCGTCGACCTCGACGTGGTCGCCTTCCAGCGCGGTCCAGGCGCAGAAGTTACAGTTGTACGGACACCCGCGGCTGCCCTGGATGGTGATCGCCTTGGGCCACAGCTTGCCGAAGGGCGAATACTTGGTGACCGGCACCAGGTCGTAAGCCGGGATGGGCAGTTTGTCGAGCGGGTCGATCAGCGGCAGCGGTTTGGTCGTCTGCACGTTGCCGTTTTCGTCGCGATAGGCCAGGTTGCCCACGCGGCTCAGGTCGCCGCCGTCCCGCAGCGTTTTGATCAACTGATAAAACGCCTCTTCGCCTTCCCACCGGATGATGTAATCGAGCGCCGGGTATTGGTTAAGCGAATACTCGGGCATGTGGCTGTGGAAGTGGCCGCCGCCGACGTTGATGACGCCGGGCACTTCTTCCTTGGCGATCTGGCAGGCGCGGATGCCTTCCTGCATGTAGATGATCATGTCGCCGACGCCGAAGACGTCGGGCTGATACTCGCGAATGATCCGCCGCAGGCTCTTCCAGCCGATCTGCAGCGGCAGGCAGTCGATGATTTTGATTTCGATTTCCGGCATCCGGTCGCGCAGATAGGCGGCCAGACAAGGGAAGCCGAGCGGCAACAAGAAGTTGTCCGATTCGTTGATGATCGGCCACAAGCGTCCCGGCGGGCGGACGAACATAATTTTACGAATGCCTTTTGACGCAACTTTTACTTCCATCATGGCAACCACCCGATCTTTATTCACAAGGGTTTTCTACCAAAGGCGACGGCTGTGAAAGCCGACAAGCCCCCGCATCATGAACTTCCAATGTACTCGGATGTCGATGTGTTTTCAATCATAAGTTGCGGAGGATACGCAAAAGGCGACGATATCAGGGGTAATGGACCAGATCGGCGATGTTGTCCTTGCTTTTGGTTTTTTCCGTGCGGGTCAGGCCGCGCCCCAGATCCTTGAGCAGGTTCCAGAAGCCGGAAAGCAGCAGGCGGATCTCGTGGAGCGAGCGGATGGAGGTCATGCGGCGCAGCAAATACAGCGGGTGAAAATAAAACAGCACGAAGGACATGCCGACCCAGCGCCGCACCTGCTTGCGGGTGAAGCCGGCCAGATTGTCGTGATCCGCCAGCGGCCGACGATCGAAGTAGACTTCCTCGATTTCCCTTTGGGTCAGGCGGCCGGTGTCGCACGCCGCGAGGATTTGCGGCGCCTGCGGATCGGGCAGCAGGCCGGAAAACAGCGCGTAGTCGGCGCCTTCGTTGCGCAGGACCCGCACCGAGCGGAAGATCGACGCGGTCGTGTCGCCGGGGTTGGCCACCAGCATGTAGGCCAGCGTGCGGATGCCGGCGCGGGTCGTGGCGCGCAGGGCTTCGATGGCGGTCCGGGCGGCGTAGCCTTTGCTCAACGCGTCGAGCGCCTCGTCGTTGAACGATTCGAGGCCGTAGGAAATCATGTAGCAACCGGCGCGGCGCATGGCCTGCAGCAGCTCGGGATCGACGAGGTCGGCGCGCGTTTTACAGGACCAGGCCAGCCGATAGGGCTCGGCGGTCAGGGCCTCGCACAGGGCCAGCGTCCGCGCGCGATCGACGGTGAAGGTCGGGTCGACGAAGTGGATTTCATGAATGTTGTCGACGCGCACCAGCTCGCGGATTTCGCCGAGCAGGTGATCGATCGAGCGTTGGCGGTGCACCTTGGGCAGCGAGCAGAACGCGCAGGCATACGGACAGCCGCGCGCGGTTTCGACGATGGCCACCGGCGGGTACAGGCCGAAGGGCGGATGCATCGTGTAACGGCGGCGGGGCAGCAGATGGCGCGCCGCGTAGGGCAGGGAATCCGGATCGACCGGCGGCGCGGGCCGATTGACGATGAAACGGCCGCGCTCGCGATAGCCGACGCCCGGCAGATCGCGCAGCGTCGCCGTGGAAAAATCGCCCTGCGCCAGCCGTTCGATAATGCTTTCCCCTTCGCCGAAGACGAAAGCGTCGATCGGCGACAGGCGCCGGTCGAGCGTTTCATGAGCGAACACGTTGATCGGTCCGCCCAGCGCCAAGGGAACGTCCGGCCGGGCGGCGCGCAGACGCGCGGCCAACTCGGCGGCCTCGGGCGCGGAGAAGATCGTCGCCGACAGGCCGACGAAGCGCACGTGCGGCGGCAGATCGACCACCGGATTGAAGCCGCGATTTTCGGGCAGGTTCAGGTCGATCAGCCGCACCGGTACGCCGGCCTGTTCGAGCACCGCGCCCAGGGCGGCGATGCCCAAGGGCATGACCGGGTAAATGCCCGAGAGATTGAACTTGATTCGCGTCAGGTGCGACACGTGAATCAAAATGACCGGGGCGTCGTTCATGGCTCTCCCACCCGCGCGTCGCGACGGCGACGCATGCGCGCCATCCTAAGCCGCCGGGCCGGGACCGTCAATTCATGCCTGAAGCGATGGGGCGCGGCCGGCGCTCAGTGTTGGGTATCGTCGGCCGCCTGTTGCAGGCGTCGCCGGTCCAGAATTTCCCGCACCTTGTGCAGCAGAGCATCGCGCAGATAGGGCTTTTGAATAAGCCCGACGTTCTGGTCGACCTTGAAGTCGCCGTGGAAGGCGTCGGTGCTGTAGCCGCTGGCGAACAGGACGGGAATGTGCATGCCGTTGCTGCGCATGTGGTCGAAGACGTGGCGACCGCCGATTTTAGGCATGACCATATCCAGCAGCGCCAGGTCGATTTCGGCGATGCGCTCGTTGAGGATGCGGATCGCCTCTTCGCCGTCGCCGGCTTCGATCACCGCGTAACCGGCCCTTTGCAGCATGGCGATGGCGACGCGGCGCACGGTGGCGTCGTCGTCGGCCAGCAGGATCGTCTCGAAGCCGCCGTGCGGCGCGGTGGTTTCGTGTTGGCGCTCAATGATTTGTTGGGCGTCGATCATCGGCAGGTAGATGCGGAAGGTGGTACCGTGGCCCGGTTCGCTGTACACGTGAATCATGCCGTTGTGTTGGCGGATGATGCCGAAGACGGTCGAAAGGCCCAGGCCGGTGCCCTTGCCCAATTTTTTGGTGGTGAAGAACGGCTCGAAGATATGGCGCTGCGTTTCCTCGTCCATGCCGCAACCGGTGTCGGTGACGCTGAGCACCACGTAACGACCGGGCCTGGCCCAGGGATTGGCGAGGCAGAACTCCTCGTCCAGTTCGGTGTTGCGCGTTTCGATGGTCAACGTGCCGCCGTCGGGCATGGCGTCGCGAGCGTTGACGCACAGGTTCAACAGGATCTGCTCGAGCTGTCCCCGGTCGGCGTGGATCAGCTTGAGACCCGATTCGGACATGATGTTGAAGGAGATGTTCTCGCCGATCACCCGCTGGATCATTTTGGCCAGATCGTTGACCACGTCGCCCAGGTTGAGGTCGATCGTGTCCAGCACCTGCTTGCGGCTGAAAGCCAGCAGTTGGCGCACGAGTGTTTTGGCGTTTTCCGAGGCTTTCATGACCTCCCGGAGTTCGTTGACGACCTTGCGGCCCCTGCTTTCCTCCAACGCCAGTTCGCCGTAGCCCAGAATCACCTGCAGCAAATTGTTGAAGTCGTGGGCCACGCCGCCGGCCAGTTGGCCGATGGCTTCCATTTTTTGCGATTGGAAGAACTGTTCCTTGAGTTCGAGCTCGTTGGTGATGTCGCGCTTGACCGCGACAAAATTGACGATCTCGCCCGCCTCGTTGCGCAACGGCGAGATCAACGCATCCTCGACGTACAGCGATCCGTCTTTTTTCTTGTTGGTAAGCTGGCCGGTCCAGGTGTGGCCGCTCAGGATCGTTTCCCACAACACGCGATATTCCGCCGGGTCCATCTTGCCGCTTTTGAGAATGCGCGGATTCCGGCCGACGGCCTCGGCGAGGCTGTAGCCCGTCGTTTTTTCGAACGCGGGATTGACGTAAATGATGTTGCCTTGCGTGTCGGTGATGACGACGATTTCCGCCGCCTGTTTGATGACCAGTTCGAACCGTTGCCTTTCCTCTTCGGCTTGTTTGCGTTCGCTGATGTCGCGGGCCAGGGCGATCACCCGTTGTTTGCCGTTGAGCTGAATCGGCGACAAGCGGATCTCGACGGGGAAGACCGTGCCGTCACGGCGTTTGTGTTCGGTTTCGATGGTCAGCTTGTGGTTGTGTTCCAATTGCCCGAGCGTGGTGCGGATCAATTCGTTGTCGTCGTTCGCGTCGATGTCGTGGATGGTAAAACGCAATAGTTGGTCGTGGCTGAATTGCAGATCCTGACAGGCCTGGCGGTTGACCTCGAGGATGCGGGTCGTGACCGGATCGACCAGGTAAAAGGCGTCGCCGGCGTGTTCGACGAGCGTGCGAAAACGCGCTTCGCTGTTTTGTTGGGCCATTTCCGCCCGCTTGCGGCAGACGATGTCCCAGGCGATGTTGGCCAGCTCGGATACGGTCGACACATCCTGCTGAACGTAGTCGGTTTCCTTGTTGCCCACACCGAGAATCGCGGTGATCCGGTTGGCGCGCACAACCGGCACCAGCAATTCCCGCACGATGGGGGCATGGCCTTCGGGCATTCCCTTGCGGTGCGGCAACGAGGCGTAGTCGTTGTGAACCACCGGGCCGCCCTCGTGGATGCAATCGACCCAGACGCCGGCCTGGTCGATCGGGAAATGCAGCTTCTGCTGATCGGCGGTGCACATGTTTTGCAGCGTGTTGGTCGACCAGGTTTGCGGTTGGACGATGTTTTGATCCTGTTCGATGAAATGGTAGAAACTCACCTGGCTGGCGGTCAGCTCTTCGGCGCGATCCAACAGGAGTTGCAGCAGTTGATCGACCGTTTTTTGGCTTGCCGATTCCGACAATTCCAGTTGGATCGCCGTGAGTTCCTCGCGTGTTTTGCGTGCGGTGACATCGTGCGCGACGCCCTCGGTGGCCGTGACGTTGCCTTGTTCGTCGCACACCGGGACCTCGGTGATGCTCAACCAGCGCGTACCGCCGTCTTTGTGGCGCACCTGCACTTCATAGGACGGCGGCCGCTCGCCGGCGGCGCATTGTTCGAGATAGTGCGGCACATTGAGGTTGAGAGGGTGGTCGGTCAGGAGATGGTCGAGATCGGCGGAAAAATCCTCGACCGCATAGCCCAGAATGCCGGTCACCGAGGGGGAGATGTAACTCAGCGAGCCGTCCGGTTCGCGGCGAAACAGGACGGTGTTGACGAGGTTGTCGATCAGCCGTTTGTGTTTGGCCTGTTGGAGCTGTTGTGTTTCCAGCAACGTTTCCATATGCGTGTAGATTGTATCCAGGGCCATGACCACCACCGGCACGATCAGCATAAACGTGGCGATGATGATGATCCACGCGGCATACGACATGGCGTAGGCGCCCAGGTCCATGGAAAAGTGCAACCGACCCAGCAGAACCAGCGTTCCGATCGTCAGTACGACAACCAGGTCGAGCAGGCAGGCGATCAATCCGGCACGCAAGCCGAAAAACAGGCCGGTCAGAAAGGCAAAGAATACCAACAACAACGGTCCGGCGCCGACCACGCCGAAGGTGCGCAAACCGACGATCCCCACGACCAGGAACGGGCCGAGCACCAGAACGCCGCGCAACTGGTGGGACAGGCGTTTGCGGAAAATCGCCGCGAGTTCGATAACGACGAGGGCGGCCAGATGCAAAAGGTAAATCGGATGCCATCCGAGCTGATAAAAGCGCAGCAGCGAGACGGCCACGGCCAGGGGAAGGATGATGGCCAGGTAAACCAAACCCCGGTCGGTCAACCGCTCACGGACCGTAATGAAGTTCAATATCTTATCATTCGCTTGTGCATGGGCTCTTGGATTCTGATTTTGCATCGGGCATTTCCTTCCTTTTATGCGCCGTCGCCGCGCGCCTCCATGCCGGCGACACAGATAAAAGAACGAGCGAATCCGCACGTATGCCGTCAATGTTCAAGCGAAGCGCCGCGGGCGCGAAAGGAAGCCGAAATCAATACTCCATGCAATCGGTTGCCGTAGCGAAGTGGCGAGTGTGGCCGGCATCCCCCGCCGGCAAAGAAAATTATTTTAATCGTCGGCCCGCGTTCAATTAACCTTGGAACCGATATCTCTAAAAAATTTTAACGAATAATCGCCTATGGTGCAATTCGAAAATGCGGCGCGGCCGGGAATCGACGGCTCGGGACGAACTGGCCGCGCGAATATTTTTCTGCCACACTGAAGCGACTCATCAACCTTTGGCGAAATGTCGCATGTCGTTGAAAAAGGCTGAAATCGTCGATTGGCTGCTGCTGGCGTTGCTGGTGGCGGTCGTGTACTCCACGCTGGGGGCGGCGCGCCGGATTTTCGATGCGATCAGCCGCGCCGGGCTGGAGGCGGCGATGGCGCGCGGCATCGTACTGGCGCTGGCGGCGTTGGCCGTCGCGGCGCTCGTCTGGCTGGTCGCGGTGGCCCGCGTGCGGCGCGGCCGCGATTACCTGGCCCTGGCGGCGTTGGGCGGCGCGTACGCGTTGGTGCTGCTCACGTTGTCGGAGATGCCGGTCGAGCGCATCCACCTGCTGGAGTATGGGGCGGTCGGTGTGCTGGCCCACCGGGCGTTGCGGCATCGCTTCGCCGGCGTGGAGCGGGCGATTCTCGCCGTGTTGATCGCTTTCAACGTCGGGCTGGGCGACGAGATGATTCAGGGGTGGCTGCCGCGCCGTTTTTACGACACCAAGGACATCACCGTGAACGGGCTGGCCGGCCTGTTGGGCGTGCTGGTCGCCGCGCTGCTCGCCCGCGCCCGGACCGAGCGAAAAAATGAAAGTATTCGCTAGTTTTGCCTTGTTCGATCGCCAAAATCCGCCGATAAGATAAGGACACGCCGCCAGGATGACTATGCCATGGTGCGCCTATCGACTGTGCGGGCGGCGCCGGTCGATCGGCAACACGGGGACAGACACAAATGCTTCGACAGGAAGAGGTCAGCGGTCGCATCACCGCCGTGATCCTGATGTTCGCACAGGATCGCGGTCTGGACATCGACGACCTCTGCCGCGATCTGCCCCATTCGCAAGAAGAATTGCTCGATCGCAAGGGGTGGGTCGAAAACGAAACGCTCTTCGCCCTGTGGGAACGCCTGGAACTGGCGACCGGCGACGCCGAAATCGCGCGCGAGGTCGGCCTGTACGCCATGCAGCAACGCGCCTTCGGTTTCCTGTCCACCATCCTGCGTTTGTCGGGCAGCCCGCTGCGGCTGTTGCAAAAGGCCGACAGCCTCGTGCATTACTTCGATCCCAACCGTATTTTGCGCGTGCATCACCTGGGCAAGACCTCGGCGATCGTCGAGCTCAAGCGCAAGAGCGGGCGGCCGCAAAACCGCTACGGATGCTCGTTCGCGCGCGGCTTGCTGGCGGGCATTCCCACCCTGTGGCAGTTGCCGCCGGCGACGGTCGAGGATCTGAGTTGCGCCGTGGGGCTGGACGATCTGCCGTCGATCGACGGGCGCGTCTATCATCTCGACAAATTCGGGCACGTGATTTCGCATCCGGTCGACGATCCGCACGACCGCCGTGACGAGGGCGTGATCGCCGAAGACGGTTCGTTCGGCATCGGCGACGTGATCTACGGTTCGCACGCCTGCCTGTATCGCATGACCTGGACGATCGACACGACCCGCGCCTGGTGGCAGCGCGTGTTCTCTTCCGAGGTCGAATCCGAAACCGAGAACGTCGCCAACCTCGAACAGGACCTGCGCGACCTGGAGCAGATGTACGAACAACTGCATCGTTTTTCCTCGCGCATGGAATCGATGGTCGACGAACGCACGGCCGCGTTGGAAGCGGCCAACACCGAGCTGGCCGAACTGGCCGGCAAGCTCGAACGCCAGAGCATGCTCAAAAGCGAGTTCATCGCCGACGTCAGCCACGAGCTGCGCACGCTGATCAGCGCGATCGTCGGTTTCGCCGAACTGCTGTCCTCGGAAATCTACGGGCCGCTCAACGAGCGTCAGCATGCGGCTTGCGAGCGCATCGTGGTCAACACGCACACGCTGCTGCACATGATCAACGACATGCTCGACATCTCGCGCCTGCAAACCGGCAAGCTCGAACTGGCGCTGGAATCGGTCAACCTGCGGCAGATCGTCGACGAGTCGCTGGCGGCCATCGCCGCGCTGGCCGAGCAGAAGAACCTCGCCCTGCTGCGCGAAATCGAAGCCGAAGTGCCCGTGAGCATGGTCGCGGACCGCACCAAGATCAAACAGATGCTGCTGAACCTGCTGACCAACGCGATCAAGTACACCGACCGCGGACACATCAAGGTGCGCCTGCACTGCCCGACGCCCGGCGAGGTCGCCTGCACGGTGCGCGACACCGGCCGGGGCATCGCCGAGCAGGACGTGCCGCGGCTGTTCGAGGAATACTCGCGGGTCGGCCCCAACCGGCCCGAGGGCGGCACCGGCCTGGGCCTGTACCTGACGCGCAAGATGGCCGAACTGATGGGCGGGCGCGTCGAGGTAGTCAGCAAGCTCGGTCACGGCAGCGCCTTTACCATCGCCCTGCCGGTGCGCGGCGATGAGCTGGAAGCGTTCACCGAAATCGACGAAAGCCCGTACTATCTGGATCCGGGGCGCAACCGGCTGCGTATCCTCGTGGCCGATTCGGATGAGGCGGCGGCGCAGTTTCTCGGCCTGACCATCCAGGCGGCGGGCATGCAGGTGAACACCTGTTCCGACGGGCGGCTGCTGATGGCCCACGTCGCCGAATACCGGCCGCACCTGTTGGTGCTGGACACCGAATTGCGGCACGAGGACGGCTGGAACATCCTGCGGCGGCTGCGCGAAAACGAGGAGACGGCGACGATCCCGGTGGTCGCACTGGGCGTCGAGGGGCAGCGGGAACTGGCCGACGCGCACGGCGTCGCGGCCTTTTTCGCCAAGCCCTATGAAAAGCGCGAACTCATCGATTGCATTTTGAGTGTTTTGGGGGTGGAGGAGAGCGGGCCGTGAATTATGCGATCTTGTACAACGTGTTTTGTTGCTGGGTCGTCGCGGTGATCGGGCTGTCCACCGTGCGCGAACTGCGCAAGGAGCCGCAACCGACGCCGACCTGGCTGGCCTACGCCTGGTTCTGGCTGCTGGCGTCCGGTTTGTGGTTTCTCGCCGGGCTGCGCCTGCTCGCGTTTTTCTCGGGCCTGTTGTGGCTGGATCGTCTGTTGTTTTATTTCGACGAGGTGTTCGCCGGATTTCATCTGGTCGCCGGCACCGCGTTTCTCGCCCGGCACGTTTGGGGAGAAAGTTCCTGGACGCGCGGATTGATCTGGTTCGCGGGAATTTTCGTGGTGGTTTTCCTGGGCTTGTTGTTTTGGCTGGGGATTCAGGAGACGATTTGCACGCCCTGGGCCAGCGAGCACGAGTTGCCCCGACCGGCGTTCTTGGTGTTTGTCGTGCCCTACCTGCTCTGCCTTTTTTTGGTGTTCTATGCTACAATTCGCGACGTGGTTGCACGCAAGCGCCGCGGCGAGTGGGTCGATTTCGGCCTGACGCTGGCCACGTGGAGCCTGCTGGTGTATTCCCTGGCGGGCCTGGCCGACGTGCGCGGCGTATGGGCAGGGTGGCAGTTATTGATGATTCGGCTGATCTATATGATCGCGGCCTTTACGGCGTTTTGGGTGGCGCAGACCGACCGTTCGCATATACGGTTGATTCGCCCCTCGCGAGGTGATTGATCGTGCGACTGCGCTTGGGCATTTTTACCAAGATCTTCCTGGCCGTCGCCGGCCTGGCGTTGGTGCCGTTGTTCATCGGCGCCGCGTTGATCACCTCCATCTATCAGGACCTGGTTGACCAGATCGTTTACGACGTGGTCAACGTCGCCAACCCCGACGCCGCCAACCATTTGATGAGTCACATCGCCGACGTGCATCAGAATGCCTACACGTTGATGTTCTTCATTCTGCTGATTTCGATCCTGCTGGTGTCGTTCGCCGCGTTGTACCTGAGCCGTTCGTTTTCCAGCCCGATCCGCTCGTTGCTGAACGCCAGCCGGCACATCGCGCGCGGCGAACTGGACGTGCGTCTGAGCGCCGACCGCTCCGACGAATTCGGCTTGCTGGCCGGCGAGTTCAACGCCATGGCCTCGCAGTTGGAAGAGGCGCAGGAAAATTTGGAAAGCGACAACATCGACCTGGAACGGCGCGTCGCCGAACGCACCGCCGAACTGACCATGGCCAACGTCGAGCTGCGCAGCAGCGCCGCGCAGATTCAGGAGGCCAACCGGCTCAAGAGCGAATTTCTGGCCAACGTCAGCCACGAGCTGCGCACGCCGCTCAACGCGATTCTCGGTTACACCGACCTGATGCTCGACGGCATCTACGGCGAAATGCAAAAGCAGCAGTTGGAGAGTCTGGCCAAGGTGCGCCGCAACGCCGAATCGCTGCTGCGCTTGATCAACGACATCCTCGACCTGTCCAAGATCGAGGCCGGGCGCATGTCGCTCACGCTGGAAAAATTCGATCCCGGCGAAATGGTGCGCGCGTCGCTGGAATCGGTGCAGCCGCTGTTCGCGCGCAGCCATTTGGAGTTGCGGGCCGACATCGCCTCCGAACTGCCGACGGTCGAGGCCGACCGGGGCAAGGTGCAGCAAGCGCTGTACAATCTGCTGTCCAACGCGCTCAAGTTCACCCACGAGGGCGGCGTGACCGTGCGCGTGTACGCCGACGACAAACAAGCCAACGTCTGGTTCGAGGTAATCGACTCCGGGCCGGGCATCGAGGCGGCCAAGCTGCGCAGCATCTTCGATCAGTTCCGGCAGATCGACGGCTCGACCACGCGCACGGTGGGCGGCGCGGGCCTGGGCCTGGCGCTGTGCAAGAAACTGGTCAACCTGCTCAACGGTACGATCGACGTATCCAGCGAATTGGGCAAAGGCAGCACGTTCCGTTTTTCGATTCCGGTGGTCGCGGCGACGAAGGAAGCCTCGCCGCGTCAACGCAAGGCCGACGAAGCGGCGCCCGGCGGCAAACGCACCGTGCTGGCCATCGACGACGACGCCGAGGTGCTCGAGCTGCTCGCCGCCAGCCTGGAACCGGCCGGCTTCGAGGTGATCCGCTGCACCGATTCGGAACGCGCCGTCGATTGCGTGCGCGAAACCAATCCCTTCGCGGTGACCTTGGACATCATGATGCCCTATCGCGACGGCTGGTCCGTGCTCAAGGAACTCAAATCAGATCCGCAAACGTCGGATATTCCGGTCATCATCGTTTCGATTATCGACGACCGCGCCCGCGGCTACAGCATGGGCGTGGCCGATTACATGCTCAAACCGATCAATCGCGCGCAATTGATCAAACGTTTGGAGTCCTTCGCCGGCGGCGACGACTGGCGCGGGGACGCCTAGATTTCGGGGAGTGGGCCGGTGAGCGATAACGAGAAGAAGAAAGTTCTGGTGATCGACGACGTCGAGGAAAACGCCGACATCGTCCGGGTCAAACTCAAGCACGAAGGGTACACCGTGCTGGTGGCCATGGACGGCGAATCCGGCGTCGAACTGGCCCGCGCCGAAATTCCCGATCTCATCTTGTGCGACATCATGCTGCCGCGCATGGACGGTTGGGAGGTGCTGGAAACCCTGCGCGCCGAGGCGGCGACCGCCAACATCCCCGTTATCTTCATGACCGCCTACACGACCATTCAATTCTCCGGCGAGCGCAAACGCGCGCAGGACCTGGGCGCGGTCGATTATCTGAAAAAGCCCTTCGACCTGTCGGAAATGACCGCGTTGGTGAAAAAGCATACCGGAGACTGATCGATGCGCATTCTGCTCACCGGGGGCTGCGGCTTCATCGGCTCGAACTTCGTGCGGCTCACGCTGGCCGAGCGCCCCGACCTGGAGATCGTCAACCTCGACGCGCTGACCTACGCGGGCAACCTGGCCAACCTGGCCGACCTGGACGGGCACGCGCGCTATACCTTCATTAAAGGCGACATCACCGACCCCGCCGCGGTCGATCGCGCGATGGCCGGCTGCGACGCGGTGGTGCACATGGCGGCGGAAAGTCACGTCGACCGCTCGATCGAAGGCCCGGCGGTGTTCATCACGACCAACGTCGTGGGCACGCAAACGCTGCTGGACGCGGCGCGCAAACACAACGTCGCGCGGTTCGTCATGGTCAGCACCGACGAGGTGTACGGCTCGCTGGGCCCGACCGGCTTTTTCACCGAAACCACGCCGCTGGACCCGTCGAGCCCCTACTCGGCGAGCAAGGCGTCGGCCGACCTGCTGTGCCTGGCCTATCACCGCACCTTCGGCTTGCCGGCGATCGTCACGCGGTGCTCGAACAACTACGGACCGTACCAGTTTCCGGAGAAGCTGATTCCGCTGTTCATCAGCAACGCCCACGCCGACCAGTCGCTGCCGCTGTACGGCGACGGCGGCAACGTGCGCGACTGGCTGCACGTTTCCGATCACGTGCACGCGCTGCTGACCGTGCTCGAGCGCGGCGCGCCCGGCGAGGTCTACAACATCGGCGGCAACAACGAGCGTACGAATCTGGAGATCACCCGGCTGATCCTGCGGGCGCTGGGCAAGCCCGAAAGCCTGATCACCTTCGTCACCGACCGCCCGGGGCACGACCGCCGCTACGCGATCGAAGCCGAAAAGATCCGCCGCGAACTGGGCTGGACGCCGCAGGTCGATTTCGCCGACGGCATCGCGCAGACCGTGCAGTGGTACCTCGCCCATCGCCAGTGGTGGAAGGAGATCAAATCCGGCGCCTACCGCGATTTCTACCAACGCCTCTACGGCGAGCGCCTGGGCGGATAAGCCCGGCGCCTAAAGTCTCAGCCGGCGCTTGTTTGTTGTTATCTGATATTTTATAATTTTCCGGCAATTGCCTATGGAGGGTACGCCGTGCTTCACCGCCTTTTCTTTTGCTCGCTTTTGATGGTGGCGCTTTTCTTCGTCGCGTGCGGCGATGACGATGACGACGACAACGATAGCGAGAACGAGAGCTTCTCCCCGCCGGAAGGTTGGCGCATGGAGTTGGTGGATGAAGCCGACCAGCGATATTATATCGAAAACAAAATAGCCCTGAGAGCGGCCGACGAGCCGGTTATACTATATTATAATAAAAACACAAAAAAGGATCGGTTCTTTCCTTATCATCTTGAGTTGGCAAGCAGGCGTTCGTCCTGGCGAAGCGAAACGCTTTTGCATGAAGAATGCGACGGTGATACGTCGTTGGTTATCGACGCAAACGATGTGATTCACTTTGTCCGGGGCCTCCACGATTCGAACTCGCCGTATCCTTCCGACTATATCTTGTATTATGGGAATAACAGCGAAGGTGATTTCCGATACGAGGAGTTGCCGCCGATAGCATCCGATGGATGGTTATGGAATTTCAGTATGGCTTTGGATTCACAAGCGACGCCGCACATCATTATCGGCACACCGGACGAAATTCTTATTTATGATTGGACGAAGTCGGGCTGGCAGACGTTGTTTCCGGTAGACACCGAGGAGGCGTTCATTTCGATTGACGGCAACGACAACATGCATTTTGCTTTTTATGTTTCCGGCGATTTCGACGACGATGACGAGGGAACCAGCGAGGAAATCGACAAGAGAGGAAAGTTATTTCATGTCCATAACGCGAAAGGAGAATGGGAGTGGGAACAGCTCGAAGATCTTCGCTTCGCTTCAATAGGCACTTATCAAGCGACTAGCATTTGGGATGTCATAATTGATAGCGATGCCGACGGAAACACACATCTTGTCTATACGATTTCCTATGATGGCGGGCATGATCTAAGTAAAATTGTCAGTAAATATGCAACCAACAAAAGCGGAGAATGGAAAACAAAAGAATTTCCCGACAAGGGCTTTTCATCTTTTGTTCTGGATCATGACGCGAATCCAAATATCTTAATATATGATGAAGACCGCAATTTTCATTTGTTGCATTTCGACGGCGATGAATGGTCGGACACTCCAATGGGAATTCCCTTTGGAATTTCATTCATAGCGATTGATTCGGATAATTATGTGCATCTGAGCTATGCGAATGCATATCTTGAAACGAATTTTCTCTACTACCTCACCAATCGGCCGGAGTGAGGCCGCAATCTATGGAGAGGATGATGTTGTTACGGACGCGCCTGTTTTTTCTCTTTTTGATAATGATGTTCTCTCTCGTCGCCTGCGGCGACGACGATGATGACAACGACGATTCGCACGACGGCGACTTTACCCTTGATGACGACGATTCAGCCGACGACGATGACGACGACCTCACACCCCCCGAAGGTTGGCGCATGGAATTGGTGGATGACAACCATGCCGGAAGGCACAACAACCTTCTTTTCTCTCCGTCTTTCGAGCCTGTTATAGTATATTATCGAGATAATAATCATGACGCGATCCCGGCGGTCGCCGAAAAGAACGAAGCCGCATGGAATATCGAACAATTGGACACGACCGAGGCTAACTGGGATCTGCATTTCACAATGGATTCGACAGGCTACGGCCACGTCGCTTTTTATGCGTTTTCACCCGAAACGATCAACTACGACTTGCTTTATGCGACCAATAAAAGCGGTGCATGGGAAATACAACTTGTCGAAGAAGATTTGACAACATTGTTTGAAGGCTGCGGCTTGGCGCTCAATGCCGCCGACGAACCATTTTTCGTTTATGAAAACCGAGGATTTGTCGGCGACGAGTATCTGGAATCCGTTTTTCTGGCGGCGTGGAACGGCGACGGATGGGACAGTGAACGAATCGCCACCGGCGCCGAGCCGACCATGGCCATCGACAAGAACGATGTTATCCACGTTGTTTATCGAACTCCTTGCGACGTCGATCTACCGACCGCGGATTGCGGCAAGCTCATGTATGCGGTGAAAACAGCGGATGAATGGCTGTTTGAAACGATCGACGAGTTGGATGACAATGAAGCGGATCCCGGATTCATTCCTTATGAATTTTCCGATTTGCTATTGGAACTCGATGAAGACGGATTCGCCCATTTGGTTTATCGCGTACATTTCTGGGACGATCCGGAAGAGCAGAATCATTATATTTTCCAAACCAAATACGCCTCGAATGTCGGTGGAACATGGGAGTCATCCCTGGTGCGGGATCGAAGCTACCTGCTGAACGCCGCCCTCGATCCGGCGGGCAAGCCACACATTTTGCTGTCCGACACCACCGAGTCCGAGCGGCAGGTTTGGCACTATGCGAAAAGCAATTCCACCTGGGAAAGCGAGTGTCTGAATCTTCCCTCCAATCCCGTCGACCTGTTTATCGACGCCGACGGCTTTTTTCATCTCAGCTACGCCGAGTTGACCGACATGGGCGACGGCGACTCCCTCTACTACCTCACCAACCGGCCGGAGTAAGGGCGGTTGAACCATCGTCCGCATTCCTTTAAAGTACCTGCACGCCGCTGACGGCGAAGGATTTTTTAATCAAGGAGTAAACATGAAGCGCGCCGCATTGTTGATTTTGCTGGTTGTCGTGCTGGCGGCGACCGTGGTTCTGGCCCAGATCCCCACCAAGGTGACCGACTACACGTTCAAGTCGGGCAAGGCGATGAAAATCAAGATCCCGAAGATCAACCTGTCCGCCGGGCAGACGGCCGACCTGAAGGCGCAAAAGCCCGTCTGCCTGCTGCTGGACAGCCCGACCAACCCGGAGCTCAAAGCCGGCTACATGCGGGTGATTCTGCCTTACGATCCGGTGACCGTCTGGTGGATCGTGCGCGACATCAAGCATTTCCCGCTGGTCGACGCGGCGTATCCGAACACCGGCTCGCTGACCAACAAGCGCCGCACCTTCATGCCCTACACCTTCGACACCGCCTCGTGCTCGGTGAACGGCAAGCAGTACATGTACCAGTTGATGGTCATGCCCTTCGTCGCGCCGCGCAAGTTCTCGCTCAACCGCTTCGGCGACCGCAACGGCTTCCCGTGGGAATCGGCCTGGACCGCCGCCGATCAGATGTACTGCGCCGATCATCGCAACAAGGAACTCGACAAGTTCTACGAGGAAGCGGTGCAGATGCCCTACAACGACGGCTGCTGGCACATCCAGCCGGTGCCGGAAAACCTGCGCACCAAACCGGATGACGCGCTGCTGGCCTACGTCGAGTACTACGTCGACTCCAATCCCGGCGGCAACCTGGGCGCGGTCAAAGCGGTGGTCAACAAGGCCACGAGCGTCGCGCTGCCGACGCTGCACCAGAACATGCTGCTGCACGGCAAGACCTGGAAGCAACACCTGCAGAAGTATCACAGCGCCGCCGATCAGCAGTTGTTCGCCGCCGAACAGGCCGCGTTCCGTCAGGCGATGGGCTTCTGAGAAGGCAAGAATTTTCACGCAAGGGCCGCTCGTTTCGGGCGGTCCTTTTTTATATCAATATCCTTGGTATGTTTTTTCTCTGGGCAGGCACGGGGACCTGCCCCTACCGGTAGGGACAACCCCGTGGTTGCCCGGTGTGCGGGAATGACCTTTACGTTTATGCGGTCTGGTCGGGGCGCCGACGCTCGTCGACGGTGTTGCGCAGGCGGCCGATGCCTTCGATGACCAATTCGACCAGGTCGCCGGGCTTGATCGCCGAGACGCCCGCGGGGGTGCCGGTCGCGACCACGTCGCCGGGCAGCAGCGTCATGACCGACGAGACGTACGAAAGCAGCTCGGGTACGCTGTGGATCATCATGCTGGTGCGCGCGTATTGCACGCGTTCCTTGTTGACGTAGGCCTCGACGAGCAGGTCCGCCGTGTCCAGGTCGGTGACGATGCACGGGCCCAGCGGCGCGAAGGTGTCGTGGCCCTTGCCGCGCGTCCAGGTGCGGTCGTTGCGCTGCAGGTCGCGCGCGGTGACGTCGTTGATGATCGTATAGCCGAGGATCGCCGTCGCCGCCTCTTCCACCGACGCGTCGCGCAGCGGATGGCCGATGACCACGGCCAGCTCGGCTTCGATCTCGACGCGCTTGGAGGCGGCGGGCAGCTCGATCACGTCCTCCGGGCCGATCACCGCCGTCGAGGGTTTCAGAAAAATATCGGGCCAGGACGGCGCGTCGCGGCCCATCTCCAGCGCGTGGTCGCGGTAGTTGAGGCCGATGCCCACGATCTTGCCCGGAATCACCGGCGCGAGCAGCCGCACCTTGTCGACGCTGTGCACCTGCCCGAAAACCTGCACGTGCGAAAAAAGGTCCGCGCCCATGTCGCGGATTTTGTCGCCTTCCAGGCGGCCGATGCGCACCGAGTTGGCCGTTTCGTAACGGACGATTTTCATTTAAGCCCCAATACGTCGGCCATGTCGTACTGGCCCGGTTCGCGGTTTTGCAGCCAGAAGGCCGCTTTGATCGCGCCTTTGACGAAGTTCTCGCGGGTGGTGGCGCGATGCGAGAGGGTGATCATTTCGCCGTCGCCGATGAAGTGCAGGTCGTGGTCGCCGACGATGTCGCCGCCGCGCACCGCGTGCAGCCCGATGCGGCCGTAGTCGCGTTCGTCGTGCGCGTGGCCGTGGCGGCCGTGATCGAAAAATTCTTCGGGGCGCTCGCGGCCCCACTCGCGCGCGATGGCCTCGGCCAGCCGCAACGCCGTGCCCGACGGCGCATCGACCTTTTTGCGGTGATGTTTTTCGACGATCTCCACGTCGTAATCCTCGCCGAGCGTCGCGGCCACGCGCTGCGCCAGATAGAACAGCAAATTGACGCCGACCGCCATGTTCGGCGCGAGCACCATGGGCACCTCGTCGCTGAAGGAGCGCAGTGTCTCCAGTTGTCCTTTGCTGCAGCCGGTCGTGCCGATGACGATGGGGATTTTGTAACGCGCGGCGATCTCGGCGTGCCATACCGACGCCTCGGGGCGCGTGAAATCGATGATCGCGTTCGCCGCGATGATCGCGTTGCGCAGATCGTTTTCCAGCTTGATGTCGATGTTGCGCCCGAGCAGGAGCCCGCCGACGTCCTTGGCGATGTCCGGATGATCCGGCCGCTCGGTCGCGCCGTAGAGCTCGACGCCCTCGTGGCTGTCCACGTAGCGAATCATCGCCTGCCCGATTCGCCCCATCGCCCCGGGGATCACCACGCGCAAGTTCGTCATCACTTACCCCTTCAACAGGCCCAGCCGGTCCATGACCGCGCGCAGCTTCACCACGGTGGCGTCGACCGCGCTGGTCATCGGCAGGCGCATTTCGGTCGTGCCGTGCCCTTGCAGCATCAACGCCGCCTTGACCGGAATGGGATTGGTTTCGGCAAACAGCGCGCCATACAGCGGCGCGAGATCCTGGTTGATGGCCAAAGCGCGGCGCGTGTCGCCGGCCTGCCACGCTTCCCACAGCGCGATCATCCGCGCCGGATCGACGTTCGCCGCGACGCTGACCACGCCGTCGCCGCCCACGGCCAGCGAGGGCAGCAGCAGCGCGTCGTCGCCGGAAAGCACGTTCAGTTGCGGCTTTGCGCGTTTGAGCTCCTCGGTCACGGCCACGCCGCCCGAGGCTTCCTTGACCGCCTTGATCGTCGGATGTTCCGCCGCCGCGAGAATCGCCGCCGTCTCCATGTTGCGCGCGGTGCGGCCGGGGATGTTGTAGATCATCACCGGCACGCCGATCTGCGCGATCGAACCGAAGTGCGCGACCAGGCCGTGCTGCATCGGCTTGTTGTAGTAGGGAACCACGGCCAGCACGCCGTCGGCGCCGACATCGGCGGCCATGCGCGTCGCCGCGACGCTGGCGGCGGTGTCGTAGGTGCCCGCGCCGACCACGACCTGCGCCCGGCCGTCGGCCAGTTTGACGCAGATTTTCCACAGCAGTTTTTTCTCGTCGTTGGTCAGCGTCGGACTCTCGCCGGTGGTGCCGGTGGGCACCAAACCGTGCACGCCCGCGGCCAGCAGCCGCTCGACCTGCGCGGTGAACGCCGCTTCGTCGACGCCGCCCGAGCCGGTGAAGGGCGTGGGCAGAGCGACGTAGATTCCCTGGAACATCGTTTTCTCCTTAATGTGGTGCCGGTATGGTAGCACGCGCCCCGTGCGCGGGCCAGTATGATCGACCGCGCCGGCGGCAAAAAAGTTGCGCGGGGGTCAGGAAGCGAGGTCGATCGGCTCGCCGGTTAACCGTTCGTACAACAACACCAACGCGAGGAAGGGGATAGGCAGGAACAGGCCGGAAACGAAAAGATAGCCAATTGTATAAAACGGGAGCCAAAGCGTCAGGGTTAATAATAAATAAAAAAGACTCCAGACAACGATGGTGAGGATGAATGAACAACAAATAGGGATAAATGCTACGGCCAGCACGCGCCAAAACCGGCCTTGGGTCAGCGCTTTGCTTTGCGCGAAAGTGTCCGCCAAGGATCCGGACCGGGCGGAGGCGATCACTGCGCCGAAGCCGTAGCGCACCGACCAGTACACGCCGGGAACGATCAGCAGCACAAACCCGACCATGGTCAGCAACGTGTAGGCCACGGCGAAAAGGAACAAGCGGGGAAAGCGGCTCAGTGCAAACCGAAACGTCGGGAGGAGAGAGGGCGCGCTATGGTTGTCCTTCGTTTTCACGTAGGCGTACAGACAAGCCGGCAAGTACACCGCTTCGCCGACGATCAGGCAAAGCATGTCGATTGTCTCCGCGAAGATTGCTCCGCCGGTCGAGTCGGGAATCCACGTGTTCGCTAAATAGACAAGCAGCTCAAGCGGCACGAAAATCAGCAGCGCCGTCTTGAGGAAAAAGCCGAGCCGGGGCAGCAAAACGCGCAGCGCCGCGGCGGTCAGGTGGAAGGCTTCCTTGAGTGCGCCGGGCTCGGCGTTGTTCGTTGCGTTGTCGTTTTGTGTCAGTTCCATGGATCGTCACTCTCCCTCGATGGTTTTGGCCAACGCATGCCCGGCCGGCGCGTACTGGCGCACGGCGGCGCGGAAATCCTCGGATTGGTGGATCGGCGCTTGCAGCCAGATCGTCGACCGCCCGGACGCGGCGGGAACCAGCAGGTAATCGTGCTGCAAAAAGCGCTTGTGCCGCGGCGTTCCCATGTCGGCCCAGGCGAGGGTGACGTCGCGGTCGATAAAAGTTTGGCCGATCAGGCCGTGCGCGTCAACAAACGCCATATTGACGGCTCTGGATATGCCGGTCATCAGCAACCCAATCAGAATGACCGCCACAATGCCGATCAGCCATGCGAGCAACGCCCTGGACCATCCGACCATATGAAAAGCGCCGGCATCAAGCGGGATCTTTCCCAAGATAAATAGACGCAATAGACCAACCGAGAAGCCGATGATTACTCCGAATCCGACATTGGCCGAATATTTCATCAGCAACGGGGCGAAGGATTGGCGAAAGGAAAATCGTTCGTCGTTTTGTTTCAGGGCCAGGACGATTGCTTTGGCGATCAGGCAAGCAAAAAGAAAATAAATGCAGATTTTAACAAGGTAGCTCGGAAGCCAAAAAGACCCGGTGATGAGCACATTGCCGATCAATCCGACCATATAACCAGTGGATACGATAGAGGCCCAACGGCACAGTTTTTTCCAACGCTCAAAATCGGGCGCGGAGGCTAGCCGCACCAGAATGAAAATGCTCATAATCCCGACGACGATGTCGAAGAGCACGAGCAAGGCATACAAAACTCGCAGTGCGCCGCGCGTGGCGGTCAGCGGATCGCCCAGAAAAAACGGAATGCCGCTCAGTGGCCCGATGACGAGCAAGATGATTGCCGCATACTTGAGCAGGGCGACGCGGCCGCCGCCGGCTTGATCGACTTGATTGCCGGTTGCCTCCCCGTGGGACATCGCATTTCTCTCCCCGCTGGAAAAATCCATTTCCCTGCGATTATTCTACGGCAATAAAAGTGAGATGCAACCGCGCGGCGGGTCTTACAGCACTTCGTAGTCGCCCTGGCGGCCTTCGATAAAGGCGCGGACGAAGGGATTTTCCGAGAACTTGATTTCGGCGGGCGGGCCCTCTTCGAGGATCTTGCCCTCGTAGAGCACGGCGATTTTGTCGGCGATGCGCAGCGCGGCCTCGACGTCGTGGCTGATGATGAAGTTGGTCAGGTTGAATTTTTTCTGCGTGTCGACGATGAGCTGGTTGATCGAGTCGGTCATCAGCGGGTCCAGACCGGAGGTCGGCTCGTCGTAAAAAACGGTCTGCGGCTTGAGCACGATCGCGCGCGCCAGGCCCACGCGTTTGCGCATGCCGCCCGACAGCTCGGAGGGCAGCTTGTCCTCGATGTTGGCCAGGCCGACCGCGGCGAGCGCCTCGGCGACCGTGGTGCGGATCTCTTCATGCTTGAGCTTGGTGTGTTCGATCAGCGGGAAGGCGATGTTCTCGAAGATGTTCATCGAATCGAACAGCGCGCCGTCCTGAAAGAGCACGCCGAAGTTGCGCCGCACGCGGTTCATTTCGCGGTCGTCGAGCGTGGTGATGTCCTCGCCGTCGACCAGGATGCGTCCCGAGTCGGGTCGGACCAGCCCGATGATGTGCTTGAGCGTCACCGATTTTCCGCCGCCGGAACGGCCCAGCAGCACGGTGATCTTGCCGGTCGGGATTTCCAGACTCACCCCGTCGAGCACCCGCTGCCCGCGAAAGGATTTGTAGACGTTTTCCAGTTTGATCATCGCGCGTAGTCTAGCGCGATCAGATGCAGCGCGCCAGCACGTCGACCACGTCGAGCACCTCGACCGAATCGTCCGCCTTCTCGAAGGCGCGCATGCACGACGGACAAGCGGTGACCAGGCTCTTCTTTTCGCCCTCGTGCACTTCGGCCAAACGTTTTTGCGCGATGTCGCGGGCCATCACCGGGTTGGTGACCGGGATGCCCCCGCCGCCGCCGCAGCAATAGGACTTCTGGCGGTGCCAACTGAATTCCTCGATCGGCTCGCGGCACACTTCGTTGAGCAGTTGCCGCGGCTGGTCGAACACGTGCAGGTAGCGGCCCAGGTAGCACGGATCGTGGTAGATCAACCGCTTGGTGTAGGGGCGGCGGATCGGCAGCTTGCCTTCGGCGACCAGCGGCGCGAGGAACTCGGTCATGTGGTAGATGCGGTCGGTGAGCTGCACGCCGACCTGCGGCAATTGCACCTTGAGCGTGTAAGCGCAGCTCGGGCAACCGGTGATGATCACCTTGGCCTTGCTCAGCTTGCGCCCCAGCTCCTGCGCGTTTTTGGTGAACGCTTCCACGTAGCCCTGGTCGTGCAGCGGTACGCCGCAGCAGGGCACTTCGGCGTCGTAGCAGGCGACGTAGTTGATGTCCATCGCCTCGAGCACGCGGAAGGTGTTTTTGATCGTCTGCGGATAATTGTAGATCATCACGCAGCCGGGGAAGTACACGACCTGGGCGTCGGGGTTGAACAGCGAGGACGGCAGCAGCGTGCGCAGCCGCGCCGCCAGATCGTCGCCCATCGGGTTCTGGCGTTCGGAGAAGAAGCGCTCGAACTCGGCCGATTCCTGCGGTTGCATGCGGTCGGCCACGGCCTTTTCGCGCGCGGCGAGCATCACGGCGGGCACTTCGATTTCGTGGTCGCAATACTCGCGGCACAGCATGCAGGTCGTGCAGCGGTAGGTCGACAGCGACACTTCGCGGTTCCAGTTCAGCGCGCCCTCGCCGACCAGGTGCAGCAGCGTCATGCGGCCCCAGGGGGTTTGCGTTTCGTTGCCGGTCGCGTTGGCCACCGGACAGGCGAAGCGGCAGAGCTTCGGACAGTAAGTGCAGTATTCGATTTCTTTGTGGAACTTTTTCAGCATGCGCCCTCCGTGCACGGGGCCAGTTTTCCGGGATTGAGAATGTCGTTGGGATCCAGCCGGCGCTTCATGCCGCGCAGCAGCTCGACCGCGGCGGGATTGTGCTGCGCCAGCCGGTCGAACTTGAGCCGGCCGATGCCGTAGGCATGGCTAATGGCGCCGCCGGCCTGCGCGGCGGTATCCAGCGCGAGCTTCCAGACGGCGTCGTAGGCGGCCAGATCGTCGGCGCGATCGGCCCGGTCGATGATGGTGAAGGCCAGCGAGCAACCTTCGGCGTAAGCGTGCGGCATGGCGCCCAACACCGAAACCTTTTTGCTGAGCGCCTTGCGCATCGCCGTATACAAATGCGTCGCGTTGGACCAGACGGTCGAAACCTCGACCGTGTCCAGCAGCAGCTTCTCGTCGGCCATCAGCGGACTTTGCCGGTACTGCTCGGCGTTGCGGCGCCCGTACCACCGCTGCGCGGTCGCTTCGCCGAAATCGCGCCCGCCCAGTTCGCGGGTGATCGCCAGCGCTTTTTGCATTTCCAGATCGATGCGCGCCGCGCGGCCTTCGAAGACCAGCAGCAGCACGCAATCTTTCGCTTCGACGCCCAGCGCGTGCAGCGTGGTCGAGGTGTCGGCCTCGTCGCTGAGCCGCGCGATCACCGGACGCAGGCCCCGGCGCAGCATCTGCCGTACGGCCTTGAGACCGGCGTCCATTTTCTTGAACGACAGCGCGCGAAAGACGCGGGCCTCGGGCAGCATGTGCGCGCGCATGGTGGCGCTGGTGATCACGCCCAGCGAACCCTCCGAGCCGAGGAACAGATGGTTGAAGTCCGGACCGGTCGCCCGGCGCGGCGCGGTGCGCGTGCGGGTCACCGAGCCGTCGGCGAGCACGACCTGCATGCTGATGAGCATGTCTTCGATCTTGCCGTAGCCGGTGGCGGCCATGCCCGCGCTGCGCGTGGCCAGGTAGCCGCCGAGGGTCGAAGTGCCGAACGAGCCGGGGAAGTGGCCCATGGTCAGCCCGTGGCGGTTGAGTTCGGTTTCCAGATGCGCCCCGATGATCCCCGTCTGGCAGACGACCATCTGCGTTTCGGGCACGATGCGCTCGATGCGCGCCATGCGTTTGGTGTCGAGCACCACGCCGCCGCACATCGGCTGCGCCGCGCCGCACAGACCGCTGCCCGCGCCGAAGGGCACGACGGGCACGCGCATCTCGTTGCAGATGCGCAGCACGCGGCTGACCTCCTCGGTCGTTTCGGGCCAGACGATCATCTCCGGCTGATGGGGCACCTGGCCCTTGCGCACTTCCAGCAGACTGCGCGGCCACAAGTCGCGGCCGTAGTTGATGCGGTCGGTTTCCCCGCGGCTCACCCGCCGGCCGCCCAGCACGTCGCGCAACTGGTTGAGCAATTCGACGTTGGTCGTTTTTCGCGTCGCTTTCCGCGTCATGCCGTAGCTCCTACAGCCCCATCTTGCCGGGGTTGAGTATCCCGGCGGGGTCCATTTCCCGTTTGAGCGCCTCGTACACGCGCATCATCTGACCGTGTTCCTCGTTCATGAAGCGCGCCTTGGTGTAGCCGATGCCGTGGTGGTGGCTGACCGCCGCTCCGACGCGCTGGCAGGCCGTGGCGGCCGCGTCCCACACCGCGCGGTGCGCCTGCTCGGCCTTTTCCACGGTGGGCGCGGCGGTGACGAAGGTGAAGTACACCGACGCGCCGTCGAGGTACGCGTGGCTGAAGTGGGCCATAATGAAAGCCATGTCGCGTACGGCCTTGCGCACTTCCTCATAGAGCGGCACGAGTTTGTCCCAGGTTGTGGCCATCTCGATCGTGTCGACGATCGCCCCGTGGTAGAAGACCTTCGACTGCTTGTAGCTGACGTGATAGCGGTTGTTCCACCAACGCAGCGCCGCCTCCGGCCCGTGGTTGACGCCGCCGAGTTTCTCGCACAGCTCGGTGGCCAGCGTCTCCTCGTCGGCGACCAGGTCCGATTCGCCCTCGAAGGTCATCACCAGCAGGCAGCCTTTGGTGGCGAAGCGTTCCAGCAGGTTGATCAGGTCGGCGCGTTTGCCGAAGAAGCGCTCGGTGCGGCGGATCAGCCCCGGCGCGACGCTCTTGACGAAGTTGCCGAACTGGCTGATGGGAATCGCGTTCCAGAAGCTCTCCGAGCTTTCCTCGTTTTTCGAACTGGTGCCGACCAGCACGGTGTCCAGTTCGTCGTAGAGGCGGATCGCCGCCGGGCGCAGTTCGTGGCGCATGATCTGCCGGATCGCCTCGGTGCCTTCGGTCGGACCGGGGAAGACGAACGAGGAAAAACGGCGTTCGGCCGGGTAAGGCCGGATGCGGCAGGTCGCCTCGGTGATGATCGCCAGCGTGCCTTCCGAACCGATGAGCACCTGGTTCCAGTCCGGACCCAGCGAGGCGCGCGGCGTCGCCGGCGTGCGCAGAATCTCGCCCGTGCCCAGCACCGCTTCGAGACCGAGGATCATGTCCTCGATCTTGCCGTATTTCGCCGAAAGCTGACCGGCGCTGCGCGCGGCCAAATAACCGCCGAGGGTCGAGCTGTACACCGAACTGGGGAAGTGCCCCATGGTGTATCCCTTGCGGTTGAGTTCCATTTCCAGGTGCTGACCGATGATCCCCGCCCCGGCGGTGACCGCCAGCGAATCCTCGTCGAGCTTGATGATTTGGTTCAGCCGCTTGAGATCCAGAATGATTCCGCCACGCAAGGGCACCGTGCCGCCGCAGACGCCGCTGCCCGCACCGAAGGCGATGATCGGCGTGCGGTGCTCGGCGGCGAGCTTGACGATCTGCACGACCTGCTGCGTATCGGCCGGCCAGACCACCGCGTCGGGCATCGGTCCGAAACGACCTTCGTTGGTCGACAGATTCGAAACGGGATTCAAATCGCGGCTGTAGGACAGCCGGTCCAGATCGGCGAGGGAGATATGGTCGCTGCCGACGATTTTGGTAACGGCGCGAAGGAACTTCTCGGAAGCCTGTCCGGGCGCGATGTGCATGGGGCTCCTCTCCGGCAGTGAAAACAACCGCCGCTTCCTGATCAGACTGCAACAGGGTATTGCCGCACTGCGTCGATCGTCAAGGGCCGAGGCAATTTGGATTGTGTCTCAACTAGCCTTGACCGCACGGGGCAAAGAACCTTAAACTTCACCCTCGCGTCCAGTGGGGGAACATCATGCGAGATCCGGTCGAGCTGTTTCGGGAACATCTGCGCAGCAAGAACATGCGCTGCACGCAGGAGCGCGACGAGATCGTGCGCGCGCTGTCGAAAACCAAGAAGCATTTCCGCATCGAGGACCTGGTGGCCGACCTGAAGGCCAAAGGTTCGGCGGCCAGCCGGGCGACGGTCTACCGCACCATTCCTCTATTGATCGAAAGCCGGATGATCCGCGTGGCCGAATCCAACCCTGGCGAGGAAAGCGCCTACGAGTACATCTACGGGCGCGGGCACCACGACCATCTGTACTGCATGCGCTGCAACGCGCACATCGAATTCGAGGAGCGCGGCATCGAACTGCTGCAGATGGATGTGGCGCGGCACTACGGCTACAAGCTCGTCGGGCATCGGCTCGAACTGTACGGCATCTGCCCGCAATGCCGGGAAAAGGGCGCGCGCGAACTCTGAAACGAAGCGGTAAAACCATGACCTCATCGATCACCCGCCAGGTTATCGTTTGTCACGGCTCGCACGGCGCGGCCGAGCCGGTGGACGTCGTGCGCGAGCGGCCGCTGCGACTGGTCCTCAACGACCGCGAGCTGATCACGCTGATGACCGATTTTTCGCACCCCGCCGAACTGGTCGTCGGCTTCCTGCACAACGAAGGGCTGCTGGACACGGCCGATCAGGTGAAGGAACTGACCGTCGACGAGCCGGCCGAAACCGCGCACGTGACCGCCACGATCGATCCGGCGCGGCTGGCGGCGGCCTTCGGCAAACGCGTGGTGACCAGCGGTGCGAACAAAGGCAGTTTGTATCAGCAGGTGCTGCGGCAGGTCGAAGCCGGCGAGGTGCGCGTGCGCGGCGAACTGACGCTGGCGCCCGCGACGATCTACGCGCGCTGCGGCGAATTGTCCGGCGCGTCGGAGTTGTACAAAAACACGCACGGCGTGCACGGTGCGGCGCTGTACGACGCGGCGGGCGTGCAAGTCTTTCGCGAGGACATCGGCCGCCACAACGCGCTGGACAAGCTGGCCGGCTGGGCGCTGGCCAACGACCGCGACCCCGGCCGTTGCGCGCTGTTCTTCACCGGACGCATCAGTAGCGAGGTGATGCTCAAGGCCGGCCGGCTGGGCGTGCCGATTCTCACCTCGCTTTCCGCGCCCACCGATCTGGGGCTGGCGCTGGCCGAGAAAATCGGCATGACCGTCGTGGGCAAGGTGCGCGCCGACAGTTGCCGCGTCTACACCCATCCGCAACGCATCGCCTGGGAGGAAGCATGATCCCGATCGTCGGATTCGTCGGCACGTCCAATTGCGGCAAGACCACCGTGCTGTGTCGCGTCGTCGGCGAACTCGCCGCGCGCGGCTATCGCGTCGCCACGATCAAGCACAGTCACGAGACGATCGAGGTCGATCACGAGGGCAAGGACACCTTCAAGCATCGCGAAGCCGGCGCCTGCCAGGTGATCGCCGTGTCCGCCAAGCGTCTGGCGGTGATGAGCGAAACCGAAGCGGCGCAGGAACTCGACGAACTGGTCGGGCGTTTCGTCGACGGCGCGGACATCGTGCTGGTCGAGGGGTTCAAACACGCGCCGGTGCCCAAGATCGAAGTGTGGCGCGAGGGGCAGCCCGACGAGACGATCGTCTGTCAAAACGATCCGCATTGGCTGGCGCTGGCGACCAATTACCCGTTGGACGTCGAGGTGCCCGTGCTCGACCTGAACTGGCCCGAGCAGATCGCCGATTTCATCGAGCAGCGCTTTTTAAAAGATGTGGAAAAACCGTCGGTGCGCCTGCTGGTCGACGGCCAACGCGTCGAACTCAACGCCTTCGCCGCCGGGATGCTCGCGGGCGTGGTGCGCGGCGCGCTCGGTTCGCTCAAGGGTTGTAGCGACGCCGGGCGCATTCGCCTGGATATCGATCCGCCCCGTGAATAAGGGCGAAAATTCGCCGCTGAACGATTAGTTTTTCGAATAATAACCATACTGTTGTCTCATCATCAAAGATGATGAGGAGGGGTGGGTGCGTCGATTCGAACCATGCACAGCTTTCGCCAGGGGCGAAAACTATGGCACCCGGAAAGACAATTTCTTCTTCGACGGGTGGCACTGTTTTGCGAGCGAATGAAATGAGCGAGCATAACAGTGGATAACGACAGCACTGATACACCTCACTTTGTTCGTTGAATCAGTGCCACGCATCGTTGGCCATGTGCCACATTTTTGGCGAAGCCAAAGGTGTGCCGGCTCTCACCATGCACAGCTTTCGCCAGGGGCGAAAACTATGGCACCCGGAAAGAACGTCACTCTCTTGTGTGCCACATTTTTGGCGAAGCCAAAGGTGTGCCGGCTCTCACCATGCACAGCTTTCGCCAGGGGCGAAAACTATGGCACCCGGAAAGAACGTCACTCTCTTGTGTGCCACATTTTTGGCGAAGCCAAAGGTGTGCCGGGACAAATCAACAACTGCTGATCGCGCAGGAAATCAACGCGGGGCAATCGGCGTCGTCGTTGCAGAAGCAATTGATGCGAATGCACGAGGCGGTGGTGCCGTCGTTGGCGGGCGATTCGCTGCCGTACTCGCAGGATTCGATCGCCTCTTCGCGGGTCAGCGTCTGGCCGTCGTCGTTGACCGCGCGGTCGCAGTCGTAGAGTGTGTTCATCACATCGTCGCATGAGTAATCGCAGCCGCTGTGGTCTTCGCCGTCGCCGTGTTCGACGCAGTCGATGAACAACGCCTGCCCGTGGTCGTCCTGCATCGCTTGCGCATCGGCCTGGGCCTGGGCGACGCAATCGTCGACGCACGGTTTTTGCGTGGCGCAATCGTCGCCGGTTTCCAGGCAGTCGAGCATGCAGTCGACGAGCACGGTTTCTTCCAACTCGGTGCAGCAACGCTGCATGATGTCGGCCAGTTCGCCCGGACCCGCGAAGCCGGCGTAGGCGTTCACGCAGCCCTCGGCCCAGACCTCGCCCATCAGCACGCAGCCGGTGGACGGCGCGGCGTCATCGTCGTCGTCGACATCGTTGTCGTCGTCATCGTCGTCATCGTCGCCGCAGGCGATCGTCAGCGCCGCAGCCAGCAGGCAGAGCGACAGAATCAACAGGCACCACAGCCGCAGTTTCATCGCCTTCTCCTTCGCGGAAAAAATGAACGAAGCTCCCCGCCGTCGGCGACGGAGAGCTTCGCGTGCGTCGAACGTCAGCGCAGCGGACGCGTCATTAGCGGCGCGTCGGCGGGCACTTCCACGAGGTTGCCGTAGATGCCCAGGTAATCGTTGGTCGTACCGATTGTCGTCAGGTCGACGACCTGCATCGAATAGCCCTCGAAGGCCGGGATGGGGAACTCCTCGAGGAACGAGCTAATCAACGGCAGCACGAATTGAACGAGCATCGGCATGAATTCCTCGAAGAACGCCGTCGGCAGCAGGCTCATCGACTCGGTGATGTCCAGCGCCAGTTCGGGCGTGCCGATTTCGATCGTCAGCGAGGAGCCCGTCGCGTCGGCGTCGACGGTCACCGAGGCGTCGAGGTAGATGACCATCGCCAGGACCGTCGTTTCCTCGTCGGTCGGCGACTGCACGACGATGTCGGCGAAGAACTCGCCCATCTCCAACTCGACGCCCGCCGCCTTGTCGCCCGGGTACAGGTCGATGATCGGCGGCAGTTTGGGCGCGGTGTGGATGACCACCGGCGCTTCCTCGCCGTAGATGTCGCTGATGCCCGGGAAGAACAATTCGAGGTCGCCCGCGGTCAGCCCGAGGCCGAAGCCGCTCGCGTCGTCAAGCGTCAAGGTCAGCAGGCCCGAGCGGTACATCACGTACAGCGCTTCGTTGAGCATGTCGTCGCTGATGCCCGCCGCCAGTTCGTAGGGCAGGTAGCCGGGCGAGACGGCGCCGAAGTCGGGCAGGTTGCCGATCGTGTAATACGAGCCGTTGTGCGCCGGCGTGTTCGGATCGTAGGCGTCCGCGCCGGTCTTGCCGTCCATCCACAAGATGATGCCGGGCGTGCCGATTTCGATGTCGTTGAAGCGCGCTTCCAGCGACAGCGTGTGTTCCAGCAGCTCGAAGGAGAAGGCCAGCTCCAGATCGGCCAGCGCCTCTTCGATCAGCGGCGGCACTTCTTCCTGCACGATCTGGTTGATCAGGTTTTCGGCGATGGGGATCATCACGATTTCCAGCGCCGCCGAAAGTTGCTCGATCAGCGAGGGATCGAATCCGGTGACGGTCAACGAGAAGCCGGTCGGCTCGCTCAGGTTGATCGTGCCCAGAGTCACCGACAGTTCGTTGTCGACCACGTCCACGTAGACGGGAATGTCGGCGCGCAGTTCGTCGAAGGAGATCGAGCCGACGTACGTTTCGTCCGTGCCGTCCGCGCAGTCGATGCTGACCGACAGCGACAGCGCCACGTCGCTCAAAATCGCCTCGGCCCAGATGTAGCCGTTCATCGCTTCCAGGTTGATCGCCACGCTGTAATCGAACGAAGTGATCTGCGCGAAAACGTCGCAGGTCTGGCCGCCCAGGCTGAAGGTCTCGTCGACCAGCGGATCGGGCAGGTACTGCGTGATGTCGAATTCCTCCAGGTAGCCGATGGCGATTTCCTCGACGCGATCCAGGCCGCTTTGGTTGACCCGCGCGCCCACCGCGTTTTCGACCCACGCGTCGTTGGCCAGGTACGAGCCGCGCAGCACGCTGATCTGGTAGGTCGCCGTGTTGCCGGAATTGTCGGCCACCTCGGCCACGAACAGGTTGTAGCCCTGGGCCAGCGAGCGCGGATAGGAAAACACGCCGTTGGTGCCGAAGCTGACGTTCAGGTCGTTGATTTTCAGATAGGCGATGTCGCCGCCGATGTCGGTGATCACGCCGGCCAGCACGACCGACGGGTTTTCGGTGAAGGTGCCGCGCGCCGGGCTGGTCCAGGCGATCGTCGGCGGCGAGTTGTCGGTGACGTTGACCGTCTGCGAATCCGCCAGCGCCGAATACGAGGCGGTGACGACGAATTCGCCGCCCTTGTTGAAGGTGATCGTCTGTTCGGTTGTGTTGATGATCACGCCGTTGGACGGGTTGGAGGCAATCGTCCAGCCCGAGGTGTGATGGTTGCCGTAGGTGTCGACCATCTCGACCTCGTAGTCGATCGTTTCGCCCGCGTCGATGCCGTTGGCGGACACGTCCAGGTCGAGCGAAACCGGCGCGCCCGCCGTGATGGTGATCGTATCGGTCGCCGTCACCGCCGGATAACCGGCCGGGAAGGCGGTGACCGTGTAATCGGCGGCGATGGTGAATTGGATGCGCTTGGTGTCGTAGTTGATCGTCACGCCCGCGCCCGGCTCGACGTTGAAGGCGACCTGGTGGTCGAGCACTTCGTTGAACTGATTGAACACGGCGACGTTCGCGTTGACCCACGCGCCCGCCTGGGCGGTCGTCGCCGAGAGGTTCAGCGTGATGTGATGCGGGATGTTGTCGCTGGCGACGACCACTTCCTCGTCGGACAACTCGATCTTCTTGCCGTTGTATTCGCAACTCGCCGTGAAGGTCCAGGTGCCCGGCTGATCGAAGGTGAACACGTCGCCATTTTGCGTGAAGCCGGTGGTCGGGTTCACGTTGTGGTCGATCGTCACCGAGCCGGTGATGTCGTTGCCCTGCGCGTCGTACACGTGCACCGAGCGCGTGACCTGCGTGCCGACCTGGGGATAGAGGCTGGTCAGTTGCAGGTCGAGGTAGGGCTCGCCGATCTCGACGGTGAAGTTGTTGGTGTCCTCGTCGAAGCCGTAGGAATTTTCCGCCGTGGCGTACAGCGCATGCGCGCCGTCGGTCAGCCCGTCGAGGGTGCCGGTGACGGTCGTATCGCCGATCAGCAGCAAGCCGGTTACGTCGTTGCCGTCGAGATACACCTCGACGATATCGGCGTTGGTGATGTTGATCAGCACGTCAAGTTCGTTGGTGGTGTAGGTCTGGCCGGCGGCCGGGGTGACGATGTCAATGGTCGGCGGCTCGCCGGTGGTGTCGTCGTCGCCGGTATCATCATCGCCGGTATCGTCGTCGCCGGTATCGTCGTCGCCGGTGTCGTCGTCGATGGTACCGTCGTCGCCCGTATCGTCGTCGCCGGTATCGTCGTCGCCGGTGTCGTCGTCGATGGTGTCGTCGTCGCCGGTATCATCATCGGTTGTGTCGTCGTCGCCGGTGTCGTCGTCGATGGTATCGTCGTCGCCCGTATCGTCGTCGTCATCGTCATCGACCGGCGGGACGTTGTCGTCGTCATCGTCATCAATGCGCCCTTCCGTCGCGTCGTCATCGGAATCGCCGCCGCAGGCGACCAGCGTAAAAACGAGCGTCAGGACCGCCAGCAGCAATATTAATTTCTTCATGATCTTTCGTCTCCCGCCCTGTGGACTGCGTTATAATGCATTCTAGTGTAAGCCCCGAATTAATTCAAAGGAGCGGTCCGGAATCCCGGCAGCCTTGCCATGCCGCCACTTCCGTGAATAATACCGGGGAAGACGACTGGGCGAGGAAGATGCGTTCGAACCTGAGCCGTAACTTTACGTTTATCCTTTTTCAGGACCTGGCCCTGCTGGGTGCGATCGCGCTCGCCTGCTATTTACGCTATCTCTACGACATTTACGATCTGTTCACCTACCGCACGCTCGGCGGCGTACTGGTCATGTACGGGGTGATCAAAATCGCCTACCACTACTTCGACCTGTACGAAGTGTCGCTGCACATTTCCTTCCGCGAGTTCATCAAGAACCTGCTCAAGGCCTTTGTGACCAGCGTGTTTATCCTCACGGCGATCTACTACATCTACAAACCGGCGATGATCGGCCAGGGCATTCTCGCCCTCTCGGTGATTTTCTGCATAACGATCACCGTGCTGTATCGCCTGTTGTGGGGCGAGATCAGCGAGGAATCCAGCTTCATGCAGCGCGCGCTGGTGCTGGGCACCGGCAAGCTGGCCACCACCGTGCTGGAGGACGTGATCCGCTACGGCGACAGCGGCTACCGCATCGTGGGCGTGGTGGCGGAAAACCGGGTGGAGAAAAACGAGGTGCTCGGCTTTCGCGTTCTGGGCGCGGCCGACTCCCTGCCCACGCTGTGCGCGGAGCATCGCGCACATTTGGTGATCGTCGCGCTCGACGAACAGCGCGGCTTTCTGCCCACGCGCGAGCTGATGGAAGTCAAACTGACCGGCGTGCGCATCATCGACAACGTCACCTTCCACGAGCGTTTCGCCGGCAAGATCGTGCTCGAATCGCTGCGCCCGAGCTGGTTCGTGTTCACCGACGGCTTCAAGGTCGGCCGGCTGCGGTTGTTCTCCAAACGCGCCTTCGACCTGATCACCGCGATGACGGGATTGATCGTCGCCGCGCCGCTGTGGGTGCCCACGGCGATCCTGGTCAAGCTGACGAGCCGGGGGCCGGTCCTGTACAAGCAGGAGCGCGTGGGACTGGGCGGCGAGACGTTCCAGTTGCTCAAGTTCCGCTCGATGCGGGTGGACGCGGAGGACGCCACCGGGCCGGTGTGGGCGCGCGAGAACGACGATCGCGTCACGCCGATCGGCCATTATATCCGCCGCTTCCGTATCGACGAGATCCCGCAGATGTTCAACGTGCTCAACGGCGAGATGAGCTTCGTCGGCCCGCGCCCCGAGCGGCCGTTCTTCGTCAAACGGCTGACCGAGCAACTTCACTATTACAGCCAACGACACGTGGTGAAGCCGGGCATCACCGGCTGGGCGCAGGTCCGCTACCCCTACGGCGCGACGGTCGAGGACGCTAAGGAAAAGCTCCAGCTCGATCTGTATTACATCAAACACACCAATCTGGCGTTCGACATCAAGATCCTGCTGGAGACGACCAAAATCATCTTCCGGAAAATGGCCCGCTGAGGGCGAACGAACTTAGATTTCGCCGCACTCGCCGACGCACAAGCCCCAGGTCACGCAACTGTCGTCCAGGTCGCACTGGGCCATGCAGTCCAGGTTCTCGTCCGAGCCCAGGTCCTCATTGCACATGCTGATGCATTCGTCCACCGATCCGAAGTATTCGTCCATCAGCGAGCCGAGGCATTCGGACATCTTGTTGCACATGCCGGAGCAGGTCGAGCCGCCGGTGGCGTCGTCATCGTCATCGTCGTCATCGTCATCGTCATCATCGTCGTCGCCGCAAGCCACCATGGGAACCACGGCCAGCGTCGCCATCACGAGCAGCAGCAAAAACCATTTCGACAAACGCATGGAACTCCCCCTTGTTTTGTTGATGCCGGAATTTTCCCCCACAATTCTTTCGAATGCAACGCGGGAACGGCGTACCCAAGCCCGCAACAATCTGTTAAGATACGCCCCGGACAACGAGGAGGCTTTTTCAAAATGCATAAGCGCTTTTGGCTCGGTTTGATTTTGCTGTTGGCGATGACGCTGGCGCTGGCGGCGTGCGGCGACGATGACGACGACAACGATGATTCGTCCGACGACGACGACACCGACGACGACGACGATACCGGCGACGACGACGACACCGGCGACGACGATACGACCGACGACGATACCGGCGACGACGA
>DAIMDW010000025.1:0-102083 GCA_036725605.1 bacterium
AAAGTCCTGGAAGTCCTTCAGTTCGACTCTCAAATGCGCATTTATCGACAGTCTCCACCAGCCCCGGGCTTTTTTATGCTTCACAACATTAAAAACACCCATATGGCGGTAAGACACGGATCGACAGAAGCGACAATTTTGCCAAAAATGTGATTTTTTTTGGGGGCTCGTTGTCGCTTCATTAGAAAAAAAATGATACAATTACACATCTAAGCTATTGATAAAATGATATATTTGACCGATATTATCCCTGTGAGGAAATTTTCCGTGTTTTTTAATTATTGCGAAAATTTTCCTTGCAATCCGAAAATGAACTAGTGTATATAGAAGATACAGAAGATATAGAAGCCGCTAAAGCCGAAGTTGACAAGAAGAGATAATAAGCGCGAAAGCGCAGAAGATACTAAACAAGGTTTTAATTATCAGGAGGTTTCGATGAAGATGTACCGTATGTTCAGCCTGGCCTTACTCATTTCCTTTATTTTTGCCGGCACCGCCTTTGCGGGCGTACCCATTATTGTTGGCGACTATGTTTGGTTTGACGAAAACGGCAACGGTCTGCAGGACGACGGCGCCGAAAACGGCATCAACGGCGTGCGGGTCATTTTCTATCGCGACTACGAGTGCAATGGCGTGATCGACGGCAACGACGAAATTTACGATTACGATTACACGGCCGACGACGAATACGGCAACCCGGGCTACTATTACATTCCGGCGATCAGCAGTTTCTGCTTCGTCGCGTTCCTGGACTTCGATTACGTCCCCGCCGGTCTGGTGTCGAGCACGCCGGAAGAGCTCTCGGTGGTCGACCTGCCCGACTACGACTACTTCGAAGTAGACTTCGGTCTGAAAGATCCGACCACGACGCCGCAGCCGGAATTCGCCTGCCCCAAGACCATCGGCTTCTGGAAACAGCAGTTCAAACAGCAGCATTCGGCCAAATACAGCCAGGAAGAATTGAACCTGATCGTCGCGGCCGCGTTGGAACTGACCGACGTGTTCGATGACTACCAGGACATCGAAGATGCGCTGCTGATGGACGGCAACGGTTATCATCATGGTCGCGGTTGCCACGGCGGTCGCGGTCACCACGGCCACGGCAAGTGCGGCGGCTGCCACCATGGCCGTAACGACATGCAGGACAAGGCCGAACAGCAGTTCGCCGCCCTGTTGCTCAACCTGGCCGCCTACGACGTGATCGGCCAGATCGGCTTCCCGGCCGGCTTGGGCGAAGACACTCCGCTGTTCCTTTACTACATCGACGCGGACACCGTGGGCGAAGCGTTTGCCCAGATCGAATGGTCGATCGTCAACAGCACCTGGCTGGAATGGGCGAAAACCGCCGCCGATATGATCAACAACGGCTGGGGCATCGACCTGGATTGTGAACTGTAAATCATCCTGATAAACGATCGATAAACGATCCGGCCTCGCTTGCGGGGCCGGATTTTTTTAATCCTTTATATGTAAAACTGCCGTTACAGTCATCCGTGACTTTTTCGGCTGACGGTCGACGAAAAGCGCGGCGTCTCCCTTCATTTTCGGCTCGCCGAAAATGGCGACCCATCCCTGGGTCGCGGTGAGTCCGCTTGGTCGGCAACCTCAGACGACTTTGTCTTCCGGCAGATCCTCGACAAACTCCAGGCCCAGGCGGGCGCTGTCGAACATCTTGCCGGCCAGATGATGATAGGGCACGCCGCTGAAGAAATGGTGGCTCTTGGTCGGAAAATCCTTGCCCTCTTCCCATTCCTTCTTTTGCAGGTTGATGTAGCCCTGCTGTTTCTGCGCGGCCATCTCCGACAGCAACACGCTCATGCCGTGGCCCATCGCATGTTGGCCGCCGAGGGTGATGAACAGGAACTTGATGCCCATTTCGCCCAGTTCGTCAAAGGTGATGGGCTTTTCATCGTTGTACCACTTGAAGGACGACGAATAGTTGAAGGCGAACTTGGCGTCGGGATAGCGCTTGTGCACCTCGCTGGTGAAGGTCTCCAGCGGTCCGCGATCGGAGGTGGGGAACTCGCACCAGATCAGATCGGGCACGCCGGAATCCAGGTACGTCAGGGCGCGATTGACCGCCAGGTCCATACCGCGCGCCGACTCGGGTGCGTCGACGGCGCTCAGACCGTCGGTGCGGGCGATGATGACGAAATCCTTGTTGCCCAGATCGTCGGCGACCGCGCGCATCATCTTGAGCTTTCCGACCATCTCGCCCGGGGAGATCAGCGCCTTGCCGCCGATGTGTCCGCAACGCTTGGGCAGCACCTGATCTTCGATGTGCGCGGCGGCCACGCCGGCGTTGACGTACAGTTCGGTGGTGCGTTGCACGTTAAAGGCGTTGCCGTAACCGCCGTCCATATCCACGACGATCGGCGGGATGTCCAGGTGCTTGGGCGGGATGTTTTTCTCCGGCTCGCCCACGGCCATGGTCAACTGGAACTTGCGCAGGCCGCTGACCACGCGCCGCGCGGCATCGGCGATTTCCACGCTGGTGTACATGTCCATGTCCGTCGTGCCCACGTGGCCGATGGCGAAGGAATAACCGCTGAAGTACACGGCCTTGAAGCCGTAATACATGACCAACTGTGCGCCGAAGGGATCGTACACGCCGGGGCCGAACAGGTACGGCTCGGTCTTGAGCAACTGCCGCATACGCGTGCTCGGATGCACGAAGCGCGAGGCGGGAACTTTAAATCCCGGCGGCAATAATGGGGTTTCGACCAATTCCATTTTCTCTTGTTTCGCCATAATCCTTTTCTCCTCCCAAAACGATTGTCGAGATTTTCAAGTCATCAGACCGGATCGTGCCGGCCTTCTTTCATCATTTTTTCGGTCAATTGCCGCGCCCGGCGGTAACGCTCGACGATCTCGGCGGGCGTGTCGGGCGGCAGTTCGGCGAGGATCGTCGCCAGTTCCTCGTCGTAAACGGCGCTGACGGTTTCCGGCGTGTGCAACACCGGCCGGCCGTCGTCGCCGAGAATTTCCACCTCGTCGCGATGCTTGATGCGCTGATGGATCATCAACCGGTAGATACGGTCGGTGGCCAGGTCCTCCATATAGCCGTTGATCAGGCTCGCGCCCTTGCCGCTCAGGTAACCGAAGCGGTAATGGATCGTCGTGCGCACCGCCGCGCGCGTGCCGGCGAGCGTTTTTTGCCCGACGCCCAACGGCGCCACGCGCAGGTTGGGATAGCGTTCCAGGCCGCGCACGAGGCCCAGTTGATTGGGGAACGGAAACTGCGCGAGCGCGATTTCATTCTGGTCCGGGTGGCCGGTCCACGCGCCGTCCATGCCGGAGTTCGCTTCGTTCTTTTTGTCTTCGGCCAGCACCTTGAGCGCGCGATCGTTGAGGTCGGCGTCGACGCGGCTGGGGTACAGCGCGGTCATGCCGCCGATCGCCAGGATGCCGCGCTTGTGGCAGATCTCCGGAATCAACTCGCGGATGTGCTGGAAGAACGGCACGTTGTGCGGAATCGTGTTGCGATCGGGCAGCACCCATTGCGGATCGTGCAGGTTGAAGTTGATCAGGCTGGCCATGTAATCCCACCGGCCGAGGTTGAGCCCGACGATGTGATCGCGCAGATGGTACATGAACTCTTCGAACTGGTAGGCCATCGGAAAGCTCTCGACCAGGGCCATCGCCTTGATGGTATCGGGGGCCCAGCCACGCGCTTTTTGGATTGCCTTGAACACGTCGTTCCACCATTGCCCCTCTTCGGCGGCCTCGGTTTTCGGAATGTAAAAGGACAGCGGGTGTTTGAGCTTCGCGATATCGACTTGATAGGCGATCATCGCCACGTCGAACAGCGACGCCGAGGTCACCTCGCCGGGCACGACGCCCGCCTGGCCCAGATGCAGGCCGCGCGCGCGGTTGAAGATCACCGTTTTGCTCGACTGAATCGGCACGGTCGCGCCGGTTTTGGCGTCGACATAGGTCAGTTCGCCGTAAAGGGCGGCCAGGATATTGTCGATGCCCAGCAGCAGATTCGGCCAGTGATTGGCCATGGAATCCTCCAGGTCGAGCATCACGCCGGGCGCGCCGGAGTTGAGCATCTTGACGACCAACTCGGCGTCGTCGGCCGGGCCGGTCATCTGGTTGCGCTGATCGCTCACCCAATCCGGCAAGGCGATTTTCCAGTCGCCCTTGATCGCCGCGGACGGCGGCAAATAATCGAGCGCCTCGCCGTCGAGCGTGCGTCGCAATACCTCGCGGCGCTTGGTGAACAGGTTTTTCTGTTGCGGCGTGAATTGACGATGCAACGGCAGGAAAAAGTCCATGAATCCGGCCGGCAGATCCCGCTGCGGATCGAAGCCGGACGGCGCCGTGTTCATCTGCGGATAATCCATCGAATGTCCTCCCACCGGCTGACCGGATACTTTTCTTGCCGAACGATACGGATCGTCTCAACGCCCGGACATGGCTGACTTCACGATTCGGTTGCAGTTTATTTTTTGTCGTACAAATAACGGCCCATTACGCAACGCAGGCCGAATTCTCTCTTTTTCTCGTTTTCACCGGGATTCGGCTTCACTTTGAAGATTAATTCCTTTTGGCAAAAAATCCAGGGCAACGGCGTTTTTTTCCCGGAAATAACGCGAAAATACGCGACGATGAACCGCGCTAGAGTTTTGCCGCGCAATCCCCTACAATCGGGGCGGCAAAATTGCTGGAGGCCATGATGAACCGTCGCTTGCATCTCGCGTTCGCCCTGTTTTTCTGCCTGGCGCTGCCCGCGCTCGCCGGCGCGGACTTCGATCCCACGCTGCATCAACGCGCGGACGATTACAACCAATGGCTGCCGGAATGGCACCACGGCGACCTGGGCGGCCTGACCACCGCGGTGGCCTTCACCGACACCAACTACGACGAATTGGCCGCCGTCCATTACCAGGGCGACAGTCTGATCTGGACGGGCATGTACCTGGGCAGCCAGGCGATCCGCTATCTGATCACCGGCGAGCAACAGGCGCACGACGAGATCGAAACGATCGTCACTTACATGCATAACGCGATGGACATGACCGACACCCTCGGCTACATGCCGCGTTGGGCCGGTCACGACGAATGGCCGTGGAACGCCTCGTTTCCGGACGAGCATTCATGGAAGGTGAAAGGCGTCGGTGAGTGGGAAGGCTATTTCTGGGTTTGCCAGACCAGCCGCGACCAATACAGCGGTTATATCTGGGGCATGGCCTGGGCCTACGACGCGCTGCAAAACGAAACGCTGAAGCAGTGGATCCGCGACGATCTGGCCGACGTCGCCGAGATGCTGGAAACCAACCAGTGGCACATCACCGACCACAACGGGCAATGGACCGGCAACAACGCGCACTGGGTCGGGCCGCTGATGCGCATCGCCTGGCTGGCGAACATCGCCCACGTGCTCGACGAACCGTATTACTGGGAGTTGCTGGAAACGCAATACCAGATCAACAAGCCGTTTTTGGCGATCGACGCGAACTCGTTCATCAACAAGTACAGCGAATATTACGGCAACAACCTGCGCCACCTGGCCTTCCAGGCCATCTTCCGGCTGTGGCCCGATCGCGCCGAACTGGAAGACCTATGGAACGTCTGGATGAAGCAGAATCGTCCGTGGGTGAAAAACACGAACAATCCGTGGTTCGATGCGGTGCACGTCACCGGCTGTCTGCGTCTGGGCGTGTGCGACGAGGACGAACTGGCCGACATCGAGGAAGACACCTCGCGTACGCTGGGACTTTATTGGGACGTGCCCAACGCGAAACCGGAAATCACCTGCTCGGACATGGAACTCGATCCGTTTTCGGTGTTCATGAATGACCTGCTCAACGAGGTGCCGTGGCTGCGCGAATTGATCGACATCAAGCCGCAAACGAAGGATCCGCGCGAGCTGAACGATCGGCACTGGACCGACATGTACTGGCAGAGCCACGGGGTGTTCGAAGCCTCGTGCTATCACGCCGCCGAGCCGTTGTTCGTCGGGTGCGGCTTCGATTATCTGGTGGCGTATTACGTCAGCGTCTACTACGGCATCCTGCCCGGCGACGGACCTTACGGCGACGACGATTTCCCGGATGATGACGACACGACGGACGACGATACCGTCGACGACGACACCGCTGACGACGATGTGGCCGATGATGACGCGGTCGACGACGACGCGGCGGATGATGACGCAATCGATGACGACGCTGTTGATGACGATGCGGCTGATGACGACGTAACTACTGATGATGACGATGATAATGACGACGATGGATGCGGTTGCTGAGGACGATCGAGTCTGGCGAATGTTCTTGAATAATCGTTCAAGGGAACTGTATATTTTTTAGGCTAACTCTATAAATTAATTACGCAATGTAACGCTATGTGAAAATTTTTCCTAACCTCTAATATTTCCATATGATTCATTCCTTTGGCATACTGGGCGAAAAGTTCAATTTCCCCTTTATTATCAATGAGTTAATAAATAATTAGTATATTTGTTCTTTTTCGGCATTTTCTTTGCTCTACACTGCATGGTTCCGAAATATCCGTTTGCGGAAAAAGAGGGGTGGACGATATGAAGGGATTACGGGAGATCCATTCAGCGACTTGGCGTTTATTTGCCTACTTCGTCTTGATTTCTTGCGTGTATTTCAGCCTGGCTTTAAGCCCACACACAATCTGGAACAAGACCTTCGCCCTGGCGCAGAGCCCGGACGGTCCGGAATTGCTGGAGATCACGCCGGACATCACGCGCAACAACGTGGTTCTGAACGTGGACATTTTCGGTGTGAATCTGAACAACATCTATGACTTGCGCCTGACGCAGAACAACCGGTTCATTGTGGCGGAAGATGTGCAGATCATCGCGCCGAATCACGTCAACTGCAATTTCGACTTCGTTTGCGTCAGCCCCGGCGAATACGATCTGTGGATCGAGACGTCCAGCGGCGTTTCGGAACTGCCCAAGAGCATGCTGATCAAAGGAACCGGCCACTGCGGCGGCGATGACGACGATACAACCGACGATGACACGGCCGACGACGACGTGGCCGATGACGACGTGGCCGACGACGACGTGGCCGACGACGACGTGGCCGACGATGACGTGGCCGACGATGACGTGGCCGACGACGACCTGGCCGATGATGACCTGGCCGACGACGACCTGGCCGATGACGATACCGGTGGCGACGATGACGACACCACCCCGGCCGGCGACGATGACACCGGTGGCGATGATGACGACACCACCCCGGCCGGCGACGATGACACCGGCGGCGATGATGACGACACCACCCCGGCGGCCGACGACGACGTGACCGACGATGACACCGCGCATGATGACGACGTGACCGACGACGACATCACCGATCCGGAACTTCCGCCGGACGATGACGAAGACGATTCGATGTTGCCCAACGGTGACGACGATGGCGACGATGACGATGACGACGACGATGCGGAAGACGGTGATTCGGGCGGCTGCGCCTGCTAACTGAATCTACCCGGCACTGTATTCCACAGTGCTTTCTTGCCCCGAACGGTTCGCCGTGAGCACCTCGACCACGGCGAACCCCTCTTCGTTAAAAACAATGCGGCCGCGCTGGTCGAGAAAGCTTTGCCACAACTCGGCCTGCGTGTCGCTTAATTCGTGTTCGACAAAATGTTGGTTGACCAGCAGGTGCGTGAAGCCGTCGAGCAACAGGCTGCGCGCGAGGTAATCGGCCGAATCGCTGGTGTCCAGGTAATTGAGAAACACCCGCTCGTCCATGAAGCTTTCCGCAAAAAACGGCCGGTCGAAATAGTAGCCGAAGTTGCCCGTTTTCACGCACAGGACATTCACCTCGGGGTGCGTTTGCTCGTTGATGAACCGGATGGCGTTGTAGCCGGGCACGTGCTCGGCGAGAAATTCATCTTCCGTTTGCAGCCCGAACAGCGGTCGGTAGGCCCCCAGGCGGAGCGTTTCCTTTCCCAGAGCATAGGCGTTGTAGGCCAGTCCGAGAATCAACAGCGCGATCATCGCCGGGCGGGCGATCGAGCGCAGGTGGTCGGCGACCGCCAGGCGGTGGATCGTCACGGCGGCCACGACAATCACCAGCAGATGCGGCGCCAGGTAAAAACGCATCTGATGTGTGTGCAGCGCAAAGAAGGCCAAGGCCAACACAGTCGCATAACCCAGGCCGGGCAACAGGCGCAGCTTGTGTCGTTGCCGCCACCAGACCGGACTCGCCGCCGCCGCGACCAAAAACAGCAAAACGAACGGTCCAAGCACGCCGTCGAAATTCAGGCTGTCGAAACGGCCGGAGAAAGCCAGGCGCAACGGCAGCAGGAGCATGTCCAACCACGAGCGTCCGCCGCCGAAGCTGTCGAGATAGCGCCCGAACAGCACGGCCATCTCGCCGTTCCACTCCACGCCGCCGAACCATTGATAGGCGTAAGGGAAGACGGGATTGCCCAGCACCAGCCAATTGCTGATCAGCCAGAAAACGGCCGGCGCGGTCATCAGGCAACAGAGGATGACCGCCGAAATCGATTCGCGCAGGTTGATCCGGCGCACGCGGAGGATCAGCAGGAACAGCAACAGCATTAGCAGAATCCCGCCGGAATACTTTAATGCCAACAGCCAGCCGCCCAGCAGGCCGACCAGCAGTGCGGGGGTGCGTTCGTCGTCGGGCTCGATGACGGCCAGGGCGATCAACGCGCCCACCAGCGCCAGGTTCATCGCCGGTTCGACGTAGCCGCCGCCGGCGAACACGATCGCCGCGGGCAGCGTGGCGAAACCCAGTCCGCCGACGAACGCGGTGAAACGATCGAAACGCCAGGCAAGCAGCGAATACAGGCCGATCGCCGCGGCAAGCTGTTGCACGACCGGCAGCATCTGCGCGGCGCGGTCCCCGGCGCGGTCGAGCATCAGAACGGTCAGCACCTCCTGCCCCTTGGGAAACGCCGCATAGAAATAGCCGCCGAAATAAGCGATGCGTTGCGCCTGCAAATACAACTTGGGCAACGCCAGGTGCATCGTCAGCGCCTCGCGCATCACCGGCGGCGCCAGCGCCGTGACGATCGCGGGCAGATAAAACAGACCGAGCAACGTCAGGTACAAACCGTCGCCGGCGGTGATCGTCGGCCACAGTCGCCGCCGCGCGATTTCCCGATAGCCGTGCGCGAGCATCGCCGCCGCGCCGAGCAGCAACAGCGCGCCCATCCAGAGTTTGTCGAGCAGGCCCAGCCAGCCCAAAAAAAGCATCAGGTAGGAATACAGGGCGCAGCCCAGGGCGAAGGCGGTAACGTGGCGCAGGGTCGGCGTCGGGAAATCGTCGAGCCAACGGCGAAAGAGCACGCCGCCGAGCCCCCAACACAGCAGGACGAAGATGACGGCGAACAACGCTTGCGGCAGATGAATCATCGTTCGATTTATACCGGAAATCCGCTTTGCCTTCTATGCAGAATCGATCAATTAAGTTAAGAAGATTTTTACCGGAGAAAATTCGCCGCGCGCGTTTCAAGGTTTTAATCGGCGCGGCAGGGAGGTTTCATGAAAGTCGGATCGTCCCGCTTTTGGCTGTTGTTGTTGCTGTGCGCCGCTTTGCTGCTGTCCGTCGGTTGTCAGGCCGACGACGACGATGACGACAACGATGACCATACCGCGCCTGCCGACGATGACGATGACGACGACACGACCGGCCCGTCGACAACGTCCGTGATTTTGGTGCTGCCCGCCGACGCGGATAATTCATTGCGGCTGGCGGTCGCCGACGCGCAAGCGCTGCTCAGCGAGGCGTTCGGGCAGCAGATATCGTCGGTCACGACCTTGCCGCAGCAACCGGCCGGTATGCCGATCGTCATTCTGGAAGACACGTCCCTGCCCGCCGAGTCCTTCCGCCTGCAAACGCGCGAGTATAAGGGCGCGGCGGCGATCGTGATCGAGGGCGCGGACGAGCGCGGCCGGCAGTACGGCCTGTATCATCTGCTGGAAACGATGGGCTTCGGCTTTTATCATCCGGAGCAGATTTACATCCCCACGTTGACCGCGGCGGACGTGCCGACCGATCTGAACGTCGTCGAGACGCCCGATTGGGGGCGGCGCGGCTTTCACATCCACACGATGCACCCGCTGGAAGCCACCGAATTTCTCATGCGCGACAACGAGGAGTATCTGGAATACGCGAAGCATCTGATCGACTGGCTGGTGCGCAACAAGCAGAACTACTTCCAATTCGAGCTGCTGCGCACGGTCGACTACGACGCCACCCTCGCCCACTTCAACGCGATCGTCGCTTATGCCCACGAACGCAAGGTCGACGCGGGGCTGGTCGTGTCCTGGGTTTTCCAGCAACAGAAGGCCTGGAAGATCGTCCCCAACCTGCGCGGCGAATACAAAGAGGAAATGCAGGCCAACATCGACCAACTGATGCAGGCGCCCTGGGATCACCTCAATCTCGAAATGGGCAGCAGCGAATTCACCGAGGTCAAAGACACCATTCAGGTCGCCTGGATGAACAATACGGTCGAATATCTGCGCGAAAAATATCCGAACACGGAAGCGTCGGTGAAAATCCATTGTTCCAGCGGCCAGGTCGCCGAGCATTACAACAACATCAACTTCAATTACCTGGCGCAGGAAGCCGACGCGGGCTTGGGCGTCTACCCGCACACGGTGATGTACTACGATCTGCAGGGCCCGGCGCCGGCATACGGCAACGAGGATTTCAGCGAACTCTACGAGTGGATGCTCTCGATCCTGGGCACGCGCAAAATGTACTACTACCCGGAAACGGCCTACTGGTGTTCGTTCGACATTGACGTGCCGTTGTTCTTGCCGGTCTACCTGTTCAACCGCTGGAAGGACATCGAGCTGCTGGCCGACAAGGGGTTGGACGGCCACGTGACCTTCACCTCCGGTCACGAGTGGAATTACTGGCTCAACGACTGGGTCGTGGCGCGCGCGACGTGGGATTCGACGCTCGACTGGCAGGACATCATCGGCGACTACGCGAACATCTTTGGCGACGCGTCCCCGACGATCATGGCGATGGTGCGCGAACTGACGCTGCATCAGGAAGATATGCTCATCGGCTTCGAGCTCGCCTCGTATCTGGCCAGCGCCGATACGTGGGACGAAATCGGCTACCTGGTCGGCGCGACCACGCACCCCGAACCGATGACCTTCGCCAAGCTGTATGATCAGCCCGGGTGGATCGTGCGCGAGTTCGAGGAGTCGACCCTCGCGGCGCTGGAACTGATGGCCGACGTGTACGCCGATTTTTACGCGCGGGTCGAGGCGGTGCGGGAGCAAGTGCCCGACAACGCCCTGCCCTGGTACGAGGAACTGGTCGATTCCTTCCACGTCAACGCGGTACGCGCGGCGCATGTGTACGAGTTGTACGCGGGCGTGTGCGCGCGGCGGCTGCAGGAAACCGGCGACGATCCGGACGGCGAAGAGGCCGCGCAGGAGCACTTCGCGCTGGCGAAGGAAATCACCGAGGAGTACCTGGGCGTGATGCGCCGGCGCGAGGCGAACTACCGTTATCCGCTGTTTTTATCCAGCGGCTGGCGACGGAGTCTAACCTCGTACGACTATCGCTATCTGTGGCAGGCGTCGACGGGCTACTGGTATCACCGCGAGGAACGGCAGGCGATCGAAAAGAAACTCAGCCCACTGCTGGACAATCTGATCGATCCGATCTGGTTCATGTTTTAGCGGGAAAAATTCCGACTTCCATACACCTTGTTTTTTATTTCGTAGGTGCTTGAGATTACCAGATGGCGATTTCGATTTAGGGTGTCCCGAGAAGAAAACCCGGCGAAATCGAACAACGTTGAAATGATTTTCCGTGCAGGATCTTCAAGCCCGCAGGGCGCAGGTCAGTAGCGAAGGGCGTCAGAGACTGTCGATAAATGCGCCGATAGGCGACAAACAGCCCCATCAGGGGCGATAGAGGGTAGCCCGACCCGTAAGCGTCGGGCATTTTTCCCCAAGCTCTACACCAAAACGAGAAAATCGACAGTCTCGTCAGCCAACGTTGAAACGGATCTATGCGCCGGCTCTTCAAGCCCGCAGGGCGCAGGTTAGTAGCGAAGGGCGCAGCCAATGTTGAAATGGATCTATGCGCCGGCTCTTCAAGCCCGCAGGGCGCAGGTTAGTAGCGAAGGGCGTCAGCCCTGGTATCAGCTGGAGCAAATTCAAGCAAACCCCTGAAGGGGGTGCAGGTAAGCTCGTTGATGCGAATTAGCGAAGATTCCTCCGCCCCTCCGGGGCTTATCGCCTTTGGGCCGCCCGCAATTTCCAGGGCTATCGCCCTTCGCTACTGACCATCCGCCCCTCCGGGGCTTATCGGCTCCGGGTGTCCCAATTCGGAAGTCAGGAAACTCAGCCCGCTGCCGGACAACATCATCGATCCGCTCCGGTTCATGTTCTAACGGGAAAAAATCATTCCGGTTTGGGCTGCACGGCAACGGCCAATCCGTGCAGGGTGTCGAGCGGATCGGACTGCGCAAAGATCATGCGGTAGTTTTGCGCATCGAGCCGCACCACGCTGGGCGCGTACTCGCTGTAGATCATGTAGTCGGTCAGCCCGGGCAAAGACAGCGGGAATTTCTCGCCGAGGATCGGGTTGATGGAATCGTCGGCCTTCTCCCAATCCATGCCGTCGAAGCTGCCCGCGTAGCCGATGCTCACGTCGGAGAACACCGGATCGCCCGGGCGGTTGCCGGTGTAGTAGAGGCGGTAGACGTCGCGATCGACCGGATGATCGACGCGGATGAACGGACTGGCGACCCAACCGTACACTTCGTTGTCGGGGTCGTAGCCTTCCCACGGCTGCGAGGCGGTGAGCATCGGGCGCACGGCGGGCGAATCGTCGACGCCGTTGCGGCCCTGATTGTCTTGCTTGATCCAGACCAGACCGTCGTCGCTGCGCGCGTAACCGATCGCCCGGCCCGCGTGCTGCGCCAGTTCCGGCCCGCCGGCGTCGCCGCCGGAATAGAACATTTTATATTGCCCGCCCTTCACCAGGATCGCCGGCGCGGCGACCAGGCCTTCTTCCCAATCCTGATCCGGTTGAAGAATCGGATTGCCGTCGTGCTTGACCCAGGTGAGGCCGTCTTCGCTGCCCGCGTAGCCGATGCCCGCGCCGTAACCGCCGGTGTACCACATCTGGAAGCGCCCGCCGCGATAGACAACGCTGGGCGCGCCCACCGCGTTGCCTTCCCACGCCTGCGAGGGCTCGAGCACCGGTAGGTCGTCGTTGAGGATTTCCCAGGAAAAACCGTCGTCGCTGACGGCCGCGTGAATCGTGCTGCCGACGATTTGTTTTTCGCCGTCGACGAATTTGTACTCGATCACTTCGTAAAACAGGTAATGCAGGTCGCCGACGAGCAGGTAGCTGGGCTCGACGAGCCGGTGCAAATCGTCGCCGAACAGCACGTAGGGCTGCACGAGTTCGGTGTCGGGGTCCATGTCGATCTTGTACCAGGTGGCCACGCCGGCGACGGGTACGCCGGTCAGCGAGCCGAACAGGTCGACGTTCTGGCCGCATCCGCAGACCAGCAGCACGAACGCGGCGGCGATGGCGAAGCGGCGAATGCTCATCATCAGAACCCCAACGTCAAAGAGGCGCCGATATTGTACCAGCTTTGCTCAAATTCAATGTCGCCGATCGTGCTGGTGGCGTACTCTTTGTGATACGTGCGCGGTTGGCTGTAATGATATTGGAAAAAGCCGTCGACCGCCAGCTTGTCGGGCAAGTGTTTCCAGAGGCGGAAGGCCTTGCCGCCCAGGCCGGCGGACATGACGTGCGTGTCGGCGTCCAGGTAGTTGTTGATGTACTTCTGCTCGGGCACCGGCGTCGGACGGAACCGATAACCGCCGCGCACCGCCGCTTCCCATGCATCGTTTTTGATCGGCAGGTACTCGATACCGATCGAGGGCGTCCAGGTGTCGTCGAAGCCCGGATCGGCGGGCGGCGGCGCCGGCTGCGTCGGGAACACGTCGGCCAGACCGCCGCTGACGTACACGACGCCGTAGGGCGCGTCGCTGCTCATTTCCGACCATTCGGCGTAGGTGAGATTCATGCTGATCACCCACTGCTCGGTGGGCAGGAACGCCACGCCAAATTCGTAAGCGCGCGGCGAGAAGTGGCAGTTGGTTTCGGCGATGATGTCCATCTGCGTCTTGCGGATCAGGTCGACCTCGCTGCCGTCGAACACCTCGATCGGCGGCACGGTGAGGATGTTGGGCAGCGAGAGGGTCATTTCGACTTTGTCGCGGAACATGAAGCCGGCCTGCAACCAGGGCAGCGGCTTGGTCCACACGCCGACCAGCGCGGCGTAGTTGGGTTTGAGCTTGCTGACTTCGCCGCCTTCGCTGGGTTCTTTTTCCTTGATGGTGAATTCGACGCTGCCGTATTCGGTGGCCAGCACGTTCACGCCGCCGCCCACCGACAGCCAGTCGAACACCTCGACGCCCACGCCGCCCATGACGGTGAACACGTGGTTGGCGTTGTGCGTGAACGGATTGTGCGGTTGCTCGATCGGCAGCACGAGGAAGCGCATCGCATGATCGTCCGGGATGAACAAGTTCAGGCCCAACGCGACCTGATGGTCGAAAATCTTGGTGGCGATGATCGCCCCGGCGTTGGAGCCGCGATGCTGGTCGATGTCCTGCGAAACGCCGTTGATCAACAGCTCCGGCTGCGCGTAGCTGTACATGATCTCGGCCTGCAGGCGATGCACCTGGGTGATCGCGCCGATGTTGTAATACACGCCGGCGGCGTCGTTGCCCAGCGCCGTGTACGCGCCGCCCAACGCGATGGCCCGCGCGCCGGTGCCGAAGATGTCGAAGGATCCCGCCCACGCCTGACCGGCGAGCAGCAAAACCAGCAAAATGGGCAACAACCTACGCATCGGTTTACTCGTAATCAAATTGCGTGCTCAACGACAGACCGAACGAATACAACCATCCCTCCATACCGATTTTCGGATAGCCGGGATTGGACGGATCGACGTCGTCGTTTTTGTATGACACGCGCCGGGTCAAATATTGCACCTGCCCGACCGTGTCGATTTTGATGGGCGCGTTGAAACGGAAATCGCCCACGCCTTTCCAGGTCAGGCCGTAAGACAGCGCGCCGACGTGCCGGTCGCTGTCGAGTTGGTTCGTGTAACCGGTCTGCGGCGGCACCGGCGACGGATCGATCTGATAGCCGCCGCGCAGGAACATGTCGACGTCGGCGTGCCGATAAATGTCGAACTCCGCGCCGGCCTTGCCGGTGACGGTATCGTGGAACTTCGGCGGATGCGCCACCGAATCGGTGAACTCGATGGGGATGATCGGAATGGACACGTCGTTTTTGATGATCAGGTGCGGGTCCGGAAATTCCGACCACTCGTTGAACGCCACGTCGGCTTCGACGCGCCAGCGGCCGCCGTCGTAGGACACCGCGCCGATGTACTGACGCGGCAAGAACAGGCTTTTGGCGGCAAAGCTGACGATAAAGGGAATATCGCCGAGCGCCGCGCTGATCGGAATGAGGTAGTCGGTGTATTGCTGATCGCGGTAGACGAAGCCGAAGCCCCACCCACGCATCGAATCCCAATGCTTGCCGGGGCGAAACAGCACACTGGCGATCGGGAAGTAGACCATCACCAGTTCTTCCCCGACCTTGGTCTGCACCGCGCCGCTGGGATCGATGTAGGCGTAGATTTCGCCTTTGGTGTCCACGAACGACTGCACGCCGCCGCCGATGGCCAGGCCCTCGGTGATCTTGACGCCCAGGGTGGGAATCATCACCGAGCTGCGGTTGGCGTTGCCCAGCAGAATCAGCGTCGGGTCGGTCGGCGCATCCACGCCCATGCGAATCAGCATGCCCTCGGGCATGAAGCCGGCGAAGCCGAAGGCCAGCCGATCTTTGAAGATGCCGTCGCGGAACGGCAGCGGCAAATTCGCGCCGTAGAGCATGCCCCGCGTCGCGCCGAGGGATATTTCATCGATGCCGATCGCGTTGATCGACGAGTCGCCGATGAAATATCCGAAACCGACCGAGGGCTGCGTCTGGAACGCGGTGCCGGCGGGATTGTAAAACGGCGCGGCCCAGTCGTCGGCGATGGCGGTCATCGCGTTGCCCATGCCCATGCCGCGCGGCGAGAATCCGAAGGTATAGAGGATATCGGCGTGCGCCGTGCCGATCATCGTCAACAGAAACGCGACGATCAGCGCGACGCCAAGTCGGCCATGTCGAATGCGGGATTTTGTAGAAACAACAGACAACAACGATGCGCCCAATCTCTGCTGCCTAACTGTAACGTGTTCAGGCTTAAAACAACCAATAACGAAAGCAGTGGGACTTTAACACAAAAGTCATGAACCATTCAAGATTGAATTATTCACAAAAAATATTGTGACACAGCCAAACAAAAAAGGCGGCTGCCGGGCAACCGCCTTTCGCCTGATGGTGAATTTTTTACTCAGCAGCCGCAGCCGTCATCGTCATCGTCGTCGTTGTCGGATTGGTCGTCGTCGTCGATCGTATCGTCGTCGGTTGCGTCGTCGTCGGCAGTATCGTCGTCGTCATCGTCATCGTCGCCGCTCAGGTCGACCGACACCGGGCCGAACTCCTGGTTGTTGTCGTAGTTGGAGACGAACTGGATCTTGTAGCTGTACGCCTGTCCCATCGTCACGTTCGTATCGGTGAAGGAGTAGGACGTCTGCCCGGGGACGATGAGCGTGTCGTTGATCGGCGTGTAGGCTTTGCCGCCCGTCGAACGCAGCACGTTCCAGCCGGAGGCTTCGGTTTCGATGATCGGCGCCCATTCGATCGCGATGTTCGCGCCGCTCTGGTACGCATCCAACTGCCACAGATCGCTGGAGAGCACCAGCGAAGGATCGCGGCTCAAACCGTAAGCCAACAGGTGCGCCGGATAATTTTTCTCCACCGACGCCTGGATGGTCGAGGGTTGCGGATAAAAGCCCAGCGGATTGAATTCGTTGGGATCCATCTCAAAGGTGAACGTGATGATGCCCTGATCGCCGTACGCCCAGTCATCGGTGTCGCCGGTGGTCAGGTACAGCGCCGACGCCGATTGCGCCCGATAACCGTTGAACTTCGCCATTTCCTGCGCAAGGTATTTGTGCGTCAGAAAATCGATCTGATCCTCGATGCGCTCGTAGGTGTAGCCCCAGGGGTACAGCAGCAATTTGCTGTAGGTGTGCATCGAAATCAGCACGTTGATGTTGGTGTGGGCGGTGACGAAATCGCGCACGGCCGCCGTTTCCGGCTCGGAGAACGCCGCGGTGCCGCGATAGGTTTCCGAGCCCGGGAAATTGGACGATCCGGCGCCGCCCCACATGTAACCGTAGTTGCGGTTCAGGTCGACGCCCATGGCCGTCGAGCCTTCGTTGACGCGGCGATTCTTGCGCCACATCTTGAACGACGCGCCCGACTGGTCCCACTCCGCGCCGTCGGGATTGACGGTGGGCACGATGAACAGTTCGCGGTTGTCGACCAGGAAGGTGATGTAGTCGTCGACGCCGTAATTCTCCAGAATCTGCTGCGTCGTATACAGCACCGATTCGACGGTGAGAATCTCGCGGGCGTGATGCTGACCGCACAGGAAGAAGGCGCCCTCGTCGGTTTCGTCGACCGTCGGATTGTCGCTGATTTTCAGGCCCCACAGCTCGCGTCCTTCGATGCTCTGGCCCAACGTAAACAGCACGGCGATGTCCGAATAGGTGTTCGCCCATTCCTGCAACAAGGCGGTCGCTTCGCCGTAGTTGTGATAGTCGTCGTAGGCGGGCGGAAACTTTTCCTGCACGTCGAGGACTTCGACGCGATAGCCGAGTTTGCCCACTTCGTCCAGCTCGACCAGCGGCACTTCGGCCCACACCCAGCCTTCTTCCAGATTGACGTAATCGATCACGTAACCGCGTTCGGCGATTTCCGTGCGCTCGAAAACGTCCTGCGTGTCGATCCGGACATAGGCGACATCCTCGGCCATGGCCGACGTCGCCAACAGCAACACCAATATCGCCAGCGTTAATATTCTGCCCTTCACTGCGGTTCTCCTTTTTGTCCTTACCACATTCCGCCCCAACGAAACGCCCTAATGTATGGTGTAATCGTCACGCGGGCAAGACCCAACCGCATTCCGGTCGAATCTCGACACCCGGCCCGTTTCCGCAGCTTGACACGACCTTCGGTAGTGCTACCATTCGCCAGCAGCAGCGAAGGGCAAAAGGACATTCCGCGGAAAAACAAGGCAAACGATTTTGTCTTCCGCCACGAGGAAGGACGATAGATGAAGGTATCCGCGATCATCCCCGCACGTTATGCCAGTGAGCGCCTGCCCGGCAAACCGTTGTTGGAAATCGCCGGCCAACCGATGATCGTACACGTATACGAACGGGTCAAACTGAGCCAATGCCTGGACGACGTGATCGTGGCCACCGACGATGATCGCATCGCGAGCGTCATCCGCAACGTCGGCGGCACGGTGGCGATGACCCGGGCCGACCACGAAAGCGGCACCGACCGCGTGGCGGAAGTCGCCCGCGAACTGGACAGCGACCTGATCATCAACGTGCAAGGCGACGAACCGCTGTTCAATTGCGCGCTGCTCGACGACGCCGTCGCGCCCTTCGCAACCGACGACACGCTATTGTTCGGCACCTTACGGGCGAAGATCACCGAAATCGACGACGTGTTCAATCCGAACACGGTCAAGGTGATCGTCGATCTGCAGGATTTCGCCTTGTACTTTTCGCGCGCGCCGATCCCCTTCGCCCGCGGCCTGATGTCGCTGCACGGCGGCCGCCCGAGCCTCAGCGGTCTGCCGACCGAGCGCCCGACCTACTTCAAGCACCTCGGGCTTTACGTTTACCGGCGCGACTTCCTGCTCGCCTACGCCAAATGGCCCGGCACCGTGCTGGAGAAAGTGGAAAAGCTCGAACAACTGCGCGCGATGGAACACGGCGTGCGCATCAAATGCCCGCTGACCGAACACAGCACAATCAGCGTGGATACGCCCAACGACCTGGCGCGCGTCAAGGAAATCATGGAATCCGGCTTGCACGAATAACGCCGCCGCGCAAGGAAAGGGACCTGCCGATGGAGCGAGCCCGCCGCGTATTGAAGATCGAAGCCGACGCCATCATGGCGATGGCCGAACGGTTGGACGCGAATTTCGAAAAGGCGGTCAATATTCTTCTCGCCTGCGAAGGCAAGGTGGTGGTCATCGGCATGGGCAAGTCCGGCCTGGTCGGCAACAAGATCGCCGCGACAATGGCCAGCACGGGCACGCCCGCGTTTTTCATGCACGCCGCCGAGGCGCTGCACGGCGACCTGGGCATGGTGCACAAAACCGACGTGGCGATCATCGTTTCCAACAGCGGCGAAACCGAGGAAGTGCTCGCACTGCTGCCCGCGTTGCGCCGCCAGGGACTGCCGATCATCGCGCTGACCGGCGGCGTGGGCTCGAACCTGGCGCGTACCGCCGACGCCGTGCTGGACACCTCCGTCGCCGAGGAGGCTTGTCCGCTGGGCCTGGCGCCGACGGCTTCGACCACCGCGCAACTGGCCATGGGCGACGCGCTGGCCGTGGCGTTGCTCGAAGAGCACGGGTTTTCGCAAAAGGACTTCGCGCGGTTTCATCCGGCCGGCCGGCTGGGCAAACGCTTGCTGATGCGCGTGTCCGACCTGATGCACTCCGGCGACGACCTGCCGCGCGTGCAACCCGACACGCCGGTGATGCAAGTGCTGATGGAAATGTCGGCCAAGCGTCTGGGCATCACCGCGGTGGAAGACGAGCACGGCGCGCTACTGGGCGTGATCACCGACGGCGACCTGCGCCGGGCGCTGCAAAAATTCAGCGACCTCTCGTCGCGCACCGCCGTCGAGTTGATGACCTCGGCGCCCAAGACGATTCACCCCGACGCCCTCGCCTCGCGCGCGGCGCACGTGATGGATAAAAACTCGATCAGCGTGGTGTTGGTGCGCGATCAGGAAACCGACAAGATCGTCGGCATGCTGCACCTGCACGATCTGTTGCACGCGGGCATCATTTAACAGCCACAATCCGATTCGTCGTCGTCATCATCATCCGCGGCGTCGTCATCGTCATCGATCACATCGTCATCGCTGTCGTCGTCGGCCGCGTCGTCATCGACCGTATCGTCGTCGTCATCGTCGTCGATCGCATCGTCGTCGACCGTATCGTCGTCGGTCGGCAACTCGCCGTACTGTTCGACGACAGCCAGTGGTTCGGGAAAATCGCCCAGGCACATGCCGCCGACGGCGAACAACGGCACGGCGGCCGAACCGACGCGGTAACGCGGCTCGGCGGCTGTGGGACCGGCCGTCCAGGTGTTTTCGTCCGGATCGTAGACCCAGCAAGCGGCGGAAACGGATTGATCCTGCACGCCGTGGCAGGCGAGCAATTCGCCGTCCAGCGCGCCGGCGGCGCCGCCCCACCAGGTGACGGGCAGCGCGGCGATCGTCGTCCACTCGTCGGTCGTCGGATCGTACACCTCGCCGGAGGCCAGATGTTGCGGCGTGGGATCACTCGCATCGATGCCGCCGTAAACGTAAAGCAGGCCGTCCAGCACCGCGCTGCCGTGATAGCGGCGGGCTTCGTTGAGGTCGGCCGCCTGCGTCCAGGCATCGTCGGCCGGATCGTAGCGCCACGTCCGCGCCGAACTGACGTCGGTTTCGTCACCGCCGCCGACCAAGTACAACGCGCCGTCGAGGGCGTCGAGCGAATGGCCGTAGCGCACCGCCGGAACGGTCGCGCCGTTCGTCCAGGCGTCGGTCGCCACATCGTAGAGCAACAGATCGTCGACCAGTTCCCCGCCGTTGAAGCCGCCGGTCAGGAAAATCACGCCATCGGCAAAGGCCGCCGCGCCCTTGGTCAGCGGCGCGGGCAGTTGCGCCAAAGCCAGCCACTGTGCGCCGTCATACATTTCGGCGGATTGCCGGACGTACACCAGATCGTCGCCGCCGAAGACGAAAACTCGCCCTAGGTCGTCGACCGCCGTCAGCGGATCGACGCGCGGCGCGGACATCTCCGGCAGCGTCGTCCATTGCGCCAGCGCGGGCGCGCACAGCAACATCGCCGCCAGCGTCAACCATACGCACGCCTTCATCGTCCGCCTCCTTTGCGCACCGTCGCACGTAACGTGGTGTCCGGCGGGTACTCGATGAACAGCGAATACGGCCACCGTCCGTAGGTCGAGTACTGCAACGCATAGGCCTGCTTGGTCATGTCGATCTCGTCGATTTGATTGTAAAGCGACCAGTCGGTGGTGAAGTACGGCAGCGCCTGCGGATCGTCGCCGAGGGCCAGTTCGGCGATGAAGCCGGTCGCATCGTTGGCGATGGACGCGGCGGGCGAAAACTCGACGCTGAGCGTCGTCGGTGCGTTCACATCGTAGGTCCACGGATCGACGTGCACATCGGCGGAGGCCGACGCGACGAGCGTGGCGTCCGGCGAGTCCTCGCGTACGCGCAGGGTGACCGTGTTTTCCGTCGACGAGCGCCCGGGCACGTCGTACAAGACAACCTGCAAGGTGACCGTCGCCGGCGGGCTGATCGCTTCGATGGAGGTGATCGACACGAGGGCGTCGTTGGGGTACCAGTTCAGGTCCGCCAGAAAGCGCCCGTCCTCCACGGTCATTTGTTCGGGCAGATAGTTGGCCAGCGACTGGATGACGCCGGACTTCATCATCTTCGCCGACCAATTGGGAAAGACGTCGTAGTAGCCCTGCCCCGGCGCGAAGGTGAGCAAAATCGTCGGCGGCAACAGATAATATCCTTCATCGTAGTAATTATCCCAGAAGGCCGGAGTGATGGCGGGGCCGGTGAACAGGCGCAGCAGTTCGTCCCAATCGATCGTCAGGTCGGCGAAGGGCGTGGGATCGGTCATGCCGGAAAGGGCGAAGCGATAAACCGCCTCCCCGCCGCGATGCGCCGCCGGAATGCGTCGCGGATCGGCCAGAAAATACGCCACCCATTCGGCCGCGCGCCGCGGCGACATTTTCACGCGGACGCCGAAGTAGTCCTCGTACATGGCCAGGTAGAAATTGGTGACCTCCAGCAGCCGCCGGCGGCCGTCCTCGGTCAGCAAAAAGTGGTCGACCATCTCCCGGTAGATGTCGAGGGCCGGCTCCATGAATTCCAGCCCGCCTTCGATGAACGTTTCGACCTCGCCGGCCGGATAATCATCAAAATAGCCGACGACGACGTCCAGCTCGCCGATGCGCCCGCGCACGGCCAGGTGCTGCACCAGCATGTCCTGTGCGACGATATCGCCGGCGTTGTGCATCAGGTTGCCCAGGGCGAAAGCGAGCTTCCACTGCTGCTGCGGATACAGCGCCAGCGCGTCGTCGAGCAGAGAGGAATTGAAATGACGGTTGTGCGGATCGACCATATTTTCGTCGACCTTGCCCGGCGTTTCGTCCAGATCCACCAGCACGCGCGCGATGTCGGGCCAGATCGCGCCCAGGCGCAGCATCATGATCTCACGCCGCAACAGATCGGCGTTGTGCTGCGGGTACGGCTGCGGATTGAGTTCGCACATGGCGACATAATAATCGGCTTCCCGCATGTGGATGGACGGACCATACGCCTGCGCCGTAACGGCCAACAGCGACAACGCCAACGCGAATACGATTGCTTTTTTCATGTTGATCTCCGACCGAGACGAAACCACGAAGCGCCTCCCCGGCAGAGGGACGCGCCAATACCTTAACCTAGTTCCCGGAAAGATCAACAGGCGGGCCGTTTACTGCGTTTTCGCGCTCGATTTCTTTTCGTGGCTGTGGCGGACGATCTCCCCGCGAATGAGGTAGATGACGTCCTCGGCGATGTTGGTCGTCTGATCGGCGATGCGCTCCAGGTGGCTGGAGGTCAGAAAAAGGTTCAGGTAAAAATCGAGGCGCTGCGGCTCGCGCTCGATGCCCTTGTGCACCAGCAGGTAATTGTTTTTGTGCAGCGCATCGACCTCGTCGTCGGCCATGCACACCTCGTTGGCCAACTCGACGTTCAGCTTGACCAGCGCGTCGAGACTCTTGCAGAGCATGGCGCTGGATTTGAGCGCCATTTCCTTGAACATGTCCGGCATTTCCACGTCGTGCAGCTTGCTGAAGAAACGGGCGCGCCGCGCGAGGTTGGTGGCCAGGTCGCCGATGCGCTCGAGGTCGTTGTTGATTTTCAGCACGGCGATGATGTAGCGCAGGTCGATCGCCACGGGCTGGTAGAGGGCGAGGATCTTCAGGCATTCCTCTTCGAAATCGACTTCCATCTGGTCGATTTTCATATCGGCGTCGATCACTTGCTGCGCCAGATCGGCATCGCGATTTTCGATGGCGCGCACCGCCTGCAGCAATTGCTCCTCCACGGCCGCGCCGAGGGTGAGAATGTCTTCCTTCAATTTGTCGATCTGCCGTTGCAAACGAAAGCCCATGGTTTTCTCCGCCGGCTCAACCGAAGCGACCGGTGATGTAATCTTCGGTCTGCTTTTTGGTCGGCTTGGTAAAGATTTTCCTGGTCGGTCCGAACTCGACGATTTCGCCCTCGTAGAAAAACGCGGTGTAATCGGAAATGCGCGCCGCCTGCTGCATGTTGTGCGTCACGATGACGATCGTGTATCGCTCTTTGAGCTGCTCGACCAGCTCCTCGATTTTCGCCGTCGCCACCGGATCGATCGCCGAAGTCGGCTCGTCCATCAACAGCACTTCGGGCTGCACGGCGATGGCGCGGGCGATGACCAGCCGCTGTTGCTGGCCGCCGGACAACGCGGTGCCCGGCTCGTTGAGTTTGTCTTTGACTTCCGTCCATAACGCCGCGTCCCGCAGCGCCTTCTCGACCCGCGCGTTCAACTCGCCGCGCGACATTTTGTAGTGCAGCTTGAGCCCGTAGGCCACGTTGTCGAAGACGGTCATCGGAAACGGCGTGGGCTTCTGGAAAATCATGCCCACTTTTTTGCGCAGCTTGATCAGGTCGTAGCGCGGCGCAAGGATGTTCTCGCCGTCCAGAATGACTTCGCCGGACGCGCGTTGCTCGCGGTAGAGCTCGTAGATGCGGTTGTAGACGCGGATGTGCGTCGACTTACCGCAACCCGACGGCCCGATGATCGCGGTCACCTTGTTGGCGGCGATGTCCAGATCGTTGCCCTTGAGCGCGCGAAAGGAGCCGTAGAAAAAATCGAGGTTGCGCACCGAGATTTTCGGTTCGACGATCGTCTGCGGTTCCATGTCGCGCGGACGATCGGGCACCTTGGTGATAAAGCGCACCTGATCGTCCGGCGCGGACCGAGCGAGCGAATGGTCGTTCACGTGGTTGGTCTCCGTCATCATTTCACTCATTTGCGTCCCCCGCTCATGCCGACGCGGGCCAGAAGATTCAAGGCGAGAACCGCGGCCATGATGATCAACGAAGCGCCCCAGGCGATCTGCTGCCAGCCGGCGAAGGGCGACATCGCGTAGTTGAAGATCGTGACGGTCAGGTTAGCCATCGGCTGGGCCAGCGATTCGGGCCAGAAGGGACTGTTGAGCGCGGTGAACAGCAACGGCGCGGTTTCGCCGCTGATGCGCGCCACCGCCAGGAGCGTCCCGGTGATCATGCCGCTTTTCGCGGCGCGGAACACGACGTTGAGCGTGACCTTCCAGCGCGGCGCGCCCAGGGCCAGAGCCGATTCGCGCAGCGCGTTGGGCACGAGGGTCAGCATGTCCTCGGTGGTGCGCGCCACGACCGGGAGCATGATGATCGCCAGCGACACCGCGCCGGCATAGCCCGAAAAATGCTGCACCGGTTTGACCAACATGGTGTACACGAACAGGCCGACGATGATCGAGGGCACGCCCATGAGCACGTTGATGTTGAAGCGCACCAGCGCGCCGAAACGCGTCGAGCGGCCGAATTCGCTGAGGTAGACGCCGGCCAGCGCGCCGATGGGCACGCCCAGCACGGTCGCGATGATCGTGATGATCAGCGTACCGAAAATCGCATTGGCCACGCCGCCGCCCTCGATACCCGGGGGCGCGGGCAGCGCGGTGAAAAATTCCCAGTTGATCGCCGCACTGCCCTTCTGCACGACGACCAGCAAAATCCAGCCGAGGAAGAAAATGCCGATCACCGCGGCGAAGCTGGACAGAACCTTCACCAGCAGATCGACGATTTTGCGCGGCGCGGCGTTGCGTTCGATCATAGGCCGCCTCCGCTCTGCTTGCGCACGCGCTTGAGCCACAGATGCGCGATCACTTGAATAATGAAGGTCACCGCGAACAGCACCAGGCCCAGTTCGACCAGCGCGCTCATGTACAGCGGCTCGGACGCCTCGGTGAATTCGTTGGCCAGCGTCGAGGCGATGCTGTTGCCGGCGGAAAACAGCGAGGCGGAAATTTCATGGTTGTTGCCGATGACAAAGGTGACCGCCATCGTCTCGCCGATCGCCCGCCCCAGGCCGAGGAACACCGCGCCCAGCAGGCCCGACAGACCGTAGCGCACGGTGATCTTGCGCGTCACTTCCCAGGTCGTGCCGCCGACGCCGTAGCCGGCTTCCTTGACCACCTCGGGCACCATGCTAAACACGTCGCGCATCACCGCGCTGACAAAGGGGAGAATCATCAGCGCGAGGATGATGCCGGCGGTGAGCATGCCGATGCCCATCGGCGGACCTTGGAACAGCGGCAAAAAGCCGAGGGTGTCGGCCAGCAGCGGCTGCACGTGATCGGCCATGAACGGGGCGAACACGAACAGGCCCCACATGCCGAAGATGATCGAGGGTACGGCGGCGAGCAACTCGATGGCGTTGCCGACGATCTTGCTGAGCAGCGGCGGTGCCAGCTCGACCAGAAACAGCGCGATGACCACGCTCAGCGGCACCGCGAGGATCATCGCGATGACCGTGGACACCAACGTGCCGTAGACGCTCGACAGCGCGCCGTAGGATTCGGCAACCGGATTCCAATCGGCGGAAAGCAGAAAGCGCCAGCCGAACCTGGCCAGCGACAATTGCGAGTTGCGAATCAATTCCAGCACCAGGCCGAGAACGACAACGAGAATTAGAAACGCGCTGCCGGCCACCAGGACGCGAAAGACCCGATCCGACCAGGGCTGACTATGATTGTTTTGCGCTTTTTCACTCATTGTGTCGTCACGGGGAAAACAGCGAGGGCGGAAGGATTCGCCCCTCCCGCCCCATCCGCTTTGTCGTTATTTCCAAATCCGTTCGCCGTTGAAGCGAATTTCCTGCCGCCAAAGGTCTTGCACCATGCTGATGACGGTCGCGGGCAGCGGCACGTAATGCAGCGACTTGGCGATGTCCTGGCCGTGGTTGAAGGACCAGTCGAAGAATTTGAGCATCTCCAGCGCCTTCACGCCGTCCTTCTGCGCTTTGTGCACCAGGATGAACGAGGCGCCGGTGATCGGCCAGCTATCGTCGCCCGGCTGATCGGTCAGCACCATGTAGAAACCGGGAGCGTTGGCCCAATCGGCGTTGGCCGTGGCCGCCTGGAAGGTTTCAATGGTCGGGGAAACGTATTTGCCGGCTTTGTTTTCAAGCTGCACGTAATTGAGTTTGTTCTGCAGGGCATAGGCGAACTCGACATAGCCGATCGCGCCCTTGGTGCGCTGCACGTACGCGGCCACGCCCTCGTTGCCCTTGCCGCCGATACCGGTCGGCCAGGAAACGACCTTGCCCGAGCCCACACGCTGCCGCCAGGTGTTGCTGATTTTATCGAGGTAGTTGGTGAAGATCCAGGTAGTGCCGGAACCGTCGGCGCGATGCACGACCGTGACGGCCATGTCGGGCAGCTTCACGCCGGGGTTGATCGCCGCGATCGCCGCGTCGTTCCACTTGGTGATCTTGCCCAGGAAGATGTCGCCGAGCACTGCGGAAGAGATCTTCAGGCTGCCGGCTTGGATGCCGGGGACGTTGATCACGGCCACGACGCCGCCGACGATCATCGGGAACTGAATCAGGCCGGCTTCGTCGAGTTCCTTTTTGCTCAAGGGCGCGTCGGAGGCGCCGAAGTCGACGGTCTTCGCTTTGATCTGGGCAATGCCGCCGCCCGAGCCGATCGACTGATAGTTCAACCGCGTCTCGGTGAGTTTTTCATACTTGTAAGCCCATTGGGCGTAGACCGGATAGGGGAAACTCGCGCCGGCGCCGTTGACGGTCACTTTCGCCGCCACGGCCACGCCGGCCGCGGCCACGATCGCGATCACGGCCGCCAAGGCGATCAGCGCGCTCAACTTCATCCGTTTCATGACCAGACTCCTTGGCATACTGCCAGTGTGGGTGCGTCCTAATAGTTAGCTTTTTGTGTTAGCAAACCGTTAGCGCACGATTATCTTTCCGCTACTTATGCATTCGTTCAGAACTTGACCATCGCGTTGACGCCGACGAAAGAGTCGGAGGATTTGGTCACTTCCTCGCCCTCGTCGTCGGTCACTTCGGCGGTGTACATGATGGTCTTGTAGTTCAGCGAAAAGGCCAGGTTCTTGAGCGGATCGTAGCTGACGCCGGCCAACAGCATCGACTGCTCATCCTGATAGCCGTGGGTGTCCTCGTCGTTTTCAGTGTCCGGATCGTACATGTCGTAGCGCGCGAACAGGCCGAAGTTGTAGGGCATGTACAGCACGCCGTAGCCGTGCACGACCGTGCTGGTGATCTGATCGGCGTCGGCGTCTTTGAGCGCTTCGTCATCGGAGCTCCACTGGCGCATGTCGTAACCGCCGCCGATGTTGATGCCCCAGTTTTCGTTGAACATGTACTTGTAGGCCAGCAGCACGTTGATCACCGTCACGTCCTCGTCGGGATCGCTGGGATTGTCGTTGTTCATCATCGCCGCGCCGACCAACTGCAGGTCTTTGAGCGCGCCGACCATTTGGAAGGGCGTCAATTTCAACGACGCCTGAATGCCCTTGCCCTTGTTTTCTTCCGGCGACTTGTAGCCCTCGCCGTTGCGCAGCACGACGTAGTAGGCGGCGTAGGGACCGAACGCGCCGTAGGCGGCCAGCCCGTTGTCGGCGGAGGTGTCGAACTTCCACAGGTCGGCCGGCGACTTGACGACGTACCGATAGCCGAAGGCGTTGTCGTACAGTTCGATGTACGCGGTCTGCAACAGGCCGAAGCGCACGTTGAAATACTTGTAAGGCGTGAAGTCGCCGTAGGCGTATTTCAGGTAGTAGCCGTAGAGACCTTCGCTGCTTTCCAGCGTCGTGTTGCCCTCTTCGTCTTCGCCGAGCTTGTAGTTTTTCGTGCGGGTCACATCGCCGGTGATGCGGCCCGACCAGTAATCGTTGAAATTGACCTTGAAGCCCAGGTACGCCCGGCCGATTTCAAATTCGTTGTAATCGTTATCGCCGTAGCGGCTGTCCCAATCCGGATACCCCGAAACGTTGTAGCTGAAACCCGCGAAAATGCGGCCTTCCGGCTTGACCTCGACGGCCCAGGCCGCGGCGGTCATCGCCAACACCAAAAATACGGTCAGCAAACCAAACGGAAACTTTTTCATGGATCCTCCTCCTGTGTTTCTCAAAGTACACATGAAACAGGTTGGTCTTCATTGTTGAGATAGACTCGTGCCATCCGCGACAAACATGCCGCAAAAAAATTAGCAACGCGTTAGGAGAATCGGAAAAGAATGTTAATTAGCGCGGCAAGTGGATGACGAATTCGCTGCCCGCTTCGACTTTGCTCTCGACGGTGACCCAGCCGCCGTGCGCCTGCACGATGTGCTTGACGATCGCCAGCCCCAGGCCGGTGCCGCCCAGTTTGCGGCTGCGCGCTTTGTCGACGCGGTAGAAGCGTTCGAAGATGCGCGGCAGGTGCTCGGCCGGAATACCGCAACCGGTGTCCTTGACGACGACGCGCGTTTCGCGCTCGTCCTGCATCGCGCCCACGTCGACCGGCGCGCCCTCGTCGCTGTATTTGACGGCGTTGTCGATCAGATTGACGATCGCCTGTTCGAGCATCGGCGAGTTGATCGACACGAGGATGTCCTCGTCGCACACCAGACGCAGGTCGATTTCCTTGGCCGCCGCCTTGTTATTGCAGATGAGCATCGCGCTTTTGAGCACCGGCTTGAGCGCGACATTCTCCTTGGCGATCGAACCGCGTTCGCCGTCCTGCTCGATGCGCGAAAGGCTCAGCAGATCTTCGATGATTGCGTTGAGGCGGTTGGATTGCTTGTAGATGATGCTCAGAAACTCGCGCGCCTTTTCGCGGTCCTCGATCGCGCCGTCGACCAGCGTTTCGACGAAACCGCGAATCGAGGTGATCGGCGTTTTCAATTCGTGCGAGACGTTGGCAACGAAATCGCGGCGCACGTTTTCCAGCTTTTTCAGACGCGAAATGTCGTTGAACACGACGATCGCGTAGTTGATTTTCTTGGTGGCCGCGTCGTGAATGAACGTGCCGTGCGTTTGCAGGAAACGATCCTGCTCGCCGTGCAGCACGATCTCGGCTTCGATCGGCTGTTTGGCGGCGTACAATTTTTTGATGAACTGCAGCAGATCGGCGTTGCGGATCGTTTCGTAAATGTTGCCGCCGATCACGTCCGCCTCGTGCAGGCCGAACAACGCGGAAATCGCCTTGTTGCAGCGCACGATGCGAAATTCGGCGTCGAGCACCAGCACGCCCTCGACCATGTTGGTCAGAATCGCTTCAAGTTCGTTGCGTTGCGCGGTGATCGTCTGCATGCGTTCGTTGAGCTGATTGCCCATTTCATTCAGCGATTCCACGACGGCTCCCATTTCCTCGGATTGCGATACGGTCAGACGGTAACTGAAGTCGCCCTCGGCGAAACGGCGGGCGCCCTGTTGGATTTCCTGCAACACGCGGTTGATGCGACGCGAAATGATGTAACTGACGATCGCCGCGAAAATGGCGGCCACGATCGCGCCCAGCGCAATGTCGACATACTTGGCCTGCAACGTGGCCATGATGCGCGGAATCGGCATCGCGGTGCGCACGACGCCGACGATCGCCGCTTCGCGCCGCACCGGCACGGCCACGTACATCATCTCCTGCCGCAACGTGTAGGAATATCGGTTGGCCACGCCCGTCTTCCCGCCGAGCGCCGCTTGCACTTCCGGTCGATCGGCATGGTTGTCCATGGTTGTCGGATCGTTTTCGGAATCGCCGGTCACCCGGCCGTCGCGCAGAATAACGGTGATGCGCGTGCGCGAGGCTTTGGCCGCCGCATCGACGGTCGCATCGACCCGCGTCGCGTCGGCGAGATCGTTGTTCGTCAGCAGATATCCAACCAAACCGGCGCGAGCGGAGAGCACCTCTTCCAAATGACTCAGATAAAACTGGCGCAGCGCCGAGGCGAAGAACGTCGACACGGCGAACAACGCCAGCACGGTGATCAGCAGGTAGGACGGATAAAGCTGCCAGATCAGCTTTCTGCGCTTGGACATGCTTCCTCAATCTTTAAAGCGATAGCCGACGCCCCGAACCGTTTCCAGGTATTGCCCGGCCTCGCCCAGTTTTTTACGCAAACCGGTGATCTGCACGTCGACCGAACGCTCGGTCACCGCATAGTCGGAGCCTTTGACGCCGGAGATGATCTGATTGCGGCTGTACACCCAACCGGGCCGCCGGGCCAGAAAATGCAGAATGCCGAACTCGGTGACGGTCAAGTCGACCGCCTGCCCGTTGACGGTCACCTCGTGCCGCGTCGGATTGATGATGATGTTGCGCAGGCGCAGCACGGTGTCGCTTTCCTCCTCGCCCACGCCGCGCCGCAGCGCCGCCCGGATGCGCGCGGTCAGCACACGCGGGCTGAACGGCTTGGTGATGTAATCGTCCGCGCCCAGTTCGAGCCCGGCGACGATGTCGGCGTCCTCGCCCTTGGCCGTGAGCATGATGACGGGAATCGACGCGGTTTCGATATCGCGCTTCAACTGCTTGCACACATCGAAGCCGTCCACGCCGGGCAGCATCAGGTCCAGGACGATCAGGTCCGGATGCTTGTTCTTGGCGAACTTCAGCGCTTCTTCGCCCGAGGCGACGCAGTCGACCTGATAGCCTTCTTTGGCCAGGTTGTAGCGCACCAGTTCGAGGATGTCTTCCTCATCATCGACGACCAGGATATGTGTTTTGCTCATGCCTTATCCTTTGTCCGCGACACAAAATATTGGCATACATCTAAACTAAAACTATTAGCAAATGATTAGCAAATCTTTAACAAATCGAGAAATTCAGCTTTTTCAACAAGATCACGGCTCGATTTGCCGTATTTGCCCGACCAGGTCCGCCAGCGCTCCCCGCCGTACGAACACGGCCGGTGTGCCCAACGGCGCATCGACCTCGCGCGTGCAGCGTCCCGCCACCACCTGCCCGGTGAACAAATGCTCCCATTCCCCGGCCGGAAAACGCACCTGCACCGTCGTCGCCCCCTCGGTCACGACCGGCGCAAAGAGCATGTCCTGGCCGATCATCCATTGATCGTGCGCGCGCAAAGATTCGGACCACAGCGGATCGACCAACACCGTATGGCGGATGATCGGCAAGCCGGTTTCCCGCGCCTGCACCGCCAACTCGCGGAAATACGGCGCCAATGCATTGTGAATCAACGAGAACCGCGTGAAGTGCGCCAGGGTTTGTGCATCGCTGTCGAAGCGATGATTTTCCGTTTTTTGCAGGCCGTCGTGGGTGCGCATGATCGGCGTGAACGCGCCCAGTTCGGTCCAGCGCAAGAAAAGCTCCTTGGTGCTGGGACCGCCGGAAAAGCCGGCGATATCGTGCGTGAAATAAGGGATGCCCGCCAGTCCGAGCGTCAGACCGGCCTTGATAACGGTGGGCAGACCGTCCATCTCGTCCCAGGACGCCTCCTGATCGCCCGCCCAGACGACCTGCGCAACCTTCTGCTCGCCGGTGAAGCCGCTACGCGTGAGCAGGAAAAAATCGCCGTCGGGATAAGCCTCGGTCAGCACTTCGCGGTTCAGGCGATGCCACTGCGTCGGATACAGGTTGTGCACCGCATCCGCGTCGCCGTCGGCCAGGCGCGCGCCAAAGGGCAACCATTCGCCGAAATCGGCCATCCAGCCGGACATGCCCAGGTCGATCGCCTCGCGCGCGTAATCCTGAAACCAATCGGCCGCCGCGGAATTGGTCACGTCCAGCAGCGAGCCGGTGAACACGCTGATGATGAAGACGTACGGACGCCCGTCGCCCCCCTCGATCAGATAGCCGTTTTGCGCGCCCGGCTCGAACAACTCGTAATCGGGGCAGACGAAGGGATTGAAATAGCCGAGGAAACGAACGCCTTTCGCGCGCAGGTCGGCGATGGTTTTCGCCAGATCGGGATACAATTCCTCGTCGTGAATCCAGCGATACTTCACGCCGTAGTTGCCCAAGCCGAAGTGGCGGATGCCCACCCAATCCTGCACCCAGACGGCGGTGACCGGAACGCCGGCGGCCAACGCGGTCTCCAGGCGCGCCAGCACCGCGTCGGTCCCGCCCTGCGCGGCAAGGATCACGCCGTCGAACGCCCAATCCGGCGGAACGGATTTGGCGCGACCGACCTCACGCGTCAACTGGCGGACGATCGCGGCGGGGCGCGGCCCGGGCAGCATCCGAAACGACACGTCGCGGCCGTTCCACACCTCGACGCTCCACAGGTCCGATACGCTGCGGCCCAGGTCGAACAGCGAGTACTCGCTGTTGTCGAGCAGAAAACCTTTGCCCTGCGCGGGATCGAGAAAATACGGCATCGGGAAATAGGTGTCGGTCAGGTCGCCCGTGGTGGGCATCGCCGGATGCGGGCTGCGCCCGACACCCTGTTCGGAAGCCCACACCGGCACGCGTTGGCCGATCAGGTCGAGGTAGTTGTATTGTTCGCCGAAGCCCCAAAAGCGGTCGCCGTCGTTTTTTACGAAGGACAACCGCAGGCCGTCGTACCCGTTGGCGTCGCCGACCCGCAAAGCCACGGTCAGGTCGTCGTGCTCGTTGACGGCGATGCGCACGACGCCCACCTGCCGCGCACCGTCCAGCAACTTGATCAGCCCACCGTCGGCCGCGAAGGTCAGGTCGATTTCCTCGGGCGTGGCTCGCTTGATGTGAAAGAAGCCGAAAAGCATCCAAACACGCGGCTCGAAACGCAGGGCGGTTACCGCCGTCCAACTTTGCATCAGCCGTTCGCCGCGCCAAAAGCGCAGCACGCCGTCGTCGCCCAATTCCCAGGTCCACGGGCCGTCGATCGTCGCCGGGTCGATCCAGGATTCCGCTTGCGTTTCATTGGGTTGGCCGTCGCAGGCGGCGAGAAGGGCAAGCAGGCAGAGAGTCAGGAGGAACAGGAAAACGCGGCGTCTCATCATTTCTCCGTGAAGGGCGTCGTTTTGGCGTACTATAACCGGAAAACCGCTTGGCCGCCAACGGCGGATAACCGGGGTTGAAAACGGCCGAAAAATTGAAAAAGGTCTTGACACGGCGTGTACTTACCGATATAGATTGGCACCCTTGATGGTACATATAACCGTTTCGACGGAATCAGGAGGCATATACCTTGGCTAATCATAAGAGCGCGATTAAACGTCATCGCCAGAGCCTGGTCCGCCGCGAGCGCAATCGCGCCGTGCGGAGCACGGTTCGCACCGAAACCAAAAAGATGCGCGAAGAGATCAGCGCGGGCGACGCGGAGAAAATCCAGGCCCAGCTGAAGGAAACCACCACGACGATCCAGAAGGCCGCCAGCAAAGGCGTGTTGACCAAGCAGACCGCCAGCCGGCGCATTTCGCGCCTGGCGAAGCAGGCTCACGCGAAAGTGTCACCGCCGGCAAAGGGATAAGGTCAGCTTTTCGAGGATGGCGCGGTCGTTGCTGCGACCGTCCTTGAGTTCCAAATCGGTACGCGATAACGAGAGCAGGCCGTTGCGCAACGATTCACTCGTAAAGCGGCGGGCCTGCTCCATTATTATTTTCGCCTGATACGGGCTCGCGCCCAGGGCGATGGCCGCCTCCCCTTCGTTGACTTTCTGCTTCATGATCTCCCGCGCCAGAATCATCAGCCGTAACTGCTTGGCCACGAAGGCCAGAATGCCGATGGGCGATTCGCCCTGGTCGATCATCTGCTTGAGCACGAACAGCGACTCGGCCGAGTCCTTGCGCGCCATCGCGTCCATCAACTGGAAGATCGGTTGTTCCTTGACCGTGGAGAGCACGGCGGAAAGATTCTCGATGCGCACGCGCGCCGAGCCGGCGTGCAGCGCGGCCTTTTCCAACTCCTTGGCCACCGCGGCGAGATCGGCGCCGACGTGCCGCACGAGAAAATCGATCGCCTCGGCGTCCAGCTCCAGCTTCTGGTCGCGGGCGATGGCCATCACCCAGGGGCGCATGCGCGATTCGTAGAGCTTGTCGAAATTGATCATCAGGCCGTGCTGCTTGATCAGCTTGACCATTTTGCCGCGCTTGTCGACCTTCTCGCCGAGCATGATCAGCGTGGTGAACGGCGCGGGCGATTCCAGGTAACCGAGGATGCGTTCCTGTTCATTTTTTTTCAGCTTGTGGATGTCGTGCAGAACAATCACACGCGATTTGGCGAGCATCGGCAGGCTGTTGGCGATGCGCACCAGGTCGGAGATGTCGTCGCGGCCGACGCGGAAAATGTCGCTGTTCAGATCGCTCATCGCCTCGGGCGCGGCGCAACGCAAAATGCGCTGCAAGGCCATTTCCAACTGGAACGGCTCGGGGCCGGTCACCAGGTAGACCGGTTTGACTTGCTGCTGCAGATCGCTTTCCAAAGTTTTGAGCGGCATCAATAAAACCCGTCGAAAATCCGGTCGTGAATGTCGGCGGAAACTTCCCGCGCCAGCCAGCGAATCGCCTCTTGCTTGTTCGCCTCGCTATCGAAGATATCGGTCACCTGCCGGTATTCGCGCATTTTCACCAGGTTGCGATCCTCCCACAGGGTGATGCCGTCGCGCGTAACCAGGCGCACGCTCATGCGCATCGAAATGCGATATTCCACCGCGTAATCGCTGGTGGAGAAGGAGATCGGGCTGGCCTTGAACTTGGTGATCACCCCGACCAGCGTCGCGTCGGCCTCTTCCACCGGAGCCAATTCGGCCCATTCGCTTTCGGCGAAACGACGCCGCAGTTCGTCGCTGACGATCGCCTCCAGCCCCGCTTCGGTCGTGTCGTTGCGCATGACCGGCACGGCGATGGTCTTGATGCCTTCCGGCAATTTATCGCCCCGCTGCGCCAGGTGATAGCCGCAACCGGCCACCAACACGACACAAACCAGCGCGATTAAAAAAACACGGGAACCGCCATCAAAGCGGTTCCCGCGCTCGGTCGGCATCATGCAGATTACTCGGAGTCCTTATAGGGGCTCCAGGTAATGCTGTTGTCCTTCATCTTCCAGACGACGGCGACCTGCTGGGCCTCGCCGCCTTCCTCGTAGCCGATGATCCACCAGATCTGGCCGTTTTCATAGTCGAACGGTTTGGCCGGCGTGGTCAGGTACACCTTGTCCGTGTAGGTCTTTTTCGCCGTCAACTGGTAGTGCAATTCCACGTTGAGCTGACGGTGTTTGGAGAGCTGGTATACCAACTTGTCGCCGCTGATGACCAACATGTCTTTGTAAACGATCTTGCCTTTCCACGGAGTCATGAAATAGCTGATGAAGTTCAGACCGTTTTCGTCCCACGTGGCGCGCAAATGATTGAGGTGCACGCCGATGGACTTGTGATGGTCACCGCCGAAGTTCACTTCGATGTACTCATGTTCGCGCGTTTCCGCATACACGGTTATGGCAACAGTAATAACCATGATGGCAACAAGCGCGAAGGCCAAGTGTTTCCGCATGTTTTATCCCCCGGGTCGATATGCTTTAGATCGCGTTTTATGTACAAGGAAACCGGCACCCTGTCAACCGAATTCCACTTTTTCCGTCCCTTTTTACCGCCGTCGGATATCCCTAATAATACACGGCGATGCCCAGCGCGCCCGCCAGATGATCGGCGACCAGCTCAGTTTCGTCCTTGGCGCGCGGAATGCGCAAATCGTACGTAATCGCGCCGGTGTAACGATACGTCGCTTCCGCGAAAAAGCCGACGTTCTCCGTCAGGCGCACGTCCAGCCCCGCTTTGCCCGCCAGCAGCGGCAAGGTGTGTTGCTCGGTGATGGACAACTCGTCCTTGTCCAGCGGAATGTCGCTGTCGACGTCCTCGGGCGCCTGATGGAACGTCAGATACAATCCGCCGGCGGCCAGCCCGACGTACGGATTGACCGTCGCCTGCGGGCGCATCTCGAAATTGACCGCCGCGTAAAAAGGCGTGAACGTGCTGTTGGTCAGCCGCGTATAGCGCACGTAAGCGAATTCGTGATCGAGTTTCTCGTAGCCGATCAGATAGCCCACGCCGATTTCGGCCGACAGATGCTTCCACGGACAATAGCGCAAGGCGACCGTGCCGCCGTAGATCGGACCCAGCAGATCGGCCGTATCGCCGTCCAGCAACCAGGCGTAGGACGGTGCGACGGTCAACACGACGTGCCGCGCGGGATCTTCCGCCGCCGGGGGCGTCGCCGCGACGCTCTCCTCGCCCGGCTCGTCGGCCGCCGCCCATGCGGGCAGGCAGCAAACGACGAACAGGAAAATCGGCAGCAGGCGTTTAAGCACTTCGGCCATCGCCTCACCCGCTCAGCGACACGTCGTCGCCGAAATAGTTTCGGTCGAAAACCGGGCTGACCCGGCACAGTTTGATCGCTTCGATAAAGGACGCCACGTCGTTCACGTTGTTGGGAAAACGCGTTCCGCAACGCAGCAGCATATCCAGGTCGTGCGCGTCCGAACCGCCGGTCATGGCCAGCGAATACTCGATGCCGATGCGCACGAGGTTGGCGAAATAATCGCGGCGCAGCACGCCCTCTTTGTTGAGCGAGAGCATCGTGCCGTTGATCGTCTCCAGCCCGTCGATGTGCGGAACGACCTTGAGCACGTCGGGCAGCTTCGGCGCCTCCCAACTGCGCGCGCGCTGACTGACGCGCGGATGCGCCCAAATGACGGCGGTTTGCTCGTCGCGGCGCAGATCGGCCACCGTCTCGACGTTCTTGGGCAAGCCGGTCACGTAATTTTCATCGACGGAAAACACCAAAAAATCGCCCTCGGCGGCGGTGATTTCATTGCCGAAGATCACCAGCGCGTCGGGCAGCAATTCGCGCAGGCGTCGACAGGCGTCGGTCGAGCCGTGGTCGGTCGCGGTGACGATCGGCCGGCGCGCGTCGCGGAAAATTTCGGCGATGCGCTCGATGTCCATTTCCGCGCAATTGGACAGGGTTGTATGCAGATGAAGATCGACTTCAATCATGACTTGCCGCGTCCATCAGGGTAAGGCGGTTTTGTCTTTGGCCACCAGGCCGCCGAAATCTTCGATCTTCCAGCCGTCGTCCTTTTTGACCATGCTGACTTCGACTTCCACTTCCTTTTTGTCGCCCTCGCCGAACGACTTGGGATCGAACTCCAGGTTGTCGCCCTTGACGATGCGCAGGGTCAGCGTCGCCGTGTCGTCCTTGATTTTCGGCTTGCCCGTGACCTCGGCCTGCTGGATCTTGATCAAATCGAGATAGGCGACGACCGCCAGGCGCGCCTGCGAGTTGACGAACAATTTGCGCAGCTTGCTCAGGGCGTCATCGTAGGCGGCCGCGCGGTGCGGGTCGGTGCCCTCGTTTTTGGAGGCCAACTGGAACATGGGATCCAGCGCGATGTTGACCGCAACGAAGAAATTTTCCATCGCGACTTGCGGCGAACTCTGGTCGAGCGGCTGCAGCGGCGTCGGTTCGGTCAACTGCAATTGCTTGGCGATTTGCTCAACATCGCCGGCCGGCGCGGCCTTCTCATCGAGCGGTTTGGCGTTCGGATCGGCCTTGGGCGTCGCCTTGTCCGAGCACCCGGCCAATGCAACGATGATGAACAATACCCATATCAATTTGCGCATATCGCAATCCTTTCCCCATGATCGGCGCGGAATCATCCGGTTGGTGCAAGCCTACCATGACTCATTGCGGCGGCTAACGTCAACGGGGCTGCAAGAGAGGTCGCTTATCCGGCTGCGAGCTGTCGTTGGATTTCCGTCAGCCCCAGCGAGAAGGCCTTTTCGTTGGTGGCGCGGAATTTGGCCGGCACCGTTTCGGTGACGATGCGCCGCACCGTTTCGCCGTCGAGCGGCAGCACGTTCGCCCCGGCCAGCGCGCCGAGCATCACCGCGTTGACCGCCTGAGCGTTGCCCGCCTCCTCGGCCAGCCGCGTGGCGTCCAGCGCAAAGAGACGACCGACCGACCCGCGCACTTTTTCCAGCATGGACTCGACGTCGGGATACTCGGCCTGGCCCATGGTCACCGTAAACGGCACGATGGGATGCGTGTTGACCACGGCCACGGTCTTCGCGGCGCAATAGGGCAAAGCGCGCAGGGCTTCCAGCGGCTCGAAGGCCAGCAGCACGTCGGCGTCGTTCTTGCCGATCAACGGACTTTTCGGCCCACCCAGCAGCACGGTGCTTTCCACGATGCCGCCGCGCTGGCTCATGCCGTGCACTTCGGAAACGGTCACCGGCATGTCGTCGAGAATCGCCGCTTCGCCCAGCAGCCGGCTCGCGGTCAGGCTGCCCTGCCCGCCGACGCCGCACAGGTAAATCCGGGTCGCGCCATCGGCTTTCATGAAACACCTCCGCTCAAATCGCGCACCGGCACGATCGCGCCGTTGGGACAGACCTGCACGCAAGTGCCGCATCCGTCGCAGAGGATCGGGTCGATGTGGACCTGCCCGTCTTGTTGGTAGAAGGCCGGACAACCAAAGTTGCTCAGGCAGTTGTCGCAGCAGGCGCACAGGCCGCAGGCAAGGCAGCGCCTGGCTTCGGCGATCGCGTCCGTTCGCGTATAGCCGCTTTCCACCTCGTCCCAGGAGCGAACGGCCTCGGCGGGATCGAGCGCCGGCGCGGCACGGCGCAGTTGCACCTCTACCGCCTGCGGCTCATAACGCTTTTCCGCCGCCAGGGCCTCGGTGTCGCGCCAGGCCTCGACGGCGACCGATTCCGGATGCGCCGCCAGTTGCCGGTCGATGCCGTAGGCCGCGACCTTGCCGCTCTGCAACGCCTCGGCCACGCTCGCCGGTCCGGTCACCGCGTCGCCGCCGGCGAACAGGAACGGGTTGTCGGTCGCGCCGGTGTCGCGTTCGACGCGCAGGCGGCCCCAGCGGTCGCTCTCGACCAGCGGCAGCGCCTCGGGCGCCAGCGCCGGTTGTTGGCCGATGGCGACGACGACGTGATCGGCCAGCACGGTGAACGTCTGCTCGGTGGGCAGCGGTTTGCGCCGGCCGTCCTCGTCCGGCTCGCCCAACTTCATGCGGCGACAGGTCAACGTCAGGCGATCGCTTTTTTCCACGATGGATTCAGGCGTGCTCAACTCGACCAGCTTGACGCCCTCGGCCAGCGCGGCCTCGACCTCCTCGTCGATGGCGGGCATCTCGATATGCGTGCGCCGGTAGAGGATGGTCACCGCGTTCGCGCCCAGGCGCAACGCGCAACGGGCCGCGTCGATCGCCGCGTTGCCGCCGCCGACCACCACCACGTGCCCGGCGAGTTCGTCGAGCCCGCCAAGGTTCACCTGTCGCAGGAAATGCATGGCGTCCTGCACGCGCGGCAGGGTTTCGCCCGCGATGCCCAGGCGCAGGCCGCGCGTCATGCCGACCGACACGAAGGCCGCCGCGAAGCCGCGCTCGCGCAGTTTGTCAAGCGTGAAATCGGCCCCGAAGCGTTGGCCGGTTTCGATCGTCACGCCCAGGCCTTCGATCACCGCCAGGTCCTTGGCCAGCGCCGCGCGCGGTAGACGATGGCGCGGAATGCCGTAACCGCACATGCCGCCCGCCGCGTCCTCGGCCTCGAAAATCGTCACGGCGTACCCGCGCAGGCGCAGGTCGAAGGCGCAACCCAGACCGGCCGGGCCGCCGCCGATCACCGCTACGCGCTTGCCGTTTTCCCGGATGAGATTGCGCTGCCACGCGACGTACGTTTGCCGCTCGTCGTCGGTTTCCGCGTCCATCACAAAGCGTTTGATTTTGTTGATCGCCAGCGGTTCGTCGATGTCGCCGCGCACGCAGGCCGCTTCGCACGGATGCGTACACACGCGGCAGATGACGTGCGGCAGCGCCAGGCGTTGGCGGATGAGCGCCCGCGCGACGTCAATGTTGCCCGCCGCGACGTGCTCGACGTACCCCTGCACGCACAGGCCCAACGGGCAGGCCGTTTCGCAGGGCGGATGTTCCATCTTGTGCGGCGCACTACCCTCGCCGTTTTCCGGCAGCGCCGCGATGCGCGCCCGGCTACGCGCCAGGCCGTAGTCCTTGCTCGTCTCCAGGCCGCACTGACCGTCCTCGCCCCGCCCGCACACCCGGCACAGGTTGTGATCGACGCGGTAGTACACCGCTTCGCGCTTTTGCCCCAGTTGCTTGCGCGCGAACAAGGGGCACGGGCTGCGCGAGATCAGCACCTTCGGTCCGCTCTGCGCCAGCAGGTTGCGGATGACCATCGTGCTTTCTTTGAAGTTGAGCGGATCGATCGCGGCGATGTGCTCGACGCCGGCCGCGCGGGCGATGCGCTCGATATCGATCGTCTCGCCGCGCACGCCCGAACCGGGATTGGGCTGATGGCCGGTCATGCCGGTCGTGCGGTTGTCGAGCACGACCAACGTCATGTCGCGTTGGTTGTGCACCGAGTTGACCAGGCCGGTCATGCCCGAATGGAAGAAGGTCGAGTCGCCGATGAACGAAATCACCGGCTTGTCGCCCGTCGCGGCGAAACCGCCGGCGCTGGATGCCGATGAACCCATGCAGATGAAGTAATCGCCCACGCCGATCGGCGGTAAAAAGCCCAGCGTGTAGCAGCCGATGTCCGACAGATACAGCGGCTCGTCGCCGGCGACCAGCTTGACCGCGTAGTAGGTGGCGCGGTGCGGACACCCCGGGCACAGAATCGGCGGACGCCCCGGCAACGCGGGCAACGCGGCGCCCGCGCCTTCCTCGGCGTCAAAGCCCAGCAGATCGGCCAGCGCGTGCGTCACCTGATCGGGGCCCAGTTCGCCCAGCAACGAGAAGTGCCCGCTGTCTTTGCCGTACACGGCAATCAGTTTGCCCGTGCGCGAGCAAGTCGCGCGCAGTTCGTTTTCCAACAGGGGATCGAGTTCCTCGACGACCAGCGCGGCGTCGACCTGCGAAACGAACTCGGCCAACACCTTGCGCGGCAGCGGCCAGGTCGTCGCCAATTGCAGCACGCGCACTTTGTCGTCGAGCGCGAACCGCACCACGGCGTCCTCGACGTAACAGGCCGCCACGCCGCTGGTGAGCACGCCGAAGGTTCCCGAGCCGTACAGACGATTGAGCGGCGAGTCGTTGAATTGCTCCTCGGCCGCGATCATGTTTTGTTCGACGACCGGATGGCGCAGACGGGCCACCGCCGGCACGGGCGTGAAGCGGCGCCGGTCGGGCGCGAATTCGCCCTTGGTCTTGCGCTCGCCCAACGCGCCGAAGCGCACCGCGCTACGCGTGTGCGAAACGCGGGTGGTCGTGCGCAGGATGACGGGCATCTCCAGTTTTTCGGAAAGCTCGAAGGCGGCCTTGACCGTCTCGTACGCTTCCTGCGGCGTGGCCGGCTCGAACATCGGCAGCTTGCCCAGGCGCGCGTAGTGACGGTTGTCCTGCTCGTTCTGCGAGCTGTGGCAGCCGGGATCGTCGGCGCTGACCAGCACCAGGCCGGCGCGCACGCCGATGTACGCCAGGGTCATCAGCGGGTCGGCCGCGACGTTGACGCCCACGTGTTTCATCGCGACCATCGTGCGCACGCCCGCGGCGGCCGCGGCCCCGGCGACTTCCAGCGCGACTTTCTCGTTGACGGAGTATTCGAACGAAACGCCGGCTTCCTGGTGGATACGGAAGAACGTATCGCCGATCTCGCTACTGGGCGTGCCCGGGTAGGTCGAAAAGAAGCCCAGACCGGCTTCCAACGCGCCGCGCACGATCGCTTCGTTTCCCAGCAGCAGACGCACGGTCGGTTCGGGAGAGAGCAACGGATTCATCGATGAGCAACCTCATTGCGTTTGCGCCAGTCTAGGCAGGCCGGCGCGGCCCGTCAAGGATGCGCGCACAGCGGCCAACTGGGGATAAACAAATGGAAAAAACAGCGCGGCTCCTGATTGACACCCCACCGGGCCGATCCTAAGATGCAGCCGTATCTTCAGAACCAATAAGCACCGGGCGATCCCCGGATCGCTCACACCAAGGTAGGAGATAGTCATGGTCAATGGCGAAACGATTCTTGTTCTGGGCGGATGGGGGCTGGTCGGCCGCGCCGTTTGTCACGAGCTGCTGCAGGACAATCCGGCGAAAATCATCGTGTGCAGTCTGAGCCGCGAGGAGGCGGAGGAGGCGGTCCGCGACCTCGAGCAAGAACGCATCCAAATGAACGAACTGCACCAGGCGAAAATCAAAACGAAGTTCATTGCCGAATGGGGCGACATTTTCGCCCGGGTGGAATTCAAGGACACCCCCGCCCGCGCCATCAAGAAAATCGAGGACCTGACCAAGATCGTCGACGACACGTTCAACGACCTGAAGAAGATCGACCTGAGCGACATGTTCCTGTTCAAGCTGATCGACAAGTACAAGCCGTACGTCGTGGTCGACGCGATCAACACGGCGACCATCGTCGCGTACAAAGACGTGTACGCCTCGGTGCTCGACCTGCGCATGAAGATGACCGCGCTGGAAAAAACCTACGCGCAGGGCGGCGATATGGCCCAGGCGCTGACCAACATGAAAAACAGCGTCTACGAGCATCTGACCGCGATCTACCTGCCGCGGCTGATCCGCCACATTCAGATTTTGTATCTGGCGATGAAGCAGGCGAAGACGCAGTTCTTCGTCAAGATCGGCACGACCGGCACCGGCGGCATGGGCCTGAACATCCCCTACACGCACTCGGAGGAAAAGCCGAGCCAGAAGCTGTTGTCCAAAAGCGCGGTCGGCGGCGCGCACAGCCTGCTGCTGTTCCTGATGGCCAACACGCCCGACACCGCCTTCACCATGGAGATCAAACCGGCCGCGGCGATCGCCTGGAAGTCGATCGATCACGGCGTCGTGCCGCGCGGCAAACAGCCGATCCGGCTGTACGACAACCCGCCGGCCAAGGCCTTCCCGCTGGACAAATCGGTCGACCTGGAAGTCGCCTGCAACGACTGCGACGGGCGCATCGTGGACACGGGCAAGCCGATGAAAGCGGTGTACATCAACACCGGCGAAAACGGCCTGTTCAGTTGCGGCGAGTTCACCGCGATCACGACGACCGGTCAGATGGAATACGTGACGCCCGAGGAAATCGCGCGGAACGTGCGCGCCGAACTGCACGGCGCGAACACCGGCTACGACATCGTCACGGCGATTAAGAACTCGGTGATGAGCAGCACGTACCGCGCCGGCTTCATGCGCGACTTCGCCATCGACAAGCTGCAGGGCATGGAAGGCAAACACGGCGAAGCGGTCGCCTTCGAGATTCTCGGCCCGCCGCGCCTGAGCAAGCTGCTGTACGAAGCCTACTTGCTCAAGCAGACCTACGGCACGCCGAAAAAGATCATCGCCGCCAAGCCCGAGGCGATGGCCAAAAAGCTGCAAACGTTGATCAACAAGGACGACGAGTTGCGCGCGCGCATCATTTCGATCGGCATTCCCATCGTCACCGCCGACGGCAAGAAACTGCTGCGCGGCACGAAGATCGTCGCCCCGCCGTTCCGCGGCGACAACACGGTGCCGGTCAACGCGAAGCTGCTGGATGAGTACTGCTACGAGGGCTGGATCGACCTGCGCCCCGCGAACATGGAATGCTGGCGCAAACGCATGCAGAACCTGGCCGCGGTGATGGACGCGATCGACTGGAAGAAAAGCGGCGCGAACACGTCGAGCCGCTTCAATCGCAAGAACTACCTGGGCGAAGACGGCCGCCTGAACATCGGCGAAATCGCCGGGTGGATTTTCAACACCGAAGAAGGCGGCAGCCGCATCGGCTTCCAGCCGGTCGGGATCAAGGCGCACAACTAGGCGATTATTTCGCGCTCGATCCGTTTGATTTCGGCTTCCAACAGGGCGACGGTTTCATCGACCGTCGCCTTTTCTTTGGCCGCGCCGGCACCGGTAGAAGGATTCGATCAACAGCGCGGTCGAACACGCACTCGCGGCACTCCGCTTCAGTCACGTCTTGGCGTTGCGGTAGTTCGTCTCGGTGATCTCGCCCATGTCGTGGAGAAAGTCCGGCCGCCCGGCACAATCAGCGATGATTGACACCCAATTGCTTCAACACGTTTTCGGTATCGCCGAAGTCCTCGAAGACCAGGTGCGCGCCCAGGGACTTGAGTTGCGCGGCGGAAAAATTCAGCGTGCCCACGCCCACGGCCGTGCAGTCGTTGGCCAACGCGCAGGCCACGTCGCGGTCGGTGTCGCCGATGACGTACACATGCGGACCGGGGTCGATTTTCCGCCCCAGGTGTTGCGAGGCGCGCTCCAAGGCGATGGGCACGAGCTCTTCGCGCACTTCGTGATCCGACCCGAAGGCTCCGTAGGGGAAAAATTTCCACAGGTCGAAGTAGGACAATTTGGCGATCGCCCCGCCAAGCACGTTGCCGGTCAACAGGCCAATGGACAGATCGTCGCGGCCGCCGAGGCGTTCGAGCAGTTCGCGCACGCCGGGGTAGATCGTCGCCGTATGGCTGTGCGGCATTTCGGCGGCGATGTAGGCTTCGTACTCGCGGACCATCGCGGCGATTTCCGCGTCGGGATCGGCAACCTCGACGCCGTGCAGCAACAGCGCTTCACGGAAGATCGCCGGATCGACCTTGCCCTGGAAGTGAAAGCCCTCGAAGGCGTCGACCAGACCGTAGCGCTCGAAAAACACGCGGTTCATGCTGCGCAGACCGGCGCCACCGGACAGCATCAGCGTGCCGTCGATGTCGAACAGGTAAACGTTCACGAATCATTTCCTCCAGTAGCCCGGCAGCAGCAACACGATCACCGTGTAGATTTCCAGACGCCCGACGATCATGCAGAAAATCAGAATCCATTTGCCGAACAACGGAATGAACGCGTAATTTTCATGCGCGCCGACGCCGGCCAAACCCGGGCCGACGTTGCCGATGGTCGCGGCCACGCTGGTAATCGCCGTGATGAATTCCAGGCCCAGCGCGCTCATAATCAACGAGCACGCCACAAACAATAGTAAGTACAGAATGAAGAAATTCCAGATCGAGCGCATCACGTTGTCGGGCACCAGCACCCGGCCCAGGCGCAGCGGCATGACCACGCGCGGATGCACCAGGCGGTACAGTTCGTTGAGCACCTGCTTGATCAACAACTGGATGCGCACGATTTTCACCGAGCCGCCGGTCGAGCCGCTCATGCCGCCGACAAACATCAACACGAACAACAGCACGCGCAAAAACGACGGCCACTTGTCGAAGTCGGCGGTCGTGAAGCCGGTGGTCGTGATGATGGTGGGCACCTGGAAAAACGCGCGGCGAAAACTTTCGAACAGGTTCGGATAGACGCGCGTGAAATACAGCGAGGCGGTGACCGCGACGATGCAGGCGAGCATCAGCCAGAGGTAAAAACGAAATTCGGCGTCGCGCCACCAGGCTTTGAGATCGCCCTTGAGCATGCGGTAATGCAGCGCGAAATTCACGCCGGCGAGCATCATGAATATCGCGATCACGAAATCGAAGTACACGCTGTTGTACGATTCGATCGACAAATTGCGCGTGGAAAAGCCGCCCGTGGCCAGCGTGGCGAACGAGTGACAGACGGCGTCGAACCAGCCCATGCCGCCCAGCATCAGCATGACGACCTCGGCGGCGGTGATCAGCACGTACACCGCCCAGAGCGTTTTCGCCGTTTCGGCCACGCGCGGTTTGATCTTGTCGGCGGTCGGCCCGGGCACCTCGGCCTTGAACAACTGCATGCCGCCGACGCCCAACAACGGCAGGATGGCGATGCCCAGCAAGATGATGCCCATGCCGCCCAGCCAGTGCGTCAGCGCGCGCCAGAACAACAGGCCGTGCGGTTTGTCCTCGATGGAGGTGAGCACGGTCGCGCCGGTGGTCGTCAGACCGCTGATCGACTCGAAAGCGCAATCGGTGAAGGACGGGAAAATTTCGGCAAAGTAGTACGGCAGGCCGCCGAACAGGCCGGCCAGGAACCACCCGGCGGCGACGATGAAAAAACCCTCGCGGATGCCGATTTCCTTGCGTTCCTTTTTAAAGATCAAGACCAGCGCGCCGCCGAAGCCGACCGTGACGATGGCCGACAAGGCGATCGCCGAAAAATCGCCGTCGCCGTACAACAACGCGACGATCATCGGGGCGAGCATCGACAGCCCGAAGAAAAAAATCATGGCGCCGAGAATTTTTAAAATGAACCGAACACTCACGATCTGAATACGCTCCGTTTTTCCATCATCTTATTTGCGCCAAAACGCGGGCACCAACAGAATGATGATCGTATAGATTTCCAAACGCCCGGCGTACATGCAAAAACACAGCACCCATTTGCCGAGCAAGGGAATTTCAGCATAGTTACCATGTGCGCCCACCTGGGCCAAGCCGGGGCCGACACCGCCCAAAGTCGCCGCCGCGCCGGTCGCCGCGGAAATCAAATCGACGTTCAGCGCCGTCAGGATCAGCGTGGCGACGACGAACACGGCCACATACGCGGTGATGTACACCAACACCGAATGGATCAGCGTGTGGTCGATCGCCTGCTTGTTGACGCGCGTGACGATAACCGCCTTGGGATGAATCAGGCGGTACAGTTCGAGATAGATGTTCTTGAACATGACCAGCACGCGCATGACCTTCAGCCCGCCGCCGGTGGAGCCGACCATCGCGCCGACGAACATCAGCAACACGAGAATCAGCCGCAGCAGATCGGGCCAGCGGTCGAAGTCGGCGCTGGAAAATCCGGTGCAGGTGATGATCGAACTGACCTGAAACAACGCGTAGCGAAAACTGTTAAACCAATCGCCGTAGAGTTGGTGCGTCTTGAGCACGACGGTGGCCACGGCGGTCGCCCCAACGATCAGACCGAGATACAGCCGCAGCTCGCCGTTGTCCGCGTAGGCTTTTTTCTGGCGCGTGAGAAAGCGGAAGTGCAGCGCGAAGTTGATGCCGGCAAGGATCATGAAGAACGAAACGATCATCTCGATCGCCGTGCTGTTGTACGACTCGAGGCTCAGGTTGCGCGTGGAAAAACCGCCGGTGGCGATCGTGGCGAAGGAGTGGCAGACGGCGTCGAACAGGTTCATCCCGCCGAACAGCAGGGCCACGACCTCCGCCAGAGTCAGCAACAAGTAGACCTTCCAGAGCACCTTGGCCGTGTCGGCGATGCGCGGTTTGATTTTATCGGTGCTCGGGCCCGGCACCTCGGCGCGAAACAGTTGCATGCCGCCCACGCCGATCAGCGGCAGAATGGCCAGACCCAGCAGGATGATGCCCATCCCGCCGATCCAGTGGGTCAGTGCGCGCCAGAAAAGAATGCCGTGCGGTTTGTCTTCGATCGTCGTCATCACCGAGGCGCCGGTGGTGGTCAGGCCGCTGATGGTTTCAAACAGCGCGTCGGTGACCGTCGCAAAGGTGTGCGTGAAAATGTACGGCAGCGCGCCGAAGACGCCGGCCAGCGCCCAGGCGAGCGTGACGATCAGAAAGCCTTCGCGGTTGGTGATTTCCCGCGTGGCGCGAAAGGCGATGAAATACAGCGACAGGCCGAAAAACAGGGTGATGAGAAACGACGAAAGAAAGGCGCTCCAATCGCTTTCGCGATAAATGAGCGAGACGAAGAGCGGCGCCAACATGGTCAACCCGTAAAAACAGGTCAACGAACCGAGAACCCGGATCATGTTGCGTACGCGCATCGTCATTCCCAACGGCGGTTAGAAATACGACAAACTGACCGACACCAGGCGCTCGATGGCTTTGATGTTGCCGCTGACGGTGAGGATCAACACGTGATCGCCCGGCTGAATGACGTCCTTGCCGCCGGGGATGCGCACTTCGCCCTCGTGGATGATCGCCACGACCAGCAGCCCGCGCGGGAAGGTGATTTCCTGCAGCGGCTTGCCGACGATCTGCGACGTTTCCAGCGCTTCGAACTCGATGATCTCCGTGCTCTCGTTGCCCAGGGCGATCGCACTGCGCACGCGCCCCTTGCGCAGGTACGCCAGAATCTTGTTCACCGCCGCCAAGCGCTTGGAGACGACGTTGTCCACGCCGATGGTCGAAACGATCTGCGTGTACGTCGGCCGTTCCAGCACGGTGATGACCTTGCGCGTGCCCATGCGTTTGGCCAACAGGGCCGAGAGCACGTTTTCCTCGTCGTCGAGACTGGAACTGACAAAAGCGTCGGTGGCGGAGATGTTCTCTTCCTCGAACAATTCCTGGTCGACGTGCGGGCTGTGCAGCACGACGGCCTTGGGGAACTCCTCGGCCATGCGCATGCAGCGGTTGTAGTCGCTGTCGACGATCTTGAGCGACAGGCCCATTTTGAGCAGCTTGTCGGCCACCATGCGGGTGATGATCGTGCCGCCGAAAATCATCGCGCGTTTGATCGGCTCGCAGGAAATGCCCAGACCGGCCAGCACGTGGTCGACGTTTTCCGGCGGGCTGATCACCCAGATGTTGTCGCCGGCCTCCATCGAATCGTTGCCGCCGGGGATGATCACCTTGCCGTCGCGTTCGAGCGCGGCGATGAGCACCTTTTTATCGGCGTGAAACTCCGGCAGGTATTTGAGCTGTTGCCCGATCACCGGACATTGTTCGTTGATCTTGATGCCCACCAGGCGCACCTTGCCGTCGGCGAGATCGACGACCTCGGTGGCCTTGGGAATTTCGATCATCTTGAGAATCGTCTCGGCCGCCTCCATCTCGGGGTTGATGTGCAGGTCGATGCCCAGCACGCCCTTGCCGAGAATCGGCGAATCGGCCAGGTACTCCATGTTGCGGATGCGGGCGATTTTCATCGAGGTGGACGACTGCGTCGAGGCGATCAGGCAGGCGATCATGTTGACTTCGTCGGAGGTGGTCACCGCGATGACCATGTCGGCGGTGGCGATGCCCGCCTCGCGCAGCACGCGCGGCGACGAGCCCTCGCCCTGCAGCGCCTGAATGTCCAGGTGGTTGCGCGCGAAGTCGACCCGCTCCTGATCCTGGTCGATGATGACCACGTCCTGTCCTTCCTGGACCAGACGCGAAGCGAGATGAATGCCGACTTCACCGGCGCCGAGAATAACGACTTTCATGATGATCTCTTATGCCCGGTTGCTGCGCTCGAGGCGCGCCAACACCGGATTAATGCGTTTGAGATCCGGTCCGGGAGCGACGACCACGACTTCCAATCCCCGGAGCAGATCCGCCTTCGGTCCATACACGCGCTGCAGCGATTTGCCCAGAATTTCCGCCGCCTCGGCCGGATCCAACTGGGCCAGCTCGACGCCGGGCATCGGCAACGCGAAACGATTGACCTGGATCTTCATCAGGGTCTCGCAGACTTTTTCGATCACCTGCTTATAGCGGTTCATGTCGTACTGGTCGAACAATCCCAGGCCGACCACAAGCACCTTCTCGCTGTTCATACGATGGTTGGCGGGCATCAGCAGCGGCTCGCCGTATTCGCCGTCGATCCACTTGTGCATGATCAGGCGCGACAGCCGGCCGCACATGCGCCAATCGGTGAGACCGACCGCGCCCTTGAGCGGGCGTTCGTTTTCAAAAAAGCTCAGGACCACCGTGTCGGTTTCGATCAGATCGATTTCCTGGCTGGTGGCTTTCAGTTTCATTCCGCTTCCTCGCCCCCGTCCTTTTTGAAGTCGCGAGCGATCTTGTCGATAATGCCGTTGATGAAGGCGCCCGAATCTTCCGACCCGAACCGCTTGCCGATTTCCACCGCTTCGTTGATGGTCACGTTCTTGGGAATCTCATCGCAATAGAGAATCTCGTAAACGGCCATCCGCAGAATGTTGCGGTCGACGCCGGTCATGCGTTCGAGCGTCCAGTTTTCGCTGTAGCGCGACAGAAGCTGGTCGATCTCGGCAAAGTGATCGATCACCCCTTTGACCAGGCGGTCGGAGAAATCCCGCACTTCGCCGGGCGTGCTGATGTCGTGCCAGAACAACGACTGGATCTCCCGGATCGGAGCACCCGTGAAATCGTGTTGAAAAAGAATCTGCAGCGTGAACTCGCGCGCTTTATGTCGATTGCCCATAGTTCTTTCAGAGTTTCTCGTAGATGCTGATCATTTCCATCGCGGCCAAAGCCGCTTCGGCGCCCTTGTTGCCGGACTTCGTGCCCGCCCGCTCGATCGCCTGTTCGATCGAATCGCAGGTCAACACGCCGAAGGCCACCGGAACCTTCGCCTGGATGCCGACGTTCGCCAGCCCTTTGCTCACTTCGGCCGCCACGTATTCGAAATGCGGCGTGCCGCCGCGAATCACCGTCCCCAACGCGACCACCGCGTCGCAGTTGCCGCTCGCGCTCAGGCGCTGGGCCGCCATGGGGATCTCCCATGCGCCGGGCACCCAAACGACGGTGATATTTTCCTTGTCGCCGCCGTGGCGGACGATCGCGTCGATCGCGCCGTCCAGCAGCTTGCCGGTGATGAAATTGTTGAACCGGCCCACCACGATACCGAAGCGGTATCCTTTGGCGGAAAGTTCGCCTTCGAGGACCTTCATTCTTCCCCCTTTGCCCCGTTGTTCACCTGGGCAAGCAGATGGCCCATTTTGGTCGCTTTCGTTTCCATATAGCGTTTGGTCTCTTCCGTCAACGGAACTTCGATCTGCACTCGCTCGACGATGTTCAGACCGTAGCCGGACAGACCGACCACTTTCTTCGGATTGTTGGTCAGCAAGCGCAGGTTCTTGATCCCCAAGGATACCAGAATTTGCGCGCCGACGCCGTAATCACGCAGGTCCGGCGCGAAGCCCAATTCGATGTTGGCCTCGACGGTGTCCAGCCCCTGCTCCTGCAGCGCGTAGGCCTTGATTTTATTGGTCAGGCCGATGCCGCGCCCTTCCTGATTCATGTAGAGCACCACGCCCTTGCCCGCCTGGTCGATCATCTCCATCGCATGATGAAGCTGACTGCCGCAGTCGCAGCGCTTGGAGGCGAACACGTCGCCGGTCAGGCAACTGGAGTGAATGCGGCACAACACGGGCTCGTCGGTGTCCACGTCGCCCTTGACCAGCGCCACGTGTTCCATGCCGTCGACGTCCGAGGTGAACACCTTGGCGATGAACGGACCGCCGTGCTCGGTCGGCAGGTTGGCCGAGGCCACGCACTTCACGTGGATCTCGTGCTTCATGCGGTATTCGATGATGTCGGCGACCGAGGCGATCAGCAGATCGTGTTGGGCGGCGAATTTCTCCAGGTCCGGCAGGCGGGCCATGGTGCCGTCGTCCTTCATTACCTCGCAGATGACCGCCATCGGCTTGAGCCCCGCCAGCCGCGCGAGATCGACCGAGCCTTCGGTCTGGCCGGTGCGCTTGAGCACGCCGCCGTTGCGGGCGCGCAGCGGGAAGATGTGACCGGGGGACACCAGATCATGAGGCTGCGCTTCATCGGCGACGGCAGCCGTGATCGTCCGGGCGCGATCGTGGGCGCTGATGCCCGTGGTCACGCCGTGGCGCGCTTCGATGCTCACGGTGAAGGCGGTGCCGAAACGGCTGTTGTTGTTCGAGACCATCGGCGTGAGCTCGAGAAAATCGGCGCGCTCCTCGGTCATCGGCAGACAGATCAAGCCGCGACCGTGGGTGGCCATGAAGTTGATCGCCTCGGGCGTCACCATCTCGGCGGCCATGGTCAGGTCGCCTTCGTTCTCCCGGTCCTCGTCGTCGACCAGGATGATCATCTTGCCCTGGCGAATCGCCTCCAGGGCCTCGGGAACTGTGCTAAACGGCATTCTTTTTCCCACTATTTCACGAAGCCGTGTTTGGCGAGGAAATCCTCGTCCAGCCGGCTTGCGGTTGATTGTTCGCCGCCCAGGCGGGCCGCGAGAAAACGTTCCACGTATTTGCCGATCAGATCGGCCTCGAGGTTCACCCGGTCGCCGACCTTTTTACCGGCCAGGGTCGTGTGTGTCCAGGTGGTCGGAATGATCCCCAACTCGATGCCGCGCTCGTCGACCACGTTGATCGTCAGACTCACGCCGTCCAGCGCGATCGATCCCTTGGCCACGCAGTAACGCAGCACCGGCTCGGGCACATCGACCGTCAATTTGACGAAGCCCTCCACCGGCTCGATGCGGCGGATCGTCCCCACGCCGTCCACGTGCCCGGCCACCAGATGACCGCCCAGGCGATCGCCCAGCGCCAGCGCGCGTTCAAGGTTGAGCCGGTCGCCCACCTGACGCTCGGCGGCGGTGGTCACGGCGAGGGTTTCCGGGCTGACCTCGACGGCGAACGCGTCGCCCTTGATCTCCACCACCGTCTGGCAGTAGCCGTCCAGCGCAATCGAATCGCCCAGGCGCACCTCGGTCAGCGCCGGCTGCGCCAGCACGCGAAACAACTTGTTCGCGCCGCGCCGCTCGACGGCCTTGAGGGTGCCGATGCTTTCGATCAGTCCGGTAAACATCGCGGTTGAAAGTACCCCTCGAGCAAAAAGTCCTTGCCCAGATGCCGCACCGACATATCGTGCAGCCGCCGGGCCTGATCCATCGTCGCGGCCAGTTCGCCCTGGAACGACGAGATCGCCCGGGCGCCGCCGACGATCTTGGGCGCGAGCACCAGCGACAGTTTGTCGCCCACTTCGGCGGCCAGGCAAGCGGCCAGAACCGTGCCGCCCCCCTCGACCAACAGGCTCGTTATATCTCTCTTTCCCAGGGTCTTCGTCAAGGCGGGTAAATCGACCCACCCCTGCCGGTCGGCGGGCAGGACGAGCACCTCGACGCCAAGTTGTTCCATCTTTTTGATTTTACTCGGTTTCGCCCGATCCGTCACCGCCAGGATCGTCCGGCCCGGCAGATCGCCGGAAACCACCTTCGCGCTCGTTGGCGTCCGCAATTGCGAGTCGACGATGATCCGCAGCGGATGTTTGACCTTCTTGCGACCCGGCAGACGGCAGGTCAATTGCGGATCGTCGGCCAGCACGGTGCCCACGCCGACCATGATCGCGTCGTAGCGATGGCGCAGTTGATGGGCGTAGCGCAACGACTGCGCGCCGCTGACCCACTGGCTGTCGCCCGACGCGGTGGCGATTTTCCCGTCGAGCGTCGAGGCCGCTTTGAGCACAACGAACGGCTGTCCGGTTTGCGCCCATTTGGCGAACACTTCGTTGAGGATCATCGCCTCGCGGGCCATGACGCCCACCCGCACTTCGATGCGGTCGTCGAGCAGGCAGGCCACGCCGTTGCCGCACACGAGCGGATTGACGTCCTGGTGCGCGACATGGACTTCGCGAATGCCGGCGGCGGAAATGGCTTCGGTGCACGGGGGCGTGCGGCCAAAGTGGCAGCAGGGCTCGAGGGTGACGACCATCGCGGCGCCGCGCGGATCGTGGCCGCGCTTGCGGCAATCGGCGATCGCCTCGACTTCGGCGTGCGGGCGTCCGGCGGCGTGGTGCCAGCCCTCGCCGATCACCTGACCGTTCTTTATCAAAACGGCCCCAACCATGGGGTTGGGGCTCGTCCATCCTTCACCGCGACGGGCCAGGCGCAGGGCTCGTTGCATCGTCCGGCGAATCAGATTCTCATCCGGAGGTGTCTTCTTCATTGTTGACTTTTTCCAGTTCGGAATAGAAGTCCTTCGTGTCTTTGAAAGAGCGATACACCGAGGCGAAGCGGACGTACGCGACCTTGTTGGTTTCGCGCAGCTTGTTCATCACGGCTTCGCCGATCAGCTCGGCCTTGATCTCCTTTTCGCCCAGATCCGCGAAGTGACGCTCGATGTCGTCGACCATCGCCTCTTTCTGGATGGCGGAGATTTCCAGTTTCTGGCAGGCCTTTTCGATGCCGCGCTTGATCTTATCGCGGTCGAAGGCTTCGCGCCGCCCGTCCTTCTTGATGACCTGCGGCAGCATCTCCTCGATGCGTTCGTAGGTCGTGAAGCGACGGTCGCACTCCAGGCACAGACGCCGGCGCCGAATCACGTTGCCCACTTCACGGTACCGCGAATCCACGACTTTGTTTTGGTCGGAATGGCAATACGGACAGCGCATGGAAAGCTCCTTTACTCGGTTAACTCAATCAGTTCGACACCGGCCTGATCCAGCATTTGCCGCGCCAGATCGTCCGGGTAACCTTCGGTGTAAACGATGCGTTTAATCCCCGCGTTGATCAGCATCTTGGTGCAAATCACGCAGGGAAACGTGGTCGAGTAAAGATCCGCCCCGCGAATCGAGGTGCCGTGGTACGCCGCCTGGATGATCGCGTTCTGCTCGGCGTGCAGGCCGCGGCACAACTCGTGGCGCTGGCCCGAGGGCACCTGCATCGTTTCGCGCAGGCAGCCGGTTTCGTCGCAATGGGGCACGCCGCGCGGCGGTCCGTTGTAACCGGTCGCCAGCACGTTCTTCTCCTTGACCAGCACCGCGCCGACGCCGCGCCGCAAACAGGTGCTGCGCGTGCGCGCCAACCGCGCGAATTCCATGAAGTACTGATCCCAGGAGGGACGGCCCATTCGCCTACTCCAGCGCGTGGATTTTGTCGAGGCGCCGCTGATGCCGGCCGCCCTCGAAGGGTGTTTCCAACCAGGTTTTCACAATGACCTCGGCCAGGCCGGGGCCGATGACGCGCGCGCCCAAGGCGAGCATGTTCGCGTCGTTGTGCGCGCGGGACATGGCGGCCATGTAGGTGTCGGTGCACGTCGCGCAGCGAATGCCCCGCACCTTGTTGGCCGCGATGCCGATGCCGATGCCGGTGCCGCATACCAACACGCCGCGGTCGGCTTCGCCGGCGACGATCATCTTGGCGGCTTTTTCCGCGTAATCGGGATAATCACAGCTTTCGCGGCTGTGCGTTCCCACGTCGATCACCTCGTGCCCCCACTCGCCGAGCCACGTTTTGATCGCCTCTTTCAGGTCGAATCCGCCGTGATCGCAGCCGATTACGATACGCATCGCACCCTCATCGTTGAAATAATTGGTCTAAAGCGAGTGGATGGTAGCACGAAAAATTTGGATTATCAACAATCTATCGCCCTTTTACGTCGGTGCCCCACAAAATCTTGTGCAATTGGAGCTGAAGGCGCAGCGGCAAACCGGCCGCGAGGATCCAATCGGCCGCCTCAGCCGGGTCCAACCGGCCGGCCACCGGTGAAAGCAGCAGCGGGCAACGGTCCGCCAGGCTGTTTTTTTCGATGAAGTCCACGGCGAAATCGAAGTCGGCGCGATCGGCCACGACAAACTTCAACTCGTCGGTCGGCTGCAAAAAGCGTAGATTTTCCGCTAAAAACGGCGTTTCCGCATGGGCCGAGGGCGGTTTGACGTCGACGATCCGCCGCACGCGTGCATCGACCTTTTCGATCGACAGCGTGCCGTTGGTTTCCAGCAGGACGGTCTGGCCGTCGTCGACCAACGCTTGCAGCAGGAGATGGATATCCGGTTGCGTCAGCGGTTCGCCGCCGGTGACCACCACCAGCGGCAAACCCGCCGCACGCGTTTCAGCGAGCAGTTGAGCGATCGTGCGTCCCTCGCCGCCGTCCCACGCGTAGGCGGTGTCGCACCAGGCGCAACGCAGGTTGCAGCCGGTCAGGCGGATAAAGAACGCGGGCAGCCCCTGTCGCGTCGACTCGCCGCAAATGCCGGCGAAGGTCTCGCAAATCAGCAGCTTAGAAGTGAATGAGGCTGAAGATGTCGCGTTTCCCAAGTTTCTCCCGTCCGTTCAGGAAATCCAGTTCGACGACGAACGCGCATTCGACCACTTCGCCGCCCATGTCCTCGACCATGTCGGCCACGGCGTCCATGGTCCCGCCGGTGGCGAGCAGGTCGTCAAACAGCAGTACGCGTTCGCCACGGGCGACGGCGTCTTCGTGAATTTCGAGGGTGTCGGAGCCGTACTCAAGCTCATAGGAGGCGCTGCGCGTTTTCCACGGCAGTTTGCCGGGCTTGCGCACGATCTGGAAGCCGCAACCCAGCAGATAGGCCAGCGCGCCGCCGAAAATGAAACCGCGCGATTCGATAGCCAGGACCTTGTCGATTTTCATGTCGCGGTAGCGCGCGACCAGCATGTCGATCACCGTCTTGAACGCCTTGGGATCGGCAATCAGCGTGGTGATGTCCTTGAACAAAATGCCCGGTTTGGGAAAGTCCGGCACGTCGCGAATCGTTGCGGCCAGTTGATTAATATCCATCCAACCCTCTCCTTTCGAAATTCATCAACGAGCAGGCAAATATTTCAGCGGATCGACCGCCTGGGAGCCGATGCGCAACTCGAAGTGCAGCATCGGCTTTTCCGCGCGGCCCGATTGTCCGACCTCGGCGATTTTCTGTCCGCGTTTGACGCGCTGGTCCTTTTTCACCCACAACCGCTGGTTGAAGGCGTAGATGGAAACGAACCCGTTGTTGTGCTTGACGATCACCATGTTGCCGTAGCCCTTGAAGCGGCTGGAAGCCATGATGACCGTGCCCGCTTCGACGGCGTACACCGGCGTGCCGGCCGGGGCTTCGATTTCCAATCCGTGGTCGACCACGCCCGCTCGACGGTCGCCGAACTTGCGCACGACCTTGCCGCCCTGCACCGGCCAGATGAACTTGTTCTCGCCGTTTTCTTCGACGGGCGCGGTCGCGGGCGTCGGTTCCGGCGTCGGCTCGGGGCGCGCATTCATCTCCGGCGTGGGCTCGGGCCGTTCATCGGGTCTGGGGGGGGGCGTCGGCTTGGGCGTACGCTCGACGGGCTTGGGCGTCTTCGTCGGTTCGGGCGTGCGATAACGCCCGGTGGCGTCGCTGACGCGCTCTTCCGGGAAGCGGGGGATTTTCAGCTTTTCGCCGATCTGCAGGTTGTACGGATCGACGCCGGGATTGGCTTCCTGAATTTCCTGGACCGACACGCCGTACTCCTTGCTCAGGTCGTACATCGTGTCGCCGGATTCGATAACGTGATAATAGGCGCAGCCGGACAGCGCCAGGAGCATCAAGAGCAGCGCCGGTAAAATCGCATATCGCAAGGTCAACCTCCGCACTTGCTGACGGCCAATTCCACAGCCCGCTCCGGCGAGTCGGCCGGGAAGACGCCTTCGATCTCCCACGAGCCCAGGCCGATCACCGGTTTGCCCATTTTCAAGCCGACCGCGATTTCCGACAGCGTGCCGTAGCCGCCGCTGACCGCGATCAGCGCATCGGCGCTGTGCGCCAGAATCACATTGCGCGCGTGGCCCATGTTGGTGACGATCTCCACGGCGACGTGCTCGTTCGCCGTGCGCCGCCGCGGACCGGGCACGACGCCGACGACCAGGCCGCCCGCTTCGTGCGCGCCGCGACTGGCCGCCGCCATCACGCCGCCCAGACCGCCGGTCAGCAACACCGCGCCGTGCCGGGCGATCGCCCGCCCGACCGCTTCGGCGCGCGCGGCGATTTGCGCATCGCAGTCGCCCGCACCGATCACGGCAAGCTGAATGGCCAAGCGCTCTCCCCGCTAAAAGACGAACTTGATGAGCACAAAGCCCACCACGAGCAAAATCATAAAGATTATCGTCAGCAAATTAAAGTACTTCTCAATGAAATTGCGGATCGGCTCGCCGAACAGGTAAATCAATCCGGCCACCAGGAAGAAGCGCGCGCTGCGCGAAATGGCCGACACGAGCACGAAAATGGGCAAGCCCATTTTTTCCATCGACGCCAGGTAGCCGCGCGCCGCGTCGATCGCGTCCTGCGCGATCGAGCCCGATTGCAGCGCCGCGTCGAGGAAGCCGCCGATCATCTCTTTGTTGTTGGCAATCGCGTCGAAGGCGCCGGTGGTGATGGTAAACACCTTGTAGGGAATCGGCGTGAAGCCCGCCGCGCCCAGGAACCAGACGCCGTATTCGCTGTACTTGCCGGCCAGATTGAGCACCGCGCCCCAATAGCCGTAGGCGTTGATGATCGGCACGCCGATCGAATTCCACGCCAGGTAGCCGATGGTGTAGCCGACCACGCCGCCGATCACCGAGCCGACCGAGCACCACGCCGCATAGCGGAAGCTCTTTTTCGCCAGGCCCAGGCACAACACGATCAACAGCGCATCGGGCGGAATGGGAAAGAAGCTCGATTCGGCCAGCGCCAGAATGAACAGCGCCGGCACCGCATAGGGCGTTTCGGCCCAGTGCAACACCCAGTCGAGCAGTCGCTTCATCAACCCGCGTTTCTTGGCGACGGACGCTTCCGCCATCAATCCTCCCATCCGTAATGGCCGACCAGCGGCACGAAAACACAGCGACCGTAATCCTCTTTGACGATCCGGTTGCGCTCGCGAATGTAGCAGTACAGCGTCTGACTCTGGCGCGTGCCGATGGGGATCACCAGGCGTCCGCCGATTTTCAATTGTTCCAGGTACGTCTTGGGCGCTTCGGGCGCGCCGGCGGTGACCACAATGGCGTCGAAGGGCGCTTCCTCGGTCCAGCCGTGCGTGCCGTCGCTGATGCGCACCAGCACGTTGTAGTAGTTCAGATCGGCCAGGCGCTTTTCCGCCGCGCGCCCCAGTTCGCGCACGCGCTCGACGGTAAAGACCTTGTCGGCCAGCTCGGCGAGAATCGCCGTCTGGTAGCCGCTGCCGGTGCCGATCTCCAGCACCTTTTCGTTCCCCTGCAGTTCCAGCGCCTGGCTCATGATCGCCACCATGTACGGCTGGCTGATCGTCTGCCCCTTGCCGATGGGCAACGGACGATCGGCGTAGGCGTCCGACCACATGTCTTCGGGAATGAACCGCTCCCGCGGCACGGCGGCCATAACGTCGAGCACGCGTCGATCGGTAATGCCGCGCCGGCGCAACTGATGCTCGATCATGTTCGCCCGCTTGAGCGCCAGCCGTTCGGGAGTCGCCAGATTCACCATTGCACCTTCTTCAAATGTTCAAGGTAGTCGCAGTTGGTCAGTTTGAAATGGATCGGCGTCACCGAGATGTAGCCGTCGCGCACCGCGACCATGTCGCTGCCCTCGATGTCCACGAAGCCGCGCTCGAGCCCGGCGATCCAATAATATTTCTTGCCGCGCGGATCGACCTTCTCTTCGATCTCGTCGCCGTACAACCGGTTGCCCAGTCGCGTGGCGCGCACCCCTTTGATTCGGTCGGCGGGCAAATTGGGCACGTTGACGTTGAGCAGCGTGTCGGGCGGCAGATGATTTTCCAATACGACGCGCGCAACCTTCGGGGCGATCTCCACGGCGCCGGAAAACTCGAAATCGTGGAAGGCGTCCAGGCTGATGGCGAAGGACGGCACGCCGATCATCATCGCTTCGAGCGCGGCCATGACCGTGCCGCTGTAGGTGATGTCCTGCGCCATGTTCGCGCCGTGGTTGATGCCCGACGCGACCAGCGCCGGGCGTTCGTCGCGCAGCAGGCCGTTGAGCGCCAGGTGCACGCAATCGGAGGGCGTGCCGTCACAGGAGTACCAATTGGGCCGCACCTTTTTAAGGCGCAACGGACGATCGAGGGTGAGGCTGTGCGCCGCCGCGCTGCGGTTGCCGTCGGGCGCGACGACGATCACCTCGCCCAGGGCGCTCATCGCCTCGGCCAGGACGGTGATGCCCGTCGAATTGAAGCCGTCGTCATTGGTGACCAGAATGCGCATAGATCTCCCGTTTCGCCGCGTTCACGGCCTGCGGGCGATGGTACCGAAAAGCCCCGTATCTCACAAGTCGAAAAATCAAAATGTAGGCGGCCGATGCGAATTTCTTCCCACATTTGGCGGTCGTTGTCCGACGAATCAAACTTGTTCAACCTGCCGAACTTCGCTAGTATTTGCCGATAATCACCAGCAAAGATCGCCGATGACCAAACCCGACGAAAACAGTCTGCGCAAACGCATCCAGGCGCTCGGGCCCTACGCGCAGGACCTTTCCCTGCTCGGGCTGGAGGTGACCTCGTTCGTCGATCAGCCGCTGGATTCGGCGGTGATTCTCGATCTCGTGCGTCCTTACCTGCCGCAGGCCGGCGCGTGGTCGGCGCTGGACGTGGGTTGCAACGCGGGCCTGTTTTCGTTCCTGTGTCGTCGGCATGGCGCGGCGCGCGTGGTGGGCGTGGAGTTCGACGATCATTTTCTGCGTCAGGCGCGGGCGATGCGCGAGTTGTTGCAAGAGGACGTCGAGTTCGTGGCGCTGGACATGGAAACCGAAGCGCTGCCCGCCGGCGCGTTTTCCGTCGTGCTGGCGCTGGGATTGCTCTATCACCTGCACGATCCCTTCGGCGGCTTAAGCAGGCTGGCGGCGAAAACGGACGATTGGCTGTTGATCGAAGCCGAGGTCGCCCGCGGGCAGGATCCGCGCGATTCGCTGGCGGTGACCGGCCGCTATCGCGACGACGATTCGAGCCATTGGCTGCCCGGCGTCGCGGCGATCGAGCAGACGCTGGCGCAATGCGGCCTGACCTGCGTGGAGGCGCGGCGCATCGACCGCGAGCGCTTCGGCGCGGCCGATTACGCGACCGGGTTGTCCGAGGAAATGCTCCCCAAGGGCGAACGGTGGTTCTTCGCGGCCCAACGGCAGCACACGGAAAAGACGATCGCACCGCCGGAGTTTCATCCGCCGTTGCGCGAATGGTCCTTCGCCCATGACGAGCGCGAATTGCGGATCGAAGCGACGATCGCCGCGCCGCAACCGGGCCGGGCGCAATTGACGCTGCATCCGCTGGCGAACCCGAACACATGTCTGCCGCTGTGGTCCGGCGAATTGACGGCGGGGCGTCATATCTGGCGCGCGCCGGCGGCGATCGCGTGGGCGGACCGTAAGTATCGCCTCGTGCTGCAATGGGAAAACGACCGGGTGATTCTGCCGAAGTTTCGCGGCGCGACGCCCGCCGACGACGACATCGCCGGTCCTTTCGCGCAGCATGTTTCATGGGATGTGAGCGGCGTGGCGGACGACTCGCCGGCAAGCATCGGCGAATTGTGGCCGGTCGATGACCAGAGGCGACGCGCCGAACGATTTTCTTTTTACCGCACGTTGCGCCTGCGCACGCGCCTGAATTTTGTCGATGCGAACGCGGTGATCGCCACGTTCATCCTGCGGCGAGCCGATGAAATCGACGCGCTCTACAGCTTCCGCCGGGAAATCCGGCCGCCGCGCGGCGTGGGCGAAATCACGCTGCAACTCGACGCCGCGCTGCTGCCGCCGGGCGAATACGTCGCCTACGCCAAAACCGCCGCCGCGGACGACAACGAAATCACGCGCGAGTATCTGCCGCTGACGTTTTCCGATCCGGCGCGGTTTTTCATCGACGACGATCCGACCGACACCCCGGCGCGGCTGACGGAAAACGGTTCGGCGAAGCGAGAGCCCCTCGACGATTGGCCGACCGTCGCGCAAAAGATCGGCGAGCGTCTGCCGGAATTTTCCGAAAGGTTTTCCACGACGACGCCGACCGGCACACGCGCCCTGACCGACGCCCTGCTGTGTTGGGATGCGTTCAACGAGGCGGGATTTCCGGCGACGGTACTGCGTCGCTTGACCGATCGCGCCGCCGACTTGTTGATTGTGGAATGCGCCGCCGCGCCCGAGTTGCGCGACGCGCGCGCGGTGCGGCAGTTGACGGCGAACTGCTGGTTGGCGGGCCACGAGGCGGTGGAAGAGACGCTGCAAAAACTCGATTTTCAAGTGCTCGCGCGCTACGCCTATCGCGGCGATGCCGGCGAGCGAACCGTGTTCGTCGCGTCGCGCGAAGCGTCATCCGCACCTATCGTAAAAAGGCCCCGGCCGTTGTTGCTGGTAGGCAAGCATTCAATCCCCAAGGAGATCGTCGGCCGGCACGGCGAGGATCTGCACGTCCGGCTGCCGGTGCAGGCGCTGGAGGACATCGAGGCGCTCAGCGGCAAATTCATGCTGACCGACTGGGGCGGCTATTGCGTGTACACGCGTTTTCTGACGTTGGACATGGCGCAACTGCGTCGCCCGTCGCGCCTGGCGCTGTCCTTCCCCGCCGTGATGCTGCCGCCCGACGACTACATGCTGGAGATCAACTTCTATCATCACGATCGCCTGCTGCCCAATGCGCACCGCCGCTTCCCGGTGAAGCTGCGCGGCGACGAGCCGAACTTCGCCGGCTTGATTCGTCACGACTACCGCCTTAGTGAACCGGAGCGTATCGGCGAGAGCGACGCGACTTCCCTGCGCATCGAGGCCGTCGAATTGAGCGTGCCGGATCGTCCCGACCGACAATGGCCGGAGACGGACGATCCCCTCGCCGTGCGCGTCACGTTTTCGTTGAGCGAGACGACGCCCGCGCTGACGCTGCGTTGCCAGCTTCGCGATCAAACCAACTGGCTACTGCTGACCGGCTACAACAACCGGCGCGCCGGCGTTTCCTTGGGCGAACTGACGCCGGGGCGGTACGCGCTGACCTTCACCGTCGAGCGGCTGCGGCTGATCGCCCGCGATTATTTCCTGCAGGTGTCGGCGTGGACGTCGGACGAGCCGACCGCGCGTTGCCTGGACAAGCGCCTGACGCGTTTGAAGGTCGCCGGCAAGCCCGTGGCGGAATACGGCGTCTACGCGATGCATCCCGTCTGCGAATTTACGGATGATTAAAACGAAAGGGACCAAGTTTCCTTGGTCCCTGTTCGGGGCGAAAGGATTTGAACCTTCGACCCCCTGAACCCCATTCAGGTGCGCTACCAGACTGCGCTACGCCCCGGAACAAACAACGACCCTCCGCCGGTCCGCGACGAAGGGTCTCTCTTAATAGCGAAATCAGTATTCGTTTTCAACCAGCTTTTTGAGTTCGAGCAAGTCTTTTTTGATCTTCTTCATGATCTCGAGGTATTCCTGCTCGGAGAAGGTCATCGCGAGTTGCTGACTCTTGCCGGTTTTCTTGCGGCTGCGCTCGGCGAGTATTTTCTTCGCGCCGGCGATAGTGAACTTATCGTCGTAGAGGAGTTTCTTGATCTCGAAGATCAGCTCGACTTCCTTGCGTTTATACAAACGTTGATTGGATCGGGTCTTTGAGGGTTTGACGATGTTGAATTCCGTCTCCCAGTAACGCAGGACGTACGGCTTCACACCGGTCAACTCGCTCACTTCGCCGATCTTGAAGTAGAGCTTATTCGGGATCTGGCTGGAGTCCGCAATCGGCCTCGCCAAACCACCATCCTCCAAAAAAATTCAATACAAACTTACTTCGGCTCTTTCAGAGCGTTCCGAAGCACCTGGCTCGGTTTAAACGTCAATACACGGCGCGCGGAAATCTCGATCTCTTCACCGGTTTGCGGATTGCGGCCGATGCGCGACCGCTTCTCACGAACGATGAAATTGCCGAAACCGGAAATTTTGATCTTCTCACCCTGTTCCAGGGTATCCTTGATGATGTCAAAAACCAGTTCGACGATTCGCGCAGATTCTTTCTTCGAAAACCCCACTCGCTCATATATTGAATTGATCAAATCCGCCTTAGTCATGTGACCGGCCCCTCCTTCGAAAAAAACGCCTGTTACTTGTACCAAATAATCAGTTGCGAATCAAGCCTTTTTCTTTCCTAATCAATTGCTTGGCTTTATTCGTTCAACTACTCTCTCAAGGATGCGTCAAAACGGTGTTGAAGCGTATTCAGGATTTTACCCGTCAAACGATCCCCGTCCGCATCAGAAAGGCTCTTAAGGATGTCCTGGTAACGCATTGAAAAGGCGACGCTTTTCTTTCCGTCCGGAACACCCTTTCCGGTGTACAGATCAAAGACTTTTACCTCGGCGATTTGCTTCGGATTGACCTGTTTTATCGCCGCGATCATTTGATCCACCGGGGCGTCGGCATCGACCAAAACAGCTATATCCCTGAATATCGGCGGGAATTTGCTGATCGGTTCGATGGCCGGCACAATCCGGGCCAATTCGGCCAGCCGGTCGATTTCCAATTCGCCGGCAAACACCTTGCCCGCGGTATCGAAGGCTTCGAGCACCTCGGCGTTGATTTTGCCGAACGTGCCCAACACCCGATCTTCAAATTTCACAACAGCGCAAACGCCGGGCAAATAGGGACCGGCGTCGGCGGGCCGTTCCCATGTTACCGGCCCGATGCCCAACGCTTTGAGCAACGCCTCCACCACTCCCTTGAGATCAAAGAAGTCTACTTCATCGGCGGGAAGATTCCAAGCGACTTCATGACGGCGTCCGGCGAGCAGCAAACCGAGCCGATGCGGCTCGTTGGGCTGCGCTTGCGGATCGTCCTTCGGCAGAAACACGCGGCGCGCCTCGAAGATCTTCACGTCGGGCACCAGCCGCGCCTTGTTGTAAGCGAAAACGCGCAGCAGGCTGGGCAGCAGGCTCGTGCGCAGCACCGACAGGTCTTCGCTGAGCGGGTTGGCCACGCGGATGCCCTTGGGCGCGTAAACGGCGTCGAGCTGCTTTTGTTCGAGGAAACTGATGGAATTGAGTTCGATCAGCCCCATGCCCACCAGCAGGCGGCGCAGGTCGCGTAGGAAGCTGCGCAGCTTCCACGGACGATTTTCCGCATCGGCGCCCTTGTGCAGCGTCTCGGGAATGAGGTCGTAGTTGTACAGGCGCGCCACTTCCTCGGCGATGTCGGCCTCGCGCGACACGTCGACGCGGAACGGCGGCACGCTTACCAGCAGGTCGTCGCCGTCGCTTTTCACGCCGAATTCCAGCGAACTCAGCAGGCGGGCGATTTCCTCGCGCGGCAGTTGCACGCCGACCAGGCCGGTGATTTTATGCGGCCGCACGCGCACGACTTTGGCTTCCCAAGGCGTGGGGTATTCGTCGATGTACCCGGGCACGACCTGGCCGCCGCCGAGTTGTTCCATCAGGCGCGCGGCGCGATGCAGCCCGTAGCTGACGGCCTGGCGGTCGATTTCCCGTTCGAAGCGATAGCTGGATTCGCTGGACAGCCCGATGCGTTTGCTGCTGCGGCGGATGCCGGTCGGCTCGAAAAACGCCGATTCGATGAACACGTCGACCGTTTCGTCGGTGACCAGGCTGTTGAGGCCGCCCATGATGCCGGCCAGCGCGACGGGCTTTTGACCGTCGCAGATCAGCAGGTCGTCGTCGATCAGCTTGCGCTCCTGCTCGTCGAGCGTGGTGATGGTTTCGCCCTCGCCCGCGCGGCGCACGACGATTTTCTTGTCGGCCAGGAAGTGATAATCGAACGCGTGCAGCGGCTGGTTGCACTCCAGCAGCACATAGTTGGTGATGTCCACGATGTTGTTGATCGCGCGCACCCCGGCGGCTTCCAGGCGGTTGGCCATCCAATCCGGCGACGGCGCGATGGTGATGCCCTTGACCAGAATGCCGGTGTATCGCGGGCACTTCACCGGATCCTCGATGATCACCTGCATGTACTGGTCGATTTCGCCGCCGACCGGTTCGAAAGCGACCTCCGGCAACGTGAGCGGCTTGCCGGTGCGCGCGGCGATTTCGCGGGCCAGACCGATCGCGCTGAGGCAATCGGGGCGGTTGGGCGTGATGGCGATTTCATACGCCCAGTCGTCGAGTTCGACGACCTCCTGCACGGGACGGCCCAGCGGCGCGTCGTCGGGCAGATACCACAGACCGCTGTGATCGGTGCTGATGCCCAGTTCGGCCTTGCTGCACAGCATGCCGTAGCTTTCCACGCCGCGCATTTTGACTTTCTTGACCTTGCCCTCGGGCAACTGCGCGCCGATGGTGGCGAAAGCGCCGACCTTGCCGGCCTGGGTGTTGGGCGCGCCGCAGATCACCTGCAGCGTCTGTTCGCCGTCGAACACCTGGCAGATGGTGAGTTTATCCGCTTCGGGATGCGGCTGCACCGATTCGATCCGCGCCGTGACGACGCCGGTAAATTCGCCGCCGATTTTCTCCACCCCCTCGACCTCGTGGCCGAGCATGGTTATTTTGGCCGCCAGTTCCTGCGGCGATTCGGAGAAATCGACATACTCTTTCAGCCAGCGATAGGTAACACGCATGGTATCCTCTAAAACTGTCGCAGAAAACGCAGATCGCCGTCGAAGAACAGGCGGATGTCGTCCACCGCGTAACGGAACATGGCGATCCGCTCGATGCCCATGCCGAAGGCGAAGCCGGTGACCTCTTCCGGGTCGTAACCGACCGCTTCGAACACCGCCGGGTCGACCATCCCGGCGCCGAGCAGTTCCTTCCACCCGGTGCCTTTGCACACGGGACACACCTTGCCGTCGCGCTCGCCCGAACCGTGGCAGGCAAAGCAACTGATGTCCAACTCGGCCGAGGGTTCGGTGAAGGGGAAGAAACTCGGCCGCAACCGGATTTCGGTATCCGGGCCGTAAAATTCACGTACGAAGAACTTGAGCACGCCTTTGAGGTCGCCCAAGGTGACGTTCTTATCGACCAGCAATCCCTCGACCTGACTGAACATCGGATAGTGGGTCGCGTCGATGGCGTCTTTGCGATAGGTCCAGCCGGGCGCGATCATCCGCACCGGCGGCTTGTGACGCTGCATCACCCGCACCTGCACGGGGCTGGTGTGGGTGCGCAAGAGCAGGCCGTTTTCCAGAAAGAGCGTGTCCTGCTCGTCGCGGGCCGGATGGTCGGGCGGAAAGTTGAGCGCGCCGAAGTTGTGCCAGTCGGTTTCCACCTCCGGCCCGTCTTCCCAGACGAAGCCCATCTTCTCGAAGATGGCGGAGATTTCATCGAGGGTTTCGGTCAGCGGATGCAGGCTGCCGCGCGCGATTTTGCGCCCCGGCAGAGAAATGTCGACCCGCTCGGTCGCCGCTTCGCGTTCGCGTTGCTGGCGCACGATGCGGGTCTTGTTCAGGTCGACGGCCTGCTCGACGGCGTCCTTGGCCTCGTTGACCAACTGACCGATCAGCGGCCGCTCTTCCGGCGATACATCCTTCATGCCGCGCAACGCGGCGGTCAGGCTGCCTTTCTTGCCCAGCACGCCGACGCGAATCGCGTCGAGCGCCGGTAGATCGGCAGCCTGGGCCAGCGCGGCAATTGCCTCTTGTCGAATTTGCTCAATCTTTTCCCGCATGGCTACGCATTCTTAGCCATATCCACAATCTTGCCGAAGCCTTCCGGATCGTGGATGGCCATATCGGAAAGAACTTTGCGATCGATCTCGATGCCGATTTTCTTCATGCCGTGAATCAGGCGTGAGTAGCTGAAGCCGTGGGCATGCGCCGCGGCGTTGATGCGGATGATCCACAGTTTACGGAAATCGCGCTTCTTGTTGCGACGATCGCGATACTGATACACCATCGCCCGGTTGACGGTCTCTTTCGCGTTGCGGAACAGCTTGCTGCGACCGCCGCGATAACCGCGGGCGCTGGAAAGTACTTTCTTGTGACGACGGGAAGTCTTAAATCCACCTTTTGCGCGTGGCATTGTCTTTCTCCTTTTTCTCGTGGTCCGGTGTTACACGCCCAGCATCTTACGCACGCGGCGCTCGTCGGCCGCACTGATCAGCTTGCCTTTGCGCAACTGGCGTTTCCGTTTCGTCGTTTTTTTGGTCAGAATATGACTCTTCATACTGCTGGACCGTTTGATTCGCCCCGAGCCGGTCAGCTTGAAGCGCTTGGCGGCTCCGCGATTGGATTTCACTTTCGGCATAACAACAATCTCCTTTCACACTTAAAACCGCACTCCGGCCTGATGTCCCGCGGACAAATCGGCCGCCTATGGAGCGAGGTTCTTTTCTTCGGCTCTACTTCTTCGGGCCAAGGAAGAGGAACATGTTCCGGCCTTCCATCTTGGCTTCGCGCTCGACCAGACCGATGTCCTGGATGTCAGTGGCGATCCGATCGAGAATCGCCTTGCCCAGTTCGGAATGGACCACTTCGCGGCCGCGGAACATGATGGTCGCTTTGACCTTCATCCCCTTTTCAAGAAACTCGCGGATGCGTTTCAATTTGGTTTGGAAATCATGCTCGCCCGTTTTGGGGCGCATTTTGATCTCCTTGATTTGGACAACCGCCTGATGCTTCTTGGATTCGTGCGCCTTTTTCTCCTGCTGATACTTGAAGCGCCCGAAGTCCATGATCTTGCACACCGGGGGATTTGAATTGGGCGATACTTCGACCAGATCCAAACCCTTTTCGGCGGCGATTTCCACTCCGCGTCGAGGATCGAGTTCCCCTAACGAATTGCCCTCATCGTCGATGACCAGCACCTTGGGCGCGCGGATCTTGTCGTTGATCCGATGAGTCGGCGCGGTGGGGGGCCCGAACCGTTTGTTGTATCTCGCTATGGCTCATACCTCCTTGGCCACAATACCGCCGGCAGCTCCGTTGCGGACGCACCCTGCGCCCCTGCCCGCATGATCGGTCAAACCGGCCGCGACGATATTGGGAAACAGTATTAAACTAAAAAGAGCGTCACGGCTTACCACGGCCCGACGACGCCCTTCTCCCGGCGAGAAAACACAAATCTTCTATCTTCCGGGATCGGGGTGCGGTTCCAAGCGAACCGGCTTGAGCCATGCGGCCCTGCCGTCATGCGGCAAACCCTTGTCCACCTTCACCCACGCATGTTCGTGGGGATTCTAACATAGGCACGGTGGGAATCGAACCCACGGCCCCTACCGCGTCAAGGTAGTGCTCTAGCCCCTGAGCTACGTGCCTCCATCAAGGGAGTAGAGATTTACAATTGAATGCTTGTGCCTGTCAAGCACTAATTTCTTCTGATTTCGCACTTTTTATCACCGTCGCCCACGACGCGGCAAGCGACCTAATAACACGCGCGATCACGGCGCGAAGACGCCCAGGTACGCCGGCACGCGCACGGTCGAGCGGATGGTCAGCGATTCGCGCGGATGGCGTAAAAGCATTTGCGTGCTGGTGCCGCCGTCGCAGTTGATCGCCCGCCACAGTTCGAAACCGCCCTCGCCTTCGGGACGGGCGAGATAATCGGCCAGCTCCGGCAGCGAAATCCCGCCCAGCAGCGCGTCGGTCGCCGCGAGGATCACCCGCCCTTTCTTATCGACGCCCACCGCCGTGCGCCGGGTGACGACGTTGGCGTTGCGAAAACGGCTTTGCGCCTCGCCGTCGGACACCAACCAGGGACCGGCTTGAAACGCCTGCTCCACCGGCTGGGCGTTGAAGTTGCTGCGGTGCACCAGAAAGGCGCGGTTGTCGTGCAGGTAAAAAACGCCGTGATGAATGTTGCCCTCTTTGCGCATCGGTGAAAGCCGCTCGCCGTCGCACACAAGCAAGCCCATGACCTTGAAGTCCGGCTCGAAGTAGCTGGCATTGATCAGCGCGGCCGCCCCGGTGCTTTGCGCCAGCGTTTCGATATCGGTTTGCGGCAGATCCTTCGCCGGCGCGTGGATCATCCGCAGGCGCCATTTTTCCGGATCGACGCGCAGGGCGATCAGATTGAAGCTCGACAGCAGACGATCCTTGCGGTTGAACTTGGCGCGGCGCAACTCCAGCCCCGGCTGCAGGGACCTCCAGGCGCCGGCGCGTTTGAGCACCAGCGGCCGCGTCTCGTTTTTTCGTTCTTCCAGGTAGCTCATCACCCGGTCGGGCAATTCGTTGGGCAGCGGCAGGTAGACGAGCATGGCGGCCGCGGCGGCCACGAGGAGCAAAACGATCAGCACCCCATAGCGCGCGGCGCGTTTCACTCGTCGGCCCCGCCTTGGTACAGCTCGCTGGTTTTGTAGGCGACGACCAGGCGGCGCATCAGCACCTGGATGATCGCGGCGGCGGGCACGGCGATGAGCATGCCGAACAGCCCGGCCAGCTCGGCGAAAATCAGAATCGCGAAGATGACCACCACCGGGTGCAGGCCGAGTTTATCGCCGACGATCTTGGGCGTAATGACGTTGCCCTCCAGCGCCTGCGCGACGCCGAAGACGATCAGCACGCCCAGCGGATGCTGCCAGTCCTGGTACTGCAGGAAGGCCATCACCAGCGCGGGCAGCACGCCGACCACCACGCCCAGGTACGGCACGATCGCGGCGAAGCCCGCAAACAGACCGATGATCAAGCCCAGCGGGATATCCAGAATCAGCCACAGGCCGATCGAATACAACACGGCCAGAATCAGCGCGACGATGATCTGCCCGTGCAGGAAGTTGCTGACGATCTCGTCGACCTGGTGCATGAAGGAGAGAAAGCCTTCGCGCCAACGCGGCGGCACCAACTCGACGACGCGCGCGTTGATCTTGTCGATGTCGCGCAGCAAAAAGAACCAGGCCACCGGCACCACGACCATCGTCAGAATGAAGGTGATCATGCCCAACAGGCTGGACACCGAATTTTTCACCATCGCGGTCAGCGGCGCGTAAACTTTGTCGGTGAAGTGCTTGACCGTATCCTGATTGGTTTTGAGCAGGTCGAACACTTCCTCGCTGCTGTGCGGCAGTTGCACGCGGAACGTGCTCTCCGCCCAGGGCACCACGCGTTGCGTAATCGTCTCGGCGTAATTGGGCATGTCCTTGCCGAGGCGTTCGACCTCGTTGCCGATCGCGGGCACGAGAATCAACTCGGCGAGCACGATCACCAACACCAAGAGAATCGCGAACAACGCCACGCCGGCGGTGCGCGGAATGCGACGCGCTTCCATCCGATCGACCAGCGGATCGCAAATGTAGGCCAGCACCCAGGCGACGGCCAGGGCGGTCAAAATGGAACTCAAGCGGTGAATCAACCAGAAGAACAACAGCAACGCCGCCACCAGGACGGCGAACTTGACCCATTTGTTCGCCCAGATTTCCCGCAGAAAACTCATTCTTCCTCCGGTTTCTCCGGTTTCTCCGGTTTCTTCAACATGCGCACGGTCACCGGCTTCATCGAAGCCGCGCTGATTACCTCGAACAACTCGGGCAGGTACCCTTCGGCTTCCAGCCGCAACTCATGGACGCCGTAGGTCAGCGCCAGCCCGCCGCGCTCGGCGGTGAAGCGCTCGGCATGCCCGATGTAATTGCCGTCAAGAAAAACCTTCGCGTCGCCCGGCGTCACGTCCAACGGCACACTGACGGTCGGACGATCGCCGTTGATGCGCGCCAGGGGCACGGCGCACCCGGCGAGCAGAATCAGCAAACACAGGAGTATTCCCAGTCGTTTCATTATAGCTCCAGTTGATATTGTAGATGGTTGCCGCGCCGGCCGGTGAAGGTCAGGTGAAAGCTCGCGGCGCGCGCGTTTTCCAGGTCGGCCTGCAATTGTTGAATCGGGCCGCCGTAGACGACTTCGAAGGTCACGCGGCCGCCGCTTTCGAAGCCGGCCAACTGCGCCTTTTGCACGTAGGGACGATTGCGGATCAGCGCCTGCAATTCCTGGTAGTAGCTGTAGTCGCCGACGCCCAGGATTTCCAGTCGGACCACCGAATCGCCGCTTTCGCCGATCAGTCCGTGGCCGGTGAAGGCGTCCATGATCCGGCCGAACATGCCCCGCGCCACTTCTTCGGTATGCTTGGCGCATTCTTTGTCGGCCGGGTATTGATAGCTGAAGGATTGCACGAGCACGCCCTCGCCCGCGTCGATCAACTTGACGCGCACCAGGCGATCGCACGACGGCGGCTCGGCCGGCTTGTCCGGTTTTTTGGCCGGTTCCTGTTGCCGGTCCTCGACCTCGGCCAACACCAGCAGACGGATGCCCTGCACCGCCACCGCGCGGCTCAGATCCTGGTAGTTGTTCTTATCGGCCGCGCCGGCGAAAGACGGCGAAGCAAGCAGCGCCTCGGATTCGCGCGGCGGCAGCGGCTTCTGGTTGGCCAGATCGAACCGCTCGGCCAGCGCCGCCTGCAACTCGCCGTCGAAGGCGTACCCGCCGGGGCGACGGTGGTAGGTCAGCAGCAGCAACTGCGGCTTTTCCTGCTCACGCGTGTCGACCACGACGATCGAGCGCACCTCTTCGCGCAGGGCGTCGACGCGGATACGCGCTTCAAGCACGAGGTGATAGTTGGTCTGCTCCTCGTCGGCCTGCAAAATGGTGAAGCTGGCCACGAAGCGTTTGGGCGATTTGAGAATGCGCTTGTCGATTTCCTTTTCCTTGAGTTCCAGTTCCTCGGGCGGCGCGACGTGGCGCAACGCCTGCTGCAACGCTTCGGCCAGGGCCATCTGCGTGGCTTTCGCTTTGGCGGCGTCCACGTTGAGCTCGGCCAGCGAGACGGTGGCTTCGCCGCTGAAGATCGCCAGTTCGCCGGCCGCCGCCCAGGCGACGCCCAACAGCAAGACGACGACGATCCAGATGCGCTTCACTTCAATTCCTCCTCGGTCTGAAAATCTTTGAGGTACTCGGCCAGCGCCGTTTCCATGCGCGCCTGAAAAACGAGACGCTCCTCTTCAACGCGCTCGTGCACGATTTGCGTCTCGGATCTTATTTTATGGATTAAATCGACGCGGTAAAGGGGGATGGCGCAAGTGACCAGCCGGCGGCGTTCGCTGAGCTGCACGCTCAGTTGGCTCAGCAGCCCCGCGAGGTTATCGCCGGTCATCGCGCTGACCGCCACGCCGGGCCGATGCGCGGCCAGGGCGCGGTTGAGCCACGCGCGATCCTCCAGGCGATCGATTTTGTTGAACACGGTGAGCACCTGCCGTTTTTGCACGCCCATTTCGTCGAGCACCTGGTGCACCGAACCGATCTGCTCGTCCATCTGCGGGTGCGACGCGTCGATCACGTGCACGAGCACGTCGGCCAGCGTCACCTCCTCGAAGGTGGCCTTGAAACTTTCCACCAGGTGGTGCGGCAGTTTGCGGATGAAGCCGACCGTGTCGATGACGATCGCCCGCACGTTGCCCGGCAGGCGCAGCTCGCGCGCGGTGGTGTCCAGCGTGGCGAACAACTGATTTTCGATGAACACGTCCGCGTCGGTCAGCGCGCGCAGGAGCGTCGATTTGCCCGCGTTGGTGTAGCCGACCAGCGCGACGGTGGGAATGCCGAGCTTGACGCGTTGCTTGCGTTGCGCGGCGCGATTGGTGCGCACTTTTTCGAGGCGGCGCTTGAGCACGGCGATCTGCTGATGGATGCGGCGACGGTCGATTTCCAGATCGGTTTCGCCGGGGCCGCGCGTGCCGATGCCCGCGCCCTGTCGCGACAAGTGCGTCCACATGCCGCGCAGTCGCGGCAGCAGATAATTCAACTGCGCCAGCTCCACCTGCAGCTTGCCTTCGGCGGTCTGCGCGCGCTTGGCGAAAATGTCGAGAATCAACCCGGTGCGGTCCATAACCATCACGTTGAAGGCCTCTTCGAGATTGCGCTGCTGGCCGGGCGTGAGATCGACGTCGAAGATGACGGTCCTTAATGGGATATCCTGCGCGGCGATGAGTTCGGCCAGGCGCTCGACGCTGCCCTTGCCGATGAAGGTGGCCGGCACGGGGCGCTGCACTTCGACGAGGACGCGCGCGACCTCGATGCCGCCGGCGGTTTCGAGTAATTGCGCAAGTTCGTCGAGCGATTCGTCGACTTCGTCGCGGGTTTCCCCCCGCAGACGACAGCCCACGAGAATCGCGCACACATCTTCCCTGGATTCGCCGGAAGTCGTGTGATCGGCCGGATCAGCCCGCCATGAAGCTGACTTTGACCGATTTATCGATGTGAATGTCGGCAATCGCGTGCTTGTAAATCAGGTAGAGTCGATCCGACTCTAACACTATGCAGTAGTTGTCGAAACTTTTGATGTAGCCTTCCAGGTTCTTGCCGGTGATCAGCTCGACCTGAACGGACACCCGGTCTTTGCGCATCGAGTTGATAAACTGATCCTGCACGTTGATGCGCACCTTTTTGTTCATCATCTCCCCCACTGCCTTCCTCATACATTCGCGGGTGGAAAAATTCCCCGCCATCATTGAAACGTTATTACCCCCGGTCCGAAAATAGCGCGGACCTCTTCAACCAATTCATCCGACGGACGCAAACCCTGCCGCGGCGGCAACATGTAAACCGCCTCGCTCCGATTGGGAATTACCACATGGATGAACGTCCGACATGATCCCAAGTGCCGATCAATGCATGCTTTGAGCCGTTCCAATTGCTCCTTGCGCAACCCGGTCGTTTCGATCCGGAAATGCACTTCATTACTGCATACTTCAGCGGCTTTCACAAGTGGGATTATGCGATCGATCAACAATCCGTTGCCGCCTTCGCGGATGTCGGCCTTGCCGAAAAGCAGAAACGGCTGATCGAGATTTTCCAGCACCTCGCGCGATTTTTCCAGTCCTTCGGAGAACAGCGTAATCTTGAACGGCGACTTCTGATCCTCGGCCAGACCGACCGCCATGGGCTTGCCGGCCTTGGTCGTTTTCTTGTCGAGGTTGGTGATCACCGCGGCGATGCGCACGTCCTGCGGTTCGGTCATTTCGCGCAAGCGTTCCGAATCGACGCTGGCGAAGCGCTCGCACAGATTGCGGAAGTGATCGAGCGGATGGCCGGTGATGAAAAAGCCGAGAACCTCTTTTTCCGCGCGCAGGTTTTCCTGCTTGCTCCAGGACTCGACGTCCGGCAGCGCCGGCTCGCTCATTTCCTGTTGGCCGCCGAGCAGGCCGAACATGCTGGTCTGGCCGGCGTCGCGATCGGCCTGTTCGCGCGCGGACTGTTCGACCGCGCCTTCCAACGCGTTGAGCAGCGCGGCGCGATTGGGATGGATACCGTCGAAAGCGCCGCATTTGATCAGGCTTTCCAGCACGCGCTTGTTGACGCGCTTCATGTCGACCCGCCGCGTGAAATCGTACAGGCCCTTGAACGGCCCCTTCTCCACGCGCGCGTCGATGATGCTGCGCACCGCGCCCTCGCCGACGTTTTTCACCGCCGCCATACCGAAGCGGATCTGCCCCTTTTTGTTGACCGAAAAATCCATCGCCGATTCGTTGACGTCCGGCGGCAGCACCTCGATGTTCAGGTCGCGGCACTCGGCGATCTTGGTCATGATCTTGTCCGAGTCGCCTTTGTCCATGGTCATCAGCGCGGCCATGAACGGCGCGGGATACTTCGCCTTGAGCCACGCGGTCTGGTAGGCGACCATCGCGTAGGCGGCCGAATGGCTTTTGTTGAAGCCGTACTCGGCGAACTTTTCCATCAGGTTCCAGATGTGCAGCGCGATCTCGCCGGGGATGTTTTTCGTTTTCGAGCCGGCGGTGAATTTTTCCTGGAAGGACGCCATCTGGTCGACTTTTTTCTTGGCCATGGCGCGACGCATGAGGTCGGCTTCGCCGAGCGAGAAGCCGCCGATCTCGTGGGCGACCTGCTGCACCTGCTCCTGGTAGGCCATCAGACCGTAGGTCGATTGGAGCAGCGGCTCGAGTTCGGGCAGGTCGTATTTGACCTCCTGCGTGCCTTTCTTGCGCGCGATGAAATCGTCGATCATCCCCGAGCCGATCGGCCCCGGACGATACAGCGCGTTGATCGCGGTCAGGTCCTCGATGCTGTCGGGGTGGATGCGCACGAGCAGGTCTTTCATGCCCAACGATTCGAACTGGAACACGCCGGTGGAAAGACCGCGGCCCAGCAGGTCGAAGACCTCCGGATCGCGCAGCGGAATCTGGTCGATGTCGATGGTTTCGCCGTACACCTCGCGGATGATCGCCAGCGCCTTGTCGATGACCGTCAACGTTTTCAGACCGAGAAAATCGAACTTGATCAGGCCGACGCGCTCGACGTCGTTCTTGTCGAACTGCGTAACCAGCTTCTCGTCCTTATCGAGCATCAGCGGCACGAGATCGACCAGCGGACGGTCGGCGATGATCACGCCCGCCGCGTGGGTGCTGCAATGCCGCGCAAGCCCTTCGAGCGCCTTGGCGTGAAACCACAGTTCCTTGACCCAATCGCTGTCCTTGAGCAGCTTGGCGATGTCGGCGTCTTTCTCGGCCTTCTCCAGCGTCATGTTCAGATCGTCGGGAATGAGCTTGGCGATCTGATCGACCTCGCTGTAGCTGTAGCCCAGCGCGCGCCCCACGTCCTTGACCACCGCCTTGGCCTTCATCGAACCGAAGGCGGCGATCTGCGACACGCTGTCCTTGCCGTACTTGTCGGCGACGTAATGCAACACTTCCTCGCGCCGCTCGGCGCAGAAGTCGATGTCGATGTCGGGATTGTCCAGCCGTTCGGGATTGAGGAAGCGCTCAAACAACAGACCGTATTTGATCGGGTCGATGTTGGTGATGCGCAACGAGTAGCTGACCAGACTGCCCGCCGCGCTGCCGCGCCCCGGCCCGACGGGGATCTGATGATCCTTGGCCCAGTTGATGAAGTCCTGGACGATCAGAAAATAACTGACAAAACCTTTCTGCCGGATCAGGTCGATCTCGACGGCCAGGCGATCGAAATATTCCTTTTCGATCACTTCCCACGGACCGTCGCGCTGCGGATCATGGTTCTCCTTGATGACCTTGAGACGCTTGACCAGGCCCTTCTTCGACAGGTCCTCGAAGTGTTCGGCCAGGTCCTGCCCCGTCGGCGCCTCGTAACGCGGGTAGATCAACTCGCCGAAGGTCATCTTGAAGTTGCAGCGCTCGGCGACCTCGAGCGTGCGCGTGAGCGTCTCGGGCATGTCGGCGAAAACGTCGGCCATTTCCTGCTTGGTGCGGAAGTAAATCTGGTCGGTGTTGAACTTGAACCGATTCTCGTCCTTGATCGTCTTGCCGGTCTGAATGCACAGCAGCAACTCGTGGCTGCGCGCGTGAGCGGCGTTCAGGTAATGGCAGTCGTTGGTCGCGACGACGGGCAGCGCGAGTTTTTTCGCCACCTGCAAAATGCCGGCGTTGACCTGCTCCTGTTCCTCCAGGCCGTTGCGCTGAATTTCGAGATAGTAACGGTCCTTGAACAGTTGGCGGTACCAGTCGGCGACCTCCACCGCGTGGTCGAGCCCCTGCTCGCGAAACGCACGCGGCACTTCGCCCTGCAAACAGGCCGACAGCGCGATCAGGCCGGAGTGATACCGTTCGAGAATCGACTTGTCGCAACGCGGCCGGCCGAAGATGCCCGGCGTCTTGCCCTCGACGTGCGCGGCGCTGACGATCTTGACCAGATTGCGGTAGCCCTCTTCGTTCTCGCACAGCAGCACGAGGTGATACGGGCGCGGCTGGTTGTTGGATTTGTCGAAACGATCCTGGTGCGCGACGTACACCTCGCACCCGATGATCGGCTTGACGCCCGCCGCCTTGGCCTGCTGCGAGAACTGCACGACGCCGTGCATGTTGCCGTGATCGGTGATGGCCACGGCGGACATGCCGTCGTCCTGCGCCTTGGCGAACAGGTCGGGCAATTTGATCGCGCCGTCCAGCAGCGAGAATTGCGTGTGAACGTGCAGATGAACGAAATCGATAGCGGACATTTTATTCCCACTCGATCGTGCTGGGCGGCTTGGACGACACGTCGTAGACGACGCGGTTGATTCCCTTGACTTCGTTGATGATGCGGTTGCTCGCGCGGCCGAGCACCTCGTAGGGCAGATTGACCCAGTCGGCGGTCATGCCGTCGACGCTGTGCACGGCGCGCAGGGCGCAGACGTTTTCGTAGGTGCGTTCGTCGCCCATCACGCCCACGCTCTTGATCGGCAGCAGCACGGCCAGCGCCTGCCAGATGTGGTCGTACAGACCGGCGCTGCGGATCTCCTGAATGAAGATCGCGTCGGCCTGCTGCAGAATGCGCACGCGCTCGGCGTTCACTTCGCCGATGATGCGCACGGCCAGCCCCGGCCCCGGGAACGGATGACGGCCGACGATTTCCGGCGACAAACCCAGTTCGCGCCCGACCTCGCGGACCTCGTCCTTGAACAATTCGCGCAGCGGTTCGATCAGTTCGAGGTTGAATTTTTCCGGCAGGCCGCCGACGTTGTGGTGGCTCTTGATCGTCGCCGACGGGCCCTTGAAGCTCACCGACTCGATCACGTCGGGGTACAGCGTACCCTGCGCCAGAAAGCGCGCGTCCTTGATTTTCGCCGCCTCCTCTTCGAAGACGAAGATGAACTCGTTGCCGATGATCTTGCGTTTGACTTCCGGCTCCTCGACGCCCTTGAGCTTGCCGAGGAAACGCGCGCCGGCGTCGACGAAGACCAGGTTGATGCCGAAGTGCTTGGCGAACACGTGCTGCACCGACTTGGCCTCGCCCTGCCGCAACACGCCGTTGTCGACGAAAATGCAGGTCAGACGATCGCCCACCGCACGATGGAGCAGCAGCGCGACGACCGAGGAATCCACGCCGCCCGACAGGCCGAGAATCACCCGCCGGTCGCCGATGCGTTCGCGCAACGCGTGCACGGAATTTTCGATGAAGTTGGCCATCGTCCAGGTCGGCCGGCAACGGCAGATGTCGTAAACGAAATTGGCCAGCATTTCGCGTCCGCGCGGGGTGTGGTGCACCTCAGGGTGGAACTGCACGCCGTAAAAACGCTTCGCGCGGTCGGCGATGGCGGCAAAGGGCGCGTTGTGGGAAACGGCGATGGGCACATAGCCGGCGGGCAGCGCTTCGACGCGGTCGCCGTGGCTCATCCAGACGATCATCTCGGTTTCGGTTTTCAGCCCGGCGAACAGGTCGTCGTCGTCGCGGATCGACAGCACCGTGCGCCCGTACTCGCGCTCGGTCGCGCCGGCGACCTTGCCGCCGCCGTGGTGCACGAGCAACTGCATGCCGTAGCAGATGCCCAGCACGGGCACGCCCAGCTCGTAGACCAGCGGATCGCACACCGGCGCATCGTCGTCGTAAACGCTCGACGGGCCGCCGGACAGCACGATGCCCTGCGGGGCGAAGGCGCGGATGTCGTCGGCGCTCATCGTGCAGGGATGAATTTCACAGTACACTTTCAATTCGCGAATGCGGCGGGCGATGAGCATGGTCACCTGCGAGCCGAAATCGAGAATTAAAATCTTCTCCGCGTGAATGGCATCGGTAGTCATGGGTGTGCTTTGCCTTAACTGATCTGATAGTTGGGCGCTTCCTTGGTAATGATCACGTCGTGCACGTGGCTTTCGCGCAGCCCGGCGTTGGTCAATTGAATGAACCGCGCCTTGGTGCGCAGCTCGGCGATGTTCACGCAGCCGGTGTAGCCCATGCCCGAACGCACGCCGCCGAGCATCTGATAGATCACGCCGCTGAGCGGCCCGCGATAGGGCACGCGGCCCTCGATGCCTTCGGGCACGAGTTTCTGCGGCGTTTCGACTTCGCCCTGGAAATAGCGGTCCTTGCTGCCTTTCATCATCGCGCCGAGGCTGCCCATGCCGCGATAAATTTTGTAGGTGCGGCCCTGGTAGAGAATCGTTTCCCCGGGCGCTTCCTCGGTGCCGGCGAACAACGAACCGATCATCACCATTTCGGCGCCGGCGGCCAGCGCCTTGGTGATGTCGCCCGAATATTTGATGCCGCCGTCGGCGATGACGGGAATGTCGAATTCGGCGGCGGCGCGGGCGCACACGTCGATCGCGGTGATTTGCGGCACGCCGCAGCCGGAGACCACGCGGGTCGTGCAGATGCTGCCCGGGCCCATGCCGACTTTCACGCAATCGGCGCCGGCCTTGATCAGGTCGATCGTCGCCTCGGCGGTGGCCACGTTGCCGGCGATGATTTCGCAATTGGGGAAGCGGCCCTTGGCCCACCTGACCATCTCGACCACACCGATGCTGTGTCCGTGCGCCGTGTCGATGCAGATCACGTCGGCGCCCTGCTCGACCAGCGCCTGCAGCCGTTCCTTTTCCTTGTCGCCGGTGCTGACCGCCGCGCCGACCAGCAAGCGGCCGCGCGGATCCTTGCAGCTATTGGGATAGCGTTCGGCCTTCTCGATGTCCTTGATCGTGATCAGGCCGCGCAGGTTTTTCTTGTCGTCGACGACCAGCAGTTTCTCGATCCGGTTTTCGTGCAGGATGCGCTTGCACGTTTTCATGTCGGTGCCTTCGGGCACGGTGACCAAATTTTCCTTGGTCATCACCGAGCTGATGGGCTGATCGTGACGGCCGACGAAACGCAGGTCGCGGTTGGTGAGAATGCCCACGAGCGTCGAGCCCTCGATGACCGGCACGCCGGAAATGGTGTGGCGATGCATCAACTGGATGGCGTCGTGGATCGTCGCGTGCGGCGACATGGTGATCGGATTTTCGATCATCACCGAAACGGCCTTCTTCACCTTTTCGATCTGTGCGCACTGCTGTTGAATGGACATGTTCTTGTGAATGATGCCCACCCCGCCTTCCTGCGCCATGGCAATGGCCGTGTTGGCCTCGGTGACCGTGTCCATCGCCGCGGACACCAGCGGCATCTTGACCGCGATGTTGCGCGTGATGCGCGTGGTCAGATCGACGTCCTTGGGCATAACGTCGCTTTTGGCGGGCAGGAGCAACACATCGTCAAAGGTGAGTCCCTGGAGCAAATTATCGTTCAGCATATACACTCCCTGATGCGATCGGCCGCGACGAATCGTGAACGGTTATAGCTTTTTGATCTCGGTCACCTCTCGTTCCAGGGTTTCCTTGAACGGGAGATTGACGTCGTCCAGGCCGGGAAGTCCCACCGGCCATTCGTATTCGTAAGTCACAATGATCTTGTCTTTGCCTTCGCGATACACGTGCAGTTGGTCGGCGCTCAACGGGATATTGCGCTCTTTGACCTCGGCCAGAATCTGTTCGCGAATCTGCGTATCGTTCAATTCGCTGGCCCGGACCATCAACGACCACGCCTTCTGGCGCAGGTTGAAGTTGGCGTAATACTTCGGGCCCAAAGCGATGCCGGCCACGATGGCCGCCACGAAAACGAGCAGCAGCAAAGCGCTGACCCAGTTGAACCCTCCCCGTTGCCGGTATGTAGAATAAACTTTCACCTTTCCCTCCCCTGAAAAAGGTAATTCAATTGGTTATGGTTAATTATCTTCGTTAATGCCGCCGGCGAATGGACTATTTTTCCGATTCACCAATGGCCGTTATCATAAACCCCGCATGGTATCAGGTCAATACAAACTCAATCCAAAGGCCACTGCGGCCACAACGCCACCCCTTCCAACACGCCGCCCTCGGTGACCGCCAGTCGCTCGCATCGCAAATGCTCCATCACGCGCTGGCAGATGATCGCGCCGGCCGGAATCAGATCCTCGCGTCCCTTTTCCAAACCCGGCAGATACAACCGCTCGGCCGCGGGCATGGAAACGAGTTTTTCCAGCAGACGTTCGATCGTCGCGGCGGACAAAATGCGCCCGTTGATCTGATCGGGATCGTAGCGCTCCATTTTCAAATCCAGCGCGGCGAGCGTCGTGACCGTGCCGGCCGTGCCGACCAGCGTCTCCACGGCGGGAAGCTGCGCCAGTTCGTCGTTGCCTTTCAGCAAATCCGCCACCGCCTGCCCGCAGGTTTGCAGTTGGGCGACGGTCGGCGGATCGTCCAGCAGGTAGCCCTCGGTCAGACTCACCGCGCCGAATTCGAGGCTGACCGCCCGCGCCGGCTGCGCGTTTTCCACCAACGCCAATTCGGTCGAAAAACCGCCGACGTCCATCAGCAAAAACGTGCGGTCGCGCAGGCCCATTTCGTAGGCGCCGCCCAGGGCGCTGACGGCGGCTTCGAGGCGACCATCGATGATTTGCGCGTCCAGCCGGGCCTGGTCGGCCAGGGCGTCCAGCAACGTAAACGGATCGTCCAGCCGCCGCGCGACGCCGGTGCACACCGCGCGAATTTCCACCGCGCCGTAAGCCCGGGCCTTGCGGGCGAATTCGGCGACCGCTTCGACGGTCCGTTGCAGCGATTCGGGATGGGCGCGGCCGTCGGCGAATTTCCCGGCCAGCCGGGTGATCCTGCGCTCGACCGAAACGCGTTTGAGCGCACCCTTCTCCACCGTGCCCAACAAGAGGCGGACGGTATTGCTGCCGATGTCCAACGTCGCGATTTTCATGGACCGGTAATCTAGCAGACTCGCCCGGCGGATGCAAACAACCGAAACCTTGACATTATTGGCATTTTTACTATATCTTGAGATGCAATTTGTGGAAAACTACAATATCTGGTGACAAATAACCTGAAGGAGACAGGCTATGAAGGCGTGGAAAATCGCTGTTATCAGTCTATTTTTAATGGCCGTGCTGGCAACTCCCGCCCTGGCGGTCGATCTGACCAACCGCATCAGCATGGGCTACAACCACCAACTTTCCTACGGCATCGTCGGCGGCGACGACGCCATCAGCAGCGCTTTTTTGGCCAACCAGAGTTTTTCATGCAAATACTGGGCGACGCGCGAGATCGGCATCGAGGGCATCCTGGGCTTCATGAGCGCCGAGTATGAGGACGTCGGCGGCTGGGGCATGACGCTCGGCGGGAAGTTCCACTACAACGTGATCATGGAACAGCAGATGAACGTTTACACCGGCGGCGGGCTGGCGTTGTTGCCGGTGACCACCGACGACGGCGAGGACAAGGATTCCAACGTCGGCTTCCTGGTGATGGCGTTCGCCGGAACGGAATTTTTCCTGCCCGGCCTGCCCAACCTGGCTTTCGACATGGAGTTGGGCCTGCAGTACCTCGACTATGACGAATACCGCCAGTTCGGCACCTACAGCGGCGGGTTCGGCATGTTGGGCATTCGCTACTACTTCTAAAACGAACGAAAAAAAAGGCCGCCGATTTTTGCACCGGCGGCCTTTTCTTTGTCCACGTAACGGTTACACCTGTTTATGTTCAGCGCTTCATACACACCCTTGGCTTCGCCAAAAATGCGGCATACGGAGAATGACGATTTTTCAGTGTGCCACACGGCAAATAAGCGAGTTTACTACTGCGCCTTTTGCTCCGCCTGCCGGCGCATGATGATGTCGCGGATGGCGATCAGCGCGCTGGTTGAATGCTGCACGTAGTCGATCTGAATTTCCGGGTTCCAGTAATCGGCCTGATAGCCGCCGATCACCTTCTCCGGATTGTTGAAGAACATCGTGTTGATTTCGTTGTACTGGTTGCGCATGAGGAACGTCGCGCCGGGCACCAGCGCCTTGTACAGGCGATCCATCTGCGCCGTGTCGCCGTTGTACTCGGCGAGTTTGTACACGGCGGCGGTGCCTTCCAGGCGGCAGGCGGACTGCGTGGTGCGCGGAGTTTTCATGTAGCCGCCGACGTAGTCGGGGTATTCCGAACGGAAGATGAACTTGGACATCATCGCGTCGGTCACCTTGCGCATCTGCATCAGGTGATTCTCTTTGGGTTTGACGCGATACCATTCGTTGATCGCGTACATCATCCAGTGGTCGTGCTCGACGTTGGCCGGCGTGCGGTCCTTGTCGCGCACATCGGCGATGAAGTCGATGCCCCGCTCGGCCACCCTCTGCCAACGCGGATTGTTGTTGTCAAGCTTGTACAACTCGGCCAGACCGAAGAAGGCTTCGCCCGGATAATACAGCACCGGTTTGGTCACTTTGTCCTTATCCTGCGGGCGGTGGTAGTAGCGCATCTGCACGTCGCCGTTGGGTTGCACCATGTAATCGACGAACCGCCCGTAGGCGCGCATCAGATCCATGTACTGCCGGTCGCCGGTCACCTCGGTGTACTTGGCGAACGCCAGCAGGGCCAGTCCGCTGCCGCCCAGCTTGGCGTACTTGCCTTCCGGGTGCGTGATGGCCAGCCAATCGTATTTCTTGCCGTCGTTTTCATCCGGTCCCTGCGACATGCGCTGCAGATAGCCCAGCGCGCGCTTGACCGCTTCGAGCAGTTCCGGATCCTTGTTGACCTCGTAGATCTGCATCATGGCGAAGACGGTGCCGGCGTGGCGCAGTTCGTTGTAGCTGCGCGACACCTTGCTGGTCTGCGGGAAGTACAGATACTCGAACTTGCCGTCGGGCAATACGGCCTGCTTCAGGTAGTTGCCCGCGCCGTTGATCGCCGCGAGCAGACGTTCGGGCGTGGCGTCGAAGCCGTCGAGGCGGTTCTGCCGGTACAAGGGCAGCAGCGCGTTGTCCTTGCCTTCCATGAAGGAAATCGAGGTGAACTGCGCGAAGCTGACGGTCTTGTCGCTTTTGAATTGGTCGTTGAGCACGCGCCCCAGCGCGCGATGCTTGATCAGCCGCTTCATCATTTTCGCCGAGTAGCGATGCTTCTTGTCGATCACCGACCAATCGCGCAATTCCTGCGGCAGAAATGCGACCACCGGATCGGTCTGGAAAATCAGGCCGATGCGCGAAATGTCGATCGACCACCGCTTGCCCAGCTCGCGCGATTTCTCGTCGGTGGATTCGTCGATCACGTCCAGGCGCAGCTTGAGAGCGTTGACGTCCTCGCGCGCGGCCAGGCGTTTCATTTCCACCGCCGCCTGCTTGACGGCCTTGGCGATGGTGTCGCCCATGGCGAAGGAGGTCAGCGCCGCTTCGTGCGGACGCACCAGGGTGATGAACACGCCGCGCGGCTCGCGGGCGTACATCAGCGGATAGGTGTCCTCGTCGTGCTTGAACGCGCCGTCGGTCAATTCGGCACGGGTCATTTGCAGCAGGTACGTTTTGTCCATGTCCCGCAAGGAGATGCGGCGGATGTTGTAAAAATCGGCTCCGGCCGGCGGCGTGGATTGGCAGGCGCTGAAAAAGGAAGCCAAAAGGATAAAAACCAGTATCAGACCAGTGACATTACGCAACTTCATTCTTGCTCCTTTGGTAGGCACGCGAACGAGCGGGCATCCTATCAATCTTCATTTGAACTCGTCAATCTGCCTATGACCCCGCCGAAGGCCGTCCGATTAAATCCGACGGTCATTTAACCTTGGTTTACATTTGCGGATCATGGCTTAAGTTCTGAGGAAGTCGTAAGTGAACGAACAAGGACAATGCGCTCAACCGGGAATGGCATGACGACATGAAAAACAAAGGAGCGAGGATGGTGTTGCTGATCGGAATATCGTTGGTTGTTTTTCTTGCGACGACGATCCTGCTGGTCGGTTACGCCTTTTCCGCTCCCCCGTATCAGGGCGAGAGCTCCGATCACTTCGACGGCGAAAAGTTTTTCAATCCGCATTGGCGCACCGAGCACCATTTCGGCGACTTTTTCAAATGGACGTTCAACCGTGAAGCCGGCCCCTGGCGCGAGTGGGATGAAATCGAGCCCGGCCCGCCCCCGCCGCGCCGCGTGAACGACGGCGAATTGCGCGTCACCTTCGTCAATCATTCGACCGTACTGCTGCAACTGGACGGGCTGAACGTCCTCACCGACCCGGTGTGGTCGCTGCGCGCCAGTCCGGTTTCCTGGGCCGGCCCCAAGCGCGTGCACGCGCCGGGCATTCGCTTCGAGGACCTGCCGCCGATCGACGCGGTGCTGCTGAGCCACAACCATTACGACCACATGGATCTGGCGACCCTGCAACGGCTCGCCCGCGAGCATCGGCCGGTGTTCGTCACCGGTCTGGGCAACGCCGAGTACCTGCGGAAAAAGTCGATCGCGCCGGCGCGGGATCTGGATTGGTGGCAGACGACGACGGTGAACGAACGGATGCAAATCACCTTCGTGCCCGCGCAGCATTTTTCCGGCCGCAGCATGCTCGATCGCAACCGTACGTTATGGGGCGGCTTCGTGCTGCACAGTGCGCACGGCAACGTGTATTTCGCCGGCGACACCGGCTACTGCCCGTACTTTGCGGAAATCCGCGAGCGCATCGGCAACATTCGTCTGGCGATGCTGCCGATCGGCGCGTATCGTCCGCAATGGTTCATGTCGCCGGTGCACACCTCGCCGGCGGAAGCGGTGCGGGCCTACCGCGAGTTGGCGGCCGTGTTCGGCATGGGCACTCACTACGGAACCTTCCGCCTGGCCGACGACGCGCAGGACGAACCGCGCGAACAATTGGCGGCCGCGTTGGCGCAAGCCCACATCGATCCGCAATCGTTTTTCCTCCTGGCGCCGGGCGAAGGACGCGAGCTTCCGGCCAACGAAATAATTCGTTCCGCAACCAACGCCCCTTTGTGATCGCCCACCGGTTATGTTATAATTACGTTGTAGTTGAAAAATTGAACAATTAAAACTGATGTGCGCATTATGATGATTGGGGAGACCATGCCGAAGCCGCCTTTTGAACAATTGTCCAACCGAAAAAAACGAGCCATTTACAAAACATGCCTGGAATTGTTCTCTCAACACGGCTACGCCAATACAAGTTTGAAGATGATCAACAAACGTCTGCATGTTGCGGACGGTTACTTGTACTATTATTTTAATGGTAAAGAAGACTTAACACGGTGGGTGATCGAGATCGGCCTGGCCAAATGGAAAGAGGATTATCAGGACAACGTAACCAGGCAGCGCCCCAACGATCTTTTTGCCTTGTATAAGCTGTCGATTGTACAAATGGTGCATTTCGTACGCGAGAATCACGATCTGTTCGGCGCTTACGTGCAACTGTCCAACGAACCGGATTTCCCCCTCGCCGAATGGATGAACCAGGAAGCCAACTGGATCGACGAGATATACGAACAGGCGATCCGAGAGGACATCGCCAACCGAAAATTGCGCGGCGACGTTCCGCCCACCATGATCGCCATGCTCCTGGCGGTGATCAACACGCGCGTTCAGGAATTGGTGTTCAAACCGGCGCTCGACCTCACCGGCATCTCCGGTTTGAAAGACAACGAATTGGAAGAAATGATCGGCAAGATCGTCTCGATCATCGAACACGGATTGTCGCTCGACCAACATTAGTCCGGCGCCGCAACCACAACGCAACCAAGCCCAGCAACATCATCAATCCCGCCACCGGGAACGTCGGATCGGCCGAGGAAATCACGCAACCGCCGCAACCGTCATTATCGTCATCATCATTGTCGTCGTCATGGGCGGCGTTATCGTCATCATCTGAGGCGTCGTTATCGTCATCGGTATCGTCGCCGTCGTCATCGCCATCGTCATCGTCGTCGTCATCGCTGTCATTGTCGTCTTCATCGCTGTCGTTGTTGTCGTCATCGGTATCGTCATCGTCGCCGGTGTCGTCGTCGACATAGTAATCGTCGTCCCAATAATCGTCGTCGTCCGGATTGATTTCGTAACACACCGAGCGGCTGAACAACTGGAGATGCCCCGCGGAATCGGCGATTATCGAATGCGGGTAATTTTCGCAGGAACCGTTGCCCAACGCGGTGTAGGAGCGATCCCAGACCAACTCCCCCTGTTGATTGAACTTCACGGTCACCACGTGATCGCCCTTGCCGAACGCGGCGTAAAGGTTCCCTTGCGCGTCCAGCGCAAACGGATGCAAAAGGTCATCGTTCGTCTTGAGGTGATTGCCGCGTTCGGTCATCCATTGCAGCTTGCCGTCGGTCGTGTACTTGATGGCGAAGATACGCCTGCTGGTAATGTGCGAGAAAGACAGACCGGCGGCGATGATGTTTTGCTGGGCATCCTGCGCCATAAAAAGGTAGCGACAGTCTTTGAACTGATTGTGTTTACCGGTCCACAACACCTGCCCTTGCGCATCCAGTTTGACGATGCCCAGAAATCCATAGGGGGGATACTTCGTTTGGCCCAAATAGGATCGGCCGGTAAATAAAATGGTATTGCCCTGTTCGTCCACCAACAACTGTTCGGCATAATTCAGGTAGTCGGTTTCGGCATAGGGCGTGTGCCACAATTCCTGTCCGTCGGCGGCGAAACGAAAGACGTGCAGACAAGGCATTTGGAATTGATTCAGTCCCGTATACCCTGAAAAGGTGATCCGCCCCTGCCCGTCGACCGCCAGGCGCCCGGCATCGTCGACCTGATGGTTGACGGCAATAACCTTTCGCCACAATTCGTTGCCCGAGGCGTTGAGCTTGACCAGCAATATTTGCAGCGGACCGACCGCCCGGTCGATTTCCCCGACGGCCACCACGTTGTTTTGACCGTCGACCGCGACGGCCTGCAATTCGCACCGGCCGTTGAGCGGCGGTTCGTCTTCCCAGGCCCAGGAACGCGCGCCGGTTCGGTCATACTTCAAGACCGCGCATTTGTAGGAAGTATATCCGGCGAAAATGAAATTGCCGTTGCCGTCCAGCGTCCAGTCCCGCATGGAGCTTGCCGTGCGCACTTCCCATTCGATCTGCCGGGTGGATTCGGTGATGTACCGCAAATAAGTATTTTTATTGAGAGCGTACACATGATTGTCATCGACCAGGGCGAAAGCGTTGGGGCCGGTAAACGACGTCAGGTTGAACTCGTCGAGCAACCCGCCGTCCGTGTCGTAATGCCAGACGGTCTGATAGACATCCGGCGGCGGCCCGGTGTCGTCGTCGTTGGCCAGAACATTGCTGAGAAAAACAAAAGAAAAAAGAGACATCCAAAGGAAAAGCAAACGTTTCAATGTCCGCCTCCATCGCCCCCATGCCATGGTGCGACCAATCCGCTCCGAGCGGTTATTATATAACATTGTTAAAAGAAAAAAGCGACCTTCATTCCCAAGGCCGCTTTCGTGTTTCGCTTCGTTGAGCGGTTCAGATTTCGACGCGGAAGTGCCGGTGCGCCTCGGCGACCAGCCAGTCGCGGTAGTCGGGGTGCGCGACCTTGATGATCTCCTTGATGAAGTTGCTCTGCGTTTTGCCGGAAATCTGCGCCACGCCGTGCTCGGTCACCAGGAAAACCTTCCCGCCCTCGCGCGTGGCCATCAGGTCCGGACCGATCATCGACAGCGGCGTGCCCGCCGGCATCGTCGGGAAGATCGACGAGCGCCGCTTGCCCTCGGGCGTGCTGTGCGTCGATTTGAGGCACAGGTAGCTCACGCCGCCGCGGCCGAGCCCGCGCACGATCGTCGCCGCGCCGCCGATGCCCGAATAATGGTTCATCTCGCGCCCGCCGGAATTGACGTGCCCCTGGAAGTCGATGCCCAGAATGTTGTTGATGCCCAGACCGTTATAGAAGCCCTCCTGCACCACCACGCGCGCGGCCGAGGCCAGCACGATCGCGGGGTTCTTGTCGAGCCGCTGATAGAAGTCGCTGTTTTCCTCGGCCAGGGTGAAGGTGCACACGATCTTGCCGTCCAGTTGCGTGCGCAGGCCGTTCTTTTCGATGTAGTGCGAACCGGCGATTTTGCCGGCCTCGAACAGGTCGAGCGTAAACGGCTCGAGCATTTCGGTGTAGCTGCGGCCGGTCCACGACGATTCGCGCAGGGCCTTGATCGCCAGCACGCCCGTGCCGCCGATGCCGACCTGGATCGCGCGCCCGAAGGTCAGCTCTTTGTGCAGCTCCATGTGATTGACGACGTTCTGCGCGATGCTCAACTCGGTGGGCACCGGATTGTCGAAGCTGTGCGGCGGCAGCGCGGGGATTTTGCCGTCGTCCTCGACGACCCACAACCGTCCCTGCTTGGCCGGACCGGCGAACTCGTCGATGTGCACGGTGTTGCGCGAATCGTGCGCGCCCCAGGTGAACGGATAGCTCTTGTTGACGTACAGGATGATGCGCACCTTGTCTTCTTTCAGAGCCATATCGAGGAACTCGGCGGTGGCGCCGTTGGCCGGGCCGTGGCTCATCTCGCCCTTCTCGTTGGGCGGGGTCATCACCAGTACGAAGGCGTCGACGATGGTCTTGCCCTCGTCGTCGTAGGTCATCGAGCCGACCGCGTCGGGGAAGTGGGTCATGTGCATGTCGGTGATGCCCATGCGCGTGCTGTTGCGCCCGACGAACTCGGGGAACATCAACTTGACCAGCGGATTGGACGGAATGACCATGTTCTGCGTCGGACCGACGAAGGCCGAAATAAAGCGAATGCGGCGTTCGCGCAGTTCGCGGTAGTGCTCAATGAGCTTGGACAGACCGTCGATCTTCGCCGTGATCGAATTGGCGCGACGGGCCAGGTTGTTGAGCAGCGAAATGCCCTTCACCTTGTCGGCCACCCCGTTGAGCATGCCGCTGGCGCTGAGCGCATCGCCGATGTTGAGCTTGTGCGGCGCCATGAACAACGCCTGCAGCGTGGTGATGTCGGTCAGGTCTTCCTGCCGGATGAAATCCCATAAGATCGAATAAAAATTATGCGGTTCCGAGGTGGCGAAACCCGAGGCGATGGTCGTGCCGGATTTGATCGCGGCCTTCATCGCTTCAGCCTGGGTGGTCATGCAATCGCGAAACCATTTGGGATACGTCGTTTCATTCATCGAACTTTTTCTCCTGAGGTCGTCCGGGCGACAAAATACATGCCGCAGTCGATAGAAAAGTATCGTCCAGCTGCTCTCAGATGCTGATTCCGGGTTGTCTTCGCTTGGTCGAAAGACGGCAACAGGTCCGCCTTTACGCGCATTCACGTGACGGCGTTCGCGCCGTCGAGCTTCAACATGGGGCCGGACTTTACACGAAAACCGAACCAGGGAAAAGTTCCCATTTCAATTTTTTCTCCGCAACGAAAAAGCGCGAGCAACTTCCCCGGACGCAACTTGATTCGCGCCGGCTATCCGACTACGATTCGCATTGGGAAGAACCGTTTCAATAAAATTGATGAAGGGAAGAAAAAATGAAGAAGCACGTCATCCTCGGCGTTCACATCACCGGGCGCGTCGATCAGGCGGTGAACATTCAGAAAATCTTTACCGAATACGGCTGCAACATCAAAACCCGCCTGGGCCTGCACGAAACCGGCCCGGAGTATTGTGCTCCGTCGGGCGTGGTGCTGTTGGAAATGACCGGCGAGGAAACCGAAACCGACGTGATGATGGACAAGCTCAACGCCATGCACGGGGTGGAAGCAAAAAAGATGGTCTTTATCGATTAGGCGTTAGCGGGTTTCTTTCCATTTGCTGGCTTTTTCGATCGCCTCGTCAATCTGTTCGAAGTGCACCGGCTTGGCCAGCACCTCGTTCGCGCCCAGTTTGATGAACTCGGCCTCGTTGACGCGGTCCATGTAGGCGGTGACGACGGCGATGTAAATGTCGATTTCGCCCCGGCTCTGGTTGAGCACGCTGAGCATCTCCTTGCCGTCGACTTTGGGCATCATGTAATCGAGGAAAATCAGGTCGGGTTTCAACGTGGGAATCTGCACCAGCGCTTCATAGCCGTTCCAGTACCATTCGATCCGGCCGACATTCTCGTTCGTTTTGATCATTTTAAGTAAAATCTCGGCGGAGACTTCATCATCGTCGATGATCATGACGGTCAGTTCGGTCATCTTTCTCCCCTGTCTACCGGCCACATATTACGTGTTAAGGGACGCGTTGCAAGCGCCGTATTTTCCGCTTTTGGTTCTTGGTCAGTTTGATTTCGTACTGCGCTTCCTCGTTGGTCGGATTCAACTCGTAGGCCTTGAAGATGTAGGTTTCCGCCAGACCGAACTTGCCCTCCTGGCGGAAGATCTTGCCCAACAGGAGATAGGCCACTTCGTTGGTGTCGTCCAGGCTGATCGCCCGCTTGAGCATTTCCTTGGCCTCGTGCGCGACCATGATGTCGGTTTTGCCCATCAATTCGTAATTGGAAAAAGCCAGCAGCGCCAGCGCCTGCGAGCTGCGCGGATTGACCTTCAACGCCTGAATCAAATACGAGCGAGCGTTTTCATAATGGTACTGATTGAAGAACGATTGTCCCTTGGCCAGATTGTCGCGATAGGCCTGGGCGTTCCAATTCGCCGGGGACGTTTCGTCGATCTCCGTCGTCTCGGCCGCCTTGCCCGCCTCGTCGCCCTCGCCGACGAATTCGGCCAGACGCGTGGTCAGCAGCAGATAGGTCAGGCGCAGCAGCATTTCGAACCGTTCGGCGTACCGCGCTTCCAGTTCGGTTATGGAATGACCGTCGATGTCCTGCAGATAGGATTGATACACCGCGTCCAACGCCAGTTGCGTCACGATGTACTCCACGTCGAAGGCCAGCCGGATCGGTGTATCGAGGCGATCGTTGGCCGCGAAGTCTTTGCGCAACTCGGTCGGATCGGCAATCTCCATAAAACCCTGCGCAACGATCTCGGCCACCGGCACGTGCATGGTCGGTTCGGTCCGCAACCCTTCCTCGCTGGTCGAAAACTCGAAGCTGGAGCCGTGCCAGGTCGGGCCGAACACCTGCAACAGTTCCTCGAACTGAAACTCGTTGGTCAGTTGCGCGTACTCGGGCGGCGTCAGTTCTTTCATTTCCAACAGGATGTGCCCCTGCTCGACGTTGCGCCGTTTCGCCTGCTGCGCGCTTTTCAAATGCGCCTGCTGGCTGATGCGCTCGCGCCGCAGCAGATAACGCCCGAAACTGTCGATGCGCGAGAAGTTGCTTTCGATATCGACCGCCACGCCCTCGCGAATGAAAATCTTGATCGCCCGGCGCTGACTCTTGAACGCCAGCACGCCGGTGTCGCGATTGCGCATCAGGTTGGCGAACAACCGACCCAACGACGGGTAATTGATCTTGCTCTTGAACCAGGGCATCAGAATTTTCTGTTCGGCCCCGGCGATGAACGGCCCCATCAACTGTTCGAAAATATTCTGTGGCCGCGCATTGTCGTCGAGCCACTTGCCGACCACCGCGGCCAGCTTTAACTCATTGAGCGGCGCAGGCAGATAATCGTCGGAGAAAATGCGGAAACCGGCGTGTTCCATTTCCGCCAGCGGCGGCTTTTCCTTGGTCAACAAAATGAAGGGAATGCCGGCCAATGAAGGATAATTCTTGAACAGGCGCCCGATTTCATCGCCGGTCAGCGGCGAAAGATCGGACTCGCATATCACCAGGTCCGGCCGTTGCTCCTTCGCAATCGTCGCGGCGCACGAGAGGTTATTGCATGCCATCCACTCGTGCCCTTCGGCCTGCAAAAAGGAAGCGATCAGCTCCCGATCGTCGGGCGAGGCGATAATGAGCAATATTTTCTTCATTATTACCAATCCTTAGAAGGACTACTCATTATTGAATACGCTTCACTATCAAGTACCGAAACGTAAGTCAACCATAATCACACGGATAAAATGTAACAAGTAAAGGTTAAAATTTCTTTTACGAAGTGATACTTTTATAACGTTATTTCGAAAAAAAATGCAAGTAGTCAAGATCGAATGGATGCCGTATGGTACTATCCCAATCATCCAGACGCGACCAAAACCAACCGGCAATCGTGAGGGGCTCATGTGTGGGATAATCGGGTATATCGGCCGTAAACAGGACGCCGAAGCGGTGGACCTGGTGCTGCGTATGCTGGCGGCGGTGGAATACCGCGGCTACGATTCGGCGGGGATTGCCGGCATCGGCAAAGACGGATTGAAGATCATCAAAAAGCTCAAACCGCGCACCGGCAGCGTCGTGGCCGCCCTGCGCAAACGCCTGGGCGAACCGGCCTCCCTGGCCAGCCCGGTCATCCTGGCCCACACGCGCTGGGCGACCCACGGCAAACCCAGCGAGCAAAACGCCCACCCGCAGGTGTCGGGCAAGGTGGTCGTCGTGCACAACGGCACGATCGAAAACTACCTCGTGCTCAAAAAGTGGCTGGAGCAAAAGGGCATCGCGTTTCAATCGGAGACCGACACCGAAGTCGTCGCCGCGCTCATCGACTACTTCTACCGCGGCGATCCGCTGACGGCCGTCAACGACGCCCTCTCCCGCGTCGAGGGCGCGTACGCCCTATGCGTGGCGCACCTGGACGATCCCACGCAGATGATCGTCGCCAAAAACGGCAGCGACCTGGTCATCCATCAGCGTGACGGCGAAGTCATCGTCTGCTCGGACCCGGCGGTCGGCGCGATTTTTTCGCCCTATTACATCTACCTGAAAGACGGCGACATCGCGCGCATCAAACCCGGCGAGGTGACCGTCCTGGACAGCGCCAACGAACTGGTGGCGCGCGAGCCCAAGGAGATCGACAAGGAACTCGAGGCGATCGACAAACGCGGCTACGAGCACTTCATGCTCAAGGAGATTCACGAGCAGCCGCTGACGGTCGCCCGCTGCTACAAGGGCCGGTTCGACTACCAGATGGCTACGGCCAAGCTGGGCGGCATCAAGGACACTTCGCTCAAGCGGCTGGTGCAAAGCGGCAGCGAGGTCAATTTCGTCGGCTGCGGCACCTCGTACAACGCCGCGATGGTCGGCGCGCTGGCGCTGGAAAACGTCGCGCGCATCCGCTCGCGCACGCAGTTGGCCTCGGAACTGATCAGCATCAATCCGGTCATCCTGCCCGAGGACAACTTCTTTTGCCTGAGCCAGTCGGGCGCGACGGCCGACGTGATCAAATTCATCCAGGAGGCGATTTTCCGCGAGGCGACCTGCCTGGGCATCGTCAACGTCGTCGGCTCGACGGTGGCCAACCTGACGCACGAAAGCGGCGGCGGCGTGTACACGCGCTCCGGACGCGAGGTCGGCGTGGCCGCGACCAAAACCTACACCGGCCAACTGGCCGTGCTCACGCTGCTCACGTTGCTGCTGGCGCGCAAAAAAGAACTGTCGCTCAAACGCGGCAAGGAGATCATCCGCGCGATGGAGGAACTGCCCGAAAAAATTCAACGGGCGCTCGATTCCACCGAGGCGCAGATCAAAGAGCTGGCGAAAACCTTCAGCAAGTACCCCGGCGCGTTTTTCCTCGGACGCGGCTTCGGCCTGCCCTCGGCGTTGGAGGGCGCGCTCAAGCTGAAGGAAGTATCCTACGTGCACGCGGAAGGCTATCCCGCCGGCGAATCCAAGCACGGGCCGATCGCGCTGATCGACGAGAACTTTTTCGTCGTCTTCGTCGCCACCGACGAGGATCCGGAAGCGCGCCGCTACGTGGCCAACAATATTTCGGAGATGAAAGCCCGCTTCGACGAACACGCGGGCCACGGGAAATCGCACATCATCATTATCGGCACCGAGGGCGACCGCGAGTTGGAGGAGTTCTCCGCTCACGTCGTCTATCTGCCGTCGGCCGGGGAAGCGATTCTCTCGCCGATCCTGCACGCGGCGCCGCTGCAGTTGTTCGCCTATTACATGGCCCTGGAGCGCGGGCACGATCCCGATCAGCCGCGCAACCTGGCCAAGAGCGTCACGGTCACCTGAGCGTTCAGGCGGGACGCAACGAAATCGGGCCGATGTGCTCCGGCAGAATCTGCACGCCGCGTTCCAGCCATTCCGGCAGCAATTTGACCTTTTCCCGGCGCGGCGGCCGCGGCGGCTCGAGCAGCGCGCGCATCTTCAACGTCGCCTGCTCGGTCAGCGTCGGGCCGTGCCCCGGACACAGCCGCCGCACCTCGGGCATGCGACGGATAAAGCGCAACGTCGCCTCATGACACATGCTCACGTTGGGGCTGTATTCGGCCATCGCCAGGCGCAATTTTTGCCCGATGCGCAGCGGCGGGTACCCGACCAGGATCGCATCGCCGGAAAACAGCGTCTGCGTCGGCCGGTGGTAGATCATCGATTGCCCGTCGGTGTGCCCCGGCGCGGGATAGATGTGGAAACCGTACTTCCACGGGCCGCGCTGGAACGTCTCGTCGATCGGACAGATCGCCGGCTGCAGATCCTGCAGGCCGCAGGCGACCCGGTAAAACAGTCCCATCGGCCGGCCGGACAACGGCGGCGGCGGCGCGGTGCCGTCCAGAAACGGCGCGTCGGCGGCATGGCAAACGACCGGACAGCCGAACGTCTTGCGCACCCAGGCGGCGTTGCCCGCGTGATCGCGATGATGGTGGGTCAGCAACACGGCCGTCAGGTCGCCCGGACGACGAATGCCCCAACGCCACAGATTCCAGCGCAGCAACACGCGTTCGCCCATATCGCCGGTGTCGATGAGAAAATTACGGCCGCACTTGTCGCGCAACAGGTAGACATTGGAAATATTGACCGCGTTCAATACGCGTATATCCGCTTCGAGCTCCGTCATGATCGTTCACCTCGTGTCAATTCTCAGATGTTGAATCCGTCACATTCGCTTCAACATGAGCACGGAACCTATCGTGCGGGCGTATATTGACACAATGCGTCAAGGATGTAAAGCGCTTTGTCTTTACTTTAACTATTCGTCGTATCCTATTGTTTTATATAAATATTCCTTTCCACAAAAAAGAAATACTTGGCATATCTGTAAAATCCCGTTAAGCTGACGCCTCGTTTTCGTCACCACCAAAGGATCGGCCGACCCATGCACACGCCACTCGTCGCCCGCGTCCGTCCCGGGCACAAAATCGCGGTTATTCTGATCTGTGTTCTGTTGATTATCGGCTGCGCCACGACCCGCACGGCCGTCGAATCGTCCCTGGACGGTCCCTGGTATCAAACGACCCAACCGACGGCCCGGTATAAGGGCGTGGTGCAACTGTCGACCTATGTCACCATGCGCGACGGGGTGCAAATCGCCCTGGACTACTACCTGCCTCAAAACCTCGCGCCGGGCGAAAAGCTGCCGACGATCCTCGACCAGACGCGCTACTGGCGCAACATCGACCTGCGCTGGCCGCTCTCGAGCCTGTTGACGCTCTACGAGGAAATCGTGCCGATCATCGAAAGCGGTTACGCCTTCGTGCGGGTCGACGCGCGCGGCTCCGGCGCTTCCTTCGGCACGCGCCCCTGCCCCTGGTCGGCCGACGAGATCCGCGACGGTGCGCAGATTATCGATTGGATCATCGCCCAACCCTGGTCCGACGGCGTCGTCGGGGCGGCCGGCGGCTCCTACGAGGGCACGGCGGCGGAATTTCTGGCCACCAACCGCCATCCGGCGCTCAAGGCGATCATGCCGATGTACTCGCTGTTCGACGCCTACACCGACATCGCCTTCCCCGGCGGCATCCACCTGAGTTGGTTCACCGAAATCTGGCAACAAGGCAATCACGCGCTGGACAACAACCGCCCGCAGGAGGCGATCTGGTGGGCGCCGCTGGCCACGCGGGGCGTCGCGTCGGTGATGTTCGACCGTAACCGCGACCTGCTGCGCCGGGCCGTCGCCGGACATGCCGCCAACTACCAGGTGCACAACGAGGCGAAGACGATCACCTTCCGCGACGACGTCAGCCCGGGCGGCGTGCACCTGGACAGCTTCAGCCCGCACACGTTCATCGACGATCTGCGCGCGGCGGACATCCCCATCTACAGCTACAGCGGTTGGTTCGACGGCGGGTATCCGCACGCGGCGATCAAGCGCTTCCGCACATTGCGCACGCGCGGCGCGAAGCTGATTCTCGGTCCGTGGGACCACGGCGGCAACGATCACATGCGCCCGTTCGCCAAGCCGATCAAAGCGCGCTTCGATCATCTGGCCGAGGCGAAACGGTTCTTCGACCGTTACCTCAAAGGCGTCGATACGGGCATCGATCGCGAGCCGCCGGTCGCCTATTACACGATGGTCGCCGACCAGTGGCATCAGGCGCAGACCTGGCCGCCGGCCGAGGCGAAATACGCGACGTTCTACGCGGCGGAAAATCATGCGCTGGCGCGCTCCGTACCCGCCGACGCAACCGGGGCCGACGAATACCGCGTCGATCCGACCGCCGGCACCGGCGACCGGGCGCGCTGGAACAGCCTGGCGCTGGACCTGGCGGTGTACTATCCGGATCGGGCGAAAGCCGACCGCAAGTTGCTGGTCTACGATTCGCCGCCGCTGGACGAGGATACCGAGGTCACCGGGCATCCGTTGGTGACGCTGTACGTCGACTCGACCGCGACCGACGGTCAGTTTTTCGCCTACCTGGAGGATGTCGACGAACAGGGGCGCGTCAATTACGTCACCGAGGGCATGCTGCGCGCGCTGCATCGTCGCCTGAGCGCGGAAACGCCGCCCTACGTTTCGCCCACGCCCTACCACACCTATTTAAAGAAAGACGCGCAGCCGCTGACGCCCGGCGAAACGGCCGAGCTGGTCTTCGATCTGCTGCCGGTGTCGTATTTGTTCAAGAAGGGTCACCGCATTCGCCTGGCGCTGGCCGGCGCGGACGCGGATCATTTCCAGGTCTTGCCCGGCGACGCGCCGACCTGGCGGGTGCGGCGCAGCGAACGTTTCGCCACGCGCCTCGAACTGCCGATCATGAAGCGGTAAAGGCAATGCCTAGCTGAGCAGCCCTTCGATGATCAGATCGACCGCCTGATCCTCGCTCAAGCCGTGGGCCATCAGCGTTTCCAATTGCTTTGAGTCGACGCTGCCGATCGCCGCTTCGTGGGTGATGTGCGCGCGCGGATCTTCCACCTTGACCACCGGCACCGCCTGGGCGATCGCCTCGTCCTGCACGATCTCCTTGCAGTCCACGTGGCCGCGGGCGAACGGCGCGCTGGCGGTCAGCGTGTTGTGAATTTCGGCCTGCGCCTGGTGGCGCACGGCGATGTAGCTGTTGAGCACGCCGCGCGCGTATTCGCCGACCAGGTGGCCGATTTCGTTGATGCGGATCTTGTCGGTTTTCGCGCCGCTGATGCGCGCGGTCATTTCGATCGTGCTGTGCTGCTTGCCGGTGACGTCGTACTCGATGTCCATCTCGCCGACGCGCCCTTTGATCAGCTCGAACTCGGTTTTGAACCGGCCGTGCTCTTCGACGATCACCTTGGCCTTGGGCACGACGGTCACGCCGCCGTCAGGGCCGTGCACGTGGCGCTCGAAATACGAGTATCGCGCGTGCTTGCCGACGCGAATGTCCGCGTCCATCAGGTGCTGCACCTGGACCGCGTTGGGGAAGGTGCAATGGGCGATGACCTCCACCTGCGCATGGTCGCGGATGTCGATATGAAGAATGATGCGCTGCACGCCCTCTTCCGGCAGCATGCCGAAGCACAGGTGCACCGGCTTTTCGATCTTCGCGCCTTCCTCGACGATGAAGGTCGCCTCGATGCCGTCGGGCAGTTCCTTGGCCTGTACGTCCAGTCCCGGAACCAGATGCGTGCCCAGCACTTTATTATGATCGATCACCACCGAGGCGGTGCCTTCCGGCAGGTGATGGCTCATGTTGATCGATTCGAAAATCTCTTTGATGGTGTCGTCGACCGACATTATTCACTCTCCAGCGGGAAGTTCGGATGATCGCAGGGCAGACATTGCCGATCGAAGTGCATGCCGATTTTATCCGCTTCGCCCTTGTCGATCAGGCGGCCGCGGCAGATGAGAAACGCATGTTCGGCCTGGCGCAGCACCGCCATGCTGTGGGTGATCAGCAGGATGGTCGAGCCTTTGTCCTTCAGCAGTTTGATCGCCGCGAAGATGCGCTCCAGCGCCTCGACGTCGATGCCCGAGTCGGGCTCGTCCAGCAGCACCAGCTTGGGCTCGAGCGCCAGGATCGACGCCAGCTCGACGCGCTTGCGCTCGCCGCCGCTCAGGGTGCGGTCCACCGCGCGCTTGAGGTAGCTGTCCGGATCCAGTCCGACCTGCCACATCACCTCGCGCGCGCGATCCATCGATTTATCTTTGGCCGCCGAGCGGATGAACTTTTCGCAGGTCAGGCCCTCGAAGCGCGCCGGCTCCTGCCAGCCCAGCGTGATGCCCAGGCGCGCGCGCTCGTCGACGCCCAGCGCCTTGATCGACTTGCCCTCGAAAAGAATATCCCCGCCGTGATCGCGGTAGCCGGAAAGGCCCATGATCGTGCTGGCCAGCGTGGATTTCCCCGCGCCGTTCGGGCCGATGATCGCGTGCACGTGCCCGCCCCAGAAATCGATGCTCAGGCCGTCGAGAATCCGGCTGCCGTTGAACGCCAGGCTCAGGTCTTTGATTTCCAAGATGCCCATCGCTATGTCCTTGCGCCGGCCGTGGCGACCGGCAATTGGGTTTCGTCGACGAAAATGGCTGTTTCCCCTTCGACAATCTGCCGGAAATATAAGTCTCATCGCCGGCAACGCCAGCGCCGCGAACGCATTTCCGGAACATTCCCGAACAAAGGAAGTCTAATCTCAACGGGTTGCGAAACGGCCCCCCGTTTGGCGCGGCCTAAAATAGATCAAAGTACGCGCCTTGACAAATGGGGGGGTGATCTCCTACGTAGGAGCAATCGAACCGTGCAAGGGAGCCTCGGATGAAACGATTGGTGCTGCCACTGATTCTGGTTCTGTTTTTGTTGACCATCGCCGCCTGCGACAAGGACTCGGTGATGCCCAATAGCGAGACGGTCAAACCCAAGCCGCTCGCTGGCGATGATACGCCGACAGTGGAAACGCCCGCCGGACAACCGGCCCGCGTGACCCTGTACGCCATGAGCGAATGCCCTTACGGCGTCCCGGCCGAAAAGGTGGTCTTCGACGTCAAACAGGCGCTGGGCGAAAAGATGACTCCCCGCCTGGCCTTCATCGTCGAGCGCGAGGAAGGCGGCGGATTGACCAGCCTGCACGGACCGACCGAGGTGGAAAAGGACATGATCCAGGCCTGCGTGGGTCTGGTCGCGCCGGAAAAGCAGTTCACCTTCGTCGTCGAGATGAACCAGCGCGCCAAGCAGCCCTGGGCCGACATCGCCGCCGGTTTGCAGATCGACGCCGCGGCGGTCGAAGCGTGCCTGCAGGACGGCACCGGCATCAATCTGCTGCTCAAGGATCTGGACGAAACGGTCGAGCTGAACGTCAACTCCAGCCCGACGATTATGATCAACGATCAGAAATATTCCGGCGGCCGGAACAGCCGCGACCTGTTCGACGCGGTGTGCGCGACCTTCGGCAAAGTCGATCGTCCGGCCGTGTGCGATGCGCCGCCCGAGTTCCTGTCGCGGACCAACCCGACAGGCTCCGGATCCTGCGCCACCGAAAAAGCCGCCGCCGAGGAAGAGCCGCTTCCCGAGGAATACGTCGCGCGCGAACCGTTCACCCACCCGGTGATTTACGACCCGCAAACCCTGGATATCGCCCGTATGGAAGAGGTCATCGACCAGACCAAAAAAGTCTATCCGATGGTGAACGTCCAGCGCATCAAATTCGACGGCGACGAGGGACGCAAACTGCTCTCCCGCTACGAAATCAAAACGCTGCCGGCGTTCTTGTTCCCCGAGAAAATCGAGACCTTCGGCAACTTCGAGCAGATGAAAAATTACCTCACCAAAGTGAAGGACATGTACGTGCTCGATCCGAAATTCGGCAGCAGCATCTTTCTGGACCGCCCGCCGATGCCCAAGCAGGTCGACATTTTCTACATGCCTTTCTCGGACAAGGCGGTGCGCGTGTTGCTGGACATCAACGATCTGGCCAGCCGCCCCGACGTCCAGGCGATGAACGTGACCATCAAGCTGCATCCCTACGCGCTGGTCGAGGAAGGCGCCATGTACTCGCGCATCGCGACCACCGAAGTCGAGGAAATGCTGCGCCAGATGGCGATCATCCAACTCGATGCCGGGAAAATCTGGCCCTATCTGGTCGGACGTTACGACCACCTGACCAGCAGTTGGTGGGAGGATTACATCAAGCCGGTGGGACTGGATCCGCAGAAGATCAAGCAGCTCGCCCAAAGCGAAGAGTTGGAAAAACAGTTGCTGGCCGTCAGCACCGAAGCCGCGCAGTTGTCCGCCGGCGAGGAGATTTTCTTCCTCTTCGAAAATCGCGAGAAAACGCGCATCGAAGGCAAGGATCAGTTCAAGGAAGCGCTGTTCGCCATCGGCAATCGCTGATTACCAGACGACCTCCAGGCGCTTGTCCTTTACCTGCCGGCTGACGTAGTCGGGCAGCAGGATCGGGCTGACGCGATCCTCGCCCACCTTCGCCTCGCGCCGCTGCTTCTCGTATTCGCGCACGTGATCCAGGTGCGGCCGCCCTTCCTCGAATTTCCATTTCGCGTACTGCGCCGCCTCGCGTCCGGCGATGCGCCCGAAGACGGTCACGTCCAGCAGCGAGTTGCCCATCAGGCGGTTTTCGCCGTGCACGCCGCCGGCCACCTCGCCCGCGCCGAACAAACCGGGGATCGTCGTCTCGCAGTTGCTGTTGTAGACCAGCCCGCCGTTTTGATAATGCAGCGTGGGGTAAATCAGCATCGGCTGTTTGCTGATGTCGATGCCGTAGCGCTTGAACAAAATAAACTTGCCGGGAAATTCCCGTTCGACGAAACCGGGGCCGTGCAGCGCGTCGATCATCGGGCTGTCCAGCCACACGCCCACCTTGCCCGTCGGCGTCGGCACGCCCTTGCCCACGTCCAGGCACTCGCGGATGATGCTCGCGGCCTCCACGTCGCGCGGTTCGCGCTCGAACACGAACTGCTCGCCGTCGATGTTCACCACGTTCGCGCCGAAACCGCGCACCTTCTCGGTGATCAGCAAACCCTCGGCCTGCTCGGGAAACACCGCGCCGGTCGGGTGGTACTGCACCGCGTGCAGGAAACACACCGGGACGCCCGCGCGATAG
>DAIMDW010000026.1:0-102019 GCA_036725605.1 bacterium
AGCACTGAAACACAATTAAAAAATTACCATCGAGAAAATCGACAGTCTCTTACGCCCCAGGCTACATTCTATCGCCTCTGGCGAGGCTTGCGGAAAACCTAATCTTCAAGCCCCGCCAGGGGCGACAGAGGGCAGCCCGGTGCGTGAGCGCCGGGCAAAAAAAGCCCGTTTTTTTCTAAGCCCCAGAGGGGCGATTGGTCAGTAGCGAAGGGCGAAGCCCTGGAAGTCGCACCCGTTCGCAGAATGCAGCTACGAAATATGACTTTGGTTCATGCGATGTTTAAAATCGGGGCCCCAACAGCATGTCGCGGGCGGTGGCCAGGTAGTTGAAATTCGTGCCCAGGACCTTCCATTTGATTTCGTGCGGCGCGTTGACCGTGTCGGTCGACGCGGCGTCGGCTTCGGTCTTGAGCATCGCCCGTTCGCGCGCGATACGTTCCGGATCGCCGCAGGCCAGCAGCTTGTCGAAGCGGTCCATCAGGTCAATCGCCCGCCCGATGCGCTCGTCGACGTAGCGGTACGTCGCCTCGTCGATGAAGCCCTTCTCGTGCTTCAACTGATTCAGCCGCCGCCCGGCGCGGTAGGTCACGTCGACGAGTTCGTCGCGCGTGAGCCACTGTGTTTCGTAGTTGAGCCCCTGCTTCCAGGTCGGCGCGCTGATCGCCGTGCGGTAGTCGGCGAACTTTTTGAAGAGAATCTTGTAGCCGTACGCGTCGGGGTGCTCGTAGGCGAGGCTGCCCGGGTCCAGGAACGGCGCGAGCGGACTGATGAACGTGAACAGCCGTTGGTCGAAACGGTCCATCAACTCGCCGGCCCACTCGACGGTGTCCATCACCGACGCGGGCGTCTGGCCCGGCAGGCCGATCATAAAATAGATGTCGAACTTGCCCGCGCCGTTGCCCAGCGCGTGGCCGATCATCTCCACCACCTGCGCCGACGCGTACTTCTTGCCGCCGCGTTTGCGCACGGCGTCGTCGTGCGTTTCCGGCGACATCTCGAAGTTGAAGTTGGGCACACTGTCGGCGATCTTGCGGAAGTACTCGGCCGGCGCGGCGTCGAACAGTTCGAAGATTGTGTTGTTGCGGATGTCGTGACGGCGCAGACCGTCCAGGATCGTGTGCGCGTATTGCGGTCCGGCCTGGTTGAGGTCGCCGATGAAAAACAGCGGCCCGTTGGTGTAGCGCGCCAGCCGCGCCGCGTCGCGCACGATCAGCTCCGGCGGACGAAACGCGGTGCATTCGCGCCCGGCGTATTCCTTCACCGCCGGCCCGGCGCCGCCGCAAATCGCACAGCGCTCGTTGCAGCCCTTGTTGGTCATGATCGCGGTGATCGGGTACGTCCACCAATCGTGGAACGGGATCTGCGACGTGATCGAGGCGAACTTCATGCTCATCTTGAACATGTTCAGGTAGTTGTTGCCCCAGCGGTCGAGCACCACCGGCGCGTTGGTCAGCGCGTTGATGCGCGTCGCGCCGTGACGGTCCTTCCAGGTGAGGTTGGGAATCTCGCTCAGGCGCTGCTCGCCGATATCGCGTTGCGCCAGCGCGCGCATGAGCATCCCCACCGGCACTTCGGTCGAATCGCCGCGAAACACGTAATCGAAGCAGTCCAGCTCGATCAGCTCTTCGTGAAAATAGGTCGACGCCCACCCGCCGACGATCACCGGCAGGTGCGGATGATGCTTCTTGACCAGCCGCGCGATTTCCACCGCGCCGTGCGCATGCGGCAGCCAGTGCAGATCGACGCCGAAGGCCAGCCGCGGCCGCAACCCGGCGATGAACTTTTCCGCGTCGAAGCGCGGCGAGGCGAGCATGCGGTAGGCGAGGTTGACCACGCGCGTTTCCAGCCCGAGCGTCAGCAGGTATTCGGCGATGGTCGTGAAGCCGACCGGGTACATCTCATACACCGGCAGCGAGGGAATCACGTCGGCGATCGGCCCGTAGAGAATCGTCTGCTGGCGAAAATCGTACACGCTCGGCGCGTGCAGCAATATCAGATCGGGACGAACGAACATGCCGGGCTCCAAAAGGTTTAACAACCTATCTTAAGGGTGCCACGGTCTTGTTCCGCAGGAACATGGCCGTGCGTGGTCCAGAAAAATCATCGGTCCAGGGATGATCCCTGGCCGGCCCCTCTCCCACAGGAAGAGGGTCGGGCGCAGCCCGGGGTGAGGGACTTCCCCTTCACCAGGGGGTTGCCCTTCCCTGGTCATCCTCGGGCTTGACCCGGGGATCCAGGATTCCAATTGCTTCCTGACCTTTATAATGTCAGGAAAGGTATCTCATTCCTGGATTCCCGCCTGCGCGGGAATGACAAAACCGGCACCCCGGGGAACGACAACTGTGTCATCTCGACCGGAGCGACCCTGTCCGCCGTAGCCTTGGCGAAGGCGGAAGCGAAGTGGAGAGATCCCTCTGTTTCATCAACGAAAAGGGATTCCTTCCGGGATAAACCGGGACACGCAACGAGTACATGTCCCTGGGTTTGTCCTAATCGTCGCGCTGCCGCGCGTCTCCGTCGGAATGACCAAACCGGCACCCCGGAATATTCCCGTCTTGCCTCAAAGGTGCGCCATTATGCGGGTTGCGGCGATTTCAGGCAAGGCGGAAAGAGAATGCACGGAGTCGCAATTTGTCGTTTCAAATAATTAAATTCGGCGCGAAGATCGCCAACACGATCTTCATCAACAGGCCGACAGCCACTGAAAAAGTTACGTTAACCATCGTTCCGGCTAAAAAGTACAGCGTGTTTCGCTTCATGTCCTCCTGACGCACAATCGCTTTAGCGGCGAAGATCAAGGCAAGTGCGGTGTAGGAACTCAAATACATAAACGTCAGAATAAGAAGATTTTCGCACTTGCCGATCACCATTCCGGTGTCGCGACTTTTTTGTCGACAACCAATTCGTCGGACGCGGAAATGCGACGAAGCACCCCATTCACCAATCGTCCGCTACTGCATAACAACACGGCATAAGCAATAACGACAATGAGTAAATGAAAAACATTGATCGGCGGCATTGCGGCTCTCCAATCACCGGGAATAAAGACTCTCAATTGCCTTATGCAATCGATCTTCCATTATTATTATCTCATAAGCTCCGATTGCCCTCAAGCTGGCGGACACTGCGGGTTGGCTGATGCCCAATCGCCCGGCCACCTCAACCTGATTCTCCATTTTTTGATACAAACGAAAAATCGCCATCTGTTTTTCTGTCCACTTCGCTTGTATCGACAAGAGAAGATTGATCTGGTTTTCCACCAGCCGATCCACCTGGCCCCGATCGCATTCGAGGCCGAACGGCAGCATCGAGTCCTTCAATTCCGCCATGATATCGGCGGCACGATGAAATGCCGGCCCGTCCATCGCCGCCACATCCCGCGAGGCGACGCCGACGTCGATGATCCCTTCGACAACAACATAACGCGCCCTGAAGGGATGAAGCGTTTGCGCGATCTTGCCAACCAGCGAATACAAGAAGGTCGGCCGTATGGTCACCAAACCGAACTCGTCTTTCCCTTTGATCATTTTAAAGGGCGCTTTGAGGTCTTTGCGAAATTCCCTGTTTATCTCTTTTTTTATGGACGCCAATTTATCCAACAACGGATCGATTTCACCTGTTACTTTTCGCGAGGCAATCACATCGCCCAACAAAACCAATGCTTTCATCGAATCCTCGTATAAGCAATAATACTTATGTTTTTCATATATAACAATTATTGCTTATATGTCAAGCGCCGGCCGAAAAACTCACCCCTCCCCCATCTCCTGTTTGACGATCTCGACGACCGGGTCGGCGGGGGGCAGGTTTTGCAGCAAGCGTTGGTAGAGCGCGTGGGCGCCGGCCGGGTCCTTCAGCCGCTTGGCGCGCAGGCGGGCGGCCTCGAGCAGCGCCTTGACGGCCTGCGGGCCCGCCTGACCGGCCGCGCGTTCGTACAGGGCCACCGCGCGTTCGTTGTTCCAGTTGTCCTTGTAAAACTGCGCCAGGCGCAACAGCGTCGTCGCGGGCGGCTGATAATCGGCCACCATCGCGTCGGTTTCCATCAGCACCTCGGCGGCCAGACGCGGATTGTCGACCTCGACCAGATAGCGCATGAAATCATCCGCCTCGGCCTTGGCCGCTACGTGCTCGCCGCGATCGAGCAGGCCGCGCAGCACCTCCAGCCGTTGCGCCGCGCTCAGCGGCCCGGTCGGCTCGCCGAAATCGGGCGGACGCGTCAACGGAATGTATTCGCCGCGTTTGAACTTCTCCAGGTCCTCCTCGTCCTCCTCGCGGATCGTCTTGTCGCCGAAGCCGACGATCCGCAGCGCGACCGCCGCCAGCAAGCCGAAGGCAAAACCGCCGATGTGCGCCCAGTAAGCGACGCGATGCACGTCTTCCGCGCCCAGCGCCACGTAGAAAATCTGGATGAACAGCCACAACGGCAGCACCACGAGCGACGGTAGCATTTTCGTGCCCATGCGCACGTGCCAATAAAGCCAGATGAAATATGCGAAGTTGATTTTGATGCGATAGAAGCGGAACAAAAACGCGCCCATCAACCCGGCGACCGCCCCCGACGCGCCGATCACCGGCACGTTCATCCCGGGGTGCATCAGCACGTGCGTCAGGCCGCCGGCGATCCCCGCCAGCAGATAAACGCCGGTGAACATCGCCGGACCCCACACGCCTTCGAGCGCAAAGCCGACGAGGAACAGAAACAGGAGATTGAAAATCAGGTGCGACAGCGAACCGTGCATAAACATCGAAGTGATCACCGCGACCGGCGTGGGCCGCGCGGGAATCAATCCGTAGCGCTGCAGGAGAAACCGCTCCTGCATTTCGACTTTCAGCCGCGCGAGTTCCTGAAATCGCGCGAAGAGCGGATCGTCGGCCGGCACGGCTTTTCCCGCCGCAAAGGCCTGCCAGTAATCCTCGATGTTCTTGCCGAGCTTTCTGTAAACCTCGTTCCAGTTGCCGGCGTCCTTGTCGATCAGCGCGGTGACCAGCCCGTCCTTCTTCTTTTCGTGGTATTGCAAATAGACCTGCACCTTGAGGTGCTCAAGCTGCTCGTCAAGCTGCCGCTCCTGCCGCACCTGCCGCACCATGATCGCCTGCGTACCGGCAAAAACCAACACGCACAGCACGATCAACGCGATGGTCACATAAGGAAACCGGCGGACCGCGCTCTCTTCGTGACCAATGGGGAAAAAGAAAAACATCGGCGTACTTCCCTAGTACTTCATCGCCCAGATCTCGCGACGGAAATCCATGTACATGACTTCAAAGGCCAGGACCTTGCCGTCCGGCGAAAACACGGGATTCTTTTTGAAGGGATGGCGGGCCGTATCCAACCGGTGCAAATCGCTGCCGTCGGCGTCGACGACAAAGATGTCGGAAACGTAATTTTTGTTGGCCGGCACGAACAGGCTCATGCCCGACGGCATGCCGGTCGCCGGTCCGTCGACCGATCCGGTCGGCGGCGGGAAAAAGCCCTCGAAGGCCAGCGTCTTGCCGTTGGGCGCCCAGCAATACGCGCCGAACATCTCGTATTGGCTGCCCGGCGTCAGCAGCTTGACCTGATTGTCGCCGTCGCGGCTCATGACCACCAGCGTGTTGCCGCCCTCGCCGTCCTCGGTATAGGTCAGCGCGGTGATGCCCTGCCCGTCGGGCCTGTACATGGGCGTGCGGAAATCGCCGGTCTGACTCAGGCGAACCGTCGCGTCGGAAATGAAGTCGTAGCGGTAGATGTCCCCGGCGAACAAATAGCGCCGTTGGGCTTTCTCCGCGTTTTCGATGTAGTCGGCGTCGATATCGCCGCTGATCAAAAACCGGTACATCCACCGTTCCTTGGCCTGATACACCAATTCCTGTTCGGTGGGCGACCAACTCGGGTTCGAACAGTCCAGGTCGCTGATCCTGTTGTCGAGTTTCGAATCGACGTTGAGCAGATACAGGCCGTTTTGCTCGGGCCGGCTCCAGTTGGTGCGCACATACGCCAGAAACGCGCCGTCGTGCGACCAGGCGAAATCGCGGCCGTCGACCAGCTTGCGGGGCTCGCCGCCGTTGATCGAAACCGAGTAAATGGTGTACGCACTCTTGCCGACGTCCTCGAACTGATAGGCGACATAGGTCAACTCGTCGTGTCGCGGCCGCCAGGCGAACTCCACGCCCTCGTTCCGGCCGGCGGCGATCTTCACCACGCGTTCGCCCTTGCCGCGCAACGTCTTGACCATCAGCCAGGTTTCGCCCTTGGGCTTTTGTCCGGTCAACTGATCGACCATGCCGAACAACGTAAAGCGCGGCTGATCGAGATAGGCGACCATCGATCCGTCGGAAGAAAATTTCGGGTTGATCGTCTCGCGGTCGCCCTCCACCGGAGCCAGGCAGAAGACGCCGGGCATAAACAAACTCTTGAGCAGCATCGCCGCCAGCACCACCGCCAACACCGCCGCCCCGATGCCCACGTAGCGCGTGTAACGCTTCGTTTGCGCCTGGCTCTTTTCGATCTGCATCGTGCGCGCCTTGTCGGGCGGACGACCGTCGACAAGCAACTGTAGCTTCTGTTTTAAAAACTTGTTGGCCGGATCCAGCGCGATCGCCTTTTCCAGGTACTCGACCGCGAACTCCTTTTGCTGCAGATCCTTATACAGATTGGCCAGTTGCAGGCAGACGCCCACCGCGTCCGGCCGTCGCTCGTGCTCGGCTTCCAGATCCTGCAACTGCTGCCGCACGGCCTCGGGCTGCGCTTCGATCATCTGCGCCTTGGCCCGCTTTTTGTCGCGCTCCTGACGCACGCCGGCCATCACCGCGCCGCATTGGGCGCACTCGGTCGCCGAGGGGGAATTGGGCGCACCGCAGGATTGGCATAGAACTGTTTCCTGGTCGTGGCTCATCGATCCTCCCCTCGTAGATCAAAATATCTTAGCACAGCCCGTGGCGACAAGTCAAACAAGAAGAGAATTCACCGTCCAACCGATTGATATCGAACCTCTTTTGCCGACGCAAGGCCCGGCGGGATTTTTCCCGGGTGTTTATGGATTTTCAGGAATAATCGAGGATGCGCAAACGCGCGCGTACGCGCTATGGCGGCGATAAAATGGGGTCGATCTACTTCTGGTCGTATACGGCGGCTTTCGTGCGTATCCGATATAGATCCAAGTGATTTTCCGTGGTGCGAACGTCCATTCCTTCCAAACCGATCGTCGCGATGTCGAGTCGATTGGATTTCGCCTGATCGATCACTTGGCGAATAGCATCGGCCCAGCCCAAGGGAGATTCCCCGACCAATTCGATGGTTCTGGTTTCGGCCATGGCGTGTTCCCTTTCAGCGGCGTTCGTCTGCCTTTTGGACACGTTGTCGACGTTGCTTGTTCACCAGGCATTCGTTTTCGCTTCGTTTTGCAATAAAAGAACACTTTTTTTGCGAGATGTTCCGGCCGGTTTCCAATATATTTTTCTAATTCGTCAACCTGACCTGACCTGTCGTCTCATCCGCGATATGCATATACATTTACATTGCTTATATTTTACTACTGCGACCATCCAATTATATTTGTGTTCATTCGAGGCGTATTCGAATTATAATTCCACTCCTCGCCGGAAGCAAGAAATTTTTTCCACAGCCTCTTAATTTTTGATTATAAATCAGTAACTTTCGCCGCACCGCGGCATTAATCGCCTTATTTTTCCCCTGGATAAATTCCCGGGTTTCCATTAGGCTTAATCCCCCGCGAAAAGGCGGGAGGCACGAACAGGGGAAATCGTCATGCGTAAGTTACGGCCGTTCCTGATTATATTGGTGTTGCTGGCCTCGGCCCAGGCGTTCGCCGCCGCGCCGCCGACCGGCCCCTGGCACGCGGACATCACCGAACATCCGCGCTTGTTGTTCTTCGCCGACGATCTGTCGACCATCGCCGGGCGGCTCGACCGCGAGCCCTACGTCACGCTGATGACCCGCGTGCGCAGCCGGGCCAACGCTTCCTATAACGCGATCTTCGAGCCCTACGACGCCGGCCGCGAGTACTCCAACGCGAACATCGCCATCGCCGCCGCCTTCGTCGCCTGGATCGACGACGACGCCACGATGGCCGACAAGGCCGCGACGATCCTGGAACTGATGGGCTACGAGTTCCCCAACCCCATCTATATTTACAAACAGGACATTCACATCGCCGAAGCGCTGATGAATTACGCGGTCGCCTACGACATCATCGCCGGCACGGGGTTGATCGAGCCCACGCGCCTCACGGCGATCGCCACGCGCGTGACGACGATGGTCGAAAATCTGTACGCCGACTTTTTCGACACCCTGGCGATCTGGCAGCCGTTTTCGACCAACAACCATTCGATCAAAATCTGCTCCGCGCTGGCCATCGCCGCGATGACCTTCAACCAGCACGACGACGCCAACAAGTGGTTCAACCTGGGCATGACCGAAACGGTCTACAAACTCTTCGACGTGCAGATCGTCGAGGGCGCGATGGCCGAAGGGCCCTACTACGCCGCCTACAGCGCGGTGAACCATCTGCCGTTTTTCGTGATGTACAACCACCTGGTCGGCGAGGACGCCACGCTGCTGCAGCGCGACTTCTGCCTGATCGGCCCCAACTGCACCTGGTCCGAGGTCGAGGTGGTCAATCCGGTGGACAATCCCAAGCTCTACGACCAGAGCGAATGGATCGTGAAGATCCGCCTGCCCAACGGCGCCTCGCCGCCGATCGACGATTCCAACAGCGAAGGCTTCTTCAACGGCCTGATGGCCCCGGTCTGGGGCGACGGCCTGCTCGCCTGGGAATGGCTGACCAGCCCGGCGTACCCCATGTTCACCCAGCACTGCGCCGATACGCTGGTGCACATCGTGGCCACCTATGACGACGAGGTGACCCTCACGCCGCCCGACGGTTGGTTCGGCCCGAACTTCCTGATGTATGACGCCGGTGAGGCGGTCTTCCGCAGCGGCTGGGGCGAAGACGATTCGTGGATGCTCTTCCTCGCCGAAAACGGCCAGGCGCGCACGGCCGGCGCGGGCCACGAACACGGCGACAACCTCTCGGTGTCGCTGTACGCGCGCGGCGAATCGCTCTTGCTCGACCCGGGTTACATCAAGTGGGAAGAGCACGCGGTCGTCATGCTCGGCAAGCACCACAACGTGCCGACCGTCGACGGCAACGCGCCGCCCGCGCCCAATCCCGTCATCCTAATCGGCGGCAACGACGCCTTCATCGTCGACGGCATGACCGACGCCGCCGCGCCCTTCGTCACCGGCCAGAGCGCCTGGAACGACGCGCAGTTCGAACGCACGGTGTTCTTCCCCGACAGCGACTACCTGATCGCCGTCGACGACATGTCCGCGGACGAAAACCACACCTACGGCGTGCTCTGGCACGGCAACGGCGGCGGCGACAGCGGCTATCCGTTCACCCTGCTGGCCGACGGCGGCTCGTGGCAGCCGGAAGACGCGGGCGTGGACGTGCACGTGAACTCCAGCATCGGCGACGTCGCGCTGGATACCTCGATCAACATTCACGCCTTCACCTACGGGCAGATGATCGAGCACGTCAGCCTGTCCGCTCAGGTCGACACGCAAGCCAAGCGCGCGCGGATCGTCAGCGTCGCCACGCCCTATAATCTGACCAAAGAAACGCCACGCACCGTCACCTGGGACGCCATGGACGCCGCCATCGCCGCGCGCATCGAAGGAACCGACACCGACTTCCTCTTCGCGCAGGACGTCCGCCGGGTGCGCAACCTGACCGCCGCGCAGACCGGCTCGGTCGACGTGTCCACCAGTGCGCGCACGCTGCTGCTGCGTACCGACGCGACCGCGAGCGCGGGCCACGCGTACGTCGACGGCGGGCACTACCTCGCGCTGGGCGAACGGCAGGTGTGGCAGTTCGGTTACGACCGCCGCGTGTGGGTCGACTGGTCCGGCGACGCCTGGACCTTCTCGGTCGGCCCGGAAGGCGGCATGGTCGCGGCGTTCCTCTCCGCAATGCCCGACATCGACGCCGACCCCGGCGTGAAGTGGATCTATCAAAACAAAATGCTGCGCATCTGGGCTCCGGCCGACGCGAGCTTCACCGTCACCCTGGATTGATCATGGCCAAAGGCGAAAAGACGATCGCGGTCAACCGCAAAGCGGGATTCAACTACGAGCTGCTCGACCGTTTCGAGGCCGGGCTGGCGCTGGTGGGCACCGAGGTCAAAGCGCTGCGCGAAGGGCGCTGCAACCTCTCGGACGGCTACGTGGACATCCGCAACGACGAGGCCTGGCTGATCGACGTGAACATCAGCGAGTACTCGCACGGCAACCGCGAAAACCACGACCCCAAACGACCGCGCAAGCTGCTGCTGCACAAGCGGGAAATCATGCGGCTCGCCACCAAGATCCTCGAACGCGGCCTGACCTGCGTGCCGCTGCGCCTCTACTTCACCGAAGGCCGCGCGAAAATCGAAGTCGCCCTCGCCCGCGGCAAACAAAAAGGCGACAAACGCGAAACCATCCGCCGCCGCCAGGAAGAACGCGAAATGGAACGCGACATCAAGGGCCGCCGATAAAGCAGGATCTGCCACCCCGACGGAGAAAAGCGTCAGCGCAACGATTGGCCTGTCCACCATAGTTTTAGCGGAGAAGGAAGGGATCCCTTTCCGACACCCACGAAATTTTTCCCGACTTCCAAATCGGGACACCCGGAGCCGACAAGCCCCGCAGGGGCGACTGGTATGCCGCCCTCATCCCCGACCCTTCTCCCACGGGGAGAAGGGAGACCGGGTTGCCTATTTTTAAAAATGCGGGGACACGAAGGAATCGAGTCCCCGATTTTTTCTACCCTCGCCCTCTGGGAGAGGGTCGGGCGCAGCCCGGGGTGAGGGATTGCCTTCCCGACTTTCGAATTGGAACACCCTGAGCCCCGGAGGGGCGACTGGTCAGTAGCGAAGGGCGGCAGCCCTGGAAACTGCGACCTACCCAGAACCAACAAGCCCCGGAGGGGCGCAGGAATCTTTGACAATTCGCATCAGATCGGCCACGGCGACTTGCGTATGCGTTGAAAACGATCGGCTGTTCCGCCGGAGGCGAACATCGCTTGCACCCCTGCGGGGTTTGCTTGAATTTGCCTCGTCTGATTCCAGGGCTAAAAGCCCTTCGCTATTGACCTGCGCCCTGCGGGGTGGAAGATCCTGCGCGGAAGTTCATTTCAACGTCACCCGTTTTTTCTTCTCGGAACACCCTAAATCAAAATCGCCTTAGACACTTACGTTAATGGTGTTGATGTCAAAAGCGCGACGATTGGAAGGATGCCTTTTCATCTGTTGGGGCAGAGATCATCATTTTCGATTGTTTTTTTAACATAGAAAAACCCGCCACATTTGAGCTTGCTCCCGAAGGCGCAGAGGCTTGGCGGGTATGCTGGGTAAACGTTATAGAATTTTGATAATTCTGTCAATTATTATCTCCATTATTCTGAATTAATTTTTTTAAATGGTAGTATAAAGGAGTTAACTGCCCTTCAGAGTCTAGCGGACCCATATATTTCCCAGCAAATATTTCATAGCACCCTGTTCTTACGATACGAAAAAATAAGCTATCAATTTCATTTTCTGGTATATCAAGTTTAATCTTCAAATCATTTTTAAATTCACCCCAAATAACATGTGATCGTTGAGCGTCATTTAGTAATTTATAATCTGTCAATCCATTATTTGGCTCTCTCGGATATTTTATTTTATAAACAGTTTCCGCCCTTGCTTGCCATTCATCAAGAAGAAAAAGTATGGTCAATTCACGATAGGATAAATCGTCAAGTATCGAAAGATAATCTTCAAACTCATTGACATCATTGATTAGATTTTCTACGACACTTGAAGAAAGAAGACGTGCAAAAAATCTGATTTTTTCACGTCTACGAGTATGAAGAACCGCTTGTATCGTTTTCATAAAACAGTGAAGAAAATCCTCTGACTCAATCAATTCTGGAGTTAAGTCAACGTTATTATTTATTAACTCGTCTAAAAACGCTTCAATCCGCTCTCTTGCTATTGTGTCTAATCGTGATGTTAACCATGCATCGATTGATGATGTGATTGGGAAAAAGGCCATAATTGCTTTTACCCAAGGGTTATCAGTGGGATATTTTTGAAGAAGTTTATCAAGAGCATCAATCATCATTTTTACCCTCCATAGCCCAGCTGACTATCTATGAATTATATTATTCTGGGTAGCATTTACTTTTATATAAAATTCCAGAAAGTTCTTAAAAAATCCAGCCCCCCTACGCCACGGTTTTCCTGAACCGGGCGGAGGCCAGCGCGAAGACGAGGGCGCCGACGGCGAACAGCAGGTAGAACTGCGGCGCGAGGGTGTAAAAGTCCATGCCCTTGAGGATCACGCCGCGCACGATCACCAGGTAGTAGCGCAGCGGGTTGAGGTAGGTCAGGTACTGCACCGCCACGGGCATGTTGGCGATGGGAAACATCAGCCCCGACAGCAGCACGGCGGGCATGATGATCAAAAACGACACGAAAATCGCCTGCTGCTGCGTCTGCGAAATCGTCGAGATGAACAACCCCATGCCCAGCGTGGTGAACAAAAAGACCGCCGTGGCGAAGTACAGCAAGCCCACCGAGCCGCGCAGCGGCAGTTCGAAATGCCCGACGGCGACCACGAGGATGAACGTCACGTCGATCAGCCCCAGGATGGCGAAGGGCAGCATCTTGCCCGCCAGCAACTGCCACGGCTTGATCGGCGTGACCACCAGTTGCTCCATCGTGCCCACCTCGCGCTCGCGCGTGACGGCCATCGAGGTCAGCATCATCGTGATCACCATCAAAATCATCGCCAGCACGCCGGGCACGAAAAAGTTCACCGACTTGAGTTCGGGGTTGTAACGGAAGCGCGTTTCGGCCTCGACGACCGGCAGCGGCCGCGCCGCCCCGCCGAGTTTCGCGCTGACCATCCGCATGCGTGCGGCGATTTGGTCCTGCGCGTACGAGAAGAAAATCTTGCTCAGATACCCCGCGCCGATCTGCGCCGAGTTGGATTCCGCGCCGTCGACCAGCACCTGCATCGTCGCCTGCCGTCCGCGCGCCATGTCGGTGGCGAAGCCGGCGGGAACCACCAACACGATGTCGGCCAGGCCGTGCACCAGCGCGCCCTGGATGTCCGCGTCGCTTTCGGCCGCGCCCGCGTCGATGAAATACCCCGAGTTGAAAATCGCCCGCTGCAACTCGCGACTTTCGGCGCTGCGGTCCAGATCCATCACCGCGAGATTGATATTGTTGACGTCGGTGGTCAGCGCGTAGCCGAACAGGAACAACTGCAAAATCGGCGCGATGAAGATGATCGCGAACATGCGCGGGTCGCGGAACACCTGAATGAATTCCTTGCGCGTGATGTAAGCGATGCGTCCCATGAGAGGCTCCTACAGCTTCTTGCGAAAACGCGCGTTGGCCAGCGCCATGACCGCCACGGCGAACACGATCAAAAACGCCGTCGGCCGAATCAAATCCGTCGCCGGCTGCGCCTTGAGCATGATCCCCCGCGTGATGACGATGAAGTACCGCGCCGGCACCGCGTAGGTGATCGCCTGCACCCACGCGGGCATCGACTTGATCGGGAACATGAATCCCGACAGCAACATGCTCGGCAGCATCGTGGTCAGCACGACGATCTGGTTGGCCAGCAGTTGGTTGCCCGCGACCACGCTGGCCAGCAGGCCGATCGACAAACCGGCCGCGGCGAAGATCAACGCGGTGATCGCGAACAGCAGCACACTGCCGGCGAAGGGCACGCCGAACACGGCCACGCCCGTCACCGCGATCAGCACGCAGTCCAGCAGTGAGATCACCAGGTACGGAATCATCTTGCCGATCAGAATTTCGTGGCGGCGCACCGGCGTGGCGATCAGCCCTTCCAGGCTGCCCATCTCGCGTTCGCGCACCACCGTCAGGCTGGTCAGCAGCGCGGCGATGACCATCATGATCACCGCGATCAGCCCGGGCACGATCGTCTTGGTGCTGTCCAGATCCTGGTTGAACCAGATGCGCATGCGCACGTCAACCGGCGGAATGCCGTCGGTGGGCAGCCCGGCCGCGCCCAGCGCGTCGCTCACGCGATCCATGTTGAACGACGCCAGAATCGCGTCGACGTAACCCGAGGCGATCGTCGCCGAATTCGATTCGCTGCCGTCGAACATCACCTGAATCTTGTCGCCCGCGTAGCGCTCCATGTTCTTGGCGAAGCCCTCCGGAATCGCCAGGGCGATCTGCGCCTGCTCGCGGTCCAGCAGCTCGGGCAACTGCTGCGGATGATCGACCGTGCGCACGATTTTGAAATAGCCGCTGGAGGTGAAGCGGTCGATCAACGCGCGGCTGTAACTCGTTTGATCCTCGTCGGCCACGGCCAGCTTGAGGTCGCGAATGTCGAAGGTGATCGCGTAGCCGAACAACAGCAACAAAATGATCGGCAGCACGAAAGCCAGCGCCAGCGTGCGCCAGTCACGCAGGATGTGCAGCGTTTCCTTGCGGGCGATGGCGGGAATGCGGCTGTTCATCGCGCGCGCCCTCCCTCGGCGGCGATGCGCCGGTCTTCGCGTTCGATCAAGTGAATGAACGCGTCTTCCAAGCTGGCGCGGATCGTCCGTACGCGCGCGTCATGCCACCCGGCCTCGCGCACCAGCGCCCGCACACGCTCGGTCGCGTCGGCGCCGTTGTCGATCAGCACGTGGCTGACCAGGCCGAAAATCTGCGCCTGCTTGATCAGCGGCGCTTTTTCCACGCGGGCGACGACCTCGGCCGGCGGCGGGCCGCTGATTTCCAGCATCGTGCCGGCGATGATGTCGGTGACCAGTTCGCGCGGCGACGCCTCGGCGATCTTGCGCCCGCTGTAAATGAGAATCAGCCGGTCGCAGTGCTCGGCCTCGTCCATGTAGTGCGTGGTGACGAACACCGTCACGCCCTGTCGCCGCAGCTCGGCGATCAGATCCCAGAAATCGCGGCGGCTGGCCGGATCGACGCCGGCGGTCGGCTCGTCCAGAAAGATCAACCGCGGTTCGTGCATGATCGCCGCGCCCAAGGCCAGGCGCTGTTTGACGCCGCCCGACAGATCGCCGGTCAGGCGATGCTCCGCGCCGGTCAGCCCGGCCATCTTCACCGCGAAGGCGATGCGCGCGGCCTTTTTCGCGCGCGGAATGCGGTAGATGCCCGCGTAAAATTCCAGGTTCTGGCGCACGGTCAGATCGGCGTAGAGCGAAAAACGCTGGCTCATGTAGCCGATGTTTTCCTTGATCTTGTCCACCTCGCGGCGCAGGTCGAAGCCGATCACCTCGGCCTCGCCCTCGGTCGGCGCGAGCAGGCCGCACAGCATGCGGATGGTCGTGGTCTTGCCCGCACCGTTGGGGCCCAGGAAGCCGAAGACCGACCCGGCCGGCACCTCGAACGACACGTTATCCACCGCGGTGAATTCGCCGAAGCGCCGCACCAGATTGCGCGCGGTAACCGCCGTGGTCATGACGACCCCTCCACCCGTGACAGGAACACGTCCTCGAAATTCGGCCGCCCCGGCTCGATGCTGCGAAACGCCACGCCCGCTTCGCTCAACGTTTGGCCGATCGTCTCGGGCGCGGTGCCCGGGCGGCAGGCAACCTTGAGCGCATCGCCGGCCGGGTAGCTGCGTAGCGCGCACTGCTGTTGCGCCAGCGCCGCGCGCGCGCCGTCGTAATCGTCGGTGAGCACCTCGAACAGCGCCTCGTCGAAACCGGCGAGAATCGCCTGCGGCCGGTCGGTCAGCAGAAAACGCCCGTTGTGAATCAAGCCGACGCGATGGCAGCGCTCGGCCTCGTCCATGTACGGCGTGCTGACCACGACCGCCACGCCCTCGGCGGCGAAGGCGTACAGGATCTCCCACAGCTCACGACGCGACAGCGGGTCCACGCCGGTGGTCGGCTCGTCCAGCAGCAACAATTTGGGCGTGTGAATCATGCAGCACGAAAGCGCCAGTTTCTTGTACATGCCGCCCGAGAGCTTGCCCGCCGGGCGTTTGGCGTAGGGCTCCAGCCGCGAAAAGGCGAACAGCCGCGCCAGCCTTTCCCGGCGGTCGGCGCGCGAAACGAAATGCATATCGGCGAAGAAACGCAGGTTCTCCTCGACGGTCAGGTCGCCGTAGAGGCTGTATTGTTGCGGCATGTAGCCCAGCAGTTCGCGCGCCTGGTCCGGCCGCTTGTGCACGTCCAGCCCGGCGATGCTCGCCTCGCCCTCGTCGGCGTCCAGCAGGCCGACCAGCAACCGCAGCGTCGTCGTTTTGCCCGCGCCGTCCGGCCCGATCAGGCCGAAGATCTCGCCCGGCTCGACCTGCAAATCGATGCCGGCCACGGCCTCGATGTCGCCGAAGCGTTTGTACAGGTTGGCGGCGGACAGCAGACTCATGGTCACTCCGTCGCGAAGCGGGCGTCGACGGGCATGCCGATCTTGAGCACGCCGTCGGGATTGTCCACGCGCACTTTGACCGCGTACACCAGCCGCACGCGTTCCTCGCGGGTCTGCACGTTCTTGGGCGTGAACTCGGCCTGCTCGGCGATGGTCGCCACCGCGCCGGTGAACGGCTGGTTGGGGAAGCTGTCGGTGTACAACAGCACCTGTTGGCCGAGCCGGATCTTGCCGAGCATCGGGCCGGGCACGTAGATCTTCACTTCCATCACGCTCAGATCGGCGAGGGTCATCAGCGCCGAACCGGGGAAGACCGTTTCGCCGGGCTCGACGTGCCGGCGCACCACCGTGCCCGCCAGCGGCGCGGCGATCGTCGCGTAGCTCAACTGCGTTTCGGCCAGTTGAATCGCCGCCTCGGCCTGCCCGACCTGCCGCGCAACCACGCCCTTTTGCGCCCGCAGCGAATCGCGCTGGGCGTCGAGGGTGTCGAACTGCATCTCGGTGGCCGAGCCGGTGGCCAGCAGTTTCTTCGTGCGATCCAGGTTGGAATCCACGCCCTTGAGCCCGGCGTTGAGCACCGCCTGCTGGCTGGCCGCCGCGCGCGAAGCGGCCTGGGCCTGCGCCAGTTGCGCCCGATAGACCTTGTCGTCGATGCGCGCCAGCAACTGCCCGGCCTCGACCGCGTCGCCCTCGTCGACGGTCAGTTCGACGAGCTGCCCGGCCAACTGCGCGCTGATCACCGTCTCGGTCGCCTCGATGGTGCCGTAGAAGGTGTCGTCCAGGCGCGCTTCCTGCCGCTGCTGCCACACGCGATAGCCGAAGTAGCCGAACAACGAAAGCACCACCAACAACGGTACGATGCGACGAGCCATGATCCTACCTCCCGATGACCGACAGATCGCCGGTCGCCGCCGCCAGGTTCACCCGGGCGACACGATAGTCGTACAACGCCTTGAGATGCGCCACCTGCGCCGCCGTCGCGGCCAGTTGCGCGTCGATCACTTCCAGGCTGGTCACCGCGCCGGCCTTGTAGCTGTCCTCGGCGATAATCAGCATTTGCGCCGCGCGATCGAGGTTGTTTTTCGTCTCCACGATGCGCACGCGCGCCTCATCCTGATCCAGCAGCGCCTGCTCGACCTGCGTGCGCACGTCGGCCGCGACCTGCGAGCGCTGACGGTTGGCCGTTTCGGCCTGCGCCTGCGCGCGCTTCATCCCGCGATACCCCTGCAGGCCGTCGAACAGCGGAATCGACACGCCGACGCCCACCGTCCAGTTCGTTTCCCAATCGTCGTTCATGTAATACGGCTTCGAGTACCCGTAGGAGCCCATGAGCATCACCGCCGGCAACATCGAACCGCGCCGGGCCAGCGCCTGATCCTCGTTGGCGTCCGCGCTGAGCCGGTACGCGTCCAACTCCGGCCGCTGCGCCAGCGCCCGCGCGTGATAATCGGACTGTGCGTCGGCGGCGGTGGGTTCGACCAGCTTGTCGGTCAGCGTCAGCGACGCGTCGGCGGGCAGCCCCGTGGCGCGGCTGAGCATTGTGCGCGCCAGTTGCACGTTTTTATCGGCCTCGGTCGCCTGCGGTTCGAGATTGGACACCTCGACCTGCGCGCGCAGCAGCTCGAACTTGGTCGCCGCGCCGTACTGGTAGCGGTTCTCCACGTGCTTCAGATGCTCGCGCGCGTTGGCCAGCGCCTCGTGCTGCGCCGTCGCCACCTGTTGGGCGATCAACACCCCCAGGTAAGCCTGCGCGGTCATCTGCGTGACCTTCAACCGCGCCGCCGCCAACTGGCTTTCGCCCGCCGCGACCGCCTTTTGCATCGCCCGATCCGCGTAATAGACCTGCCCCGACGCGAACAGAATCTGATTGAGCTTCAGTTGCGCCTGATAGTTGTCGTGGTAGCCCATATCGATTTTCTTGTTCACGGCGATCGGCTCCATGCCCGGAATCGGCGTCTGCACCTTCATGTCGATTTCCATTTGCGGGATATTGTCGATGTACGTGTAGCCGCCTTCGAGCTTGAGATCGGGCAGGAAGTTCGCAAACACTTCGCCGCGCGCCTGCTCGAGTTCGTCGATCGACGAGGCGGCCACCTGCAGATCGGGGTTGTGGGCCAGCGCATAGTCGAGCGCATCGTTCATCGACCAGCTTACCGGTTCGGCCGCTTGAGCGGTCATGGTGATCAGCAAGAAGCCCAGCAGGCTCAACCAACCGACCAGTTCCGCATAATGGCGGCGCACCCAGGTATTCATTTCTCTACTCCTTCGGATTCGGGCGACAACATGCCCGACCATAAGATTTTCATCAGGCTGGCGGCCATTTGATCCATCGAGAGGCCCAGCTCGTTGGCGAAATCCGGACTGGCGATTCGGTTGAGGATGCCCTGGAGCAAGCGGGAGATGATTTCGGGATCCATATCGCGGCGCAACGAACCGTCCGCCTGCCCGCGTCGGATCAGCCTGCCGATTTCTTCGAAAATCGACTGCCGGAAGGAAACGATGTTGTTCCATAGATCGGGCATCAGCGTCTGGATGTCGAACATCATCTGCGAGGACACCTGTTGGAAGACCTCGGTGGTGAGGATCTCGTAATGGTCTTTCAGGATCTGGCGCACCGGTTTGTCCGACTGCAGATTGCCCAGCAGCTTGGGGCCGGTGCCGCCCATGCGATCGATGACGATCGCCTCGACCAACGCGTCGCGGTTGGAGAAATACTTGTAGAAAGTTCGCTTACTTATGGCCACACCGGTGCAGATTTCCTCGACGGTGATGCGCCGAAAACCACGCTCGAAAAAGATGCGCATCGCGTAACTCATGATCCGTTGCCGGGTTTTTTCGCTGCGTGCCGTCTGCTGTGTCATTTCCTTCTACCCTTTGTAAACGGTTTTCGCTTCATTCGTTTACATTGTACACTTCGTTTCCGTCGTGTCAAGTATTTTTTTCGTTTTTCAAATCGGCATCCCTAAAACACCGGCCTCGCCGGGTTTTGCTCCTTGGTTCGCAGGAAAAAATGTCGGGAAAAGTCTCGGCTGGTCCTAAAAAATCGGGGACATGATTTCATCGTGTCCCCGTATTTTCTGGCCCGCCTGCGCTCAAGCTGCGGTGGGACAGGCCCGCCTGCGCGGGCATGACGGCAATTCTGTCATCTCGACCGGAGCAAAGCGGAGTGGCAATGTCCGCCAAAGCTTTTTGCGACGGCGGACCTGTCCGCCATAGCCTTGGCGACGGCGGACCTGTCCGCCATAGCCTTGGCGACGGCGGAAGAGATCCCTTTGTCTGGTCATCCCGCGCCCCAAGAGACTGTCGATAAATGCGTCGACAGGCGACAAACAGCCCCGTCAGGGGCGACAGAGGGTAGCCCGGTGCGTGAGCGCCGGGCAAAAACGCCCTAATTTCCCCCAAATCCCGCAGGAGCAACAGACGCTTTCATTTTCCAAACGAGAAAATCGACAGTCTCCCCCGACGCGGGATCTGGCCGCAATAAGCACCCGCTTCCGCGCGGCCCTAGCCGCTGGCCGAGGCTTCACACAATGAATGAAACATAGGTCCAGGAATTATTCCTGCCAGGGATTCTCTCCAGCGACCATGTTCCCACGGAACAAGACCGCAGCTTTTATCCCGCATTAGCGAAATTCCGTATTCCGCATTCGCCGTTTCGCATTAGAAACATCCGCAGCCGGGCTCGTCGTCGTCGTCGCCATCGGTGTAGTCGTACGAATAGCCGGCGATGTATATGTTGTCCTCATCGTCGAGCACGGCGTCGGAAGCGAAGGCGCTATAGCCTTCGAACGGTTGATACGTCTCGTGCCACAGCAGTTCGCCGTCCGGGTTGAGCTTTAAAGCAAAGTAGCTGGTGTCGATGGGAATGGAACCGCTCGTTCGTCCCTCGTAACCGACGACAATTACGTTGTCATCGCTGTCGACAAGCAATCTTTTTAAATTGATGTAATCTCGTTCATACCATTTTTCCCACAACATGTTTCCATTAGGATCGAGCTTGAACACCGCAATTGCGGAGTCGCCTTGAGAGGGGCCGACAATACGTCCCACACCAAGAACATTATTCTCGCTGTCCACTGATATCGACATAACCTCGAGGGAATCGAATTCATAGCTCCATATCAACGTACCATCCGCTGAATATTTTTTTATATCGTACCAGGCAAAAATGAGATCATCGTTGAGGTCAATGATTTGAAGGTCAAAATTGAAAAAATCAACCGTAACATACGACAATCTTTCCCCTTCCAAACTATGGAAAGCAATAAACAACATATCCTTAGTAATGTCTTCTTCGACAGACTCGGTCACGCCGACAATAAGAACCTGATCATTTTTTATCTGCATTGAATACGCCATGATCGGCATATCGTTTTCTTCGGTAAACGACTTTTTCCACTGCAAGTCTCCCGAATCTGAATATTTGTAAATTGTGTAATTATAGATAAACTCTCTCTCGCTTCGTATGTGACCGATCAGATAAATATTGTCGTCCGAATCGACTTGCACATCATAAAGATAATATTTTTCATATTTTTTCACCCATCGATGCCCGTTGTCTTCGCTTCGACTTTCGATGAATTGTATCTCATTATAATAATTTATATAATAATAGTTACCTTCCGCGTCTGTTTTTAAATTGAACGCCGTAAAATCATCATGCCAGCGTTCGTTTCCGGACAGGTCGTATTGAGTAAGCATTCCGCCTTCGACAAGATATAAGTGACCTAGTTTGTCGATAATCAAGCTTGAATCCAAGCTACCGGAATTGTGATCGATATCCGAATTTTCCCATAATATTTCGCCGAATTCTGAATATTTCAGAACTACTTTGCTATAGGCAAGGGACACCGTCGGCACCAGCAAAAGACAAATGAAAATCAACCATTTTTTCATTTTGGTTTCCTACTTTTCATTGAAAATGAGGAACAGTCTATTTCACAAACCAACAGAAAAAGTACGGCCAAGGCGCCGGTAACCGAAATGCGGATCATTTCATCCTCCAATGCGGGCGAAGCGGCGCGAGGCTTCAGCTTCGCGCGATTATTCTACGGGAATAAAATTGAAATGTACATGCTGAAAAACACTGACAAGCCGCACTGCGTTCGGCGTGCCAGCGCCACCCGGCAGGTTATTTGTAGGGGCAACTCCCCGTGGTTGCCCCGGCCTGGGTTGCCCTGGCCTGGGTAGGCACGGGGACCTACCCCTACGATGGTTGCCCTGCCGCTGGGTAGGCACGGGGACCTACCCCTACAATGGTTGCCCTGGCCAGGATTGCCCTGGCCTGGGTAGGCACGGGGACCTGCCCCTACAATGGTTGCCCCGGCCTGGATTGCCCTAGCCTGGGTAGGCACGGGGACCTACCCCTACGGCTGGCAATGCACTCGAACGCCGGCACTATTGGCGTGGGACACTTTTCGCGAAGCGTCCCACCGTCGATTTTTGCAACATATTGATATCATTGATAAAACATAAAAAATAAGCGTGGGACAAAGTGTCCCATTTGTCCCACTTGGGGCTCCAAAACGTACCTGAAAATGCGGGGACACGAAGGAATCACGTCCCCGATTTTCGGAGAAACCGGGACACGCGTTTATTGTTTGCTTACGCCGGGCGCCATCGGCCCGGTCGCGCCGTCGAGGGTGCGACGGACCATCTTGGCCAGGTCGCCGGGCGAATAGGGCTTGCTGATGAACCGCACGCCTTCGTCGATTACCCCGTGGTGCACGATGATGTTTTCCGTGTACCCCGAGGTGAACAGCACCTTGGCTTCCGGATGAATCGTGCTCAGGCGTTCGGCCAATTGCCGGCCGTTCATCACCGGCATGACCACGTCGGTGAGCAACAGATGTATCGGTTCATTGTATTGCTCGGCGAGCAACAACGCGTCGCCGCCGCTGTCGGCGTGCAAAACCTTGTAGCCGAGGCGCTTGAGCACCTTGATCGCCAGGTTGCGCACGATCTCCTCATCCTCGACCAGCAGGATCGTCTCCTTGCCGCCCGGCATTTCGTTCGTCCGGCCGAACAACGCCGGTTTTTCGGCTTTCTCCTCGACGCGCGGCAGGTAGACCTTGAAGGTCGTGCCCTTGCCCTCTTCCGAATACACCTCGACGTTGCCGCCGGCCTGCTTGACCGCGCCGTAGATCGTCGCCAGGCCCAAACCGGTGCCCTTGCCCTTTTCCTTGGTGGTGAAGAACGGCTCGAACAGATGGGCTTTGACCTCTTCGCTCATACCCGCGCCCGTGTCGCTGACCGCCAGCATCACGTATGCGCCCGGCGATGAATAAGAACGCAGACGGCAATACTCCTCATTCAACTCCACGTTGGCCGTTTCGACGATCAGTTTGCCGCCGTTGGGCATCGCGTCGCGCGCGTTGACCGCCAGGTTGACCAGAATCTGCTCGAACTGCCCCTGGTCGATTTTGACCACGCCCAGGTCCTCGCCCGCCAGGGTCTGCAGCTGGATGTCCTCGCCGATCAGCCGCACCAGCATTTTGTGCATCGCTTCGATGAGTTCGTTCAGATCCAGCACCTTGGGCTCGATGATCTGCTTGCGCGAAAAAGCCAGCAACTGGCGGGTCAACGCGGTCGCGCTATCGGCCGCTTTGCGGATTTCCTCCAGCGTTTCGGTCAGCGGGTCGCTCTTTTTCAGGTCCAGCAACGCCAGTTGCAGATTGCCGCTGATGCCCGTCAGCAGGTTGTTGAAGTCGTGCGCCACGCCGCCGGCCAAACGCCCCACCGCTTCCATCTTCATCGCCTGCTGGAGTTGCTCCTGCAGTTTGCGCTGCTCCTGTTCGGCATGAACGCGATCGGTCATGTCGCGGATGTTCAGCACGATGCCCCGCACGGCCGGATCGTGCAGCAGGTTGCTGCCGACCGCCTCCAGGTGCACCCAATGCCCGTTTTTATGTCGATAACGATATTCGGCTTTGCGCAACACGCCCGGATGCTGCAATCCCTCGTTGAAGACCTCCATCACGTGGGGCAGATCGTCCGGATGGATGCCGTCAAAGGCCTGTAAATTTATCAGCTCTTCGACCTGATAGCCGAGGATGCGCGACACTTGGTCACTGAGATAGGACGGGGACCCGTTCTCGTCCACGATCTCGACGATGTCGTTGGAGTTTTGCACCAGCAACTGGTAGCGCTTTTCTTTTTCGCGCAGCACCGCTTCGACCTGCTTGCGGTCGGATATGTTGCGGTCGAAGGCGATGGCGAAAAACTGATCGTCGAAGCTGAAATAGTTGGTGTTCACTTCGACGGGAAAGACGGTGCCGTCCTTTTTTACATGGCGCGACTCGAAGCTCAAGAAACCCTTTTCGCGCATCTGCCGTTTGTGTTCGTCCCACTGATCTTCATTGAAATCGGGATCGATATCGAAGACCTTCAATCTCAGCAATTCTTCACGCGTGTATCCCAGCGATCCGCAGGCCGAATCGTTCGCGTAGACGATATTGCCTTCGCTGTCGATCCACATAATGCTGTCTTTGGCGTGGTCCATGGCGAACTGCGTGCGCCGCATGGCTTCTTCCGCCCGCTGCCGTTCGGTAACGTCGCGGATCAATCCCAAGGTGCCGACGATCCGGTCGCCCTTGGTCACGATCGAGGCGGTCACTTCGCCCGGGAAAAAGGCGCCGTCCTTGCGTTTCATCGTGTACAGCGCGTTAAACACCCGCTCGCCGGAGCCGATGATTTGCGCGAACAACCGCATGGCGGACGGGACTTGATCGGCCGGTAGATAGTCGGTGAAGACCGTACCGACCATCTCGGACGGTTCATAACCAAAAACGGTTTTCGATGCGGGTGAGATGTAATCGATCGATCCTTCATCGTTGGTGATGAACAGGACATCGAGCAGGCTTTCGGCCATGCCGCGAAATTTCTCTTCGCTCTCGCGCAGCTTTTCCTCGCCCAACAAACGCTTGGTTACGTCGAGAAACTTTACCGTGACGCGCCCCGGCGACGCCTGGAAGGCATAGACGTCATACGCACCGTGAATTTTTTCGTACTTATAATTCACCTGCGAATTGACCCAATAACCGCCGTTGCGGGCGATCTCCTTGTAGCGGTCGGGAACCTCGGTTTGCACCAACGGGGGAAACGCTTCCTCGATCGTCTTGCCGATGAACTGACCGTGATCGACGCCCAGAATCCGGTTTGCGGCCGGATTGGCGCCGGAGAAAATCAATCGGCCGTCCTCTTCCAACCGATACATGTGAATGCCCATCGGCGAGGATTCGATGATGCTGCGGTATTTTCGCTCGGACAATTCCAACTCGTGATGGATGGCCTTGGACTGGCTGATGTCGCGCGCGAAGGAAATCACCGCCTGCACCCGGCCCGCGGCGTCGAATTCCGGCGTCAGCAACCGGTCGATCCATCGGCCGTCGGGCAACAATATTTCCCGGCGATGATTTTGCCCCTCCCGGAAAACCTGCCGGATCGCCTGTTCCAATTCTTCGCTGATATCGGCATCCAGACCGGCTTCGGCGAACGTCTTGCCGATGAATTGACCGGGCGGAACGCCGGTCTGTTTTTCGATCACCTGGTTGATGAAAAGCACGCGGCAATCCGCGTCGAAACGGATGATGGTATCCACGCTGTTTTCGGCCAACGCGCGAAACGTCTCCTCCCGCTCGCGCAACGCGTCTTCCATCAGCTTACGATCGTGAATGTCCGTGTGCGTGCCGATCATCCGCACCGGCCGGCCGTTTTCGTCACGCTCGACGATCCGGCCGCGGGCCAATATCCATTTCCAATCGCCCGCTTTGGTCCGCACACGAAAATCGACCATGTAATTGGGGCTTCGTTGTTCGAGGTAATCGTTCAACGCCCGCTCGGCCCGCTCCCGATCCTCCGGATGCAGCAGGTTTCGCCATGCTTTATACGAAGGGGAAAATTCATCGGGCTCGTAGCCGATCATGGTGAAATACAAGGGATTGAAGTACACGTCTTCGGTTACGAAATTCCAATCCCACACTGCATCGTTAACCGCCGACAACGCCAACGCCAGGCGTTCTTCGCTACGCCGGACGGCCTCTTGCGCCTGATGACGGTCGGTGACGTCGCGGATCACGCTGATGAAACCGCGCGGCGTACCGTCGGCGTAGCGCAACAACGAAGAATGCGCTTCGATCATCGCCGTGTCGCCGTTTTTCAAACGGACGCGATACTGCGTATTTTGCGAATGTCCCGTTTCCAACGTGAATTTAAAGTTGGCGAAGGCTTTCTCGCGATCTTCTTCCGACAGCAAATCGCCGATGTTTTTTACCTCGGCGTACAATTGTTCGAACGTTTCCACGCCGTAAAACTTCAACGCCTGCCGGCTCAGCGACAGAAAATTGCCCTGCAGGTCATACACGATGACCGGGTCGGGCAAGGTCTCGATCAACGTGCGGTACCATTCCTCGCTTTCCTGCAGCGATTTTTCCGCCTGCTTTTGTTCGGTAACGTCGCGGGCGAGGCCCAAATTGATCCCCTTGGCCGGAATCGGACGCACCATCCAGCTCAGAATGCGATAACCGCCCTGCTTCGTGCGAATACGGTTTTCGAATTGGACGATATTCTTGCCGCTATGAAGCTGCTCCTCGACGATCTTGCGGGTTCTGGGCAGATCGTCTGGATGTACCAATTCCAAAATTGGCCGGTCGAGCATTTCCATTTCGGAAAAACCCAGAGCATTCTGAAATGCCGGATTCATGGTCAACAACTTGTCGGTTTTGAATTCGGTGATGCAAATCATATCCAGCGACATATTGAAAATCGTCGCCGTGTTCTGTTCGACCTGTTCCAGTCTGGCGATTCTTTTCTGCGCGTCCTGTAATTCCCGCTGCAGTAATTCTTCGGTCTTACTTTTTTTGGACATGCCTCCCCCATACATGGCGAAAATGGGAAGGATACTGTATTTTCAATCAAACGTCGCTTATTTCACGAATCTCAATTTCGTGGACCAAAAATCGCTTCTGAGGCCTATTCGTATCGATTGCGTTCTCCAACCGAAAAAATCCTCACATTTATTAGTATAATCAACCGCATCCGCCGATACAAGCAGCGAACCATTTAACGCATAAGGATATTTCGCCCGCTTTTTAGATATTATTTAATTTGTAAATATTATTTATTTGTAACGCAGAACTCCGTCGCCCAACCAATTGTAATGACAACTTCTTCCAGTTGAAAATGGAAGTTTTCAAATAAAACGAAAAGGCGCTTTTCTGACGCCATGTTTTTATCCCAAGGCATTTCGGAGGCACGTTCCTGCAACGTGTCCCCGCAAATTCGGGTGGCGAGGGGCTATGGTGGGGTTGCTGCGAATTTCGGGGGCATGTTCTCGCAATGTGTCCCCGCAAATTCGGGGGTTGCCCTGAATTGGCGGGGTGCCCGTCTCAAGCCAGGGCCGCCAACGCTTTCCCCCGCCAGCTATCATATTCGGTTATTTTCTGAAATAATAGTATATTATTGCCTCATATAAATACCGCAACCGATGACTGTCGCTCAACAATCGGCACGGCTCGCAAATTCGCCAATGAAATGCCGTCGAAATAACATCCTGACCGTACCGTAACGCGAACAAAGGGAAAAATGCCGGGGCGCGAAGGAATCAACTCCCCGCTTTCTCCGCAAAAATCACGAGACACGCAGCAAGTGCATGTCCCGGAGTTTTCGCGAACCGTATCGATCGAGTACATGCCCTCATGTGGCCCGGCCGCCGGCCGAGGGCACACATAATAAAGGCAAAACATCGGTCCTGGGATTATCCCCGGCACCTTTGGCGGATAGCCAAAGGTGTGGCACACGGAAGAATCCTCGCGCGCGCGGCTCAGCCGCCGGCCGAAGCTCCACAAAATGAGGGCAAATCATAGGTCCAGGGATTATCCCTGGCAGGAATTATTCCTGGTTAGCGGCCCATGCCGCGGCCACCGCGACCGCCGACGCCGTGCCGCCGTTGGTGGATGTCGTTGATCATCCGCCCGACCTCGTCGCGGAAACGCTGGTCGAAGATCAAAAAGCGCGCGTACTGCTCGGGGGTGAGGATCTTCTTGAGCTCCTTGAATTGCTCGGTGCGGATGCGCATCGACTCGCGTTCGAGCGCCAGGGTGTCGTCGACCGCCTTGGTCAGCACTGCCTTATCGGGCTCTTTCTTTTTCAGTTCGAGGAACATCGTCCGCTGCAGCTCTTCTTTTTTCTCGCTGATGGTGCGGTACTGATGGTCGTATCGCTGCAGGATGGGGAACAGGCGCGAAGCGGCCTCCTCGTCCAGTTGCAGCGCTTCGGTCAGCTTGAACAAACGGTACATTTCGATGCGTTTCCACGCGTCGGCTCGCCCGGCGGTCGTGCCGGGGTCCTGTTCATCTTGGGGCGTCGGCGTCTCCTGCGCCCAGCCGGCGACGGCCAGGGTCAGCAGCAGGATCAGGGTCAACGCAACCAGTTTATCGATCCGCATGGGTCATACCTCCCGGGCGCGGTTAGATCGGCATTTCGATGTTGACTTGCGCCAGACGATCGGCCAGTTCGGTCATTTCCGTTGCCGACAGCGAGGCGAAGGACGGTTCGACCGTCAGCGGCCCCAGGCCGGCCATGGCCGAGTCGACGTCCTCGGGCATCATCGCCTCGGTGATCTGCGTTTCGAATTCGGCAACCTGTTCGTCGTCCAGCAACGCCACGGCCTCTTTCAACTGCGGATTCACCGTCACCGCCAGCGTCGGCGCCAGCGGCTTTTTGACCATCGAGACGCCCGCGATGTCCATCTGCGGCGCGCGATCGGTGTTCAGATCCAACACCCCGCCACCGACCAGCGCCACCGCGGCGATCAACAACGCCGTGGCCGTCACCGCCGCCGGCCGCAGCCACGCGCCGTTGAGGGCCTGCCACAGGCGCACCGTCCAGGGCACGTACTGGCGCTCGGCGACGATCTGCTTATGGATGCGTGAATACAGCGTTTCGAAGTAGGCTTCGCCCGGATCGCGCGCCGGCCGCTTCACCGCGTCGAGCGCCTGGCGGATGCTTTCGGCCTCCGCCGCGCACTGGACGCAGGATTCCACGTGCTCGCGCACCTGCCGGGCTTCGTCGGCGTCCAGTTCGCCTTCAAGCCAATCGATAATCTTATCGGTCCATTCCTGGCAACTCATGCGTGGCTCTCCCCAAAGTCGGCCAGCAGCCCTTTAAGGGCTTTGACTGCGTAATGGTAATTCACTTTCGCCGCCGAAGTCGAAATGCCCACGTCCTGGGCGATTTCGGCGAAGCTCATGTCGCCGAAGGCGCGCATCTGCAGCACCTCGCGCTGGCGCGGCGGCAGTTGCTCCATCGCCTCTTCGACGATCCGCCGCCGTTGATCGGCTTCGATATCGGCCTCCACCGAACTTTCGACGGTGGCGTTCCAATCGGCCAGTTCCTCGCCCGCGTGCCGCGCACGGTCGCGGATGAGGTTCTTCGAGTAGTTCATGGCGATGCGAAAGATCCAGGTTTTCAAGCTCGACCGCCCTTCGAAGCGGCCCAGGTTTTTATAGACGCTGATGAAGGTTTTCTGAACGATTTCATCGGCGTCCTCGTGCCCGCCCACGACCTTGAGGGCCAGAAAATAGACCATTCGTTGGTATTTTTTGACCAGCACCTCGTAGGCGAACTCGTCCTTTTCTTCCACGAAACGCTTGACGAGCGTCTTATCGTCATCTTGCAGCGGCATTGTTTCGTTCAATTCCACTCCGTTGTCCGACATCTAAGACACTCGGTTTTAAAAGGTGGTTCAAAGGGAAAGGATAGCAAAAAAGGACGACCGCGCAACGACTTAATACATGAAGCAGCGCTGTCCGGTGAAGACCATGGCCATGTTGTGCTCGTTGGCGGCGCGAATGATCGCGTAATCGCCCGGATCGCCGCCGGGCTGCACGACGCCCACCACGCCCTCGGTGGCCGCTTCGTCGACCGCGTCGCGGTGCGGCAGCGCGCCGTCGGAGGCCATGACCGCGCCGATCAGCCCGCCCCGCAGCTCGGAGGCGTCCAGCCAGATCGACTCGCGCATGCCCGGATCGACCATGTAATGGAACGGCGTTTTGAACCGCTCCCAGGCCAGGCGATCGGCCAGCTTGCGGTAGGCCTTGTCGCGCGTGGTTTCCACGGCGCTCAGGCGGTCCTGTCCGCCGATGCCGATGCCCACGGTCACGCCCGCCTTGACGAACAATACCGTGTTGCTGGTCACGCCGGTGGCGATTTTCCAGGCCAGCAGCATGTCGTTCCACTCTTCGGCGTTGGGTTGGCGGCGGCTGCTGATTTCCTTGCCCTGGGCGATGGCCGTGGCCGTGCGGCAGGCCTCGCGGGTGAGCGTCGCGGGCACGAAGGACCACTGCGCGATCAGTCCGCCGTCGATTAACGAGGTGAAGTCGATCACCCGCCGACCGGCCCACAGCGAAAGCTTGTCCATGTTGCCGATGCGCAGCACGATCAGGTTCTTGTTTTCCGCCAGCAGGCCGGTCACGCCGGTTTCGTACTCGGGGGCGACGACCACCGCGGCGCCGCTTTCCAGAATCGCCTCGGCCGTGGTCGCGTCGACCGCGCGGTTGAGCGCGACGCAGCCGCCGACGGCCGCCAGGCGATCGGCCAGATAAGCGCGCGTGTAAGCGGTCGGCAGGTCGTCGCCGACGGCCACCGCCGACGGATTGGCGTGCTTGGTGATCGCGCAGGTCGGCTCGTCCATCAGATAACGCAGGATGTTCAACGCCGCGTCGGCGTCGACGATCGAACCTTTGCTCGGATGCCGGCCCTGCTGCAGCAGTTCGGGCAGGCTGGCCAGATAATTGCCCGGCGCGATGGAACTCACCTCGCCGATGGCCAGGTTGCCGTTGATCAGGCGATACAGCGCCGCGTCCTGCCCCGGATTGTCGCCGTGGCGCAGCGTGCGTTCGTCGGGGCCGACGTCCCAGCCGACCAGCTCGTACACCAGTTCGCGCTTGAGCCCGCCTTCATGGAAGGAAAGGGTCATCTGCCGCGGGAAGCGCTTCAACGGCTGCCGATTCGTGCTTTGTGAATCGCTCATAAAAACCCCAATGCCCCGTCACGCATCGACGGCCACGCGGCCGTTGCGCATATGCACCTTGCCGTGGGCGATGGCGTCGAGCACCTTGCTGTACAATTCCCACTCGATCGCCAGACCCCGCGCCTTGAGCGCCTCCAGATCGTCGTCGGGCAGCACCGGCACGGTCCGTTGCGCGATCACCGGCCCGGTGTCCATGCCCGCGTCAATGAAATGCACCGTAACCTTCGTCTCGCTCAACCGCGGCCCTTTTTTGGTCAGGCCCATGGCGAATTCATAACCGTGCACGCCCTGGTACGCCGCCGTGTCGGCCGGATGAATGTTCACGATGCCCGGCAGGTCCAGGCGATCGCAACGGTGCCGCGCGATGAACTCGGCGGTCATCAACCGCATGTAGCCGGCCAGGGCGATCATCTCGTAATCGTACGGGGCCAGCAGTTCCGTCAGCGCGGCTTCGTGCTCGGCCCGCGAGGCGAAATGCCGATCGTCCAGCGCCACGGTGGGCAAACCGAGCTTTTTCGCCCGCGCCAGTCCGTAAGCGTTCAGCCGATTGGCGACGACCACGACGATCTCGCAGTGGATTTTTCCTTCAAGGCAACTTTTCGCGATCGCTTCGAAATTCGACCCGCCGCCGGATAAAAAAACGGCCAGCCGCAACTTGTCGGACATTCTCCCTCCAGCGGGGATCACCTGTTGATTCAACGTCAGCCGTCGCTGTGCCGCGGGCGACTTGTGGCGGCACTATAACAGCGGTTGCGCCGCAGCGACAAGAGCAAAGCGGCGTTTCAGGAGGCCGGGAACGGCGAAAACTGATCGGCGACCACCTGCCAGCGATCGTCCTCGCGCACGAGGAACATCATGTCGCGCCCGGCCATGGTCAACGTCTGGGAGCCCAGGCGGCACGACAACGTATAATTGTAGGTGACCACCGCCGTCTGCCCGCCGGCGTAGAGCTGGATTTTCTCGTCGCGCTCCTCCCAGCTATGCACGGTCACGCTGTCGGCGAAGCTCTGCCAGCCCTCGACGCACGCGTCGCGCCCCTCGCGCCGGAAGCGGTCGGTGGGGGTGATCGCCACCATGTCGCGGTGGAAGTAGTCGCGCAGCTTCAGCGGATCGCCCTCGGTGGTCCAGGCGCGGTTGAGCGTCTGCACCGTGCGCCAGACCTCGGCGCGCAGGATGTCATCGTTCATCGGTTCGCCTTTCCGCGATTACTCGCCCTTGTGTTTTTTGCCCACCTGCCATGCGGGCGCGATGTACTCGCCCAGGCGCCAGTACGACGGTTTGGGGAAGGTGAACAGCATCGGGTTGATTTTCAGCCAGTCGACCTTGTCGTCGGCCAGCACATCCTCTTCGGCGTACACCGCGACGATCTCGCCGAAGTAGGCCGTGTCGCCGGCCATCGCCACCGAGTTGATCAGCTTGCACTCGGCGGTGAGCGGACAATCACGGATCATCGGCGCGGCGGTTTCCCGGCCGGTGAAGGTCGGAAACGTGCAGCTTTTATCGACCTTCGCGCCCGAGACGAGGCCGCAGTGGTCGGTAACCTCGACCATCGACGGCGTCGGAATGTTGATGCTGAATTCGCCGGTTTGCTCGATGATCCGACTGGTGCGGTGCTCGGGATTGAGACCGCACACGATCGTCGGCGGTTTGAAGTTGACGATGCCCACGAACGCGGCCGGCATGTAATTCGCCTTGCCCTCGATCGCCGCGCCAACCAGCACCAGCGGCATCGGCACGATGAACGGACCGGGCTCGATTTGTTTTTTGGCCATGATGGAAAAACCCCTCATTCAATTCGGTGTGCGGCCAATGTAGACCGGCAAGGAAGGGCGGTCAATCGGCGGGCCCGTCGTTTTCACTTAAAGAAGTAGCCGGCCACGCCGCCGACGGCGAACCACAAAACGATCTGCCCGACGATCAGCGCGATGCCGCGGCCGTCGTCCGGAAAGACCTCGCGGATCGTCATCCGGCCGGTGCGGATCGCGGAGATCGCGCGCCAGTAGTTGCTCAGCGCGACGACGAACGCGGCGGCGATCATCGTGACCGACAGCCAATCCGGACGCGTCGCGACCAGGTTGACCTCCCACCAGGCCCGTGCGAAATCCCACATCCCCAGGCCCAGCAGGCCGCCGACCAGCAGCGGGGTGATGCCCAGGTCTTCCCAGGCCGTGGCGCCCTCGCGGTTGCGCGTGAACAGCAGTTGCGCGACGAAGACGAGCACCAGCGCGACGGCCTCCAGCAGCATCTCTTCGAGGAAGAAGTTCCAGAGCGTCCCCTGTCCGGCGAACTGCCGCGCGCCGACGATCACGGGCGGCACGACGAACAACCAGCGCGCCTTCGCCCGCGCCGGCTCGGTCCGCGCCGCGAACAGGCCGAGGAAGAGAATCTGATACACCAGCAGCACCACCCACCCCAGCAGCATCGCCAGCCCGCCGCGCCCGCCGACCGCAAACACCGCCACGTACCCCAGGTACGGCAGCACGGCGTAGTAGCCCGCCTGGATGGTGCGAATCAGCGAAAATGGATGGGAAGTCTCTTCCATGGACCGGTTATAACGGGAAGCCGCAACGGAGACAATCGCGGTGGGCCGGGCGTGGCTTCAACCGCCGTAGTGCGTCACGCAGAGATCTTCGATTTTCTCGGAAAAGTTGCCGACCGAATCGGCGATCTCGATGTCGAGTTTCATTTTTCATCATTCTTAATCCGCTTTGCGGATACTGCAAAATGGGCCGATGGTCGATCGAGAACATCGATCTGCTCTGACAAACCGAAAAGGAGTTTCCAAACACAGGTCTCTAATAACCATTAATATTAGAAGACGAACTGTAAGACAAGGGATTGACTTTTACATATGATCCAATATTTTAGTGAAATTTATTGGGTTGATTATAAATTGATTTATATATATCATATTCTCATATCTAGACACATTCAGATGGGAAGGAATGAAACATGTTTAAAAGGCGTTTATTTTTACGCATATTAGGCGGACTATTTATCATAATTGGAGCTTATCTTTGGTTTACAGATGACCGATCATTTTCGTTGAATATTTTTTCTTTTACAATTGAAATCCCAATTTACTTCTTTGTAGCAACTTTAGGATTATTTCTAGTCTGGGAGCCAAGTTTGATATTTGATTTTCTGGGAAATACTTTTAATTCCGAAAAGATTCTTTCATTTGCGCAGAGGATAGGAGTATTTGGTTTAACTGAAGAAAATCCTACACCAGTACAACTCGCAAAATCATTGAAAAGGCAGGTATCAATAGATAACTCTAAAACAGTTTTTTTTGTGCTTATTTTGGTTTTTGGAATGTTTTCATTTGTTCCAAAGATTGTCTCAGATAAAATTTCCGATGACGATTTTAAGGACAACTCAAAACAACTAGTAACATTAATTCAAGAATCTAGGGTCGACTTCGATTCGGCAGACATGTTCAGACGCTTCATTTTGAACAACAAAAATATATTGTCATCAGAAAAATATTCAAGTTCGGATACGGGAAAGTTATTTTCTTATTTAGAGCGACTTTTTTCACCAGAAATTAGCGACCAAAGAAAATTTGATGAAATTCTAGCAAGAGAAATCTATGGGGAGATAAAGGAAAAAGTAAATGCCGACACTCAATTAATCGAATCAGGCCTTTTCGAGATCCCAAAATGTTTAAATGATCCTGTAGAGATGCGATCTACACTTCTTACTTTTTTTGCTATTGTATGTCAAAAACAAGGGGGGCATGGAAAGCACCTAGATCCATACATATATGCACGACAACTTTTAAATATTGCTTTCAAGGAACTTCCTCAAAATGCCAAAGCGCCAGCAACTTATAATGCAATGGGAGTTAATTACGCATCCACATTTAAAAGCTATGGACAATATTTAGAAAGATTTTCTCGTAATGAGCCAATGAGAACAAAATTTTGCGATGCTATCGGCGAAAAAAAGGCGCTCACACGATTACAACTAGTAAGAAAATCACTTATGTATTTTGAACAAGCCTTTAAACAGAGCACTAACAACATGATGGAAGCGCGTTATAGAAATAACCACACAGATATGATGATCGAGATTCTTTCATCAGCGCACCTTGATAATATAAACTATTTTAAGGAGATAACCGATCGTGAAGATGAAATTTTTTTAGAAAAACATGTGGCACGACATGGTAACAAAGAAACTCTTTCACGTATTCTTGAAGAATTAACTACTGAAGTGAATATTGCATTGAAGCTATCGAAAGAACCAGAGATATTTTATACAAGAGCCCAATTATATTCTGTTGGATACAAGATAAATGTATCACAATCCTTAAAAATTCAACCTTGGGCCAATGAAACATGGGTGCTAAATAAAATTCATGATGATTTGCAGATCGCAAAATCACTTGGATTGCAAGAAGAACTTTTTAATATTGACGCATTGAAACGCCTACATGTGGTATCGGATCGACCACTTTTATAAGGAGATACTATGAATAAAAATCAGGTTTTTAACGATACTGTTGAACAAATCCAGCATGATGCCACCAGGCAAATGTTGGCATTAATTCATGGGATATTTATTGTAGCTGACGGGAAAAAAGTGAATAATCCGAATGTATTAACAGAGCAGATAAATGAAGATTCGATACATCGTAATTTTGAGAAAATAAAAAATAAATTCATCCACAATTATGAAGTCTTTCCCATATTTGATTTTATTTTCAATGGTATTGAAAGATTAAATTTATTATTTATGAACGCTCAAGGATTTTTTCGCCACAAAGAAGAGTATGTTCTTGAAATAAAGAAAATAAGTGTAACAGATTTGTTATTAGACGTGATTGATTTTTATTCTGGCATTTCGGCGGTTCAAAATATTGATATTTATACTGAGTTTTCAGATACACCTCATATTTTAGCTGATTACGGTTTACTTTTTAGAGCATTTTGTAACATTATAGATAATGCTATAAAATATAGTTACTCCAAAGATTCAGCAGATCGTAAGAGGTATATTTATGTTACATGTAGACGACACTCCCAAATGGGACACATAATTATTGAAGTGTCATCATATGGTGTGAAACTTGAAGATGACGAATTGCTGAATTATAAAATGTTCCAATATGGCGTAAGAGGAGTATATGCGTCTGATCGAGATCGCCACGGGAGCGGGATTGGACTAGCTGAAGTAAAAAGAATTATTAATAGTCATGGTGGAAATGTGGATATATTTTTTTCAAAAAAAGAAGGAGAGCCAGGCGGTGTTACTGTATTGAAAGTCGTGCTACCACCTGAAAGTGGAATTAGAAAGAAGGAATAATGAGTGAAGACTTTATCACAAACATCAAATTCGCTGCAGATAAAAACGATTTATCACTTACTATATTATGGCTCGACGATGACACCATAGGAGATACGTTCTTTTTAGATAATGTGCAGGTAGTTACAGCAAAAAGTTGTAAAAGAGCTGATGAAAAATTACATAAAGATGTTGTTTTTTCAGGAGCAGTTATTGATATTATTGTACCTCAAGAAGGATGGGGGGAACATTATTACAAATATGCAGGATTGGAATTCGTCAGGTATTTAAGAAAAACATTCGATGATGAACTTAAAGTATTTGTTTTGACAAATCAAATTCCATGGGCTTTAAATAAGGCTGATATTATAAACGCAGGAGCAAAAAATGTGCTATTAAAAAAAGATTGTGGATTGCGCAACTTATTACCATGTTTTTTCAGTAATGATTGATTGAAAGGATTAAAACATAATGTGTAGAATTTTCATAAGACTTATTAACAAATTTCGTCCACGTAAGGGATATTTAAAACGAATTGAGAATTATGAAGAGAAATTTTCCCATCATGGTGAACGCGTGTCGTTAGAGGAAACTGCAAGTGTTCATGTAGCCAAGCTTGTTCTTTTTCGCAATCCAGAATTCAGGTTGGCCAGTTTACAAACATTGGCTGAACAGGGCTGTCAAGAATGCTTCGCCCCAGCGTTAAAAGATGCAATCTCAAGTGCAAAAAAATGGCCTCACGAACCTATAGAACACCATGCCTGCCATGTTTTTAATGTTTTAAGCACATACAACAAAGCACATGATAAAGAACTTTAGAAATAATGTTTTGTAAAGTCTACGTAATTCATTTGATACGTAAAAGATAACATCTCTCCATACAGTTCACTTTTTCAGGCGATAATTATTTGACTCTTCGCTTTTGTTTGTTTCGCCAGTTCGATGGTTTTAATCGGTTATCGGCCCTGATTACGACAATTACGGTAGGGGGAGTTAATAATTGTTGTGATTCAACTCGGCACCCAACCCCTCTTGCAGCACCTCGACCGATTGATTCATCAAATGTCTTGCGCGGCACAATGTGAATAACTCACTGAGGATTGTACAACTGAAGAATTCGACAAAACCATGGGAACACAGACAATCGATCAAAAACACCACCGATAATTAATCGGCAAGATGGCAACTAACTCACTTACCTCCTATCTCAAATAATCATTTCCATTTCCCGCCCGCCTCCGTTACCCTTTTCACAGCGCCCGGCCTTTCACAAAACTGCGCGGAATCGTTTAAGAATTGGACAGTGCGAAATGGAAATGTGGAATAACTCTGTGTTGTTGCGTCGGTTTTTTGCCGCGGTGCGGCGATTTTCTCATTGACTAACTCGTGAATAGTTATAGAATCGCAAACCCCCGATCCCCGTCGGGAGAGCAGAGGGGTTAGGAGTTCAAACGATGACTGGGTTGTTGCTGCTCGCTATCTCTGCCGTGCTGGTGAACAACTTTGTTCTCGCCCGCTTTTTGGGGATCTGCCCCTTCTTGGGCGTGTCGCGCAAGGTTGAAACCGCAATCGGCATGGGAATGGCGGTAATTTTCGTCATGACCGTCGCCGGCGTCGTGACCTGGCTGCTGCAGCGGCTGGTGCTGGTGCCCTCCGACGTGACCTACCTGCAGACGATCGTCTTCATCTTGGTGATCGCCGCGCTGGTGCAGTTCGTCGAAATGGTTATCCAGAAGGTCAGTCCGGTGCTGTACCAGGCCCTGGGCATCTACCTGCCGCTGATCACCACCAACTGCGCCGTGCTGGGCGTGGCGGTGCTCAACGTGCAGGAAGAGTTCAGCTTCGCCGAGATGCTGGTCTTCTCGTTTTCGGCGGCCGTCGGCTTCACGCTGGCGCTGGTGCTGTTCGCCGGCATCCGCGAGCGGATCGAATACGCCGACGTTCCCGCTTCCCTCAAAGGCACGGGCATCGCGCTGGTGACGGCGGGCTTGCTCGCGCTGGCCTTCATGGGCTTTGCCGGATTGGTGAAATAAATCATGCTGACTGCGATAATCATCCTGACGAGTATCGGTCTGGTCGCCGCCGTCGGCCTGGGCGTGGCCAGCCGCGTGTTCGCCGTGCAGGTCGATCCGCTGGTCGAGCAGGTGGCCGCGCTGGTGCCCGGCGTGAACTGCGGGGCCTGCGGCAACGCCAGTTGCAACCAGTTGGCCGAACTGCTGGTGGCCGGCAAGGCGGGCATCGACGCCTGCCCGGTGATGAGCGACGCGACGCGCAATCAAATCGCCGCGTTGCTGGGCGTGGAATTCAAGCAGACCGCCAAGCCCGTCGCCGTGCTGTTTTGCCAGGGCTCGAACGCGCACATCAAAGCCAAGTACGAGTACGACGGCGTGCCGACCTGCGCCGCGGCGAACATGATCGCCGGCGGGTGGGCCGGCTGCTCGTTCGGCTGCCTGGGCTTCGCCGACTGCCAAAACGCCTGCCCCTTCGGCGCGATCGAGCTGGTCGACGGCCTGCCGGCGATCAACGAAGCCAAATGCACCGCCTGCGGCAAATGCGTCAAGGCCTGCCCGCGCGGGTTGTTCAAGCTGATGCCCTCGGACAAGCGCGTGCACGTGCGCTGCTCGTCGCACGACAAAGGCAAGTTCGTGCGGCTGGGCTGCGACATCGGCTGCATCGCCTGCGCCAAGTGCGTGAAGACCTGCCCGGTCGAGGCGATCGCGCTGGTCAACGACCTGGCGGTGATCGACGAGACCAAGTGCATCGGCTGCGGCAAATGCGCAGCGGTCTGCCCGACCAAATCGATCGTCGATCAGGCCGGGCCGCATTACACCGCGCGCATCAACGCCAACTGCACCGGCTGCACCCTGTGCGCCCGCAAGTGCCCGGTCGGCGCGATCGGCGGCGAAAAGAAACAGCTTCACTCCGTGGACGCCGCCAAGTGCGTGCAGTGCCACTTGTGCCACGACAGTTGCAATTTCGAAGCGATCGAACTGGTCGATGAAAGCGGAACGATCATGATTCCCCCGAAACCGCGTAAGGCCAAGAAAGCGGCGGCGGCGCAGCAGCAGGAGGCGGCGCAATGAGCAAGCGCATGTTCCGCGGCGGCGTCCATCCGCCGGAGCGTAAACTATCGGCCGGCATGGCCATCGAGGTGCTGCCCGCGCCCGACGAAATCGTCCTGCCGCTCTCGATGCACATCGGCGCCCCGGCCAAGCCGGTGGTGCAGGGCGGCGACGAAGTCAAAATGGGCCAGATGCTCGCCGAGGCCGGCGGGTTCGTCAGCGCGCCGATCCACAGTCCGGTGTCGGGCAAGGTGCGGCGCATCGAGGACCGCGACCATCCGTTGGGCCGCAAGCTGCCGTGCATCATCATCGACAACGACCACCGCGACGAGGCGGTCGATTTCACGCCCCCGGGCGACTGGCGCGCGATGGAGCCCAAGGCGATCATCGACGCGATCCACGACGCGGGCATCGTGGGCATGGGCGGCGCGACCTTCCCCACGCACGTCAAGCTCAGCCCGCCGCCGAAAACGGTCATCGACACGGTGATCGCCAACGGCGTCGAGTGCGAGCCGTACCTGACCAGCGACCACCGCATGATGCTGGAACGGCCGGAGAAGATCCTCACCGGTCTGCAGATCGTCATGCGCGTGTTCGGTCTGAAAAAAAGCTACCTGGGCATCGAGGTCAACAAGCCCGATGCGATCGAGCTGATGCGCAAGAAGGCGGCCGACTTTCCGGGCATCGAGGTGCTCGCGCTGCCGGTGCGCTACCCGCAGGGCGCGGAAAAGCAGCTCATTTACGCGGCAACCAAACGCGAGATTCCCTCGGGCGGGCTGCCCATGGCGGTCAACTGCCTGGTGCAGAACGTCTCGACCCTCGCGGCGATCCGCGATGCGCTGGTCGAAGGCAAACCGTTGATCGAGCGCGTGGCGACGATCACCGGCGAGGCGATCAAACAATCCAAGAACCTGCAGGTCCGCTTCGGCACGCCCCTGCGGCACCTGATCGACGCCGCCGGCGGCTTCAGCGAACCGGCGGCCAAGCTGATCAACGGCGGCCCGATGATGGGCCTGGCGCAATACACGCCGGCGACCCCGGCGATCAAGGGGACCAGCGGCGTGTTGGCGCTGCCCGCGCGGCTGGTCGAGGTCGTCGAGGCCGGGCCGTGCCTGCGTTGCGGCCTGTGCGTGCGCGGCTGCCCGATGGGCTTGCTGCCCGCCGAACTGGCCAAGGCCGTGAAGAACGGGCTGGTCGACGAGGCCGAGGCGCTGGGTGTGCTGGATTGCATCGAGTGCGGTTCGTGCGGCTACGGCTGCCCGGCGCACATCAAGCTCGTGCATTGGCTCCGCCTGGGCAAAGCGCAAGTGATGGCGAAAAGGAGGAAGTCATGAGCGAACACGACAAGCTGATCGTCTCCTCCAGCCCGCACCTGCACAGCGCCGATTCCATCCCGCGCGTGATGTGGTCGGTGGTCGGCGCGCTGGTTCCGGCGAGTCTGGTGTCGATCTACTTCTTCGGCCTGCAGTCGGCGCTGGTGATCGCGCTGTGCGTCGCGGGGTGTCTCGCCGCCGAGGCGCTGTTGGCCAAGATGTTCGGCAAGCCGCTGAGCCTCAAGGACGGATCGGGCGCGGTGACCGGCCTGCTGCTGGCGCTGAACCTGCCCGCCGGCGCGCCGTGGTGGATGGTGCTCATCGGCTGCCTGGTGGCCATCGGCCTGGGCAAGATGGTCTACGGCGGTCTGGGACACAATATCTTCAACCCGGCGCTGGTCGCGCGCGTGTTTCTGCTGATCAGCTTCCCGGTGCAGATGACCCGCTGGCCGTTGCCCAAGCCGCTGTTCGGCGCGGCGGCGAGCGACGCGGTGACCGGCGCGACGCCCCTGGGGATGGTCAAGGAAGCGGCGATGCTCGGCAAGCCGATTTCCTCGCTGGATCTGCCGTCCTGGTCGCAGATGGCCGCCGGCCACATGGGCGGCAGCCTGGGCGAAATCAGCGCGATCGCGTTGCTGCTGGGCGCGTTGTATCTGCTGTACAAAGGCTACATCACCTGGCACACGCCGATCAGCTTCATCGGCACGGCGGTGGTGCTGGGGCACATCTTCCATCTGGTCAAACCCGAGGCGTACCCGAGCGGGATGTTCCACCTGGTCAGCGGCGGGCTGATGCTCGGCGCGCTGTTCATGGCCACGGACATGGTCACCTCGCCGATGACCGGCAAGGGGCAGCTTATCTTCGGCGCCGGCTGCGGGTTGATCACGGTGATCATTCGCCTGTTCGGCGGCTACCCGGAAGGCGTGAGCTTCGCCATTTTGTTGATGAACGCGACCGTGCCGCTCATCGACCGGTACACGACGCCCAAGAAGTTCGGCTTCGTACCGCCGGAAAAGAAGACGGGAGGTGAGCCCGCATGAAAGACCTGTTGCGCATGGCGGTGGTGCTCGGGGTGATCTGCGTGGTCGCCGCGCTGGCGCTGTCGCAGGTGTACAAGGTGACCAAGGACCCGATCGCGCAGGCCAAGGAAGCCGAAGCGAAGGAAGCCGCGGCGGCGGTGCTTTCGGCGGTGGTCGGCGACGGCGTCGAGATGGTCAAGCGCGAGAACGTCGCGGGCAAGGATGCGGTCTACGTGGCGCAGGCCGGCGACGCGGCCAAGGGCTTCGCCTTCAAGGTCGACACCAACAGCGGCTATTCGGGCAAGATCGTGGGCATGATCGGCCTGGACGCCGACGGCAACATCCTGGGCTTCAAGGTCGTCGAGCATTCCGAAACGCCGGGCCTGGGCGCGAACATCGCGGTCAACGAACCGTGGCAGAAGCAGCTCATCGCCAAAGACGGCCAACCGCGCAATCTGGACAACACCGACTGGCGCGTGAAAAAGGACGGCGGCGAGATCGACGCCCTCACCGGCGCGACGATCAGCCCGCGCGCGATCTGCGGCGCGATCAAGGCCGGGCTCGAATGGTTCCGCGACAATCGCGTGGAGCTGACCGGCAACGCGGCGCCCGCCGAGGCGGTCGAGCCCACGCCCGATCCGAATGCGCCGCTCGTCCCCACGCCGGACGCGACGCTGGAAGAGGGCGGCACCGTCGACAAGAATCTGCCCGCCGCCAAACCGCTGCCGACAACGACCAAGACGCCTTTGCCGATCCAGGGCAAGGATCTGACGGAGTAAACGATGGGCTACGCGGCCGAATTCACCAAAGGGATCATCAAGGAAAACCCGGTGTTCAAGCTGGTGCTGGGCATGTGCCCGACGCTGGCGGTGACCACCTCGGCGGAAAACGGCATCGGCATGGGCCTGGCGGCCATGTTCGTGCTGGTGTGCTCGAACGCCATCGTCTCGCTGATCCGCAACATCGTGCCGGGCAAGGTGCGCATTCCGGTGTTCATCGTGGTCATCGCCTCGTTCGTGACCATCGTCGACCTGACGATGAACGCGTTTTTCCACCCGCTGCACAAGGCGCTGGGCCTGTTCATTCCGCTGATCGTGGTCAACTGCATCATCCTGGGCCGCGCCGAAGCCTTCGCCAACCGCAATCCCGTGCTCGCCTCGATCGTCGACGGTCTGGGCATGGGCATCGGCTTCACGCTGGCGCTGTTCATCCTCGGTTCGGTCCGCGAGCTGCTGGGCAACGGGACGATCCTGGGCGTGAACATCCTGGGCGCGGCGCTCTCGGCGGCCGGCATGACCTTCTCCCCGGTGATCGTGATGATCCTCCCCCCGGGCGCGTTCATCGCCCTCGGGCTGATCCTGGGCGTGATCAACCGGATGCGCCGGGCGGAAGCGTAAGCCACACTTTTATCGCTTCGACAACTCCTCTCACATGACGCCTCCCACGCGACAAGCGCGGCGAATTCGGGTATAACTGCGCGCATGGAAAAAAGCAAAAAAGGAAGAAAACCGATGCTGGTACCGACGCTCATCATGGCCGGGCTGGCGCTGATTCTGCTCGGCGTGGGCTACGCCAACGGGCAGGGGCAGCACATCGCCGGCCTGAAAAACGGCGCGAAAATGACGCTCGAAGTGCTGCCGTTGCTGGTCTTCGCCTTCGTGCTGGCGGGGATGGTGCAGGTGCTGATTCCGCAGGAATTGATCGCCAAATGGGTCGGCGCGGAATCAGGCTGGCGCGGCATCGTTCTGGGCACGGTCGCGGGTGGACTTTCGCCGGGCGGGCCTTACGTTTCGTTGCCGATCGCCGCGGGCTTTTTGCGCGCCGGCGCGGGCGTGGGCACGATGGTCGCCTATCTGACCGGCTGGTCGCTGTGGGCCGTCGCGCGCATCCCGATGGACGTGGGCGTGCTGGGCTGGAAATTCGCGGGCATCCGCATCGCCTGCACGTTCTTCTTCCCGCCGATCGCGGGCCTGCTGGCGAACCTGCTGTTCAGAAACGTTTCGCTGGTGTGAGGCGACGATGACCGAAGATAAAAAAATGAACCCCGCGCGGGCGCATCGTCTGGACGATCCGGCGCGCAAGAAGGAACTTCCGCCGGCGGCGATTGTCGAACTGGTGCAACCGTTCGCGGGGATGGCCTTCGCCGATCTGGGCGCGGGCACCGGCTATTGCACGTTGGCGGTGGCCGAGGCGTTGGGCGGCGCGGGGCGCATTTACGCGCTGGATGCGCAGGAGGAAGTGCTGGCGTTGTTGCGCGGCAAACTGGCGACGCATCCGCACGGGGCGACGATCGAGCCGATCCTCACGCCCGACGATGCGTTGACCCTGCCCGCCGCGACGGTCGACGCGCTGCTGTGCTGCAACGCGTATCACGAGTTGCCCGACCCGGAGCGCTACGTGCACGAGTTGTGGCGGGTGCTCAAACCGGGCGGACGGCTGGTGCTCATCGACTGGCAGCCGCTGCCGCCGGGCGCCGAACGCCTCAAGGGTCCGCCGGCGCATCACCGGGTGGCGGTGGATACGGCGGCGGCGCAATTGCGCGCGGCCGGTTTCATCGAGATCGAACGGCACGACATCTTCGCGCTGCACTGGGCGCTGACGGCGAAAAAAGCGGCCGCCTCTTGAGCGTGCCGACGCGGGGAGTATGATAGTCACGCAACAATGGGAAGGATCGCGATGCGCACGACGATTTTGCTGACGGCCTTGCTGCTGGCGCTGACCGGCGCCGCGTGGGCGGCCGACACGGCCGGCACGGTGATCGTGCAAAACGGCGCCGCGACCATCGATCGTCCGGGCCAAAGCGAAGCGCTGCCGGTCATTCACGGCGCGGACGTGCAGGCCGGCGACACGCTGACCACCACGGCGGACGGCAGCGCGAAGGTGCTGCTGGTCGGCGAATTGGTGATATACATCGGCGCCCAAACGAGCGTCACCTTCGAGACGGCGAGCTTCGATCCGCGTCTGCACTACCACCGCGGGCAATTCCGCCTCAACGAGGGCATCGTGCGTTTGATGGCCCGCCACGAACCGAAAACGACCAACGAGGTCGGCCTGAAAACGCCGCAGGCCGCGATCCACGTGCCCGGCGGGTATTTCATCGCCGAGCATCGGGGCGATAAAACCACGGTGGTCACCCTCGCCGGGCAGATCAACGTGCGCGCCGAACGCGATAAGAACGCGATGCAGATGTGGGTCAAACCCGATCAGATCGTCACCGTCGTCGCCGGACAAACGCCGAGCGTGCCCGAGACGGTCGACGAACAAACCCTCGCCCGGCTGCTGACCGACAGCGAAGTGCCCAGCGCCTACGCCGCCGAAACACGGTTGGGCAAGCGCGGACAGATCGTCGATCACGCCCTGGGCATCAGCCCGGTGCGCGGACTGCTCGACGACCAAGGCATGGCCGTGGCGATGGAAGGCGAGATGGGCACGGAGTTCGACGCCTTCCGCGTGGATTTCTCCGACGATCCGTTCCGCGAAGAGGACCTGCCCGGCCGCCTGCGCAACAAAGATCCGGACACCATCTATCCGCCCGGCGTGTCCGACGAGTGGCCGGTGTACGAAATGCGCATGCCCCAAACCATCAGGCCGCGCCGCTTGCCGGCCAGGAAGTAGGCGGCGATGCATTCGCGCGCGTTGTTGTGTCTGCTGCTTGCCGCCGCGTTGCTGCTGCCGGCCTGCGGGCTCAAGGGCAAGTTGATCCCCCGCGACAAGCTGGAGAACGAAGAGACCGGCATGCCCGACGAACTGCGTCTGTATCCGCCCAAGCAAACGCCGGCCGACGCCCTGGGCGTGGGCGACGCCATGCAGGGGCTGGACGACATCAATTCCATTCGCGAGCGCGAGTTGACCCCCACGCCGCCGCCGGCCGACGAAAGCGAGGACGAATCGTGAGCGAGCGCGCCATTCCCTTCGTCAAAATGAGCGGCAGCGGCAACGACTTCATCATGGTCGACAACCGCGCCGGAATTTTGGACCCCGACAACCTCGGTGACTGGATCCGCGCCGTGTGCCGGCGTCGCGTCGCCGTGGGCGCCGACGGCGTGATTTTGCTGCAGGACGATCCGCTGCGCGAAGTCGATTTCGCCTGGCGCTTTTTCAACAACGACGGCGGCGAAGCCGAAATGTGCGGCAACGGCGGACGCTGCGCGGTGCGTTGGGCGCACGACCTGGGCCTGGCCGGCGCGCAAACGGCCTTCCGCACGCAGGCGGGCGTCATTCGCGGCTGGGTGCTGGGCGGGCGCGAGGTGCGCGTGCAACTGACCGAAGCGCACGATTATCGTCCGGCGGTGACGCTCGCGTTGCCGACCGGCTCACTCGTCGCGGCTTTCCTGAACACCGGCGTACCGCACGCGGTGCTGACCGTGGACGACGCGCAGGTCGTCGACGTCGAGGCGCTGGGGCGCGCCATTCGCCGGCACGAGGCTTTCGCGCCGCAGGGAACCAACGTCAATTTCGTGCAGGTGACCGGCGAACACGACGTGCTCATTCGCACCTACGAGCGCGGCGTCGAGGGCGAAACGCTCGCCTGCGGCACCGGTTGCGCGGCGGCGGCGGCGACGCTGGCGCTGGCCGGCAAGGTGCAAAAGCCGGTGCGTCTGACCACCCGCTCAGGCGAGGTGCTCACCGTCGATTATCAACCGGGGGGCGAGGTCGTTACCGGCCTGACGCTGCAGGGGCCGGTGCGTTACGTGGCGCGCGGCGAAATTCCGCCCGAGGCGTGGGAGTAGTTTAGCCCGGTTCGTCGCCGGTCACGCGGCGATACAGATACACCGGCTCGGTGTCTTCCGGATACGCGTAGCTGTCGATCAACTCGAATTTATCCTTCACCGAATAAAACACGGAGATCGCCCGCCGCACCAACTCCTCTTCGGTGTTGAGCGCATAGACGACGATCTTGTGGTCGCGCTCGTAGCCGGTTTTGAACACGATGTAATCGGCGCTGAGCATGGACTCGCGCAGGCCCGCTTCCGAGCGCCAGGCTTCGTCGGTGGTCTGGCCGACCGAAATGCGCTCGATGAGGTTGAGCACGTCGACCTTGGGATTTTGCATGATGATCCGGCTTTTGATGACCGCGGCGTACGGCGTGTCGAACAAAAGCAGCACGCGCTTGTTGGGCCATTGCTTGTCGATCATCCGGTTGATCATCGGGTCGACGCTCCAGCCCAGACGCCGCGGCCGCGCGATGCCCTCCAGTTGCAACCGGCGGTGAAAATCGGCGAAGGAAAAGGCCGTGCGATCGACGCGCAGATGGTCGTAGGCCATGAAGCCGACCGCCATGACCACGATCAGCGCGCCGGCGACGAGCTTGACCTTGCGTTGTCGATAGGCGACCTGAAACTGCACCAACGCCCAGGCGATCAGCAAGGCCGCGGCCGGCAGCACCGGCAGCAGGTAGCGCGTGGTGGCGTAGCCGAACAACGCGGGCATGAAGATCAGCGGCGCGAGAAACCACAGGGTGAGAAAACGATACCGCGTGTCGCCCTTGGGCAGCACCGCCAGCGCCGCGACGACCAGCACGGCCAGCACCGGACCCAGGCCGTATCGCATGACGAGACGGAAAAAGTCGAGGCTGCCCACCTCCACCTTCTGCGCGGTGAAGGAGAGAATCGCCATGCGGCTTTCCAGCGACTCCAACAGGTGCGGCAGGTAGAAGACGACACCCACGACCGTAACGATCACTGCCGCCATCAATCCGTTGAGCAAGCGCTGACGACGCTTGGCGGGACCTTCCTTGAGCAGCCCGCGCACGAACACGTACGTCAGCGGCAAGATCACATAGAACGGAAACGACTGCTTGACCATCAACCCCAGGCCGCAGCCGAGGCCGAAGAGAATCGACCAGCGCCGCACGGCCAGGCCGCCGCTGTAGAGCATCGCCAGCATCACGGCGGCGACGATGAGCGCAAGCGGAATGTCGAGCATCTCCATCCGGCTGAAGCGATAGATGCCCGGCGTCACGGCCAGCAGCAACGCGGCCAGCAAGCCGACCCGCTCGTCGACCAGAAAACGTCCGAGCCAGAAAACGACCAGCAACAAGAGGGTCGACAGCGCCGCGACGGTCACCGCGCCGGCACGCACGCGATCGCCGGCGACCAGGCGCACCGGCAGGGTGATGAAATGGAACACCAGCGGGTAGTCGATGTCGATCGTGTATTGCAGCGAGCGGTCGAGCGCTTCGCGATCGCCGAGCAGACCGTAGGTCAACAGCTTGCCGCGCACCTCCATGTTGAGGGTGTCGTAGATGTCGGGCACTTCATCATGGGCAATGACGAGCACATTGATGAAAAACGAGGCGAGCAATATCCCCGCCAACAAAGGCCAGATCCAGCGATGGGAGTTGGTTTCCTGCATGGGTTTCGTCGGTGCTTGCCGCCGGCGCCGCTCCGTCGTCACGGCCGGGAGCGGCCGGAAAAGAATGGACCGGGTCAGCCGAGGACGGCTACCGCTTCGATTTCAAGTTTGCATCCCACCGGTCCGGGCAGCGCGGCCACCTGAATGGCGCTGCGGGCCGGATACGGCAGGGCTTCGTCGTCGTCGAAAAATTCCTTATAGACTTCGTTGACCTCGCCAAAGTCCTTGATGTTCAGAAGAAATACAGTGACTTTGACCACATTGCGCAACGAGGCGCCGGCGGCTTCGAGCACGTTGGCGACGTTGCTCAAGGCCACCTGGGCCTGGTCTTTCACTTCCTCGGGCACCTTTTTGGATTCCGGATCGATAGGCAATTGACCGGAGGTGAACACCATATCGCCGGCCTTGATCCCTTGCGAATACGGTCCGATTGCACTGGGAGCTTTGGTTGTGGAAATCGCTTCTTTAGGCGGCATGACACCCTCCATTCCAGTAATCCATCTTCGGGGATCGAATAAATAATACCGGAAATAATAGGAAACGCAAGCAAAACCGGTCCTTAAAGGGAATCGTTCCGCAAGGACAAAACAGGTCGAAATGGTCGAGGAACGCAATTGAGATCAGGATGCCGTTCCCGAAATAAATCGTTCGGAATAAGGAGTATTTACTATTTTTTTCTACGTTACCTTTGGTCAAAAGAGCATTTTTTTCTTGACTTTGCATATTTTTTTGCGATAGAAAAGCTAATATAAATAAGTGGTTAGATATGCCTGCTCATAGATTGCACGATCTTTGGCAGCCTAAGTTAGCGAAAAACATGGTGTTTTTCTCGTGTTAGCGTTCCACTAGCAAAGTGTTAGTAATCCCTTGACTTCCGGGTTCAGGGGCGCTATAGGATGCAGTAGCTTTTTACCATCGAGGGAAAATACCATCCGTGCAGGGGCGATAGCTCTATGCGACGGATATTTCTAAACTGTCGGCTCTTTGAAAAAACAAATCGAAAGGAGGCTTTCGAGCAGAACGTTTTCTGAAGAAGTCGCAATACTCCTTCATGAAAAATCATCTGAGAGTCGAACAGGTTGGAAGGAGAACCGCTTTACCGGGTTTGTAAACAAACAAACGAAGATCAGAAATCAGATAACATTAAGGAGGATTTCACATGAAACGTAACTTAATGATCCTCGCGCTCGTTGTGGCGATGCTGGCGATTTCGGCTCCGCTGTTCGCCGCCGACGAAGCGGTGAAGGTCGGCGTCGGCTCGTTGAAGATCGGCGGTATTTTCCAGGCCGGCTTCAATTACTACGTCGGCGACGAGACCCTGGACACGGCGAACTATCAGGCCGTGGACCGTCCGGAAGACATGGAATTCATCGTGAAACGCGCCCGGTTGCTGCTGATGGGCGACGTGATTGAAGACCGCATCACCTACATGGCTCAGATGGAATTCGCGCAGGACAGCTCGGCGTACATCGGCGACATCCTGCTCGACATGAAGATGGGCTTCCACTACATTCCTTACACCGGCATTTACGTCGGTCGCTTCCTGCCCAACTTCACGATCTTCGGACCCAAGAGCACCGCGAAGCTGATGCTCATTGACTATCCGTTGGTCAACGCGATCGCCCCGGCCGCCCGCCAGACCGGTATCGATTTTGGCGTGGTGACTCCGTACTTGGATGCCGACCTGGGCGTGTTCAACGGCCGCGCGTTCTTCCCGCCGATCGTTGCTCCCAACGGCAATGCGCCGGTGGGCAACCAGACCTGGCAGGATGAGAACACCGCGAAAGACATCTATTTCAACCTGATCGGCAAGCCGCCGGTTGAAGGCCTGACCATCCACGCCGGTCTGTGGTATGGCATGCCGCTGGACAACTTCGAAAACGACGAAGGCGAACTGATCGCCCACAACGCGTCCGTGATGATGATCGACGCGGGCGTGCAGTACCTGGCTCCGTTCGGCCTGACGTTCATCGGTGAGTTGATGTACGCCACCTACGATTGGGACAGCACCGATCCGGCCACCAACTTCGAAGACGATCGTGACGACGACAGCTACTCGGTGACCTCGATGGCTTATTACGTCATGGCCGGCTACAACTTCGGCCCGATGTTCGAAGTGCCGGTTGAACTGTTGGTTCGCTATGACGCGCTGAATCCGGACACCGAAGACGACGAGACCACCCCGTATCACGCCGCCAGCGAGCAGGACGGCCTGACCAACATCACCGTCGGTGTGAACTACTACATCAAAAAGCACTATGCGATGCTGAGCCTCAACTACATCAACCACGGCGAAGAGCTGGAAGATGTGTTGAACAAAGCCGGCGACGACACGCAGGACGGCTACAGCAACGACGAGATCAAACTGCAGGCGCAGATCGCCTTCTAAGATCTCTCGCGGATAAGAAACAAAACCCCGTGGGGCTTAGGCTCCGCGGGGTTTTTCTTTATCTGCAACCAAAAAGGATGACCTCATCAGAGGCAATTACGCCAAGTCTTCTGATTTCCGAATTGGAACACCCGGCGCCGACAAGCCCCGCAGGGGCGGAAGGTCAGTAGCGAAGGGCGAAGCCCTGGAAATGGCGGCTCGCCCAGATCAGGCAACCCCTGACAAGGGGTGTAGGATTTTTTGAAAATTCGTATCAACGAGATTACCAGCACCCCTTTCAGGGGTTTGTTTTAATTTGGTTCTTTTTATACCAGGGCTGAAGCCCTTCGCTATTGACCTGCGCCCTCCGGGCTTGAAGAACCTTCACATAGATCCATTTTTCGTTGGTTGGAGCCCTTCGCTATTGACATGCGCCCCGCAGGCTGGACAATCCAGCGCAGAAATTACTTCGACCTTGTTCGACGTTGCCCGTTTTTTTCTCGGGACACCCAAAATCAAAATTGCCATCCAGAAAGTTCAGGTACTTTCCAAAGAGAAAACAGGCTGCGCGGAAGTCAGGAAAAGATAACCCCATCAGGGGCAATAACGCCAAGTCTGATGGGGGGCAAATGAATACTTAATGAACATCTTCCTTACCGCATACGATTGTCAATCGATTCAAAAAACCATCCTTTCGGCATGAACGGCGACGTGGGATAAATCGCGGGACTACTTGACACAATTTTTTCCAAGGGCTAGGAATAACCCCTTGAAATTCCGCTTGCTGGAGACAGGAGACATCGCGATGACCGGCAATGAAATCCGCCAGGCGTTTCTCGATTACTTTGCGAAAAACGGGCACAAGGTGCTGCCCAGTTCGCCGCTGGTGCCGCAGAAGGATCCCACGCTGTTGTTCACCAACGCCGGGATGGTGCAGTTCAAGAGCGTCTTTTTGGGCGAGCAGGACATCGGCGCCCGCCGCGCCACCACCAGCCAGAAATGCCTGCGCGTATCGGGCAAGCACAACGACTTCGAGAACGTCGGGCGCACCGCGCGCCATCACACGTTCTTCGAAATGCTGGGCAACTTCAGCTTCGGCGACTACTTCAAGCGCGACGCCATCCGCTTCGGCTGGGAGTTGCTGACCGAAGTCTACAAGCTCGATACCGCCAAACTGTGGGTCACCGTGTTTCGCGACGACGACGAAGCCGCCGACCTGTGGCGCTCGGAAGTGGGTGTGGCGGCCGACCGGATCGTCCGTCTCGGCGAAAAGGACAACTTCTGGTCGATGGGCGACACCGGCCCCTGCGGCCCGTGCAGCGAAATCCTGTACGACCAGGGTCCGCAGTTCGAGGGGACGATCGACGACGGCGACCGCTACCTGGAATTGTGGAACCTCGTGTTCATGCAGTTCAACCGCGACGCGGCCGGCGTGATGACCCCGCTGCCGCGGCCGTCGATCGACACCGGCGCCGGGCTCGAACGGCTCACGGCGGTCATGCAGGGCAAGGACACCAACTTCGATTCGGACCTGTTTGCGGCCATTCACCGCGAAACCGAACGCCTGTCGGGCCTGGTCTACGGCAAGGACCCGGAGACGACCGTGAGCATGCGGGTCGTCGCCGACCACATCCGCGCGATCACCTTCCTCATCGGCGACGGCGTGCTGCCTTCCAACGAGGGCCGCGGCTACGTCCTGCGGCGCATCATGCGGCGCGCGGCGCGTCACGGCGTGTTGATCGGCATGAAGGAGCCCTTCCTGTATCAGGTCAGCGGCGCGGTGATCGAAACGATGAAACACGCCTACCCCGAGCTGGTCGATCGCGCGGCGTACATCGCCAAGATCGTCAAGAACGAGGAAGCGCGTTTCCTGCGCACGCTGGAAAACGGCCTGAAGATGCTCAACGCCGAGCTGGCCCGCAGCGCCGGCACGCTCGACGGCGAAGTGGCCTTCAAGCTCTACGACACCTACGGCTTCCCGCTGGATCTGACCGAGGACATCTGCCGTGATCGCGACGTGACGGTCGATCAGGACGGCTTCAAAAAAGCGATGGAGCGACAGCGGTCGCAAAGCCGCGCCGCCTGGGACGGCTCGGGCGCCGAGGAACTGAGCGCCGGTCATCGCGAGCTGCTGACCAAGGGCCTGACCACCGAATTCGTCGGTTACGATCAGGGCAAGGTCGAAGCGGAGATCGTCGGCCTGCTCAAGGACGGCGCGCTGGTCGACAAGCTGACCGCCGGCGAAACCGGCGAATTGGTCGTCGACGTCACGCCCTTCTACGCCGAAATGGGCGGCCAGTTGGGCGACCGGGGCAAGGTACTGGCCGGCGACGCGCTGGTCGAGGTCACCGACGCCAAGTACATCGGCGACGTGCTGGTCGGTCATCAGGTGAAGGTCGCCAAGGGCGCGCTGGTCGTCGGCCAACGCGTGACCATGGCGGTCGATCCGATTCGCCGCCGGCGCATCGAGCGCAACCACACCGCCACGCACCTGCTGCACAAGGCGCTGCGCGAGGTGCTGGGCGCCGACGCCAAGCAGGCCGGTTCGCTGGTCGCGCCCGAGCGGCTGCGCTTCGACTTCACGCACTACGCGGCGGTCACGCCCGACGAACTGACCGCGATCGAAACGCGCGTCAACGAGCTGGTCATGGCCGACGAGCCGGTCGGCGCGAACCAGATGGCTTACGACGAGGCCATCGCCGCCGGCGCGATCGCGTTGTTCGGCGAAAAATACGAAGCCGACGTGCGCATGATCGCCATCGGCGAGGACACCAGCAAAGAGCTGTGCGGCGGCACGCACCTGACGCGCACCGGGCAGATCGGCCCGTTCGTCATCGTTTCGGAAGGCTCGGTCGCCGCCGGCGTGCGGCGCATCGAGGCGCTGACCGGCGACGGCGCGGTGGCGCATCTGCAGACCGAACGCGAGCGGCTGCTCTCGACCGCCGAGTTGCTCAAGACGGCGCCGGCCGACATCGTCGAGCGCGCCGAAAAACTGCTGGGCCAGCTCAAGCACGCGGAAAAGGAAATCGAGAAACTCAAAGACAAGCTGGCCGGGCAGGCGGGCGATTCGATCCTCGACCAGGTCGTCGAGATCGACGGCGCCAAGGTGCTCGCGGCGCAGGTGACGCTGGAAAATCCGAAGGAACTGCGCTCGATGGCGGTCACCATGCGCGACAAGCTCGGTTCGGGCGTGGTCGTGCTGGGCACGGCGGCGGGCGGCAAGGCGATGCTGATCGTGCTGGTCAGCGACGACCTGACCAAGCGCTACCACGCGGGCAAGATCGTCGGTCCGGCGGCGCAGGCGGTCGGCGGGGGCGGCGGCGGCAAGCCCGACATGGCGCAGGCCGGCGGCTCCGATCCGAGCAAGCTCGATCAGGCGTTGGCGGCGGCCCTGGAGACGATCAAGCGGATGTAGAGTCGCTGTCGCCGGCGCTCTGGTGAATGGCCTCGGCCAGGCGCTCCTCGTCGGCGCGCAACTCGTCGAGCTTGGCGGATAGCACTTCGCGCGGCAGCAGAATGCCCTTTTCGTCCAACCACGCGACGTCCTCGGAGGCGTAGAACGAATCGATCGTCACCGGCGGTTCTTCCTTCATCGATCCGTAACCGAGCATGAAGGCCAGTTGGTTGGCGTAGTACAGCGCCGTCGCCAGCTTGCTGTCGGCGTTCCACGGCGTGTGGTGCTCGCGCACGGCGGTCACCTGATCGGCCGGCAGCTTCCAACGTTCCAACAGCAACCCACCGACGTCGGCGTGGGTCATCGAGAGCAGATCGCGCTCGGCCACGCAGGCGCTGACGTTGCGCTCGCGGATCGCGTCGACGATCATGAAAAATTCGCGCATGAAATACTGGTCGAGCACCACCTTGCCGATGTCGTGCAGCAAGCCGCACGTAAAATAACTCGCCTGCGACCGCGGCTCGGGGAACTGCTTGTACAAGTCGCGCGTGATGTAGCCGACCAGGTAGGAGTGCGACCAGAACATCTGGCGGTCGAAGGTGCCGCGTCGCCCGGCCACTTCCAGCGTCGAAAACACGCTCGCCGACAGCGCGATGTTGCGCACTTCCTGAAAGCCCAGCAAGACCACCGCCTGGCGGATCGATTCGATGCGCTTGGACACGCCGTACACCGGGCTGTTGGCCACCTTGAGCAGGTTGGCCGTCAGCGACTGGTCGGCGCTCATCTCGTCGATGACATCCTGCGCGCTGGCGTCGTTGCCCGAGGTCATTTCGATGATTTTCTGCAACACCGTCGGCAGGGTCGGAAGATTGTCGATCCGTTTCAGCTTATTTTTAAACGATTCGGCGAGATTCAACAGGTGCCCCCTTCCTCGCTAATAGCAATCGTCGTGCGTTCCCGTCAACAGAGGCTCGACGTCATCGGGAAGTACAGGATATACTCTCAGCGAATTTTGCCAATCCTTTTCTGTAAATTTTTTCGTCAAAGGCGGCTTGATCGATGAGCGAAAAATTGACCGGTCAGATACGCCGCATCGTTTTCCGCAACGAGAACAACGGCTACGTGATCGCTTCGCTCAAACCGGAAAAGAGCGGTCAACCGGTGACGATCGTGGGCCGCCTGCCCGGCGTGGCCGTCGGCGAAACGATCGAGTGCGCCGGCCGCTGGGAAACCGACTTTCGCCACGGCCGTCAGTTCCGCGTCGACACGTTCACCGCCCGCCCGCCGACCGACGCCGACACCATCCGCCGCTACCTGGGTTCGGGATTGATCAAGGGCATCGGCCCCAAGCTCGCCGGCGAACTGGTCGACCGCTTCGGCGTCAAGACGCTCGAGGTGATCGAGCGTCAGCCCAAGCGCCTGCGCGAAGTGCCGGGCATCGGCCAGGCGCGCGCCCAGCAGATCACCGACGCCTGGCGTGAAAGCCGGGACATCCGCGAGATCGGCCTGCTGCTGGAAAAGGCCGGCGCGCCGCGCCACCTCGTACTGCGCGTGCGCCAGCGCTTCGGCGAACAGGCCGCCGACGTCGTGCGGCACGATCCGTACCGGCTGGTCGCCGAGGTGCGCGGCATCGGCTTTCTCACCGCCGACCGCATCGCCCGCGGACTGGGCGTCGCCGAGGACGATCCGGCGCGGCTGCGCGCGGGGTTGCTGCACACGTTGAACCTGGCCGCCGAGGACGGGCACACGGCGTTGGCGCTGGATACGCTGATCGCCGAAGCCGCGCGGTTGCTGCAAGCGCCGCCGGAAAAGCTGGACCCCGAGGTCGAACGGCTCATCGCCGCCGGGCACGCGCGCCGCGAGATGCTTGACGGGCAGATCGTGTTGTCGCCGACCGGCCTGGCGCTGGCCGAACGGCGGCTGGCCGCGGCGATCGTCGGCATTCAACGCGCCGCCGATCGCTTCCGATCGATCAACCGCGACAAGGCCGTCGCCTGGGTGCAAAAGCGCTTGAACATCGAACTGACCGAGCGTCAGCGCGAGGCCGCCGTCGACTCCATCGAGCAACCGCTGCTGGTCGTCACCGGCGGGCCGGGCACCGGCAAGACGACCATCGTGCGCTCCATCTGCGAAATGGTCGAGGCGATGAAGCGCACCGTCGCGCTGTGCGCGCCCACCGGCCGCGCCGCCAAGCGTCTGGCCGAAACCACCGGCCGCGAGGCCAAGACGGTGCACCGGTTGCTGGAGATCAACCCGGCGAAACACGAGTTCACCTACAACGCCGACAACCCGCTGGCGCATGATCTGGTCGTCTGCGACGAGGCCAGCATGCTCGACGCCCCGCTGGCCGCGCACCTGGCCGAGGCTATCCCGCCCGGCGCGCACCTGGTGCTGGTCGGCGACGTCGACCAGTTGCCCAGCATCGGCCCGGGCAACGTGCTGGCCGATCTGATCAACTCGGAGCGCGTGCACGTCGTGCGGCTGGACAAGATCTTCCGCCAGGCCGCGCAAAGCCGTATCGTGCTCAGCGCGCACGATATCCGCCAGGGTCGTCTACCCGAACTGGCTCCGACCAAGGACGGCGATTTCTTTTTCATCGAGCAGGACGATCCGGTCGCGTTGCGCGAGCTGGTGGTCGATCTGGCCGCGCGGCGGCTGCCGCAAACCTACAACCTCGATCCGCTCGGCGAGATCATGGTGCTCGCGCCGATGCACAAGGGCGAGGCCGGCGTGGCCGCGCTCAACGAGGCTCTGCGCGCGCGGTTGAATCCGGCGGGCGCGGAGTTGATTTTCGGCGAGCGCTCGTATCGCCTGGGCGACAAGGTGATGCAGACGGCCAACGATTACGACCGCGAAATCTACAACGGCGACATCGGGCGCGTCGCGCGCGTCGACGAGGCGCACAAGGAGATCGTCGTGGATTTCGACGGCCGGATGGTGGGCGCGCGCGAGGGCGAACTGGCCGACCTGGTACACGCCTACGCGGTGTCCATTCACAAGTCGCAGGGCAGCGAATACCCGTGCGTGATCGTGCCGCTGCACACGCAGCACTTCATTTTGCTGGCGCGCAACCTGCTGTATACGGCGGTTACCCGCGGCAAAAAGCTGGTCGTGGTGTGCGGTTCGCGCCGGGCGCTGGCGCGGGCGGTGGAGAACGACGCCGCGCGGCATCGCACGACCTTGCTGATCAATTACCTCGAATCGGCCAAACCCGGCCGCTTGTTGTAAAGATTTTCGACGCCAATTTCGGTTAAAATCATTTCTTTCCTGACTTCCGCACGCCCTGTTTTTTATTTTGTAGGTGCTCGAAATCACAAGACGGCGAGTTCGGTTTAGGGTGTCCTGAGAAGAAAATCGGGCGAAGACGAACAATGTTGAAATGATTTTCTGCACAGGATCCTCAAGCCCGCAGGGCGTAGGTCCGTAGCGAAGGGCTTTTAGCCCTGGAATCAGAAGAGGCAAATTCAAGCAAACCCCGCAGGGGTGCCGGTGATGCCAAACCATCTGTCCCTGCAATAACACCTCGGTGGCACTGATACGCCGAACGAAGTGAGGGGTATCAGTGTTTTATTTTAACACTGACAAACTCGCTCACGATGTTCACTCGTGTATCAGTGCCACCGCTTATGAAAGATTCCTTCACCCCTTGTCAGGGGTTGGACGGTCTGGGTGGGCCGTGGTTTCCAGGGCTTCGCCCTTCGCTACTGACCTTCCGCCCCTCCGGGGCGTATCGGCTCCAGGTGTCCCAATTCGGAAGTCAGGCGCACGACCTTGCTGATCAATTACCTCGAATCGGCCAAACCCGGCCGCTTGTTGTAGAAATTTTCGACAGCTTTTTCGCTTAAAAATCATTTATTTAGCAAAAACCTTTTAAAAATCTTGACAATCCGTCCCCGGTTTTATAGAAGGAAATGTCTACATATAGTGGTCGTTATTTCCTTGAGTATCAACATGTGGAACAAAGTTACAATAATTATAGCCATTAGCTGTATCGCGATACTCGGCACGAGTGTTTCGGCGTTTGCTCTGGGCGTGGGCGGTCTTTCCTATAATATCGGGCCGTCGTTTTCGTTGAGCGCCGGCGTGAGCTTCACCCAACGCGACGTGTACACGATCGAAAACGACGACCTCGACGATGAAATGATTTCCAGTCGTTTTCTGGTCAAGGGCGACGTCGCGCCGATCCGCTACCTGGATATCTACGGCTTCATCGGCATGGGCGATCTGCAGCAGGACGACGGCGAGTTCGAAGGCACCCTGGGCACGATGTATGGTGCGGGCATCAAGCCGCAATTGTTCCCCCTGACCTGGTCGAGCCCGTTGAACATCACGCTGGACGCCCAATACGCCGAGTTGCTCACGCGCGACGACGACATCGACGCCAAAATGCAGGAAGTGCAGGTGGCCCTGGTCTTCGCCTACGTCATGCGCAGCCTGACCCCCTACGGCGGCGTGAAGTACGATCACCTGCTGGTCCACTTCGACGGCGCGGACAACGACATGGTTACCGACATGGACTGGGGCGCGTTCATCGGCTGCGACTATTACGTGACACCCAATGTGTTTTTCAACCTGGAGCTGTCGATCTTCGCCGAAACCGCCTTCTTCATTTCCACCGGGTACAAATACTAGGAGCGAAAGAGTGAAACTCTTTTTGGATACCGCCGACCTCAACGAACTGAAACAGGGCGTGGCCATGGGCCTGGTCGACGGCGTAACCACCAACCCCTCGTTGATCGCCAAGACCGGCATGACCTTCGAGGAATTGGCGCCCAAGATCACGCAGCTCGTGAGCGGGCCGATCAGCCTCGAGGTGATCAGCGACGAGGCCGAGGGCATGATCGCCGAGGCGCGCGAGCTGGCGAAGATCGCCGACAACGTCGTGGTGAAAGTTCCGATGACCGAGCAGGGATTGATCGCCGTGCGCACGCTGGCCGACGAGGACATCGCCTGCAACGTCACGCTGGTTTTCTCGGCGACGCAGGCGCTGCTGGCGGCCAAGGCCGGCGCGGCGTACGTCAGTCCGTTCGTCGGGCGACTGGACGATATCAGTACCGAGGGCATGGAATTGATCGAACAGATCAAAACCATTCTCGATAACTATGGCTACGATACGGAAATTATCGTGGCCAGCGTGCGGCATCCGCTGCACGTGCTAGACGCGGCGTTAATCGGTGCGGACATTGCGACGGTACCGTTTAAGGTGCTCAAACAATTGTTTTCCCACCCCCTCACCAGTATCGGGATCGATCGTTTCAAGCAAGATTACGAGAAAATTCCGAAACGGTGACGGGTACGCCTGACCATCATCCTTTTTGCGGGCCGTGATCCTTCCCCCCCAAAACCCCATCACGGCCCCTTTTTTTACCCTTTTTCCGACTTTTCCCCGGCGCTGGATTTTACCGCCGGCCGGCCTTATAATAAGGATCATCGAAAAATAACCGCCAAAACAATGGGAGACCGTGGATGTCCGATGCCGAGCGGGAAGACCGCCGACCCTGGGGCGGCTATTGCGTGCTGGCCGATGAAACCGACCACAAGGTCAAGCGGATTACCGTGCTGCCCGGCGCGCGTTTGAGCTTGCAATACCACCGGCGCCGCCTCGAGCATTGGTACATCGTGCGCGGTACGGGGGTGGTCACGCGCGGCGAAGAGCAAATTTCCGTCGGGCCCGGCGACGCGGTGGACATTCCCACCGGCGCGGCGCACCGCATCCACAACACCGGCGCCGAACCGCTGGTCTTCATCGAAGTGCAGCGCGGCGACTATTTCGGCGAGGACGATATCGTCCGGCTCGAAGACGACTACGGGCGCGACCGCTAGCCCTTGACACAAGCCTTATATTGCCGATGGAGGAACCGTCATGAAAGCTGCGCTTTTTGCATTCAACGGAGAACCGATGTGCTTCGTACACGTGCTGCTCAACGCCTTCGACCTGCGCGACAAGGGTTGGGAAGCCACGATCGTCATCGAAGGTTCGGCGACCAAACTGGTCAGGGAATTCCACGAGAATCCGGACGCGCCCTTCGCCCCGCTGTATCGCAAGGCGAAGGAGGCAAACCTGATCGGCGCGGTCTGCCAGGCCTGCGCGACCAAGATGGGTTCGCTGGACAGCGCCAAACAGCAGGGCCTGCCGCTGGGCAACGACATGGCGGGCCACCCGAGCATGAGCGCGTACCTTGACGACGGCTGGCAAGTGTTTACTTTTTAGCTAATAAGCAACATCGCCGACGGCGCAAACAGGAGACGCCCCATGGATCTGCCGGGATTTTCGTTCGACTTGTCCACGACCTTGTCGCAGGCGACGCCGCCCGACCCGGGCACGGTGTACGACCTGTTGATCGTCGGCGGCGGTCCGGCGGCGATGACCGCCGTGGTCTACGCCGCGCGCAAAACCATGCGCCTGGCCATGCTGGCCAAGGACGTCGGCGGCCAGATGGGCTGGACCTCGGAAATCGAAAACTACATGGGCTTCCAGACGATCAGCGGCAAGGAACTGACGCAGAAATTCCGCGAGCAGGTCGAACAGTTCGACGTGCCCATCGCGCTGGACCAAAACGTGACGACGATCGAAAAACACGACGAGTTGTTCGTCGCCACGCTCGAAAACGGCCAACGCTTTCGCGGCCGCACGCTGATCATCGCCACCGGCAAGCGCGACCGCCCGTTGAACGTGCCCGGCGAAAAACAGTTCGTCGGCAAGGGCGTGGCCTACTGCGCCACCTGCGACGCGCCGTTCTACAAAGAGAAAACGGTGGTCGTCGCCGGCGGCGGCAACAGCGCCTTCACCGCCGCGCTGGACTTGCTCAAGGTCGGCGCCGCGGTGACGCTGGTCAACTTCGCGCCCGGCTGGCAGGCCGACGAGGTGATGCGCAAGTCGCTGGACCGCTTCGGCGACCAGGTGACCTATCTCGACGAGCACCAGGTCGTCGCCGTCGAAGGCGAAGCGCGCGTGAACGCCGTGCGCGTCAAGGATCGCCGGACCGGCGAGGAGAAGCGCCTGGCGGTCGACGGCATCTTCGTCGAGATCGGCTTGCTGCCCAACAGCGAGCCGCTGGGTGAACTGGCCGAACTAAACGCGCACAACGAACTGATCGTCGATTGCCACTGCCGCACCAGCGTGCCCGGCCTGTTCGGGGCCGGCGACGTGACCACGGTGCCGTTCAAACAGATCGTCATTTCGGCGGGCGAGGGCGCCAAGGCGGCGCTGTCGGCCTACGATTACCTGACCCAACATGGACATTTGTAAGGAGGACCGGTTATGGGACTGCTCAAAGAAAAAGACGCCAAACAACTACAGGACGCGTTCGCGCAACTGCCGCACGAGGTGAAGCTGCTGTTTTTCACCCAGGAGCACGAGTGCGAGTATTGCCAGATCACCCGCGAGCTGGTCACCGAGCTGGCCGGCCTGTCGGAGAAGATCACCCTCGAAACCTATGACTTCGTTGCCGACAAGCAGGTCGCCGAGCAATACAACATCGACAAGATTCCGGCGATCGTGGTGATGGGCGAGCGCGACTACGGCATCCGCCTGTACGGCGTGCCGGCCGGGTACGAGTTCGCCACGCTGGTCGAGGACGTCATCGACGTGGGCCGCCGCGATCCGGGCCTGCCCGCCGAGATCGTCGCCGCGTTGCAAAAGATCGACCAACCGGTGCGCCTGCAGGTGATGGTTTCGCCGACCTGCCCCTACTGCCCGCGCGCCGTACGCACCGCGCACAAGTTCGCCATGATCAACGAACACATCGTCGGCGACATGGTCGAAATCAGCGAGTTCCCGTTCCTCGCGCAAAAGTACGATGTGCAGGGCGTGCCCAAAACCGTGATCAACGACAAGTGGGACGTGGTCGGCGCGGCGCCCGAACAGCAGTTCCTGGCGAAGATTCAGGAAGCGCTCGCCGGCTGATTCGCTCTTTCAATCGCGCGGACGCGGATGGTAAAACATTCGCGTCCGTTTCATTTAAGGAGGCCGCGATGGATTCGATCACCCTGACGCCGATCGGCATCGTTCATTCGCCGCACAAACAGCCGCAGGGCACGCCGATTCAGCCGTGCTTCGCCCGGGGCGTCGAGGGCGAGATCGAAATTTTCCCCGCGTACGCCGCCGGCCTTAAAGACGTGGACGGCTTTTCGCACCTGCACGTCATTTACTATTTTCACCTGGCCAAGGGCTACGAACTGACCGCCACGCCTTACGCGGACACCGTGCCGCGCGGCCTGTTTGCCATTCGTTCGCCGCGCCGCCCCAACCCGCTGGGGCTGTCGGTCGTGCGCGTGCGCGGCGTCGAGGGCAATCGCTTGCTGGTCGCGGAAATCGACATGCTCGACGGCACGCCGGTGCTCGACCTCAAGCCGTTCAACCCGGCGATGGACCATCGCGACGACTGCCGCATCGGTTGGATGGAAAATCGCTGGCGCGCCGATCGACCGTTGGCCGACGACGGACGTTTCGCAAAAAAATAGGCGCGGCCTACCGTGGCGCGCGGCTCTGTGGTAAAAATCGCCTTCCAAGCAGCGATCAACGGAGAAGATCATGCGCATTCGCCACGAACTGGACGCTCGAATTTCCGCCGCTTTCACCGCCCTGCTCGGCCGCGACGCTCCGGCGCTGGTGCGCAACGCCGACCCGCGCTTCGGCGACTACCAGGCCAACGGCGTGATGGGCCAGGCCAAACGCGACAAAACCAACCCGCGCGAACTGGCCGCGAAGCTGATCGCCGCGCTGGACATCGCCGACCTGTGCGCGCCGCCGGAAATCGCCGGCCCGGGGTTCATCAACCTGAAGCTGAGCGACGATTTCCTCGCCCATCGTCTGGCCGCGATGGCCGCCGACCAAGAGCGTCTGGACGTCGACAAAGTCGAAGCGCCGCAAACGATCATCGTGGATCTGTCCAGCCCGAACGTGGCCAAGCCGCTGCACGTGGGCCATTTGCGCAGCACGATCCTGGGCGACGCGATCGTGCGCATTCTGCGTTTCCTCGGCCACCGCGTGATCGCCGACAACCACGTGGGCGACTGGGGCACACAGTTCGGCATGCTGATCGTGGGCTTTCGCCGCTGGGGCGACGAGGACAAGCTGGCGCACAACCCGACCGACGAACTCGAGCGCGTGTACCGCCTGGCCAACGACGCGGGCAAGCAGGACGCGGCGGTCGCCGAAGAGGCGCGCGCGGAATTGGTCAAATTGCAGGCGGGCGACGCGGACAATCTGGCGCTGTGGAAGCGCTTCATCGCCGCGACGCGCGCCGAGCTGGACGTCATCTACGATCGCCTCGACGTGCACTTCGACGAGTGGCGCGGGGAAAGCGCTTACCACGACGCGCTCGCGCCGCTGGTGGAAAAGCTGCTCGCCGACGGCGTGGCGGTGATCGACGACGGCGCGACGGTGATGTTCTTCAGCGCCGAGGACAATCCGGAGTTGGTCGACAAGCCGTTTTTGATTCGCAAATCCGACGGCGCGTTTTTGTACGCGACGACCGACCTGGCCACGCTGCAATACCGCCTGGCCGCGCACGACGCCGACGAGATCGTCTACGTCGTCGACAAGCGCCAGGCGCTGCACTTCAAGCAGTTGTTCGCCGCCGCGCACAAACTCGGCTGGCGCGTGCGGCTGGCGCACGTCGACTTCGGCGCGATTCTCGGACCCGACGGGCGGCCGATCAAAACGCGCGAGGGTGGTTCGGTGCGCCTGGCTGATCTGCTGAGCGAAGCGGCCGCGCGCGCCGCGACGATCATCGAGGAGAAGAATCCCGAACTCGCCGCCGACGAACGCGCCCGCGTGGCCGAGGCGGTGGGCATCGGCGCAGTCAAGTACGCCGACCTGTCGCAGAACCGCTCCAGCGACTACCGCTTCGACTGGGACAAGCTGCTGGCCTTCGACGGCAACACCGCGCCGTACCTGCAATACGTGCACGCGCGCATCCGGTCGATCTTCCGCAAGCTCGGTGACGAGCAATGGCGGCCGGCCGCCGGGTTCACGCCGGAACTGACCCACGCCAGCGAACGCGCGCTCACCTGCGCCCTGCTGCGTTTCGCCGACGTGGCGCACGATCTGCCGCAGGATTATCTGCTGCATCAACTGTCCGACCATCTGTTCGCGCTGGCCCAGGCCTTCAACGCGTTCTACCGCGATTGTCCGGTGCTCAGCTCGACCGGCGCGACGCTCGACACGCGCCTGACGCTGTGCCTGGTCACCGCGCGCCAGATCGCCCTGGGGCTGAATCTACTGGGCATCGCCGCGCCCGAGCGCATGTAAAACCGCTGGCCGGAACGCGCGGTTGTGCTATGATGCCCCGCGATGAAGAGTTCCCTGTTCAAACCGATCTACGCGCAGCGCCGGCTCCTGTGGAGCCTGGTGCAGCTCGATTTGCGCAAGCGCTACGGCGGCAGCTTCGGCGGTTTTTTCTGGTCGATCGTCAACCCGCTGCTGCAGATCGTGATCTACACGGTCGTCTTCGGGTACATCCTGTCGATCAACGTGGGCGGCAACGCCGGGCCGACGAACTACGGCGTGTTCCTGTTCGCGGGCATGCTGCCGTGGATCGCCTTTAGCGAAGCGGTGCAGAAATCCAGCACGGTGATTCTGGAGAACAAGGAACTGGTCAAGCAGGTGCACTTCCCCTCGGTGCTGCTGCCGTTGCACGTGCTGATTTCCAGCTTCCTGCACGAGATGATCGCATTGGTTATTTTTGTGGTCATTCTGATCGGCATCGATCAGGCGCCGCCGCTGCTGGCGATCGGCTTGGTGGCGCTGTTTCCGCTGCAACTGTTTTTTACGCTCGGGCTGTCGCTGATCGTTTCGGCGTTTCACGTGATGTACAAGGACGTGGGGCAGCTCGTCAGCGCCGTGCTGTTGCTGTGGTTTTTCTGCACGCCGATCATTTACCCGCTGTCGGTGGTGCCCGACTGGATGCAGAAGTTTTTCTACGCCAATCCGATCACCCCGCTCATCAGCGCCTATCGCGCGGCGCTGCTGCACAACGAAGTACCCAACCTGTGGTCGTTTCTGTACCTGTGCGGGCTGTCGATGGTGCTGCTGCTGATCGGTATCGGGCTGTTCCGCCGCCTGTCGCGCGACTTTGCCGACCTGCTCTGATTTTTCCCCGTTTTCCACTATAATGTGGCGATGTTTGACCTCGCACGCGCCCTGAGTCGGGCCGAAGAGTTGACCGCGCCGCGCTACCCGGATCATCCGGGCGTCGCCGCGTTATTGGCGCGCGCGCAAGATGAGGGCCTTCTCCACACGCAGCGCACCGCCGCGTTGCGCCTGCTGGGCGCGCTGGTCGGCGAGCCGCTGGCCGGTCCGCAGATCGTGCACCTCGATATAATCGGCACCTGCAACGCCAACTGCGTCTACTGCCGCGATCATTCGCCCTACGTCAACAACCGCGAGCCCTGGCGCAACCGCGAGATGCCCTACGAGCTGGCCGCGCGGCTGATCGACGAGGCCGTCGCGTTGGGCGCGGAGAAGATCCCCGTGGTCGGCGCGGGCGAAAATTTGTTGCACTCGCGCTTCGCCGATCTGGTCGATCTGCTGAAACGGCAGCCCGTCGATTGGGAGGTTTACACCAACGGCCTGTTGTGGGACGACGCGATGATCCATCGCTTTGCCAACGCCCACCGCGCGATGGTCACCTTTTCGCTGTCGGCCGCGACCGCGCCGACCTGGGCCGCGTTCCGCCCCGAGATGTCGCCACACCTGTTCGATAAGATCGAGGAGTCGATCCGCAAGCTCGTCGAGCGCCGCGAGCCGGGTTTGAAAATCGGCATCGTGCACGTGCTCAACAAGCGCAACGTGCGCGAGGTGCTGCCGATGATCCGCCGGGCGATCGAACTGGGCGTGGACGAAATCGAGTACAAACTGACCGAACTCAACGAAGCCGCGCGGCCGCTGGCGCCCGACGAAAACGAAATCGAGTCGATCCGCCAGGAACTGCGCAAGGCGCACGAACTGGCTTCGGCGGCGGGCGTGGACATCCACGACAACATCGAGTTTCAACTCGCGCACGTCGACCTGGAATCGGGGCTGTACACCAAGAACCTGTACGACCGCATCCCCTGTCACGTGGGCTACGAGATGATCCGCGTGCGCCGCGACGGGGCGATCAGCTTCTGCTGCGGCCTCAAATTTTTCGGCAACGCGCACGAGACGACCTTGCGCGAGCACTGGCACGGCGCTACGATGCGCCGCTGTCGGGAAGCGGCGATCCGCATGCCGGCAGGCGACAACGAACGGTTGCCGGACGGCGGCATGTTGCGCGACGGCCAATGCGACTTCTGCTACAATTACATTCTCAACTTCGCTTCCCGCCGCCTGGCCCGGGAAACCGGGGTGACGCCCTTATTGCCGGGGGATGAATGAAAGCGATCGCCGCGCGTAATCTGACGAAGGTCTACAAGATCTATTCGCGCCGCGCGCAGAAATTCAAAGAGATGGTGACGCTCAATCGGCGCGTGTTTCACGACACCAAGCGCGCGCTGAGCGAGTTGAATTTCGACGTGGCGCAGGGCGAGTGCCTGGGCGTGATCGGCGATAACGGCTCGGGCAAATCGACGCTGCTCAAGATCCTGGCGCAGACCTCCTATCCGACCGCGGGCGAGTTGGAGATCAACGGCAAGGTCAGTTACATCCTGGATCCGACGACCGGCTTCAACCCCGATTTTTCCGGCCGCGAAAACGTGCACATCAAATGCGCGCTGCTGGGCATGACCTCGGCGCAGATCAACGAACTGTTCGACGTCATCCACGATTTTTCGGGGCTGGGCGAGCGCATCGACCATCCGATCAAAACCTACAGCTTCGGCATGGTCGTGCGGCTCGGTTTTTCCGTGGCGATCCACGTGCCCTTCGACATCCTGCTGGTCGACGAGGTGCTCGCCGTCGGCGACTACCTGTTCCAGCGCAAGTGCATCAACGCCATCCGCGCCTTCAAGGAGCAAAACAAAACGATCGTCGTCGCCAGCCACAGTCTGTCTGACGTGTCGACGTTTTGCGACCGGCTGATCCTGCTGCAGGAAGGCAGGATGGCGATGATCGGCAAGACCGACTCGGTCGTGCAGCAGTACATCGAGGCGTGCGAAAAGCGCTACAGCAGCATCGAAGCGCCGATCATGCGCCTGAGCGACGAGTCGATTTCCTGCTGCCTGGAACGCACCGGGCAGGCGCACCTGGTCGAGGTGCAGTTGCTCGATGGCGCCGGACACGAAGCGACCTCGGCGCACAGCGGCCAGGCGCTGACCGTGCGTGTGCGTTTTCGCGTCGACGAGCCGATCGGCAATCCGTGCCTGCGCGTGCAGTTCCGCCGCAACGACGGGCTGCTCATCGCCGGCACGAACACCTTCCGGCATCAGCTCGATTTCGGTCCGCTGGAAAAGGGCGTGTATGAGGCGTCCTGCGAATTTTCCGAGTTGAACCTGCTGACCGGCGACTACTACATCAACGTGGGCATCTGGCCCGACGAATACCAAAGCTACACGGCGAAGACGCCTTACGACATCCACGAGTTCCGCTACATCCTCTCCGTGGTCAGCGATCGACGCGACGGCGGTGGCCTGGTGCGCATGCCCAACCGCTGGAGTCTGTCGCGGCTCGGGGATCTGTCATGAACGGCCCGGATCGCCGGCGCATCAACGCGGCGCTGCAGGCGCTGGAACGCGAAAAGGGTCTGACCGAACTGACCTGCCTGCCGGTGGAACTCCAAATCGAAGCAACCAACCGCTGCCGCCGCAACTGTCCGACCTGCGCGCGCAATTTCTACGATCGTACGGCCAACGCGCCGGGCGATCTGTCGCCGGCGGTGCTCGACGCGCTCGCGCCGCTGCTGCCCTACGCGCAAACGGTGCTCGTCGGCGGCTACGGCGAGCCGCTGCTGGCCGAGATCACCGACGAGATTTTGCGTCGCGCCAAAGCGGCGGGCTGCGCCACGACGATCATCACCGGCGGCGGCGAACTCGACGAACAACGCGCCGCGCGGCTGATCGCGGCGGGCCTCGACGAAATCGTGCTGAGCGTCGACGCGGCCGACGACGAGCGCATGCGTTTGCGCCGCGGCGTTTCGTTGCACGAAGTGCTGGCCAATCTGCAACGACTGCGCGAGCGCCGACCCACGCTGCACACGGTTTTCAACGTTACACTGCAGGTCGACAACCTCGACGAACTGCCCGCGATCGTCGCCCTCGCCGGCGCGCACAACATACACGAGGTGCGCGTTTTCCATCAGAAAATCTACTCACGCACGCAGGCCGACAGCAGCGCGCTGGGCGTCGCCGAGCACACGCGGCTCGTGTTTTACGAAGCCGAACAGGCCGCGCGCGAACACGGCGTCGCGCTGTCGCTGCCGCCGTTGGCGGGCACGACGCGTTGCGAGCAACCCTATCGTTTGCTGGCCGTGCGGCACGACGGCCTCGTGCAGGGGTGCTGCTCGGCGTTGTTCGAGGCGCAGGTGCCGCGCCCGGTGCTCGGCCGGCTGCCCGACGACGACCCGCTCGCGTTGTGGAACCATCCGGCGATGCTCGCCGCGCGTTCCTGGACGCTGGGCGAGGGCCCGGCCGATTTCGCCTGCGCCGCCTGCGCGTTTCGCGTGTACACCGTCGCCGCGCATCGGCGTTTCCTGGAGGCGGACGATGAGTGACGTGCGCCTGTTCGCCGACGGCGCGGCCGATCACGATCCGCTGTCCCCCGAGCAGTCTTTCGCCGCCGCGTCCGCGCGCATCCGCAACGGCGACGCGGCGTCGATCGTGCCCGGGCCCGCGACGCTCTGGCGTTTGGGACGCACCGCCCGCTACGCGTTGTCGTTGCGCGGTCGGTCGGCCGACCTGCCCGATTTTCGTCCGCAGGATCATCACGAGTTGTGCGAACCTTTCGCGCGGCATCTCGACGAATTGCGCGCGCGCCTGGCCGACACGCCGGTGCGCATCGACGAGCCGTCGCCCGCGCTGCGCGAATTGCTGGAGAAATACGACGCCGCGCTGGACGCGGACAATCGCGCGAACCTGCTGCGGCTGTTGGGCGCGCTCACCGACGGTTGTTTCATCGGCCCGCAAACGTTCCACCTGGACGTGTCGAACCTGTGCAACACGAATTGCATTTTCTGCGGCCTGCACTCGCCGCTGCTGATCGAGCCGCAAAAGCCGATGCGCGGCCGGCGCTTCACCGAGGGCTGGAAAACGCGACGCATCGACTGGGAGATTTTCGAGACGCTGGTCGACGACCTGGCGGCGATCGGCACGCGCGAAGACATTCTGTTTTCCGGCGAAGGCGAGCCGCTGACGCACCCGCGCATCGTCGAGATGATCCGCAAGGTGCGCGGCAAGGGGCAGCGGCTGACGGTCTTCTCCAACGGCCTGCTGGTCGACGAGAAGATCAGCGATCTGTTCGTCGAGGTCGACCTCGACATTTTCTATTGGTCGTTGTCGGCGGCGTCGCCGGCGACCTTCGCCAAGCAGCAGCCGGCGCACGGTGCGGAAAAGTTCGCGCCGATGGTGCGCGCGATCAAGGAACTGGCGCGCAAGAAAAACGCGAAGAACCGCAAGCCGTACATCATCCTCGCGCACGTGATCAACCGCCTCAACGCGCACGAGGTGGAAGGCGCGATGGACATGGCGTTGGAGGTCGGCGTCGACGCGGTCCGTTATCAGATCATGCATTCGTGCGGCGCGAGCTTCGACGACCTGCTGATCACCAAGGAGCAGCACGCGGCGGTCGAGGCGCAGTTGCAGCGCGCGCGGCGCAAGGCCGAAGCGGCGGGCGTCGAGATCGTGGCGAACATCGAGTTTCAACTGCCGCAGGCGGGTAAAACCTTCGAGCTGTCGCCCGACGTGCTGCCCTTCCATTGGAGCCACGACCTGTACAGCCAGACCGGCTGCCTGGCGGGCTGGTTCTTCGGCCGCGCGTTTTCCGACGGGCGGCTCAGCTTCTGCTGCCACGACAAAATCGTCGGCTCGCTGTACCGCGGCCGCTTCGCCGACATCTGGTTTTCCGAGCGCTACCGCAAGCTGCGCCAGGCGGCCAAGGCGTTCGACCTGTCGGTCAATCCGGAACTGATCGAGGAAAACTGCGGCGGGCCGCTGCTCGGGCCCGACTGCGATTACTGCGGCAATTACGAGTTCATCAACCAGGCGCTTCGCGATCTCGACGACCTGCAGTTGCGCCCTCTGCTACGGAAGGATCCGCCCACATGGCCGTGACGTTGTTCGGAAACGACGCGCAGTTGCACGACCGCCTCGCCGGCCAGGCCGGCTCGTTCACCGAGGCGCTTGCGCAACTGGCCGCCGCCGATGAAGTTCACGTGCCGGTGCGTCGGGCCAATGCATTTCATCTGGCAGCGATCATCGATATGGCCTGCCGCCGGCGCGGCGTCGACTACGACATCGAACCGTTCGATCCGCATCCGGCGACCACGCTGGCGCAGCGCTTCGCCGATCATCTGGTCTGGCTGCGCAACCAGGGACGCCGCTGCCGCGTCAAGCTGATCGAAGACGACATGCTGCTCATGCCGCTGCTCGAGCACGTCAGCGAGCGCGCCGTCACCGGCAACGAAACCGACCTGCTGCGGCTGCTGGGCATCCTGTGCGACACCGCGCTGATCGGGCCGCACTGGTTCGTCTTCGAGGTGATCAACCGCTGCAACGCGCGCTGCCATTACTGCAACATCCACGCGCCCTGCCGCCAGCCGGGCCGCGATTTTCTGGACACCGTGCTGCCTTTCAAGCAGTTCACCGCGACCGTCGACGAACTGGCCCGCCTGGGCGCCGACGGCGTGACCGTGCTGGCCAACGGCGAACCGATGCTGCACCCGGATTTCGTGCGGATGATCGTCTATGCGCGCCAGAAGGGATTGCGCGTCAACTTCTTCACCAACGGTCTGTTGCTCGACGAAGAAGCGGCGCAGGCGATCGTCGCGGCCGGCCCCGAGGAGATGTTCTGCACCGTCAGCGCGGCGACGAGCGAAACCTACTCGCGGTTGCACCACGCCGTCGGCGAAGTCGAGTGGCGCGAGCTGATGGACAACCTGCGGCGCTTTTTCGCGCTGCGCGAAGCGGCCGACACGCCGCACCCCGAAGCGTGGATGGTCAACGTTATCTGCCGCACCAACGCCTACGAACTGCTGGCGATGGCCGACCTCGCCGCCGAGCTGGGCTTCGACGGCCTGCGCCCGCAACTGCTGCGCGTCGACGAATACAACCGCGGCCTGGCGCTGACCGACCACGACGTCGCCTGGCTGCAGGCGAGCCTGCCCAACCTCATTCAGCGTTGCCGCGACCTGGAGCTGAAACTGTGGGACGCCTACCCGCATCAGGTGCAGCACAGCGACAAGAATCCCGACGAATGGTCGGGCGACGAGTTCGTCGACCACGGGTGTTTCATCGGCTGGGCGCTGGGGCTGGCCAAATCCAACGGCGATCTGTCGTTCTGCTGCACGGTCAAACCGGTGGCGAATCTGAGCGAAGGGCCCTTCGGCCAACTGTGGACCGGCGGGCTGTATCATCAGGCGCGGCTGGCGGCGAAGGATCTGCGCCGCGCGGGCACGCTGCTGATGCGCGACGGCAAGCCGCTGTACACCGACTATTGCCACCATTGCGACAACCACGACATCAACCGCCGGCTGCACGAGCAGATGACGGCTTACGACCTGTGGCGTTATCTGGATTGATCAGCGCGGCAGGTTCGTCACCGCGAAAAAGATGTCTTCCCAGCGGCGGCCCATGAGTTCGTCGTTGAACTTTTCCTCGACCGCCCGCCGCGCCGCGTGGCCCATCGCGACGGCGCGCGCCGGATCGGCCAACAACTCGCGCAGCGCGCGCGCCAGATCGGCCGCGTCGCCGGGCGTGTAGAAGATCCCCGTTTCCCCGTCGCGCAGGTAATCGGTCAGGCCGATGATCCGGCTGGCGACCACCGCCTTGCCCGTCGCCATCGACAGCAGCAGCGACAACTGGCCGAGGCTCTGCTCGCGCTCGGGCAGCGGCAGCACGATCGCCCGCGCCTGCATGATGCGCGTCCGCAGTTCGTCGACCGGCAGATAGTCGATCAGCTCGACGCCCGGCGGCAACTCGACGTTCTCGCGCTCGGCGGCGGGCAGATCGGCGCGGCCGACGATCCGCAACGGCGGCGCGTTCTCGATCGTCGCGTAAGCGCGCAACAGCGTCGCCCAATCGCGGAACGCGCGCCCGTGTTTACCCAACGCCAGCAGCGGCCCGTCGCGACCGGCATCCTCGTTCGCCGGCAGCGTGGGCACGCCGATGCCCAAGGGCACGAACGTGCGGCGCTCGCGCAGAAACGGCAAATAGGCGTCGTAGTATGTTTCCTGTGCGCGCGAGGCGTAGATCACGTGATCGATGCGCCGCGCGCCGAAACGCACCAGGCGCAATTTCATCCCGCTTTTGGCGCGACCGAACGATTCGACATCGAAAACGATCAGCCTGGTCTTCATCCAGAAACACAGCCGCAGCAGCGCGGCGAAAGGCAGGCCGCTTTGCGACGAGAAGGCGATCACCGCGTCGTAAAACGGCGCGCGCAACAGGGCGAGCAGCGGTTGCAGCAGATAGAAGCGCAGCCGATTTTTTTCCCAGCGGGTAAACGCGCCCAGCGAGAACGTGCCGAAAAATTTAACGCGCGGCCGGCTGCGCCAATGCGCGAAAAATGCGTATTCGCCGGTCGCGCGATGCGTGCGCGGCCAGTTGGCGAGAAACAGAATGTCAGGCCTGCGCATTATCCGGCGACGCCTCCTGTTCATCGCGAACGAGGTTGTAGATGATCACACTGAACGCAAAAGGCAAAATCGAAGTGTACGGCTCCTCCATGAAGTATTCATGAAAGTACCAATACACCGACATCGACAGCAGAAGCATCGACAAGCCCAGCGCCATCGTGCGCACGAATTCGTCCTTCGTATGACGGTAGGCGTAGCTGAGATTGCGAAACGCCGTGTAGAGCAGGAAGAGGAAAATCGGGATCGAAAAAATGCCCTGCTCGGCCAGCATGCGTCCGTACTCGTTGTGCACCGGCACCGACTCGGGCATGTTGCGCTGCGCGGCGATGTCCCAGCGCACCTGTCGCCAGGGCACCGGATATTTCTGCATGAACTCCCACGAGCGACTTTCGTACGTGCCCACGCCGATGCCCAGCAGCGGATTTTCCGTGAATGCACCCAGAGCGTTCCACAAGAAGTACAGCCGGTCTTTGTAGACTTCGTCGTCCTCTTCGCCGAAACGCTTGCCCAGCGCGTATTTGACGTCGGCGGGGATGATCAACGCCACCGTACCCACGAGAATGCCGAGCACGAGCAAACCCGCGACGCTGCCCATCAGCGCTTGCCGGCGGCGGGCGAAGAAATTGTAGAACACCACGAAAACCAGGCTCAGCGCGATGGCGATGCGCGTGAGGCTGACGAAAATGCCGAAGACGAACGGCGCCAGCAGCATCAGCCAGGTGCGACGGTGGAAGATCGTGCGCGACATAAAGCCGGCCACCATGATCGCCAAGGGCAGCATGAGGAACATCGCGTAGCGCGGGCCGATCTGGAACGTCCCCGACGCGCGCCGCACGCCGCCGACCGAATAGGCGTCGACGATCGGCAGGCCGAAGGTGTGGAAGTAGTAAGCCGGGAAAAATTTGATCGACACGAAGGTCTGCAACATGCCCAGAATCGCCTGCGCCACGCCCCAAGCCAGCAGGATCATAAACAAGACGCGCAATTGTTCCTTGGTCCGCACGCTGACGATCAGCACCCAGCCCATCGCGATGGCCAGCAGAAAATACTTGGTGCCCAGGTACGACAATTCCACATCGCTGGAGTTGACCAGGCTCAACGCGCAACTGACCAGGTACAAGCCGAGGGCGAAGTAAACCCGGTTGAAGCGCAGCGGCTCGCGCGCCAGCACGATCTTGACCGTGTGGTACGCCACCGCGATCAGGGTCAACACGGTGATCACCCGCAAGCTGCGGCCCAGCAGGTTGAGCCAATACAGCGGCACCAGCAGCAAGAGCGTGTAGGAAAGCAGAATCGGTTTGCGCAACAGGAAGAGCACGGCGAACAACACGACCACCGCGCCGATCGCGTAGTAGGGCGACTTGGCGACGAACAGATACACCAACGCCAGCGCGGCCGCGAAAATCAACACCGCCTCGAATGTGCCGCGCGGCGTCGCCGCCATCGATTCGCCGACCCGCTGCAGGCCGCGATCGATCAACGGTTTGCCGCTATCGCTTGATCCGTTGCTCATTTGATCAGTGTATCCCGAATTTCCCGCGGAGCCCATCCGGCGGCCGGCGCATCGTCACGCACCGCGATGATCGTCCCCGCGTCGCCGTGACCGAGCCGATCGACCACCGCCGCCGGCAACCCCGCCAAAACCCTGGCCCAACGACGCCGCGCAAATTTGCCCAGCCACTCGCCGAACGGTCCGACCGCCAGGCGATTGTCCAGACTCTCCAGCCACGACGTCGCGGACGAACAATCGTACGCCGCCACCGGCCGCCAACCGCACGTGCGCAACAACGCGCTCAGATGCGCGCGCGTGTACAGCACGTAATGCCGCGGCTGATCCCAGTGCGCCCAATGCGGCCCGGCCAGACGCGCCGCCCACCCGTCGCGGTAGACCGTCTGCATGACAAGCACGCCGCCGGGCGCCAGCAAGCCGCGCGCCGCGCGCAACAACGCGGCCGGATCCGGCTGATGTTCGATGATCGTGCGCAGCGCAATCGCGTCGAAAGGCCCGGTCAAGTGCGCCGCCTGTTCAGGCAACGCGCCGGTGATCACCGTCAGGCCGCGTCGCCGCGCCGCTTCCGCCGTTGCCGGATGCGGCTCCAGGCCGAATGCCCGCCAGCCGAGCACGGTCATCTCTTGCAGAAAATCGCCCGCGCCGCAACCGACGTCCAACACCTTGCGCCCATTGCCCGGCACGGCCAACGGGTGAACGCGCCCGCGTCGCACCCAGGCGCACCAACGCGCCGGCCATAACGCGAGAGTGCGCCGCCAGCCGATTTCACGCGGGCCCGGACGATTCGCCGCCACCCAGTTCAGCCAATCGCGCCGCCGTCGTTGAGCGCGCTCGCCGCCGGACGCCGGCTTTGCTTCACGCCGGCGCACCGCGTAATCGTCCGGATAATACGCGCCGATCGCCGCCGGCGGCACACGTGGATCCTGCCGCACCAAACCGCAACTGGCGCAGCGCCGTAGCGGGAACAATCCGGGCTTGCCGCTCAGTCGATCCGGTACGCGGTAGATCGTCGCGCCCGCCGGATCGCCGCACAGCGGGCAGGGCGACGCTTCGCGCGGAATCTCGTCGTCGCCGGTTTCGCCGGCCAGTTCCTCGCGTTCGAGCATGCGCCGGTCGAAAAACAATTTGACCAGCAAGGCCAGCGCCTGCGCGCCGCGCACCAAAAAACGCGCCCAGATCGCGCCGAACACGCCCCACCAGTAAATGAAAAACGGCAGCAGCGCGATCACGCCGATCGAGCGCGCCGCGGCGGCCACGTAATAGGTGCGTTGGAAACGATCCTGGCTGATGTAGTACGTTTCCAAATAAATAAGTATTACCGCCGCCAGCGTCGACCAGAACATCCAGATCGCGTAGGGAATCGCCTCCGGATACTTGGGGAACAGCCAGCGCATCACCGGCGCGAAGATCAGCGAGCCGACAATGCCGATGGCCGCCAATCCCGCGACCAGCGGCACGATGCGCGAAAGGAATCGCCCGGCCACCGCCGCGCCGGACACGCGCACCACGCGCGGAAACAGCAGCTTGTTGAGGAATACGCCGAGGTTGCGGATCGGATCGGTCAGCCGGTAGGCGAGTTCGTAGGCGGCGATCGCCTCCAGGCCGAGCATGCCCGCGACGATGATGCGGTCCAGTTGCGCGCTGGTGCCGCCGACGAGGCCGACCAGGCTTAGGTTCCAGCCGAAGCTGTGGAATTCGTCGTCGACCTTGTCGTTGGTCAGGAACCTCCAGCGGATCAGCCCGACCGCCGCCAGGTGGCCCATCGCGCGCGCGCCCATGTTCGCGGCCAGGATCGCGATCAGCGGCCAGCCCAGCACCAGCATGACGATTGTCGACGTGGCGACGGCGGCTTGAATGACGCCGTGCACCGCCACGTAGACGCCGATACGTTGTTTGCCGAACAACACGCCGCGGAAGTCGTCCATCGCGTAGACGAAGGGGAACAACACCGACGACGCCAACGCCCCGCCGGCCAGCATCGTGCGGCCGGAGAACAAAAAGACCAGCGCGATCACGAGCATCAGCGCGCTGCCGACCGCCCCGGCCGTCAAGCGCCGCCGCATGCCGACCATGAACGCGCCGTCGAAGCCGCGCGCCGACGAGCGTTGAATCGCCTGCCCCACGCCGGGCAAGGTGACCATCGTCAACCACGAGGCGATCGAGACAATCAGCGCGTACCCGCCGTAGACTTCCTTCGCCGCGAGGTTGGTGAAACACCAGGTCGTGGCCAAACCGGTGAGCAGCATGATGAACTGGTCGACGAACAGCAGCGAATATCCGGATAGATAATAATCCAGATCGAAGTTCAGCCGTTTCGCGACGCGGCGGATCATGGCCGCACCTCGCGCCAGACGTTTTCCAGCGCCGTCGCCAAATGGGCGATGTCGTGATGCGCGCGCACGTGCGCCGCCGCGTTGACGCCCAAGCGCGCAATCAGTTTTTCATCCCGCGCCAGACGGTCGAGCGCCGCGGCCAGCGTCGGCACGTCGCCCGGCGGCACGAGCAGACAGTTCTCGCCGTCGATCAGCCCGTAGCCGTCGGCGACCGCCCGCGTGCGCGACACGATCACCGCCTTGCCCGCGGCCATCGCCTGCAGGAGGCTGATCGTTGCGCCGCTGTAGTTGTTATCGCGCACCGGCAGCACGACGAACCGCGCGCGCAACAAGCGTTCGCGCAACGCGACGATCGGCTCGGGAGGCAACGCGAGAACGTTGCGCGGCCGCGCCAATCCGCGCAGCAGGTCGGGGTTGGTCACCAGTTCCAGCGTGCCGTCGTAACCGGCCGCGGCGGCGAAGAAGGTCGGCCAGTCGCGGCGATGGTCGATGCCGAAGGCCAGCGGCGGTCCGTCGGTCGTCGCGTCGCCGGCGAAAAAATCCGTCTGCACGCCGAAGGGGATGAAGCGCACTTTATCCGGCGCGAGACCGAACAACCTGATCAACGCCTCGCGTTCGTCGGGCGCGTAGACGATCACCGCGGCCGCTTCGCGCAACAGGCGACGGTACAGGCCGTACACCGCGCCGACCGGTTCGCCGAAGGTTTCGGCCAGGCCGATCGACGAGTAGATCACCGGCGTGCGAAGCAGACCGAACGCGCGCAAGAGCAGCACGGGCATGCCGCTACTGTCGGCGGTGGCGAAGATCAGATCCGCGCGGCGCAGTCGGGCGCGCAGGCGCAATGCCTGTTTGAGATGAAAGCCGGTGCGCCGGCCGCCGTGCGAGAGTGCGTCGTTGAGCAACCGGTAGGCGCGGGCGTTCCACGACGGCGCGAAACCGTCGTCGCTGGTTTCGATCGACCAGCCGCGCTCGCGCAGCGTGCGCAGGCCGTAGAGCAGTTCGTCGGGACACCGCCCCTGCTCGGCCTCCGCCAACAGGGCGGCGCGCGGACGGTTGAAGAGCATCAACACGTGCGACACGGTCAATAGCCCTCCACCACGTTGTGCAGCAAAACGACCTCGCGATCCAGCAGCCGCGTCAGATCGTACTTTTCCATCGCCGTCGCCCGCGCCCGTTCGCCCAGGGCCCGCGCGAATTGCGGATCGTCCAGCAGACGCTCGACCGCCGCGCGAAAAGCCGCCGGTTCCGGCGCGGCCAACAGGCCGTTTTGTTCGTGCTCGATCACGTCGCGAATGCCCGGCGCATCCGCGCCCACGCACGGCAGGCCGGCGGCCATCGCCTCGACGAGCGCCTTGGGGTGCCCCTCGATCAAACTGGGCAGCACGAACAAATCGGCGCGGCGATGATACTCCGGCAGCTTTTCGTGCGGCGCCGCGCCGACCAGCTCCAGCGACAACCCGGCCCGCTGCGCCGCCTGCAACAATTCCATCTCCTGCTCGCCCGCGCCGACGCACACCAGCCGCACGCGCTCGGCCAGCGGCCCCAACGCGGCGATGGCCAACGGCAGATTTTTCTGCGCGGTCAGCCGGCCGACGAACAACGCGGTCGCCACCTCGTTACGCTCGTGCGGCTGCGGCTTGAAGCGCGACAGATCGACCCCGTTGGGCAGAAAGGCGATACGCTCCTCGCCGACGAACCGCGCCACGTGCGCGTGCAGCGTCGGCGTGGTGACGATCACCCGTTCGGCCAGCGGCAGCGCGACGCGCTCGAGCCGGTCGAGCCACCAGCCATACGCGCGGCGGCCCTTGAGGCGCATGAAGTCGCCGTAGCGATAGCCGTAGGTCAGCACCAGCGGCGTACCGTACAGCGCGCGGGCGATCACGGCGGGCAGCGCCGCGCCGGTCTGCATCACGCGCAGCAGGCCGACCTCGCGGAAGACGCGCCGGTGCAGCAGCGGCATCAACGCGGCGTACAACGGGCCTTTCCAGCGCGGCTTGCCGGGCACGAAGCGCGCGCGCTCGAACACGATCCGCCGTTCGTCGCCGTAGGTGAACACGCTGACCTGCGCGAAGGCGTCGACGTAGCGGCGCAGGTAATGATCGACGAACCGCCCGCGCTGGCCCTCGCGCTCCATCACCGCCAGGCTGTCGCCGGAGTTGAGCAGCACGCCCAGGTGCCGGCCGCGTTTTTCGGTCAGCACGCGGCGGTAGGCGTCCAGCGTGTCCCGCGCGCATTGTTCCCAGGTGAAGCGCGCGGCCGTCTCGCGTTGCGCCGCTTCGCCCAACCGCCGCCGCAATTCATCGTCGGCCAGCAGTTGCGCCAGCGCGTCGGCCAGCGGCTGCGGATCGTCGATCGGCACGACCCGGCCGGTGCGCCCGTCGTCGACCACCTCGGGCAGGCTGCCGCGATCGCTGACGATCGCCGGGACGCCCACTGCCAGCGCGTCGACCACCGCCAGGCCGAACCCTTCCATCAGGCTGGGAAAAGCGAACAGATCCAGCGCGCGATAAAACAGCGCCTTATCCGCCGCGTCCACGCGCCCGGCGAACACGACGCGCTCGGCCACGCCCAGGCGTTGCGCTTGCGCGGCCAGCTCGTCGCGCAACGGACCGTCGCCGCCCAGCAGCAACACAGCCGACGGACGATCCGCCGCGACGCGCGCGAACGCCGCGAGCAGCAGCACGACGTTCTTGCGTTCGTCGAGCCGCCCCAGGTAGCCGATCACCTGTTTGCCGTCGACGCCCCAACGCGCCTGCGCCGTTGCGCGCGCCTCTGCCGGCAACGCCGCCACCGACGCGCCTTCGACGATCACGTGCAGCTTTTCCGGCGCGACGCCGTAGACGCGCTGGACATCGCGGGCGGTCGCGCGGCTGGGCACGGTGATGCCGTCGAGCCGGCGCGCGGTCCAACCGACCACCGCGTTCTCGCGACGACGATCCGCGTCGACGTGGTGGATCATCCCCACGGTCGGGCGGCGGCACAAACGCGCGGCCAGCAACGCGCCGGGACCGAAGTGGTACAGGTCGCCGACGCGCACCAGGTCGAAGCGCTCGCCGCGCACGCAACGTTGCCAGAGGATCATGACGAAGAACACGATGTTCGACAGCAGCGCGCCGAGTTTGAACGTGCGGCGCAACGGCGCCGGGCGCACTTCCCAACGGCGGCGGGCTTGGTAGGCGGGGCTGAACGCGAGCGGGATCAGACAGCGTACGCCCAGGTCGGCCAGCCCTTGCAGATTCTTAACATGAAAAAAACCACCGCCCATGGCGGTGTCTTCCCGCAGGCTGGTCGCCGGAGCGCAAATTCGCAAAGTCAGCTTCTCCCCTCGCCGAGCAGTTGCCGGTACAGCGCAATCAGCATATCCAACTGGCGCTCGCCGCTCAACGCTTCCGTCAAATGTTGCCGGCCCGCTTCGCCCAGGCGGCGCGCCAGCGAGGGATCGGCCAAGAGGCGGTTGACGGCCTCGGCGAACGCGGGCGCGTGACGGCGCGGCACGATGTAGCCGGTCACGCCCTCGACGACCTGCTCCGGATTGCCGCCGGCGTGCGTGGCGACGACGGGCTTGCCCGCGTGCATCGCCTCGAGCGCCACGCGGCTGTAGGGCTCGGGCCAGCGCGAGGGCAGCACGACGATGTCGGCCAGGCGATACAGCCCGATAACGTCGGCGTGCGGCAGACCGCCGGTGAAGATCACGCGCTCGGCCGGTTCGGGTTTCAGCTCGGATTCGGTGCGTCCGGCGACGACCAGTTGCGCCTGCGGATGCGCCTTGGCGATCAGCGGCCAGGCTTCGTTCAACTCCTGCGCGCCCTTGCCCAGCGACCAGCGCCCGACGAACAGCACCACCGGCCCGTCCAGCCCGTAGCGCTCGCGCACCTGCGCGGCGGTCGCGCCTTCCTCCTGGTCGGCGGGCAAATTGTGAATGACCGCGCTGCGGCGCCCCTGCAGGTTGGCCGCGTTGTAGATCATCCGCGTGGCGTCGGAAACGAAAATCGTCGCGTCCGCGTCGCGCAAAGCCGCCGCCTGCCGGCGTCGCGCCAACCATTCCAACTCGCGGCGCACGCGATGGCGCAGGCGGCCCGCCAGGCCGAGGCGATAGCCGTATTCGTCCAGATACTCGCGCGTGCAGGCGTTGAATTTTTTCCGCCCACAGTACATCGGCGGCAGATGATCACGATGCAGGCACAACGCCACCGGACACAGCGCGCGGTAATCGCGGATCGTCAGCGCCAGCGGTTTGCCCTGCGCCCGCGCCGCCTCGCGGCCGGCCACGAGCATCCCCAGGCCCTGCACGTGGAAAACGTCCGGCTCGACCCCGGACGCCAGCAGCGCCCGCGCCAGGTAACGCTCGGTGCGCCGCGAGCCGAACACGTAACTGGGGAAGACCTGCGGCGGACCGGACATTTTGCGGTCGAAGGGCAGGCGCACGACGCGGATGCGCTCGGTGACCAGCTCGGCGTCCACCCGCTCGGTTTCGGCGCGCGTGGATGCGTCGGCCAGATCGGTGGTGATGATGGTGACGTGCAGGTTGCGCAAGGCCAGGGCCCGCGCCAGGTGCAGGGTGGACCATTCCGCGCCGCCGGGCGCGTGCGGGACGAAGTATTCGTGCAGCAAGGCCACGTGCATCATGCCGACGCCTTTCGCGCCACCAGCCGCCAGCCGGTGGAGTCGTCCGGGTGGGCCAATGCCGCTTGCCGTTTGCGGTCGGCCAGCCGGGCGTAGAGTCGTAACGAGCAGGCCCCAAGCAAATCGTACCACGGCGCGAGCGGCGTATCGAGCACAATCGGTTCCTCGCGCACGACGGCGAAACCGGCCGCGGCGAGCGTTTCGCGCAGGCCCGCGCGGGTGTATTCGACCAGGTGGGTCGGGTCGGCGAACGAATCCAGCCCGGCCGCGCGATAGCGTTTCTTCCAGGTCGTTTCGGCGTTGGGCGCGGTGAGCAGCAACAGGCCGTCGGCGCACAGCACGCGGTCGATTTCGGCGAGCAGATGGTCCGGGTCGCGCAGATGCTCGATGACGTCGAAGGCCAGCACGCGGTCGCAGGAAGCGTCGGCGACCGGGAACGTCTCCTCCGCGCTGGCGCGCAGAACCAGCGCGCGTTGCGCCCGCTGTTCGCCCAGCACGTAGCGCGCGTGGGCCAGCGCCCGGCGGTCGATGTCGAAGCCGATCACGCGCAAGCCTTTTTTCGCCGCGAAGGCCGTGTGCGCGCCGACGTTGCAACCAACGTCGAGCACGGTGGTTCCGCCGGCCAGTTCGTCGGCGTACCAGAAATGATCGCGCCCTTCGGGCAGCAGGTGCTTGGGGTGAATCGGCCGCGCGTGTTTGCGTGTGAGCCGGACCACCCGCGGCGCAAGCCGCCCGGCGAGCGAACCGCCCAGGCGCAGCAGGCGCAAGCCCCAGCGTTTGAGCAGCGCCGGCGCGGCCCACCCACGAGCGGGCAGCGCGATGTGCCGCGCGCCGCAGTAGCGCCCGACGTTGATCGCCCAGCGCCGCCGCACCGCGAACACGTACCAGAACAGGCTTGCGCGCGTGCGCAGGATCGTCCACCAGTCGTAGAGCGTGCCGGCCAGCAGGTCCGTCGCCAGCGCCCGCCCGGCGAAGCGCGGGTTGTGCGGATCGATCCGCTCGCGCGCACGGCTTTCGTTCCAGAAGCGTCGCCGCAACTGCGCGACCGTCTCGTTGTGGCTGTGGTAGACCGCCGCGTCGGGCGCGTAGACCAGCGCGCGACCCTGGCCCATCTGCCGCCGCGCCCACAGCGCGTCTTCGGAATAGGGCAGCGATTCGTCGAAGGGCTCGGCCGCCCACACCGCGCGCCGGACGGCGCTGTTGGCGTTGGAGAACGTCGGCATGTTTCCCTCGGCCAGGTGACGCCGCTCGACGCCGTACTGGCGCAACAGGCCGCGCCGGTCGAAGGGATTGCAGTCCGGGTGCGGCAGCGTCTTGCCGACGACGCCGGCCACGCGCTCGTCGACCAGCGGACGGACGAGGTTGCGCAGCCAGTGGCGATCCAGCGGCAGCGCGTGAGCCGAGAGGCTGACGACCACCGGCGCGGTCGCGGCGGCGAATCCGCGATTGAGTGCGCGCCCGTAGGAAAATTCCGCGTACGGCAGCTCGATCAGCGTAACGGGAAATTCACGGGCGATGGCCGGCGTGTCGTCGGTGCTGCCCGAATCCACGACGATCACCTCGGGCGCGACGTCGCGCTGGGCGAAGACGGCCGTCAACGTGCGGCGCAGGTGAGCCGCCTCGTTGAAAGTGCGAATGACGACGCTACTTTTCTCCATCGTCGCCCGCCTCGGGTTGGGCCACGGGCTTGAGCGACACCGCGGCGAAATCGACACTCCCCTTTTCCGCCTGACCGACGCCGAAACGCCGCAGGCGGACCGTCAACAAGCGCAGGCCCAGCGGCACGTCGAACTCGACGGCCACGTCGACGAACCGCCCGGCGCTGACGGGCATGTCGTCGTTTTCGGCCGACGCGCCGCCCGCCCGGCAACGCGCCCCGGCGCTGTACAATTCGGCGGCAAACGGATGCACCGCTTCGACGCCGAACTCCTCGACCGCGACAAAGCCCTCGACGCGCACGCGCGCGCGCAGGCGATAGCGGCGGCCGGGCTCGACCGGCACGCGCTGGAACACATGGTACCAGTTGAACGGCCCATGACGGAAGGAAGCGCGCAAAAACGATCCTTCCCGTTTGTCGTTCAGATGATCCAGGCGCACGTTGCGCACCGGTTCGATCTCCCACGGATGCAGCAACAGATTCTCGTCGGCGCGAAAATCGCCGTCGGAAATCGTCTCGTCCGCTTCCGGCCACAAGGGCGTTTTGCCCTCCAACGCCAACGCGGTCGCGAAAACCTCGCGCGCGTCGGCGAACAGCCATTCGCCGAAATAGAACTGCGCCAGACGCCGGCGCGCTTCGCCCGAACGCGGGATCACCTCGTCGAGCGCCGCCGGTCCGTCGAGACGATCCAGCCATTGCGCGGCGACTTCCTCCAGACCGTCCAGCCGCAACGCCAGCGCCTGCCGATGCCACGAACGCGCCGCCTCCTCATCGTCGTAAGCCAGGGCCAGATCGCCCGCCGCCCGCAGGATCACCGCATCCTGCGGATCGAACTTCAGCGCAGCCGCGAGGGCGTCGCGGTATTGCTCGCGCCAACTCGGCCGATCCGGTTCGGCAAGGGACATTTGCGCGCTCAGACGCCAGAAGCGCGCGCCGGACACCAGCGCGTTGCAGGCGATGGCGCGATCGTACGCGGCGAGGGCGGCGGTCAGCAACGCGTCGCGATCGTCGGCCCGCTCGCCGAGCACCGCGCGCACCGGGCGGCGGTCGGCCTCGTCGTCGAGCAGGGCCAGGCGGTGCAGGTTGCGCGCCTTGAGGTACAGCGCATCGCTGTCGCAACCCGACCAATACAGCGCGCGGTCGAGCCGTTCGAGTTCCTCGGCCAGATGCGCCGGCGACGGACGCTCCTGCGCCATCTGCATCTGCCGTCGTTCGAGCGCCACCTCGCGGGTATAGAACGCGCTGAGCATCATCGTCAGGCTCTTGCCGGCCAGCACCGCCAGCAGCGAGGCGAAAGCGGCAACGATGACGACGGTGCGCAGCTTCATCGCGTCAACCTCCGGTTGGCGACCAGATACGCCGCGCCGAGCATGGCGAACCAGGCGACGCGCACGCCGGGGACCTGCAGCGGGAAGTCGAACAGGCCGTGCACAAGCACCGCGGCCAGGCCGATCATCGCGCCGACGGTCAGCGAGCGCGCGAAGCGACTGTGGCGGCGGCGCAACGCGCGCCCGGTGAGCAGCAGCGTCCAGACGATCGCGGCCGACAACAGGCCGAAGCCGACGATGCCGGTTTCGGCGAGAAACTCCAGCGGATCGCTGTGCGCGTGGTTGTAGCGCACCTGGATGCCCGTGCCGGGCGTCACGCGGAATTGATCTTCGAACGTGCCCGCGCCGGCGCCCAACAACGGCGCGCGGGCGAAAATGCGCACCGAGGCGATCCACGCGGCGGGGCGGGCGTCTTCGGCGCCGGCTTCATCGGGCAAGGCGGAGAAGCGTTGGGTGAGCGGCTCGCGGCTGATCCACACGCTGAGCAGAACGGTCAATACAACCAGCGCCCCGGCGAGCGCGACGAAGGCCCCGCGGCGTTTGCGGCCGACGAACAACAGGCCGACGGGAAAGCCGACGAGCACGACGCTCGCCAGACCGCCGCGACTGCGCGAGAGCACCACGCCGGCCAGGCACAGCGTGGCGACGAACACGAGCAACGCCACGCGCTCGACGCCGCCTTCCGGCCGTTGGCCGCCGCCGAGCTTCGCCCAACCGTACAAGCCCAGGCCGAGGGCCGCGCCCAGGCCGAGGGTCATGAACGCGGCGAAGTTGTTGCGGTTGATGAACGAGCCGGTGACGCAGCCGTGATAGGCCGACTTGGGCAGGCCCCAGATCGTCTCACTGCCGCTGACCACCTCGGCGATGCCGTAAAAGGAGGTAAAGGCGGCGACGAGCAACAAGGCGATGAACAACCGGCGCGCGGCGCCACGGGTATCGTAAATCAAGGTGATCGCGGCGAACACCGCCGCCGGCGCGAGCCAGGAAATCAACGCGCGCAGCGTGGCTTCGGGATCGGGCGTCAGGCGGGCCCACGCGCCGTCGGGCGACCAGCCGGCCAACAATCGCACCAGCGATGCGGGTAGCGGCAGCAGTTGGATGACGTGCACCAGCGCGAAGCCGGCCAGCAAGGCCAGCGGCAACCACGGTTCGAGGTAGGGAAGTTTGCGGCGGGTGACCGGCCGCGCCGGACCTTTGCGGGCGCGCACCAGCAACACCAGGCCCAGGAGCATCGCCCCGAGGAAGCCTTCGACGCCACGGGCAAACGAGCCGTGTCCGCCGAAGAACAGGACCGGAAAGAAGACGGCGACGAGCGTCAGCGCTTCCAGGGCAATGAGCACCGAACGTTCGCGACCGACCAAAGTCATGCGGATGCTAACTCCCTCCGCGGCTCCAGGCCACGGTGGCCGCCAGGCCCTCGGGCAACTCGACGGTGGGGCGGAAGGCCAGCACCTGGGCGGCGGCTTCGACGGCGGCGACGCTGTGGCGCACATCGCCGGGACGTTCCGGAGCGAACAGCGGCTCGGGATTCACCGCGAAAATGCGGCCGAGCGTTTCCAGCAGTTCGAGCAGATCGATGCGCCGCCCGCCGGCCACGTTGACCACCCGCCCGCCCGGATCGGGCGCGTTGAGCGCGGCCACGTTGGCGCGGGCGACGTCGCCGACGTAGACGAAATCGCGCGTCTGCCGGCCGTCGCCGAAAACCGTCGGTTGCCGGCCGTCGCGCAACGCGGCGATGAACAACGGAATCACCGCGGCGTAGGGGCTGGCCGGATCCTGCCGCGGGCCGTAGACGTTGAAGTAACGCAGGCTGAGCGTGTCCATGCCGTACAGGTCGTGGTACAGGCGCAGGTACTGCTCGCCGATGAGCTTGTGCACCGCGTAGGGCGACTGCGGCCGTTGCGGCGATTGTTCGGACTTGGGCAGCGACGGTTCATCGCCGTAGATCGCCGCGCTGGACGCGAGCACGAAACGCTTCACGCCCGCCCGGCGCGCGGCCTCGAGCACATTGAGCGTGCCCTCGACGTTGATGCGGTGGCTGCCCAGCGGATCCTCGACCGAACGCGGCACGCTGATCATCGCCGCGTGATGGCAGACCGCCCGCACGCCGGCGACCGCCCGCGCGACCGTCGCCGCGTCGCGGATGTCGCCGCGCACGAAATCGACCGCGAGCCCGGCGAGGTTGTCGGCCCGGCCGGTCGACAGGTCGTCGAGCACGCGCACGGCCTCGCCCGCGTCGAGCAACGCACGAACGATATGCGAGCCGATGAATCCCGCGCCGCCGGTTACCAGGATCATGGGTTATCCTTTATCGCTGTCGGAACTGGAGCTGCGCCGCCGTTTCACGCGCTTGCGCACGACCTTTTCCTGGCCGTCCTCGTCGCCTTCGCGCGAGCGATAATGATAGTAGTAATAATAATAACGATAGCCCGCGCCGCGGATGTTGAAGTCGTTGAGCACCGAGCCCAGCACGTGCGTGCCCACGTCGGTCAACTGCCGCACCGCCTTGGATAGAATCTCGCGGGTGGTCTTGCCCGCCTTGGCGATGAGCACGACGCCCTCGACGGTCTTGGACATAACCACCGCGTCGGTCACCGCGACGACCGGCGGCGAATCGTAAAGCACCAGGTCGTAACGGTTGGCCAGGTCGTCACTGATTTCGCGCATGCGCGGCGAGCCCAGCAACTCCGACGGGTTGGGCGGAATCGGGCCGCAGGGAATCAGGTCGACCCCGGGCACTTCGGTGTGGATGATCACCTCTTCGGTGGTCGACTCGCCCATGATCAGGTTGGTTAGACCGCGTTTGCGCGGCACGTTGAAGGCGCGGTGCAGGCGCGGGCGCCGCAAGTCGGAATCGACGATCAGCACGCGCTTGCCGCCCTGGGCGAAAATGATACCCAGGTTGATCACCGCGGTCGACTTGCCTTCCTGCGGGCCGGCCGAGGTGACCAGCAGCCGGCGCAGACTCATGCCGGCGCTGCTGAAGATGATGTTCGTGCGGATCGAGCGGCAGCTTTCGGTGACCGAACTCTTCGGGTAGCGATAGGTGAACAGCTCGTCGTGAGTGCTTTCCTCGTCGGCCGAGAAACTGGGGATGATGCCCAGAAACGGCACGTTCACGGTGCGCTCGAGGTCCTCGCTGGTCTTGATCGTCGTGTCGAGGTATTCGAGCAAAAACGCCAGGCCGACGCCGCCGAGCAGACCCAGCAACGCGCCGAGCATCACGTTCATGCGCTTGCGCGGGCGGATCGGATTCTTGGGCTCCAACGCCGGTTCGATCACGCGGATGTTGTTGGCGCTGAGCGTTTTGGTGATTTCCGTTTCCTTCTGGCGTTTCTGCAATTCGTCGTACAGTTCGCCTTCGGCCGTCGCGCCGCGCTTTTTGATGCGGTAGGCGATTTCCAGCCGCTGCAGGTCCAGCGCTTCCTTTTTGGCTTCTTCCAGTTCCTGTTCCAGTTTCTTTTCGCGGCTCAGGTCGCGCTGGTAGGTGGTTTGCAGACCGCCGACGATCACGCCGACTTCATCGTCGATATCCTTGGTGAGCTGGTCGATCTGGTTCTGGATCTTCTGGAAGCCCGGGTGATCCGGCTTCCATTTTTTGCTCATTTTGCTCTTTTCCTTTTGGAGCAAAACCAGCTCTTCTTTCAGGTTCTGGATCAGCTCGTTGGCGATGACCTCGGGGATCGACAGCGCATCGCCGCTCTTTTGGGCGGCGACCGCCTTTTGGTAGTTGATCTGGCTGGCGATCAGGCTGCGCTTGGCGTCGGTGACCGCGTCCGAGAGCGTCTGCACGCGTTGGTTGACGATGTTCTGCCGCTCTTCGAAGCTGACGATGTTGTGCTCGCGCAGGAAGTTGATCAGTTCCTCTTCGGCTTCCTGCACCAGACGCGCCCGGTCGCTCTGCTCGCGGCCCAACCAGGTGAGCGCCTCTTTGGAGGCTTCGAACTTGTTGGTCAGGTTCTGCTCGCGGTAGACGTCGGCGAGCGTGTTGGCGATATCGGCGGCCAGTTTTTTGTTGTGGAATTCGACGCTGATGGCCACAAGCTGACTGTTTTTGATCGGCTGAATCTGCACCATGTTGATCAGCAGTTGGGCCTTGTCTTTTTCCAGCGCGTGCTCGAAGGGCGGCTGCGTGTCCAGTTGCAGGCGGCGGATGACCTCTTCCGCCACGGGCCGGCTGCGGATGATGCGGAACTGCGTTTCGTAGTATTCCTTGGAGGCCCAGTAGTTTTGCGAGCCGAGGGCGACGACTTCCTTGAAGCCGATGATGTTGGGCGCCTCGGTTTCGATCTGAATGACGGCGACGGCTTTGTAGATGGGCGTTTGCATCAGCGTGGCGAAGGTGACGACGATGGTGACGACCAGGAAGAAAATGAGGATCGTCCAGCGCCGTTTGTAGAGCACCTTGCCCAGTTCGGCGAAGTTGATCGCCGCGGTCGCCCGGTTCGCCACGGAAGCTTCCTCCTACAGCCAGCGCCGTTTGATCACGATGACGTCGTCGGGTTCCAGCACCAGATCCTTGCTGGTGTCGCTCATGATCGCCTTGAGTTTCAGCTTGAAACGCTTTTCCTGCCCGTCCACCTTGCGGGTGACGGTGATCGTGTTGGAAGCCATTTGCGTGGTGCCGCCGGCCAGCGAGATCGCCTGCAGCAGCGTGAGGCCCTCGTCGTAGGGCACGCCGCCGGGCCGCGCCACTTCGCCCAACACGTAGACCTTCTTCATTTTGGGAATGTAGAGCACGTCGCCGGATTTGAGCAGGCGGTTCTGCGAGGTGTCGCCCTCGTCGATCAGCTTGCGGCCGTCGATGACTTCCGGCGGTTCGATCCCGGCGCGGCGCAGTTCCTCTTCGCCGGCCTCCGAGCCGGACTGTTCGATCATCTGGCGCAGGCGGGCCGGGTCGGCGCTGCCGCGCATCAACAAAATGCGGCGGGAGCCGTCTTCGCTCAGGCCGCCGGCCTTGGAGATCACTTCGAGCACGGTCGTCGGGCCGGTCAGGGCGAAAAAGCCGGGTTTGCGCACCGAACCGAGCACGTAAACGACGTGCGCTTTGTATTCCTTGACCTCGATGGTGACTTGCGGATCGACCAGGAATTGCGCGCCCAGCGCTTCTTCGAGCGCCTTTTCGGCTTCCTGCACGGTCAGGCCGCCGACCTTGAACGAGCGCACGAGCGGAAAGCGGATGGTGCCGTCGCTTTGCACGGTGACCACGCGCTCGAGGTCGGCCTCGTCGTAGACGCTGATGCGCAGTTCGTCGCCCGGACCGATCTCATAGCCGCTCTGCGCCCAGGCGCAGATCGCCGTCGCGAGCACCACTAGCAGGACAAAAATTTTGACGCGGTTCGTGTACATTAAAACTGAGCTTGTAAATGGATTAGGGCGACGTTGCGTGTGCTGGTTTCGCGAACGTCGTCGTCATCATACAGCTTATGCTCGATTTTGTACCCGCCGCCGATGAAGAGCCAATAGACAAAACGGAACGTAACGTCGACGCTGCCCTGGATGAAATCCTCGTGCCGCGGCAACGGTTCGGAAAATTCGTTGTATTGGTAACTGCCGAAGGCCGAGGTCAACAACCGCGAACCCCACAACCGCGCGAAGCGCAAGTAGCCTTCGTGCGTGATGAAGTAGTTGGTGTTGGTCGCGTCGCGCCAGTAGTGGCGATAGCCGCCGGTCAGTTGGGTTTGGCTCGGGAACATGGCGGTGAGTTCGGCGTCGGCCAGCCAGGTGCCCAGGTCTTCGTTTTCCTGGTAATCGGCGGCCGCCCACCCGCCTTTGATCGTCATGATCAGGTGGGTGGTGATCTGACCCTGCAGGCCGCCTTTGGCCCACCAGTTGGTCGAATCGTACGCCTGGATGCTGTCGTAATCGATGATGCCGTAACCGCCCTGGGCGACCAGCGCGGTCAACGGGAAGAATTTGAGGCGCAGTTCGCCGTCGACGTACTGGCCCATTTTATCGAACTCCTCGTACTCATCGTATTGGTCGAGGATATTGGTGTAAGCGGCGCGGATAAACAGGTTGTCTTCCGGCCCGTGGCGATAGCCGAGCCAGCCGCTGCCCTCGTTGTGGATCTGGCTGCCGCGCAGGTAATCGGCGAACTGGTCGGTTTCCTCGTAGGTTTCCATGATCGAGTAATCGTCGCGCGCGCCGACCATCAACCCGAAGGGCGCATTGTAATCCAGCAGCCCGGAGTAGTTGTGGTTGGTGGCGTTCAGATCGTCGTGCCGGTTGTCCGGATCGTCGGTGCCCAGATAGGTATCGTTGTAGAAACGATAGCCGACCTTGGCCAGGAACGTCGGCCAGGTCAGGTTGAAGGTGATCGCCGGCATAACGTTAAGCACCATGTCGCTTTCGATATCCTGCGGAATGCTGCGGTCGTTTTCAGGTCGATAGTTGTTGGGCACGAAATACACATTGTCGTCGTAACGCAATGCGGTGTACATCGATGGATGGATGGAGAACACGCCAAAGCGGATCCCCTCCGTCAACTCCTCGGCAACAGACGAACCGGCAGCGCAAAGGATAATGCATATCAGGAAAATGCATGTACCATTACGTAATGCGTTCTGCCCCATTCATTTACCTCAAACAAATCGCCACGAATGGCTCGGCCGAAAAAAACCAGGCCAAAAACTTATCCTTCTTCGTCTTCTTCGCTTACCGGTCCGGGAGTGAACTCGTTGGGCAGCGGTTCGGGCGCGGTCGGTTCCTGACCATGCTGGGTCGGATCCTGCGCCATTTCGTTTTCCAACGTGCCGATCCACTCCTCGAGGGTTTCGACGAACCCGCCTTCGGCATTGATATTATTGAAACAATTCTCGACCATTTTGATCAGCTGCAACGCGAGCTGCCGGTTGTGCTGCAAGCGAGCGAAGGTCTCCTGCGCCTCGGCCGTGCGCTGCTGCATGGAGAACGCGCGCAGCTTCTGCAGCAGACCGTCGGACTCGGCGATGAGTTTCTTCAGGCTGGTCAGCCGATCGCCGATGCACTCGATCTTGCGCGTATTCTGTTCCTGGCGCGCCTGCAGCAGTTCCTGGTCCATGCGCTTGGCCATCTCGTTGAGCATTGCCAGCGTGCTCTTGCTGCTCTCGATCATGTTGGTTTTGCCGGGTTCCTCGTTGGCGGCCAATACGATGACCGCCGCCGCAACCATCAGCAACACCACCGTCAGGGCTATCAACCGTTTCATGCTTCACCCCCCGACGCCGATCCGGCGTACGTTTGTGGAGCAACCGCTCCGGTGGGGCCTGCCAATTCGATTCGATCCGACGATCCACAGGCAAGGCAAAGCGCCGCGACGCGGCAGCCCGACGGCTGCGCTCCCGTACTCACGCCGATGCGGCGTTCGCTCTTGCTCAACATTCGTTCCTCGTTTCCGCTTACTCGGCCGGCGTGAAGACGAACGAGTAGGACACGGTGACCGTGCCTTCGTCCGGCGGTGGGAACCGCCACCGCTGCACGCGCCGGCAGACGCAGCTGGAAATCAACGTATTGCCCATCGAGTCGCTGGTGACCGAACAGCCGCTCACCGCGCCCGACGAACCGATGATGAACTGAATGCGCACGGTCCCTTTCAGCGAGGGATTCACGCGCAGTTGCATTTCGTAGCAATGGCGCACGCCGCCCAGGTACCGGCGGATGGTGCTGCTCACGGCCGCTTTGTCGATCTTGCCCGACACGCCGCCGGACTTGGTGGACATCTTGGCGCTCACCTTGTGCTCGGTGCGCGAGCCGGTGCCCTTCGAGCCGCCGCTGCCGATCGAGCCGATGTCGCCGATGCCCACGCCCGAACCCGAGCCCGTGCCGCCGGCGCCGCCGCCGCGCGTGCCTGAACCGATGCCTTCGTCGCCGGCCCGGCCGACGCGCACGCCGCCGATGCTGTTGAGGGCGTCTTCCAGGTTGCCGCCCAGACCGGAGTCGGACAGCAGGTCGGCCACGGTGCCGTTTTTCGCGCCAGCGCGGGTGATCAACGCGAGGATGCCGCGGTTTTCGACGCCTTTATCGGCGCCGCCGCCGCCACCGCCGCCACCGCCGCCGGGCTTTTTGGTAATTTCTTCGTCTTCCGGCTCTTCCTCTTCCTCGGGCATGACGATGTCTTCGGCCTGGACGACCTGAATGAAGCGTTCGGCGTCCAGCGGCATTTCATCGATGTCGCTCAAGGGGATCGAGTTCAGATAGAGGATCAGGCTGGTGTGCAACAACGCGCTGATGAGCAACACCACCATGAAGAACAAATCGAAATTCCGGAACAGACCGGCTTTGAGCTCTTTGGGCAACTGCATGATCGGCGGAGCCGGCGGAGGCGGCACCAACTGGAACAGTACGGTGCTGCGGCCGACCGTGATCTTGCCCTTGCTCTCCTTGGCCAGAATGATTTCATAGCCTTTGACCGACTTTTTCGCCAGGCCCGACTCGATCGCTTCCGCAAAATCTATCGTTTTATAATCGATCTGCAAACGACCCGACATGCCTTCCAGGACGTTGAGTTTGTACCCCTGGTTGGTATGCTCCAAGAGCATATGCCGGCGCGGAATGTTCGGTTCGGCGATGGAGAGGGTATTGCTCGGATCCAAGCCGATCGTCACCCCGGCCTTATCGCCCAGGGTGCTGTCCTCGATGAGTTTGCCATCCTGGACCAGCCCGATTTTGAGAACCCTGTTCATCTCCGCTGATGGCATCTCGTGTTTCCTTTCTCCGCTACATGGCCCGGTCAGTCGCCTTGGCCGTTATTCCTCGATCTTGTAGGCCAGGAATTTGATCTCGCCGAATTCGGCTTTACCGGCGGTTACCAGGGCCTTGACCAACAGTTTGTAGGGAATCGTCTTGTGTGCCTGAATGGTGATCTGTCCGGTGAATTCCCGGTTCTGCCGCGCCGCAATGGCTTTTCCCATTTCCGCTTCCTTGCGCAGCATTTTGTCCACATTGGGAATCACCAATTCGGTGGGCTCGACCCCTTTGATTTCATAGGTGGCGGAATCCACCTCGGCGACCACCTTGCCTTGCACCACGATGGCGTTGGCGGCGACGATCATCTGCACCGACTCCAGCGGTTGCTTGGTATTGACGCTTTCGGGCAAATGCAGCATTTCCGACGGGTTGACCTGAAACTCGACCGCGGAATAGGTCTGCAGCAGAAAGATCAAAATGACCGTCATCAGGTCGATCAAGCTAGTCAGTCGCAACTGCTCGACCGGCTTTTTCTTCAGTTGAATACGCTTACGTTTGGTCGCGGCAAAAGCCATCTTGCCAGCTCCTACACTTGATCCGCCGCACGGGCGGCGTGAAACGTCGTTATCACCAGGCGGGCCGGCGCCGGAGGCGCGGCCTCACCGTTCGAAATGGGTAGCACCTTGGTTCCATGGGCAGAGCGTACACCGGCATCGACGTTCCGCCGGGGCGGGAAACGGTCGATTTGTTTGCGCGGTTCGAACATACGCTTCTCTTCCTACAACAGCGTTCCGGCCAGAATCGGATTGGGGAACAACAGTTCGTCCTCTTCCTCGCCGTTCGGCTTCTTCTTCTTGTACTTCCGGGCCAGGTCCATGATCTTGATGATCACGTCGTACTGAATCGTCTGCTCCGGCAGCAAAATCACGCTGAACTGTCCGGGGTACGCCTCTTTGATGCGCACCATGACTTCCACCAGCTTGTCGAAGTCGAACTCGCCGTTCGGCATCTTTTCGATGATCGTCTTGGGCTTTTGCCCTTCCTCGGCCTGCTCGCCCGACACGTTGAGCACGCCGCCGTAACCGGCGACCGAGAACCCCTGCGCGGTGATCATCACCGTGAGGTTCAGGTGCTTCTCCTCCGGCGTGGGCGTCGGCGAGGAACTTTCAACCGTCGGGTTCGACTTGGTCGAAGCCGGGAGCGAGGTGTCGACGATCGTCAACTGCACGAAGCTCGCGGTCAGCAGCAGGAACGGAATCAGAATGCAGAATACGTTCATGATCGGCAGGAGGTTGATCTCCTGCAGATGCGATTTGCCACGCATTCTTTGGCTTGGGCGTCCTGCCATGGGTTCTTCCTTTCCGTTAAACGCAAAGGTTCAAGCGTCCGCGCCTTAGCGCTTGGCCGCCTGCGCCTTGACGTTATCCTCCACCTGCCCCAACAGGTTGATCAGCTTCACCGAGTACTCGTCGATCTCGTCGATGATCTTGGTCGTCTGCGCGTCGATGAACGCGTGCGCGAGCATCGTCGGGATGGCGACGACCAGACCGAACGCGGTGGTGTACAACGCGATCGCGATACCACGGGTCAGAACCTTCTGTTTCTGGCTGGCTTCGACTTCGGCCACCGCTTTAAACGCGATGATGATGCCCAAGATCGTACCGAGCAGACCCAGCAAGGTGGCGACGTTGGCGATCACCTGCAGATAGCCGGTTCGTTTTTGCAGCCGCGGCAGCAGCTCGAGCGCCGCTTCGTCGACGGCGTTCTGAATCTCTTTCTGGCCGCGCCCGGCACGGGACAAGCCCGCTTTGAGCACCATGGCCAGCGCCGCGTTGGGGGCCGCGTTGCACAGTTGGACGGCACGGTCGTAGTTGCGCGCCTCGACCAACTTCTGGATCTTTTTCATAAACGCCGGTCCGGAAATGTTGTACCGGAAGATAATGAAAAAGAACCGTTCAATGACAATGGCCAGGCTCAGAACCGAGAAGCCAGCGATGATGTACATGACGCCGCCGCCTTCGCGCATTGCCGTAATAATGATGCTACCCATATGTACGTTCCTCCTAACGTCAATCTCCCGCGGCCTTTCGCTCCGCGATGTCAACTCGCGCCGTCCGCCTCCTCACTGACCGGTCTGCCCGGATTTCCGGTCGGTCGCCGGACGACAACCTTTTAAAACGGCTCTTCCTCGATCGAATTCTCGATCAAGTTGACGAAACTCATTCGTTTGGCTTGCAGGCCGAATTCCATGGTGGCGCGCTGGATGATGTACGCCGCCTGCGGCCGTTGAATCTGGCCTTCGACGACGATCGGATCCAGCTCCATGAAGCCCTGCGCCAGCGCCAGGCCGGCGAAGGCACCGACAAGCAAGGCGAGGACAACCACGGTGATGGCGAACGCTTTCATTGTCGCGCTCCTCCTGTTTATCGCAACCAATCTTCCACGCGCTTATTGGCGTCGGGCGAATTCTTCGCGTACTGCCAATACCGCGCATACTGAATGTTGGCCTGCTTTTTATCCTGACGCACCTCCTCCAGGAAGATCCCGTAGGCGAGGTACGCTTCGGCCAGTCCCGGGTCGATGGCGATGGCGCGCTTGTACGCGGTTTCGGCCGCGTCGTTGCTGCCCTTGACCCGCCGCGCGATGCCCAGGTTCATCCAGGCCACCGCGTTTGACGGATCGATCTCCACCGCCCGCTCCAGGCGCATGAGCGCCTTGTCGAATTGGCGCAATAGAATCTCCAATGCGCCCAAATTGGTCAATGCCGTTACGTTGTTCGGGTCGGACTTGAGCGCCCGCTCGAACTGCACCTTGGCCAGGCTTATTTCGCCCAGCTTGAACAGCATGTAGCCGTAGTTGGCGATCAGGTCCGCGTTCTTCGGACTTAGCTTTTCCGCATTTTTAAAGACCCGCTCGGCCAATTGCGGCTTGCCCTGATAGAAGTACAGCAACCCGAGGTTCACATGCGCCGGCAGGAATTTGTAATCGATGCGCAAGATCTTCTTGAACACCGTTTCCGCCTGGTCGTACTTGCCCATGCGCATGTAGACCGCACCCAGGTTGTTTTGCGCCTCCAGGTTGTTGGGCTCGCGGGCCACCACGGCTTCGAACTGCGAAACCGCCGCCGACAGCTTGCCGGTGGCCAGGTAGCTCGCGCCCAGGTTGACCTGCGCCTGACGATAATTGCTGCGCAAACCCAACGCGCGCCGCAAATCCTCGGACGCCTCGTCGTTCTTGCCCAGCTTCATCCGCACCAACCCGCGATTGTAATACGCTTCGGCGATTTGCGGGTCGGCCTTGATCGCTTTATCGTACAACGATTCGGCCCGCGCCCAATCGTTGGCCTGGGCCGCCCGCAGCGCCTGTTGCATCTGATCGCGCGCCGCGGCCGGTCCGACCGGCTCGGGCGTGGGCATCGCCGCTCCCGGCCCGGTCGTCACCGGTTTGTCCGGCTTTTTCCCGGACGAGCCGCAACCCAGGCCGATGGCCAGACAGACTATTATACCGCAAATCAGCAGCCAATGCCTGTTCATTGCGCCACCTCCTTGGCCGCCTGATCCGCCGGCGCGAGCTGTTGCCCGCCGCCTCCCGTGGGCGGGGTCGTCGCGGGCGGAGTCGCGCTCGGAACGGTCGGCGGCGCCGGCATCGCCGGAATTTGGCTGTCCAGATCCGCCGTGGCGAACGCCGGTCGTTCCACCGCGCCGGGCACTTCGAACTTCGGCTCGACCGTTTGCGGTTCCAGCTTCTTGAGTTGGATGTAGCTCTGCACGATCCAGTCGTTGATCAACCGTTCGTCGATGCCCTTTTGTACGTTCTGTTTGAACGCTTCCAGAGCGCGGTTTTTGATCGGGAAGGCGATTTCCTCGAGTTTGAAGACGTATTCGTCCTGCATTTCCGGATCGAGGTCTTCGGGCACCGGCGCGGTCAACAGGGCTTCGGAGAACTCCTGGTTGATCATGCCGATCATGTGCAACGAGGCGGTGGCCCACCTGTAATTGCCGAAGGTGACCACCTGTTCGTAGTAGACCTTGAGCTTTTTGAACATTTCCGCTTTGGTTTTGAGCACTTCCGAGTCTTTCCGCATGTTGCCGGTAAAGACCATCGCCTTGTATTCCTGGTAGTAATGATCGGCGATGCGGAATTGCGCCTCGGCGGCGAACGCGGCGTTGGTCTGCGGATCGACCTGCTTGGCCTTGACGAACACGGCCACCGACTGCAGGTAGCGTTTTTCCGCCTCGCCGAAGCTGCCGCGGTCTTCCAGGAGTTTGCCCCAACGGAAGAACGCTTCGCTCATGCGCGCGGCGTCGTCCGGTCCGCGCTTGGCGTACTCGGCATAGGCGTTCATCGCGCCGTTGGAGTCGCCGGTCTTCTCGTAGAGGCGGCCGATGGTAAAGGATACCTGCGCGGCGTCGGCCTCGGTGGCGTAACGGCTCAGGTACTGCTGGTACAGCGACAAGGCCTGCATGTGCTGGCCGTTTTCCTCGCGCAGGGCGGCGGCGTTGAACAGCGCGTTGCCCGCGTCCTTGTGGTCGGGGAACAGGCGGACGAACTCTTCGTAGGCCTCGGTGGCCAGTTCGAACTCGACCAGCACCTGGTAATTGTACGCGGCCTTGAGCAGCGCGGTGGGCGCGTGCTTGCTCTGCGGATAGGAGGTGGCCAGCCGGCGGTAGTTGTCGTTGGCCGACACCAGATCGCGCAGGTGATTTTCATAGGCGACCGCGACATTGAGCAGCGCCGCGTCGGCGTTGTCGTCGGTCGGATGCTGTTGCACGCCCTGGAGGAACTCGTCGATCGCCGCCCGCACCTTCTGCGGATCGGCCGGATCGGTGGCGGTCGCGTCACGCAGCATCTGCTCGGCGATCTTGAAGGTGGCGCCGGCCAGCACCGCGAACTTCTGCTCCTCGGGGATCGCGCCGCCCGACGGGATACGGTTGAGCGCCTCGCGGAAGCCGGGCCAGTCGCCGTCTTGCTTGTAGGTGTCCAGATAGTAGAACGCGGCGAAGGCCACGACCTGGTTGTTGGGATACTGGACGAAGACCTTGTCGAAATACTCCCGCGCCTTCGCAAACTCGCGGTGCAGGTAGTAGATTTCGCCGATCTTGTAGAGCATCGTCGGGCTCTTGTCCGAATCGGGCAGCAACTCGACGTGCAGTTCGAGCGCGGCGATCCAGTTTTTCGTCGTTTCGCTCAACGGCGTCGCTTTGATCTCCACGCCCTTGGCCTGGTCGGTCTCGGTGGCGGCGGCTTGCTTTTTGCGCTCTTCCAGCGCCTCTTTGTTGGGCAGGCCGCCCTCGCCGTCCAACTGCAGTTCCCAGGCCTTGGCGTTGTTGAACAGGCTGTCCTTGTACAGCTCTTTGTCTTCCTTGCGGTCGACGACCTTCTTGTACCACACCGCCGCTTTCGGATACTCGCGCGTTTCCATGTAGCATTCGGCGAGGTTGAAGGCTGCTTCGTAGCTGCCCTTGGCGTCGGCGTAGCTGTCCAGATAGAGCAGGTAGTTGGTGATCGCTTTCTGATAATGCGCCTGCGCTTCCTCGCCGCTGGTCTGCTGCGCCTTCTCGTGATGGAAGGTCGCGGCGGCCAGAATCGACGTCTGGCGCAACTTGCCCGCCCGCTCGACGGCCTTGGCCTGCTTGGCGTTGGCCTGGGCCCACGCACTGTTGGAACCCAACTGTTCGCCGATCTGCGTGTAGACCTCGACCGCCTCTTCGAACATCGCCTGCTTTTCGTAGGTCACCGCGATCTTCTGATAGACCTCGGGAATCTCCGGCGCGAGCGGGAACTCTTTAATGTAGGCGCGATAGGCGTTGCGCGCGGCTTCGTAGTCGGTGCGCTCGTCGTAGACCTCGCCGACCTTGACCAGGATCTGCCGGCCCAGTTCGCGGTCGCCGATCTTGTTCATGAACGTCACCGCCGCCGCGCCGCCTTCCAGACCCTCGGCCTCGGTGAAGCTGATGGCGATGTAGTCGACCGATTCCTGCCGCAGGTCGTCGGCCGTGCCGCGCCCGCGCGCCCGGGCCGCGCGGCCCTTGTAGTATTCGAGCACGGCGGTGAAGTAATAAACCGCCTGATCGTAGTTGCTCAGCTTGTAATACGACCACCCGAGTTTGTAGAGGGCCTTGTCGTAGAACTTCGACTGTTTGTAGTTGAGCACCTGCTGATAGCGCTCGATGGCGCGGTCGTACTGGTCGCGATCAAAGGAAATCTCGCCCATGCGCACGTAGGATTCGGGCACGTAGTTGGACTGGGGCGTATCCTTGATCAACTCCTCGTAGACCAGCAGCGCGTTGTCGTCGTCGTTCTGTTCCTGGTAGCAGTAAGCCAACAGGTACAGCACGTTGTCCTTTTTCGGATAATTGGGGAAGTCGCGCAGGATGTTGCGCAGCAGCTCGATGGACCGGGCGTAATTGTGCCGCGGTTCCTCGGGCACGGCGTTGATGTCGCCGCGCGTGTAGAGGTTGTCCATCGAGGCTTCGTAGGAATCCCAGGATTCCAGGTACTCGGCGTGGGCCTCTTCGAAGTAGAGGTTGGCCAGACGCCAGAGAATGTCGGGCGCGACGCGGGCGTTGGGATCGCGGGCCAGGCGCGCCTCGTAGCGGGCGATGGTATCGCGGCGGATGCGCGTCATTTCAGCTTCGTAGGCGCGCATTTCGGCGCGGTACTTTTCGCGGATCGCCTCGATGTCGGCTTCGGACGCGGCGTTGGACAACTGATCGCGCCGCCGTTCGAGGATCTTCACCTGCAGCTTGAGCGATTTGATCTGCTGGCGCAGGCGCTGTTTCTGATCCTGTTCGTTCTGATAGACCAGGCCGTCGGCCTTGTCGGAGAGTTCCTTGATTTTCGCCTGCAATTCGGCGATGCGCTCGAGGATCGCCGGCAGCGTTTCGGGGACGTCGGTCGGAATGTCATAGGATTCGGGCGCGGGTGTGGGCGTGGCCTCCTGCGCCACCGCCTCGTAACGGCTGCCCATGGCGACCATCAGCACCAGCGCGGTCGCCAGCACCATCCAAGAAACGAATCGCCACATTCTCTGCCTCATGCGCATGCCCCCCACCGCCGTCAGAATTCTTCATCCGTCGGCGCGGGCGGCTGCCCTTCGCCGGGAGAAGGTTCGGGTTGGTCGGTTGCCGGCGGTTGCTCGGTCGGAGCCTCTTCCGCCGCCGGGGCCTGCTCGTCTTCGGGCGCGGTCGTCTCGCCGGTCTCCTCCTGCCGGTGCAGTTTCTGGAATTGGCGGATTTCCTCCTGCATACGCCGCTGGATTTCACGGATCTTGCGGTTGGAGCCGCGGGTCGCCCGCCAGGCGACGTCGATGATGCCCAGGTCGGCGCGCTGTGCGTAGTCGTAGACCTGCTCTTCGATCTCGCGCAGTTCGGCGTCGGCGATGCGCGCGGTTTCGTCCTGGGTGATGCTGAGCATCGCCTCGACCGACGAACCCAATTCGCCCAGCGGCGCGCGCAGGCGCGACACTTCCTGCCGGTAGAAGGCCAGGCGTTCGGCGCGCTTGGCGTCGATGCGGGCATCCAGTTCCGACAGGCGCGATTGCAGACCGCGCAGCGTGCTTTCGTGCGCCGCCGCCTGACCGGCGACGCCGCCGCCGAAGGTGCGCAGGCCGGAGAATTCGACCTGCAGCGCCTGAATGCTGTTTTGCAGTTCGATCGACTTGCGGTGCGCCTCGCGCAAAATGGGATAGCCGTCGGCGCCGGATTCCAGCACGCGAAGCTGCACTTCGATCTCGTCGACCATCCGGCCCATTTTGTAGAGGTTCTCACGCTCGGCCAGCACGCCGCGGTAGACGGCGAACAGGCGCTTGAGCTGCGGCTTGGCGGCCAGCCAGTACGCCGTTTCGGCGGGCATGCCGCGCAGGATCGTCGGATTGACCGCGGTCTCGTCGCCGGCCCAGGCGTCGGTGCCGGCCCCGAGCAGCGCGAGCTGATCGGAGGTGGACAGGTTGGGCCGCGTCGCCGCGATGCTGGCGTAGAAGTTGTCGTAGCGGTCCTTGGTTTTGACGAACCACTGCTCGGCGGTCTCGTAATTTTCCACCTGCGCGTAGATGTTGCCGACCAGCAATTCGGCTTCGGGCAGCAACTGATCGTTGGGCGCGGATTTGACCAGGTTGTTGTAGCTGGTCAGCGCCTCTTCCTGCAGGCGGGCGAGGCTGTCGTCGATTTCGGTGAACAGAATCTTGATTTCGTCGAGGTCGGTTTGCAGCCCCTCGACCTCGTCGACGAGAACCTTCACGCTGTCCTGATCTTCCTCCGAGCCGACGATGTCGCGGAACTCGGCGTGATCGAACAACAGCTCTTCATACTTGTTGCGCTCGTCGTCGATCGCCTTGAGCAGGTAATCGTTGCGGGTGATGAACACCCACATCGATTCGTACTGCGACCGCGCGTATTCGGGCGACTCGGGATCGACCGACGAATAGCGCGCCATCGCCTGCGGGAAATCGTTGAGTTCGTAATAAATGCGGCCCAACGCCAGGTGGGTCAGGGCGTAAAGTTTTTTCTTGTTGGCCTGATCGTACTGCAGCGACTGCTTCAGGCGCCGGAAGCGGTTGACCGCCTCCTTGAAGTTCTGCTGTTTGACGTAGATGACCGCCACGTAATATTGCGCGGTGGCGTAGTAGTTGCCGGTCTCGGGAATCGAATCGAAGATCTCGATCGCCTTGTCGGTTTCGCCGCGCAGGTAGAAAGACTTGCCGATGATGTAGCGACCCAGCGAACCGTCCTCGTTTTCCGGGAAGTCCGCCAGCAACTGCGCGTAGAGCCGATCGGCCTCGTTGTAATCGCGCAGGATGACCGCGATCTGGATCAACCGCAGCAGGCTCATGCCGTAGTAGTCGTTCTTGCCGGCGTTGTACAAAATCTCGAAATGGATTTTCGCTTCGCCGTAGAAGCCGCTCTGGAACAACGAGTCGGCCAGGTAATACGCCGCCTCCAAATAGTTGGGCAGCGTCGTGGCCATCGGGTGATGCACCACGCCGTAAAAGACTTCCGCCGCGCCGCGATAATCGTGCAGCAGATAATGGAACTCGCGCCCTTCGACGAACCGCCGCTGCAACATCAGGCGGTCGCGATCGTCGATCTCGCGCGAATAATTGGTTTCCAGGTCCTGCACATTGTCCTGCAACTGTTGCAGGCGCCCCTCAAGCTCGGCCATTTTCACCGCCGCCTCGGGCTGCGCCTGCTCCTCTCCTTCCTCCTGCGCGGTCACGACCACGACGGACAACAGGATGCAGACTAGTGCGATCAGCCAAATGCGCTGCAACGGTTTACTCCTGGACAAATTTGACCTTCAAACGATTGCGGAGACTGGTGAGGAAGCTGCCTTCGTCGAAACTCACCACTTTCAATGTGACCACGTCGCCCTCTTCGACCGTGAACAGATAACGGGCTTTCACTTTAAAGAGGTACTGATTCAGGTAGCTGAAGATGCCGTAGCCGCGGCCGCGGAATACCATGTCGACCACCAACAAATGTTCGCCGGGCAACAGGCTGCCTTCGTAGATCGGGAAGTTCTGCAATTCCTCCAGATTGTTCTCGGGAGAATTGACGCCGGTGTAAACCTCGAAACCGTCCAACGTGTATTTGAGGGTTTCGAGCTGGAAGGCGCCGCTGACCTCGTGGCTGTGCAAAATGGAAAGCGCGATGATCGACACCGAACCGAGCATAAGCTGTTCGCGCAACTGCATCAGGCGCGATTTGCTTTTCATGATCCGTTCACGCAAGTTGGTGAGGTCCTCTTCGAACTTCGCCATCTGATCGGCGCTGAGACGCTCGACTTCCACCTGTGTCGTCGCCGCCGGCGCTTCGCCGTCTTCGAGCGGCGTTCCTTCGATGGGCGGCTCGGCTTCCGGCATCGCCTCGGGCGTCGCCTCGGGAGGCGCTTCCGGCGTCGCCTCGGGCGTCGCCTCGGGCGTGGCCTCGGGCGTGGCTTCCGGAGTCGGCGTTTCTTCATCCGGCGTC
>DAIMDW010000027.1:0-87034 GCA_036725605.1 bacterium
CGTCCGCCCCTCCGGGGCTTTGGCGATCCGGGTGGACCGCGATCGCCCTTCGCTAATGTCGGGGCTAATCGGCTACGGGCAGCGAAGCGAAGCGCACGCCACGCCCGTTTTCATGTAACAATCAAATCTCCACGTTGCTGCCGGGGTACACGACCTCGACGGCCGCCGCGTAGATCTTGTTGGTGATGTTCACGCCTTCGCTGGTCAGGTAGCCGTTGGAGTAGACGACGAAATCGGCGTCGCGGTAGCGCAGGATCACCGTCTGGTAGCCCATCAGCGCGCCGGTGTGGCCGACGCCGCCGTCGAGCTTGACGATCCCCAGACCGAAGTAGCCCGCCGGGAAGCCGTCGACCTGCCGCGCGAAGTTCAGGCGCTCGGCCTGGGTTTGCTCGTCCAGCAGCGTCGAGTCGTTGAGCTCGGCGAGCCAGACCAGCAAGTCGGCGGGCGTGGAGATCATCGCCCCGGCGGTCCAGATCGCGCTCGGATGCTGCGCGGTGAAGTCCTCGTCGGCGGTGAACAGGCCGTCGCCGTTCACGTCGAGATAGCCGTGGGTGTAGGGCGCGGGCATGGCGGCGGTGGTGGGGAACGTCGTCTCGTCCAGCGCCAGGGGCGTGAGGATATTGTCGGCGATGAACGCTTCGGCCTTTTGGCCCGAGACGGCCTCGATGATCAGCCCCAGCAGCACGTAGTTGGTGTTGCTGTACACGGCCGCTTCACCGGGCGCGGCGATGGGCCCGTTTTCGTTGGCGATGGCGATGAGCTCTTCGGTCAACCACACGCCGGTCGGGTTTTCCAGAATGCGATCGACGTAGTCCTCTTCGCTCCAGGTGAAGTCGAACAGGCCGCTGGTGTGATCCAGCAGATTGCGGACGGTGATGCCCTCGCCGTCGGGCACCAACCGCCCCAGCCACACGTCGAGCGTATCCTCTAGGGTCAGCGCGCCGCTTTGCGCCAGCAGCAACACGGCCTCGCCGGTGAAGGTTTTGGTGACGCTGCCCATGCGGAAATGATCGGCCGCGCTCATCGCTTCGTCGGGCAACTGTGCGACGCCGGCCGTGCCGATCCAGGACGAACCGTCGTTGAAAGACACGGCGAGCACCGCGCCCGGTCCGTGGTAGGCGTCAAGCGTGTTTTGCAGGGCGGCCTGCAGATCGTCGCCGTAGTGACCGGCGAGCGAGGTGTAATCGTTGGCGTCGCAACCCAACGCGACGGCGGCGGTCAGCAACAAAATCCAACCGATGATGTTTTTCAATTTCATGGGCAACGTATCCTTTCCGGCTAAAGCGCGACGGTTTTTCATCTTTTCGGATGATCGGCAAAAAACCTTGAATGACGATCCGCCACTTTTACATCCTGTCGATTTCCGATATTCTTTTGATAATCGAAGGTCACGGATGTTGAAACGGCTCACCATTTACATCCTCTGCCTGCTCGCGCTGGCGTGCGCGAAGAACGAACCCGCACCGTCGAGCATAGCCACGCCCTTACCGCCATCGTCGCCGCCCGACGACGCCGGGCGCATCACCGGCCTGGTCGCCGACAAGGGCATGCTGTACGCGGGCGGCCGGCACATGGGCGTTTATTACACGCGCAACGGGCGCGCGTGGTATCCGTCGCTCAAGGGCGAAATCGACGTGCTGTCGCTGGCCGTGCAAGGCTGTCGGGCGTTCGCCGGGACGTTCACCGGCGAGATTCACGCAGGACGCGACACACGCTGGGAACAAGCGTACGTCTTCCCCGGTGGGCAAAAGGACATGGTGCGCGCGCTGACGCTCGACGGACCGTATCTGTACATCGGCGCGGGCGCGAGCCTGTATCGCCGACAGCGGGGCGAGCCCGAACGCTGGTGGAGCGGCGCGAACGTCACCGCGCTGGCGCTGACGTCCTTTGGCGACCGGCCGCTGTTTTTCGGCACCGAAGGCCGGGGCGTCGGGCGCTGCAGTCGCGCGGGCCGTTGCGAATTGATCGATTTTCCCGGCGCGAAACTGATCGCCGCGCTGGCCTTTTCGCGCGAGGAAAACGCGCTGTACGTGGCGGTGGAAAACGAGGGCGTGTACCGCACCGCCGACGGCCAATCCTTCAGCAAAGTACCGTTGCCGCGGCCGCGTGTTTTTGCGCGGGCCGTGCTGCCGGGCGAGCCCTTGCTGGTCGCGGCCGACGGCGTGGGCGTGCTGCAGCGGTTGGGCGGCCGTTCGCCCGCGTGGCTAACCATCCCCTTCCCCGCCGGCGTGACGGCCTTCGCGCGCTTCAAGGGCCGCACGTACTTCGCCGCCGACGGCTTCGGCGTGCTGCAACTGGACGGCGCGACCTATCGGCCGGCGAACAAAGGGCTGCTGAATTTTCCGGAAAAGATCATCGCGGAGAATCTTGACCAATAGCGCCTGATTGTCTTCAACATGGAAAAATCGGCGGCACTGATACGCCGAACAAAGCGAGGTGTATCAGTGTTTTCGTTCTCCACTGTTATGCTCGCTAATTTTTTCGCTCACAAAACAGTGCCACCCGCCGGTTGCGCTTAGCGCGAATTGAGCTTGCCGATGTGCGGTTCGAACTGCACGCCCAGGACGAAGCCGGGGTAAAGCGCCCACCAGCCGCCGTCGTATTCCTCGTAGTCGTCGTTTTCGTCTTCCCAGGTGTCTTCGGCCATGTTCGAACCGAAGATGCCCGCTTCCTGCCGGATCGTCGAGACCATCAGGTTGAGCGTCGGGCCGCCGTAGACGCTGACCGTGTCGTTGAAGCGGTACCCGGCGAGCACGCGCCACTTGGCGATCATGTCCAGCTCGTTGCCCTTCCAGTAATCTTCCAGCAGGCCGTGCAGCGAGATGTCCGAATCCAGGTACCAGTGCGGCGACAGGTCGAGGTGACCACCCAGGCCCACCAGCGGCGCGAGCCAATGTTCATCCTCGATCGGATGCACGCCCAGGCCGTAGAGTCCGTAGATGTGCTTGCTGCCCATTTTCAGACCGGCGTTGATCAGCGAGCCGTCGCTGAGCCAGATCGTCGGGGCGAGCATGCCGTTGCCCGCGTAGCTGAACAGGCCGATCGATTCGCCGCGCACTTCCTTGGACACGTTGATCAGGCCGAAATTCAGGCCCTTGAGCAGACTGGAGTAGTTGATCAGGCCCAACTGCAGGCCGGTCATGTCCTTGGGGACGATGTTGAGCAGACCGGTTTGCAGACCGAGCATCGACTGCGAATAGTTGAGCACGTAGGCCCACTGCACGCCCACCGTTTCGCGGCGCGTGACGTTGCTCACGTAGGACCATTGCAGGCCGTAAAAATCGTTGCCGGTGTAGTTGAAGATCGCCGAAGCCTGCAGCACCTTCGCGTTGCGCCGGGCGATCGACGCCAGCCCCGCGCCCTGCACGCCGTCCACGTTGCCCGCCGTATAGCTGATCAACCCGGCCGCCTGCATGCCGTTGATCTCGCCCAGATCGAAACTGGTCAGGCCCGCCGCCTGGAAGCCGATGATATCCTTGCCCGTGTACGAAACCAGTCCGCCGATCTGCGCGCCGTGCATTTCGCGCTCGACGATGTCGACCAGGCCGGACAGTTGCACGCCGGTCAGGTCCTCGCCGGCGTAGTTGAACAGACCGGCCAGACGCACGCCCTTGACCTGCCGTTTGCGGATCGCCCCCAGGCCCGACATCTCGAAGCCCGAGAGAAAGTCGCTCCAGTCGACCAGCAGGTTGACCGCGACGTAGTTTTTCACCGGCGGCTGCGAGCCGAAGTTCGTCGACACGCCCGGCACGAGCGAGAAAGCCACGTAGCGCATGTGGATCTGTTCCAGCTCGTCGGACGGCGGTTCCGGATTGCCGCGGGCGACGGTACGGTCGGCCTCGATGCGTTCCAACTGATTCGGCTGCAGCATGAACTGTTTGCCGCGACCCAGGCTGACGTTGCCGCGCCGCCACATCGCCGGCTGCACGTAGGTCACGCTGTAATTGCCCGGCTCCAACGCGACGGACATTTCGCGACCGCCGGGTTTGTTGATCTCGGCGATCAACCGCCCCTGCCCGTCACGAATGTACACGCGGCCGTCCAGCGCCGGGGCCAGCACGAGCAGCGACGAGGTTTCGCGCAGATCGGTCATCACCAGATCGCCGCTGCCGGCCAGTTGAAAATCGTAGTTCGGATGCTGCGGCCCGGCGGGGGTCGATTCGGTCTGCATCAGCGTTTCGTGGAACGCGTAATGATACGCCTCGTTGATCGTCACCCGGCCGTCGTGGCTGGCGTCGGCCGCGCCGCGCAGGCCCGACACCAGGTAGTGCGTGAAGAACGATCCGCCGATGCGGTCCGATTCCTGCGCCGCTTCGTTGGCCGAGGCGGAGGTCAGGTAGGCGTTGCCCTTGACCTGCGTGGCCTCGTCGACCAGAAACGCCGAGCGCCGCTGACCGCCCTTGCGCCGCGTCATCGCGCCCGAGCTGCACGAGTCGAGCACGGCGATGCGCACGTCGGCCGGCAGCGCCTCGATGTTGCGCCGCAGTTCACTGTACGGATACTGTTCATTGCCCAGCAGCAGCCCGTTGTCGTCGGAGTGGCCGCTGTAATAGAAAATCAATTCGATGCGCTGATCGGCGCGTTTGGCCTCGGTCAGCAGGTTGCGCATCTGGTTGAAGCTGGTGCGCAGATTGTTGCGGTTGGGCTCGAGCAGCACGAAGCTGTCTTGTTCCCTCACCCCGCCCAGTTCACGCAGCACCTGCGCGAACGCCTCGGCGTCGGTGTGCGCGTAACGCAGTTCCACGCGCTTGGGCCCGCCGTCGTTGGCCCCGACGATAAACGCGAAGCGTCGCAACTGGCCCTCGCCGCCCTCTTGCGCCAGCCCGGCGCGCACGGTTAGGAACAACAGAATCAGCACCAACATCGCGACCAGCAGCACGAGCTGCCGCTTTTCGCGCCACGCCCGATCCATCCCACAGCGCTTCATTGGTTGTTACCCTTTGCCTCGTCGATTTTGTCGATCGTCAATTCGAAGGACTGCATGTTCTCGGGCAACGCCAGTTCCTTCGTGCGATCGGCCCCCAGTTCCTCGCCCCAGGCCAGCACCTGCCGCACATCCAGCGGTTCGTCGGCGGTGATGAAAATGAACCGTTCGAAATCCGGCGCGTCGTCCAGCTCGTAGGAGAACGGCAGCGGATGCGCCGCGCCCTCGGCCAGTTCGGTCGGATCGTCCGGGTGCGCCGGGAAGTGCAGCGTCACCGTGCCGCGCCCGTCGACCGAAAAGATCACGCCGTATTTCGCTCCGCCGGCGAGGTAGCTCAGTTGCAGCGTGTCGCCCGCGGTCAGCGCGTCGCCCGCGAAAATCTGCCGAATGCTGCCGCCCTTTTTCAGATGGACGATCACCTGCGGATCGCCCTTGATGCGTTCGGTCGGAATGCCCGGCTCGACCGGCGTGTCCGGCGGCGTGGTGCGGAAGGGACCGGCCAGCCAGACGATCACCACCAACAGCGCCGCCGTGGCCGTGGCCAGTGCGGGCAAGTTGATCAGCGACCGGCGCGGGCGCTGCGCCCGGGCGAGTCGCGCATCGATCGACGCGGCCGTTTTGCGCGCGGGGTACGCGGCGAGGATCTCGCGGTTGGATTCGGTCAGCGCGGCCAGGCGTTGCTCGCCGTCGGGCTCGGCGGCCAACCGCCGGCGCACCTGGTCGGCCTGCGCCGGATCCAGCTCCCCCAACGCCAGCTTTTCCAGCAGCAAATCCGGAACGCGAGGCGGTGTTTTCATCATGCGACTCCTTCCAGTTCGATCAGCCTGCTTCGAAGGGAGCGCAGCCGCTTGCGCACGCCGGAGACCGACAGCCCGACCTCCCGCGCCGTCTCTTCCAGCGTCAGACCGTCCAGCAAATGCAGCACGGCGATCACCCGCGTGGATTCGCGTTCGCGCGCGAACAACCGGTCCAGCGCGTTGCGCACCAGCGCCTGCGCCTCGGGCTCGTCGCTGTCGGCGATGCGCGCGAGCAGATCGTCGCCCGGATTTTCCGGATGCCGTTTGCGGGAGCGGATCTTGTTCAGGCAAACGTTGGTGGCGATGCGGTACAGCAAACCCGACGGCGCGGCGTCGTCGAGCAATTCGCGCCGACGCAGCACCTGGACGAAGGTATCCTGCATCGCGTCGAGCGCGAGGTCTTCGTCCCGCAACAACGTGCGGCAGCGGCGCAGGACCATCGGTCCGTATTGTTGGTAAAGTTGTTCCGTATCGACCGCCACGTGCAGCCCCCTTTTCTCACCCGATCAAACACCATGGAGCGCCCACAGTGTTACCACATACGGAGAAAAAGTCGATATGCGGGGGGAAAGCGGGGGCATTCTCGTCCAGCGGCAAAGCTGCGCGGCGAATTAAGTATGGTGTCCCTTGATTAGCAGGTGGGAGCGTCGCGATATCCTTGAACTATTGTAAGTAATAATATATGATTTATTTGTGGACGTTATCCAAAATTCGGACATTGGAGAAGACACATGCGGTGTATCAAGTGCGGGGCGGAAAATTCGCCGAATTGCACCTATTGCCTTGAATGCGGTCATTCTTTGCAGAATACCGACGGCAGCGTTGAGGATACCTTCTTCGAAAGTGCGGCATCTCTGGCAACCAGGAGGATGCAGGAACAGGTTGAAAACCAAAATTTTCTCCGGTTGAGTCGAAGTATTTACCGGTGGTATGGCATCACCGCATTTCTGTCCCTGGTCACTTTCCTCTTCTCAGGACTTTCGTTTTTTCTGATCTTTATGGTCCTGGTGTTTGTGATGTTATCCATCGCCAAAAGCAAACTGAATATGGGAAATGAGGCGGAGGCGTTATCGTTTCTGCGGGCGGCCAAAATCATCGGATTGATCGGCGTCGTTTTTTATGTGGTTGTTTACGTATTTATCATCGGCCTGATCTTTCTCACCTAGTCGAAGGCGGGCGGCGCTTTCCTATTAAACAGAGGGTGGCACTGTTTTGCGAGCGAAGTATCCAAGTGAGCATAACAGTGAACACGGATCGTTTTTCGGTGGCACTGATACACGAGCGAGCGAGCGAGTTTATCAGTGTTCAAATATAACACTGATAAGCGCCCTGCGGGCTTGCAGATCCGGGGCGGAAATGCATTTCAACATTGGCTGACGAGACTGTCGATTTTCTCGTTTTGGTGTAGAGCTTGGGGAAAAATGCCCGACGCTTACGGGTCGGGCTACCCTCTATCGCCCCTGATGGGGCTGTTTGTCGCCTGTCGGCGCATTTATCGACAGTCTCTGACGCCCTTCGCTACTAACCTGCGCCCTGCGGGCTTGCAGAGCCGGCGCGGAAATGCATTTCAACATAAATGGAAAAAGAGAGGGGGCCGGACGAGCCCGGCCCCGCGACACCCGGACATGGAGGGGTCAATGATGCAGGACGACCTCGCGCCAATCCATGCCGATCAGGCGGGTGACGCCGCCGTCGTCCTGCTCGAAAAACCATTCTTTGCGCAGCACGCAGTACACGGGCGTCAGGTCGCGATCGTCGGTGTCGATCGTTTCCTGATGTCGGAATTTGTGCTCGAAATCCTCGTACACGGTGAACCAGTGGAAGGTCAGGTAGTCTTCGTCGGGCTGGTCGGTTTCGATGCGCACGTCGACCTTGCCGTTGTCGACGGAAAATTCGCCGTCGCTGTCGGGCGCGATTTCATCGCCGCCCTGCATGACCTTCACGCCGGTGATGGCCGGGTTGGTCATGCGCTCGGCGCGGTCGGAGACGGCGAACATCTTGTAGGCCAGGCGCGGCTCCTTGTCGAGGTCGCCGCCCGGGAAAGCGCCGACGACCACGGCCAATAGGATGCCGTTTTTGCCGAGCGGACCGAACTGCTTTTCCAACTCGGCGCGCGCGGGGACGGTCCAGACGAACGGTTCGTCGGGCGACGTTTGCAGGTAAGCGCTTGACGGATCGAACTGCGCGCTGTCGGTCAGTTGCGATTGCGTGCCGTAGGCGATGGCCCAGGCGAGCGGGCCGTCATAGGGCGTGGCGTCGGAATTGACGACCAGCGCGTCGAAGGTGATTTGCTCGCCCGGCGCGGCCTCGAGCGGTTCGGAGCGCACGCCGAGGATGCGGAAGGACTCGATGTAGGCGGCGTCCGGGAAATCCTCGCCGCAGCCCGGGAGGAGCGCCAGGAGGGCCGGCAACAAAAACCACAGGGTAAAGCGTTTCATGGTCATCCCCCCTTAGAACCGGCCCTGCACGCCGATGGTCGGCATGAAGGCCGGGAAGGAAATCGCCCGTTTTTTGGAGTAGTCGAAGTTGTATTCGTAGCCGACGGGGTATTCGTTCCAGTAGACGTTCTGCACGTCGAGGTAGGTGTTGAGCTGCCAGGCGTTGAAGGTCCAGAGCTTGTCGAGGCGCACGTCGAGCTTGTGGAACGGCACGTCGCGTTCGGCGTTGATGTCCTCGGAGTAAACCGGAATGTAGGTGTCGGTGTCGGCGGCGTAGATCGCGTTTTCGATATCGGTGTACGGCAGGCCGGTGGAGTACTGCCACTTCGCGCCGACGCGCCAGTCCTTGTTTTCGCCGAGGGTGTAGTTGGCGAGGATGATGAAATTGTGCGTCTGGTCGCCGTCGAAGTAACGCCAATCCTCGTCGGCGTTGTCCTTGCGCTTGGATTCCGAATACGTGTAGCTCACCCAGCCCATGAAGCGGTCGGTGAGTTTCTTGCGGCCGAGGAACTCGAAGCCGTGGATCTTGCCCTGCCCGTCGTTGGTGTTGACCTCCTCGCCGACGCGACCGCCGGAAACGAGGCTGCTCAGTTGCTTGTAATAGCCTTGGGCGTCGATCGACCAGCCGTTGCCGAAATCGTATTCGACGCCGCCGGAGTAGAGCTCGGAGGTTTCGGCGTCCAGCTCGTCGTTGCCGTAATCGTCGATGTATTCGTCCAGGCCCGGCCATTGATGGTACAGGCCCACCGCGCCCTTGAAGGCCAGCTTTTCGGTCGGCCAAACCTTGAAGGAAAAGCGCGGGTCGAACGACGTTTTCTTCAGGTACTGGTGGTAGTTGAGGCGCACGCCGGGCACGAGGCTGAGCCACCTGGCGGGCGTGATCACATCTTCGAGGTAGACGGCGGCTTCGAACACGTCGTCGGATTCCTCGATCTTGTACGTATCCTCGGTGACGTTTTGGAAGCCCGGATCGCCCTCCTTGGGCACCCGCGGCACGTTGGCCTCGATCGTGCCGTAGGCGTAATCGCCCTCGAAACCGGTGCGCAGTTCGTTCCAGGAGCCGATTTTGAGCGACAGGTCGTCGCGGAATTGCACCTGATCGATGTACATCTTCAGTTTGTAATCGGGACCGAAACTGTAATCCTGATAGGCCCAAATGTAGTTGGCGGCGAAGTAGTTGCGCAGGTTTTCGGTGGGCGTCCAGGTCCAGGCCACGCCGGGCTGGTGCCAGGAGATGCGTATGTTGAACGAATCGCCGCCGAAGGGATCCTCCATGTCGCGGTCGGAGACGATGGACATCGCGTCGTCGCTGCCGAAGGCGGTCAGGCGAAACTGATGATCGGTCCCGATGCGGTACATGAAAATGCCCTGGTAATCGTAGTAGCGCGGCATAACGGTGAAGTCGGCCTCGTCCTCGGGAATGACCTCGGGCAGGATGAAGTCGATGAAGCTGCGCCGCACGCCGCCGGCCCACGAGGCGTTTTCGCCGATCGGCCCTTCGAAGATCATGTAGGTCGCGTAGGTGTTCAGGTCGATCAGGCCGCCGAGGCGGTCGGTGCGCGGCTCGCGGCTGGTCAGTTCGATGACGCCGCCCAGGGCGTCGCCGTACTTCACGCTGTAGGCGCCGGGATAATAGACCATGTCCTCGAGCAGCTCGGCGTTGACGATCGAGCTGAAGCCGCCGAAGTGAAAGAGCTGCGGAATGTCCAGGCCGTTGAGCTTGTAACCGCTGTCCTCGGCGCCGGTGCCGCGAATGACCAGACCGTCGTTGCCGAAGCCCAGGACGCTGGTGGCGGCGACGCCGGGCAGGTTTTCGATGACGCGGACCGGATCGTTGTTCGCGCCGGGCACGCCGGTGAGCTCCTGTTTATCCAACTCCTGGCGCGCCACGGCCTCGGGCTCGCGCTCGCCGATGACGGTGATGTCGTCGAGCACGGTGGCGTCGCGGCGCACGTAAACGCGTTTGGTGACGGTGCGGTCGGCCCGCACCTTGACGGTCAGCGACTGCGTGCCGATCGTGTCTTCAGCAACCTCCAGCGTGTACGTTCCGACGGGCACATCGGCGAAGGCGAAGCGGCCCTGTTCGTCGGTGGTTTCCGTCCGGTCCAGTTCGGTCAGGGAAACCTCGGCGAACGACAGCGGCTCGCGCGTGCCTTTGATCAGCACGACGCCTTCGACCGTGCCGGTCGGCTCCTGCGCACCGGCGACGGTCGCGAGCAACAAAACGAGCATCAGCATCAGCCGGATCGATCGTGATTTTGTCATCGGCTTTTCATCCTTTTGTCCGTCACGTCGTGAAACAGTCCCCTCTCCCCGGAATAAACACCGTTCCGGCGGCAATGTGTCACCAAAAACTTGCGCAAACGTGGCGTTGGATCAGGCCTGCAAGCGGGCGACGGCCCGGCGCAGGAGTTTGTCGAGCGCAAAGTACACGAAAAGAATGGCGTCGCGCACGTCGAGCATCGGGCTGGGCAGGCCGAACGTGCCGGGCAGAACGAAGAACAATTGCTTGGTGCCGATGGGGCACCCGCCGACTTTTTTGACTTTGCGGGCGTGGATGTTTCCTTCTACGCGCGTGCAATCGCCGATGAGCAGCGCGACGCCGTCGCCGGCGTCCACGTCGCCCTGGTACACGCCGGTGACGATCGCGCCGGGTCGGGCGGCGGCGACCGAGCCGGGGCGGCGCTTGTCGATCGTCCCGAGGCAGCCTTTGACCGCCGCGAGGCAGCCGCCATGGCAGAAGCGGTCGCGCTCGGGTTCGTTGCCGCAGTAGAAGCGAATCGGCGTGTTCACCTTGTGGATGTCCTGGTATTCGCTCTCCAGGCCGGCGACGCGCGCGGCGAGTTCGTCGATGGTCACGTCGCCCTCGACGCGGATATCGTCGAGCGACGGCGGGCCGTACCCGCGCTTCATCGCCCCCATCAAGTGCACGCTGTCCTGCGGCTTAAATCCGAGGACACGGCAGGCGACGGCGTCCATGGCCACCGGATCGTCGGCGACCATGATCGCGCCCAGGTGCACGGTCTGCGGGGCCGACTCGTAGCCGTGGCCGACTTCGACGGCGTCGACGACCACCACGTCGGGATAGCCGACCTCGAGCAGATCGACGATTTTTTCGTCGAGGCGATCGTCGTGGGCGATCATCCGCTCGGCGTGGGTGAGGATGCCGACGTTGAGTTTCAACGCGCAGGTGACGGTGCAGCAAATGTGGTACTTGAGTTTGGGCATCCAGCAGAGGAAGTCGGCGTCGGCGAGGCTGCGGGCCACGCGCAGCGATTTGTGATGCACCCCGCGCGCCAGGGGCGTGACGACGACCGGTTCGGTGTTCAGGTCGATCACGCGCGCGCCGGTTTGGCGCAGACGCAAAAAGCCCGACTCCCACAGAAACAGCCGCGAGGGGATGCCGTAGCCGCCCGATTCGCCGACGGTCACCTGCGCCGCGCCGCGTTCGCGCAGCAGCTTGATCGTTTCGCCGACCAGACGCGGGTCGGTGTAGGAATCGTGGATGTACCGCCGGTTGGCGCTGACGACGTTGGGTTTGATGAAGGCCTTGCCGCGCGGTTGGATGCCCAGGGCGTCGAAGCATTCGGCGACGAGGCGGCGCGCGTTTTCGGGCGTCGGTTCGTCGCAGCGGCGCAGAATCACGCGGTACTGCCGTTTTCGTCCGAGCCGCTCTTCGATCTTCTCGCGCAACGCCGCCGAATGTGACATGGGTGTAACCTCCGCGGATCATGATAGCCAAGGCGCGGCGTTTGGCCAATCCCGCACGAGGTTCTTAAATGAAAACGCCGCCCCGCGCGAGTCGAGGCGGCGTTTCGTTTTTTGGGCAGTTACATATCTTCACCGCAGGCTTTTTCGATTTCGTCGTAAACGTCGACGCACAGGGTGAGCGGTTCGTCGGAGCCGGGAGTCCAGATTTCGTCCTCGTCGTCATCGCGGCCGGCGTCGTCGTCGCCGTCCTGGCCGAAGACGATCGTGCCGAGGTCCTTGCAACAAGTCGCTTGCTGGCAGATCTCACCCGATCCTTCAACATCCATTGACATGCGCTGCCCTTTGTTGTTGATAACCATAACCGCCGTGGAGTTTGTCTTTACCAGCACCATAAACGCGCCATCGGGATTCGAGTTGGTGCGATCCGTACCACCGTAATCCCGCCCCTGGGTGTGGATACACGCCCCACCGAGCGGCTCTCCCTCCGCGTCGCGCACAACGCCTTTAATACAGGTCGCTTCGAAGGCGTGGTCCGCGTTCCAGGTGGAGAAGTGGGAAACCTCCCCGACACAGGCCAGCGTGCCTTCATCGTCAGTCTCCATGACTTCGCATTCGCCTTCCCGCATCCACTTTTGCGCGTCGGAGTCGTAGTACCACAGAGGAATGACGTCGCCGGCAATGCGACCGAGGGTGCCGACCTCGAACTCGACCTGGGCGGTTTCGCCGGGGGCCAACTGCAGGGCCTGGCCGTTCTGCGAGAAGTTCATGTCGATCATGCCGAAGCTTTCAATCTTACTCTCGCCGCCATCCTCGTCGCGGCCAAAAAAATTACCGGGCGCGGCGTCGATGTCGACGGTTTCGACGCGCAGGCCGGTGATGGCGATGTCCATGGCGCCGGTGGCGACGTTGCCGTCGGGATCAACCAACGCGCCGGGCGGAATGCTCACGCGGCTGCCGTCGTCGAGTTGCTCGTCAAGATCCTCGTCGGACGAGCGTTTACCGAGACGCTGCACTTTTTTCATTTTCGTTTCCATCGAGGACAAAATGCCTTCCATGAGGTTGACCGGTTTGTGGGTGCGCGCGTAACCGTCCTTGTCGAAACGCACGTCCATTTCCTCGCCGACCGACGCGCCGATGATCACGAAGTAGCCGTTGTCGTCGGTGCGCATGCTGGTGCCGATGCCGTCGCGCAAGGTGACGTCGACGCCGCCGAGGGGGTCGTCCCCGGTGTCGGTGACCTGACCCCAGACCGCGCCGACGCAGATGCGGCCGTCGAACTTATCGAGAAGCTCGGAATCGCAGGCGGTGGTCAAATAAACCGTTAAGGCAATTGCGGTCGTAAAGAAAAGTATCCAGATCAATCTACTCGTTTTCATATCCATTCCCTCCCGTTACCAAAAAATCCGGCGCCCCCTTCTTCGGCCGGATCGATCAGCAAAAAGCTAGCACTCCATAGTTTTTCATACAACCAAAAAACTCACCTTTTGGACGGTAATTTATTCATGCAATATCAGTCAGTTACCGACGATAATCCAGTATCATAATGAAATGTCGACAATTACTTTATCGAATAACGGTTCGACAGTTTATCCCGGCAACCGCCATCGATTCGCTAACCTGACGGAATTACTGTTAATCTTTTCACAGCCCGATCGGACCACCCGCGCAAAGCGGCAAGCCGTTCGCTTGCGAAGCGAATTTTTCTATGATAATAAGCTCATTGACGAACGATCGCGCGACGACCTTTTCCCCAACGAAAAACGGACAGCCCTTTGCTCATGGGAGTGGACCGGATGTTTTGTCCCCACTGCGGAATCGAACAATTGGAAGGCGCCAGGTTTTGTCACCAGTGCGGGCAGCGGATAGTCGCCCCCGGACCGCCCCCGCCGCCCACGCCCCCGCCGCCGCTGGGAACGCCGCGCATGGAAATTCCCCCGTCGCCGGACGGCGTACGGTATGCGGTGATCGGCGACGATTCCCCCGCCCCCAACGAATTGGAAAGCAAGATCAACAGCACCTTCTGGGCTTCGATCGCCGTGACTCTCTTTTGTTGCGTGATCGGCGGGATTGTCGGCATCGTCTATTCGTCACAAGCCAAAACCGCGCTGGCCAAGGGCGACATCGACGGAGCGATCCAGGCCAACAACACGGCGTCCAAGTGGTGTTGGGCTTCCGCATTGCTCTTTGTCGGCCTCATCGTCCTTTATATCATCATTGCATTTTTACCCTTTTTGGCCCTTATGTAACCGACATGAGGATAATGCGATGAAGTGTCCGCACTGTGGAATGGAAACGTTCAATGACGCCAGATTCTGCCATCAATGCGGATTGCGGACAGATGGAGAGCTTGCGCCGAAGGACTCGGGCGACACGACCGTGTTGGCGCAGAGTATCAAAGGGATGTACATGGTCGGCACGATCCTTCGCTTCCTATTCCCGCCCACCGGATTTGTGGTCCAACATCTATCCAACGAAGCGAAAGAAAAGTTGGCCGCCGGAGACGTTCAAGGAGCGAACAAGTCGTATCGGTCGGCGCAAAAATGGTGCTGGTTCAGCTTCGTGCCGTTTGCGCTCATCGGTTTTTTTATTTTTTACTTGGCAATTTTTCAATGACAAAGGGATAAACGAATGAAGTGTCCGCACTGTGGAATGGGAAATCCAACCGGGGCCAATTTTTGCAACCATTGCGGGCTGTCGTTGATGCAGGAGACGAATGTGCCTCCGCCGATCATGCCGGTCACGCCTACCCCGCGGATCGTGCCCAACCCCATGGACATTCCGCCGCCATCGACGCGGTTGACGGATTCAGTTTCCTTTCGGGAAAAGCAGAAATTATCCAGCGACATTTTTCACTGGCTGATCAGCGCGATCATCGTGTCGTTGTGCTGCTGCCTGCCCTGCGGCGTCGTGGGCATCGTCTATGCGGCCATGGCGCGCACCAACCTGGAAAACGGGAAGATCCCACAGGCGAAGTCTCAATTGCATTCGGCCAAATTCTGGTGTTGGGCATCGTTTTTCCTCGGTTTGATCATGATTCCGATCGCCTACATCATCGAGGAAATGTAGTGAAGCGAAAGGCCGTCATCCTGGCGGCGGTTCTGGGCATCGCGGCGGGATTGCTGTGGCTGAAGATTAATGATCCCCGCATGTTGAGGCCGTACGTGCAGTGTCCGTTGCATGCGCTGACCGGTCTGTACTGCCCGGGGTGCGGGACGATGCGCGCATTGCACGCGCTGCTCAACGGCGAGATCGTCGCCGCGCTGGATTATAATCCGCTGATGATGCTTTTGTTGCCGCTGTTGCTCGTCAAATTACTGTTCGATCGGTGGAAAAATTTCAAACTTCTGCGATTTCTCGATACTCCCGCCGCCTATTGGACGATATTGATCGTCCTGATCGTTTATACGATTGCGCGCAACATTCCGGTGGAACCTTTTGTGATTCTGGCACCTTGAAAGGCTCCGGGCGACGAACGCCGCGGCCGCATGCAACCATCGCCCGGCTCGAAAAAAAATTATCTTCCATGGCAGATAAGTTAACATTGCGGACGAAGAAAAATTCAAAGAGAAAGATCGTCGATGATCAAATACCTAAAATGAAAATCTTGCATTAAAATCGACAGTTAGAAAAACTTTGCTAAGGCTTTTCGAATTAGAATCCGATAGTTGCATAGATGTCTTTTGTATCTTGGCATGGGGGAGAATCGGATGAAAGTTGCCTCGGCTTTTTCCACCGCCGAAGACACCAGAATTGCCGTCCAGAACGCCTATGACGATCTGATGGCGCAACTCGCCCATCAACCGGACTTGATCATCGCCTTTTGCACGTCAAACCACGATTTCGACGCCTTGATCGATCAACTGTCGGAAGCGGCCCCGAATATCCCAATTCATGGAGGCACTTCGTTTCAGGCGGTGATGACCGAACAAGGATTTCATAGCTGCGTGGAGTTCAGTCTGGGGCTGTTGGGGATTTACGATCCGGACGGGGCTTACGGCGTGGCGGGCGTCGAATTGGGAGTCGATCCGGGCAAAGCCGTGCAACAGGCGTTGACCGAGGCGATTCGCCGGGCCGATCGCGAGGGCGAGCAACCGTCGATTGTCTTGCTGACCTCGGCGCCGGGGCACGAGGAAACGCTGATCGATGACATTCAGGCCGTCCTGGGCACCCAGGTGCCGATCATCGGCGGCAGTTCGGCCGACAACCAGGTGCAGGGCAATTGTAAGCAATTCACGGAGCGACAATACTTCACCAACGGCCTGGTCATTACGGTGTTGTATCCAAGCGTCAACACGTACTTCGCCTTCCACAGCGGATACGAACCGACGGCCAAACGGGGCAAGGTGACCGAGGCCGTCGGGCGGGTGCTGCTGGCCATCGACGGCCGGCCGGCCGCGCACGTTTACAACCTCTGGACCGATAATCTGATCAGCGAGAAAACGGCGCCGGCCAGCATTTTTGCGAAAACGACCTTTGCGCCGCTGGGCCGCATCGCCGGACACATCGGCGAGGTGCCTTACTATTGCCTTTCCCATCCGGAGACGGTGACGGAACAGGGTGGTCTTTCGCTGTTCACGGAAGTCAACGTGGGGGACGAGGTCATTCTGATGAAAGGCACGCGCGACAGCCTGATCAACCGCGCCGGCCGGGTGGCCTATTCGGCGTTGCAGGCGGACCGGATTCATCCCACGCGTCTTTACGGCGCCCTGGTGATTTACTGCGGTGGTTGCATGCTGGCGGTGGGCCCGCACATGCCGGAAGTGGCGAATAATATCAACGAGACGCTGACGGGCGTCCCGTTTCTGGGCATTTTTTCTTTCGGCGAGCAGGGATGTTTCGCCTCGGGGCAGAATCATCACGGCAATCTGATGATTTCCATGCTCGCCTTCGGAGAGTAACGAAACGATGGACAAGCCGGAACTCCTACGCGAAGTGCTGATCGACTTGGAGCGCGCGAATACGCGCGAGCGCGAGTTGCGGCAGGAAAGCGAGGGGTTGCTCGAAGGGCTGCGCATTCTGGCGCTGGACGGCGGCGGGCGAGAAAAATTTTCGCAACTGATCGACAAACTGCAAACGACCTTCGGTTTCGAAGACGCGTTCGTGCTGGAGCGGCGGGGCGACGGCACGCTGGTTCCCTTTGTTTGGTCTTCGCAGTTGTTCGCCAATACGGTGTGGCACGCACATTCGTTTTTCGAGCGCGTTTTACACGGGCAACCGGCGGCGCTGTTCGACGTTTCCCAAAAGACAGAATGGCAGGAACAGTCGGAAGCGATTCTACAGCACGTGAGTTCGGCGTTGCATTTTTCGCTGCAAGCGCCGGACCGCCAGGCCTTGATGATCTGCACCCATTCGGAGCGCGGTTTCTTCGGCCAGAAACACATCAACGCCGCGCGACGGTTCATTCCTCTGGCGTCGCAAGCGCTATTGAACATCATCATTCAAACGTCGCTGGAAGAGCGCACTCAGGAATTGGCCCTCGTCAACGAGGAGTTGCGTTCGGAAGTGCGTAAACGCAAGCACGCGCAGGAGGCGCTGAACAAGCGGATCATCGCCCTGACCCGGCCGGCGAGCGACGTTACCGACATCAAACTCAGCGATTTGTTCAACCTGGAGGAGATCCAAAAAATACAGGACGCGTTCGCGACGGCCACCGGCGTGGCCTCGATCATCACCGACATCCAGGGGCGGCCGCTGACCGAACCGAGCAACTTCTGTCATCTGTGCGAAAACATCATCCGCCAGACGCCGCGCGGCAGCCTGAACTGCCAGCATTCGGACGCGGCGATCGGCGCGAAATGCATCGACGGCCCGTGGATTCAACCCTGTTTGAGCGGCGGCTTGTTCGACGCCGGGGCGAGCATTCGCGTGGGCGATCAGCCGATTGCCATCTGGCTGGTCGGACAGGTGTACGACGAGTCGTTCGACGAAGACAAAATGGTCGAGTACGCCGAGGAAATCGGCGTCGATCGGGGAGAATTCCGCCAGGCGCTGCGCCAGGTCAAGCGCATGTCGCAGGAACAATTCCACGATATCGTGACCGTATTGAATTTGTTTGCTCAACAGCTTTCCACGCTGGCGTTGCAGAATATCCAACAGGCACGGGAAATATCCGAGCGACAACAGAAAGACGCGGAGTTGAAGGAAACCAACAACAAACTAAACGCGCTGATCCAGGCGATTCCGGACGTAATTTTTTTCAAGGATGCCGAAGGGCGCAATCTACTGGTCAATCGCGCGTTCGAACAGATGATGGGCATCACACAGGAGGAAATCGCCGGCAAATTCGACAGCGAGATCATGCCGGCGGATCTGGTCGGGCAATGCCGCGAAAGCGACGAGTCGGTGATGCGCGCGGGTCTGCCGATCACGATGCAGGAAAAAACGGAAAAACCGGACGGTTCTTTCAAATACATGGAAACGATCAAAGCGCCGATTTTCGACGACGAGGGGCACATCGTCGGTCTGGCGGGGGTCAGTCGCGACGTGACCGAGCGGATGGTGGCCGAGGACGAGAAGAGCCGTCTGGAAGAACAACTGCGGCAGTCGCAGAAACTCGAGGCGATCGGACGGCTGGCCGGCGGCGTGGCGCACGACTTCAACAATCTGCTGACCGGAATCAACGGCTATGCGGAAATCCTCCTGAGTTCGCTGGACCCGGCCACCGAGTTGTATGCCGAGATCGAGCAGATCCAGAAAGCGGGCCAACGCGCGGCGAGCCTGACCAACCAATTGCTGGCCTTTTCGCGCAAGCAGATCATCAATCCGAAGGTCATCCAGATCGACGAGGTCATCGCGCAGGCGCAAAAAATGCTGGCGCGCATCATCGGCGAAGACATCGCGCTGAATTTTCAGGCGGAAGAAGACACCTGGCGGATCAATGCGGATCCGTCGCAGATCGAGCAGGTGCTGGTCAACATGGCGGTCAACGCCCGCGACGCGATGCCGCAGGGCGGCCGACTGACGATCACGACGAAAAACGTCGACCTGGCGCCCGGGCGGCTGGCGATCGACGACACGATGCTGATCGGTCAATTCGTGCTGATGACCGTCGGCGACAACGGTAAGGGAATGGACCCGGACACGTTGCATCATGTGTTCGAACCGTTTTTCTCGACCAAGGATCCCTTCAAGGGCTCCGGCTTGGGTTTGGCCACCGTTTACGGTATTGTCAAGCAAAACCAAGGGTACATCACAGTCGATTCGACGGTCGGCGGCGGCACCACGTTCAAGATGTATTTTCCGGCTGTTATGGCGCCGGCCGAACCGCTGCAGGAAGGAAAGAATATGCCGGTGAGCACCGGCTCGGAAACGATTTTATTGGTCGAAGACGAGCAAATGGTCCGGAAATTGGCCCGCAAGATTCTGGAGACCTACAACTACAACGTGCTGGAAGCCGAAAACGGACCGCACGCTCTCGAATTGGCCGCCGAGCATCCGAAGATTATCGACCTGGTGCTGACCGACGTGGTGATGCCGGTGATGAACGGCAAGGAGCTGTACGATCAACTGCTGCTGCAACGGCCCGACATCAAAGTGCTGTTCATGTCGGGATATCCGCAGAATTTCATCGCCGATCGCGGCGTGCTGGAGAAAGGCACCAACTTCATTCAGAAGCCGTTCACCATCGAATCGCTGACCGAGAAGGTCAGGCAGGTGCTGGGCTGAGCGTCAGGAACGCCGAAACAACTCCCGCAAAGCAATGCGCGACAGATCGCCGGTCAGCGAGCGCTGCAACTCGCGCAGGCGATCCTCGGTCGGACCGAGCAGAAAACAATCCTCGGCGGGCAGGGTTTCCAGCGGATCGCCCTGATCGTTGAGCGGACAGATGTCGCGAAATTCCACCCACCCCATTTCGTTTTCCTCCAGCCAGCGCAGCGGCAGGCCCTGGGTGCGGCAGACGTACGGCCGGGCGTTATAGACGCGGCATTGCCCCGCCTCGTCCAGAAAAGCGCAGCGGCCGGCCGGCGCGGGTTCGCCCTTGGTCACGACCTGGGGAAATTCTTCGCAGATGCGCATGGCCTCGATGTCGAAGACGGTCAATTCGTCCTGGCAACAATCGCTGCAACCCGGCCCGCAACGCAAACGCGCACCCAGGCGCGCCACGATCGTCGCGGCCTGTCGATCGACTCGCTCGTGCAAGGCGCGCAATTTTTCCAGCGTTTGTTTTTCCAGCTTCGTCATCGGCTCCCCCGTGCTCGTCCTGCCGGTTTTAACCGAAGCGGACGTTTTATACCAGGGGCGAGGAGTGATATATTTTCCGCGATCACCAGGCACCCTATTGAGGAGCGAGGCGTTGAAACCGTTTTTGTTGACGGCCTTGGCGACGTTGGCGTTTTTCGCGCTGTTGCTGATCAAGGTCGCGCTGTGGCGGCGCGGGAACCGACAACGGCAGGCGCGGCGCGATCCGACCTATTGGGCGCTGCTGGCCGCCATGTCGCTGCTCCTGGGCGTAGTCGTCGCCGAGGCATGGCTGACGCCCCCGCGCGCCAACGGGTTCGGTTTCGGGCTGGGATTGGCGATGATCGCCGCCGCGCTGGCGTGGATCGGCTGGGCGCGGCACGCGCTGGGAAGCAATTACTCGCCGACCGCGGAAAACCCCGATCCGGCGCAGACGCTGGTGACGGCCGGTCCGTATCGGCTGATGAAGCATCCGCTTTACTGGGGCAACCTGGTATTGTTCGCCGGTTTGTTGCTGCTGGCGCAGGCGCGCTATGCCTGGATCGCGCTGGCGCCGCTGGCGGCGACTCTCGTCTGGCGCATTCACCGAGAAGAGTATTTCATGCGCAATAAGTTTAAAAATTTCGAATAATTATAATTTTTGAGAACTAAATATTAAGGCTTGTGTCAATGCCCAATTAAGCCGAAACTAGGACATATATTTTTCGGGCAAATTCGGGGATTTATCATTGGAGAGTTATCATGAAACCACTGATAGATCTGCTATTAAAAAACGAGCAATGGCTGATACAACGAATCTTTCAATACGCGGAAAATTATGACTATACCCGCTATACATCGACGTTGTATGAGGCTTGGCGTATTTCAATCGCAGAGCTGTCCAACAGTCTGATTCAGGCGATCAAGGACAACGTGACGATTCCGTCGATCGTGTCGCACGACGATTTCGTCAACGATCCGCTATCGGCCTTTGCGATCAAGGAAGCGCGGCTGCATCGCCGGCGCGGCGTTTCGCTTTCGATGTTTCTGGGGCTGATCAAATACTATCGGCAAAGCTACCTCGATCTGATCGACCGCGAGACCGATCTACCGGCGGAGACGGCGATGGAATATCGCCGGGTCGTGGACTTGTTTTTCGACCGGGTGGAAATCGGTTTTTGCACCGAGTGGTCCGCGGTGGACGAACAACACAAGCTGACGGAACTGCGGGAAAGCAACCTGCAGATGACCAACGAAAAAAACAAATACCTGACGATCTTCGAAAGTCTGCAGGAACCGGTGATTCTATTCAACGAGAAAAACGAAATCGAGAATCTCAACCACGCCGCGACGAACCTGGTCAAAAGCGACGCGTTTCCCGGCTCCATTTATTACGGCGATCAACTCGCGGAAAACGTCATGGGCGATATTCTCAAGCAGATGAAAACCATGCGCCCCACGTTGAACGAGGAAGAAAGCGAAAAGCAGTTTCAAACCCAGATCGAAAAGCGGCATTACATCGTCAAGATGAAGAAAATGCAGGACTTCAGCCAGAAATTCCAAGGCAAGGTCGCCCTCTTCCACGACATCACCGAACGAATTCAATGCGAAATGGACATGCGCAAGCAGCAGGAAGAGTTCCTGCAATGGAAAGAGGAACAAAAGGCGCCGAAGGCGAAGGGCCAATCCAAGACGATCAAAATCTCGTTCGACTACCAGCCGGTGCGCGAGTTGATTGAAGCGATCGACGACGCGGTGACGATCATCAATCCGAAAAAACGGATCGTCTGGGCCAACAACAACGCACTCCAACTATTCGGGGAGGACATCATCGGCAAGCGTTGCTTCGAGGCCTACAACCATGATCGGACCTCCTGCGACTTTTGCGCGGTCGACCAGACGTTGAAAGACAATGAAACGCACAAGAACGAATTCGTCACCCGCGATATTCGAGGGGCTTCCCACTATTTCCGGTGTTTTTCCAGCGTAGCCGCGGTCGACGACCATAAAAAGCCGATTCGCGTGGTGCATCTGCTGCGCGACATGACGCCGGTCAAACAGGCGGACGAAGAACTCAAGGAACAGAAAGCCAAACTGGAAGAAACCAACATTGCCTTGAAAGTGATGCTGGAACACAAAGAGCGCGAACGGGAGATCGTGGAAGAGCAATTGTGCAATAATCTGAAGCGGTTGGTGTTGCCCAACCTGGCCCGTTTGAAGAACAGCACGCTCAATTCCAATCAGTCCGCTTATGTTAAAACAATTGAGATGGATATCAACAATGCGCTTTCGCCCTATATGAAAAAAATGAACACGGCATTCTCCGACTTAACATTAAAAGAGCTGGAGATATGCAATTACATCCGGGACGGGCATTCAACGAAAGAAATAGCAGAAGCATTGATGGTATCAGAAAAAACAGTGAATTTTCACCGGCAAAATATCCGCGACAAACTGGGCCTGGCCAATAAGAAGATCAATCTCCGAAAACATCTACTATCCCTATCATAATACCAGTTTTTACCTAGCATTTAACCGGCGATCATTTGGTATCATCCTTTTCCACGAATTTCCCGATCCCTACGGATGAAGAAAATAGGAACCTGGTTTTGGGTGGACGGAAAACAAAATAATCAGAGCAAACAAAGGTCCTGTCTCCCCCCTTGCGCCAAGCAAAAGGAGAACCACGAATGTCGACCGAGCAGCTTGCTGTTCTCTTGGAAGAAATTGCCTCGTTGGTCAGCCAGGCCTCGACGGAAGACAAAGCCGTTTTGAATCGAATCATGGAATTGCTGGCGCAGGCGGACCAGGCGATTCCGGACACGCAGAAGAACAGCAAGGACCTGCTGGCGCAAGCCAACCTTTATGTCGCCGACCTGATTCTGGACAACACCAAGGACGCGGACGCCGACCGGGATGCCCTTGGCGAGATCCTCGCGGAGATCGCCCAACAATACAAAAGGCCATCGGAAGCAACCGAACAAGAAAACGATCCTCCCTCTCCACAAGTGTCTTCATCCACACAACGGACTGTCCCTGATTCCCCTCAACCCACAGAATCCCTGGATGCTTCTTTATTGGATGAGGAAGCCAAGAAAATGAGCTTTTCCCTCCCCGAACATGTGGATGAAGAAATCTTTTTCGATTTCCTGAATGGGCAGGCCGCTGCCCTTCAGGAAATCGAAGCCGACATTCTGGCGCTCGAAAACGGAGATTGCGAGCGTTTGCACGATATACGCCGCCGGCTGCATACATTAAAAGGCGAAGCGGGCGTCATCGGACTGACCGACTTGGAGTACGTTTGTCACGAATTGGAAACGATATTGGAGAGCCCGCGGAATCCGAGGCAGACCATCGAGACATTGCTGACCGGCAAGGATTGGATGACCCAGGCGATGGAACGCTATCGCGCGTACGGGTTGCCGGATCCGTCCGGCAAAGCCTTGATCGCGGGAATACGAGCGATCAATCAGCAGGATGTCGACGCCGATCCGTCATCGGACGATGTGATCGTCGACGAACCGTATTGCCTTCCCGACGACGAGGAAACCAACGAGCTGCTCAACGATTTTCTGACCGAAACCCAAGAGCGGCTGCAGGAAACCGACACGACCTTGCTGGCCATCGAAACCGAGGGTCAGGACGAGGAGAAGGTCAATAAAATTTTCCGCATTTTCCATTCGGCCAAGGGAGTGGCCGGCTTCCTCTCGTTGCGCGACATCATCAGCCTGGCGCACGAAACCGAAACCATGCTCTCGCGCGTGCAGACCGGCGATTTGCGGCTCGAGGGCGAGGTGCTGGATCTGTGTTTCGACGCGACGGAGATGCTGCGCAACCTGATTCACCGCGTGCATCGGGCGTTGGAAACGGATCGTCATCTGTCTTCGTACCGGCCGTTGTTCTGCCTGGTCGACCGCATCCAGTCGGTGGTCAAGGAAGAGCTCGAAGGACGGCCGGAAGCCGGGCCGGGCGATCGCCTGGGCGACATTCTCACCCGGCCGCCGGTGAGCATTCCGGCGGACGTGGTCGAGCGGGCGCTGGCCGATCAGAAGGCCTCCGGACGACGCCTGGGCGAGGAACTGGTCATCAGCGGCAAGGTGCCGGCGAAGAAAATCGACAAGGCCCTGCGCGCGCAGCAGGAAGCGCGGCAAAGCCAGAGCCGCGAGGGCGGGCCCGAGCTGCAGGAAATCAAAGTCGACGTGCGCCGGGTGGACAACCTGGTCGAGTTGGTCGGCGAGCTGGCGGTCGTCGAATCGATGATCGTGCACCTGACCGAGTCGATGCTCGAGCAACTGGGCGAAAGTGCGCGGGTCAACCTGTTCAAGGCGCGCACGACATTGCGACAGTTCCGCAAGATCAGCAAGGACCTGCAGGACGTCGGTCTGCAAATGCGGATGGTGCCGCTGCGCAGCGTCTTCCAGAAGATGGCGCGGCTGGTGCGCGATCTGTCCAAGAAGCAGAACAAGCCGCTCAAGCTGCAGTTGTCGGGCGAAAACACCGAAATGGACCGCAGCATGGTCGAACGCATCGCCGATCCGCTGGTGCACCTGATGCGCAACGCGGCCGACCACGGCATCGAGACGCCCGACGAACGGCGGCAGGCCGGCAAGGACGAGGAAGGCGAAATTTCGCTGTCGGCCTTCCACCAGGGCGGCAACGTGATCATCGAGATCCGCGACGACGGCCGCGGGCTGAACCGCGAGGCGATCCGGCGCAAGGCGATCGCCAACGGATTGCTCAACGAGCACGACAATCCGCAGGAAAAAGACCTGTTCAACCTCATTTTCGAACCCGGTTTTTCCACCGCGCAGAAGGTCAGCGAGGTGTCGGGCCGGGGCGTGGGCATGGACGTGGTCAAGCGCAACATCGAGTCGATGCACGGACGCATTTCGATTCAGTCGAAGGAAGGCGAAGGCACGGTCTTCCAACTGGTGTTGCCGCTGACGCTGGCGATCATCGACGGCATGCTGATCAAGTGCGGGGCCGAGCAGTACATCGTCCCCACCCTGGCGATCGTCGAATCGCTGCAGCCCACGCCGGAGATGATCCACGATTACGGCGGGCGCGACGAACTGCTGCGCCTGCGCGGCGAACTGATTCCGCTGGTGCGGCTGGACTATCTGCTGCAGATCGAGAGCGACCGGAACGAGCGCCCCTCGATGGTCGTGGTGGTGGAAAGCGCGGGCGAGAAAATCGGCCTGGTGGTCGAGGAGATTCTGCAGCGGCAACAGGTGGTCATCAAAAATCTGACCGCGGAAAGCGACTGTCTGAATTGCTTCTCCGGGGCGGCGATCCTCTCGGACGGCCGCGTCGGGTTGATTCTGAATACCGATCAATTGCGAAGGATGATGGATATCGGACTGCATCGGAGAGCGTCCAATTCCATTGATGAAATGGAACGGGCGGCGAACGCCTGACCCGTCCCCAAGGAAATCAAAGAGGGAAGGAGAACGGAAATGAGCGAAGCCATGGCCTGGCAAACGGCAACCGAGGCGAATCCGGAAAAGGAATCTTCCATCGCTCACCATCTGGCCGGCAAGTACATGACGTTCCGGTTGGCCAATGAGGTTTACGGACTCGAGTTGCTCAAGGTGCGCGAGATCATCGGGATGATGGAAATCACCCGCGTCGCGCGCACGGCCGAGTACATCCGCGGCGTGATCAACCTGCGCGGCAAAGTGATTCCGGTCGTCGATCAGCGCCTGAAACTCGGCTTGGGCGCCACGGAAGTCACCGACCAGACGGTGATCATCGTGGTGCAGATCAACAGCGAGGGACAGGAACTGACGATGGGCATTCTCGTCGACGAGGTGCAGGAAGTGCTCAACATTCAGAGCCGGCAGATCGATCCGCCGCCGAATTTCGGCTCCGGCGGCATCGACGTGGATTTCATCCTCGGCGTCGGCAAGCACGAAAAGCGGGTCATCTTTTTGCTGGACATCGAAAAGGTGCTCAACAAAAAGGACAAAAAACAATTGGAAGAAACGGCGGACCTGTAACGGCCGCTGAAACGGTTTTCGGATAAAAGGAGAGGAACATGCCAGCCAAAGAAAACAAAGCGAGCCTGGAGCCCTGCTTCGAAAAGCACCTGCTGGGTGCGATCGCCACGCCGACCTTCGCCACCAACGCCAAGGGCGAGGTCACGTTCTGGAACAAGGCGATGACCGAACTGACCGGCATCGAAAGCGCCGACATGCTGGGCAAGAAAGCCTGGACGGCGTTTTTCGCGCAGAAAACCAAGACCCCGGTGGAGATGGTGTTGCGCTCCGAGGACGAGGAGATCGAGGAAGCCTTCACCGTCGAGCACAAAAACGAGGACCGGCGGCAGCAGGTGAAATTCCACGCGCGGCCCGTCATGGACGAGCAGGACGAGCTGTGCGGCGTGGTCGTCACGCTGGGAGCGAGCCGGCAAAGCGACGAATGGAAAGCGAAGTTCGACGTGGCGCTGCAGGATCTGAACGGCATCCCCACGCCGATCATGCGCATCAACCGCGACTACACCATCGAGTTTCTCAACAAGGCCGGCGCGGAACTGGTCGGTCTGACCTCGGAGCAGGCGGTGGGCCGCAAGTGTTACGACCTGTTCAAAACGCCGCACTGCAACACGCCCGAATGCCGCTGCCGTCAGGCGATGGAAACCGAGTCGATCCGCACCGGCGAAACGACCGCCGACCCGACGGGCCTGAACCTGCCGATCCGCTACAGCGCTTCGCCGATTTACAACGACGCCGGGCAGGTCATGGGCGCGGTGGAGTTCGTCACCGACATCACCGAAACGAAAAACGCGCTCGACGACGCGCAGCTCAAGGTCGATTACCTGGACAACATCCCCACTCCGGTGATGGTGATCGACAAGAACTACTCGGTACAGTACATGAACCCGGCCGGCGCGGCGGTACTGGGCTCGACGCCCGCGGCGGTGCGCGGCCGTCATTGCTACGATCTGTTCAAGACGCCGCACTGCAACACCGGCGAGTGCCGCTGCCGCCAGGCGATGGAAACCGAGTCGATCCGCACCGGCGAAACGACGGCCGATCCGCACGGTCTGAACCTGCCGATCGAGTACACCGGCGCGCCGATCAAGGACAAACACGGCAAGGTCATCGGCGCGTTGGAATACGTGGTGGACATCACCGCGCGCAAATCGGTGCTCAACGACATCGTCGGTCTGGCCGAGGCGCTGGCGTCCAACGATCTGACCAAGCTGGCGATCGGCGATTACGACGGTGACTACAAGCTGATCACCGATCACCTCAACCGCGGCATTCAGGCGCAGCACGCGGCGATGCTGTCGGTGGCCGATTCGGTCAATCAGATCAGCGCGGCGGCCGAGCAGATCGCTTCGAGCAGCCAGTCGGTGGCCGAAGGCGCTTCCGAGCAGGCCAGCTCGCTGGAAGAGACGTCCAGCAGCATGGAAGAGATGGCCAGCATGACCAAGCAGAACGCGGACAATTCGCGGCAGGCCAACTCGATGGCGCAGCAGTCCAACGAATTGGCGTCGGTCGGCGCGCAGGCGATGAGCGAGATGGTCTCGGCGATGCAGAAGATCAAGGAATCGTCGCGCGGCACGGCGGCGATCATCAAGGACATCAACGAAATCGCGTTCCAGACCAACCTGCTGGCGCTCAACGCGGCGGTGGAAGCGGCGCGCGCGGGCGACGCCGGTCGCGGCTTCGCCGTGGTGGCCGAGGAAGTGCGCAACCTGGCGCAACGGGCCAAGGAAGCGGCGACGAAGACCGAAGCGCTGATTCAGGAATCGGGCCGGCTGGCCGAGGAAGGCGAGACCATCTCGACCGGCGTGAGCAAGAACCTGGCGGACATCGTTTCGTCGATCAGCAAGGCCGCGGATATCGTCAAGGAAATCGCGGCGGCAAGCGAAGAGCAGTCGCGCGGCATCGAGCAGATCAACAACGCGCTGGCGCAGATGGACAAGGTCACGCAGGCGAACGCGGCGAACTCGGAAGAGTCGTCGAGCGCTTCGGAGGAGTTGTCGAGCCAGTCGCAGGAACTGGCGGCGATGGTCGGCCGGTTCAAGCTCAATCGCGGCAAGCCCGACGCGCGGCACGTGCAGCAGGCCGCGGCCGCGCCGGCGTCGGGCAACGGCAAAACCAGAGGCAACGGCAACGGTCACGCGAAAAGCAACGGCGGCAACGGCCAGGCCAAGTACGCCCCCGAGGAACTGATCCCGCTGGAAGACGACCCGGTCTTCCAGGATTTCTAGACCTTCTTTCCTCTTTTCCCATGAGACGGGGCGGTCTGGCCGCCGCCCCGTCGCCACCTTTCGAAACGAGGAACACAACCGGTGAAACAAAAGGACTTTGAACGCTTTTGCTCGCTGGCCTACGACAAAGCCGGCATCCGCCTGCGCGACGGCAAAGAGGCGTTGGTCAGCGCCCGCGTCTCCAAGCGGATGCGCGCGCTGGACCTGCGCGATTTCAGCGACTACCTCGAAGTCCTGGACACGGACGAAAACGAACTGATCCACTTCCTCGACGCGATCAGCACGAACTACACGAGTTTTTTCCGCGAACGCGAACATTTCAATTTGCTCACCGAGCATGTGCGGCAGTGGATCGATCGCGGGCGGCAGCGGCTGCGCATCTGGTCGGCGGCTTCGTCCTCGGGCGAAGAACCCTACTCGCTGGCGATCACGATGGCCGAGGCGTTGAACGGCCGCGAGTTGGATTATCGCATTCTGGCCACCGACATTTCGCTGAGCGTGCTGCAACGCGGACAGGAGGGCGTGTACAGTTCGGCGGCGCTGACCAACGTGCCGCCGGAGTGGCGCGGCAAATATTTTCGCCGTTTGCGCGCCGCCCGCGACGACAACGAAAAATCGCCGCAATACGCGGTCAAAGACGAGCTGCGGCAGCGCATCGTGTTTCGGCACATGAACCTGAACGAGGTGCCCTACCCGTTGCGCGGGCCGTTGGACGCGGTGTTTTGCCGCAACGTGATGATCTACTTCGACAAAGACGTGCGACAACGGTTGATCAGTGAATTCGAACGGCTGCTGCGGCCGGGCGGACTGCTGATCGTCGGTCACACGGAAACGCTGACCGGCATTCGGCATCGTTTCTCGACCGTCAAACCATCCGTTTATCGCATGCCGGAATTGCCATGAACACGATCACCGTCGACATCGCCGATATTCAGGTCACCGACGATCCGGAAAGCATGCTGGTGACCTACGCGCTGGGCTCGTGCATCGCCGTGATGGTCTACGATCCGGTGCGACGAACCGGCGGCATGATCCATTACATGCTGCCCAATTCGCAGACCAACCCGGAAAAGGGTTTGGACAAACCCGGCATGTTCGCCGACCTGGGCGTGCCGTTGCTGTTCAAAAAAATGTACAGCCTCGGCAGCCGCAAAGAGGACCTGATCGTCAAGGTCGCCGGCGGCGGCAAGCTCTACGACGACAAGGGCATGTTCGAAATCGGCCAACGCAATTACATGGTGCTGCGCAAGATCCTCTGGAAGAACAGCGTGATGATCTCGGCGGAGGACGTGGGCGGCAATCTGTCGCGGACCGCGCGGCTGTTCATGGCCGACGGGCGGGTGATCATCCGCGCCAACGGCGAGGAACGCGACCTGTAAGGGCTCCGGCGCAAGAAGCCGGGGAAAGGAGCGCCATGAGCTACAACATTCTGATCGTCGACGATTCGAGCATCATCCGCTCGGTGGTGAAAAAAACGATCTCGATGGCCGGCGTGGACGTCGGCGAATTTTTCGAAGCGGCCAACGGCGTGGAGGCGCTGTCGTTGCTGGGGCGCAAGGGCATCGACGTGGTGTTCGCCGACATCAACATGCCGCAAATGAACGGCCTGGACCTGGTGGCGCACATGTGCTCGCGGCGCAACCTGGCGAAAATTCCGGTGGTGATCGTCTCGACCGAACGCAGCCAGGAACGCATCGAACAGATGAAACAACAAGGCGTGCGCGCCTACATCAAAAAACCGTTCCGGCCCGAGGATTTCCGCCAGGTCGTGCAGGACGTCTTCGGCGCCGAATAGGATTGGACCATGAACGAGAACATTACCAATGACATGATCTGCGAGGCGGTCAGCCAGGTGCTGGCCGATATGGCTTTCATTTTCACCGAACCGGCCCCGGCGCATCTGCCCTGGAACGACGACGTGCTGACCGCGCACCTGCCCTTCGCCGGGCGCCAGCGCGGCACGCTGATTTTGAGCACCACGACTTCGCTGTGCGCGGAAATCGCGGCCAACCTGCTGGGCAGCGACGCGGCCGCCGATTACGACCCCGGTCACTTCTGCGATTCGTGGGGCGAAATCGCCAACGTCGTGGGCGGCGTGCTGATGGAAAAAGCATACGGCACCAACCTCATCTGCCACCTGGGCATTCCGCAGGTGTCGCCCCCGCGCGAGGAAGCGCAAATCGAACTGCCGCGCACCGCGTTGTACGTCAGCTTGCTCGACGACGAGTGGCGGCGCATCGACGCGGCGGTGATTCTGGAGCCCATGGCGCAGGCGGTCGGGGAGTAGCGATGGTCAAGGTGCTGGTCGTCGACGATTCCGCGGTCGTGCGGCGGATCCTGAGCAAGGAACTGGCGGCCGATCCGGAATTGGAGGTCGTCGGCGCCGCGCCCGATCCGTACGTGGCGCGCGACATGATCGTGCGCCTGGCGCCGGACGTGATCACGCTGGACCTGGAAATGCCGCGCATGGACGGCCTGAGTTTTCTCCAACGCCTGATGAAGCATTATCCGCTGCCGGTGATCATCGTTTCCTCGCTGACGCCGCGCGGCGGCGACCTGGCGATGGAGGCGATGGACTTGGGCGCGGTGGACGTGATGTGCAAGCCGGGCTCGGCCTACACCGTCGGTGAAATGACCGACGAGCTGCGCGACAAGGTCAAAGCCGCCGCCCTGATCGACGTGAGCCGGCTGAGCAAGCGCAACGGCAAAACGTCCGCGACCGGCTACCGCCCTTCCCCGCTGAGGCGCACGACCAACAAGATTCTGGCCATCGGCGCATCGACCGGCGGCACGACCGCGATCGCGCACCTGCTGCAACGCATGCCGCACAACGGCCCGGGGACGATCATCACGCAGCACATGCCCGAACATTTCACGCGATCATTCGCCGAACGGCTGGACGCGAATTCGAAGATGACCGTCCGCGAGGCGAGCGACGGCGATTCGGTCGTGCCGGGCGTCGCGCTGGTCGCGCCGGGCAATAAGCATCTGCTGCTCAAACGCGACGGCGCGCGTTACTACGTCCAGGTGCGCACGGGACCGCCGGTCAACCGCCATCGACCGTCGGTGGACGTGATGTTCCGCTCGGTGGCGCTGGCGGCGGGGCAAAACGCGATCGGCGTGATCCTGACCGGCATGGGCCGTGACGGCGCGCTGGGCATGAAGGAAATGCGCGACGCGGGCGCGCACACCATCGGGCAGGACGAAACGAGCTGCGTCGTGTACGGCATGCCGCGCGCGGCCTACGAGGAACAGGCCGTGTGCGAAGTCGCGCCGCTGGACGAGATTCTTACGCATATTTTGGCGCGCGCCTGAAATCATTCCGATTATCTGCTACTATGCGATCCATCGAAATTTTCAATCGCAAAGGAGGAATGATGGCGCCGACAAAAACCAAGAAAAAGCGCGACGTGGAAAAGGACTATCCGAAAAAACAGTTCATCCAGAAATTGCGGCGACTGGCCGACGCGCTGGAAAACGAAAAGTCCTTCCGCATTCAGGTCGCGGGCGAGCGGGTTTGCGTGCCCAAACGCGCGATCATCAACATCGAGCACGAGCGCGGCAAGAAGGTCGAGGAAATCGAATTCCAGATGAAATGGAAGTTGGAGGAGTAACCTCCGCCGACAATATGTGCGCGGTGGACGTCGCTTATTTGATTTTGAACAAGCGGGCGTTCACCGCCACGATCACCCCGCCGACGATAACCAATATCAGGTAATACACGCCGATCAACCATCCGGGCGATTGCGTCGGCCGGGCCAACGGGTTGAACATCAACACGACCAACACGATCACCACGCCGGCACTGACCACGTGCATCAACAGATTGAAAATGTTCGTTTTCATGATCCGCCCACCCATCGTTTTGTTGTTCTTATTATAACACATTCTCAAACGGGGAGCGAGAAGCGCCTCGGGACGGGACGGCGGCGCTCGTCAACGGTCCTTTTACCGACGGCCCTCGGATTCCGTGGTGTTGTAGGTGCCCCACAAAATCTTGTCCCAGTTGGCCACGCGCATCGTCTGCAAGCGCGTGTCGACGTCGAAAATCATGAACGCGGTTTTGTCGTAGCGCGTCGAGGCGCACACGTAATGCGGCGGACCGTACATTTCGCCGAACTGCAGCCACATGTGCAGATGCCCGGCAACGACGAGTTTGATCGTCTCGCGATACTGCCGCAGCAACGACACCATGCCCAGGTCGGCGACCTCGTTCGGCTTGATGAGCATCAGCGGGTAATGGAAATAGATGATCGTCGGTTTGCCCTGTTGCAGTTCGGCTTCGAGCCACTGCAACTGCGTTTCACCGAAGGAAGCGAGCATTTCGTTGTAGCTGCCGCTCGACGGGTCCTGCGTGTCGCCGAGGAAATTGTTCGCGGCGATGAATTTCCACCCTTTGTAATCGGTGCTGTAGTACGGGTCCAGGCCCCACTTCGCCTTGACCAGATCGTGCGTGAAGCCGCGGTCGATCGTACCGATGTCGTAATCGTGATTGCCCAGGCAAGGGTGAATCGGCATGTTGAAACCGTCGGCCAGTTCCTTGTACCGGTCGAAGCGCGTGTAATTTTCGAAATAGAAATCGTAGTCGGTCGACGGATAGTTGTGGATCACGTCGCCGACGTTGATCGCCAACTCGATGGCCGGGTTCATCGCGTTGAAAACGTCGCGCACGGCGGCCAGGCGGTTGGCCGAATGATAGATCTGCCATTCGTCGCCGGTGTAGAACTCGTCGATGATGTGCGTGTCGGCGATGATGGCGAAGCGGAACGTGTCTTCGTCGGCCCTGGCCTGCGCCGCCGAAGAGGTCAGCAACGACGCGCCGCCGACGCTCAGCCCGGCGAAACCGGCGGCGGACATTTTCAGAAAATCGCGACGCGAAAAGCGGTTCATATCGTGATGCCGTTTCATCAGAACAGCCCTCCAATCAGATCGATCAGCGGATACAGCAACAGGTTGACGCCGCGCACGTCGGCCGGCGCCCAGTCGGTGGCAAAGCCGTAGGCGCCCGGATCGTCGTGCAGGTTGGACATGTTCAACCACAGCAGACCGTTGAGCGACGGCGAGGAAAACGCGTAGTACGGACCCGCGAGGGCCACGCCGTCGATCGCGGCGACGCCGTAGGGCGTCAGCGGATCGAGCGTCGCGGGCGGCTCGGCGAAATAATACGCGTCGGCGAATTCGGCCTGGTCGAAGTGCTCGTAGTCGCGCGCCGTGCCCGATCGGCAACCCATGTCGTAAGCAAAGACGCGGTCGGTCTCGCCGGCGGCGTCGTAGGTCGCGTCGATCGTGAAGGTCTCCGCGCCGTTTTCGTCGAGGTAGACGGTGGTCACGCTCGCCCCGGCGGGCACGGTGAGCACGCCGTTGTCGTCCACGCCGGTCGCGCCGGATTCCGTGGGCAGCGCGGCGGCGAACAACGCGGCGAAGGTCGCGCTTTCGTCGAGGGTAAGATGTTCGGTGTCGACGACCGCTTTGTCGGGGGCGATCGCCTGCACGGTCACCTCGACGCTGTCGTTGCCCGCGCCGGGCGTGGCGGCGGCAACCGGACCGCGATCGGCCAACGTGATCGCCAGATCGTCGCCGGGCGCGAAGTCGGACGCGGCGTACCCCAGTCGCGCGCATTCATAGGAGCCGTAAAACACGGGCTGATCGCCGTAGGGATCCACGCCGAAGTACGGGAGCAGTTCGCGCAACGGGAACGGCCGCGAGTAGAAGGCGGCCAGATCGAACTGGAACGCGTCGGTCGGCACGTCCAGCAGCGGCAGCACGGCGATGAGCAGCGAGGGCAGCAACTCGCCGTTGCCGAACCTGGTCAGATCCTCTTTCACCTCCAGCGGCAACAGGGCCAGCACGCCCTGAATGCCGACGCCCTGCCAGAGGAAATCGGCCAGCACGCCCACGGCCATGACCAGGTCGTCCTCGAAGCGCAACCGCGCGTCGGCGTCGCCGCCGAGGTGATCGCGCAGGCGCGTCAGGCTGTCTTTGACCGAGAGCGAAGTGCCGTCCCACAGCAGCTTCACCTGCTGCGCGCCGGTGATGAACTGCCCCTGCAGCGCAAAGTGCGTGACGTGGCCGACGTCCAGCGACTCGTTTTGCACGAACACGTCGTCGCTCTGATCGTCCGTTTCCGCCGCCGCCATGGTCGCCGCCGTAAGCAGCGCGTCGGCCGCGTCGCTCAACGCCTGCGCGGAAGCGTTCCACGCCTCGCCGCCGTCGTCCTTGAGCGTCAGCAATTCCGGATGGGCAATCGCCGCGGTGAGAATGCCGGCGAGAATGTCGTCACCGTTGTCGATGACCTCGACCAGATCGGCAATGCCCTCCAGCGATTGCGAGGAGAGCAATTGCAGCAGCGCATCGAGCACGTGATAGAACGCCGCGATCACATACAGGTCGGTCGTATCCCACTCGGGACCGAGGTTGAAAAACTCGTGCTCCTTGAACTTGATCGGCAGGCCGTCGGAGAGATAAGAAAAATCCGTCGCCGCCTGCAACGCCGCCAGTCGCTCCAACTGCGCATCGATGAGCAGGATAAGATTTTGGAAAGCGCTGTCGGCGAGCACCGCGACCCAATCGTCATCCTCGGCGACGACCGATTTGAGCGCCGGCGACGCGTCGGGTTCGGTGCCGTCGTGCACGTAGGGCGACAACAGACCGAAGACGATGTCGATCAGGCCGACGGTGTTTTGCAGCGAAGCGAGCACCAGGCCGAAGCGGGCCTCGTCGCTGGTCTCGTCGATCCGGCCGGCGCGGTAGAACGTATCGAACGCGGCCAGGTATTCGCCCGCCGCCAGATACTGCTTGCCGTTGGCCAGCAAATCGGCGAGGAGTTCCTCGCTCGTGTCGTCGTCGCCGGTGTCGTCGTCCGGGGTATCGTCGTCGACGGTATCGTCGTCATCGGCGGACGAATCGTCATCATCGCTATCGTCATCGTCCGAGGCGCCGGCGTCGTCATCGTCGTCATCGCCGCAACCGGGCGCCGCCGATAAACAAAGGAGCAGCAGAAGTAACAACCAAACCCATTTCAATGTCAGGCGTCGCATGATTCCCTCTCATGCCGATGAACGTGGACGGTCAATTTATCATGCGACCGTTAATTGTACATTGGGTTTTTATCAGACCGTCATTCGATCAAGATAACTTGTCGGCTGCCGCTTCGGCGCGGGCGCGAAATTCGCTCATGTCCACGACCACGCCGTTTTCGCGCGCCTCTTCGGAGGCGAAGCACAGCAGGTGGCTTTCCAGCGCGCGTTCGGCGTTGGTGAGCAAGTCGCGGTTTTCGTCGCGCACGCCCTCGGCGAAGCGGACCATGATCGTCTCGTCGCCGCCGCCGTGCACGATGCCGTGATAGCGGATGCGCTCGCGGTCGATGCGCCCCGGCTGGTAGGTGCGCGTTTCCAACCGGCCGGAAAAATCGGCCGAGCGGATTTCGCCCTTGGTGCCGTGCAGGTTGAGCGTGCGCTCCCAGGCGAGGCTGAAGCCGGTGAGTTGAAACGACGCGACCACGTCGTTGGCGAACTCGATGCTGATGGTCTGGTGGTCGACGACCTCGTTGTCGGCGCGGAAGGCGCACACGCCGTTGGTCGTTTCGCGCAGCGCCTTGAGCACGTTTTCCTTGCTGATGTCGTGGACGATCACCGAGGCCATCGAGCGGAAGCGCGGATTGAACACCACGTCGCGCACCGCTTCCCACGACTGGCCGGTCAGCAGTTGCCACGGCAGGTCGGGCTGGCCGGGGTCGACGAACTGCTTGTAGGCGTTGAACAGGCACGTGTCGAAGACCGGACAGCCGTCCAGGCAGCGCTCGGGCGCACCGTCGGGCGCGTTGGCCGCGTTGAAGTACGACAGCTTGCCGAAGGACGACACGCGGGTCACCGGCGCGTCGGCGTACCAGCAAACGAGGTCGAGATCGTGCACGCCCTTGGCCAGCACGAACGAATGGCTCAGGTCGCGGCGATGGTGGATGCCGCGCACGTAGGACAACAAAAAGTGCCAATAGCCGATGTTTTCGGCGCAGTCGATATTCATCAACCGGCCGATGCGTCCGTCGTCGAAGAGCCTGCGCATGCGCGTGTAGATTTTGTTGTAGCGGCTCTGCAGCGCGATCATGAGCACCAGCGCGCGTGCTTGGGCCTCGCGCGTGAGGCGCACGCATTCGCCGGGCGTGAGCGCCATCGGTTTTTCGAGAAAGGTGTGATAACCCGCGCGCAAACCGGCGAGCGTCGATTCGTAATGCATGCGGCAGGGCAGCGCGTTGACCACCGCGTCGGCCAGTTTGGGTTTGGCGAACAACTCGCGCCAATCGCGGAAGGCGTTTTCTTTGGGGATGGCGAAGCGGCGGACGAAGCCGGCGCGGCGTTCGTCGTCCATTTCGGCGACGGCGACGAACTTCATCAGGTCGCCGTGCTTCTTGGCCAAGGTGGCCAGGTTCAATTCACCGCGCGCGCCGGCGCCGATCAGGGCCATGGTAATCGGATGATGTGCGGACATGGATGTTCCTCCAAAGAAGCGGAGAACGTGCGGCGGTGGTCATATTTGGCGGGAAACGGAACAATCTGTCAACATGCTCCGCACGGGCGATACAAATTTAAATGAATCCCCCCTCGGCAGTGCGTCGAATCGTTCAATTTTCAAGTCCCTGTTTTCGTTCGCTCGGCAATATTATTCGCGGCCAATACCGGCGCTAGAGCAGATCGTCGTCCAGCATGTCGTCGTCGGTCATGTCGTCGTCGGTCACGTCGTCATCGACGAGGTCGTCATCGTCCATCGGTTCGCAGCAATGGTCGAGACAGCCCCAATCGTCGCCGAACAGATCCAGGCACTCGCGCGTGGTTTCACACACCCAGCAGTCGTCTTCGTCCTCGTCATCGTCGAGCGGTTCGCTGGTGCACACGCCGCCGTAGCCTTCCGAACAATACGGCTGCTCCGGCGGACAGGGGTTGCCGTCCAACCGACAGCGGCCGCTTTCGCACTCGCCTTCACCGGAGCAAAAGTAACCGTCGTCGCACCACGCGCCGTCCACCAAGGGCACCCAGCCGCGATGGATGCCGTCTTCCAGATAGGCGCAGACGAGGCACGGTTTGTTCGGATGCGTCATATCCAGCGGGTAGTGAACTTCGCCGATCTGACAGCCGTCGTCCGTTGCACCTTCGACTGCCTCTTCCGCCGCCGGCGCATCGCCCGCATCGGCGTAATTGTCCTCCTCTTTGTAGCAGCTTTCCGTGCAATTAATTGTAAATAATACGCAGAGCATTCCCAGGAGGGACCATTTGATGGCGGCATTCATTTTCTTTGCCCTCCTTTTAAAAAGGTAGCTCTTTTTTCGCGGGAATACAACAATTATATCGGTTTTCCGGCAGACGCCCATACAACCTTGGCCGGCATCGTCAAATCATGGCAACAAAAACTGATATGTGATATTATATATTGTATTATTTGGCAATTCGTTTCCATGGCGTGAGATCTTCGCGGCCGCCGAACCGACAGGCCGACAGGAACGGCCGGGAGCGTAGCGGCCTAAAGCAAGAAAAACAGACCCTTTCGCACCTACCATATATAAAAGTTTTTTACCTGGTAGTTTTCTGTTGCCGATTCAGGTAAGGAATGTTATTCTGACGCCGCTCCATGGGGGGTGGAACGTCCGACCGCAACCGTACAGGGTCCCGCGCATTCGTTCATTGAAGGAGGGTTCGATGAAAGTCTATGCGCCGACACTGTTGTGCCTGCTGTGTTGCCTGCTGCTTGCCGTCGCCTGCGCCGACGATGACGACGACAACGACGACACCGACGACGCGGGCGACGATGACGATGACGACGACGACACCGCCGACGACGATACGACCGACGACGACGCGGCGGAGGATCCGGTCGACACGTTCTGGGGCCCCGCGCCGGAAGAGGACGTGCGCCTGGAGGTCTTCGATCGCGTGTGGAGCACGCTGGAGCAAAACTACGCCTGCTTCGCCAGCAAGCGCCAGACGCTCGACTGGCAGGCCGTGCGCGACACGTATCGTCCGCAGGTGCAGACCGCGGCAAGCTACGGTCGCTTTTTTCAGTTGCTCAACGCGATGATCGACGAGTTGCACGACACGCACACGACGATCCAGAGCGTGCGCGTGTGCTATCAGTCGACCACCGAGCAGCGCCCGCCGGTGTTCAGCAACAACTACTACACGTCCTATTACGGCGCGTGCGTGACGCCGACGCCGGACGACGAACTGGTCGTCTATCGCGTGACCGACGACAATCCGGCCGGGTTGCAGCCGGGGGATCTCATCCTGGGTTACGACGGCAAGACGTGGGCGGAAAATCTGGCCGACATCGATCAGCGCCGGCTGCCCGCCTGCGGGGCCAACGGTTCGGCGGCGGAAACCGAGCGCGTGCGCCGGCTGCAGGTCGCGCTGGACAACGCGCATTTGTTCACCACGCTGGACGTGCAACGCGGCGACGCCAAGGCAATCGAGCACATCGCCACGGACGACCTGGTCGCCTACGGCAGCGACATTTTGTGCTCCGACCAGTTGCCGGTGGCCGGCGTCGAGTTTCCGTACGAGTTCTGGAGCGACCAGCCGTCGGACGCGCTGTACGGTCACGGCCACGTGCAATACGGGATAATCGAGGGCACGAACATCGGTTACATCTACGTCTATCAGTGGTTCTTCGGCGCGGGCGAACAATACACCGAGGCGGTCGAGGCGCTGATGGACACCGACGCGTTGATCATCGACCAACGCTTCAACCAGGGCGGCATTCCGCACGCCAGCGACGGCAACGCGTCGCTGTTCGGCACGGACGTCGATTTCATCATGCGCTTCGTGCCGCGCGATCCCGACGGCGCGACGATTTACGATCTGCTGCTGGATCCGGGCGTGGGCGACACCGTGTCGATCGACGCGGACGAAGCGACCTTCTACGATAAGCCGATCGCCGTGCTGATGGGCCCGCGGGCGATGAGCGGCGGCGATATCTATCCCGCGATGATGGTGCATCATCCGCGCGTGCGCACCTTCGGGCGGCCGACCAACGGCGGTTTCGGCGGGCAGGCGCAGTACTGGAGTTCGCCGGATCCGTTCATCAACGATTTGCTGTTGTACTACACCAAGACCGTCGGTGTGGATGCGGACGACCAACCGTTGCAGGCGTGGGAGCATACGCCGGACGAAAGTGTGTGGCTGAGCGTCGCGGACGTCGCCGCGGGCGTGGACACGGTGGTCCAGGCCGCGCGGGATTGGATCGACGAGGAAAACGCGCGGCGCTGAGCCGCTTGCTTATTCGCCTGCCGCGCCCACCAGGCGGCGGAACAGCCGGCGCACCCGGGCGCTGTAATCCTCCAGCAGCGAGTACGTGCAGGGGATGACGAAGAGCGTCAGCAACGTGGCGAAGGCCAGGCCCCAGATCATGCAGATGGCCATGGGCTGCCACATCATCCCCTCGCCGCCCACGCCCAAGGCCATGGGCAGCAGGCCGGCGATGGTGGTCAGCGTGGTCATGAGGATCGGGCGCATGCGTTGCGCGCCCGCCTCGGCCACCGCCTCATTGACCGGCTTGTTGCCGCGCCGCAGGTTGTTGGCGAAATCGACGAGCACCAGCGAATCGTTGACCACGACGCCGGCGAGCGCGACCACCGAAATGCCCGCGACCAGCGAGAAAGTCAGCCCGCCGACGATCAAACCCATCGCCACGCCCAGCAGCGAGAAGGGCACGGTGAACATGACCACCAGCGGCTGCAGGAACGATTTGAACTGCGAACCCAGGATCATATAGATCAAAATCAGCGCGATGAGAAATTCGGTGAACAGATCGCCGAAAGCCTCTTCGCGCTGCTTCGCCTCGCCGCCGAATTCCAGGCTGTAGCCCGGATAGCGCGCGGACAGATCGTCGTACTTCCGGTGAATAATGTTGTTGGCCTCGACGGAGTTGACCGTTTCGTTGTCGACGTTCGCGCTCACCGAAATCACGCGCTTGGCGTCGTAACGCTGCACCGCTTCCATCGTGCGCTCCATGGTGAATTCACCCAGCTCCGACAACGGCACCGCCGCGCCGGTCGTGGTGCTCACGACCATCTGCCGCAGGTCGGCCATGGTGTCGCGGTCCTGCTCGCGGTAAAGCACGACGATCTTCACCTCGTCGTCCTCGGCATCGCGGAAGGACGTGGCTTCGACGCCTTCGACCGCCATGCGCAGCGTGGAAACGAGCGAACCGACCGTCAGCCCGTAGGCGGACATCTTGGCGCGATCGGGATTGAATTTGATCTTCTGCTTGCCCTGGCGGAAGTCGCTGCTCACGTCAGACACGCCGGGGATGGCGCGCAGGTCGTCTTCGAGCATCTTGGCGATCATCTGCATCGTGTCGAGGTTGTCGCCGCGCACGCGGATATCCACCGGCGTATCGACCGGCGGGCCGTGCTGGCCGGCCTCGAAATTCACCGTGCGGATTTCGGGGATCGACTCGACGATGCGCCGGATGTCGCGCTTGATCGCCTCGTTGGGGCGGCGGTTTTCTTCGGCGGCAAAGTTGATGGTGAGCATGCCGCCGTCGGTGGTCGTCGTGCGGTTGCGGTGCTCGACGACCGAACCGGCCAGCGAGGTGATCGTTTCGATTTCGCCGGCGGGCAATTCGTTGAGGATGCGGTCGGACAGCGTGCGCATCACGTCGTCGGTTTTCTCCAGTTGCGTGCCGATGGGCAGGCGCACGGTGAGCGTTTCGCTCGACGAATCCTCGCTCGGGAAAATCTCGATGCGCAGCACGCCCGCGGCGAAAACCGTGATGGCGATCGTGGCGAGCACGGTGCCGCCGACGACCAGACCGCGATGGGTCAGCGCCTTGCCGATCAGCCGGCGGTAGGCATTGAGCAGCTTTTTGAACATGCGGTCGCCCAGGCGCCGTTCATGGTTTTTCGGCAAACGGCCATACTCGGACAGGTGGGAAGGCAGCACGATGATCGCTTCGAGCAGCGAGCCGGCCAGCGCCAGCGCGGCGACGACGGGCAGCACGTAGATGAACTTGCCGATGCGGCCTTCCATCAGCAGCAGCGGCAGGAAGGCGGCGATGGTGGTCAGCACGGCCGAGATGACCGGCCAGACGACCTCCTGCGTGCCTTCGATCGCGGCCTGCTTGGGCGACTTGCCCATTTCCAAATGGCGGAAGACGTTCTCGATCACGATGATCGCGTCGTCGACGACCATCCCCAGCACGAGGATGAAGCCGAACAACGAAAGCGTGTTGATCGTCTCGCCCATCGCATGCAGCGCGATGAACGACGACAGGAACGCGAAAGGAATGCCGATCACCGCGAGGATCGCGCTGCGCAGGCCGATGAGGAAGGTCATCAGCACGGCAACGAGAATGAGGCCGGTGAGCGCGTTGCTGGTCAGCGCCGACACGCTGTTGATGACGTCCTTCGAGGAATCCTTGAGCACACTGAAGCTGACGTCGGTGATGCGCGCCTGGTATTTGGCGACGATCTCGTGCGTCTGCCGGGCGATGTCGACGATCGATCCGGCGCCGCCCATGAACACTTCGACGGTCACCGCCTGCCGTCCGTTGAGCCGGCTGAGCACCTCGTCGCGCGCGAAGGAATCCACGACCGCGGCCACGTCCTTCACCCGCACCGCGTTGCCGGAGGTGTCGGCGGAAACGACGATCTGCTCGATGTCGCGCGGCGATTTGATGTCGCCCTCGGCGGCGAAGATGTACTCCTTGCTGCCGACCTTGATGCGCCCGGCGGGCAGGTCGCTGTTGGCCGCGTTCACCGCCGTGTAGACGTTGTTGAGCGTCAGTCCGTAGGCCTGCAGCTTGGCGCGGTCGGCCTCGACCCACACCTGGCGCGTAGGCGTACCGCTGATGTTGACCTTCTTCACGCCGTCGATTTCCAGCAGGTCGTCGCGCATCGACTCGGCAAGCTGCTTCATGCCCTTCACGCCGTACTCGCCGCCCAGGCCGATGTCCATCACCGACCACACGTCGCCGGGACGGATCTTGATCACCTGCAGCGAATCGGCCGCTTCCTGCGGCAGATCCTGCTTGACGTGCTCGACCTCGGATTGCAGATCGCTGACCGCCGCGTCGTAGTCCTCGATGCCGGTTTCGTATTCGATGAAGATCACCGCGCGGCCTTCGTAGGACGAGGCGTAGAGCTGGTCGATGTCGTTGAGGGTTTTGATGCGGTCTTCCAACGGCAGGGTGATCAACTTTTCGACGTCCTCGGGCGACGCGCCGGGGTAGGACACGGCGACGACGGCGACCTCGATGTTCACCGACGGGTTGCGTTCGACCGGCATGCTGTTGAGCGCACGCAGGCCGGCCACGAGCACGACCAGCATCAGCAAGTTGACCATCACCGGTTGTTTGACGACGAATTTTGTCAGTGACATGGCGTTACTCGATGATGGTGACGGACGAGTTGTTTTTCAATTTTTCCTGACCGACGACCACGACCTGTTCGCCGGTTTGGACGCCCTCGGTCAGCACGATGTCCACGCCGTTTTCGCGACCGGGCGTCACCTGGCGTTCCTCCGCGGCGCCGTCATTCACCACGTAGACGTAGTACTTGCCGTAACGCTGCACGAGCGAATCGAGCGGAATGGACAGGGCGTCGGCCTGGGTTTCCACCGGCACGCGCACGGAGACGACCATGCCGACTTTCACCTCCGGCGGCAGATCGGCGAAGGACAGCTCGACCGGATAGGTCATCGACGGCGACAGCGGACTGACGCCCACGCGCGCCACCTGCGCGGTGAAGGTGCGGCCGGCCAAGGTGGGGATGTTCACGGTCGCTTCCATGCCGACGCGAATGTCGTCGATTTCATCCTCGCCGACGCCGACGACCGCCTTCATGTTTTGCGGATCGACCAGATGCGCCACGGCGGTGCCGACGGCGATGGTGTCGCCGAGCGCCACTTGCTTGTCGGCGATTTCGCCGGCGAAGGGCGCACGCACCGAGGCTTTGTTCAACGTGCGCACGGCCTCGCGCCATTGGGCCTCGGCGGCTTTGGCGGCGGCCGTCGCCCGCTGAGCGGCGTAGCGCGTCTGATCGAAATCGGAATCGGAGAGCATTTTCTTTTCATGCAACGGCTGCGCGCGCGCCAAGGTCGCATCGGTCTCGGCGGCGGTCAGCTTCGCCTGATCGTAATTGGCCTGCGCCGCGTCGACCGCGATGCGCAACGCCTCGGCGTCCACCGCGACCAACGCCTGGCCACGCGCGACCTTCTTGCCCAGGGCGAGGTAATCGCCGACCACCCGGCCGGACGTTTCGCTGAGCACCTGCACATCGTGCTCGGACTGCACGGTGCCGCTGGCCTGAATGAACCGCGTGAACGGCTGCGGCGTCAGCGTCGAGACGCGCACGGCCACGGGCGCTTCGGGCGCGGCCGGTCCTTTATTCGGGCCCGCGCCGGCCGGCGGCGTGCAAGCGACGACCGACAACGTGAGCAAGCCGACAAAAACTCCGAACCACTTTCGCCTTTCCATTTTCTTCTCCTTGCGGCACTCCACCTCTTCGCCGCGTACAAGACGATGGTACAAAATGCGAGAAAACAACTCAGTTTGGAAAATGTAACCGAATGTTTCGGTTTGTATCCGGCGGCGAGGCGCGCCCAACTCCCGGTAAACAAACGGGGAAAGCGCCGTAGCGGATGGCTGCCACGACGCTTTCCCCGGGATGGCGAATCGGTTTCCGAGATCAGGACGGTGTGGGGCGGAACCGATTCTCCGGTTTACCGCTCGTGTGGTTTTTGCGGTGGCTGTGGCATGTTGTCGACCAGAATTTCACGCTGCTCGGCGGTGAGCGAGGCATGGAACGCGACCATCGCCTCGACCATCTTGTTGAACGACGCGGTCTGCGTGCCGTCATAGGCCTTTTTCACCTTCGTGCCGACGGCGGTGAAATCCGGGCTGTCCTTTTTCAGTTCGTCGCCGAAGAGACGGTGCATGTTCATCATCTTGTCATGCATGGCGTGGAATTCTTCGGGGCTTGGATCGTCGGCCTGTTCATGCACGGCTTTCATGTGCGCGTGCATCGCTTCTTTCATCGTTTCCAGCAACTGCTCCTGCGCGTCGGTCAGATCGACCTGCGCCATCATGTCGTCCATCATCCCTTCGTGATGCGGCGGAGGAGGCGGCGGACAATCGTCGGGCGGGAAATCCTCATCGCTCTCGGCCAGGGCGAGCGCGGGCAACATGACCAGGATCATCATCAGCAAAGCCGGGACGAAAAATTTTATCAGTTTCATCGGATCCTCCTTTTCAGGTTTGTTTGCTACCGATGAACCAAGCATAAAATTCCGATGATTCGTTGTCTGTTTGGTTTATGTCGCGGTTGTGTAACGTTGCGTTTCATCGATCGGGCCAGAAGGTGACGAAGCGCGAGCCGGTCGCGCCGCCGTCGGCCACCCGGACCGTGCCGCCGTGCGATTTCAGGATGCGCGCGACGATCGCCAGACCCAGGCCGGCGCCGCCCGATTCGCGGCTACGGCTGTCGTCGACGCGGGTGAACGGTTCGAAAATCCGCTGGCGGTCTTCCTCTTTGATGCCCGGCCCGTCGTCGACCACGCTCAGGCGCAGGCCGCCGTCGTCGCGCTCGTACTCGACGACCACCTGCGACTTCGCGTAGCGCTTGGCGTTGGCCACCAGGTTTTGCAGGGCGCGGCGGAAGTAGGTTTCGTGCGCGATCACCTCTTCGGCGTCGCCGCGCACGAGCACTTCGATTTCCGGACGCGTCGCCCGCAGACGGTCGACCACCTCGTGCGCCGTCTCGGGCAAGGGCAACGATTTTTTCTTCAGCGGACCGGTTTCGACGTCGAAGCGGCTGTACACGAGCAGCTCGCCGACCAGATCGTTGAGCTCGCCGATTTCGCTTTCGATGTCCTCGGCGCGGGCCTCGCGCTGGGCGGAATCGGGCGCGTCACGCAACATTTCCAAATGAAAATCGATGCGGGCGATCGGCGTGCGCAACTCGTGCGCCACCGCCTGCATCAGGTGACGTTGGCTCTCCAATAGCTCCTGCATCTTGTCGGCCATAGCGTTGAACTGCTGCGCGAGGCTGCCGACCGCGTCGGGCGAATCGATGGGCGCGCGCGCACTCAGATCACCCTCGCGCAGGGCTTGCGCGGCTTTTTCCAGCGTGCGCAGGCGCTTGGCGAAGGGGTAAGCGAGCAGATAGCCGGCGACGCCGACGACCGGCAGCACGACGCTGAGCACCAGCAGCAGGTGCCGCCAATCGAACGGCAGCGGGCGGCGATGCGGCCCGATGACCACGACCTTGTCGCCGCCGTTGATCAGAATATAGGCGGTCATCCCTTCGTCGTTGGGACGATGCAAGGGCGTGTGCCCGCGCAGTTCGGCGCGCACGTCCGGCGGGATTTCCGGATCGCCGAGACGACGCACAATCACCGGCGCCATGGAGAAGCGACGCACGCGGACGATCGCCTCGGCGAAGCCCTCCTCGCCGGCGCGATCGAGGTAATCCTGCATCATATCGACTTCGCCGAAGATGCGGCCGCGCATGCGCTCGTGCATTTGCTCGTCGATGGTCAGACGCATCAACTGGCTGGCGGCGACCGACGAGACGACCAGCGCCAGGAAGATGCCGAGCGAAATGCGGATGAACAGTCGTTTCATTGATCCTCGACCATCAGATAGCCCGCCCCGCGAATCGATTTGATGCGTTGCGGTTGCTTGCCGTCGTCGCCGAGTTTTCTCCGCAAACGGGCGATGCGCAAATCGATGGAGCGATCCAGGCCGTTGTATTCGATGCCGCGCACGTCGCGGTAGATTTGATCGCGGGTGAGCACCTTGCCCACGTGGCGGGCGAAATACAGCAGCAGGTCGAACTCGGCGGTGGTCAGCTCGATCACCTGATCGCCCAGGTGCACGGTGCGGTTGGCGGTGTCGACTTCCAGGCTGCCGATGTGGACGCGCGGCTCCAGTTCCTCGTCGGCGGCGCTCAGGCGTTCCTGCCGCGACGTACGGCGCAGCAAGGCGTTGATCCGCGTGAGCAGCAGCCGCGGGCGCACCGGCTTGGCCAGGTAGTCGTCCGCGCCCAGTTCGAGGCCGACGACCTCGTCGGTCTCCTCGCCCAAGGCGGTGAGCATGAGAATCGGACCGGCGTAACGCGGGCGCACTTCACGGCAGATGGTCAAACCGTCCTTGCCCGGCAACATGATGTCCAGGATCACCAGGTCGGGATTTTCATCCAAAATGCGGCCGCCGGCACGCGCACCGTCGGGCTCATGCAGGACTTGGAAATTGTTGGCCGTGAGGTATTCGCCGACCACTTTGGCCAATTTCAGGTCGTCTTCCACCAACAGGATCCGGCACATCGTCTCGTTGTTCATGGCATCCTCTTTCAGTTTGTGTCACTGCGAATGCTCCCGGCATGATCAGTATGCAGCTTCACCCGGAGAGAATCTGTCATAAACCTGTATCCGATTGTAACGCTTTGTATCCGACAAACGAACCGCTTTTCGTCACGTTGCATCTTTGTATCCGCGACGAGCGAGCGTGTTTGACCGGGGACGGTTTTGCGATAAAGTCTGGTTAACCGGACCGGGTCGGAACGTTCACGCCACAAGGAGGAGACGGTGGAATCGCTGGAAAATCTGGTGTTCCTGGATTTCTCGTTCTGGGTGCGCATCGTCGCGACGATCATCTGCGGCAGCGTCATCGGGTGGGAGCGGATCCATTCGCACAAGCCGGTGGGCGTGCGGACCTCGACGCTGATCTGCATGGGCGCGGCGGTGTTCGTCATGAGCCAGGAGCTGATTTTGAAACAGGCCGCGGTGCAGATCGACTACACGCGGATCGTCGCGCAGATCGTTACCGGCGTGGGTTTCCTCGGCGCGGGCGCGATCATCCACCAGGGCGTGTCGGTCAAGGGACTGACCTCGGCGGCGACGATCTGGGCGTTGGCGGCGATCGGCGTGGTGATCGGCATCGGGTATCCGCTGACCGGTCTGGTGCTGACCTTCTGCGTGTGGTTCGTGCTCGAGCCGTGGCGTTGGTTCGAGCGGTGGGTCGGCAACATCGAAAAACCCGACGACAACAGCGGTCCGGTCGACCACTAATCAACCAGGCGGAGTAGCCGAATTTGAAGATCCTGTTGGTCAATCCGGTCACGCGCAAACGCGACCTGCCGAAATATTTTCCGCTGGGACTGGGATTGATCGCCGCGCTGCTCAAGCGCCGGGGGCACGACGTGGAGGTGTTCGACGACAACGTCGAGCGCCTGGACGAGGAAAAAGCCGCCGCGCGTATCGCCGCCACTTACGCCGACGTGTTCGGCCTCACCGGGCTGATCACCGATTTTTCCACCGTGCAGCGTCTGGCCGCAGTCGTGCGCGAGGCGCATCCGCACGCGCCGATCATCCTGGGCGGCGGGCTGGCTTCGAGCTTCGGCGAATACGTGCTGGCGCACACGGCGGTCGATTACGTGCTGCCCGGCGAAGGCGACGTCGCGCTGTTTCCGCTGCTGGACGCGCTGACGGCCGGGCGAATCCCCGACGGTCTGCCCGGCGTGGGTTATCGGCGCGAGGGGCGGATAGTCGCCGCGCCGCCGGGAGGGATCGTCACCGATCTGGATGCCCTGCCCCCGACCGATTACGACGCCTTCGCCCCGGACACCTACGCCGAGAACATGAAACAGGCGTGGATGTTTTCGCAGCCCACGCGCGCGCTGTCGATCATCACCAGCCGCGGCTGCCCTTATCGTTGCATCTATTGCGACAAGGCGATTTTCGGCAACCGTTTCCGCCAGCGTTCGGCGCAAGGCACGGTCGCGGAAATCGAACGCATCGTCACGCGCTACGCGCTGCAAGGTGTGCTGTTCGCCGACGACACCTTCACGCTCGACCGGCGGTTCATGAGCGAATTCTGCCGCCTGATGCGCGAGCGCCTGCCCGGCGTGCGCTGGGCGGGCAACGGGCGCATCGGCCGGCTCGACGAACCGCTGATCGCCGAGATGGCCGCCGCGGGTTGCGATACGCTGGGCTTCGGCATCGAGTCGGGCAGTCAACTCATTCTCGATGAGATGCGCAAAGGCGTGCGCGTCGACCAGGCGCTCGCGACGCTGCGTTTGCTGGAAAAACACGGCATCCGCCCGCTGGGGTACATCACGGTCGGCTCGTTTGCGGAGAGCGAGGAGACGATCAACGAGACGATCGCGTTTCTCGACGAGACGAAACTCAAAGCGGGCGTCAATTTCCTCACGCCCTTCCCCGGCTCGCCGCTGTACGACGAGGCGGTGCGGCGCGGCAAGCTGCATCAACGCCCCGAGGAGTTCCTCGACCGCTGGGGCGCCTGGCAGCAGACGATGCTGGTCAATCTGACCGAGATGTCCGACGAGGAGCTGATCGCCCACAAGCACCGGGTGGAGATGCATACCGGCGGGCGCGGCAAGACCGCGGCGGCGATGGCCTTCACGCTGCCGGCCGCCGAACAGCGCCGGTTGTGGGCGAACGCGCTGCGGCGCATCGGCGAGCGCGGCTACCGACAGGTGATTTTGTTCGGCGCGGGACAGCACACCGAACGTTTTCTGCAATGGCAACGGACACAGGACGCGCCGCCGGTCGCGGCGGTGTTCGATCAGAATCCGGCCAAGGCCGTACTGGGCGCGCAATGGGGTGTGCCGGTGATCGACCGGCTGCCCGACGATTTGCGCGACACGGCGATTCTGCTTTCCTCCGATTCGTTCGAGGAGGAGATGCTCGCGCAGCTTCGCGAGCTGCTGCCCGACGTCGACAACGTGTTTCGCATTTACGGATAAACGGGGACCGATGGACTTCGCGCAAAACTTCGAACGCAACCTGACCGCCATGCAGGCGCGATGGCCGTCAACGGCCGCGCTGCTGGCACAGTGGCGCGACCGCTTCGATCTGACGCTGGACGAAGCGCAGGGCGGCGGCTACGTGCTGGCGGTGGAGAGCGAGCAGGGATTGAGCGCCGTGTCCGAGCCCGTCGATCCGGCCTCGAAGGCGGCGGCGTGGGCGCAGCGCGAAATTCCCGGCGGGCCGGAGTACGATCCGTTGTTGATCGCGGGCGTGCGCGCCGGTTACGAACTGGCCGCGCTGACGTCGCTGCTGCATCGCGCGTCGGGCGGCCGCTGGCAGGCGTTGTACGTGGTCGAGCCGTCGCCCGAGCTTTTCAAAGCGATGCTGCACATCCAGGATCTGACGGAGTTGATCGCCTCGGCGCATTTTTATTGTTTCGTCGGACCGGAGGCGGTGACGCGGTTCAAGCAATTTCTGGCGGACGATCCGTTCAAGCCGCTGCCGAAAAAAGTGAGCGTGCTCAGCGCGGCCGCGACGGCGCAGGACGCGGCGCAGGCCGTATCGCAGGTCGTCAAACAACGCGCGGAAACGGCGGTGCGGCTCAAGCGGCGCATCGACCAGTATTACGACCGGCGCTCGATCGCGCAGTGGGTCGAGGAGTTGAACGGCCCGTTGCGCGTACTCCAGATCTCCAGCGGCTTTTCGCATTTCGTGCGCTACGCCAACCGCGACATCGCACAGGCGCTCACAGAGTTGGGGCATGAAACGCGGATCATCGGCGAGCGCGAGCGGGTGGATTTTCTCACCGGCCCGGCGTTACTGGCGGCGATCGACGAGTTCAAACCGCACGTCATTCATCACATCGACCACATGCGTTTCGAGTCCGCGCAGGTGTATCCGACGCGGGTGATTTTTCTGACCTCGATGCTCGATTTTTTCCCGTCGCTGGAAAACAAGGAAGCGGCGCAACTCTTAGGCGATTGGGATTTCGTCACCGGTTACGTCAGCCATTGGACGCGCTTCGGTTATCGCGCCGACCGGTTGCTGCCGCAGCAGCCGATGACCAACGAGCACATTTTCCGTCCCGTCGAGCTGACCGCCGAACAGATAAAACGCTTCGGGTGCGAGGTCGCGTACATTTCGAACATCAGCAAAACGCCGGAGCAGTATTTCGCCGAAACACTGTCGCAGCTTGACGATCCCGCGGACAGGCGCATCGCCGAAAAATTCTATGCCCGCGTGGACGGGGATTTTCGCGCCGGGAAAATCTATTATTTCGAAGCGGATTATCGCCGGGCCTTGACCGACGTGGGCGGCGACGCATTGCCGGCAGCGACGGCCGAACGACTGGTACACGCATTTTTGGCGGAAGTGGGCAACGCGTTGTTTCGTCAGTTGCCGCTGCTCGCGTTGAGCGAAGCGGGCGTCGATCTGGCCTTGTGGGGACGCGGCTGGGAGTGGCATCCGCAATTGGCTCGGCACGCGCGCGGCATACTGGAACACGGCGAGGAAACGAATCTGGCCTTCAACGCGGCGACGATCAATTTGCACATCAACCAATTTCAGATCCGCCACAATCGTCTCACCGACGGCTACGCGGCGGGTGCGTTTTTCCTGGTGCATCGGCATACGGATAATATCGAGTACGAACTCGCCGACGTGATGTTCGCGGGCGGCGCGCGGTTGGTTGAACAGACGCAACGGTACCTTGCCGAGCCGGCGGCGCGGCAAGCGAACGCGCAGGCCAATCGCAAAATTGCCCTGGCGCTCTACAGCTATCGCGCACAATACGAACGCTCGTTGCGGCAGATGAGGTATTATTTCGATTCTTTTACGCTGGCGGAAGTACTGGCGCAAATCGAACGGTCGCTCGCGAAAATCGAAGAACCGGTCGGCGAGCGATTGGCGTCGCAATCCTTGGCGGAAACGATCCGCGAGACGACCGGCGTAGATTTGCGGCCGGTGTATGATTTGCACTTCACGCCCGAGGATAATTTACTTACCGAACGCAGCATCGCGCGGTCGTGTTTCGAAATGCAGTTGATCGAGTCGATCAACCGCGCCGATCGGCAACAGGTGCAAACGCGGAGCGAGCGCGGCGACAATATTATCGCCGCAAAATTTCTGCGATCGCATCTTTTCCTAAGATCCGACGACGAAATGTCGCGCCGGCACTATCATAAATTGACCGGCGAGCGGCGACCGTATTTGCGCAAGGGTGAAACGTTTACGCTCGATAAAATTCAAGCGCCTTTCGGCGCATGCTGGGCGCCTGACGGGCGCATCGCCACAACCGACTGGGCGGGTGTGAAATCCACGGAAGAACGCGGCATCTGGCTGATCGATCCGGCCACGGGCGCGCAAGAGTTGTTTGCCACCGGGCGCGGAGTGCAGATCGGTTCGTTCGGCCCGGACGGCGCTTTCTATGTGCAACTGCGCGACGAAGGCGGCGTGTTTCGTATAACGCCGCACAGCCGTGAGTTGATCTTGCCCACCGGCGAAGGCACCGATCTGGAGGTCGTCCCGCAGGTTGTCGTCCTACCCGACGGACGCTTACTGCTGCACGATCATGAAAAAACATGTTACCGACTTTTTGATAGTGCGGATGGTCGACTGCGCGAAGCAATGCCCGCCGGCGCCCACAAAATGATCAGCGGAGGTATTATAAATAATAATTACTTGTATTACCTGGGAGATTATAAAATTCAGCAAATGGAATTGAGCCCACCTTATTCAACAAAAGCGTTTCCCGAGCCGCCGACGGGCGTCTGCGCGAGCTTTGCATTAGATAGTTACGGAATTGTCGGCCTGATCGCCAAGGAAAGGAAAGTTTCGCCGACGAATTACGAGCGCTTCCCAATCGGTTTGCTTTCAATGGATTTTTCCGGCGCGGTGCAATTCATCGTGTACACGGAATTGTTCCGCAACACTCCCGCATTTTTTCTTATGCGGGAAGACAAGGATAGACGTGCGCTGTTTGGCGTCTCGACGCAGGAAAAACTTTTGGTTCGCTTTTCAACTCTAATTTGCCAAGGAAAAAGCCCAACCGTTCCTTACTGAACAGTTGGGCTTTGTTTGTATTTGGATCTTAGAATTCCAGACCGCCGTTCAAGGGGTAACCCCAGCCGGCGCCGGCAACACGATCTCCGTTCGAGTCGTACTGAATCCACATGTGTTTGACAAAACCAAGCGATTTTATCACGCCGTAATCGTTGGCATTGTACTGCTCCACGGTAATACGCACCGAGAATCCAATCCCGGTTACGGTTGTTGTATACATAAGCACATAGGCCACCGAGTTTGCCGGAATATTACTATGGTATACTTTTCCACTCGCGGCATCAGTTAAATCCAACGTTCCTGCTCCGTAATTATTGAAGCGAATGTTGCTTGTAGCCAGGGATACATCCAATGAATTCCCGTTAAAGTCAAAAAATTCATACGTTATTGATTGTGAAATGGTGCCAACATTCTTGATTGAAAAATAGGTTAAGGCTTCTGCGGAATTCGCACTGACACCGTGGATTTCACAGCCAGGCACCTGCACCTGTCCGGCATAGCCGACCACACTAAACGCGAAAATAATGACCAGAGCGATTAAACTTACTTTCTTCATGATCGGATCCTCCAAATATGATTGGTTTAGTTACCAATCTAGTATCACCAGATTATAATGTAATGTCAATTCTTTTATTATAGAATATCCATTCCATGGAAGGGTTGATGTTTCACACCGCGCGCAACCGCAGCGCCAAACTCGATTCTTAGTTCAGGAATACAAACGCAAGACAGGAAGCGGCGAAGGAAACATCTCACGCGCCCGCGCAAAGAGCGTGCGTTCGTGCGCGTCGCTGCTGACGATCACCGCACGCAATTCGGCGCTCGGCGCGGGTTGGCACACGGGAACGCCGGACAGTTTATCGACCGGCGGATGATCGTCAAAAATCACGCGCGGCAAAGGGACAAAGGCATCAGCCGCCAACAAGCGCTGCGTGTGCATACCCGCGCCGAACAGGGCGTAAGGCAGCAGGCCGTGATCGCGCAGACGTCCTACGGCATACCGCGCGCGGGCGATTTCACCGACCAAGGCGTCGATGTTTTCGGGAAGCGAAGTTTCCGTCCAGGCCGGACACGACAAGCGCCACAGGCGTTCCTGCATGGCGCCGAGCGCGGCCAGATCGTTTTCGGCAAGATACCGTCGCGCCGCGGCCGTCGTCGGATCGACGCCGCCTTGCCAAGCGGACGCCCAGGAAAAACGCCATCCCGGCGGCACGGCCGGCGGCGCGTCGTAGGTTTCGGCGCGTTTGAGCAAGGCGCACAGAACGTCGACCGCCAGCGATTTGCCGCCTTGATCGTCGAGGATGAATTTCCCCAGCGCTTCCTCATCAACGTGGATGACCTGCGCGTCGAGCGTCGTTTCGCGCCCCAGGAAATCCGTCAGATGTGCGAACGATCCGTCATCACGCGCGCGGATCGTCAACGCGGGACACCAGCGGCGCTTGGCGGCCATGAGCGCGGCAGGCGCATAGCTGGCAGCGTTGAAGCGGTGCAGATCGTCGATCACCTCGGCGTAATGCCGATTGCCCGCCTGGCCGCGGCTGTGCGGGCGGATACGGTATTCGTACAACGCCTGCGGAACGTACAGCGCCGGTGCGCGGTCGGTCAGTTGCAGCCAGAAATCCCAATCCTCGTACTCGAAGCCGCGGTCGGTCGTGCGGAAACGAGCGTCACCGACGGCCGAGCGACGCACCAGCGAAGCGATCGATAACGTGTTGGTCGCCAGCAACGCGAGGCGGTTGAAGGCGGGGCGATGAATTTCACGCCCGTCGTCGCCGCGCCGAAACGCCGGATAGGCCAGTGCCGCTTGCGGTTCGCGCGCCAGCGCTTCAGCCATGACGCGTAGCGCGCCGGGCAACAGACGGTCGTCGGCGTCCAGGAACATGACGAACTCGCCGGTCGCTCTTTCCAGGCCGGAGTTGCGTGCGGCGGCCACGCCGCGATTGGGCGTGCGGAGCAACTCGACGCGTTCGCGCCGCGCCAGTTCATCGAGGCGCTGCATGGTAGCGGCGTCGGTCGAACCGTCGTCGATCAACAACACCTCGACCGCCGCGTCGGCCTGCGCCAACACGCTGTCGACGGCGTCGCCGACGTACGCGCCGAGGTTGAAGCAGGGAATGGCAACGGCGATTTTATACATACCAATGCCGAAAGCGGATCGTGCCCGCGATGCGTCCCAAACGCTTGGCGACGGTGATCATCCACTCCAGGAATTCATCGCTGTAGCGGCTGTTGGTGGCCGCGTCCAGCCGCTGGAATATTCCCGCGCCGCGCGCCAACGCGGCGACCGACGCGCCGGCCAACTCGCCGTTGGGGATGAAAATTGCGCGTAGTTCCTCGGGTGCATGCAGATCGAGATGACGGCCCAAACGCGCCATCGCCTCTTCATCGTACAGACCCAACACGGCGACGCCGCGCGCGGCGAGCGGGCGCAGCTTCGGCAACAGCTCGTGCTCGAAGGCGTCGGTGGAAATGAGAATCGTGCGGCAGCCGCGTCGCAACGCTTCGTCCTGCGTGACGACCGGCAAACCGCCGATTTCCTGTCCCGGCTGCGCGCGATCGTCGATGACGCCCTGCGCGCCCATAGCCGCGAAACCGGCGCGCGTTTGCAGCCGCCGCGTGTGCTGGCCGGCCGCGTAAAGATACAGCCCGGCCGGTTTCCGCTCAGCGATGAGCTCCATCGCGCGATCGAGGTATTCGAGCATCGGCGGAACGGGAGTTTCGATCACCGCAATGCCAAACCGTTTCACTTGCGCGACGACCGGATTTTTGCGCAATGCGGGCGTGGTGACGAGGCAGGCTTTTGAGGGATCGCTCACGCGCACGAAAAACTCTTCGGGACGTTCATCGCGCAGGCCCGACAACAAGCCCGGTTTCAGACCGGTTTGCAGAAAGCCGACGCCCTGCCCAAGCAGTTTTCGCCAGGCGCGGCCGGATTCACGCAGGCGCTCGCGCGGCGTGCGTTCATCGAGCGGAAAACGGCGGTCGAGATCGACGTGACCATAGCCGTAACGCATGCTGACCTTGAACAGGCTGCGCAGATCTTCGCGGTGAAAATGGCGCACCGTCGCATCGGAAGCGGCGCGGAATCGATAGCGGCCATCAGCGGTCAGGCGATAGGAAAACTCCAAATCGCCGGAGGAGATCATCGATTCGCTGAACAGACCGACGCGGGCGAACACGTCACGTCGATAGCAAACGTTGGCGGTGACCACGTTCGGTCGCAACGAGGTTTCCAGATCGGGATGCAGGTCCAGGTACTTGCGGCGGCTTTGCCAACGGGCGATGTCGTTGTCGGTTTCGCCACCCAGAATGCGGCCGGCCACGCCGCCAACGTCGGGATGAGCGAACCATTGCACCGCGTTGGACAGCCAATGCGGATCGGCTTCGCAATCGTCGTCGGTGAAGGCGAGAATCTCGCCGCGCGCGACGCCGATGCCGTGATTGCGCGCCGCGTAGCTGGTCTGCACGCGGTCGTAAAACTCATAACGCACGCCGTCGAACGAACGCACGAACGCGGCGGTGCCGTCGGTCGAGTTGTTGTCGACCACGATGATCTCGTAACAATCGCGCGGGTAACTCTGATTGAGCAACGAGGGCAGCAGACGCGCCAATTTTTTCTCGCCGTTGAAGGTCGGGACGATGATCGAAACGAAGGGTTGCGGCCTTTCCGGCAATCGCCAATCGCGCTTGGCCAGCAGGGCGGTCAGCGTGTCGTGCACGAGATCCGGCGTGGTCATCTCCAGACACCAGGCGCGCTTGTTGCCCAGCGGCACGCCGGGGCGGTAACACGGCGAGCAGGAAACGTCGCGGCGGACGATGAAATGCCGCGCGATCAACGGCGTGTTTTTCTCCCAGGAGGTCGGACCGTAAATGCCGATCACCGGCGTGCCCACGGCCGCGCCCAGGTGCATCAGCCCCGTGTCGTTGGCGACGACGGCGACGGCTTTACGCAACACGGCGGCGACGCCGGCGAGACTGGTTTTGGCGATCAGGTCGACCACCGGCGCGGCGGCGGCCTGTTGAATCGGCGCGGCGAGATCGAGTTCGTCGGGTCCGCCGATGAGCACGACCGCATAGCCGTCGGCATGCAGCTTGTCGGCCAATTCGCCGTAGTAGCGCGGCGGCCAGCGTTTGACCGCCAGGTCGGGAAAGCAGCCCGGATGCAGCGCGACGAAGGGACCGGTCACGCCGTTTTCACGCAACAACCGGCGCGCTTCGTCGTGGCCGGTGCGCGGCACGGTCAGACGCGGCAGGCGACGGCGCGGTTTCTTGCCGACGGCGGCAAGCAGGTCGAGATTCAACCACGCTTCGTGGCGGCGCTCGTCGGCGGTCAGGGAAATCGTCGCGAGGTTTTCGTTGCGGCCAGCGTTGTGCGCGACGGTCGTGCGCGCGTGGCGCGTGGCGGCGCGCAGCAAATCGGCATCGGCACAGGGATAGGTAAACAGCACCAGATCGGGCTTTTCGCGCGCAAACCATTTTTCGGCGTCAAAGTCATTTTCGATGATCACCCGGCGCAGATCGGGCCGCGCCAGTTCGGCGATTTGTCGGCAGCGTCGATCGAGCAGCAGCGTGACCTTGGCGCGCGAATAGGCCTGCGGCAGGGCGTCGAGCAACGGCAGGGTGAACAGGAAATTCCCCAGGCCATAAAGACGGACGACGACGATGCGCCGTATCGGCGTTTCATTTTTCTTCATGCTTATCACGCCGGCGAATACGCGATTCGTTGATGGTGATGTCCGCGGCGAAGCTGTCGATCATCGAGGGCAGATCGGGCAGCGCATCCACCTGGCGGACGAAGCGATTGCAGTCACAAACTTCCTTATCGCACGGCCGCGGCCGATCAAACAGATCCAGATGCTCCTCCGCAACATCGCCCAACCGGGTCGAGTGATTGGGACAACGGTAGATTCGACCGGTGGGCATGATGCGCACCAGGCTATAACCCGCGTGGCAGATACGACCCAGATAGGCCGGCAGCTCGAACAAATGCGGGCGTTGCTGATCGCCGTAAATTACCTTCTTTTGCCCTTCGGTATAATCCTGCGGATAGGTCTTCCCTTGATAGACGGCGCGGCACGGCTGCGGCGTCAGGCGAAAACCGAGGTCGGCGAATTCGCGCTTGGCTTCCCGGTAATCGTCGAAACGTCGCGGGTGCATGACGTAGGGGATGGTCACGCGGAAGCCGTTGTCGGCGAAAGCGCCGACACGTTCCATGAACGCTTGTTTGCGCGCCGGATCCTTCTCCGTTTCCGGATGATAGGCACAGGAAAACATGACCACATAGTCGGGATCGACCGTTTCCAACACTTCGCTGATGTCATGACTCAAGTTTGTGTCGACGCTGACCCAGTGACCGGCGCGGGTCAACAAAGAAAGCAACTCGGCGAATTTCGGATACAGAAACGTTTCGCCGCCACTGATCACGAACCACCATTTGCGGCCGGTGCGCTCGAAAACATCGAGCAACTGCCGGTTGGTAAACGGAGGCGGCGGATCGTCTTTATGTTGCGGTGAACCGGCGCAGCAATAGTAGCAATTGAAATTGCAGGCCAAGGCGATTTGGAACATGGCGACGTTCCGCGCGACTGTCGGCAAATCGAAGCGATCGGTAATTGCCGCCATAGTCATCGCGCCTCCAGTTCGCCGCACCAGAACGGCTTGTCTCCACACGTCCAGTAAATCGGTTGGATCATGTTTTCGGCGACGCCGTCGTTGCGCAGGCGTTCCATCACCTGCGGTTCATAGGCGTCAGTGGAGACGATCAGCAACTGCGCGCCGCGGCGAAGCGCTTCGGACAGATTCATGATCGGCAAGCGATTGACCGCCTTTTTATCGGGCGCGTCGTCGACAACGCCCTTGACGGGAATATGGTGGAAAAAGCCGAATTCGTCGAGGTACATCGTGTGGCAACCGGCGCCGTACACGTGAACTTCCTCTGGCCGGCGCAGCCGCAATTGCTCGATGAACCACGGCAGGTAACGATCCTTGAGCCATTCGCTATCGATCAATCCCGGATCGCGCGGATCGTCCAACTCGCGTGTGCGCCAATGGGCGATGCGCTCGCGATACAACCTCGCGTACATCAATAAATGCGGCCAGCGATCCTGCGCGGCGGCCATCAGCTCGGCGAACGCCCGGTCGGCTTCCTCCCAATCGGCAAGCACATATGCGAAAACCGCTTCACAGAACCGCAGCCGGCACCGGCTCGCAAAGTCGCCCTGCTCGTCCGCCAGCTCGCGCGCTTCGCGCAAAGCCTGGCGCGCTTCCGTCGGCGCAAGGTTGGCGGTGAAATTCCACGCCATCTTCAACCACAAATCGAGCGGCGCTTCTTCGGTATACCGGCAATGATCGGGCGCCGTGTCGATGTCGATATTGGCGATCTGCTCCTGGGACGTTTTGAAATACCAGGGACGCGGCACCTCGAAATACAACAGCGGCGTTTGCGGATCCGCCTCTTCCCAGGTAAAGTATGGCATCAGATAGTCGCCGAAATGATAACCATCGGCCTTAATCTTGGCCAGTTCGGCGTCCTTGTCGACGTAACCGAAGTGCCGGATGCGCAGGTTCGCCTGCCCCCATTTGCCGTCGATCTTGTCCAGACAGGGGAACGGCGAGTGGTTGCGGATGTTGTAGAAGAACACCTTGCCCGGTTCGTGGCGGTACAGACACCAGTGGATTTCGGCCAGGTCGCCGTGGTCCTCGTCGCCGACACAATTGAAACGCTTGAGCGCCCAGGCCTTGTAGCCAGGAATGGCCAGCAGCTCGCGGATGCGGCGCACGCCCATTTCGTCGAGGATTTCATCGGCGTCGATGCGCATGATCCAATCGGGATTGGTCAGCGTGGCCAGCGCCATGGCGAGGCCGTAGTCGTGCGATTCATGGTAGTAGCCTTTGTCCATCACCACGACGTGGCGCACTTTGGGATGGCTGCGCAGAATCTCAACGGTGCGGTCGGTCGAGCCGTCGTCATAGGCGACGATGTGGTCGCAAAAACGCGCAAGATTGTCCAGACAGCGCGGCAGATTGGCTTCCTCGTTCTTCACCCGCAAGGATGCGGTCAGAACGATCTCCTCCGGCTTTTTCATTATTCATCCACCTCGTACTCGACGCATTCCTTGCACATTTGCGGCACCGATTCCTTGCGGTGCGTGGCCAGTGCGCGGCGAAACGCTTGGTAGGCTTTGCTTTCCCACAACGCCTGCATGTTTTCGATTTCGTTGACGTGTCCGGGGATCCAGGCCGAGGCCAAATGCGGCCGGGTGCAGCAGGGGCCGACGCGGCCGTCCACGGTGATATAATAACCCGTCCAAGGCCAGGAACAGGTGAGATAGCGCGGATGCGTTCCCGGCTGAAAATCGTACAACTGAATACGGATGCCGGCCGCCTTGGCCGCCTCATCCACCGCCGGGCGCACGCGTTGGATTTCGCTGTGCGAAGCCAGCAGCTCGGAATTGTCGCCGACGGGATTGAATTCGATATACACGACGTTGAGCCGCGCGGCTAAAGCGACGACCTCGATCATTTCATCGACATTGTCGCGCATCACGCAATAGTTGAAACCGAGCTTGGGACGTTCGGCGTTGCGCTCACGTTTGCATTCATTGAGCGCCTCGAGGTTCGTCAGCACGGTGGAGAAATCGCCGCCTTTCATGCGGGCGTCGTTACCGGGACCGTCGCCGCCAAGCAACGATTGCACAAGAAAATCCAACTTTGATTCCACAACACGTGACGGTTCGAAACACAGTCCGTTGGTGTATGTTTCCACATAGAAGCCGCGCTGCTTGCACAGGGCGATCATGTCGTAAAAACGCGGGTGTAAAAACGGCTCGCCGGTGCCCTGCAGGCAAAAGCGCGAGCCGGGCGGGGCCTGCTCGACGACCTTCACGAACACATCCCAATCCAAATGACGCGCGCCGACCTGTTTGATCATTTGCGGCCGAACGCACATTTTGCATTGCACGTTGCAGTGCGTGGTCACCTCGACTTGTATGCGTAGGTTGCGGAAGGGTGGAATTTCGGAAACCAGCAATTCTTTCATGGGACTTTTGCCTCGCACAGTCGGACCAATCCGGACATGGTCCGCTTATCGGTCGGCTACCCCAGAAACATAAGAAGTTTCAACGGTTACGCCATTACGTCATTGTTGGCGTTGCATCTCCCACGGTTCGGTATGATTGGGAACACGCACAAAGCTGCGGCCGTCGGCGCAAATGCTGACCTTCGCTTCCCAGCGCAGTGGTTCGACCAACTCGAAGGCATAGCTGGTATCCGGCGTTTCGATCACCCCTTGGCGCTTCACGCGGGCATCGACATTGAACGCGTCGATAAACCAGGCGCCGGGCGCATGGGTCAATTGCACGCGATTGAAATCGTAAAATTTTTTCTGATCAAGTCTCGGTCCGGCGCCGATCGACTCGAAAGGCATCGCCTGTGCTCCGGGTATCACCTTCAAAACGCGTGATCTGCCGAATCCGACCACGAACGAACCGCGCGGCATGGCCGTGGGCGGAATCTGCGGGATGACGGCAAAGACATTGCCGGACAGACACTGGCCGGCCGGATCCCAATTCAGTTGGCCGCCGATTTCATAGGCATCGGCCGCACCCGGCGGATAATCGTATTCGAAGCGCAGTTCGTTGATTTCCTGCGCCAAGGGCAGATTGGCGGTCATATCCAATCGACTTTGCTTGCGCCGGATACGCACTTCGCCCACTTGCGTCTGTTGAAAACCGCGCTCACTGGAATAGTGCGTGCGCAAAAATTCGCAGGTGTTTTTCGCGGTCCACCGGATATCGTCGGTAAACGCCTTGTTGCGCTCTTCTTGCCAATTCAGGCTTTCCACTTTGTTGTCATAACCGATTTTCATTTCGGCGGTAAACGTTACTTTATGACTACCGACCCCTATCACCTTGGCGCCGGTGTAAACGCCGACGATATCCGTGGGGATTTTCGGACCTGCTTCGCCGGATGCATTTTCATTTTTTTGGCAACCGGTCACCGGGAAGACGATCAAGGCAAACAAAAGCAGCGCACCAATAATCGTTCGCAACATTCTGCTCCTCCCTCGCCGCCCAGTGTACTCGCAAACCGAAGCATTGTCAGGATGCATCGCGCAGAACGGTGAGCAGCGAAACGAATCCGTCGTCCGCGTTTTTTGCCTGCCACAAGCGCCGTCCCAGGTCGAGCGCCGGCAATGTGAGCGGCGTTTGCGACCGAGGCTTTTCCAGGTCGGCGCGCAACGCGGCGCAAAGCGTGCGCATGCCGCTGCACACGCGCCAATCGAACAAGCCGGCGATCAGCGGATTATCCTTGCCGAAATACAGGCTGCGCACGTCGTCCTTGAACGCCGCGACCGCCTTGCCCGCGGCATAGGCCAACGCGGCTTCGGCCACCGCGCCCTCGTCGGGCACACGCCCGTTGAGGTTGAGCGCCAGACCGTCACACGCTTCGACCACCTGGTACACGTCGAGCGCGAAAATTGCCTTGTCCCACAACGCGTTGGCGCGCGCCTCGTCGAGCCCCTGGGCCATAAGCATCTGCGCCAGCGGCAGAAACTCGAGGCCGTCGCGCTGCGGCAGGAACACGGCGAAACCGTCGTCCTCCAGCGCACGGGCGATTTGCGCCATTTCGTCGCGTTCATGTTCGTTGAACAACGGGCCGCTGCAATAGATGCACCTGGGTTGGTCGCTCATGATTATCCTCGCAGTTCGATTGTGTGCCAATGCGGAGTTCGGTCTATTTTACAGAAATGAAACGGTTCGGCCAGGATGAAATTCCATCGCGTAGGTGGGTCCGTTTTCCATACCCTCAAATGAAAAGGTAGGCCATGCTTTGCGCGGCAGTAATGGAGTTCTGGACCCCGAATCAAGTCCGGGATGACCAGGAATAATTCCTGGACCTATATACCACCTTCATTGTGTGGAGCCTCGACCGGCGCTGATGCGCGCGGAAACCGTTTCTTGGCGCGGCCAGATCCCGCGTCGAGTGCGGGATGACAAAGTAACTTTCATCATCGTTTTTGTCATTCCGACGGAGGAGCGCGTTAGCGCGACGATTGGCCGGTCCGCCGTAGCTTTAGCGGAGGAGGAAGGAATCCCTTTTCGCACAAACAACAAAAGGGATCTCTCCACTCCGCTTCCGCCTTCGCCATTCTACTTCGCTAAAGCTTCGTAGAATTTAAGGCTTCGGCGGACAGGGTCGCTTCGGTCGAGACGACAGACTTCCCGTCATGCCCGCGCAAGCGAGCCTCCAGGATCAGCCGATACTTTTCCTTACCTTTTCCCTCACCCCATCTTGCGGCAGAGACCCACGACCTTGCCCTGGATGCGTACGCGGCGGGCGTCGTAGATCATCGGGGCCATGTCGCGGTTGGCGGGGCGCAGCTCGACCTTGTCGCCGCGGGGGTAGATGCGTTTGATCGTCGTTTCCTCGTCGTCGATCAGCGCGAGGGCGATCTCGCCGGTTTCCACCTGGGCGCGGCGGGCGATGATCGCATAGTCGCCGTGGAAGATGCCGTCTTCGATCATGCTGTCGCCATGGACGCGCAGGGCGAACAGCTTGGGTTCGGGGAACAGGCTGCCGTCGATGGTCAGATGCCCTTCGATGTGTTCCAGCGCCAGGGCGGGCGGACCGGCGGCGGTGAGGCCGACGATCGGCACGGTGGCCGGCGTATGCACAACATCCTCGACGACCCGCAGGCCGCGCGATTTGCCCGGCACGCGTTCGAGCGCGCCCTTGTGAATCAGCGCCGCGATCGCCTCCTGGATGGTGGAGATGGTCACGCCGAAGTGCAGCGCGATTTCCCGGTAGGTGGGCGGCACGCCTTCGCGTTCGTGATGGGTGCGAATGAATTCCAAAATCTGCCGTTGCTTGCGGGGTAAAGTTTCCATAAACGCCTCCTGGTAACAACATATCCCTTACACGCGTACCCGTCAACCGGTCGCGACAAATTATTTTTTCGCCTCATGAAAAATAATAACTATTGAATATTGTTCAATAATTGACTGATATTGTACGGTTTTTATCGGCACTTGTTGCGGCATTCCAACTATATAGTGATTATGCTGAACCCAATACGGGATATGGTTTTTGTCCCGGCGAGAAAATAAAAGTGTGCAACGAGAAAATTATGAAACTTCGGTCCATTATTATCATTTTCCTTATCTTGGCGGCGCTGCCGTCGTCGCCGGAAGCGCAGGCGCAGGAGGTCGACGAACTGGTCGCCCAGGCTTTCGCGGCCAATCCCGATCTGGCGGCGATGGCGACACAGGTGACCGCCTTGCAGGAACGCAGTGAAGGCGCGCGCATGTGGGCCGATCCGGTGTTTTCGGTCGAGTACAGCAGCGTGCCCTACGACACGTTGGCGCTGGATGAATCGCCAATGAGCGGCGTGCAGTTCGTGTTGCGCCAGGCGCTGCCCTTCCCCGGCAAGAACGCGCGCCGCGAGGCGACCGCCGTCGCCGAAACCGAAGTGATGCAATGGCGGCTGGCCGAGCGCAAGGTGCAATTGGCCGGGCTGCTTCGTCAGACCTATTGGCAACTGGCGTTGACGCGCCGCCTGGCCGCGCTGACCGACGAACATCTGAAGCTGGTCGAGCAACTGCGGCAAGCGGTCGGTGCTTCCTATCAAACCGGCCGCGCCGGGCAGGCCGACCTGCTGCGCCTGGACATTCTCGCCGAGAAGCTCCGCGAGGATCGACGCGACTTCACGCGCGACGAAGCGACGCTGACCGCGAAAATCAACGCCGCGCTGCACCGCGATCCCGGCACGCCGATCGTCACCCCGGCGCAGATTCCGCCGACTTCGCCGCAGGGCGAGCTCGCCGCGCTGATCGAGCGCGCCGACGCGGATCGTCCCCTATTAAAGATGTGGCGCGCGGCCGCGCAACAGAAAGAGGAAGCGGCGCGCCTGGCGCGGGCCGAGCCGTGGCCCGACGTGTCGGTCTGGGCCGGCTACCGCTACCGCGAGGAACTGCCGATGGACCCGGGCGACGATTTCGTGTCGTTCGGTCTCGCCTTTCCGCTGCCGTTGGATGTGGCCGGGCAGTATCGCGCCAAGCGCCGGGCGTTGACCACCGAGGCGGGCGCGGCGCGGCAGGAACTCGAGGCGGCGCGCAATGACATCCGCGGCGCGCTGGCGGCCGATCTGGCGCAGTGGCAACGGGCGAGCGACAAGGCGCGCCTCTACCGCGACCGGCTCGTTCCTCTCGCGCGCACGACATTGGAAAGCACGCTGGCCGCCTGGCAGACGGGCCGCGCCGACTTCACCGCGTTGTATCAGGCGCAGGCGCAGTTGATCGACTTCGAACGCGTCATCGCCCAGGCGCAGTTCACGGCGATGAATATGAAAATCGGCGTGGACGCGCTGATCGGCGAAACCGGCGAGTAAAGGAAGCGACGATGAAACGAATCATCCAACTCCGGCCGCTGTGGGTGACATTGGCCTTGGTGATCATCCTGGCCGGCTGCCAGTCACCGCCCGCCGCCGATGTGCACAGCGAACACGAGCATGCGGCGACGCGGACCGTTTACACCTGCCCGATGCATCCGGAGATTGTCGAGGACGCTCCGGGCGCCTGCCCCATCTGCGGGATGGATCTGGCGCCAAAGGAAATCGCCGACGAGGCGGCGACGCCCGCGCCGGAAGGCAAGACGCTCTACACCTGCTCGATGCATCCGAACGTCATTTCCGACAAGCCGGGCACTTGCCCGATTTGCGGCATGGAGCTTGTTCCGGTGAAAGCGCCGGCCCCGTCGACCGGCGGCGAAGGCAAACCGGCGGTGACGATCGACCCGACGGTCCAGCAGAACATGGGCGTGCGGCTGGCGCCCGTGGCGCGCGGCGAAGTCTTCCGGCACGTGCGCACGATCGGCGAGGTGGAAGTGGCCGAAAACGAGTTGTCGGTGATCAACCTACGGTTCTCGGGGTGGGTCGAGCGCATCTGGGTCGATGAAACGGGGCAGTACGTCAAAAAGGGACAAAAGCTGCTGCAGATCTATTCGCCCGAGGTCGTCAACGCGCAGGAGGAACTGGTGCTGGCCGCCAAGACCTGGGGCGAGCAACACGAAACGACACGCGCCGCGCGGCGCAAACTCGAACTGTGGGATGTGCCGGCCTGGCACATCGACCAGGTGCTCAAGACCGGCAACGCGCAAATGAAACTGACGATCATCGCGCCGCGCAGCGGTTACGTGCTGCTCAAGAACGTCGTCCAGGGCGCACGCGTCATGGCGGGCGAGGATCTGTACCGCATCGGCAACCTGGGGGTCATCTGGGTGAAGGCCGAAGTGTACGAGTTCGATGCGCCGTGGATCGCCGTGGGGGCGCCGGCGACGATGGAGCTGTCCTATCAACAGGGCCGCACGCTGTCGGGCACGGTCAACTACATCTATCCGACGCTCAACGATCGCAGCCGCACGCTGTCGATCCGGCTGGAGTTCGCCAATCCCGGCCTGACGCTGCGCCCGGGCATGTTCGCCACCGTGCACATCGCCGCGCAGAAAAAAAGCGACGTGCTCACCGTGCCCAGCGAGGCGGTGATGGCCTCGGGCGAGCGACGCTTCGTGTTCGTGAACACCGCGCCCGGCCGCTTCGAGCCGCGCGACGTGGTCGCCGGGCTGGTCGGCGACAACCGCGCCACGGAGATCGTCGACGGCCTGCGCGAAGGCGAGACAATCGTCGTCTCCGGCCAGTTCCTGCTCGATTCGGAAAGCCAGTTGCAGGAAGCCACGCAAAAGCTGATGGCCGCGCGGGCGCACAATCACTGAAGGAGAAACACGCGTGATCGCCTGGATCATTGAACATAGCGTCAAGGAGCGATTCTTCGTGCTGGTCGTCACCGGCATCGTGATCGCGCTGGGCGTATGGGCGACGGCGACCACGCCGGTCGACGCGGTTCCCGATCTGTCGGACGTGCAGGTGATCGTCTACACCGAGTTCGCCGGCCAGTCGCCGCAGGTGGTGGAAGATCAGGTGACCTATCCGCTGACCACCGCGATGCTGGCCGTGCCTTTCGCGAAGACGGTGCGCGGTTACAGCTTCTTCGGCTTCTCGATGGTCTACGTGATTTTCGCGGACGGCACCGACCTGTACTGGGCGCGCAGCCGCGTGCTGGAGTACCTGAATTTCGCGCGCGGCCGCCTGCCCGCCGGCATCACGCCGCAACTGGGCCCCGACGCGACGGGCGTGGGCTGGGTGTACATGTATTCGCTGACCAGCGATCGGCACGACCTGGCGCAACTGCGTTCGCTTCAGGATTGGTATTTGCGCTACGACCTGATGAGCCTGCCGGGCGTGGCCGAGGTGGCGTCGGTCGGCGGCTTTGTGCGGCAGTACCAGATCGAGGTCGATCCGGAAAAGCTGCGCGCCTACGGCGTGACGCTCAACCAGGTGATGATGGCCGTGCAGCGCTCGAACATCGACGTGGGCGGGCGGCTGCTGGAGATGGCCGAAACCGAATTCATGGTGCGCGGCAAGGGGTACATCAAAAGCCTGGACGATCTACGCGATATTCCGGTCGGGCTCGATAAGATACGCCACGCGCCGATCACCCTGGCGCAGGTCGCCGACATTCACCTCGGGCCGGAACTGCGGCGCGGCCTGACCGAGATGAACGGTCAGGGCGAAGTCGTCACCGGCATCGTGGTCATGCGCTACGGCGAAAACGCGCGCGAGGTGATCGGGCGCGTCAAGCAGCGACTCAAGGAACTGTCCGCCGGGCTGCCCGAAGGCGTGCAGGTCCATACTTCCTACGATCGGTCGAATCTCATCGAGCGCGCGATCAAGACGCTGACCTCGAAGCTGATCGAGGAGTTGATCGTCGTCGCGTTGATCACCATTTTGTTTCTGCTGCATTTCCGCAGTTCGTTCGTCGCGGTGTTCACGCTGCCGGTCGGCATTTTGATCAGCTTTTTGGTCATGCGCCTGCTGGGGATCAACGCGAACATCATGAGCCTGGGCGGCATCGCCATCGCCATCGGCGTGATGGTCGACGCCTCGGTGGTGATGGTCGAGAACATGCACAAACACCGCGAGCGCGAGCCGCACGCGCCGCAGTTGGACCTGGTGGTGCGCGCGGCCAAGGAAGTCGGCCCGGCGCTGTTTTTCTCGCTGTTGATCGTCACCGTCAGCTTCCTGCCGGTCTTCACCCTCGAGCAGCAGGAAGGCCGCATGTTCAAGCCGCTGGCGTTCACCAAGACTTTCGCGATGGGCGCGTCGGCGGTGCTGGCGATCACGATCATCCCGGTGCTGATGTACTACTTCGTGCGCGGCCGTATTCGCGCCGAGGAAAGAAATCCGCTGAGCCGCCTGTTCATCAAACTGTACCGGCCGGTGATCCGCCTGGTGCTGGCGCGGCCGAAAACGACGATCGCCGCGGCCGTCGTCATCGTGCTGGTCACGCTGCTGCCGCTGGCGCGGCTGGGCAGCGAGTTCATGCCGCCGCTCAACGAGGGCGACCTGCTGTACATGCCGACCACGCCGCCGGGCATTTCGATCACCAAGGCGCGCGAACTGCTGCAACAGACCGACAAGATCATCGCTTCGCATCCGCAGGTGGCGCACGTGCTGGGCAAGATCGGCCGCGCCGAAACGGCGACCGATCCCGCGCCGCTGTCGATGATCGAAACGACGATCATCCTCAAGCCGCAACGCGAATGGCCGCGCGGCAAAAAGATCGAGGACATCGTGCGCGAACTCGACGCGATGGTGCGCTTCCCCGGCCTGACCAACGCCTGGACGATGCCGATCAAAACGCGCATCGACATGCTGGCCACGGGCATCAAGACGCCGGTGGGCATCAAGCTGCTGGGCGACGATCTGAACGTGCTGGCCGAGTTGGGCGAGCGCGTCGAGGCGGTGGTGCGCGATCTGCCGGGTACGGCGTCGGCCTACGCCGAGCGGGTGGTCGGCGGCAACTACCTGGACATCACCGTGCGGCGGCAGGACGCGGCGCGCTTCGGGCTGACCGTCGCCGACGTGCAGGACGTGGTGCGCAGCGCGATCGGCGGCATGAACGTCACCTGGACGGTCGAGGGGCTCGAGCGTTATCCGATCAACGTCCGCTTCCCGCGCGAGCTGCGCGATGATCCGCAAAAGCTCGCCGCCGTCGCGGTGCCCACGCCGCTGGGGCACACGGTGCAATTGGCGCAGGTGGCCGACATCGCGGTCGTCAAGGGCCCGCCGGCGATTAAAAGCGAGAACGCGCGGCGCACGGCGTGGATTTTCGTCGATCTGAAAACCGACAACCTCGGCGGGTGGGTCGCCGACGCGAAGAAGGCGGTAACCGCACAAGTACCGATGCCGCCGGGCGTCACCATGGTCTGGTCGGGGCAGTTCGAATACATGCAGCGCGCGCAAAAGCGCCTGGCCGTGGTGATTCCGCTGACGATCGCGATCATCTTCCTGCTGTTGTACATCCATTTCCGCAACCTCGGCGAAAGCGCGCTGGTGATGATCACGCTGCCCTTCGCGCTGGTCGGCGGCGTGTGGTTGATGTGGCTGGCCGGCTTCAACCTGTCGGTGGCCGTCGCGGTGGGCTTCATCGCGCTGGCCGGGCTGGCCGCGGAAACCGGCGTGGTCATGCTCGTGTACCTGGACGAAGCGGTGGAGCGCTATCGCCGCGAAGGTCGGCTCGATTCGCTCGCCGCGCTCAAAGCCGCGATCACCGAAGGCGCGGTCGAACGCGTGCGGCCCAAGCTGATGACCGTGGCCACCACGATGATCGGTCTGCTGCCGATCCTGTTCGGCACCGAAACCGGCACGCGGATCATGAAGCGCATCGCCGCCCCGATGATCGGCGGTCTGGCTTCGTCGACGGTGCTGACGCTGGTGATCATTCCGGCCATTTATCTGCTGTGGCGCGCCTGGCCGCAGCGGCACGAATGGCGGGTGAAAAATAAAAAGGAGACAACTCGGAGCGAATCATCCGCTCGATAAAAAAAGGAGTCATCGATGAAAACATCAATGTTGACAATCATTCTCGCCGTTGCGCTCATTTGGAGCGCCTCGATGGGCACGGCGCGGGCCGCCGATGCGCGCGACGCCTTCGACGCGACGATGAACAAGGCGCTGATCCCCTATTTGCGGATCACGACCGCCCTGGCCGCCGATAAAACCGACGGCGTCGTCGACAACGCGAAAACGATCGCCGCGCTGGCCGCCACGCTGGATGCGTCGGGCATCGCGGGCGAGCATGCGGTTCATTATCAATCCATCGCCGCCAAGCTCGGCCCCGCCGCCGCCAAACTGGCACAGGCCGCGAACATCGAAGCGATGCGCAACGCATTGAAGGATCTCTCGCAGCCGATGGCCATGTGGCAACACCATGCGCAGCCGCAGAACGTAAACGTGGCGTATTGCTCGATGACCAAAGCCAGTTGGCTGCAGGAAGGCGCGGACATCCGCAATCCGTATTACGGCGCGGCGATGCTCACCTGCGGCGAGATCGTCGACGGTCCGGGCAAGGGAACGGCCGGCGGGACAGCGCAACATCATTGATCGCCCCCGGGCGACGGCTATTTCCGCATGCCGTTCGCCGATCGTCGACAAACCGACTGCTTCCGTTTTGCGCCCGGAAACAAACGATAATTAATTGGTCATTCCCCCTTGATTCGCATCGGTGAGGCTCGTATCCTCGCCGTTTGCTTTTTCGAGGAACATCATGTCCGCGCCATCCGACCAAAACGACCGCGCCATCCTGGAGGTCGTCACCCCGCGTTCCGGAACCGTCGGCGAAGTATTGACGCTCGCCGCACCGCTGATCGTGTCTTTCGTTTCCTTCTCGTTGATGGGCGTGGTCGACACGCTGGTCATGGGCCGCGTGGGCACGCCGGAACAGGGCGCGGTGGGCCTGGGCGGGATGCTCACCTGGGGCCTGGCGGTGGTCTTCACCGCGACGCTGACGGCGGTGAACACCTTCGTGGCGCAGGATTACGGCGCGGGCAACCATCATCGCGTCAGCAGCCACGTGCGCACGGCGGCGTTTTTGATCCCGCTGTTCACGGTGCTGGTTTGGGCGACGATCCCCCTGTTGCCGGCGATGATTCGCTCCCTGGGCAGCGATCCGACGGTCGCCCCGCACATTCTGGCCTACATGCGCATACGGATCATGGGCGTGCCGTTTTTGTTCATCAACTTCACGCTGACCAGCTTCCTGCGCGGCCTGGGTGACATGCGTTCGCCGATGGTGGTGACGATCATCGCCAACATCATCAACGCCGCGTTGACGATCTGGTTCGTGTTCGGCGGGTGGTTCGTACCGGCGCTGGGCGTCAAGGGCGCGGCGCTGGGCAGCCTGATCGGCGGCATTTGCGAAGCGCTGATGTACCTCGCGCTGTACCTCGGTGAGCGGCGACATCAACTGTACCGCACGCGGTCGCTGGGCTTGCCGACGCTGCGGGAGATCGGCCGCTTTTTGAAGGTGGGCATGCCGATCGGCTTCGCCTGGGCCTTCGATATGATCGCCTGGATGCTGTTTTCGATTTACGCCTCGACGCTGCAACCGGCGGCGCTGGCGGCGCACATGATCATCTTTCAGATCATCCATTTCAGTTTTCTGCCCGCGGCGGCGGTCGGCGTGGTCGGCACGACGTTGGTCGGTCAGTACCTGGGCGCCGAACGCGTCGACCTGGCCAAGCGCTCGGCGTGGTGGACGATCCGCATCGGCGTGGGCTACATGACGCTGATGGGCCTGACGATGGCGCTGACGCGCGAGCATCTGATCGCCGTGTTCAACGCCGATCCGGCGGTCGTGTTCATCGGCGGACGGCTGCTGTTGCTCGCCGCGTTGTTCCAACCCTTCGACGGAATCGGCATGACGATCACCGGAGCCCTACGCGGAGCCGGCGACACGCGCGCGCCGATGCTGATCATGCTGGGCTGCGCGACGCTGATTTTCATGCCCGGCGTGTATTTGCTGGGCATTCATCTGAAGTACGAGATTTTCGGCGCGTGGAGCGCCGCGGTGATCTACGTGATCACGCTGGGCATCCTGTTGCTGATCCGTTTTTTGCGCGGCCATTGGACGCGGATGAAGGTGTAAGCAAACCAAGCCGACCCGCTTCGCAAAAAAATTTTCCGTGTGCTTACAAAACCCGGAAAAACATCGTCCCTTTCTCGATTGACTTCCCTCCGTAACCATGTCAAAAGCGCCGAGGCGTTCTGATCTCATGCTGCGAGCGAAACGACATTATGCAGATTACCGAGCCGCTGAGAATCGGCGGCGAACTCTCGTTCCCGTGGACGAAGGAAAAAATCAGACACTACCTGGCGAAGCACAACCGTCGCGTCGCCGTCCAAGGAAATCTTCCGCTGCGCCTGGCCGTATGGCTGATGGTGCGCCTGGCGCGCAGTCTCTCGTGGGAGGGCGCATACCGCCTGGGCACATGGATCGGCCGCGCGCTTTATCGCCTCAAGGTGCGGCGGAAGGTGGCGATGACCAACCTGGACATCGTGTTCGGCGAAAGCAAAACCGCGCACGAGAAGGACGATATCTACCGCCTTTCGTTGTTCAACTTCGGCCGGCAGGCAATCAACTACCTGCGCATTCCGCTGATGGACGAGGCGTTCTGGCGTGACTGCTTTAAAATGGAAAACGAGCACGTGCTGCGCAACGCCTACAACCAGGGGCGCGGCGTGATTTTCCTGTACATGCACTTCGGACCGTGGGAACTGCCGGGCGGCAAGATCAGCCTCGCCGGCTACCCCATTTCGGTGGTCGCCAAGAAGATCAAAAATCCGGTGATCGACAAGCTGGTCGTCGAGGCGCGCGACGCGATGGGCCTGGGCTCGATCGCGCACCGCGATTCGATGGAACGCATCCGCGAGGGGCTGGCGCAGGGCGAAGGCGTGATCATGGTCATCGACCAGAACATGAAACGCAGCCAGGGGATGTTCGTCGATTGGCTCGGCCGGCCGGCCTCGACGCCGCGCTCGACCGCGTGGATCGTGCGCGAAACCGGCGCCCCGGTGATCAGCGGCTACGCGGTGCAAAGCGGGCCGCGCGAATTCAAAATGGTGATGACCGAGGAAATCATGTGGATCGCCGACGAGGACCCGCAAGAGGAACTGCGCCTGAACACGCAGCGCTACGTGGAAGACGTGCAACGGCACATCTACGCCATGCCCGAGCAGTGGTTCTGGCTGCACCGCCGCTGGAAGATCCAGCCCGAGGGCGTGGAGAATCCGTACAGAGATTGACAAAATAATTATTCCCGCCCCGCCGTCGGCCTTTACGCACATTCACTGTGGCGGTTCATCAGTTTTCGATGCCCGTCGGCTGAATCAATAAGCCTTGTCGAAAATATTCAATATTTTTTCACAATTATTGATCTTCTGTACTTCCACGGGATCCACCTGACTCCTCTTTTCATTATCGATCAGTTCGCTTTCAAATTCAGCCAATTGATGGTTGTTCGGGCAATCGTTCGCTCCGCCGATGGTGGTGCACGCATAGGCCGCCCAAATGCGGGCTTTGGCCATCGCATTGTAAAAATCGATGAATTCGATTTCGTTTGATTTGTTGTAAAGATTCGCAATGACCCCGGAGCCGAAAGCGTCACCGGCCCCCGTCGTGTCGACGATGTCCAACGGTTCGATCGGCCAGCAAAGAATCAACCCTCGACGGCCGTCTTTGTAGGTGCCGATCGCGCCGTATTTGTCCAGCGTGATTATTGCGGTTATTTTATTTTCCTGGAACCATTTTATCATTTTGATCAATGAAACTTTTTTTCCGCCGTTGTCCTTGGCGAAAAACCTCCTCACTTCGCTTAGCGAAAGCTGGAACACGGTCGCTTTCTTTAAATAATCCCGCCAAAAATTTACGCCAAGACTGATCTGGCTTTCTCCGAAATTCAAGTACGTGATCGCCTTTTTGTGGCACAAATCAATGACGGATTTGGTTATTTTCCCCGGACTATTTGCGCTCAGCGATTCGCTGTCCGTATAGATATGTCCGATGACCACGCCTTTAATATTGACATTTTCCAGGCTTTTTATCCGGTTCAAACGAGACCTGACATAGTTGCGATAGCGATTTGCACCGATCAGTTTTTCGGTGAAAATCGAGCGCGTGTCATGGCTGACCACGATTGACGTCTGCGGCGTGTTCAGGCCGTCGCAAAGAAACCCTTTTTCATTAACGAAGTTGATGTGCTTGAATTTCCGATAATTTTTCACTTCGTCTCGAATCAACTTCGAGATGGAACCCTGTATGTGCCGTCCGGTCGCATCATTGCCCGCGGTCAAAACGGGGATAACCGAGTGCCCCGTATTCAATAGCCGAAACGCGTAATTGAGACCGCTGCCGCCCAATAGATTATGTCGAGACACCAGATGTTTTCGGCCGACTTCAAAGGCGCCGGAAATAATCAGCGTATTTTCACCCGTACTACTGCCGACGACCAGAATCGAGTCCAATTTGCCGTTTGTTGCCGTCATACATCCTCCGATTATCCAATAAGCACAAACACAAAAATCATCACCCAACTTGCGCAGGAAACGATGGGCACCCAATAAGCCAGCATTCCCCAGGAAGAAAACAACCTTCCGGGCCGAGCCAATCGAATCTCCGCATATGAGGGACAAGCCTGTTCGACAATGGGCCGAATGTGATCGATTATTATTTTTTGCCGGCGATTCGCCAAGGACCAGATAACGGTCAGAAGGAATCCAAGTACAATGACCACCACCAGGATCCCCGTTTGTTTAATCTGCGCCGAAAACAGCGTGGCAAACGCAACAAAATACATCGACTCGGCAACCAAGAAGAAGTTCATGCGCTGATAGAATATCTCTTCCTGGTGGAGGCGGTATTCCCATAATCTCGCCGCTCGATCCAGAGTCGATTCCTCTTCATTCATGAGATGCACCTTCGTTTATATTCTTGTGCGGTTGCGTTGTCGTGATTGAATAGCGGCATTTTATACATAGATGACAAATAACGTAAAGGGCTACTTCCCACATCCCTTACTCGCCGGCGTTTAATAGGATCGGTTTGTTTAATGATAGAGTAGCGACCGAGATCCACCCGGGAGACATGAATGAGCGAACCGCAAACGACCGCCAAAAAGCCCTTGCCGCTGGGCTTTGTCAGTCTGGCGATCCCGCTCGTGAATTTGTTGATTTTCCTGATTCTGCTCGGCGCGAATTTCGGGTCCGCCTTCTGCTTCTTCCTTGTGTTCTGCGCGATCACGCTGGCGGCCGGCATCGTGGCGGGCTTTGTCGGGCTACGCCAACGGGGCGGTTTGCGCATCGCGGCGATCGTCGGCATCATCGCAAACGCGGGAACTCTGCTGGCTATGGGCTGGCTTGTCGTCCTGGGCCTGGCTCGTTTTTAATAATCTCCCGATCAATTTTTCAGACAAATCCGCCGCTGCGGGGGGTTGTCTTTGACGCTTGAAGTCCTACAATTGCCCCACTTTCGCCAATTCGTTCGGTTGCGGCACACAAAGCACCGGTAGAGGTTTTCGATGGACAAGCCCGTTCATTCCTGGTCGTTCCGTCTGCGTCGCCTGCTCAACTGGCTGCCCATGGGGCTGGCCTACGCGTTTTTGTACATGGGGCGTTACAACCTGACCGTCGCCAAAAGCGCGTTGGGCGACGCGATCATGTCCAAGGCGCAATTCGGCAACATCTTCGCCGTGGGCGCGGTGGTCTACGGCTTTTCCTTCCTGCTCAACGGCCCGCTGACCGACCGCCTGGGCGGACGCTTCACCATGCTGCTGGGCGTATTCGGCGCGCTGGTGATGAACCTGCTGATGGGCGTGTCGCTCTACGGCATCGCCAACTGGGGCTGGGAGCTGCCGGTCATCACGACCTTCACGGTGCTCTACGCGCTGAACATGTATTTCCAATCGTTCGGCGCGGTGTCGATCGTCACGGTCAAAGCGCCGTGGTTCCACGTGCGCGAGCGCGGCACGTTCTCGACCATCTTCGGCATCATCATCACGTTGGGCATCTACTTCGCCTTCGACTGGGGCTTCGCGGTGGTCGCGGCCACGCGGGCGACAGTGGGCGAAAGCCTGTCCTGGGTGGCGCGGATCGTGCGGTTCGTTTTCGGCACCGGCGGCGCGGGCGTGGACCAGAACTGGTGGCTGTTCTTCGTGCCGACGATCATGCTGGGGATCTTCTGGGTGATCATGTTCCTGTTCCTGCGCAACACGCCGGGCGAAGCGGGCTTCACCGATTTCGAAACGGGCGAAGACACGTTGTCAGCCGACGGCGGCCGCGAACCGGTGATGCAGGTGTTCCGGAAGATCGTCACGCACCCGGTGCTGATCGTGGTGTGCGGCATCGAGTTCGTCAGCGGCATCATGCGCAACGGCGTGATGCACTGGTTCCCGCTGTTCGCCAAGGAAGTGACCGGTTACGGCGATTTGTTCGTGACGAAAAACTGGGGACTGACCCTGTTGTTCGCCGGCGTGATCGGCGCGTGGCTGACCGGGTACATGTCCGACAAGGTGTTCCAGTCGCGGCGCGCGCCGATGGCCTTCATCCTCTACGGTCTGATGTTCGCGTCGGCGGTGGTGATGGCGCTGAGCTTCAACGCCAGTCCGTGGTTCCTGACGCTGGCGGTGTGCAGCATTTCGATGAGCGTGATCGGCGTGCACGGGATTTTATCGGGCACGGCGACGGCCGACTTCGCCGGCACGCGCAACACGGGTGCGGCGGTGGGGATCGTCGACGGCGCGGTCTACCTGGGCACCGGTTTGCAGTCGATGGTCATCGGGCACATCACGCCGGTCGGCGAGGCCGCGAAGGTCGCCGGCAACTGGATCTACTGGCCGCTGTTTTTGATTCCCTTCAGCATCGTCGGCTTCGCGCTGGCCTGGCGCATCCGGCACGCCCTGCCCACCAAGGCGCGCTGACGCTCAACCGCGCGCGGCGTGGATTTTCGTCAGCAACTCTTTGGCCGTGGGCACGGCGTTGAGCACGTGTTCGATTTTGCCGCAGGGGAAATCGTCGCAATAGCCGCAGTTGGCCAGGTTGCGCCCGGTGGCGCAGGCGCGAATTTCGCACTTCTCGCAATAGCCGAAACGCACGCCGTCCGACGAGCAGCCGGTGCAGTTGACCGCCTGCGGCGGAATGTCCACGCCGAACTGCTTGGACCACATGGCGGCGGTTTCCGCGCGTTTGGCGTCGTCGTCGGTCTGGGTGGCCAGATAGGCCGGACACTCGGTGCAGGTCAATCCGCAATAAGCGATGATCGGTTCCATGGTTGTTCTCCGTGGTTGGGGGAGGTGTCAGCATAGACCATTTACCGATGCCCGGCCAGATCGCCGAACTCAAGTCAGGCGCGAACGTTCGTCCCGGCGGGAAACGAAAAAATCCTTTACGTGATACGGCAGGTTTTCCGTGAGCTTGTAAAACAGCTTGCCCAGCGCCAGGTCATAGCGGCGCAACAGACTTCCGCCGGTCAGTCGTCCCAGTTGGGCGCCCACCGTCCACCATAAAAACTTCATGGTGTGCGGTGGCTGCAGTGCGAGCGCAAAATCGTCCGGATCGCCCGAGCCGTCGGACTGAATACGCGGAAAATCAGGCCAATAATAACTCCCATCCTGCAAACAACAACCGGTGGCGCGCACGATGCGCGACACGGCCCGCCGATAGTCGGGGTATTGCCGCCAGAAGATCTTACTGTAAACCAACATGGGCGCGTAATTGGGGTGGCGGCGCAGCAGGCGCATGCGGTCGATCAACAGCGCCGGGTCGACCGGCTCGGGCGAGGTCGTGTGGTGATTGTCGATGGAAAAGGCGATCCGCCCCCCGGCAAACGAGTCGAGCAACATCGACAATTGTTCACGCGTGGGCAAGGCGGCCAGCTCCATGTACAGCGCCAGACGCGAGCGGCGGCGCAAAACCGTCGCGGCGTAGTCACCGGGCAGCAGGGTCAGAAAATCGTGGTAGCAATTGATGAAGCGATATTGTGAGTCGCCTTCGAGCCGCGCCAGATCTTCGGCCACGGCCTCGGGCGGACGAATCACGCTGTCGCGGCCGAACAGTTCTCTTTGTTTGTCTCGCGAGCCGGCGCAGACCGGACAGAGTCGGGGACAACCGCGGAAGGGAACCAACCACGGATGCACGGCCACCGGCCAATAGGTGTGACCGCGATGAAAGCGCCGGAGGTCGCGCTGCAAGGACGGGAAAAACGAAACATCCAAATAATCGTTGGTCGCGAGATCCGGCCCGCTCACGTGCCAGGACCAGGGCGTAGCCAGACCGTTGCGGCCGACGACGTTGGGCACGCGGTCGATCCGCTCCCCGGCCAGCAACGCGGTCACCAGGTCGGCCAGCGGTTTTTCGCCGTCGCCGCGCACGACATAATCAAAGCCGATTTCGTCGACCAGTTGCCGGGCGAACAGCGAGGCGGTCAGTCCGCCGGCGATCAGAACCAGCGAGGGTTTCCACGCTCGCAGGCGACGCGCCAGGGCGGCCGCGCCCGGCAAATTGAGATACCAGTGCACGGGCACAATGACGATTTCGACGCCGCGCAACCGCCCGTCGGTCAATTCATTCTCATAATATTCAACCACCGGCGCCGAGAGACGATTGATCACCGCCGGCAACGACAACGGCAGGAGGCAACGGTACATCATGCCGGTCGGCGGAAGAACGAACAACACTCGGGGGGAAGCGTGGTTGGCGGTCATGAGCGTGGCGAGCTTCCGTTGAACGGTCGAGACGATGCAAAGCAACACGTTCGTTTCATCGAGGCTCCTTTAAAACCCGGTTACGAGGCGTTTTCACCATTCCATAAAACCGTTGGGCTGACAAGACGCCGGTGCGCTACACCTTGGCCATCCAGCCTTTTTTCGTGCGCGAGAAGCCGTCGAGCAGGAAACGAACGAACCTCGATTTGAGTTGTTCGCGCGCCAGCAATTGCTTGGCCGGCGGCAGATTGAGCAGCGCGCCGAAGAACGTGTTGAGCGCGCGGTGCGTGATCTTGCCCTGATGATCGAACAGCAGATGCTGCAGCTTGCCGTGCTCGATCGCCTGGAGCATGAGCTTCTCCATCGTCGAGACCGGCGTGTGCACGCGCTCGCCGATCGGCTGCAGGCGCAGCGCGTCGAAGCGGCATTGGCGATGGCAGACGCCGCAGCCCAGGCAGTTCGCCGCGTGCACCACCGCGCGTTTTTTGCGCTTGGGCGCGCGCTCGGTGGGCGTCGCGTCGACCAGCTCGATCGCGTCCACCGGGCACTTCGCCACGCACTTGCCGCAGCCGGTGCAGCCGTTCTCGTCGATCGCGGCCACGTAGTTGGAGGTGATCACCTGCGCCTCGGTGGGGAACATCCGGAAGCCCGCCATCATTTCGCAGCAGCACTTGCAGCAATTGCAGATGAACGTCGGCCGGCGCTGCACGTTGTCGCCCATCTGCACCGTGTCCATCTCGCGGGCGCGCACGAGAACGTCCATCGCCTCGGCCTTCTCGATGCGCCGCGCGATGCCGTTGCGCACCAGGTACTTCGCGCCCATACCCAGGCTCAGGCAGATCTCCATGGGATCATGGCACGGCTCGCCCAGGTGCTCTTTGACGTGACGGCAATGGCACAGCGAGACGGCCCAGTCGCCGGCGCTCTCGATGTAGTGCGTCGCCTTCTCGTAGTCGAGCACTTCGCTGTAGACCTCGGGCGTGAGCGCGTCCTCGTGCACCAGCGGTTTGGCGAGGTAGGTTTCGCCCTTGAGCAACTCGTAGGCGTAAAGCCGTTGCGGATCTTCGTGCAGGTATTCATACAGCAGCTCGGACACCTTTTTCTGATCGACCTCCGGCCGCACGCGCATCATGGTGAATTCGAAAAAGCCGATCAACGGCGGATTGAGATAGTAGTAAACGTCGCCGCGCGGGTGCGGGAAATCGACGACCAAGCCCTTGGGCGCGAGCCCGGCGAGGATGGCGGCGACGCGCGTTTCGTCCATGCCCGCGCGGGCGGCGATGACGCGCGCGGGCGCCAACTGCATGGGCATCGCCGCGGCGACCCGGCATTCCTCTTCGGTGAACAGTTCGTGCAGGATGCCGAAAAACGCTTCGTGCTCCGGCGGCCCGAGGGGATTTTTCTCCAGCCGCTGCTGCAACGCGAGATAGTGGCCTTTGCCGCTGAGGTGACCCATCTTCATTCTCCGCAAGTGTCGCTTGTCTGGTCGCAGGTGTGCATGCCGGGATGTGCGGCGGAGTGTAGCCGAAAAAACGGTCTTTGTCTGTAGCGCGGCGCTATCTCACGGCGTAACTGTGGTCGTGAGTGTGCCCGTGGCGCTGGTGTTGGCGAAGCCGTCGTCGAAGGTCGCGCCGTCCACGCTGATCGTGTGCGACTGCCCGGCCTGAATGACGTCGGTCGCGCCCGTGAGCATCCGCGTTTCGTCGTCGAAGGTCAGCGTCGCGGTCGCCTTGGCGCCGTCGCTCAGAACGACCGTCGCGGTCGCCGTGCCCTGCGAAACGATCGCCGGATTGGCGCCACCCGCGTAGGGGCTGCGCATGCGCCAGCCGGCCGGATGCGCCGGGTAAGCCGCGCGCACGGCAATGACGATCTGATCGCCGTCGACTTGCGCGCTCAGATCCGAGAGCGTCACCGAAGCGGCGGCGTTCATGGTGAACGGATTGCTGATGACCTCGTACGGTTCCGGGCCGTCTTCGGTCTGCGCCGTGCCCGCGACCTTCAACCGCAGCACGCCGGTCGGATCGTCCCAGTTCGTTTCCCACTGGACGCTGTACAAAAAGTCGCGCGACTCACGCGGCAGGTTGCCCAGGTACGGCGGCGTGGGATCGAGGATGACCATCATCTCCCACCCCTTGTCGGTGTAGGGCGCGCCGTTGCGCCGGGTCAGATCGATCCACTCGGCGCCGTCACGCCGTTGCAGCGTCACGGTGAAGTTGTCGACGCCGGGATGCCCGCCGTGCCAGGCGAAGTCGATCGTGTCGAAGCGCGCCGCCGTCGCGGCCGGCTGCGTCTCGATGTCGCCGAGGTTTTCCGACAACTCCGCCGCCACCGGATCTTCCTCGATGCGGTAGGCTTTGGGCTCCGGATCCTCATAGGTCGGCGGATAATTGTTGACCAGCTCGTCGGCCATACGGCCCATTTCCTCGGTCAGCCAGCGGCCGAAGCGCCAACCGAACAAGGAGCCTTCGACCTCGAAGCCGCCCTGCCACCAATCCCAATCCTGGGTCATGTAGAAAATGTAATTTTGCGCATAGCCCAACGTGTTGATCTTCTCGAAGGGCACGTCGAGCTCCGCGGCGATCTGCTCGCGAATATCCACCGCCAGGTGCGCGGTGATTTCGCCGGGGGCGGTATAAAAGTACGTATCGGCGATCTGCGCGACGGTCAGCGGCGATTGCGATAAATATTCATAGGCCAGGTCGAAGATCGGCCAGTCGATATTGACCGCGCAACCCAGGTGGCCGTCGACCAGCGTGGTGTCGGGATCGTCGCAGTCCACGATGCTGCCGAACACCGCCGGGGCCATCACGCCGCATTCCAGCGCGCCGCGCTCGAATTCCTGGAACCGGCCGTACAGGTTGTAGAAGCCGAATTCGCCGTCCTGGTAACCGAGCGTCTCGCGGTCGTGCGTGTAGCGCCGGGTGAGCACGCGCATTTCCGGTTCGTCGGTGAGCGTGATCTCGTCCTGAATTTCCCGGACGATCCGGGCGATCCAATAGCCGAGGTACTGCGGAATCTCTTCCTTGCGGTGGCCTTCATCGCTGCTGCGGCGCGGGGTGGCGTCGCCCGCCGAACCCTGGAAGTAAATGGCCACGACCGGATAGTCGTACATGGCCTCGATGCCGCGCTCGACGCCGTCGGGCGCATCGCCGGTCATGTATTTTTCCTCGTAGACCACGCCGTGCATCGCCATGCCGGTCAGCACGGCGAGCGTCTTGCCGGTGAGGTCTTCGACCTGCCCGACCCACAGCCGGTTTTCCATGAAGTCGCCGGGGCCGTTTTCGCAGCGGCGGTCGGTGGCGAAGCGATACGTGGGATCGAACTGCTCACGCGCGCCGAAGCCGATTTTCGCCGGCTGCATGTTGTTCATCGCTTCCATGATCACGTTGGCGATCGAGATGGCCAGACGGTCGGTGATTTCCTGGCTGTAGGTGTCCATGCCGATGAAGCCGACGAGATCGGGCGTGACGAAAAACCGCGCCGGGCCCGAGTGGGTATGCGTGCCGCTGATGATCAAGGTGCGGTCCAGGTCCACGCCGGTGGTCTCGCGGATGATGTTGACGATCATCGTGCGTATCGTTTCGGTGGGCCAGGGCATCGTGCCTTTGGCGAAGACGATGCGTTGATCGTTCATCATCAGGGACACGGCCTTGACGTTGGGCCGGTCGTGGTAGCCGACCGAGCCGCCCATCAGTTGGCTGTAGGGCGTTTTTGGCCCTTTGCGCGCGCCGAAACCGCCCATCGTCAGGCCGACCGGCGCATCCAGATAACCGCTGGCCACGCCGGCGATCAGCGTTTCGGCAAAGGTGTCGTCGTCGTCATCGTCAGCCGTATCGTCATCCGGCGTGATGTCGTCGTCGGTGTCGTTATCGTCGTCGTCCACGCCGGTATCATCGTCATCGTCGGTGTCGTCATCGTCCGGCGTGATTTGATCGTTGTTGTCGTCATCGTCGTCGCCGCCGCACGACCAGGCGAGCGTCAGCAACAGGATAAGCGCAAATATCCAGAATAAACTCTTGGGTTTCATTGTCGATCCTCCCGCCGGAATTGTACGAGGAAGAAGCCGAAGCAACAAGAGTCAAGTTGGCGCGGCGTTACAAAATCAATACGAAAACGATACAAACTTCGGGAGAATTTTGTCCGATATTTCAGGAGGTAAGCAAACTGGTGCGGAATGGAAATCCCCGGGGCGTCGGCGGCGCCGACAAACGGTCCGGCCAGCGTTTTTTCAGGTGCGAAACAAGGAGGTTCTCCGATGATCAATTCGATCAACAGTTCAACGGGCGGCATGGCGACGATGGTACGGCCGACCAAGGAGGAGATGTTCCAGAAGGCCGACGCCAACGGCGACGGCAAGATCGACGCCGACGAATTGAACGAAGTGCTGGCCAAAGCGAGCGAGATGTCGGGGCAGACCATCGACGCCGCCGAGTTGCTCAGCAATGCCGACGAGGACGGCGACGGGGCGCTCGACCAGGCCGAAATGGACAACGCGATGGCCAAGCTTCGCGAGGAGATGGGGCCGCCGCCGCCACCGCCGAACGACTCGAACATGCTCAGACAATTGATGAGCGACGAAGAAGAAGAGCAGAATTCTCAGAAGAGCATCTATCAGGTCATGACCGATGCGTTGACGTCCTCCACCGCAACTCCCCTGATCGACGTCGACGCGTAAGGCGTCTCCTCCGAGACGCGGGAACCCTGCAAGAGAGCGCAGACCGTCGCTGCGCTCTCTTTCCTTTTAATGGATTGTCGAGCCGCAATACATCCCTTACACTCAGACGATTTTTTTGCTCTTTCACGGAGGACTCCCCATGAAGCGGCTGTTGACTCTGCTGATACTCTCGATGCTTCTCATCACCTCCGTCATGGCGTGCGGCGATGACGATGACGACAATGACGATGCCGGCGACGACGATGCCGGCGACGACGACGCCGACGACGATGACGATACCGGCGACGACGACACGCTCGACGACGATGACGACACCATCGACGACGACACGCTCGACGACGATACGCTCGACGACGACACCGGCGACGACGACACGACCGTCGACGCGCTGCAGGCGGGCGTGGCCAGTGCGCCGCTGAACGTGCCGATCGGCATTCCGCTGGGCGGCTTCGGCCTGCGCGAGGGTCCGAAAACCCCCTACAGCGTGTTGATGGGCGGCTCGGAAGGCTATCGCGATCATCCGAACGTCAAGGTCGTTGCCCTGTCCTACGAGGGCGAGACGATCGTCTTCGCCAAGGGCTCGATCTGCTTTCCCACGGAAAATCTGCGTACGGCGATCGTCGAGCGGGTGCTGGAACGCAAGGGCGTGGACCTGGACCGCACGCTGATCATCAGCGGTTCGCACACGCACTCGGGCGCCGCGCGATATCTGTACGTCCCCGACATTCTGGGCTTCATCGGCATGGACGCCTACGACCAGGAGATGACCGACCGCATCGCCGACGGCTTTGCCGAGGTGATTATCGCGGCGCTGGACGACATGGCGCCGGCAAAGATCGGCTTCGGCGGCCGTGAAAACTTCGATTCCACCTTCCGCTTCGCCAGCGACCGCCGCTGCGAAAACGGTCCCGGCGACTTTCTGGAAAATCGGCTGTGGGTCGGCCGCGTCGACAACCTGGCCGGACAGACGATCGCCGTGTTGACCGGCTACGCGACGCACGGCGTGGTGTTCGAGGAAACGACGATGACCGGCGACGCGCCCGACGGCGTCGAACGCGGCATCGAGGCGCTGTACGATTATCCGGTGACGGCGCTCTTCATGCAGGGCTCGGCGGGCGACGCCACGCCGCGGCGCGACAGCAGCGACGGCCACCGCAAACTGGAGATCACCGAGTGGATCGGCTACTGGGTGGCGCAGATCGCCAAGGAAGTGCTCGACGAAATCGAGCTGAACCAGACGCCGGAAATGAAAATCATCACCCGGCGGTACGTCGCCGACCGCGAAACGATGGGCTACGAAGACGGCGAATTCGGCTACTACAACCTGTACGGCCGGTTCCAGGAATTCGAGCGCGGCGCGATGGAGTGCGGCGTCATGGCCCCGGCCATGTTCGGCAGCATCGTGGACTGCGACAACCCGGACACGGCGCTGGTCGACGGCCATTTGGGTTGCGCGGTGGATCTGAACTGGCCGATTTTCGACGACTACATCGACTTTTTGAATCACTCGGCGCTGACGGTCGCGCAGATCGGCGACACCTACTTCTACACCGCGCCGGGCGAGGTGACCGCCGAACTGGCGGTGGATATCCGCGAGGCGATCGCCGACGCGATCGGCGTACCCTTCGAGAACGTCAACACGCTGGGCTACGCGCAAAACCACCAGTTCTACATCACGCAGGATTGGGACTGGTTCCAGGGCGGTTTCGAGGTCGAGATGAGCCTGTTCGGTCCGCGCCACGGCCGCTGGCTGACCGAGGAAATCGCGGCGATAAGCCAGGAGCTGACCGCCAATTATCCGCCGACCTACGACGATCCGGCGCCGCTGGGCTACACCGAGGAATACACGCCGGTGCACGTCGAGAAGTCCATCGACCTCGCCCAGGTCGAAACGCAGCCGGGCGCGGCCTACAACCGGTTCGACACGGTCAACTTCGCGTGGCACGGCGGGCATCCGAGCGTGGACGCGTTCACGGTGCAGTTGCAAAAGCGCGAAGGCGACCAGTGGGTCGACGTGACGCGGCGCAACGGCTGGGCTTACACCGACCAGGGTTGGGAGATGAAAGTGCTGCTCACGCCCGACCCGGTGTACCTGGGCCACATGCAACGCGAGTCGCGCGATTTCCTGTATTCGCTGGCCTGGGAAACGAACTGGGACGATCCGGCCGGCACGCTGCGCTTCAAGGTGACCGGGCAGGCGAAGGTCGACGACGACGTCGAACCGTATGAAGTCGTCTCGCAGGAATTCACGCTGGCGGCGGTCGATTCGGTCGAGTTGTCCGACCTGAGCGCACAGGCGCAGGGCGGCACGCTGACGATCGCGGTGCAGGCGGCCTACCCGCCCAACACCGAGGGTTGGCGCATGCGCAGCCCCTACGCGGGCGGCGCGAATCCGGCGATCGTCTCGTATGGCACGGCCACGGCGACGGTGACCGTCCCCGGCGGCGCGAAGGCGACCGCGACGCTGACTTTCGACGCCCAGACGCGGACGCTGACCGGCACGACCGACGTTCTGCAGGCCGGGCAGCCGCACACGATCACCGTGGGCGCCTCGTCCTTCGACGACGGTTTCGGCAACGGCAGCGTATCGAGCACCTTGACGACCGTCGTCACGCCTTAACGCAAAAAGGGCGCGAGTCGCATGCCGGCCCGCGCCCTTCGTTTGTCCGTTTTACGCGCCTAGCAATCCAGGATGCACACGCGGAACGCCGCGCAGGAACGCGATTCGCCGCAGTCGATCATGCAGCGCATTGTATGGTCGTGCTGCACCTCCTGGCATTCGTTGGCGCACGCGCCGACCGAGTCGTAATTTTCGTAGAACTCGTCGCCCCCGCAATCCAGCAGCCATTCGCACACGTCGCCGCAGGGCGAGCCTTCCGCGTAGTCGTCGTCGTCGCAAGCGAGCATCGGCAGCATGCCGAGCATGACGCACAGACAAATCGCCGAGCCCAGGGTCATCATCATTTTCCGTTCGCCATGGATCTTCATGATTCGTCCTCCCCGCCCGTCTATTTGTTGTGGCCGAAGGTGAAGTGCACGGCCATGAACGGACCATGCGCCCAATTGTCGTCGAGCTTGATAAAGGTGAAGCGATAGCCCAGTCGCGCGTCGACGTGGAACGAATGCGTACGCAAAAATTCGTACCCGCCGAAGACGCCGACCGACGGACCCCAGAGGTTCCAGGTGTCGTCGGTTTCACGGTCGACGGTGTAGCTGTCGCTGCCGGTGACGATCGAGCGGGCGCGGCCGGCCCAGATGTCCTGCCGATTTTCCATTTCCTCTTCTTCGGTCAGCTCGGATTTGACGGCCAGGTAATGCAAGCCGACGGTGCCGCCGACGAAGGGCGAGCCGATGCCTTCCGAGAAAAAGTACATCGCCGTAAAGTCGAGCGGAATCTCCGACACGCGGTGGTATTCGTCGCTCTGGTCGTCGAAGAGCACGCCGGTTTCGAACTCGAAGCCCCACTTCTCGATCTCATAACGGAAGGGCACCAACACGCCGAAAATGAAGTCGGCGCCGCCGTAGGAATCGGCGATCGGCACGAGCATCCCGATGCCGGGACCCCAACTGAAGTCGCCCTTGATGCGCTTGTGCGCGGTGGCTTCGGCTTCGCTGACCGAGGTGACGGTCATCGCGTCCTCGAAGCTCTTTTTCTCGACGATCGCCCGGGCCAGGCGGCCCATCAGGCGGTCGAATTCGCCCACGCCGTCGGCGCTGACGCGATAAGCCGTGGTTTCCGTGGAACGAACGACATCGAGCGTGTAAATGGCTTTGGTGCCCAACTTGAACAGATGGCTGATGATCGCCGCATCGACCAGGTTGTTGTCCACCGCTTTGCGGGCGCACGCTTTGTCGCGGCACGCTTCGGGGCCGGTGACGTATGCGGCGGAGGTGTTTTCGATATTTTCCAACTCGGCGACCAGAAGTTGGCCGATGATTCGCGCCGTGCCTTCGTCGTATCCTTCAACTTGTGGCTGATAAACGACAAACGATTCCGCGACAGCCGTGGCGGCAAAGGCGAATAACAATAATGCGGTAACCGAAAGACTCAATATCCATCGCAATCGATTCATTTTCGTCTCCATCCCTGTTACCTGTCACAAATCGTCATGCGCATACAAAAATGGGGCCTTTGCAGGCCCCCTTGCATGTTTAAACGTGTAACACAAATCTTTTCCCTTTGTCCAGCAAGCCACCCAACGGCAAAAAACAGCCGTGTTATCAATTATCTATAGATCCACTGTCCCAAGCGCCGGCAAATGGCGCCCAAAGGGAAGCTCTTTTCACCATAGTCTTTTTTTAGGTAAACTATCCGGAAAAGGGCAGGATTTTGGGGAAGGACGAACGATGAAATGGTTAGCCGCGATGACGATGATCGTCGTGATGATCTTCGCCATGGGCAGTTCGTGCGACAATGGAGATGATGATCCGGTCGCGCGCACGCCCTCGGACGACGATGACGACGATAACGACACCTACTACGATGACGACGGTTCAGACGACGACACCATCGACGACGACACCATCGATGACGACACCATCGACGACGACACGATCGATGACGACACGATCGATGACGACACGATCGACGATGACACCATCGACGACGACACCATCGACGACGACACCATCGACGACGACACCATCG
>DAIMDW010000028.1:0-82838 GCA_036725605.1 bacterium
ATAATCCTTAGTTATCCGGCGGTAATTACAGTAAGGTCGCTATTTGTACATTGATTACTAGGATGTGATGCTAGTTAATTTATGCTAATATGTCAATATTGAAAGAAAAAAATGTATTAATTTATCGTAATAATATTGACACTTCTTTTACAGCAAGTAAATATATTTCATATTAGTAATAGATGATTCCTTGTTTTCATTTATTATCCTGCTCGATTTATTAACGACAATCTCAGCTATGCCAATGGTCTTCATTAATAGAATTCTCTAGCGTAGAGAATAAGTTAGAAATATTTTTAAGTGTCGCGTTGCGTAATCATCATACCGAAATAGTTTGCAAGAATTTACCGTTCGGCTTGGGTGTTATTAAGCATAGATTTTATACGCTTGGGGACAAGATTCGCCAGGCTTCTTAACATCAGCAGGCGACGGTATTTATGGCCAAAAGCCCTTCCCTAAGAGAATGGTCAGTCAACAAAAATCGTGGCTGGCGATGCGCGGGGGATGGAACGAAACCTTTGGTTGCCAGAATTTTTCTGCGACCAGGTGCACGACGCTGTTTTCCACTTGCAGTTTGCCGCACACGCCGAGGAACGGGGTTGTTTTGATCAGAACCGCGTACCTGGCGAACACTCGCTGCCAGATGATCACATTGATGAAGCCGGTTTCATCCTCCACCGTGAGAAAGACCACGCCGTGTGCGGTGGCCGGCTGTTGACGGCAGATGACAAATCCGGCGTAGCGCAGCCGGCGGCCGTGGGGCATGGCCGCTACCTCAGCCGCGGTGGGCAGGCTCAGGCGGCGCAATTGGGGACGAACGAGTTCGAGCGGGTGCGCCAACGTGCTGTGGTCCGTCGTCTGATAATCCCACTCGACCGTCTCCAGCGAGGTAAGCTGCGGGAAGTTTTGCGCGACTTCGTTGGCCGCCAACGGCAACGGTGTTTTGGTGGAGCGGGCGATGCCCAACGCGTTCCAATACGCCTGACGACGGCATGCTTCCAAACCGGCAAACGCTCCGGCGTGGGCCAAAGCGCCGACCTTGTTTTCGCCCAAACCGGTGCGCTGCACAAAATCCGACAACGAGGCGAAGGGACGCATTTCTCTCGCGGTCTCGATCTTTTGCCAATCGACGTCGCTTACTCCCTTGACGTAGCGCAGGCCCATGCGCACCGCCATGCGCCGGTTGCCGTTTTTTGGTGGAATTTCTTCCAGGGAGCAATGCCAGGTGCTTTGTTGTACGTTGATCGGCTTGACTTCGACGCCGGCGCGCTTGGCGTTGTCGACAATGGTCGCCGGCGAGTAGAAGCCCATAGGTTGAGCGTTAAGCAGACCGCAGACGAATTCCGCCGGATAGTGGCGCTTGAGCCAGGCGGTGGCGTAGCTGATCACGGCGAAACTGGCGGCATGACTTTCGGGAAAACCGTACTCGCCGAATCCCTGAATCTGCTCAAAAACGCGCTCGGCGAATTCATGGGCAATACCCTTGGCGGTCATCCGAGAAATCAGGCGCTGGCGGTGACGGCCAATACGACCGTGGCGGCGCCATGACGCCATATCGCGCCGGAGCTGGTCGGCCTCGCCGGGCGTATAGTCGGCGGCAACCACGGCCAGCTTCATCACCTGCTCCTGAAACAAAGGAATACCGAGCGTCTTTTCCAGCACGGGTCGCAGCGATTCATGCGGATAGTCGACAACTTCCTCACCCCGTCGGCGGCGCAGGTAGGGATGAACCATGCCGCCGGTAATCGGGCCGGGACGGATGATGCTGATCTGGATCACGATGTCGTAGAAATTCCGCGGTCGCAGGCGCGGCAGCATGGACATCTGCGCCCGGCTTTCGATCTGAAACACCCCGAGCGTGTCGCCGCGCTGCAACATCGCAAACGTGTCCGGGTCCTGAGCGGGAATGGTCGCCATCGAGAGTTGCTTGCCGCGATGCTGCAGCAACAGGTGGAAACACCAGTCCAGATGCGTGAGTGCGCCAAGGCCCAAAAGATCGACTTTGAACAGCCCCAAATCTTCAATGTCTTCTTTGTCCCATTGAATGATCGTCCGCCCTTCCATGGTGGCGTTCTCGACGGGCACCAGGTCGTGCACCGGCTCGTGGCCAAGCAGAAATCCTCCCGGATGAATGGAAAGATGGCGCGGGAAATTGAGGATTTCATTAGCCAGCCGCAGCAGGTGCTGGTGATCGCGGGCTTCGGGGTCCAGGCCGGCGTGGGTGAAAGAGTCGGCGGTAACGCTGCCGTAGTGCGAGTGTAGCTTGGCCAGTCGATCCAGCGAGGTTTCCGGCAGCCCCAGCACCTTGCCTACATCCCGAATCGCCGAGCGACTGCGATAGCGCACCACGTTGGCCACCATGGCGGCGTGCGTTCGTCCGTATTTTTTGTACATGTATTGAATCACTTCCTCACGCCGCTCATGCATGATGTCCAGGTCAATGTCCGGCGGCTCGGCGCGTTCCTTGGACAAGAAACGCTCGAAAAGAAGATCCATGCGAACGGGGTCAATGGCCGTAATGCCGAGGCAATAACAAACCGCGGAATTGGCTGCCGACCCGCGCCCCTGGCAGAGAATGTTTTCCCGTCGGCAAAACTGAACAATCTCCCACATGGTGAGAAAGTAGCCGCAATAGTCCAACTCATCGATCAAGTCCAACTCGCGGTTCAGTTGCGCGGCCACCTCCGCCGGCGCCTGCGGGCCGTAACGCTCGTGCGCGCCGGTAAAGGTCAGTTGCCGCAACCACTGGGCCGAGGTCAGCCCCGACGGCAGATTCTCGGACGGGTAGCGGTAACGCAGTTCGCCGAGGGAAAAAACACATCGTGATGCAATCTCTTCCGTGTGGAGAACGGCTTCTTCCAGATCCTGATACAGCGCTTGAAAAGCAAAGGGAGAACGAAGGGCGTATTCGGCATTGGGCCGGATGAGATTGCCGGCGGTATGCAGCGTAACGCCGTGCTTGATGCAGGTCAGCACATCGTGCAGCGGTTGACGGGATGGATGGTGGTACAGCACTTCCGGCGCTGCGACCAAGGGCAGCCCATGACGTTGGGCTCGCTGGAGGATGAGTTTTTCTCGTTGTTTTTCTTCCGGCAGCAGGTGACGCGCCGCCAGAGCATACAGTCGATCACCGAACGCCTCTTTCAGCACGTTCACCGTCGCCGTCGGTTCCGCTTCCCGGGTTAGCAGGCCGGGCATGCCGCCCCACAACGCGAGCAAGCCTTCCGCGTGTGCACAAACTTCCTGCCAACGCACGTTGCCTTTGCCTTTGGGAGAGCGGCGTCGACCGGTAGTGATTAACCGACAAAGGTTGGCGTAGCCTTGGCGGTTCTGCGCCAGCAGAACGATGGTCGTGTCATCATCCAGCGTAACCTGCGAACCGATAATCAGATGCAGGCCCAGTTCTCTGGCTTTGACGTGAGCGCGCACGATGCCGTACACGCCGTCCCGGTCGGTAAGGGCCAGGGAACGAATTCCCAACCGAACCGCTTCCTCCACCAACTCGTCGGGATGGCTGGCCCCTTCCAGAAAAGAATAATTGCTTTTGCACCAAAGAGCGGCGTAGGTTCCGTTCATCATTGCACCCGCCCGTGCAGAAACCACCGGCGCCGTCGAGTATCGTAGTAGATCCAAAGCAGTTCGCGGCGATGCGTTTGCACAAAGTAGTAGCGGCGATGTATTTCCTTTCGCCACCAGCCGCCGGAGATCACGTAGGGACCCCAGACATTGGTAACCGAGCCCGAACCGAGTTCACGCACCAGCCAGCCATCCGGCTCATTTTCATTACGGGGAGCCAACGGAAACGGCTGAGCATAGATACGACGCACCATCGCCAAGGGGGAAAGAGTTGCTTTGGGCTGCGGAGGAACAAGCCGGGTCAACGGTTCCCAGGAGAACCGCGCTTCCGGCAGGTGGCCGTCGGTGAGTCTGGCTTGCACCACGGCTTCAGGACCAAACTGCGTGCGCAGACGAGCCAGGGCTCTATCGCCGGCGGCCAGGTCGCGCTTCGGAACGGCGAAAAATAGTTTGAGCTGCTTTTGGGTGGCAATGGCCTCGTGCGCCGTCAGCAAAATCTCGTGAACCGCCGCCGGCAGCGGCGCCGCCTCCAGGCGCAAACGAACCAAGTCGATAAGCAACCGCTCGTCCAGGGTTGGTTCCGCCGGCTGAATCATGTCCACGCGCGGGAGCCCCTGCTCCAGCGAAAAATGAATTTCCAGTTCAGCCAGAGCCTTTGCCTGGTTGGCCAACTTTACCAGCAGAAAGCGTAGATGCTGCTTGATGGTGAACAGCAAACGGATCGCGTCGCTGTCCGCGGGTTCCAATTGAATTGTCTGTTGAATCTTTTCCGTCGGCGGTATGGCCTGGAGCGGCGCGAAGGCCTGGTCGCTCGCCAAGTCATACAGCTTTTTTGCTTCGGCCCCGAATCGACGGTGCAGACCGGCGGCCGGCAGCCGCAAAAAATCACCGAGGGTGTGTACGTGCAGTTTGGTCAGTGCGTCGCGCAGCCTGGGTGAAAGGGCCAGGTGATCCAGCCGCACCCGGCGCATGGCGCTCTCTTCCTGTTGAGGATCTGTGAAAACAATAATTCCCCCGGTCTTCGCCTTGGCCGCCGCGTACGCGCCAAAGCGTTGATAGCCAACCACCACTGTGGCGCGAAATCCAACGGCCGCTACACCTTGGTGGACGGCGCGCGCCCATTGGGCGACCGACGAGTAAAGGGGGGTGAGACCATTCGCGGTCATCCAGAAAATCCCCGGTTCTTTTTGCGCCGCTTCGACTTCCGGAGAAAATTTATGAAGCGCCTCGGTAAGCTGGCGGATGCTTTCCTCAATCTCCCCGGGGGTAATCACCGTTGCGCGTAAGTTGGGGGCCAGCGACACTCCTTGGGCAAAAGTCATTCCAGGTCGGATCGCCGTAGTCCGAGCCTCTTTGCTGGCGAACAGAATGATTCCTTGCGGCTTGTCCTGCTCAACCACGGCCACAGGCTGCCCGCTCCATTCCGGATGGCGCAGCCGCAGGAGTTGCAAGGGCAATTGCGCCACATCAATACAGGCCAGCCGGCGCATGACAATCAACCTCATACTCCCAATCCGATCCGTGTCGTTTGTCTCTGACGGCCTGCAGGTAACAGGTGAAGCGCCGGTCCTCGGTCTGTCGCACGCCTGTTTCTGCACGGAGAGAAATTAAGGAACCAAGAGAGGGAATTTCTTGTCTCTTCCCGGTTAGGAACACAATGGCGAGGTGGTGCTTGCCGGCCAGGCCGGCCAGCCGCGACAAATGAGCGAGAGGCACATCGGCCCGCTTGGCCAGATCCAACACAATCAGGCCAAAGGCTCCGGAGCGCGCCAGCTTGTCGGCGGCGCAGGTCACCGCTTCACTGTCAGGGCAGCGAACCACCACGAGCGCGGCCAGATCGACGTCAGCCAACGCCGCATCCGGAGGATAAAATGTGCTGTTGATCGGGGTTACCCAGGCGCACGTTTCTCCGGCCTGTTGCGCCTCCCGCACCAGGTGGAAGGCAAAAGTGAGGCTTGCAGCGTTCCCGTCCGCCGAGAGCTCGATCAGCCGCCCGGAGAGTTCGGTTAAGGAGAAATAATCTTCGGCTGTTCTTTTTTCAGATTTACCCCGTGACGGCACAATGACGAGGTGTTGCGCGAAACGCCTGCGCAAGGCAGCGGCTTCACCGGCTGCACTCATAACTCCGCCTCCACCAGGGGCATCTCTTCCAGATAGCGCCTGACCTCGATCACTCTGCCCAAAATAACCAGTTCGTTCGGGTCGGGAACAATAGGCGGAAAGTTTGGATTCTCCGGTCGCAGTTCCGCCCGACCGCGTCGGAGGTGCAGAGTCTTTACCGTCGCCTCGTCCCCCACCAGGGCCACGACGATTTCACCTGACTCAGCCGTCGGTTGACGACGGACAATAACCACATCGCCGGGTAAAATGCCGACGCCGGTCATGCTCTCGCCCTGCACCCGCAAAGCGAACAGCTCGTCTTGCGGATAGGAAGCCGGGACAGGCAGATAGCCGTCCGGCTGCTCGATGGCAGTGGTCAAATCACCGGCCTGCACCTGACCGAGTAGAGGCGCCAACATGGTGGAGCGAGCCAAAAAATCGGTTTTCGGCAGCCCGTATCCTCTTGACTTGCCCGACTCCTTGCTCAGCCGCCCCTCGGCCACCAGGTTGTCGAGATGCCGGCGGGCTGTTTCGTAGGCTTGAAAACCAAACTCCTGCTGCACCTCCCTTACCGTCGGCGGCTGGCCGGCAAGGATTCTCTCACGCACAAAACGGAAAATCTTTTCGCGGGTCTTTCCAGGAGATGTATACGCCATGGCTCTGCCTCCATCGAATACCCATACCATAACAGTCATTAGACTGCTTTGCAATTGAAAAGCGAATTTCCCGAAAATCTTCCGGTTGAGCTTGCTCACCATGCCGGATGAAACCCGTGCCGCTAATCATGAACGGGCAGCCGATGAAGGTTGTCCAGGAGCTTCTCGGGCATTCCGATATCCGCATGACAGATATCTATTCCCATCTGGCTCCGAACATGAACCAGGATGCTGTGGAAAGCCTGCTGCCGGCCAAAAATGAGCCGAAAAGTAGGCACAGTCATCGATTTTGGCGAGTTTTCCAAGGCCCTGAAAAAGAAAAAGGCCCGTAAGAACAACATCTTACGAGCCAACTAATAAAACGGTCCTGGCGTGACGATTTTCGAACCGCTATGGGCGAATACACATGGATGCCCGAAGTACACCTGGTCATGGCCGCAAGCCAATGATATCCCATTACATTTCAAAAATATCGCGCCATTGCCAACGTCAAGGATTCCCCTTGTCAAGAATTTCCTCTTTTTTTAAGGCAAAGGTTTGGCCACACTGGAACAGGTTTGATAATTCATTCATCCGTCCATAAATGCCCTTGACCAAAAGCACAAACGGTGTTTTGATCGCGTGGTGGGAACCGTTGACGGCGGGGCGGGTGCCGTCAATATAAAGTGGGCAGTATTAATGACAAAACAGAAACCCCAAAAACCTGAAAACACCACCCTGCACAGGGTTCCGGTGGTTATGCCGTTGGATCTGGCAGACTACCTTTCAGAATTGGGTAGTGAAGCCAAACGCGGCGGCGGATTCAAGTTGGCTAAGACCACCATCATCAAGGCGCTCATCCGCGCCATGAAGATCATTGATGAGAAAGCGAAGATAGACCTGTCCGGCGTGAAGGACGAAGAAGAGCTTAAGGAACGGTTATTGGACGCCTACAATCGATACAAGAAGAAATGACCGTTGAATTTTTTTAACGGTCATATGTGCTTGTGACCATAGGATCATAGGGGCTTATGATGATGAAGAAAGACACGGCAACAATCAGGGTTTCGCCGGGATTGGACCAGGATGAACTGGAATTCCTGGATCGACTTGGCCATGAAGCAAAATTCAGCGGTGGGCGGATGCTAAGCCACGGTGAAACCATCCGGGCGATGGTCGGCGCATTGCGGGAAATCAAGCTGAATGTTTCTGGTGTTCGAAAGGAAGATGAACTGGTGAACCGGATATTGAATCTGGTAACGAAAGGATAGGACGATGAAAGCAATATGTCTTTTTATTCTGATCTGCATTTTAGTTTTCACTTTCGGCTGCGGCAGTGATTCGGAAACTTCGAATGATGACGATTCGACCGATGATGATTTCTTTGACGATGACGACGACGATAATAATGACGATGACGACGACAATGATGATGATTCGGATGACGATGATGATTCAGTGGATGACGATACCGGGGATGATGATGATACCGGCGATTGCAGCACCCCGGCAGCGTTCGATTGGCTGATGAATTATTGCCATTTCGACATCTATGACGTACACGGGAATGATATGTCCTATGATGACGTTCTGGACGAATGCGATCCGTGTCTGGTTGCCTGTTACCTGGAAAACTACAACGATGGATGCTTGGATGCCGGTATTTGCGTTGATCAATGCCTTGGCGTTGCGCCGTCACTGTCCAATCCCTGGTTCAGCCCCAATCCCGCTGAATGGAATGATCACTATGAAGGTTGGACTTCGATCTTTTCCATTGATGTTTGCGATCCTGAAGAAGAAGAAGGTGCTTTTCATCTTTGCAATGGAACCTTCTACGTTTACGAAAGCGGAACTACCAATTTGGTAACATCTTCGAATTGGTACAACCTTATTCGCGGAGAAAATGGAGAGTCTTGTCACAGTTTGGTTACATGGGATTGCGACAATCCTGTAAAAGCCGAATTGGGATTTGTCTGGTCGGAACTTCCGTCCTACGAAAAATATTGCATCGATGTCTATGGAACAGACCTGGACGGAAATGAAAGTTACCCGATTTCTAACTTTTGCTTGTGGTTCCCAACCTCGTAACGAAAATTGAACTCAAGAAAAGCGCCTGTGCATAAACCGCATTTCATATTATCTGTGTTCCCGATCAACTGTGTGACGAGAACGTTGCCGAGTTCCAGTTCGGGTGGAGTGTTTCAATTTCACTCAGATCGATGGCCTCTGCTTCGACAGTAATCGGCACGTTCCTGGTCGTGGAATAGTCTACTCCATAAGGAAGCCATGTTAATCCATTGATCGGAATAAGTAGCTTTGGACTCAGCAGTGGTCAGATGGAAGCGGGCTCGCTCGTTGTCAATTCCATGCCACCCCTCGGCCAATCTGATATGCTCCGCCGCCTTAGTAACATATTCCTCCGCTTCCTTTAGAGCCGTAGCGGCGCCTTCTGGATCCGCAAGAATTTCCTCCAAGTCGATCGCATACTCCAAGGTTGCTTCAAATTTATTGTAAGCCATACGCCGGCGGATCAATTGCAGGCATCGACGGGCATTACCATTATCATCAAGCAGCTTCAACCATTTTTCGGCCATGAATCGGAGGTCATCATTGTTATCCACATACTCATCAGCGTTGTGCAGACATACACGACAATGCTCCTCATCATTGAGCGCATCCATCCATCCCTCAGCAAGATCGAGCCAATCAAGCAGCGAATTGCAAACCACCTCCCCTTTGGACAACAAGGTAGCGACGCTATGGAAATCTCCCTTCTGAAAACGCCATAACACCGCAATCTCCTTGAATCCGGAAGCTCCTTTTAAATTGAAGTGCCTTTTCTGATCGAAAAACTTTTCATTCTCATCAATCGGGTGGCAATGTTCATCCAGAAGGATTTGATCCGATACCCAATCCGAATTGAGGTCCAAAGCCTTCTTGCGGCAGGTGTGGAATCGTTCCTCATCACCCCACACATACCAGGCTTCGGCCAGAGTAATCCAATCTCTAACACCGTCGGCTGCATCCTGGGCATTTTTCAACAATTCGAGAATGAAGGACTCATTTCGCCCAAGACGAGCCGCCAAATCGACGACATACAATAGATCGTGAGAAGATCCTTCCGCATCATTGAACGCTGCATCGAAATGAGCCTCCGCCTTATCTTTTAAGCCCAATACATACAGCGCCCATAAAGCCGAATCATAATGCCCCCAGGCATTGAAAGCGCAATCGGCCGCCCGGTTATAAGCTGCCGCGTATCGCTCAGGCGTTTCCTTAGCCGCTGTCCAGTTCAAAATTTGATACGGCAGATGATCTCGCTCGTTGGGGAAACGCATGATCGAGCGGATGTCTCTCTGATGGTCAAAGCCCCACAACGATAAAAAATAGTGCGGTTCTTCATCCCATACTCGATTTCCGCGCCACATCCCCGGTCTCAACGACCACAATCCCGGGCGCAACAATCTTTTAAAAGCCTCTTGTGCCTGGTCTCCCAAATCGATAACACCTTCGCCGCCAAGACGAACAAGTGCCGTCGTCGAAGCCATCCGCCGACAAATCTTTTGTATATTCACATCCAGTACCACGTTGTTTTAGTAATCATAAATTCCTTTCCGCTGTTTTTATCATAATCGCTCAGTCGAAAATACTTCTATCCCAACAATACGCCCCCATATGTCGCAGAGATATTCAACAATGGCGACATAAGCAAAAAGGGGTAAGAGATGGAAGCTTTTCGGATGTATCAGATTGAAGCAGTAATTCCCAAGGGAAAAATGGCTGGGCAATTTACCGAAGCGGCCGGCGTTCTGCAACCTTCAAGTGCGCCGATCAATCAGCCGTTGATCGACGAATGGAAAATCGACGACGCGATCATCGGGGGACAAATCCGCCTTTCCCTGTACGGCGATCGGCAGTCCAGACGTTTGGTGCCGCTCAATTCCGATCCGGCGTTTCGACTTCTGCGATTGTTCACTTCCCTGGCCGGGATCCACAATGGGCTGATTCTCCATGAACTGGAGAAGATGCACTATTTCCAATATGCCGACGGTCTGGAACTGCAAACCGCCATCGATCTTCTGTCCGCAAACGAGCGGATGAACACCTTTCTGGAAGCGATGCTCGGATCATGGCGGAATCTTTCGTTGCAAAAAGCCGCGAACCTGGCGGTGCTGGCCGGTATCGATCCGCAAACATCGGAACATGAACTGCGGCGTCTTGCCGGCGAATGGTACAAAAACGCCGATGTGTGGAGCACCAGAATCGCCGGATTCTCACACCAGGCCAAGCATTTCCTACACCAAGAAAACGGGGTGGAGAAAAGCAAGCTGGCTCAGGGTGACCGCTGCTATCTGGTGCGCGAACCGTATAATCCCGACGATCCGAACGCGGTAACGGTGCTTCATCAATCGGGGAAAAAACTGGGATATCTGCGTCGCACCATTGCGGAACACATCGCGCCGATCATCGATCTGGGTGCGGTCTTTCGGGCCAAAGTCGGAGCGTTTCTGCCGGATGATTGTCCGGTCAGCGCCCGCGTCTATTTGGCCGTGGAGCGCGTCGGCTGAGTGGAGCTCTCGTACTTGGCCGCGATCGCCAGGGCGGTACGCCGCACCTGCTCGGCCAGTTCCGGCGGATGCAGCACCTGCACCTGGTCGGTATAGGACAACACCCACCAAACCACTTCCTGCAAGCCGCCGACGGTCATCGTGACCTCCAACGAACCGTCAGTGTTTTTCTTATTCACCTGCGACGGATGAAAAAGGATTTCCTCCGGATAGTGCGCCACCTCGGCGTCGAAGCGAATCCGCACCTCGGTCGGTTCGCCCTGGTAAATGCCGAAACTGCGGTCGATTGTTTCCGCCAACGAAAAACCTTCCGGCGGATCGAACGCCTCGTCGGTAACCTCGATCCGGCGGATACGCCGCACCGAGAAGATCGTCACGTCGGGCCGCTCGGCGGAAAAAGCAGCTAGGTAAAGAATCTGCCGGTAGACGACGATCCCGCAGGGCTTGATCACATACTCGCGCGGCTCTTTCCAGGACGGATTGAAGTAGGTCATCCGGCAAATGCGGTGCGACAGGATCGCCTTGTTCAGCGTCGAAACGATTCCCTGCATTTCGCGATACAGCGCACGCTGGTGATGAATCGGCGCAAAGTGCGTGTCGATGTCCTCCAGGCGCGCCACCACGCGCGGCGGCAGCGTCGCGGCGATCTTCGCCCGCAGGCGATCCATGCCGTCCTTGTAAGGCGTGCCCGCGAAAAAATCGAAGAGGCCGGAAGCCAGCCACATGGCGATCAGTTCGTCCTGATCGAGCGGAAACGGCGGCATGTCGGGTGCGGGGCCCAGCACGCCCCAATACTTTTGCGCGCCGTCCTGGCTGACGATGCCCAGCGGGAACCCCGCCTGCCCCAGCGCATCCAGATCGCGCTCGATCGTGCGCCGTGCGACGCCGTGTTCCTCGACCAACTCGCCCACCGTGACGCCGACGGTGCGATGCGCCGCCAGCTTCATCAGGATGTTCCATTGACGAACAAGCTGTTCATTGCGTCCGGCATGATCCGGCATGGCAGCCTCCAATGAATGATTATTTCAGAATCGATAAATCATCCAATCGAGATTGAGTTCCTGTCAAGTCACATCGATCCACGCGGAATCGATGAACCGGTCAGATCGAAGGCGTGGCGCACCGAATACATGTTTCAATCCACATCGATCCACGCGGGATCGATGAACGGTGGCGACTTGCGAACCGCTTCCCGGGGTGATCGTTTCAATCCACATCGATCCACGCGGGATCGATGAACCCGGGCAGATCGAGCGCTGCGCGACGATCGTCGATGTTTCAATCCACATCGATCCACGCGGGATCGATGAACCCGACGTGAACGCCGAGAACGGATACGCGGTCTGGTTTCAATCCACATCGATCCACGCGGGATCGATGAACCTTCGGCGGTGCGCTAAAAAAACCCCTGGCCGATGTTTCAATCCACATCGATCCACGCGGGATCGATGAACCTCTTCAGCGTGCATCTGGCCGCGCAGGGTCTCGTTTCAATCCACATCGATCCACGCGGGATCGATGAACAAAATCGCTGGGGCGTTACCACGGGTAAACACCTGTTTCAATCCACATCGATCCACGCGGGATCGATGAACGCGAAGACACCCTAGTCATGGTCCACCCGACCAAGTTTCAATCCACATCGATCCACGCGGGATCGATGAACGGCGATCTGCGCGGCGGCGGAAAAACAACTCAAGGTTTCAATCCACATCGATCCACGCGGGATCGATGAACACTTCGGCGCGAAGCCGACGACAACCGCCACTCTGTTTCAATCCACATCGATCCACGCGGGATCGATGAACCACCGGCCGGCTGATCGTTTTCCAGGAGAAGAAGAACGTTTCAATCCACATCGATCCACGCGGGATCGATGAACGCGGCGGCGAATCTGATCCGCGTCTGGCGCTCCCTGTTTCAATCCACATCGATCCACGCGGGATCGATGAACAGTTGCCGCGTGCCGGTCAGCGCGATCGGCTCGTTGTTTCAATCCACATCGATCCACGCGGGATCGATGAACCTGCCAGCGCGTCGGTTGCGGCGGTTTCGCACTTGTTTCAATCCACATCGATCCACGCGGGATCGATGAACGAGACATCCGACACTCTGTACCTGGGCGTCAACGGTTTCAATCCACATCGATCCACGCGGGATCGATGAACGATCGAGGCGATGATAAGTGAGGGGTATGTGAATGGTTTCAATCCACATCGATCCACGCGGGATCGATGAACCAAGACAGCGGGCGCGCGGGGTGACCTACGACATGTTTCAATCCACATCGATCCACGCGGGATCGATGAACCGTACATCGCTGGGGGGCTCAAACCACCCAACATGTTTCAATCCACATCGATCCACGCGGGATCGATGAACGACCGAGTATCAATTCCGCTCGCTAATCAAAGAGTTTCAATCCACATCGATCCACGCGGGATCGATGAACACTTCGGCGCGAAGCCGACGACAACCGCCGCCCTGTTTCAATCCACATCGATCCACGCGGGATCGATGAACCCGACGGCAGTAAATGCCAGATTCCCGCGTCGCCGTTTCAATCCACATCGATCCACGCGGGATCGATGAACGCCTTTTCCCTAACCAGGTAAAACATCAACGAATTTTGCATAGAATGTGCGAACCTATGATACAAACCTTGAGATTCAACTCTTAAATTCCGCATCAGCAACAGTAACAAGTTGAAATTACAGAAAACGCGAACCCTCCCCAAAACAAATGGTTGTTGCAGGTTCGCGCATGATTTTTCCGACAACATTCGACTCCTCACACGATCAACGGATTATCGAGGTTCAGCGGTTTTCCGCGTCCATGGTGCTCCACCTTGGCCATGTCGTCCTCACACAACTTGTAGAAGCGCAGGCTATCTTCCTTGTCATTCATTTCCTTCAGCAGGCGAGCACGGAGTGTAATCCAATCGGCGCCATTGAGTTTGCACTCGAAAACGGACAACTGCACTCGTTGGCCAAAATCCAAACATGCCTTGGCAATTCGTCGCAGTCGTCGCCGCCCTTCTTTCGTTTCCGTGGACACATCATACGTAATCAGCAAATTCATCGGTCACTCCTAACGAAAGGCGAATGGCGGATATTCGTCCAATTCACCGCGAGCCACACGCGACAAAAGCCTCGCCTGTACAAAGGGCAACAATCCGGCCGGGATCGCCTGTTCCAACAATGGATGCGAGATTTGACGACTTTTTCGAGTTTGGTATTCGGTAAGAAAAATCCGCCTGGCTTGATCCTTCAGCGTTACTCCACCGGTTGCCGAGGTTTCGAAATCGTTGCTTTGCACTTGCTGACGATTGATCAAGGCCAGCACCATTCGGTCCACAAAGTAGGCGCGAAATTCCTCCATCAAATCCAACGCGAGGGATGGGCGTCCCGGCCGTTCCACGTGCAGAAAGCCGACCCACGGGTCGAGCGAAGCCGCCTGCAGAGCTGCGATGCAGTCGTTGAGCAATAACGCATAGCCGAAGGACAACATTGCGTTCACAGGATTTTTCGGCGGTCGACGCGATCGTTTTTCAAAGCGCAACGATGCATCCTCGACAACGATCATCGCATCCATCACGGAAAAATATTGCGCCGCGGCTTCACCTTCATAACCGCGAATCTGATCGATCGTTTCCGCCCCCGGCAACGACGCCTCCAGCCGCGAAACGGCATCGACCGCTTTAGACAGCGATTCCACCGCCGGTCCATTGCGCTCGCGGGTTGCCCGGCGCAACAAAGCCAGACTGTTCTTGATTTTACCGCGAACAATAAACGCGGCAATTGTCCTGGTTATCGATTCGTTATCGGCAGCGCGCATTTGCTGACGACGGAGAATCGCACCGCCGGATCGCAGCCCTTCAAAGCGTCCCAAGAAACGGCCGTTTTCAGTTAACATGGCGATGTGCAACGATCGCTCGGCACACCACTCCAAAATGAAAGGGCTAACCGACACATGTCCAAAACAGACGATCCCACTCAAACGGTGTATCGGCACACGCAACAGTTCCTTGCGGTCCTGGGTAACAAGAACGTTTTCCCGTTCCTTATAAACATAAGCGCCGGGCGTCATGACATACAACGTGTTGAGCAGGTTCATACAACACCTCCACCTGCATCGCTTGGTTGAGCCTGTTCGAGCTTCGAATGGAAACCTGCCGGATCGGAGGTTATTTCCGGCATACATGCATCCCTGAGTGAACATTGTTCACATTTTTTCGAATAGGATGCCGGCGGCGTCAGGCGTTGTTCTATCAACTGATGAAAACGTTCGGCGGCAGCCATCGTTTGTTTCCTTAAGGCTTCATCGCATTCGACATTCACCCGGCGATTGCTGCGCCGATAAAACAAGGCGCCTTGCGGCACGTCGACACCAAGCATTTCCTCCAAGGCCATTGCCTGGGCACACAACTGCACACGATCGGCGAGCCGGCGGCCTTTCGCACCGTGTTTGTACTCCACAGGAAAAGGCCGCCACACGCCGGTATCCTTTTGCAGGACGAACTCCACGACATCGGCGACACCGACCACACCGAGCCGTTCGGAGCGCAACGGCAGGGCGCGGCAGATACGCAAATCGGAGCGCACCTCGCCGGCCGGGTCATGGACACGCTCGTGCTCGACCCGACCGGCGGCGGTGTACAGATTTTCCGTCCAAACGCCTTCGACGTGAATCAACGCACACTGTCGTTCGCAGAACACCACATGCTGCAATCCGGAAAGCGGATGGAAATCGTCAACGTCCATATCAAATCAGTTCCTTCACCTCGATACCCGACGGCAGGCCATCGAGGTCCACGGTCACTTCATAATCGGCGAACGAGCGGGCCGGCGCCTGTTTGCGGGCGACCTTCACCCGGTCGAACAGATCGTGCGCCGGAGCATTGCCCAGAGGGCTGTCATGTTTGAAGACGATCAGCTTGCGCGTGGCCATCATGCCGCGCGCGGCGGAACGATCGACCTCGAACATCTTTTGGAGCGATTCCCACAGCAATTCGAGATCGTCACCGGAAAAGCCGGTCTGGGCGGCGAGCTGCGGCGACACGAAACCGCGCCCGAGATACAGGCCGTAGGGGATCGTTGCCTTGCGGCCCATGGTGCGGTTGTCGCCGCCCTGCGCCTCGGCTTCCTTGACCGTGGCCACGGCCATACGGGTGATGGAATGCTCGCCGGCGACGATGGGATCCAACGAGCGGGAGAAGGTCATCTGCACCGGGCCGCGCACCTGGCCGCAATTGACGCCCAGGGACATCACCGCGCCGAACGCGCGAATGTCGAAAAAGTTTTTGCACATCCACTGCTGCGCCTTTTCAACCTCGTCCTGTTTTTGCTTTTTCTCGTCGACCTTGATGTCCAACGCCTGATACGCGCGGCGGTGCTGCTCGTTGAGAATCGCCTTTTCCTTCACGTAGATTTCGTGGGGCGGTTCGCCGCCCTTGGCCATGGTCACGTAGTTGCGGACCTTGCGCTTGAGGCACACGTCGGTAACCAGACCGTGACCGGTTTCCGGATCGATGCGCGGCAGATTCCCGGCATCGGGATCGCCGTTGGGGTTGCCGTCCTGCACGTCGAAGAGAATGACGAAATCGTAACGATTGTTCAGAGTGCTCATGATTTATTCCATCCTTTCAATTTTCGGAAGTTTCATTCAGCGAATGCGGGTCGTCGACGTGCTCCTTCTTGCGGAACATCTCGGCGCGCTGATGGTAATACCCCAACGCGAACAACCCTTGGTCCTTGAGATCGAGGGTGGTCGGGAAGCCGTCGACCGGCTCCAGAATTTCGGAGATCTGCTGCTGATACCAGATGCCGCTGCCCGCCAGCTTGCCCACGTGATGTTGCGAAAGCTTGATGAGCCGGGGAAACACGGTAATCGGATTGGTCGAAGCCGCGCCGTAAAAACGATCGGCGATGCTCGCGTTCGGGTTGCGGATGGCGCGCGCCTGGAGCAACTCCAGCACGCAGAACAAACGCCCGAGGCGATAGGCCGCATTGATGTTGGTGGGATCCATGGCTTTGCTTACCTCCTGTGGAGAGAGATTTAAGGTTTGTTTGCGGGCCGCGCGCGCCAACGACGCTTTGATCAGGGCGGCGCGCAAAAAGGCGCGATGCCAATCGGGGGCCGGACCTTCGGCATGACTGCGCCGGATGGCCGCCGATAGCAGCGTGAGCGGATACGGTCCGTCGCGCAAAATCGCCGCATAGAACTGGGCTGCGAGATTCGGCGGAATGTTTTCCATTTTGCCCTGCAGGACGATCGATCTGAGCAAGCCGTAGATGCCGGGCCGTGGCGGGTCGTCAAACGGGAAAACAAGTTCCAGATCGTCGAAGTGACGGCGAAGATGCTCGGCCACTTCGGCGACCGACAAATCGAGCCAGTCGCGCACGATGATGCGTCCCTGCGCGCCGGAGAGGGTCAGCGCATAGAAACGATCCTGATCGTCGAGCCAGACCGGGCGACCTTTTTGCGGCGCCTGATAAAGCTGGGCAACGCTTTCCCCCGAGCCCAGCAACTTCGCGACGATCGATTCGAAGCCGGTGCGGTTCTCGCGCGTCCAGAAACACGTCACGGTGTTGTCGTTGAGTTGGATGGAGTTGTCGCTACGCGGCGACAAGAGCGAGTTGAGCGCCGTCGTGTAAGCCTCGGCCGCCGCTTTGCCGATCGGGGCGTTTTCGTTTTGTTTCAAGTCATAGCTAACCGCTGCGGCAAAATTAAAGGAAACCAACGAACCGCCGCTGGTCGAGGCGCCGCGAACGCCTTTGATCTTGGGGTGAGTCAGTTCCGGTTCGCACGGTTCGCCGGTGACCAGGCATGTCCACTTGGCGTTTTGATGAGCAAGTTCCTCGCGGCGCAAGCGTTGCCAGTATGCTCTGACCGCCGGACGATCGTGCACCGGCAACGTGCTGTCCGGGTCATAGATAAAAGCGTATTGCTGGCCGGGAGGATGATTATCGGGCAGTAGCGCCGCCAGCGCGTCGGGCGTGTACTTTTCGTAAAATTGAAGCATTGTCGCCAGCGCTTCGTCGCCGGTCGCCGTCGCCGCCTCGCGCACACGGTCGATGAACAAATGCCGGCGAACGGCCACTTTTTCGTCGTCCGCTTTTTTCTTTTTGTCGTCGACGAAGCCGAGGGAGTAGTCGGACTTATCGACAAGGAAAAACGCGATCGGAGCAACAGAACGCACAGTTCCACGCGGCACGTTAATTCGTTTGGGAAACAGCTTTCCTTTTTCGTTCGGTTCGTATGTCGATTCGAAGCCAAGCAAGGAACCATCACGGCCCAGGCGAACGAAACACCCGACCGGACGCTCTTCAAAATCCGGATCTTCCATCAGGTGTTCGCGATTGGCGTAATCGAGCAAGGCATTTAAGATCATGGCGCACCTCCGACGGTGACGACCTGTTCGCGTGGCGGCACGGCCACGACGCCTTGTTGCATTTCGGCGCGGAAGAACAGCGGCCGAAGACGATCGCCGCGGTTGAGGGCGTCGAACTCGATGTCGTAGAGCATCAGGCCCAGCGATTTGGTCAAGTCGATCGGCGGGGGAACGTCATCGGCGGGCGTCACCCGTGCCGGGAACTCACGGCAGCCGAGGTACGGCTGATGGAAGCACTGCCCCTTGGCCAGCCGGCGGCGGAACATCTCTTCGAATTTGGTCGGATTGTCGTCGGGCCCCGCCTTATCGGTCATCGTAAAATGCGCGGTGACGACGTAATCCACGTGCTCCAATGCCAAGGTATGGCGCTGCTGGCGTTGCGTTTCGACGACGAAATCAGGCAGCTTGCCGGACTTCATCGCGGTTTTGACGTTGGCCACCGAAACACGCCCTTCGACCTCGTTTCGCCGAAAACCGGTAAAGCGGATCGGGGCCAGCACTTCAATGCGATCGATGTGCCAGCAGATCGCCGGTTTCCAGAGGATCGCCTCCAGCACGCCGCGCGCAGCCGAGGGTGTCATCACCTCGTAGGAAACTCGTTCCGTTTTGAATTCCGGTCGCGTGAAGCAGGCAAGGTCGCCGCGAATCCTCACGCGATAAGGTGGGCTATGATAAGCCATCTCCTCCTCCTTGATTGGTTGTTCACGCTAACAGGGGCGCCAACCACGTTTCGCCGCCATCGGTCGGCAAGCCGAAACGTGGGCTATATGCGACATGGAAAACGTCCGATGACAAACGCCAGGCGATGTCCTCTCCCAACGGCAGCAGGTAACCGCGGGCACGCCAATCGTCGGCCGTCTTGCGGGCAATCTGCACGGTGAATCGTTGCAACTTGCGCAGTTCCAAGCGCCAGGAAATCGGCAAGCCGGACGCCAGGCGACGATCGAGATCGGCCAGCAACTGCGCCGCGCGGCCATAAGGCACGATGACGCTTTCGCTCCAATCGTCCTCGATCATGCGAAAAGCCGCAGCGACATCTTTGAAGGCGAGCTTGGCACGCTTTTTTTGGATGTCCTTGGCGTCGTGGTCGGTCAGGTTATACAAGCGTTTGAAATATTCATCGTAGAGGGCCGGATCATGGATATCCAACGCACCGCGAGCGGCGAGCAGGCCTTTGGTCACTTCCAGCGCTTTGACGGGAATGCCCATCGGCGGAACGCTCATGGCGACAAACACTTCCACCCGCCCGCCGGCCAGCCGCCCTTCCCGATTGCAGCGACCGCCGGCCTGGGCGATCGAATCCAACCCGCCCAGCGCTCGGTACACGACCGGGAAATCCAGATCGACACCCGCTTCCACCAATTGTGTAGAAACAACGCGAACGGCTGCGCCACCCTGCAAAAACGTGCGGATCTCCCGAATTTTCTCCAGGCGGTGTTCCGCGCACATGGTTGCCGAAAGATGAATCGTCTTTTCGTCGCCCACACGCTCGTCGAGCAAACCGGTCAGACGTTGCGCATCGTCACGGCGATGAACGACACACAGCACGCTCGGCTCGTCGGCCAAACGATCGGCGAGGCTTTCCCATGATATGGGCGTTTGCGGATCGGCCGGCCAGGACACGCGAGTGCGCGAAGCGGTCGCCGCAAACAACGACGCCGGATCGGAGATGATTTCGCGCACGCCGGTCAGCCCGAGCGGGAAATCGGGACGGCGGCGCAACGCCGGTTGTGTGGCGGTGGAAAGGACAATGCTGGCGCCGTAATTACGCGCCAGCGCGCCCAAGCCATCCACGATCGTGGAGAGTAGCTTCGCCGGCAGCGTTTGCACTTCATCGAGGATGACCACGCTACGCGCGATGTTGTGCAGCTTGCGGCAACGGCCGGGCTTGTTGGCAAACAACGATTCAAAAAACTGCACCGACGTGGTCACAACCAACGGAGCATCCCAATTCTCGGCGGCGAGCGACGAGCGGGTGGGAATTTCCGGCGCCCCGTCGGTTTCCACGCGGGCGGTGCTGTGGTGCTCAATCACCGCTTCGTCGCCAAACACCTCCCGGTACACCTGGGCGTTTTGCTCGATGATGCTGGTGAAGGGAATCACCACGATCACACGATCCAGGCCGTACCGTACCGCATGATCGAGGGCGAAGGACATCGCCGATAGGGTCTTGCCCCCGCCGGTCGGCACAGTCAGGGAAAACAACCCCGGCGGCTGCAAGGCGGCGGCGCGGCATTCGTTCAATACGCGATGGCGTAGCTGATTGAGCGGCGTTGGGGATGCGTCTCGTGTTTTCGCCAGAAGATATTCGTCAAGCTGCGCCTTCATGTCTTCCAGTCGTAGTGCGCCGGCACGAAGATCGGACTTTTCCACATCGAAAAATCGTTCGGTGTCCAGGAAGTCGGCATCGACCAACACGGAGAAGATCATTCGCAACCAGAACTCGTAGGCAATTTCATCGTGTGTCAGAAAAAGCGGCTTGATTTGCAGAGGGAGAATTTGCGGAAATCCATGACTCCGTGCTCGCTCCAGATGACGACGAGCCTCTTCGAGATCGGCGCGTATATCCTGAGCGAACTCTACGAAATTCGGCAATCCACCGTGGTGCCCCGCCACCACCGCCGCAAGCAATTTGCCGATACCGTTATGGCCGAATAATTCAGCCGCCCCGACATAGGCATGACGAACGCTGTGAGGATTTCCCCGCAATCTTTCCTGAAATGCCGGTTGCGTTTTCCCCAGATCATGCGCCAGCGCCGCTTGTTCCGCCGCAGCGCCCGAGGCGAATTTTTCCGCAAATTGTTTGGCAAGCTGTGCCGTTTCATGCAGATGGTCCGTCAGCCGATGACAACGCCCCTGCTGATCCACATGCGCCAGGATGTCGGATGGACAATCTTGATCCGAACGATAACCACTCATGCCTAACCTCCAATGACATGATTGAATTACACATTAATTGATGGTTACGACACCACGGGTCGCATACGGATTATCTCGGAAAACTTAAACTATAATGGTTTCAGAAGATAAATATTATCAAATATGGAATATTGGCAAAAGCAGTTAGAATAGATAACAATATTATCCCTCCAAATTACAAAATTCTTGACAGAATCGATCTCGTGAGCGCTCCCTGAAGAATGAAGAAGGAGTGCTTATGAATTTCGTCGCCATTCACCAATCCGCCCTGGTCCTGATTCAACATGGCAAGTTCGATGTGGTTGCGCCGTTGTCGGCGAAGTAAAAAAAGAAGGAAGGTTCATCTACTACCGTTGCACGCATCGACGGGGTAATTGCTCACAAGGGTATGTGCCTGAGAAGCTGCTCGACAAACAGTTCATGGATGTAGTTCATAAGGTCCAGGTCGATGATGAAATCATCGAGTGGATCAAGGAAGCTTTACGCGAATCGCTGGACACCGAAACTGAATTTCATCGTGACGCGATCACGAATTTGACACAGCAGCTTGACCAGGTAAAGCGGTTCAAGAACAAGGTCTATACCGATCATGTTGAAGGGCAGATCGACCGCGAACTTTTCATCAACATGATGAATAACTACCGCCAGCAGGAAATTAGAATCGTTACCGCGCTGGACGTGCATCGTCGCGCTGACAACAGCTACATCGATGAAGGAACAAGATTGCTCGAACTTGCACAACATATTGAAAAGATTTACGAAACAAGCACACCGGCAGGAAAGAATCGTTTGCTGAAAATTTTATGCTCGAACTGCATTTTACTCGATGGCCAGCTTACGGTGACACTGCACAAAGCTGTTGATTTGATTGCGAAATTCAATACGCTTTGGAAAGAAAAAAGAATGGGCTCCGATCTCTCGGAGCCCATTTCTGACATGTGGCGGGGTTGACGGGACTCGAACCCGCGGCCCTCGGCGTGACAGGCCGATACTCTAACCAACTGAGCTACAACCCCATAACTGAAAAGATCCCGAATGCGAGGCGGTATTCTACTTATGGCGAAGCCGTTGTCAAGAAGATTTTTTCGTTTTTAAAACAAATACGAAATAAGGAAAAAGTATTTATTCTTTTCATGTTCAATCAATTCTGCTAGAAAGCAGTTTAATCATTTGTGGTGTCCGGGGAGAAATGAAAAACTGTCCATACTGCGGCAAGGTCAATGAAGATTTAGACCAGACTTGTCGCTTTTGCGGATCCAACCTGGAAAAAACCACCGCAACCCGGCGCCTGCGCATTCCAAAAATCGAACCGGGCAACATTCTGGCCGGCCGCTATCGGATCCTGACCGAAGTCGGCAAAGGCGGCATGGGTTTCGTCTACGCCGCCGAAGAAGAAAGCCTGGGCATCAAGCGCAACGTCGCCATCAAGGTCCTGCCGCCGCAAATGATGATGGACGAAGGGCTCATGGCCCGCTTCCGCGAGGAAATCAAAATCGCCGCGGCGCTGGACCATCCCAACATCGTACCCATTTATTCGCTGGGCGAGCACCAGGGCGTTTACTTCTACGTCATGAAGCTGCTCGACGGCCAAACGGCCACGCAGAAGATGCGCCAGGACGGTCTGTTCACCGAAGACGAACTGCGGCGCACCATCGCTCCGATCGCCCGCGCGCTGCATTACGCGCACACCAAGGGCGTCATCCACCGCGACGTGAAAAGCAACAACATTCACATCAGCTACGACGACACGGTCATGCTGATGGACTTCGGCATCGCCCGTTCGGCCGAAAGCAGCGAGATCACCCTGCCCGGTCAGATCGTCGGCACCGCCGAATACATGAGCCCCGAGCAGTGGTACGGCGAGGTCGATCCGCGCAGCGACATCTACAGCCTGGGCGTCGTCATGTACGAACTGCTCACCGGCAAGGTGCCGTACAAAAGCAAAAACGCGTTCGAAGTGATGAAGATGCACCAGGAGTTCGCGCCCGAGCCGCCATCGTCGCTGGTGCCCAATCTTGGAACCGAACTGACCTCCATCATTCTGCGCTGTCTGGAGAAGGATCCCGCACGTCGTTTCCAAACGGCGAAGGATCTGGCCGATGCGCTCGAGGCGCGCACTCCTTACGAAACGCCGGCGCCGACCAAGGAACGAACCATTCCCAGACCGCCGTCGAACGAGACCATCGAATCGCTGACAGCGGTTAAAACCACGGTGCTGGAAAAACCGCCCGAGGTGTTGACCGGATCGGAAAAGAAAGCCTGGGAGTTGTGCGCCAAAGCCGATCAGGCCTACGAACACGGTCAACTGACCAAGGCGATCGCCTTCGTGCAGAAGGCGAAAAAACTGACCAAGGAACGGCCCGACGTCATTCAGCGCGAAAAGAAATTCACCAACCTGAAAAAGCTGATCGACTTCACGCTGACCCGCGCCGATCAGGCGATGGCCGACATCAAACCGCAACAGGCGTTGGAAGATTACGAGCGCATTCTGCAGGCCTATCCGATTCCCTCGGTGGCGGCCAAAATGGCGCAGGCTCAGCAGCAAATCGAACAGGCCAAAGAGCTGTACGCCCAGGCGCGCTATGTCGGCGACAAAGGGAAGTTCAAAAAGGCGCTGCGCTTGTTGAAAAAGGTGGAGAAGCTCGATCGCGAAGCGGGCGATTTGGACGGCCGGCGCGACTTGCTGAAAACCAAAAAGAAAGCGCCGCGCGTCAAGCGAAAAAGCGGACCGGGGTTGTTCAGGCGAATTTTCCGTCCGCGGCGCGTCATCGTCGGGATGATTTTGATTATCCTGGTCGGCGGCGTCGTCGGCGCCCGGCCGGGGCTGATGTTCCTGGCCGACTGGACCTATCGCACCAGCCAGAACGAATTCATCTTCCAGAAATCGTACAGTTCGCTGAACCTGTACAAAGCGTTGCAGATACTCAAAGTCGAGGACCCGATCATTCAGGAACGCATCGACGACATCAACGTGCGGGCGAAAAACTTCTATCTCAAGCTCGGCTCCGACGCACAGAAAAGCAACAACCTGAGCGCGGCCATCAACTGGTACAAGAAGGCCCTCTTCTACGATCCGATCGACATCAAATTGCAGGATTTGATCAGCATGCTCGAAGCCAAATACGCCGTGATCCAGAGCATGCAGAAATAGCGGTTACTTCCCCAACAATAAAAACAGCAGCACCGCGGCCAGACCGGCCCCGGCCAAGCCGATGCCCAGCCACATCCCGTATTGCGCCAACCACGGCGCCTTCACCTCACCGGCTGCCGGCTGATAGGAAGCGACCCTCTCCCGTCGCGCTTCCTCCGGATAGGTGAACTTCATTTTCGAATTGCCCAGCATGAGCACGTCGCCGTGGTGCAGCAAATGCGCGGTGACGATTTTGTTGTTGAGAATGGTGCCGTTGCGGCTGCCCTCGTCGGTGTAGGTCACTTCCGCCTCGGTCACCTCGATCGTGCCGTGGAGGCTGCTGACCATCGTGTCGTTGATGCGGATGTTCGCCGCCTCACCGCGTCCCAAACGATGCACGCCGTAGGGCAGCAGGTACTTCATGCCCTTCTCCGGCCCGTAGATCACCTCCAGCGCCGGGTACACGGCGAAGTTGATTTTTTTGATGTAAATGTTGCCCATCAGATCCTGCTTATCGGCCACGACGGTCCGCCCCAGCTCTTCCTTTTTCAGCAGGTCCTCGTCCGGCACCTCGTAGATACGGGTCATGTCGCGCAGTTGGTCGATGTCCAGGATGGTCGTGAGTTTCAAGTCCTCGACGCCGATCTCGTCGGTCCGGCGTAAAAAGAACTGGTTGGAGCCGATGATCAATTCCGCGCCCAGCCCCAGGTCGGCCATTTCCTCGATGGGACAATTGTTGACGAAGGTTTTGTTGACCGAATTCTCATCCTTGATTTTAACCGCGCCGCCCATCAGGTAGATCTTCGCGTGGTTGCGCGAAACGTCCTCGTCCGACAGCACGATGTCGGAATCGGGATCGCGCCCGATGGTCGTCATTACCTTCACCAGGGGAAACGTCAGGCGCCGGCCCAGGTCGTCATAGGACTCCAACTGATACATCGCTCACTCCGTCAATCGTTGGGAACCAACCGATTGTAGCGGATCGTCCGCCCGCCGCCAAGTCGCCACCCGGGCAAAAAAAGAGGGCGCTCACGAGAGCGCCCTCCTTCGTTTTCAAACGCTTTGTCTAGCAGCCGCAACCATCGTCGTCGTCATCGTCGTCGTCGTTGCCGCCGTTGCCGTTGTCGTCGTCATCGTCGGCGGTGTCGTCGTCATCGATGTCGTCGTCGGCGGTGTCGTCGTCGGGTTCGGTCACGGTGATGAAGTCCTGTTTGACTTCGACGTCGGAACCGGCCTCGTTGGTCACGCGCAACACGATGTGATAGGAGCCCGGCTCGGTCAGATTAAGCGTCGGGCTCTCCACGTCGTCGATCGTGGTCAGGTCGACCATATCGGTGCCGTAAGCCCACTGCAGCGTGGTGATGTCGCAACCGGAGCTGACCACCGAGGTGTTGGTCAGTTCCACCGTCAAGGGCGCCGCGCCTTCGGTCACGCTGGCTTCGAATTCGGCATCCGGAATGCCGCACTCGACGGTGATGTAGTCGGTCTTCACTTCGGTGTATTCGCCCTTGTCCCAATCGGTGTAGTACTTGAGCACCACCGTGTAGACGCCGGGCGTGTTGTAGATGTGCACCGGGTTGGCTTCATCGGAAGTCTCGCCGTCGCCGAAGTCCCACTCGATTTCCGAAGCGCCGCAGCTCGGATGATATTCGCTCATGTCGGTGAAGGTCACCTCGAAGGGCGTGCGGCCGTGGGTCTCATCGGCCTGGAAGTTCAGCACCGGCGCATCGCACTCGGCGGTGATGTAGTCGGTCTTCGTTTCGCTGTCGGTGCCGTAGGGGCCGGTCACGTCCAGCGTAACCGTGTAGGTGCCGGGGGCTTCGTACACGTGCGTCGGCATCGGATCGTTGGAGGATTCGCCGTCGCCGAAATTCCAGGTGTAGGCGCTGATGATGCCCATCGAGGAAGGCGTGAAGGCCACTTCCAGGGGCACCATGCCGCTGACGACGTCGGCGTTGAAGTCGATCGAGGGCGGATCGTCGTTGGGCGTACCGAGCATTTCGAGGTTGTCGATGCCCCAGTATTCGCCGGCCGACGGCGCCGTGTAATAGAACCGCAGCTTGACGTTCTCCATGCTGTCGGCCCAATCGCTCAGGTCCAGTTGCTCGATGCCGTCGCGATCATCCGTCCAGTTGGCCACGTTGTGCCAGGTAACGCCGTCGTCGTTGGACACGTCGACCATCGCGTGGCTGGGGAACAGACCGCTGCTCGCGCTGTATTTGTGGCTGAAGTTCAACTGCACGTCGACGTAACCGAAGGTGCTGATCGTCTCGGTGATCAACTGTTCGTCATACTGCTCGAAGATGCCGCCTTCGGCATCCGGATCGATGATGGAGAACACGCCGCTCCAGTTGGAGTTGGTGCGGCTGCCGGGGTTGTCGTCGGTCCAGGTGATGCCGCCGTTGGCGTCGATGATTTCCCAGTCATCGGGAATGCCGGACTCGCTGTCGTCGAAGTCCTCTTCCCAGATCACGATCGGGCCCACGGTCATGTCGCTCATCTCGACCGTATTGTTTTCCTGGTGACCCAGGGCGTCAGTCGCGCGCACCACGTAGTAGTATTCCACGAAGTTTTCCAGGCCGCTGTCCTGGTAGGTCGTCGCGGTCGTCTGCCCGACCGGCGTGTTGAAGTTCTGACCGCCGCTGAATTCCGCCCGGTAAACCTGATAGGTGATCGGCGGAGTCAGGTCGGTCGCCGCGTTCCACTGCAAGGTGACCACAGTGTTGCCGCCGCTGATGTAGTTGACGCCCGAGAAGGTCGGCGGCGCGGTGTCGCCCAGGGCGGTGTCGGTCTTTTCCTCCGGGGTGCCGCTGCCGGTGTCTTCGTCGTAGTAGTACAGCGTGATCGTATCGCCGTTGCTGATCGAAAGCACGCCATTGGCTTCGGCCGGCGCGGCGTCGGTCACCGTGATCGAACCCAGGAACGTGCCGGTGTCGGCGTATTCGGTGCAGGAGATCGTTTCACCGGCCGGCTCGGTGTCGCTGTAAATCAACAACGAGTAATTGTTCAAGCCTTCCAGGTCGGCGTCGGACAACGTCACGTTGACCGTGTCGCCTTCCTTGTAGACATCTTTGTCCAGACCGATGATGCCGTCGGCGGTCGCGCCGACCAGCAGGTCGGCTTCGTACGGACGATACTGATAGCGGGAAACAACCAGGTGGATGCCTTCGGTCGAGGTGATCGCCTCGTCGAATTCCACGTGGGCCACGCCGCCGGTCGAATAGGCTTTGCCGATCAGCACGCCGTCCTGCGTCATGGCCACCAGGGCGCCGTCGACGTTGACGGTCACGTCGAACGAGGTCATGCCCATCGGCACGATCGGCATGTGCGACACGGAGAACTCCAGCGGCACGCCGGCGTACATTTCGAGGGTCGGCTCGCCGAACCAGTGGAATTCCTCGATGGCGGTCATGCGATACGGATCGCTGGAGTAATGATAGCTCATGTACAGCTTGCCGTATTCGAGCACGATGCCCATGCGCCATTCGGGATCGTTGTCTTTGGTTACCGGCCACTCGGGTTCATAGGTCGGCCAGTGGCTGTCCAGCCAGCCCCAGAACATGCGGTCGTTGCGGCCGGAGTAGCTGACGCGAGTCGAGCCGAGCAGACCGACCGAACCGCCGTCGGGATGACGTTCCCACGCTTCGGTGAAGCAGATCGCCTTGGAGCCGTCTTTCTTGGTTTCATCGTCGAACTCGCCGGTCAGGCAGTTGATCGACCAGACCACCGGGCGCTTGTCGCCGTTGGTCAGGGCGTTGATGTCGGTGACTTCGAATCCCGGCTCGCTCCAGCCGGTGGTGGAGCCGTGGTCGCGGTGGGTAATGAAGGCCGTACCGCCGTTGACGGCCGCGGCGATGTCGGCGGCGTCGCCGTCCCAGGCCAGATTCGGCTTCTGAATGTCGGTCGGAATTTCATAGTCGCCGTAGGTCCACCACAGCGGCGTCCACTGATACGTCGACTGGTTCCAGTACTTCGGATTGACGTAGGATTCGGTGAAGTAGATGCGGTGCGGCGTAAACGGGCTGTCGGGCATGAATTCGTCGAACCAGCGGTAGGCTTCTTCCGTGGTGCGGGCGAAACGACGCTCGGCCTGTCCGCCGCTCATGTGCTGGAAGTACGCCGCGTGATACGAGTTGGTGTAGAAGCTTTCGTTGTAGATCGGATCGCGTTCGTAATCGACGATATCCTGGATGTGCTTGTTGGCTTCGGCCGCCGTATCCACACTGATGCGGCCGCTGTAAATGTCGACCCATTCGTCGGTGCCGTCGACGGTGAAGTAATACCGGTCGGACGCGGTGCCGTCGTAGGTCGGGCTGATGTACTCGGCGTCGCCGAGCAGCAGCACGAACTCGGGCGCGGGATCCCACGTATCGTACGCGTCCTGCACCCAGGCTTTGATCGCGGCCACGCTCGTGCCGGTATCGTCGGTGGTATACACCTCGGTGTCATAACCCTGGAGAATCTTCCAATCGGCCAGCGTCTGGGCGGCGTCGACCATCAACGGCGGGCAAATGATGACGTATTCGGCGCCGTTGGCGCTCTTGCCGCGCGGCTGCGGCATCGGTTCCTGCGAGAACGCCATGTTGTTCATCGTCAGGTCGTACAGCGACTGGAAGCTGCGGCCGCGTTTCTCGCTGAAGAATTTGCCTTTGCTGCCGTTGAAGGAAACTTCCACTTTCATGTCGGCGTACATCACGGCCTTGCCGCTCTTCGCCTGCACCTGCACCGGGAACAGGCGCAGGGTGATCATCTGCAGGCCGCGCACGGTGAACGGCCCTTCCACGTTGTAGAAGCGGCCGGGGAACGGCAGATCGCTCGAATAGACGGTGCCGTCCATTTCAAAGGACGGTTCTTCCACGCCGTAGCAATCCGGCGCCGGCGCCTGCGCGGGCAGAATGTTCAGACCGTCGGCGGTCTGCGGATTGGAGGCATTCACCTTCACCTGCACCGTCGCGCCCTGCGGCACGGCGATGTAACGGGTGAAGACCGGGACAGCCGGCTCGCCGGGATACGAATGACGAGCGGCGCCGTAAAAGTCGATGCTGTCCCACACTTCGCCTTCCAGTTCCATGTCGCGGATCTGGAAGCTGGGGATGTGCACCCGGAAGTTAAAGTCGGAATAGGTGTTTAAAGTCGTGACCACCTGCGGTTTCTGGGCGGTGATCGTTCCATCGACCTTGATCCACTTGGTGCCGGCAAAAGCCGTGACGACCGAAAGCAGTACCAACAATGGAATCAGGCCCAGCCAATAACGGCGCTTCATCGTTCGCTCCTTATTAATTTATTTCGAACTAAAGCAATAGTTTATGTCCGCACTTTAAGGCGCCAAATTGTACGACGACTACTTGAATTATTCAAGATCATTTGTATAAGCATTTTCCCGCTGATTTTTGCGTGTTTTTCGTTACGAATGTGGTTTTTTCATGCAACAAGGCGATCGTCGTTTTTGACGATCGCCCCGGGTGGCGCTTTGAATTTCTTACTGCGTCATTTCGGTCCAGGAGAGGATGTCGACCGGATCGGAAATAACGTTGTAGGCCGAGGAGTACGTGTACCAGTAGTTGGCGCTGTTGTTGTTGGTGAATTCGCTCGGGTTCTGAATGGTGACCGAACCGAAGGCGGTGACCACGCCCCAGTACTTGATCTTGCCGTGCAACTCGTAATCGCCCTCGGTGTACACCAGACCGTTGAGCATGCTCATGGCCTCGGTGTCGAAGTTGAGCAGCACGTCGTCCTTGGCGATCATGCTGACCGTGGGCGTCGTGCTGGGATTGGCGCGGAAGTCACCTTCGCAGATGATCTTCCCCGAGGCCACGATCGTGCCGATGCCGCTGAGCTGACCGTTGATGTACACGTCGCCGTCGACGAAAATCGTGCGGTGCCCGTCCGGGCCTTCCGGAATGTCGTCGAAGTCCAAATCCGAAATGGTGACGCTCGTGTCGGCGGTGCCGAACTGACCGTCGTTGTCGTAATAGGAGTTTCGGTTCGCGGTTTGCGCAATCTCATACCACTGTTCGTCGGTGAGCTTGATGGCCGCCAGGTCCATCGCCTCCTTTTCCAGCCGATGCAAATCAGTGGTGTCGCCGTCGACGGTCAACGTGGATGACGACGGCATATACAGGTTCAACTCCGGCGTACCGGCGTCGAGATTCAGATACGCGTTGCCGTTGACCCGTACGCCTTCGCTGGAAATGCGCGGCTTGCCGTCGAGGATAACATCGCCGCCCGCGTTGATCGCCGATTCGAAAGCCGAATCCACATTGACGATCACCTCCAGCCGTTTGACCGACGAACCGATGCGCCCCGTGGCGATCACCCGCTTGAGGAACGACGAGAGTTCCACCACCTCGACACTGAAGGTGGCATCGTTGCTGAGCGAGTCGCTTCCCAGATCGCCGACGAAATCGCGGTTATCGCGTAATTCGCCCAGAGCTTTTTGCACGCCGGCTTCCGCCGCCCAGAAGGCCTGTGCGCTACGCTTGTAGTGACCGCTGATTTTCAGGTCGGTCCCCACGACCAGCATGCTGGCCATGCTCAACATGGAAACGGCCATGAGCACCATCAAAACGATGAGCATCACCATTCCCTGTTGGCCACACTCTTTGAGGTTGATTACCCGTTTCATGGCACACCTCACGGACATGGGCAGTCGCCGGCGTTGGACACATACGCCGAGCATCCGCCGGGCTCGTTGCCCTGTTGATCCACCGCGGTGATGTAGTACGTGTAGCAGTACTTGTCGGCATCCATGCGGTTGTCGTCGTCTGTGTACTGCACCCCGGGAGTATCCAGGTTGATATCGGTCACGCGGGTATACACCTTGGTGTACACGCCGCAATCCTCAGAGCGATAGATATTGTAGCCGACCACATCCGGTTCGGAACTCGCGTTCCAACTCAGACTGACCTCCTTCTTGGCCACCTTGGTCGCCACGATGCCCAGCGGACAGGCCGGCGCGGTCGTATCGGCCACGTAATCGTAGTTGTAGGCGCCGCTGGCGGGCGAACGGGTGCTGCCGCCGTTGGCGTCCTCGGCGGTCAGATAGAACCAGATGCGCACGTTGCTCTGGTAGGGAATGGTCGCTTCCCATTCGCTTTCGGATTCATTGTAGGCCATCGCCAGGGTCGCATAGCCCGACGACGGCGCAACGGTCTGCAAACTCGCATCGATGTAATACCGCAACGTCACACCGGAGATGCCCACGCCCGCATGGTCGATGACCGACGCATGCACCGGCACCGAGCGATAGTTTTCCACCAGCACGGTTCCGGGCGTCGTCGAGCTGACCGTATCGGTGTTCGGCTTGTCCTGCAGTACGCTGGAGACCTGCGGCACCGCGGCGAACGAGATGGCCAGCTCATCGCTCATGCACGAGTAGCTCAGCAGAGTTTTTCGGTATTCGAAAATCATCTGCAAAGCGGTGTTGGTCATCTGAATATCGTCGGCGACGGCGGTGTGCCGCACGGTGGCGCCGTAGGAGAAGCTGTTGGTCAATGTGCCGGTCAACAGCAGACGATTCGTGCTGATCGATTCCACCACGGCCATCTCGACCGTCGAACCCTCCACGATGTAAATCGTATCGCCCTGGGCGAAGGGATCGGTCGATTGCACGCTCACCTCGGAGTCGCCGGCCGATGCGGATGACGACAGGGTGGAATAGTCGCGGGTGAACGTCAGCCGCACCGTCTTGGTGCTGCCGTCGCTGATGGTTGGCTGCGTACCATAGTTGAGCGACAACGTATCGCCCGAATGCGCGGGCGTGGAACCCTGCCAGACGGTCGTGCCGATGGGGATCTCCACCTTGGTCAGCAACGCGTCCTGGTGATCCCAGGTCGGCTTCAGCGAAACCAGCGTGGCATTGGCGTCCGAGTCGTTTTTAATCTGGTAGGCCACCACGTTGTTGTACGTACCGCTGACTTGCGCCAGGTACGTCGAATCCAGGTAAATGCCGCCGTTGTGAATCTGCACGCTGACGAACGGACTGGTGCCCAACTTGCCTTCGTCGTCGAGCGCCACCGCGTACAGTTGATATGTGCCGTCGCACCAGGTGGTCACGTCGCCCGCGGAACACGGATTGCTCGTGCCGCCGAAGGCGCAATATTCGGTGCTGTATTCGGTATGGGGGAAGGTGTAGGCGCTGGGCACCGGCTCGCTGTAGAAGTGCACCAGCACGATGCCGGCGCCGTTATCCTCTTCCATCGACGGCGGCTCGTGAATGCCCGCCTGGTCCGGATCGTACGCCCGCGCCCAGAAGATCATCTGTCCGTTCTCGATCGTCGTTCCCGTGGTCGGCGAAACGATCTCGACGACCGGCGCCGTCCCGCCCGGTTGGGCATAGGCTGTGGCGCGCGACGCGGTATTCCCGCAGCGATCGACCGCGAAGGCGCTGTAGTAATAGGTCGTGTCGTTGATCAGATTGGAGTGCGTCTGACTGACGGTTGCCCCGGCCGTCCCGGGGAACGTGCCGAATTCCGAACCGTCGCCGGAACTGCTGGGATAGCCCACCGTGCTGTAACGAACGATCACCCCGGCGAAATCGCTGTCGCTGGGATTGACCCACATCAGATCGACCGACTCGTTGCGGCCGATCGCCTGGAACGGCGCCACCGTGGCCGGCGGCGTGGCCGGCGATTCGATCGGCATTGTGCTGGTCTCGTTGAGGTCCGGTTGATCGCTCAACGGCCCGTCGCCGTCGCCGAACACTTCCGTGGAAGCCTCGCCTTCGTTGGAACAATCGACCGCGGTCACTTTGTAGTAGTAGACGGTGCACGCATCCAGACCTTCGTCGGTAAAGGTCAACTGATCGGTCGTCAACGTGTTTTCATCGGCGATGCGCGTGCCTTCGCCGGCGATGAATCCCGCGCTGGTGCCGCGGTACAGGCGATATCCCTTGACGTCCTCCGCCTCCGATTCGCTCCAGTTGATCGTCACCGAACCGACTCCGGCCGCCGCGCTCACGGTTTCGGGCGGGCTCGGCGGAGTCGTATCCGCCAAGGTGAAGACCACTTCGCTGGTCGTGGTCGACTCGTTGAAGCTCGAGTCGTACGCCAGCATCGACACGTAATAGGTTTCGTTGTTGTTCAACCGCAAATCGTGCACGGTGTATTCGTTGAGCGTTTCGTCGCTGACGTTGTAGGGCGGAATGAAGTAATCGCCGGACGACGTGCCGTAATAGATCTTGTACCCGCCCAGATCGGTCAGCGCCGATCCGTCGCAGGCGTTGGTCGTCGGTTCGATCCAGCTCACGGAGAACCGTTCGCACGTATCGCTGCGCGTCACCTGCAAACCGGTGGGGGGATTGGGTTTGCACGTGTCGGCCTTGAACGGACGAGTGCCCATGTTGCGCAGTTCGACCATCTGCGAGAAGGTCCGGCTGCCGCGCCCGTCGGTCGTGCCCACCTGCAACCGCAATTCGATTTTGCGAATGGCGGCGCGTTGGATCAACGGCAGACCGTTGACCGGATCGGGCTCGAACTCCTGATCGTTTTCGCCGTAGTAATGAAATTCGAAATTCTGCAACCGATCGGCGACCTCGACGTTGTTCCGCTTCAGATCGCCGCCGGGAAAGGTTACCGCGTAACGTACTTCCTCGACCGTGCGCACCAGCGTGGTCGAGGCCGTGAAATCGTTGACCAGCGCCGATGAAAGCTTAATGGTGTCCGGCTCGCCGCTCAGATCCACCGCGTCGTCGCTGGCGGAAACCTGGATCATCTCGACGTTGCCGCCGCCGTTGATGAAGATGTAATCGCCGGTTTCGACGTGATCGCGTTCGTCATTGAGATTCACGCTGATCTGCGTCGCTCCGGCGGCCGCGTCGGCGGCCAGGACGGTGGCAATGTCCGCATCGATGTCGCCCTTGAAGGTCAACGAGTATTTCTTCGCTTCGGAAAAGGTTTCGCCGACGATGACGCCGAAACCGGCCATGCGCAGTTCGCGCGTCACTTGATCGGCCGCCATGCGCGAGGACTGCATGACGTTGGTCAACTCTTCCATGCGCTCGAAGCCGCGATGTTGGCTCAGATAAATGGTGTAAGCGGCCGCCAGCAGGATCAGGCCCAGGCCCATCGTGACCAACAATTCGAACACCGTAAAACCGCTCGCCCGCCTTCTCGCTTTCATCGCACCACCACCGTTTCTATGGCCACCTGCTGGCCAACGGCATTGGTCACCACCACCTTGACCACCTTGAGCGTGTCGTCCTCGTTTGGCGTGACAAACAGCTCCCGTTTATAGGAAACGAAGTTCTCGATCGTCCCGAAGCCTTCTTCGCCGGAGGCGAGGCTGTCGTACGGAACGGTCTTCATCTCCTCCAATTTCGAGGTGGCCAGATTGGTGGCCGTCGTCAAACCCTGGGAGAAATTCTGCCGGTTGGCCGCCGTCGACAACACGGCCGCGACGCTCACCAGACCGATCGTGATCAGAAACGTGCTGACCACGATTTCGGTCAACGTGAATCCGTCTTCATTGCTCAGCCATTTGCGTAAGCGTTTCATAGCCATTTCACCCATGGTCCAGGTGAACCGGACAAGCTGAATTTCCACAGGTTGATTCTGCCCGTGGAAAGCACTTCAACCGCCCGGCCCAGTTCGATTTTCGCCGAGTCGCTCGGCGCCAGGTAAATCACGCCCGCATTTTCCGCACTTCCGTTCGAACGGAACGTCACATACACCGGATTGGAAGTGGAACCCAGATGAATGGGCGAACTGAGCAACAAGCCGTCCACGCCGGTCGAGGAAACCGCGCGGATAATCACGCCGTTGCCGTAATAGCTGAAGGGACGGGAACGCACCAGGTCCGCCAGTTCCATGCCGTCGCTGTCGCTGTCGGAATACACGTTGACCACATTGTTTTCCAAATCGAACGCGACGATGACATCGTTGCCGTATTCGACCGCCAGGGCGCGTGCTTCGCGCATTTCCATGCCCAGACTGCGGGTGAAACCATTGACCCGCACTTCCGGCAGGTACCCGCGGGCAATCGGCATCGAAGCGATGACGATGCCCATGACCGCGACAACGATCATCAGTTCGACCAAGGTAAAACCAGCCTGGCGTCCTTTCTGCCTCATCTTGCCCGGTTCCCTTCCTGTTTTACGATACTTACCTTGTCGGTCGCTTATCGACCGGACCTTACCTTTAAATTGTAGCAGCAATTAATATGCCAGAGCTGTAACAGCTTGATTTTATGCATGATTAAATTCGGTTGACAACGGAACATAATATTAGAACGTTTGTAACATTACATAACGTAATGAACTTGGAAAAAGTTTTACATTTGTAATTAAAATAGCGCGTTAAAGGAGCTTTTCCACTTTTTAAATATTCACTTATTAACCGCCGGGTCAACAATCCCGGCTTCCGTAAATCCCTTCGCCCGCAAAATGCAGCTATCGCACTTCCCGCACGCACGCCCCTCCGGCGTCGGATCATAGCACGAATGAGTAAGCGACAAATCGACATTCAGCGCCTTCGCCCGCAAAATGATCTGCGCCTTGGTCAGATGCATTAACGGTGTATGTACTTGAAATTTACCCTCTTTTTCAACTCCTGCCCGCGTGGCGAGGTTCGCGGTCTGCGCAAACGACTCAATGAACTCCGGGCGACAATCCGGGTAGCCGCTGTAATCGAGCGCGTTGACGCCGATGAACAGGTCGAAAATTTCATTCGCTTCGGCGTAAGCCAGGGCCATCGTGAGAAAAACGGCATTGCGGGCCGGTACATATGTAATGGGGATGCCCTGCCCGATCTCCTGATCCGATCGGCTTTTGGGCACGGGCGTCGCCGGATCGGTCAGCGCCGACCCGCCGATCCAGGTCATGTCCAGCGGGACGATGACGTGCCTGGCCACGCCCATCGCGGCGCAAAGCGCCTTGGCGCGTTCGACTTCGATTGCGTGACGCTGACCGTAGGCGAAGGTCAGCGCGTGCACCCGGTAGCCGTCGGCGATCGTCCCGGCCAACACGGTGGCGCTGTCCAGACCGCCGCTGACCAGAACCACCGCTTGCTTGCTCATCGTCTACTCCCTGTCGGCCTTCGCCTTGAGCGCCGCCAGCCAGGCGTAGGGCACATGCAGATCGCCCATACCGCTGCCCAGTTGGATGTCGGGCTTGGTCTGCCCGTGATAATCCGAACCGCCGGTCGGCAACAGGTGATGACGTCGGGCGATGTCGTTGTAGATCAACACCTGCGCCGGCAGGTGCGTGCTGTACAGAACCTCCAGCCCGACCAGCCCCAGCGCGACCAGATCGCCCACCGCTTCATCCAACTCCAGCGGCGACCACTTGTACAGGCCCGGATGCGCCAGCACCGGCAGCCCGCCCGCCTGAAGAATCAGGGACACCGATTCCTCGGGCGTGAAACGGAACTTGGGCACGTAAGCCTTGCCCTTGCGATCCAGGTAGATGTCGAAGGCCTCCTGCACCGTGGCGACCGCGCCTTTCTTGAGCAGCACCCGCGCAAAATGCGGGCGGCCAACCACGTCGCCGCCGGCTTCGGCGCGCACCTCGTCGAGGGTCATCTCGATGCCCAGTTCGTTGAAGCGTTCGATGATCCGGTCGTTGCGTTCGGCGCGCACCTGCTTGGCCCAGGCCAGTTTTTCGGCCAGATGATCGTTGTCGCCAGCGATGAAATAGCCGAGCACGTGCACCGTCTTGCCGCGCAAATCGGTGGAAAGCTCGACGCCGGGCACGACCTCGAAATTCATCTCCGCACCGGCGGCCAGTCCTTCCGCGACGCCGTCGATCGTGTCGTGATCGGTAATCGCCACCGCGCCCAAACCGCTGTCCCGTGCCAACTGCACCAACTGCGTCGGGGTGAGCGAACCGTCCGACGCGGTCGTGTGCGCATGCAGGTCAATCAATTTTTCCATCGGTTAAATATCCACGTGGAACAGGCCTTTCATCGAAAGGCCGAAAAGAATGGACAACACGAAATACACGATGATCCAGTGCATCTCCCAGCCCAGAACGTTCATTTCCACGCCGGGATAATTCACGTTGACGACGGTGATGGCGCCGTCGAGTTTTTGCTCGCCGGGGTACAGCAGACCGTCCCAGAAGTTGCCGTTGTGCCGTTGCGGGGCCAGTCGCCTGAGGCGATCGGCGTCGCCGACGACGAACCGCTTGGTGGCCGTTTGTCCGCCCACGTCGATCGTCAGCGTGTGTTCGCCCGGCGTCAGCGCCTTCACGCGCCAGGCGATTTCGCCGCTCAGCGGTTGGCGCACGGCGGCGGTCTGCACCTGCACGCCCTCGTCGGCGGTCATCGTCGCGGGCGTCTCGAACAGGTTGACCTTCTGGTCGACCCGCACGTTGATCACCGCTTCCTCGCCGACCTGATAGGGCCGGTAGCCGTACCAGAAGTTGAGCTGCACCAGCAGCAGCAGCACCGGCACGATCATCACCGCCAACGGCCGCAACTGGTGCGCCATGTACACCGCGTTCCAGCGCAGGATGTTGCCGATCGACTTGAGCAGCACGCCCAGGCTGTCTTTGTAGAGCATGATGGCCAGGAAGTGCGCCTTGATGCGGTCCTTGGCGCGCGTGATGCCGTCCTGGTTCGAGGTGTACTTATAGATGATCAGCATCAGCACGCCGGTCAGCACGCTGATGATGATCATGCCGGTCAGCGGCAATTTAACGAACGGTGCCATGACCAGGGAAAACGCCGCGCTCAGGCCGTTGGAAATTGTGAGCATCTACCGTCGCATCCTTTAGCTGATGTAACCGAGCCCTTGCAGCTTCTTCTTGATTTCTTCTTCGCTGTCGCCTTCGCCGATCTGCGCCAGTTCCTTTTCCAGCACGTGGCTGACGAACTCCTCGACCGACGCGTAGCCGGCCAGGTCGGCGAATTTCTTTACGCGCGCATACAGGTCCTTGTCCAGTTTCACTTTGGGTCCGAACATCCCCTTACCTCGCTATTTTCCCGTATAGATGTTTTTCCCGATCATATCCTTCGGCCGCGGCAGACCGAACAGTTCCAGAATCGTCACCGGCAGATCCACCAGCGACGCGCCGACCAGTTCGATGCGCCGGTTGGTGAACAGACTGCCCGGCACCTCTTCGGCGGCCATGCAGTGATCGCCGCCCCATTCGTCGGTGTTGGGCCGCAGCAGCGAGCCGCGCGGGAACTTGCCCAGCGCCGTTTCCCAACTGCCGCGATAGCCGCGCGCATAGCCGATCACCAGGTCGGGCGCGTTCTTGGCGTACTCGCCCTGGTAGACCTCCGAGCCCTTGTACGCGTAGCTGATGACGTGCTTGCCGGTTTCCGGATCGACGACCTGCAGCAGCTTCTCGCGGATCTCGTTGAGCAGATTGTCGGCGTCGGAGGCGCCGACCACGCCCTTGCCCTCGCGGCCCACCAGATTCAGATACATGCTGTTGATGCCCAACGTGTACGCCTTGGTGCCCCACCAGTTGACGTTCTGCAGAAATTCCGAATCACGATCGGACGGATCGCGCAGCTTGACGTAACCGTTGTCCAGCAGCCACGTCGAGAGGTGAAACGACTTGTAGTACGGCGCGAAGCCGTGGTCGCTCATCACCATCAACGTGGTCTTGTCGTCGATCTTCTCCATCGCTTCGCCGAGAATCTTGTCGAAGCGTTCGTAGGTGTCGCGCACGACATTCGTGAAGGCCTCGTCCTTCTCCGGCACGTAGGCCGGATGATCGTGGTCCATCGTGCGCCAGAACATGTGCGTGATCTGGTCGGAGCTGGAGAAGTAGAAAAACAGCAGGCCGTCCCGGAAACGGTCGAGCTCGTAGTGGTACAGGTCCAGCCGCTCGGCCAGCACCGTATGCGCCTGTTCGAGAAATTCCTTGTTGTCGAACACCTGCGAGGACAGCGCCTTGGTGTCCTCGGGAATGCCCTGCGTGTGGAACGGCCCGCCGCGCGCGTCGCACAGTTCGGCGGAATAATCCGACGGCGTGGAAATGGGCATCGCCGGCTCGCGCGGATCGATGTTGATCGGCGAAACGTACAGCTTGAACGGTCGCACGCTCTTGAGCAGGAAGCGCACCATGCCCTTGACGGTGACCACCAGCGGCACCATCTCAAAGCGCAGTTGCACCCAGTCGGTCCATTCGCCGACCTGCAGCACGAACTGCTCGTCGCCGACTTCCAGCAACGCGGCGTCGGCGGTCGGGTCGATAAACACGTTGAACGGCACTTCCGAATCGGGCGCCGGATCGTTCTCCGCGACTTCGACGAAGGTGTTCTTCGGCCCGATGATCTTGCCTTTGACCCGCCCTTCGATCGCCTGCACCGGGTAGACGTTGCCGCCGGTGATCTCCTCGCCCTCGGCCAGTTGCGGCGGATCGTCGGTGAAGTACGAGAAGCTGCCGTAGCCGCCGTGCAGATCGGGCGTGCCCATGCCCGACAGCGAGCGGAACGGCCCCTCGACCGGCGGGTAGTTGCTGGGCACGGCGAAGATCGTCGTGGGGATGCCCGCCTCGCCCAGGTACTCCCAGAACGCTTTGCCCTTGCGCATCAGCTTCACGCTGGCGCTGTCGCTGGGAATCATGTACTTGCCGATGTGCCAGAATTTCTCGGGCACTTCGGTTTTACTCGTCGACAGAAACGGCAGGTAGGTTTTCGGATCGCGATGAATGAAATCGAAGATGTCGTGCCCGCCGGGGTTCTTGCCGGTGATGAAGTTCGACCAGGCCACCGGGCTCTGCGGCGGAATCGACGTGCCCAACGCGCTAAAGCCGCCCGTCTCGGCCAGACGCGAGAAGTTGGGCAGCCGGCCTTCGTCCATCCACTGGCGCACCAGCAGCGGATCGAGGCCGTCGAAACCCACGACGATCACCCGCGTGCCGTCTTTGGTGGCCGTGGGCAAACTCACATTGCCTTCGTCGCCGCAGCCCAGGGCCAGGCCGGCCGTGCCGGCCGCCAGCCCTTGCAGGAATCGACGACGCGTTATTTTTTCGCGGCTCATGACGCCGCCTCCTTTCCGGATTTTTTTTCTTGCAGCAGGGATGCGCCGTCCATGTATCCCGGCTTTTGCACGCCCAATAAGTATAGCACCGTCGGCGCGATGTCCATAATCGACGGATCTTGATTGTCGAGTTTGAAGTTGGTGAACAACACGCCCGACGCCAGCCGCGGATCGACGCAATGATCGCCGCTCCAGGCCTTGACGTTGTCGTCGATGACCGTGTCGTTGACCACGCCGGTCGTGCCGTCCCACCCGGCGCGATAACCGATGTTGTAACCGATGATCAAATCCGGCGCGTTGCCTTTGTACGGGCCGGTGTACAGCTCCTCGGCGTCCCATACCTGGTTGATCGCCGTGGCGTTCTTTTCCGCGTCGTGCAGACCGGAGAGCTTGTCGATCAGTTCGCGGCGCAATGCGGCCGCTTCCTCGCCCGGTTCGACGATCCCGTGACGCTCGCGCCCCTTGATGTTCAGGTACATGCCGCCCAGGCCGACCTGATACGCCCGGGTTTTCGACCAGTCGACGTTCGAGAGCCACTTGCCGGACTTGCTTTCATCCTTAAGGAAGAGATAACCGTTCTGATGCAGCCACGAGTTGAGGTTGATGCCGCGGTTGAACGGCTTGAAGCCGTGGTCGCTCATCACGAAGAGCACGTCGTTCTTCTTCAGCTTCTTGATCGTACGCGCCAGCAGCGCGTCCATTTTCTTATACAGATCCAGCACGGCCGTTTCGCCGGCCGGCGAGCGTTCCTTGCCGCGCAATGCGGGGTGATCGTCGACCAGATAGCGGAAGAACATATGTTGAATGCGGTCGGTGCCGTCGAACACGCACACGACCAGGCCGCTCTTGGTTTTGGCCAGCGCGTCATTGAACATCTTCTCGCGTTCGTCGTTGATCAGGTACGTCTCTTCGAGGAACAGCTCGTCGCTGATCAGCCCCTCGTTGAGCACCCAGGTGTCTTCGGCGAGGCCCAGGTTGGCATAGGGGCCGTTGAGCTTGGACAGGTACATCGAATACGCCGCCGGGTGGCTGATGGGAAACGCCGGTTTTTCCGGATCGAGGTTGATCGGCGAGACGTACAGCGCCGGTTCGCCCGCGTAGCGCGTCAGCAGGAACCGCGCGATGCCGTTGACCTTGATGCGCAGACTGGCCTGGAACGACAAACGCACCCACTCGGTGAATTTGCCTTCTTCCAGCACGATTTCGCGGTCGGGCAGCTTCAACGTGCGCGCGCCGTTCTTGCCGTCGAGCAGCGTGAAAGGAATCTTCATTTCCGGCGCGCTTTCGAGCAGCGCGTCGGGCGGACCGAGCAACTCGCCCTCGTAGCCCGCGCCGTTTTTCTTCAACGGCAGAATGACGCCGCCCTCTTCCACCGCGTCGGTCCATTCCTTGGTCGTGTAGAAGCTGAAGGTGCCCTGGCTGCCGCGAATGTCGGGCACGCACATGCCCGACAGCGACACGCCGTTGAATTTCTCCGGCGGGAAGGTGATCGGCACGCGCAACACCGTCGAGAAAATGCCGTGCTCGCCCAGCACCACCCAGAACGGCTTGCTTTTGCGCAGCAGCCGGATTTCCGGTTTGCTCAGCGGAATGGTGTATTTGCCGAGCTTGATCTTGCGTTGCGCGTCGCCGATGTAGGCCGACGACAGCGTCGGCAGATAAGTGCGCGTGTCGCGCGAGAGAAAATCGTAGATGTTGTGCCGGCCCGGATTCGCGCCGGTCATGAAGCTCGACCACGCCACCGGGCTGACCGACGGAAACGTGGTGCGCAGGCGATGAAAGCCGCCGTCCTCCGCGAGTTTCTTGAAGGTAGGCAGATGCCCCTGCTCCATCCACCGCTCGGCCAGTTGCGGGTCCATGCCGTCCAGGCCGAGCACGACCACGCGCTTGACCTTCGCATGGCGTAGCGCGCGGCGGCTCTTGAGCCACACGTAGATGAAACGCAGCGGCCAGATCGCCAGCGAAAACAGCGCCACGAAAAAGGTGGCGATCAAAAAGAAGAAGCTGGTGATGAACGCGAAGCCGGCCCCCGGTCCGACGTAGGCGTGCGCCGGGGCGGCCGCGAGCATGGCCAGCAGGAACAGACTTATCGCAACGATTCTTCGCATCAGTTTAAATGCTCCAGCACCAGGCCGGCGACCTGGGTGATGTGCGGCACCTCGTCCACGTTCTTGGTCGTCCATAAAAAGGCGTCGTCCTGGTTGTGCATGCCGTTCAATCCGAAATGGCCGAACACCTCCGGGCGGTCGATCGCGCCCTTGAAGTCGAAACCATTAATCGACACCGCCACCAGATCCGGCGCCTGCGCGACCAACGGACCATGATACGCCTCTTCGCGATGGAAGTAACGGCGCACGAGTTTTTTGCCGTCGTATTCCAGTTCGTTCAGCGCGGCTTTCACGTCCTCGATCACCTTCGGCGCGTCGGCCGGCGCGACCTTCCCTTTGGGGAAACGATCGCTGGTGTGCACGTAGATCCGGTTCGGATCGAGCACGAACACCTTGGACGCCTCGCTGATCTGATTCAGGTCGCTGGGCGGATCGGCCGCGAAGGCGACCAGGCCCTTTTCCATCAGAAAACGGTTGAGCGCCACTTCTTTTTCCAGGGCGCAAAAACCGTGATCACTCAATAAAATCAGGCCCGACAGGCTGTCGTCCTTGGTCAGCTTGACGTACCGGTCGGCCATTTCGCCGACGAACGCGTCGACCTGCCGGTAGTAGTCGATGCACTTTTCGTGCAGTTCGTGAGCGGGATCGGTCAGCGCATGCCAGAGGTAATGGTGCAGCCGGTCGGTGCCGGTGACGACCACCTCGAAGAAATCCCACTCCTCTTCGTCCCACAGCATCGCCGCGGCCTGCTTGCGCGTCTCCAGCGTGTGGAACAACTCGCGCAGCGCCAGCGGATGATTGCGCCGCGCCGTGTTGGTGTCGATGTCGATCTCGTAGTTCATCTTGCGCAGCTTGGCGATGTACTTGGCCGGAAAAACGGCCTTGAACAGCTCGATCGCCACGAAGCCGCTGACCAGCGCCCCGGACAGCCGCCGCGCCGGGTACGTGCCGGGCTGGTTGAGCACCACGCTGCGTTTGCCCTTTTGCTCCAGCGTCTCCCAGATCGTCGGGGCCTTGAGGCTGCCGTAATTGGGGAAGGTCAGGTCGTAGCCGCCGGGCAGCAAATCGGTGAAACCGAAAATGCCGTGGCTGCCCGCATCCGCACCGGTCATGAAACTGGGCCAACTGACCGCCGAGATTTCCGGCACGGTCACTTCCATCCGCCGCAGATTGCCTTTGGCGAAAATGTCCTTCATGCGCGGCAGCACGCCCTGCTCCATGAGTTGGCCGAGCAAGGTATGCGGCACGCCGTCCAGCCCGACGACCACCGCTTTGTTTTTCTTCCGCGAGAACAGGCTCATGCGCTTCTCCAGGTGCTGAAATCAAACGCCAAACAGTACTTGGGTTGACCAAGAAAAACAAGAGGGCATTTGCGATTCAATCTCACAAATGAACCTAACCATTCGCCGCAAAACTGCCAAGATGCACCCCCCTTGCGTATGTTCTTGAACCGCGCGAAGGCTCCCGGTAGGATAGGACAACTCTCTACGGAAAGCGGATGACGAAAAAACGCCTTGTTTTTGTCCTTATCCTCTGCCTGGCGCTGGGCGGCGCCACGATCGCCGAGGCCAAGGCGCGCATCGAGGGAACATCTTGCAGCCGCAACGGCCAGGTGTTCTCGGTGCACTTCCACGTCGTCGAGGCGTTCACGCCGGACATGGAGCGGGCGATTTTATCCGGCATTCCGCACACTTTCATTTACCATTTCGAGATCATGCGCGTCGTGCCGGCCTGGCCCAACATCCGCATCCATCATTGGCAGGTGCGCCGGTCGCTACGCTACGACACGCTCAAGAAAACCTACACGGTCGATTTCGGCGACGGCAACCGGCCCAAACAGGCCGACAGTCTCGACGAAGCGAAAAAGATGATGACCGAGTTCGTCGACTATCCGGTCGCGGTCAGCACCTCGCTGGATCGGTCCTTTAAATATTACGTACGCATCAAGGCCCAGCTCGATCCGGTTAAATGGCCGCTGATGCTGGACAAGATTTTCTTCTTCGTCAGCATGTGGGATTTCGAAACCGACTGGGTGCAGATCGATCTGCCGTTGGATGAGGCGCAGGGCGATGGCCGGTAAATCGATCTTCGAACTGCCTCCCGAGGAACGCGAAGCGCTCCGCCGCAAACGCGAGATGATCGCGATCGTCGTGATCGGCTCGGTGTTGGGCGTGCTCTTTTTGATCGAAACGCTCTTCTTCGATTTTCGCGGCTCGCTCGGCGGCGGCAACCTGCTGTTTTTCAGCCTGATCAACGTCAACGTCATCCTGGTTTGTGTGCTGCTCTTTTTGATCCTGCGCAACGTCACCAAGTTGCTGTTCGAGCGCCGACGCAAGGTGCTGGGCGCGCAACTGCGCACGCGGCTGGTCGTCGCCTTCGTGCTGTTCGCGCTGGTGCCGACGATCATCCTGTTCTACGTGGCGATGACCTTCATCACCAACTCGATCGAGCGGTGGTTTTCGCTGCAGATCGAAGGCAGCCTCGCCGAGTCGCTCAAGGTCGCGCAGACCTACTACGAAACGCACGAGAAACGGGCGATCGGTCATGCGCGCGACATTGCCGCCTGGTTGCTGACCGAACCGGAGCCGCCGGCCGACGATAAATCCGACGCGGCTAAACAATTGCGGGACAAACTCGCCGAACGCCGGCAGTTGCTCTCTGTCGATTTGATCGAGGTGTACCGGGAACCGACGAAAAAGCCGATCTTCGCCGGCACCAAAGAAGCCAAAACCGGGAAATGGTTCCGCGAGGACAAGGATTTTCTGAGCAAGGGCTTTGCCAAGCAGGAAAAAAGCGAGGTCTTCTCGCTCGGTGAATCCGAGTTGATCCGCGGGATGGCGCCGGTGGCCGCGCCCGACGAGGCCGCGCGGGCGGTGGTCGTGGTCAGCTATTACGTGCCGCAAAGTCTTGTCCAACGCATGCGCACGATTCAGGAGACCTACGACAGCTACAGCCAGATGCAGGTGATGGAAAGCCCGATTCGCAGCAACTACCTGATCATCCTGGCGATGATATATATCTTCATTTTCTTCAGCGCCACCTGGTTCGGCTTTTTCCTCGCGCGGCAGATCACCGAACCGCTGCAGCGTTTGGCCGACGGCGCGCAGCGGGTCGCCGCCGGCGAACGCGACGTGTACATCCAAAAAACGGCCGACGACGAACTGGGCATTCTGGTCGACGTCTTCAACCGCATGTGGGCCGAGTTGGGCGCCAGCCGCAAAGCGCTGGAGGAAGCCAACGAGGACCTGGAAAAAACGAACATCGAGCTGGAACGCCGCCGCGCCAGCATGGCCACGGTGCTCAACAACATCGCCGCCGGCGTGCTGGCCTTCGACAACGAAGGCCGTGTCACGATCTTCAATCCCGGCGCCGAGCGCATGCTGGGCATCAAGGCGAGCGCGGCGCTGGATAAATCCTGGACCGACGTTTTCCCCGAGGAGATGCAGGAATACTCCAAGAGCCTCGGCGATCAGTTGCGGCTCAGTCAGCGGCCGACCGTGCAAAACCAGATCGAAATCACCATCAACAATCAGCAGCGCACGATGCTCGCCACGCTCTCGGTGTTGCGCGGGGCGCAGAGCGACGCCGCCGGCGCGGTGCTCGTGCTCGAGGATCTGACCGAATTGCTCAAGATGCAGCGCGTGGCCGCGTGGCAGGAGATCGCACGCCGCATCGCCCACGAAATCAAAAATCCGCTCACGCCCATCCAACTGGCCGCGCAACGTTTGCGCAAGCGCTACGCCGATCGTTTCGACGAAGAGGTCGACAAGGTATTCTTCGATTCGACCAGCACGATCGTGCGGCAGGTCGAAGAACTCAAGGGGATGGTCAAGGAATTTTCCGACTTCGCGCGCATCGCCGAAGCCAAGCCCTCGCCCACCAATCTCCACGAGCTGATCCGCGAGACGGTCGTGCTCTACAGCGAAGCGCACAAGCGCGTGCAGTTCGAAACGCTTGTCGATGACAATGTGCCGCACCTACTGATCGACCGCGATCAATTCAAGCGCGTGCTGATCAACATTCTCGACAACGCCATCGCCTCGATCGTCGGGCGCGGCAAGGTGAAGATTTCCGCCGCGACGGTCGACGACGGCCGGTGGCTGCGCCTGGAGATCGCCGACACCGGTCAGGGCATTCCGCGCGAATACCAAAGCCGTTTGTTCGAACCATATTTTTCCACGAAAAAAATGGGCACCGGGCTGGGTCTGGCGATCGTCAACCGCATCGTCAAGGATCACGCGGGGCGTATTCACCTGCGCGACAATCAACCGCAGGGCACGGTGGTCGTCATCGAAATTCCCGTTCGCACCGCCGATGTCGAAAACGAGACCGACGAACCGGACGAGACCGAGTAGCCGCTTCTATTTCTTTTCCGGCTCCGTGGGATACATCTTTTCGGCGCATTCCGGGCACAGGCCGTGGGAAAACTGCACCTCCGGCGAATGCTCATGCAGATAGATTTCCACCTGCTGCCAACAGCCTTTGTCGTCGCGGATCTTCTTGCAGTTCATGCAAATCGGCAACAGGCCGTGGAGGGTTTTTACTTGATCGAGCGACGTTTGCAGCTTGACGATCAACTCTTCCTTTTCCTTTTCCGAGCGCATGCGCTCTTCGATCTCCAATTGCAGCGACCGGTTGGCTTCGGAACGCAACCGCTCGGATTTCTCCAGCACAAAACGCAGATTCCATAACAACGTGGTGCATGCGCCGAGCACCAAAACATAATTGACCGACTGCCCGAGGATGATGCGCCAGTCCAGGAACAATCTGGCCAGCGTCTCGCTTTGCTCAAACAGCGGGGCGTAACCGATCAGGCCTTTCTTTTCCAGAATGATGAGCAACGCCAGGCCCAGGTTGGCGAAAATGTAAAAGGCAATCACGTCGCGCCAACGGAAAAACCAGGAAACCACCAACAGGATAGCGACCAGCAACAGTTGTTGCAGCGCATTCTGACTGCCGACCAGGTGCACCTGCAACAAACTGAGCAGGTAAATCGCGACGGCGGTGAAAATCATCAGCCGATAAACCTGCGAGCCGTCGGCATCGGTCGACCGGACCTGCCGAAAGCGTCGATAGCTCCAGGCCAGCACGGAAATGGCGGCCACACTGGAAAGAATCGATACGATATAAACCGACTGAACGATCAAGCCCTTGTTCACGACAAAAAACAGTCCGTACATCTGGGCCAGCGCATAAACGGACATCACCAAGGCGAGGATGCCCATGCCGTTCATGAAAACGATCTGTCGATCCTGCTCGTTGGCAATACGTCCGGGTTTAATCGCTGAATTCGGCTCACGATCCATCTTGACTCCCGTGATGAATAAACTTGTGTCGTATTTTTTCGTTAATTGACATTTCCAATTGCCCTGAAAGATATCATTGAGTCGGCCCAAAACGCAAACATACGCTTTCTTTTCACAGCACCAAATTTCCACCTTTGAAACATATCCATTCTTGAATTCCGCTCTTTTCAGGTGTTGCAAATATGCTACAATCCGCTTTCTGAAAACGGCACACAGGTGGAATGAGCGATGAAACGAAGGATCCTCATCGTCGACGACGAACCGGATATCCGCGAAACCCTCGGCGGCATTCTCGAGGACGAGGGCTACCGGGTGCGGTCCGTCTCCTCCGGCGAGGAAGCGATCAAGGTCGTGGGCGTCGAACGACCCGACCTCGTCATGCTCGACATCTGGATGCCGGGGATGGACGGACTGGAAACCTTGAAGAAAATCAAGGTGATGGACCCCTCGCAGCAGGTCATCATGATCAGCGGTCACGGCAACATCGAAACGGCGGTCAAGGCCACCAAGCTGGGCGCCTACGACTTCATCGAAAAGCCGCTTTCGCTCCCCGAAACGGTGCTGTCGGTCAACCGCGTCATGGATATGGTCCGCCTCGAAGAGGAAAACCTGCACCTGAAACAGGGCATCGAATCCAAATTCGAGATGATCGGCAGCCATCCGTTGATTCAGGGTTTGCGCGAGCAGATATCCCGCGCCGCCCCCGCCGACAGCTACGTGCTGATCACCGGCGAAAACGGCACCGGCAAGGAGCTGGTCGCCCGGCAGATCCACATGCATTCGCCGCGCAAGAAAAAGCCGTTCATCGAAGTCAACTGCGCGGCCATCCCCGAGGAACTGATCGAATCCGAATTGTTCGGCCACGAAAAGGGCTCGTTCACCGGGGCCACCGAACGCCGCCGCGGCAAATTCGACCTCGCCGACGGCTCGACGATCTTCCTGGACGAGATCGCCGACATGAGCCTGAAGACGCAGGCGAAGATCCTGCGCGTGTTGCAGGAAAAATCCTTCCAGCGCGTCGGCGGCGCCGATTTGATCCCCGTCGACGTGCGCGTGATCGCCGCGACCAACAAGAATCTCAAAGACGAACTGGTCAAAGGCAATTTCCGCGAGGACCTGTATTTCCGCCTCAACGTGATTCCGCTCTACGTGCCGCCGCTGCGCGAACGACGCTCGGACATCCCCTCGTTCATCGACTTTTTCGGGCGCGCCTTCTGTGCCCGCAGCGGCCTGGCCCCGCGCGAATTCACGCCCGAGGCGATGGCGATGCTCAGCGAATACGACTGGCCGGGCAACGTGCGTGAGTTGAAGAACATCGTCGAACGGCTGGTGATCATGACCCGCGACGAGCACATCACGGCCGAGGCGGTGCGTGAATCGCTGACCCCGGGCGCGACGCACGACGAAGAGGCCGACCGCCTCTATGCGATCAACGATTACCGCCTGGCCCGTAATGCCTTCGAGCGCGAGTACCTGCAGCGCAAGCTGGAGGAGAACAAGGGCAACATCACCAAAACCGCCGAAGCGGTGGGGCTGGAGCGGTCGAACCTGCATCGCAAGATCAAAGCGCTCGACATCGAGATTTCGCGGGAGGAAGAATGATCACCCGGGAGCATACGCGGCGCTTGCTGGTCGGCAACGTGCCCGTGGGCGGCGGCGCGCCCGTCAGCGTGCAGTCGATGACCAAAACCGACACCCGCGACACGGCCGCGACCATCGCGCAGATCAACGCCCTGCAGGGCGCGGGCGCGCACATCGTGCGCCTGGCCGTCGTCGACGCCGACGCCGCGCGGGCGCTGTATGAGATCGTCGAGCGCACCAGTCTGCCGCTGGTCGCCGACATTCATTTTGATTACAAGCTCGCGTTGATCGCCGTCGAGGCCGGCGTGGCGATGCTGCGCATCAACCCGGGCAACATCGGCGAGCGCGCGCGGGTCGAAGCGGTGGTCGACGCCTGTGCGGCGAAGAACATTCCCATCCGCATCGGTGTGAACGCGGGCAGTCTGGAAAAGCGCCTGCTCGACGAGCACGGCGGCGCGACCGCCGAAGCGATGGTGCAATCGGCGCTCGGTCACGTCGCCATTCTCGAAGAACTGGGCTTCACGCAAATCAAGGTGAGCCTCAAGGCCTCGGACGTCGAGCGCACCGTCAAGGCCAATCTCCTGTTCGCCGAGCGGTCCGACATCCCGCTGCACGTGGGCGTCACCGAGGCCGGCGGGAAATGGGCCGGCACGATCCGCAGCGCGGCGGGCATCGGCATCATCCTGGGCCACGGCATCGGCGACACCATCCGCGTCAGCCTGACCGGCGATCCGGTCGAGGAAGTGCGCGTCGGTTGGGAACTGCTCAAGTCGCTCGGCCTGCGCCAACGGGGCATCACCATCACCTCCTGCCCCAACTGCGGGCGCCTGGAATGCCCGACCGAGGACGTCATCGCCGAAATCGAAAAAACCTTCGGCGATCTGGACGAACCGTGGCACATTGCGGTAATGGGTTGCAGCGTCAACGGCCCCGGCGAAAGCCGGCAGGCCGATTTGGGCGTCATCGCCGGGAAGAAGGGCTATCTTCTGTACAAGGGCGGAACGTACTGGAAAACGGTGGAACGCGCGCAGGTCATCGCCGGCGTGAAAGAAGCGCTGGCGCTGTTGCGCGCCGAACGGAAAGAACAAGGAGCGTAACGTGCGGTTTTCGAAATTTTTTGCCCCGACGATCAAGGAAACTCCCTCCGACGCGGAGGTCATCAGCCATCAGTTGATGTTGCGCGCCGGGATGATCCGCAAACTGGCCGCCGGCATCTACGACTACCTGCCGCTGGGCCTGCGCGTGCTGCGCAACGTCGAGCGGATCGTGCGCGAGGAAATGAACCGCGCCGGCGCGCAGGAAGTGCTGCTGCCCGCCGTACAGCCGGCCGAGTTGTGGATCGAATCCAACCGCTGGCAGTTTTACGGTCCGGAATTGCTGCGCCTGCGCGACCGTCATGCGCGCGAATTCTGCATCGGCCCGACGGCCGAAGAGGTCATCACCGATCTGGTGCGGCGCGACGTTCGTTCCTACCGCGAGCTGCCGCTGAACCTCTATCAGATTCAGACCAAGTTCCGCGACGAGGTGCGGCCCCGCTTCGGCCTGATGCGCGGGCGCGAATTCATCATGAAGGACGCCTACAGCTTCGACGTTGACGACGACGGCGCGAACAAAAGCTACGAGGAAATGCGGCGCGCGTATCATCGCATCTTCGAACGTTGCGGCTTGAAGTTCCGCGAGGTCGAGGCCGACAGCGGCAACATCGGCGGCAGCTTCAGCGCCGAGTTCATGGTCCTGGCCGACACCGGCGAAGACGCCATCGTCTACTGCGACCAATGCAGCTACGCCGCCAACACCGAAAAGGCCGAACTGCCCGTCGTGCCCGAAACGCCCTTCACCGGCGAAATGGCGGAAATGAAAAAAGTCGCCACGCCCGACCAGCGGACGATCGAAGAGGTTTCCGCCTTCCTGGGCGTGCAGCCGAGCGATCTGATCAAAACGCTGGTCTTCGTCGCCGACGGCAAGCCCGTCGTGGCGCTGGTGCGCGGCGATCATGAAATCAATCCGATCAAGCTGCGGCGGCTGCTCAACGCCGACGAGATCGAGCTGGCCGATCCCGACACGATCGTCAAGGTCACCGGCGCGCCGGTCGGATTCGCCGGACCGCAGGGCTTGCACGTGGAAAACCTCGTCGCCGATTTCAGCCTGCGCGGCTGCGGCAACATGGTCACCGGCGGCAACGAAGTCGACGTGCACGTCACCGGCGTCAACCTCGGCCGCGACTGGCAGCCGACCCAATGGGCCGACATCCGCACCGCGCTGGCCGGCGACACGTGTCCGCGCTGCGGCGGCACGTATCAAATTCAGCGCGGCATCGAAGTCGGCCACATCTTCAAGCTGGGCACCAAGTACTCCAAGACGATGCGCGCGACCTTCCTCGACGAGGACGGCAAGGAAAATGAGATGATCATGGGTTGCTACGGCATCGGCATCGGCCGCACCGCCGCCGCCGCGATCGAGCAGAACCACGACGACGACGGCATCATCTGGCCGCTGCCGCTCGCGCCCTTCCCCGTCGAGATCGTGCCCATCGGCAAGGCCGACGGCGACGAATACGCCGCCGCGACGAAGCTGCACGACGAGTTGCTCGCGCTGGGCATCGACGCTTTGCTCGACGATCGCGACGAACGCCCGGGCGTGAAGTTCAAGGACGCCGATCTGATCGGCATTCCGCTGCGCGTGACCGTCGGCAAGAAGGCGCTGGCTGACAATGCCGTGGAACTCAAGGTGCGCGGCGAAAAGGAATTCACCCTCGTGCCGCTGACCGAGATCGTCGGCAAACTCAAGGGCCTGATCGACGAGGCGTGCCATGGCTGAAGCGCGTGAGAAAATTTTGGTTGCGTTGGACGTCGATTCGCTCGATAAGGCGCGGGCGCTGGCCGAGCGGCTGACCGGGCACGTCGGCGCGTTCAAAATCGGCAAGGAATTGTTCACCGCCGTCGGCCCCGCCGTGATCGACGCGGTCACGCAAAACGGCGGCCGCGTTTTTCTGGACATGAAATTCCACGACATCCCCAACACGGTCGCCGGCGCGGTGCGTTCCGCCATGCGCCACGGCGTGTGGATGCTCAATGTGCACGCGGCCGGCGGCGCGGCGATGTGCCGGGCGGCGGCCGAAGCGGCGCGGGGCGCGGACGAAAAACCGCTGGTCATCGGCGTAACCGTCCTGACCAGCCTCAACGACGACGACCTGCGCGACATCGGCCTGGCCGGTCCGGCGGACGCGGCCGTGGTGCGCCTGGCGAAGCTCGCACAGGCCAACGGTCTGGACGGCGTGGTCGCCAGCGCGAAGGAAGTCAAAGCGATCAAACAGGCCTGCGGCGAGGATTTCGTCGTGGTCACCCCCGGCATTCGCCCGGCGGGCGGCGCGGTGGGCGATCAAAAGCGCGTGGTTACGCCCGCGATGGCCGTCGCCGACGGCGCCGACTACCTGGTTATCGGCCGGCCGATCACCGGCGCGGACGATCCGGTCGCGGCCGCCGACGCCATTGCCGCGGAGATCGCCGCGGCCCTTGAAGGATAGCGCGCGGTGCAAACGCTGTTACTCGACAACTCCCTGGATCATTGCCTGCTCAACGAAGGAATGCTCACCAAACGCTTTCTGGCCGAACCGCCGCGCATCTGCCGCGCGCCGCGCGAGCCGCTGCCGTCGCCGGATTCGTTCACGCACCTGATTCTCACCGGCTCGGAAGCGTCGATCGTCGACAACGACGATTGGATCCTGCGCCAGATGGATTTCGTGCGCGCCGCCGTCGACGCCGGCAAACCGGTGCTGGGCATTTGTTTCGGGCACCAACTGATCGCCCGCGCGTTGTGGGGCGACGCATGCGTGCGCCACGCGCCCGCGCCCGAGTTCGGCTGGCATCCCGTGCGCCTGACGACGACCGATCCCCTGTTCGCGGGCCTGCCGCCGACGATCGACGCGTACTGCTCGCACTCCGACGAGGTGTGCCATCTACCGCCGCAGGTCGAGGTGCTGGCTTCCAGCGACATTTGCCCGGTGCAGGCCATGCGCCTGCGCGACAAGCCGGTGTGGGGGTTGCAGTTTCATCCGGAGATCGGTCCCTATGCGGGGATGTTGCTGTTCGCGTGGGTCGCCAAAATTCAAAAATCGGTGAAGATCGATCTGTGCGCCGCCTGGCGCAACGCGCAGCGGCCCGTCTTCGCGCGGCAAATCTTCGCCAATTTTCGGGAGGCGCAATGATCATCGAGATGAAGCACCCTCCCGTGCTCGATCAAATCGGCGTCGTGCTCGTGCGGCCGGTCGGCGACGGCAACCTCGGTCAGGTCGCGCGGGCGATGAAAAATTTCGGTCTGACCAAATTGCGGCTGATCAATCCGTGCAACTTCGACACCGACCTGTGCCGGCAGATGGCCACCAACTCCTACGACATTCTGGAGCGCGCGCAAATCTTTGACGATCTGCCGTCGGCGCTGGCCGATTTTTCCTACGTCGTGGGCACCAGCCGGCGCCTGGGCAAGAACCGCGAGCGCTTCGGCACCTCGGCCGCGCTGCCCGGCTGGCTGCTGCCCAAGCTGACCGGCGGGGCGCAGGCGGCGCTGCTGTTCGGCAACGAGGTCAGCGGTCTGGACAACGCCGAGTTGGACATGTGTCAGTTTCTGGTGGAAATCGAAACCGATCCGGCGCATAAAAGTTTAAACCTCGCGCAAGCCGTGCTCGTCTTCGCTTACGAACTGTTCAAAGCGGCGGCGCAGGTGCCGACGGAAGTCGATAAAATTCATCCGGCCCGGCACGACAAGCTGGAGCGGATGTTCAAGCAGATGCGCGCGATGTATTTGGAAATCGGTTTTCTTGCGCCGGAAAATCCGGAGCACATCATGCGCGCGCTGCGGCGAATGTACGGCCGCGCGCAAATCAGCGAGCGCGAAGTGAGCATCCTGCGCGGCATCCTTTCGGATATGGATTGGTACTTGAACCACGTCAGCAAAAAGGGGGAGCGCGATGGCTACCGCGAAGTGGCTGGGGACGGCGAGTCTTGAACTGGAGCACAACGGGCAGATCCTGCTGATCGACCCGCACATCAGCCGACCGAACAAATGGCAAACGTTCACCGCCCGTCTGGCGCCGAACGCGGACAAGATCGACCAATACCTCGCCGGTCTCGACGGTGAAGTGTTGGGCATTGTCGTTACCCACTCGCATTCCGATCACCTGTGCGACGTGCCCTACATCGCGAAAAAGCTCGGCGTGCCGGTCTGGGGCAACGAGAGCGTCGACACCACACTCAAGGCCTACGGCTCGCCGCCCTGCCCGGAAGTGCTGGCGCACGGCAACCGCTTCACGGTCGGTCCGTTCACCGTCGAATCGGTGAAGACCCGGCACGGCCGCGTCGCGTTGGGCAAGGTGCCCTTCCCCGGCAGAATTTCGCCGGAAGCGCAGGCGCCGTTCTGGGTCTGGCAATTCAAGCACGGCGATCCGCCGTTGTTGTTGTTCATCACCGCCGGCGGAAAAACGATTCTGCACATGGGCACGGCGAACATGATCGACAACCTGCTGCCGCAGCGCCGCGTCAGCTCGGCCTGGCTATGCGCCTCGGGCTATCAGTACACGCCGGAGTTCGCCAAGCGCATCATGCACAAGATCAAACCGAAAAAGGTGATGCCCTTTCACTTCGAGGATTTCTCGCTGCCGTTGAGCGAAACCACGCGGCTGATTCCCGGCGCCGACCCGCATACCTTCGGCAGCAAGATCCTGGCCGTGGCGCCCGGCGTGGAAATTCGCATTCCCAAGCCGTACGAAAAAATTCCATTTTAGAGGCAGGAGATGTTTCGGGGCTTGTCGATTCGTTCACGCATCTTGCTCGGCTCGTTGCTGATCGCCATCACGCCGTTGCTGGTGATGTACTTCTATCAGGCCAAGATGCTCGAATCGACCGGCTTCCTGATCATCAAGGACGCGGGCGATTACGCGCATCGCAAAACGCGCCTGGTGGAAAGCACCGTGCGCGCCGACGTGAACGCGGCTCTGCAAAACAACGCGCACATGGCCGGACGTTCGTTCGCTCATTTTCAAGCGTCCAAAAACGGCAACACCCTTGCCGCGCTCGACAGCCTGTTGACGATCCTCGATCACGAAGCGAACCAGGTTTACATTTTCGACGAGCAAGGCCGGCTGCTGCATCGCTTGAACGACCAACAACTTCCCAAGCAACTTCAGACGTACACGGAAATCACCGCCGCGCTGCACGAAGCCGATTTTCTGGTTGCCGAAGAAACGTTGCAGCCGACCCAGTTGAAACTGGTGCTCGCCTCCAACGCGCTGGCCGATTTTTCCTGGATGAAAACGGCTCATCATTTCCGCGACGACTTCACCAATGACGTGCGCGCCAAACTGAACCAGACCAACTACCTGATGGCGATGTCCGCGACGATCCTGTTGATGCTGCTGGCCCTGGTGGCCTATTTTCTTTCGCAACGACTGGCCGGTTCGCTGACCAATCCCATTCAGCAATTGATCGAGGCCGTCGACAAATTCGACGGCATTCACCCGGTGAAAATCACCGCCGAACGCCGCGACAAAATCGGCCTGCTGACCGAAAGCTTCGCCGCGATGACCCAGAAGCTTACGGTGATGCGCCAGGAACTGGCCGTCAAACAGGAATCGCTGGAAAAGGCCGATGTTGAAATGATGCAACTCAACCTCAACCTCGAGCACCGCATCGAGGAACGCACCAAAAATCTCAAGGACGCGCTGGGCCGTCTGCGCGAACTGGACAAAAACAAGGACGACTTCCTCGGCCTGATCAGCCACGAATTGAAAACCCCGCTGACCAGCATCAGCGCCAGCGCCGAAGGTTTGCTCAGCGAGGATTTGAATCTCTCCGAAGAAGGCCGGCGACGGTTTTTGGCCATCATTCGCGACGAGGCCGATCGCCTGGGTCGTCTGATCAACGATCTGCTGGACATGACGCGCCTGGAAGCCAACCGCATGCCGATCAACAACAAGTCGGTCGACCTGGCCGAGTTGGTCGCGCACGACGCCCACGCCCATCGCGCCGCCATCGAACGCAAAGGGCTGAAACTGGTCGTCGAGATTTCCGAGGATCCCGCGTTGCACGATGTGTTGCTGGATCCCGACCGCATGACGCAGGTAATGGCCAATCTGATTTCCAACGCGATAAAATTCACCGAGCGCGGCCGGATCACCATTCGTTTGGAATTGGCGTTGATCGCCAGGAAAAAGTACGTGCGCCTGACCGTCGCCGACACCGGCATCGGCATTCGTCCCGGAGATGCGCCGAAGGTGTTCGATCGTTTTCAGCAGATCGAACGTTTCGACATGCATCACGAAGGATGGGGCCTGGGCATGCCCATCAGCAAAATGCTCGTTGAACGCATGGGCGGGGAAATTCGTTTCGCCTCCAAACCGAAACACGGCACGGCCTTCACGGTGACCCTGCCCCTGGCCGGACCGGAGGACGAAGCGGACCAACCGACGTACTGATCAAGCGGGCGTTTGACAGACAACGGTCCGGCATGTCAAAAAAAATCGATCGGCAACATGAGGACCACATGACCAAGTGCTACTACCATCCGAAAGAAGACGCGCTCTACGAGTGCTCCATTTGCGGCAAGTCCATTTGCGGCGATTGCATGCGCTTTTTGGACGACGAGCAGGTCGTCTGCCCGGCGTGCACTCTGGAGAACGCGATCGATCTGGCCGATGACGGCAACAAGGAATACCTGGATCGCGTCCATCAGTTGCACGAGGATGAAAAAAAACACGAAAGCAAATTCTCCAAGGCACTGAAGCTGATAAACGGATATCTACTGCTGTCCATCGTGCTGTTGCTGGCCGTCAATATGTACATCAGCAATTATTTGGGACGAGCCGGCGCTCCCGCGACGTTCGATCCGCAAATGTTCAAGCTCCTGGGAGATCCGGTCACCGAGATGTCCTATATCCTCACCAAGATCCTGCGATACGCCAACGATCATGACGGGAATTTCCCCGAAAAGCTCGATGACCTTTTCCCCGATTATCTGGAAAAACCGCCCCGCGTCTTGGGCACCGAAGAACAATACTCCTATGCGCCGATCAAAGGCGAAGAGGGATTTATTTTCAATTTGCCGCACGCCGACCGCTTCGGCTATCGCAAACTTTACGTAACCGCGGATGGGATCATAAAAACCGAATGAAAAAGCGCAACGGCTTTACCATCGTCGACATTCTCTTCTGGCTGATCATCTTGATCCTGATCGGTCAGGCGGCGGCGCGTATCGATGACGTGTATCAGACGCACTATCGTTTTTTATGTTACGAAAATCACACCGCGCTCGATAAGTTGCTGTGGAACGTCTGTTCGGAACAACAACGCGAAGTTTGGGACGTTCTCTCCGCCTATCCCGTCTTGTATCCGGACGGTCGCCCCGCTCAATTGGTGGTGATCTTCAAACCGCGCGTGGACGAATACGAACGTCAAATCGTCATCGAGCCGTTGCATCGTTGGGGACCGATCGAATCGCCGGTATGTCCCCTGGATCACCGCACGCCGGCGACGTCTTCGATCAATTACATGTTTTACGGCGGCAAGTGGCACTGCATGTACAACAAATACCATTCCGAGTAACGCCGGCGCTTCACGTCAAAGCCAAACTCCGCCGTTTCTCCTCCCATGATGTTATGTCGTCTGTCAAAATATTTTTTTATTCACTTGATGGAGAATTTATTCATTAACGAGGAAAGAATTAAGGTATCGCTTGACATATCTAAGCTAAACCAATTATAAAAATACGATTCCCGGGGAGGGTCTATCGGTGTATCTTTCCGTGCGTATTTCGGAAGGGTAACGATTTTCATTAAGGAGTATACAGTTCCGTGAGCCCAGACGATAAAAAAGGAAATGGAATCGTTGCCGATATCCCCGAATCGGTTTTTGAGGAAGCCCTTAAAGCCGTCGAAAACATTCAAGCCCAGGCCCAACAAAAGCGAAAACAACCTCAGGCCAAACCGGTCGAGAAAACCACCGACATCGAGATCGTCGAAGAAGATTCAGAAATTATCGATCTTATGGAAATACTCGACGATGGAGAAGCAGAAAAAAAGCCGGTCGCCAAGAAGCCGGAAAAAGCGGAAAGCATCGACAACGATCTGGCTGTTTTATCCAAATTGCTTGAAGACGAATACAACCTGGAAAAGGAAGCCGATTTCTTTAAAAACGTCCTGTTTGACAGTATGCAGGAATCGGCGGACAAAAAAATCGACGAAAGCCTTCTCAAAGAAAAAGAGGGCCAGATCCAGGAAATGGCCGAACGGCTCACCAATCTGCGCACAGAATTCGAGAAATTCCGCCAGCGCCTGACCAAAGAAGCCGAGCAAGCCAAACGCTTCAGCAACGAGTCATTGATATTGCAACTTTTGCCGATTTTGGATAATTTAGAGCGTGCCATCGAACATGCTGAACATTCCGAAGATAAAAACGCCATGATTCAGGGTGTTCGCTTGATCCACAAGCAATTGTTGGATACGTTTGTCAACGTCGGCGTGAAAGCACTGGAGGCCAAGGGAAAGCAGTTCGATCCTGCATACCACGAAGCAATGGTTATGTTGGATACACAGGAAGTGCCTCCCAATGTGGTCATCAGTGAGTATCAAAGAGGCTATCTGTTGTTTGATCGTTTGCTGCGCCCTTCGAAAGTTGTGGTCAGCAAAAATCCGAACGGTGTTCCCGGATCGGAAGGCGAGCTCAAGCAAGCTGGGGGTGACGATTCTGCAACGACGGATCCAAGCGGGGAACCTTCGAAGCAGGATGGCTGATATTCGATAGGGGAAAGTAAACCTGGAGGGCTCGTCCCTTTGGGAGGAGGAGAAACTATGAGCAAGGTGATCGGTATCGACCTGGGAACCACCAACTCCTGTGTCGCACTAATGGAAGGTGGAGAACCGATCGTTATCGCCAACGCTGAAGGGTCGCGCACGACCCCCTCGATGGTGGCCTTCACCGAAAACGATGAACGACCCGTCGGTCACATCGCCAAGCGCCAAGCCATCACCAATCCGGAAAACACAGTCTATGCCATCAAGCGGTTGATTGGTCGCAAGTATGTCAGCCCCGAAATTCAGCGTGCGCGTAAGATGGTTCCGTTCGCGATCGTTGAAGCGGAAAACGGCGACGCCTGGGTCGAGGTTATGGGCCGCACTTACTCCCCCGCCCAGATCAGCGCCATGCTGCTGGAAAAAATGAAGCAGATCGCCGAAGACTATCTCGGCGAGGAAGTGACCGAAGCGGTCATCACCGTGCCGGCCTACTTCGACGACGCTCAGCGGCAGGCCACCAAGGACGCGGGCACCATCGCCGGTTTGAACGTGCTGCGTATCATCAACGAGCCGACCGCCGCCAGTTTGGCCTACGGTCTGGACAAGCGCGACAACGAGCGCATCGGCGTGTTCGATCTCGGCGGCGGCACCTTCGATATTTCGATCCTCGAAATCGGCGATGGCGTATTTGAAGTCAAGTCGACCAACGGCGACACGTTCCTCGGCGGTGAAGACTTCGACCAGCGCATCATCATGTTCCTCGTCGAGGAATTCGAAAAGGCGCAGGGCATCGACCTGACCAAAGACAAGATGGCCATGCAGCGTCTGAAGGAAGCGTCGGAAAAAGCCAAGCACGAGTTGTCCTCGGTCGACGAGACCGACGTCAACCTGCCCTTCATCACCGCCGACGCCTCCGGCCCCAAACACTTGAATATCCGCCTGTCGCGCAGCAAACTCGAGGCCCTGGTCAACGACCTGATCTCGCGGTTGGAAAACCCGTGCCAGCAGGCCATGCGCGACGCCGACATGGCGCCCGAAGACATCGACCGCATCATCCTGGTCGGCGGCATGACCCGCATGCCGCGTGTGCAGGAAAAGGTGCGCGAAATCTTCAACAAAGAGCCCTTCTCGGGCATCAACCCCGACGAAGTCGTCGCCATCGGCGCGGCGATTCAGGGCGGCGTGTTGCGCGGCGACGTGAAGGATGTTCTGCTCCTCGACGTGACCCCGTTGAGCCTGGGCATCGAAACGTTGGGCAGCGTGTTCACGCGCATCATCCCGAAGAACACGACCATCCCGACGCGCAAGAGCCAGATCTTCTCCACCGCCGCCGACAACCAGCCGGCCGTTACCGTGCACGTCCTGCAGGGCGAACGCGAAATGGCCGACGACAACCGCAGCCTGGGCCGCTTTGAATTGGTCGGCATCCCGCCGGCGCCGCGCGGCGTGCCGCAGATCGAAGTCACCTTCGACATCGACGCCAACGGCATCGTGCACGTCAGCGCCAAAGACCTGGGCACCGGCAAAAAGCAGGCCATCCAGATCACCGGCGCTTCGGGACTCTCCGAAGGCGACATCGACCGGATGATCCGCGAAGCCGAAAGCGCCCGCGAAACCGACACCAAGCGCCGTGAACTGGCCGAGTTGAAGAACAACGCCGACGGCCTGATCTACACCGCGGAAAAATCCATGCGCGAATATGCGGACAAGCTCTCCGATCGCGAAATGGATCAGATTGAAAACGCGATCTACGAACTGCGCGAAGCGATGAAGGGCGACGATCCGCGCGCCATCCGCGCCGCCATCGACGAACTCAACAAAGCCAGTCACAAACTGGCCGAGACGATGTACGCTTCGAGCTATAGCGAAGTCCGCATGGAAGACGAAGACTTCAGCGAGGAATTCGACGACGAATTCGACGACGGCGACGAATTCGCGTAATCCTCATTATTCCGTACCGGCAAGGGGTGCGACCTTCAAGGACGTGCCCCTTTTTGATATCTAAGAAGCGATGCAGGACCATTACAAAACACTGGGCGTAAGTCCGCGCGATGATTTCGAGGCCATTCGCCGCACCTACCGGCGGCTCGTGCGTGAACTGCATCCGGATTTCAGCGACGATCCGTCCGCGAACGCGCGCTTCCTCAAAGTCGCCGAGGCCTATCGCACTCTCGCCGACGAAAAGGCCCGCCGCCGCTACGACGCCGAACGCCTGCTGCGCCTGCTCGTCCCTTCGCAGCGCCTACGCGAGCTGGTCGACGACCCGCAACTGCGTCACAAGGTCGCCGCGAAAATCGCCCACGGCCTGCATCATTTGACATCCTACGCCGCGCCGCCCAAGGGCATCGCCGGGCGCAACGTCGAACTGACCAGGGAAATATCCTTTGCCGAAAGCTATACCGGCGCCCGCGCACCGCTGACCTATCGTCGCCGCGAACGCTGCCGGGATTGCCACGGCACCGGTTGCGCCACGACCGCTCCCTGCCCCGTCTGCGAAGGGCGCGGGCGAATCCTCATCGGCGGACCGTTGGGCATCGCCAAGCGCTGCCCGCGCTGCGGCGGCTATGGTCTGCGCGGCGAAGGCGCCTGCACAACCTGTCAGGGACAGGGGATGGTCGAGCGCGAAGCGTCCGTTAAAGTCAAAGTGCCCGCCGGCGTGGCGCACCTGGGCCGTCTGCGCATCAAGAGCCGTGGCGACCACGGACGCCTGGGCGGCGTCGACGGCGATCTGGTGGTCGAAATCCGCGTGGCCGGCTCGCTCAATTTTTCCCGCAACGGCCGCGACCTGCTGACCGACATCACCATCGGCGCCGGCACGGCCGTGTTGGGCGGAGCGGTGGACATTCCCCTGCCCAACGGCCAAACCATCGAAGCAATTCTGCCCGGCGGCTTGTACGGCGGTCGTCGAATACGCCTGGCCGGCAGGGGCTTTGCCCACCCCGACCAGGAACGACGGGGCGATATGTTTTTGACCGTCGAGGTCGCCCCGCCCGACCTGCTGCCCGACGCGCAGCGCGTAAAGGTCGAAGAATGGTTGCGTGAAGCGCAACGCACCGGCGGTCGTGTGCATCCGCAGTTGGATCGCGAAGTACGCCGCATTTTCGGGAGTGACGAACCATGAAACATCGTCTGGTCCTTGTCAGCGCCTTGTTGATCGCCATCTTGTTTGCCGGTTGTGCCGTGCGCACGGCTTCCTCGCCGCCGTTGACCGGTGACGATTCGCCGGAGTACGTGCAGGCGTTGTTCGAAAAAGGTGAAGCCAACTATCGCAACAACCTGAAAAACAAGGCGCTCGAATACTACTTCCTCATCGTCGAACGCTATCCGCAGAGCAAACAAGCGGCCCCTTCGTATTACAAAATCGGCCGCATCCACATGGACAAAAACGATTACGAAAAGGCGATCCACTACTTCAAGCTGCTGGTCAGCCAGCACCCGGAAACGCCTTACGCCCTTGAAGCGCACTACCAAATGGGCGTGTGCTATTACAAACAGCGCAAGTACGACCTGACCTTGCAGACCCTCGGTTACTACACCAACGTGCGCGACGCCAAACGCCTGCCCAAGGCGCGCCGGCTGATGGGCGACGCCTATTTCAAAACCGAAAAGTACGGCGACGCCCTGCTCGCTTACGCCGCGGTGAGCGCCTCGTTGGATCGTCCCGAGCAGGTCGAACTGCTCAAGCAGACGCGCATTCTGGTCGAAAAACATCTGTCGACCGGCGAACTGCTCACCTTGATTCCGCGCATGGCCGACGGTCCGGTTGCCGACTTCACGCGCTATCGCGTCGGTCAGGAGTTGATGACGCAGGGCAAGCGCGCCGACGCCTCCAAGGTGCTGCGCGACATCAACTTCTCCAAGCGCAAGTACAAGTTTTACGACAAGGCCGCCAAGCTGTTGGAGATGGCCGAATCGCCCGGCGTCGCGCCCAGCGCCGGCATCCCCACCGGACGCGATGAAATCGTCATGCCCGCCGCCCCGGAGCGCTCGGAAGCCAAACACAGCATCGGCGTGCTGCTGCCGCTCAGCGGCAAGCGCGCGGTCTTCGGCCGCGAAGTGTTGCACGGCATCATGCAGGGCGTCGAGTTGTTCGGCGCGCGTCACGGCGCCCCGTTCAAGGTCGTGTTGTACGACACCCAGGGCAATCCGGAGGAAGCGGTCAAGGGCGTCGAGGAACTGTCCAACGATCCCAACGTGATGGCGATCATCGGACCGCTGCTGGGCAACTGCGCGCCGGCGGCGGCCGAAGCGGCCGAGCGGCGCCGCATTCCGTTGATCACGCTGACCACGCGCGAAAAAATCGCCGACGGCGGCCGGTGGGCGTTCCGCAATTTCCTCACCGCTTCGCTGCAGGTGAAGGCGTTGATCAACTACGCGACGCAATACCAGGGCGCGTTCCGCTTCGCGGTGCTCTACCCCGACAATCACCAGGGCAAGCTGTACCGCGATCTGTTCGCCGCCAACCTTGATCCGAACCGCAATCGCCTGGTCGCGTCCGTCGCCTACGGAACCGACGAAACCGACTTCCGCAACGCGATTCGCCAACTGACCGCCGCCGGGCAATTCGACGCCCTGTTCATTCCCGACAATCACCGCCGCGTGGCGTTGATCGCGCCGCAGTTGGTGTACTACGGCGTCAAGGACGTCGCCCTGCTGGGCACCAACGCCTGGAACCACGACGAGCTGGCGCGCAACGCCGGCAGCTACCTGAGCAAAGCGGTGATCGTCGACGGCTTCTTCGCGCGCGCGGCGAATCCGGAAGTCACCGAATTCGTCGAAGGCTACCGGCGCACCTTCAACGACAATCCGACGTTCCTGTCCGCCGTCGGCTACGACACCGCGCGCATGCTCGCGTACATCCTCAATCGCGCGCCGGACATGAACAGCCGCGAAGTGATGCGCCGCGAGTTGCTGGGTTTACAGGATTTCCCCGGCGCGACCGGCGAACTGACGATGGGCGAAAATCGCGAAACCGGCCGCCGGCTGTATTTGCTGCGCGTCGGCGAAACCCGCATCGAAGAAATGTTCTGACCTTGAACGGAAAGGACCTCGCCGCGATTTTCGGCCCGCAAGGCGTGCTCGCCGCGGTGTTCGAAAAGTATGAGCACCGCCCCGGCCAGTTGCTGATGGCCGATCACGTGCGCTCCGCCCTCGCCGATCGCGAAGTCGCCCTCATCGAAGCGCCCACCGGCACCGGCAAAACCATCGCCTACCTCGTGCCCGTGTTGCTCGCCGACCGTCGCGTCGTCGTCTCCACCGGCACCAAGGCGCTGCAGGAGCAGATCGTCACCAAAGACGTGCCGCTGGCCGAAACCGTGCTGGGCCGGTCGATCAAAGCGGTCGTCATGAAGGGCCGGCAAAATTACGTCTGCCGCTATCGGCTCAAGCATTTCCTCGCCCAGCCCGAATTCGCCTCGCGCGACGAGGCCTCGCTTTGGCAGAAGATCGAGCGCTGGTCGGAATTCACGCAGACCGGCGACCGCGCGGAAATTCCCGACCTGCCCGACGATTACCAGGCGTGGAAGGACATCTGCTCTTCGCCCAACACCTGCGTGGGCGTGCGCTGCCAGCACAACCGCGATTGCTTCATCACCAAGATGCGCGGGCGCGCGGCGGCGGCCGATTTGATCGTGGTCAATCACCACCTGCTGTTCGCCGACCTCTCGGTGAAAATGAGCAGCGGCGGCGAAGGCCAGGTGATTCCCACCTTCGACGCGGTCATCTGCGACGAGGCGCACCAGGTCGAAGAGACGGCCACCAGCTACTTCGGCGAAGTGACCAGCTCTTACCGCTTCGAGGAATGGGAGCGCGATCTGGCGCGCGTGCTGTCGGGCAACAAGATCGTCGACCACGAACTGACCGTCGCCGTTTCCGAAATGCGCCTGCTGTACGAAGGAATTTTCAAACACTATCGCGGCCTGCCCGAGAGCGTCAGCCGCTTCCGGCCGGAGCATTGCACGACCGAAATCCTCGAGTTGCTCGCCATGCTGGCCAAAGCCTGCGCACGCATCGGCACGCGCCTGGAAGCCATCGGAGCGAAAAAAGAGATCGTCGATCTCGCGCCGCTGTCGTCGCGCATCGGCGAACTGGCGCGCATCACCGACAACGTGTGCGCCGCCAACGATCCGGGTTTCGTCTACTGGCGCGAGGTGCGTCCACGCAGCGTCATTTTGCACAAAGCGCCCATCGACCTGTCCGGCGCGATGCAGGATTCGCTGTTCACCTTCACCACCTCGGTGGTCTTCACCAGCGCGACGCTGGCCACCGGCGAAAGCTTCGAGTACATCAAAGACCGCCTGGGCATCGGCTTCGATTGCGTCGAGGCGCAACTGCCCACCTGCTTCGATTACCAGCGTCAGGGCGTGCTGTATCTGCCCAAGGAAATGCCCGACCCGACGAGCCCCGATTTTCTCGACGCGATCCTGCCCGAAATCGAGGAGTTGATCCGCGCGAGTGGCGGACGCGCCTTTTGCCTGTTTACCTCGATCCGCAACATGACCGCGGCCTACGAGGCGCTTAAAGACAAGCTGCCCTTCCCGTGCATGCTGCAGGGTCAGGCGCCCAAGCACATGCTCATCGAAAAAAAGCGCGCCGAGCCCGAAACGGTGCTGTTCGCCACCGCCAGCTTCTGGGAAGGCGTGGACATCGCCGGCGACGCGTTGCGCCTGGTGATCATCGACAAACTGCCCTTCGCCAGCCCCGGCGACCCGCTGGTCGAGGCCCGCATCGAGCATTTGCGCGACGAAGGAAAAAATCCTTTTATGGATTACCAATTGCCAGCGGCGATAATTATGTTAAAACAAGGCTTGGGGAGGCTGATACGCACCGCCGACGATCGCGGTGTGCTGGCCTTGATGGATTCTCGCATTCGTACCAGACGTTATGGCAGTAAAATTATGGCCAGCTTGCCTCCGTTTCCGAAGACCAGCAAACTATCGGATGTGGTCGGTTACTTACAACAGTTATCCAAGGAATGATCATGGCGTTACATCCTACCGATGAGGAAATCCGCAAAATCAGGCTGCAATTGACCCAGTTGGTCAAGGCGCTCGAGCAAATGCCGCAAAAATCGCCGGTGCCCGGGCACCCGACCGGACTGTGTGTCGATTCGTACCTCACCGAGGACGATCTGGTCTTTCAGATCGATCTGCCCGGGGTGGACCAGCAGGATTTGAAGGTGTCGGTCAGCCGCAACAGTATGACCATCGAGGGCAATCGGCCGCGACCGACCATGGACGACAATCAAACCTTCATCATGGCCGAGCGTCCGTTCGGCGCGTTCAAGCGCGAATTGGACCTGCCGGCGACCGTGGACACCAGCAAGGTGGAAGCGACGCTCAAGAACGGCTTGTTGACGGTGCGCATCCCCCGCCGGCCCGAACGGCGCGGCCAGATGCGCGAAGTGGCCATTCGACACCTAGACTGACAAGGGGATAGCGGTGGAATATACCCATGGAGATCAAATACAGGTTCCCGAGATCCTGCCGATCCTGCCGTTGCGCGACGTGGTGGTCTTCCCGTACTTGATTATTCCGCTGATGGTCGGCCGGCAGCGTTCCATCGACGCCATTCAACGTGCGATGGCCGGCGATCGTCTCCTGCTGCTGATCACGCAGAAGGACCAGGAGGTCGAGGATCCCGACGATACGCACCTGTACAGCGTCGGCACCGTGTGCTCGATCATGCGCATGGTCCGCCAGCCCGACAACCGCCTGCGCATCCTGGTGCAGGGCCTGAGCCGGGCGCGGGTCAACGAGATTGTCGCCCGCGATCCCATTCTCACCGCCCGCCTGACGAAAATCGAAGAAGCTGAAGACGAAGTGCCCGATATCACGCAGGAAGCGCTGATGCGTACCGTGCGCGAGCAAGTCGCGAAAATCGCCGAGCTGGGCAAGGGCATCAATCCGGATTTCGTCGGCGCCACCGAAACGGTGATGGAACCGGGGCGCCTGGCCGACCTGGTCGCCAGCAACGTCGAAATGAAAACGCAGGACATGCAGGTCGTACTCGAGACGATCGATCCCACCGATCGTCTGCAGTTTGTGGTCAACAGCATGACCAAGGAAACCGAGCTGCTGCAGGTCAAGGCGCGCATCACCGCTTCGGCCCGCGATCAGATCAACGAACATCAGCACGAATATTTCCTGCGCGAACAACTCAAGGCCATTCAAAGCGAGTTGGGCGCCGGCGACGCGCGCGCCAAGGAAGTCGCCGAATTGCGCGAACAGGTCGCCGCGGCCAAGATGCCCTCCGCCGTCGAGGAAACCGCCACGCGCGAACTCGACCGCATGGAAAGCATGCACGCCGACAGCGCCGAATCGCAGATCGTCCGCTCGTACCTCGACTGGCTCATCCACCTGCCCTGGTCGGCCCGCACGCGCGATCGCCTGGACATCCAGCGCGCGATCGAAATTCTCAACGAGGATCACTACGGCCTGGACGAGGTGAAAGAGCGCATCATCGAGTTCCTCTCCGTGCGCAAACTCAAGCCGAAAAGCAAAGGGCCGATCCTGTGCTTCGCCGGCCCCCCGGGCGTCGGTAAAACGAGCCTCGGCCGCTCGATCGCCCGCGCCATGGGCCGCAAATTCGTCCGCATTTCGCTGGGCGGCATGCGCGACGAGGCGGAAATTCGCGGTCATCGCCGCACCTACATCGGCGCGATGCCCGGACGCATCGTGCAGATGCTCAAACAGGCCGGCGCGAACAACCCGGTCTTCATGCTCGACGAAATCGACAAACTCGGCTCCGATTTCCGCGGCGATCCGGCCAGTTCGCTGCTGGAAATTCTCGACCCGGAACAGAACAACATGTTTTCCGACAATTACCTTAACGTGCCCTTCGACCTGTCGCGCGTGATGTTCATCACCACGGCCAACCTGATCGACCCGATCCCCGGGCCGCTCAAGGATCGCATGGAGGTCATCGAGATTCCGGGCTACACGCTGGCCGAAAAAATGCAGATCGCCTATCGCTACCTGCTGCCGCGCCAGATCGATCAGAACGGTTTGAAAAAACACCACCTCGACGTCAGCCGCAAGGCGATGGAATTGCTCGTCACCGGCTACACGCGCGAGGCCGGCCTGCGCAACCTGGAGCGCACGATCGGCAAGGTGTGCCGCAAAGTGGCGCGCCGCTTCGCCGAAGGCAAAACCGCGAAGGTGAACATCACCCAGGGCAACGTGGCCAAGTACCTCGGACCGCCGCGCTTCCTGGATGACGAGTCCGACATTTACGAACACCGTATCGGCATCGCCACCGGGCTGGCCTGGACGCAGGTCGGCGGCGAAGTGCTCAACGTCGAAGCCACCTTCGTCGACGGCAAGGGCCGGCTTTCGTTGACCGGCCACCTGGGCGACATCATGAAAGAATCGGCGCAGGCGGCGCTGACCTATGCGCGCAGCCGCTCCGACGTCCTGGGATTGGACTCGACGTATTTCGCCAACCACGATCTGCACGTACACGTGCCCGCCGGTTCGATTCCCAAAGACGGTCCCTCGGCCGGCATCACCATCGCCACGGCGATGATCAGCGCTCTGCGCCGGATGCCGACCCGCCGCCGCCTGGCCATGACCGGCGAGGTCACGCTGCGCGGCAACGTGCTGCCGATCGGCGGCGTGAAGGAAAAAGTGCTGGCCGCGCAACGTGCGGGTTATTTCGATGTCATTTTGCCGTTCAACAACAAACGGGACATCGTGCAGATCCCCGCGCCGATCCGCCGGACGATGAAATTCCACTTCGTCAAAACCATGGACGAAGTCATGGACCTGGCGTTGGAGGAGGCTTAAGCCCCGTGCGCGAAAACGACTGGCTGCGTCACGCGGCCCGACTCTTCGGCTCCCGACATCAGGGAATCCCGGTGGGCGTCGGCGACGATTGCGCCGTGCTCTCGCCGGCGGGAGAGCTGTTGATCAGCACCGACGCGGTGGTGGCCGGCGTGCATTTCGACCCATCGTTGATGGACTACCGCGACGCCGGGTGGCGCGCGCTGGCCGTGGCGCTCAGCGACCTCGCCGCTTGCGGGGCCGATCCGCAGCGTCCCATCGCCGCCTTGGTTTCCGCGCAACTGCCCGCCGAAACGGCCGATGAAAATTTGCTGGCGCTCGCCGACGGCCTGGGCCAATGCGCTCAGGCGCACAACTGCGCGATCGTCGGCGGCGACACCGTATCCACCCCCGGCCCGCTGGCATTGACGTTGACCGTGTTGGGCTACGCCGAAAGGGCCGTGCTACGTCGCGGGGCGCGCCCGGGCGATCTGCTCGCGGTGAGCGGTCCGTTTGGCCGGGCCGGTGCGGGCTTGTTCGCCTTGCGCGCCGGCTTCACCGAAGCGGCGTACGACGACTGCCGCCGCGCCTATCGTCGCCCGCAAGCGTTGTTGGCGGCGGGGCACGCGCTGGCGCGGTCGGCGACGGCGATGATGGATCTTTCCGACGGCCTGCTCATGGATTTGGATCGTCTGTGCGCGGCCGGCGGCGTGGGCGCGAACGTCGAGTTGAACGATCTGCCGCTTACCCCCGCCGCGCGCGAGATTTTCGCACGGCTGGACAAGGATCCGGCGGTGACGGCGGCGACCTTCGGCGACGATTACCAGTTGCTCGTCGCGTTGCACCCGACCTCGTTCGAGACGATGCACGCCGAATTGCCCGCCCTGACCGTCGTGGGGAAAATCGTCGAGGGCGACGCGGTGCACGTGTTGCGCGACGGACAACCCGTCGAAATCGCGCAACGCGGCTACGAGCACGGAAAGGAAAACGAAACATCATGAGTCAATACGATCAGTGGCTGCGCGACGTGCTGCAGCGATTCGGCGAAGGAGAATTGTCGCTGGACGAAGCGCTGCAACAGTTGCGCGACCTGCCCTACGAAGACATCGAATTCGCCAAGCTCGATCATCACCGCAGCATGCGCCACGGCTTCCCCGAGGTCGTGCTGGCCCAGGGCAAAACGGCCGATCAAATCATCCAGATTGTCGACCGCCTGCGCGCCAAGGGCGGCAACGTGCTGGTCACGCGCATGAGCCAGGAACAGGCCGTCAGCGTCTGCGGTAAGTTTCCCACCGCCGAATACGATTCAACCAGCGGCGTATTTCGCCTGATGCAAATCCCGCTGGAACCGCAGGGCTTAGGGAAAGTCGTGGTGATCACCGCGGGCACCGCCGACGTGCCGGTGGCCGAGGAGGCGTATTTGTGTTCCGAAATGCTGGGCAACCCGACCGTGCGCCTGTACGACGTGGGCGTGGCCGGCATTCACCGCCTTTTCGACAACATCGAGATCATCCGCGACGCGTCGGTGTTGATCGTCGTCGCCGGCATGGAAGGCGCGCTGCCCTCGGTCGTGGGCGGCCTGACCGACAAACCGATCATCGCCGTGCCCACGAGCATCGGATACGGCGCCAGCTTCAACGGCATCGCCGCGTTGTTGGGCATGCTCAATTCCTGCGCCAGCGGCATGGTGGTGGTCAACATCGACAACGGTTTCGGCGCGGCTTACGCGGCCACGCGCATCAATCGTCTGGGAAAGGAACACCATGGCTAATGTGCTTTATCTCGACTGCTTCTCCGGCGCGGCCGGCGACATGCTGCTGGGCGCGTTGCTCGACCTGGGTTGCGACACCGACGTTTTCCGCGAGCTGCTCGAAGCCCTGCCCATCGACGAAGTGGAAGTGAACATCGAACCGGTGATGCGCGGCGCGGTGCAGGCGCAGTTGATTTCCTTTACCGCCACCCACGATCATCCGCACCGGCACTGGACCGACATCGACGAAATGCTCGCCGCCTCGACGCTGCCCGAGCGGGCCAAAGAAAACGCGCGCCGGGTGTTTCGCCGCCTGGCCGAGGCCGAGGCGCACGTGCACGGCCACGAGCCGGAGACGGTGCATTTTCACGAGGTCGGCGCGGTCGACGCGATCATGGACATCGCCGGATTCTGCCTGGCCATCGAACGCATGAACATCGACCGGATCGTCTGCAGCCCGCTGCCCCTGGGCGCGGGGCAGATCGAAACCGCGCACGGCATGCTGCCGCTGCCCGCTCCGGCCACGGCGATTCTGCTCGCGGGCGCCGACGTTTATTCCTATCCGCTGCCGGTGGAAACGGTGACGCCGACCGGCGCGGCGCTCATCTCGACGCTGGCCGAGGGCTTCGGCCCGCTGCCCTCGATGGTGCTGCAGGGCGTGGGGTACGGCGCGGGCACGCGCATCGACGCGGCCGGGCCGCCCAACGTGCTGCGGGCGCTGCTCGGCGAGGATCGCACGCTGCCGGAAACGGTCGAGCCGACCTACGTGATCGAAGCGAACATCGACGACATGAACCCGGAGTACTTCGCCCCGCTGGCGCAGCGGTTGGAAGAAGCCGGCGCGCTCGACGTTACGCTGGTGCCCTGCACGATGAAACACGGCCGGCCCGGCGTGCTGCTTAAGGTCGTCGGCGTGCAGAGCAAGCTCGACGAGCTGATAGCCGCGACCTTCACGCACTCGACCACCCTCGGCCTGCGCTACTACCGCACCGAACGCGCCGCCTGCGAACGGCAGGTCGAAACGGTGGAAACCGAGTACGGCCCGGTGCGCGTCAAGCATGCATACTACCAGGGCGCGTTGGTCAATTCGAAACCGGAGTATACCGACCTGCTCAAGCTTGGCATTCCGATGAGCCAAGCTGAGCAGATCGTCATCAGGAAGATGAAGAAAGACGTTTAACGTTTCTCTCCAGGAAACGCTTGCAGTCCGACACGCTCCCGAACGCTTATTGGCATTCGGACAGCACCTGGGAGAAGTTGATAACGCTTTGAATCACGGCTGTACCGTAATTGGTCGCTCCAAAACCATCCCAGAATGAAACGACGCGATCATAATACAAATGGTACCGTGCCGGAGATCCCTCATAGACCATCTCAACCGACCGCGGGATGATGTAGTCACCGTAGCCATACAACGTTCCACTGAACATCGATGCGCCGCCACAACTGAAATCGGCGGGATCATCCGACAGATCGGCGAAACGAACCGTATATTTTACCGACAACAAGCCACTCCGTGTACTATAGACCATCATCAGCAAATTGGTGTTGGGCACTTTCATAACGGAAAACTCACCAACTCCACCCAGGACGTAATCTTTTGGGAAGATTGGCGCGGCGTCGTCCAGATCGGTCGACCAACCGTTGCTCGTGCGGTAGTAGATGTACTGATGATAACTGGTACTCGCCAGATTCGTCAGGCTGATGTAAGCCAGGTACACGTTACTCTTCCGATAGCCCGAGGTATAACTGGATTTTTGAGCAAAAATCTGCTCGATCTGATCGAAGAAGGACTCGCCGTAGCAGAGAATCGGATGAGTCGCCGAATTGCTATAAGAGACTACGTCCTGGCCGGTTCCGTAGATCAGCACTCCCTGCTCGCCATTGGGATTGGTGATCGGTAAATCGGCCGGATTCGCCGAGGAAACCGTGATCGGAACTGCGGCAATCTGGATGAATTTACGGTCAGCGAAAGCTCCCTTTTCAGCCCACTGCTCGGTATCCGCATCATAGTACAGCAGGTATGATCTGTCACAGTTGGCGTTGTCGATATATTTGCCGTACCACAGGTAAATTCGTTCGTTTTGGTCATCCCAGAAAGTTCCGGTCGGAACCCAGAAAGGAAATTCGGACATGCCATAGAGGGCTTCATATTGCCATTCGAGCGTATTGTAGATCGGAGGGAACGGATAATTATAATAATCCGACATGGAATAGATGACATCATTGCCCAGGTCATTGACCAGCAATGTCAATTCATAGTCCTGATCGTATCCTCCGCCCCATGGCAGACCATATTTTTTCATGTAAAGATATTGCCCATTATCTTCAACCGGCCAGACATCGCCAAAGAAAAAGACCGTTTGTTGTCCGGTCCAGACAGACATCCCCAGATCAACTCCGTCAATGTAGTCATCCCAATATTGATCGGTCAGATTTTGTTCCAGTCCATTGTACTTACTTTCGCCATAGTTATTAATGTCCGGTCGACCTAAAAAGTCAAAATAAGCATAGTCACAATGGACATCGTTCGCCTGGTAGACGTAATTGCCGGAAGCGTCGATGCACTGGTTGGCCCAACCAATACCCACACTGAAAACGAAGAGAATGATAGACGTAACGAAAATTGCCGCAGATTTCCGAATGTTCATTGATGCTCCTCCTAAGTCTGTTGGGTATGTTTTCTATCGGACACCTATCTATACGTAACCAACAAAATCCCTTTTGTCAGTCAAGACAGCACGTGCAGCCATTGCTCGACACAAATAATATATATATCATAGATAAGTTATTGTCTAGATAAAAAAAGGGGACGCGATCGCTCGCGCCCCTTTTTCATTTAAGTTTGCTTCAATCAGCAGCCACAACCATCGTCGTCATCATCGTCGTCATCGTTACCCTGATCGTCGTCGTCATCATCGTCATCGTCGTCGTCATCGTCGCCCTCGGGCTCGCCGACGGTGATGAACACTTCGTCCTGATCGGTGAATTCGCCGTCGTCGACGGTCAACGTGATGGTGTACACGCCCTGCTCGGTCGGGGTGAAGACCGGCTTTTCAGCGTAAGCATCGTCGAAGGTCAACGCGCTCGGGCCGTTGGTGGCTTCCCAGAAGTACAGCAGGGTGTCGCCGTCCGGGTCGGTCGAACCGCCGGCGTCGAGCGTGACTTCGCTCTGCGCCGCCACGGCCTGATCTTCACCCGCTTCGGCGGTCGGCGCTTCGTTGGTGCCGGTGTAGCGCGCGGCGGAAAGGTTCATGCCCACCGCAAAGCCACGGCGATTGCTCGCGAAGTCCATGTCCATGAAGCCGTAGCCCCATTCCGAACCGGTGTAGTCGTCAGCCAGGCTGAACGTGTCGTGTTCCCAGGTAACGCCACCGTCGGTGGTCACTAGGATAGTCGTTCCGTAAGAAAACCCGCGTTTGATTGCGCCGGCCGCGTAACCCAGATCGGCGGTGAGCATCCGGATATCTACGAGAATGTAGCGGGTGGAACTGCCGGGGCCAAATTCCGGAATCGTCGCATCCTGCCAGGTCTGGCCGCCGTCCAGGGTGTACATAATGTTGTTGAGCGCGCCGTCGACATTGAGTACTTCGTCAGTAATAACCCAGCCGCGCATCTCGTTGATGAAGTAGACTTTGTTGAAAATGTACTGTTGATGTCCATCCAGCAATACTTCCCAGGTATCACCGCCGTTGGCCGTCTTGTATACATAGGCCGGCGATACATAATCTTTGGAGCGGTCCTCGAATCGTTCAGGACCGCCTTTCATATACATTATGCGGTCGATGATTTTTTCACGATATTTCAACACATCCACCGGATTGTTCAAATCATACTCTTTGGTATCTTCTGACCTATAGCCGGTGCCGATGAAACCGACCTGCTCGTCGAGCCAGCGCATGGAGTTCATCGACGATTCGACGCCCGTTTCCGGCGGATTGACGTCTTCCCAGGTTTCGCCGAAGTCGTTGCTGCGACGCAGCAGACCGTTGGTGCCGCACGCGATCAGCGTGTTTTCGTCGATGGCCTGTACGGCGGTGTAAATGGTGGTGATGTTGCCGCCGGCGTCGTGCGCTTCGTACTCGTCGCCGTTATCGGAGAAGGTCCAGATGTAGGGCTTCATCGCGACCATGCAGCGCATCATGCAGAACATGAAACCGTTGCCCTGATCCAGGCACGCCGGGCAGCATTCCGGATCGACCGCCATACCCACGGTCAAACCGTGGTCGGCGTCGGCCCAGTGGCCGTCGATCATGAAGGTGAACAGCCCCAGGGTGTCGCATTCGGTGCCGGTAAATTCCTGCTGGAAGATCGGCGTAAAGTTCTCGGCGGCGTCCGTGCTGCGCCAGGCCCACTGTGCGCCGTTGGCGGAGAACTGGTGAATGCCCACGGTAAACAACGTTTCGTCGTCAACGGCGGAAACCGCCAGGAATCCGGAGCTCAGCGCCGCCGGATCGGCTGTCGTGTATTCCCATTCTCCCTGGCCGGCAATGGCCGCGGCGGCGAATAACAGCATGACAGCGGTAGCAAGTGCGAAATATCTGGCTTTCATTTAAAGTCTCCTTTCAAGACGCGGGTCCCCTTCCACAAAACGGCCGAATTGTAGGTTGCAAACGCCGGCAGGTCAAGCCGAGCTCGAATAAGTATGCAAGGTTATACATATCGTATTCACAGGCCCTCCCGGCCGGTGCTTTATGGTTATTCCAGCTAATTTATTATAATGTGCAGCCAATCGGCGAAGAGAAACTCCATCTGCCCGACCAGCAAGGCGATGCGGCCCATCACCGTATAGCCGAAGGACGCGCCGAAGGTGATCATCAGCACCCAGATGCCCACGCGGCTGCCCACGCCCATCACGCCCTTGTGTTCGGTGGAAAAGAAGAAATAAATCAGGCTGGTCAGCACGCCCACGATCATGACGATCGCATTGAAGGTGCCGCCCAGCGAGAAACCGGCCGCCGGATCGATCACGATCAAGCTGCCGATCGCCCCTTCGATCTGGCCGACGAAATCGCTCTGCAGGTAGCCGACGAAATTCAGACCGGCGGTCGTGCCGACGATGAACGCCAGCGACCACCGGCTGACCCACCCGAGTTTGTTGGACAGGCGGAACAGCAGAATCACGCCGAACACCAGCGGGATCAGATAAATCAGGCTGCGCTCGACATCGCCGATGCCGGGATTGATCCGCGCCACGAGGCTCGGCCAGAGCTTGCCCATCAGGTTGGGCACCATCACCGTCCAGAAACCGATGACCATCCAGTACGCGGCGCTCACGCCGATGAACAGGTGCTCGGCGAATTTATAGAACGGATTGTCGTCGTACAGGAAGCTCAGGATGCACAACGTCAGCAAGGCTGCGAACCACGTCCACAGACCTTTGAAGGAGATCACCCGCTCGATCAGCGTGCCGCCGTTGGGCACGCGCACGTACACCTGGTCGCCCTTGGTTTCTTCCTCGACGTTGGTGGCCGCCACCGCGCCCCAGTGCTTCTCGCTGCGCACGTCTTTGAGTTCCATCTTCGGCGGCGGCGGTTCCTGCGTGTCGCACGGATCCGTTTCCGCCTGGCCGAATTCCGCCGGCACCTCGCGCAGAATCCTGAAACCGTTCGGCGCAAGCACCTTGTTTTTGTTGGTCAGCGGATCGAATTCGCGCCGCACCTCGGCCGCGGGCGCGACCAGCACCATGTTGTTGGGCATGCTGTATTCAAGATCGTCCGTGGCCGGCACCGGATTGGTGATGCCGTCGCCGAACAGGAGGCCCAACAGCGACAGGCCGACGAACACGGAGATAAACCCGATGCTGATTTTCATGTTGCGGCTCATCGTCCACCTCCCATCCGGGCGCGGCGGCGCCGGTCGATGAAGAAGGTGACGTTGCCGATGACGATGAACAAGATGATCACGATGTGCGCGATCGCCTGCGGCCCCATGCGCTTGATCGCCTTTTGCGTATAGCCGAGGTTCTCGCTCGCCAGTTCGACGAGCCGCTCACCGTCGTATTTGTTCAGTTCCTGCAGACGCGCGGCCAGCAGCGGCTTGAGCGTGCGCTCGTACAGCAGCGCTTCGTACTCCGCCGCGCCCTTGAGGCCGCCGAGCACGCCGACCATCTGCCGCGGATAATACGGATACAACAGCGGCGTCTGCACGGCGGTCGAACCGGAAATCAGCGGCACGCCGGAGGGATCGGCGCCGAACTGCACCCACTCCTTCGAGCCCGGATACCCGGCGCTGATGCTGATGATCAAGTCGAAGCTTTTCAGGTTGACCACGCCGTCCATCATCGGAATCTTGCGGATGTGCGTGCCGTTGATGTCGGTCGAGTACAACGTTTCGATATTGGTCAACAGCACTTTGATCACGCCCTGGTATCCGGATTTGTACCCCAGATTCACGTAGTCGCGGCCGTAGACGATCTCCCGCTGCGGATCGAGCTGCCGGATGAAATCGATGGACTGGTTGATCGTATCCACCGCCAGTTGCTGGCCGATCGGCCACAGGGCCATGGCGTACACGCGATGCCCCTTGAGGAAGCAGTGGCGCACCCAGGCGGTGGCCATCGGCTGCAACTCGGGCATCGAAGCCGGATCGTACGAACAATCGATCAACACGCGGCTGCCCGGCGGCATGTTGTCGATTTTCTCGAACACGTGCTCGACCATCGGCGTCGGCTCTTCCGGAAAATACAAATCAAAGACAAGAGGAATAATCACGGCCAGCGCGATCAACAGAAAGATCACCCGGCGGTCGATGGTGGCGACTTTCTCATACCAATTGCTCATGCCGCCCCCCTACTCGCTGTCCGCGCCGAGGTAGCTGCGTTCGATGCCGAGGATCAGCTTCAGGCTGGTGGAAATGATGCCCAGCGAGATGCCGATCATGATCGCGCGCTGCCCGGACAGGTTGAGGGTGCTCATGATCCAGGTGGCCAGATTGGGGATCTGCAAAAACGACAGCGATTGGGGCAGCCACATCGTGGCGATCGTGCCCAGGAAGGTCCGGCCCAACAGAATGATGAACGCGGCGACCAGCAGGATCGTCGCTTCGAGATTCTTCGCGCGGAAGGCGCGGTAGCTGGCCGAGGCGACGTAAAAAGCGAGCAGGGCGAACATCGTCGCGCTCAACGGTTTGAAAACGAACTCGTAAACGCTGAAGAAATACGAGCCGCTTTCAGTCACGTCGCCTTGAATGCCCCAGGGGTTGCCGATCTTACCCAGGCCGATGACCAACGTGACGAAAAAGCCGATCATGCAAACGGCCGAATAGCCCCAGCCCGCGGCGCGTTTCCCGATCTTGTCGCCGTGAATGCGCACCAGGTTGCCGCCGCCGAGCACGAAGGCGAAGACCGAAATGATGTCGAAGAAAACGGCGAAATCCTCACCCAGTTCGCCGAACGGCTTATGGGGAATGAAGAAGCTGACAATCAGCACCGTCCCCACCAGGAAGGTAATGAAAATGGGTATGCTGCGTTTGAGCATCGTCTAGACCATCCTCCTTACATCTCCACCGTAAGCAAAGCGCGCACCCAATCGGCGATCGCCCAGAGCGTCGGCGTATCGATCAACGTGGCCAGGGTCACCAGCAGGCTGCCCGCCAGAATGAACATCATCGCGATCGCCTTGCCCACGTCCTGCCCTTTGAGGCTGCCCAGTTGTTTGGGTTCCTGCGACAGATAGGCGCTGGCGGCGAAGAGTTCCTCGCCGATCAACGTGTAGTCGCAGGCGGCGATGAAAAACGGCAACTGGCTGGGCATGGCCGTGCCGGCGATCTGAATCGCGCCGACGTAATTGCCCGTTTCGGCCAGAATCAGGCTCTCGGCGAAAAACGCGCCGATGTAAAAACAGGTCGCCGGCTTTTCGCGCACCATGATGCCGTTGACGCCGGCCACGTACCCGAACTGCTCGTCGGTCAGATAGGTGATCATGTCGTCGTGATAGGCATCGGGGCGTCCGGCGGTCAGGTACGCCTCCTTGACCGTTTCGCGCGCGGTGGTCATCACCAGACTACGGCTGGTGGGCACCATCAGCTTCGTGTCGTATTCGGCGATGGTCCGCGCGATGCGGCCCAGGATAATCACCGAGCTGACGGTCTGCACGTCGTTCATATCCTGAATGCCGGGGATGTACAAAATCGGCCGGCCCATTTCGGTGGCGCGGCCGATGGCTTCGTCGACCGCTTCCAAGCCCGCGATCTTGCGCACGAACGGCTTTTTACCGCGTTTGATCGATTCGATGAAGAAGATGATCGCCACCGAAATGATCGCCGCGATGACGAACAGGTTCAGCTTGTTGAAGGCAAACCATTGCGGCACGGACTGTACGGCCTCGGTCAGCAGCGGTTCGCTGCGGCGGCCGCTCTTGGCGATGGAAACGACTTGATAAAAATAATCCACGTCGTCCTTGCAGTCGGAGTCGACGATCGACACCGATGGCGCGCGGCGCGTTTTGGGGTCATGTTTGTCCAGGCGCCAGGCCGAGGCTTGCCCGACCGATTTGAATTCTTCCGGACGGCAGGCGGCGCGCAACACTTCGTAGCTGACCACGGGATCGTCGGTCCGGTCCTCGTCGATCGACGGAGTGATGACGACGGTAATCGACCCGCCCCCGTCGGACGACGTATCGCTCGCAACCACGGCCTGCGGCGGCGCGGGCAAAATCACTTCCGGCTCCGGGGCAATCACCTCGTCCGCCTCGGCCGCCGGTTCCGCGACAAGCGGCTCCTGAGCCTGCGCCCACACGGACGGCGAACAAGCCAGCACCAACAACAAAATACTCGCGACCAGGCACATGCGTCCGGTCATTCACGCTCCCTTTCTTGGCTGATCGCTTTCCGGAGGTCGCGCCGGAAAACAAATCGCATTAAACGACAGCGAAAAAATTCGTCAACCCATCGCCATCGTTTCCGGTGCGGGCGTCCTGATTGAATCGTGGTTGTTTTTCTGGAAGCGAAAGCGAACAGAACGGGGGCGGCACGGTCGATTCCGTTACCGCCCCCGCATTATCAATCAATCATGCGCCGGCTTTACCGCATAGGCGGATTTCGCCGGGACGATCCCGCCCGTGACGGCAATGAAGTTGTCGTGATACCCCATGTTCGTCATGTCGTTGACCGTCAGGATCCAGTTTTCGTCGAGCGCCGGCAGCGCGATATCGCCGATCAGGCTCGAGAGCAACGGCAGGAAGAGTTCGACCAACGTCGGCGCCAGTTGCTCGAAGAGCGTTTCGTTCAAAGACAACGGATTGTTGATCGTATCGACCACCACTTCCGGCGTATCGAAGGAGATGTTGAACGTGTTGTCGCCCGAGTCGTGGGTCAACGTCGCCGGCGCGATCACCGAAGCCGACAGGGTCAGCAACAAGTCTTCCGGCGGATCCGCATTGTACAGGTGGATGAAGGCATCGCCCATTTGCACCTGCACGTTGAGGGTGCCGGCTTTGTCGACGTAGGGGATGAACACCGGCGGCAACAGCGGACGCACCTTCATCGTCAACGGAATCGATCCGTAGGTGTCGCAAATATCCGGGAAGATCGCGTAGAAGACCGCGTCGCACGCGTCGGGGATCACCTCTTCCAGATCCACGTGCATCAAGCCGCTGCGGAAGGCCTGGTAAAGCACCTGGTTGATCATGTTGTCGCTGACCAGAATGGCGAAGCCGTAATCGTTCGAGGTGAAGATCGGCGCGACGTTGTCGGTTCTGATCGAGCCGCTGAAGGCCGGCACGCTCGGATTGATCGTGTCGGTCAAGGTGCGGCCCTTCAACCAGATCGTGCCGCCGACCGAGTCGAAATCGGCGGAGTACGGCCGCGCTTCGAAGGTGAACGTAATGTCGTTGAGCGGGATGTCGAAGCTGTAGGGAATGTCTTCCAACAGATCGTCAAGCGTGCTCTGGATGTACGGTTTGATCAGGCCGGGCACCAGCCATTCGACCAGTTCGCGCACCGCCCATTCGAACGGTTCCAGCAGAATGTCCGGGAAGCCGTTGATGTTGAACTCGAAGTTGCCGATGTTCACGTTGAACGAATCAATGGACACGACAATGTTCTCGTTGGTCACCGAAACGTACGAGAACGCATTCGCGATCACGTTGGTGACCTCGGTATACCCGGTGATCGAGTAACCGATGCCGACAATCGAGCCGCGAACGCGGTAATCCAACCGCATCTGTCCGATGCCCGCATACGTGTCGATGGCGTTGGGATTGGAATCGAGCGTGACCCAGGGCGTGGTGTGGGTCACGTTGGTCACATCGGCGCGGGCGCTGGCGACGGTGACGCCCCATACTTCCGCGCGTTCGTCGAAGATCGGATTGTAGCTCATGATGATCGACTTGAAATCGATCGTCGCGAGGTAGCTGTCGATCACATCCTCGACCTGATTCAAGCCGGTGTCGGTGATGCGGAAGCCGGCCGCATTGGTGATCCACGCATCGTTGGGCCACTCCGCCTCTCCGTACAGCACGCTCGTGGCGCCGTAGGACATATTGCCGACGCCGTCGTTGGCCACCGCCGAGAAGATGTTCAGGCCGTTGGTCAGCGTAAACTGCTGCGAGAACGAAATGCTCGTCGGCGAATGAACGCTGTAATAGATCGGCGTATCGTTGATGTACAACGTCGCGTTGTACGGATCCACATCGTACACATAACCCGAAACCGTCACCGTGCCGGTATGCGTGTAGTAGCCGCGCGGCGGATTGGTAAACACGATATCCGGCGGCGTCACGTCGACCACCTGTACGAAGGTGACGTCGAAGATCGCCGGATAGGCGGTCACCCGCGCGGTAATGCTGTAGCCGCCGGCGGTCTGGAAGGTGATGTCGTGACCGGTCATCGTCCAGCCGGTGTCGGGGACGATCTCCAACGCCCAGGCGTCGTCGGTTGTGTTGCCGTAAATATCCACCACGTTCGCTTCGCAGGTGACCGTTTCGCCCTGCGCGACCGACGGTTGACTGCAGTAAACCACGATTTCCGCCGGATCGTTCGGGTGCACGACCACCGTTTCCTCGTCGTATACGTTGGTTCCCGCCACCTGTCCGCGAATCGTAATCGTGCCCGCGTACGTCAGCGTGACGCTCGGCAGGTCGAACGTGACGCCGAACGGCGGATCGACCGTGTAAATCACGTCGGCCATCACCGGATTGCCGTTGATGTCCACAATGTCGGCGTCCACCGCGATCGTATCGCCCGCGTCGATGTCGTTATCGGAGACGATGACATCCAACGAATAGATTTCCGTCTGGTCGACCAGGACATACGTTTCGGCGGTGTATACCTGCAGGTTGTAGATCGTCGAAACCTGCACGGCGAAGAAGCCGGGGAAGTAGAAGAAGATGCGGTTGACATCGATAACCACACCGGTCGTCGGATCGGTGCCCAGCGACGGATCGACCGAGGCCGTAATGTCCTCGCCGGATTCGTCGTAGAAAACATACGTCACATCGACGTACTCGCCGGTGCCGATCTGCGTCGCGCTGAGGGTCAAATCGAAGTGCGGATCCACCAGTTCAATGGTGAACTCCGCCGAAACTTCCGCCACGTCGCCGTTCTTTTCGGCATGAATGACGATCGTATGCACGCCTTCCGACAGCATCTCCATCGTTCCGGTGATGTTGCCGTTGAAGATGATCAAGGTGCTTGTAATGTCCGTGCCGTCCAGCGTCACGGTAATTTCCGAGGCGCTGCAGTTGCCGTAATCGGCGTCGACATCGACATTGCGTTTGAATAGATAAGCGCCGACTTCCGGCTCGAAGAGTTTGACCCACGGCTTGTTCACTGCGAAGGTCGACTCGGCGAAACCGGTGCCGTTGTCGTTGGTCGCTTCCACCCGCAACGTGAAGGTGCCGCCCATCGAAGCGGTGATCGTCCCGGAAATGAAGGTGTTGGTCACGGTCAGGTAATCGGTGATGTCCTGCCCGTCCATCGTCACCGTGACGTTGTCCGCCAAATCGCAATACAGGATATCAACATCGATCACGATGTCATAGGTCGACAGCGTCGAGCCGTGCGCCGGCGTGTTGATGACGATTTCCGGTTCGAGCACCGTCGTATCGTCATCGCCGGTATCGTCGTCGCCGGTATCGTCATCGCCGGTATCGTCATCGCCGGTGTCGTCATCGCCGGTATCGTCATCGCCGGTATCGTCGTCGCCGGTGTCGTCGTCGCCGGTGTCGTCATCGCCGGTGTCGTCATCGCCGGTATCGTCGTCGCCGGTGTCGTCGTCGCCGGTGTCGTCGTCGCCGGTGTCGTCATCGCCGGTGTCGTCGTCGCCGGTGTCGTCGTCGCCGGTGTCGTCGTCGCCGGTGT
>DAIMDW010000029.1:0-16960 GCA_036725605.1 bacterium
CGTGCTGCTGGGGTACATGGGCTTGTTCATGCATCGCGTCGATTCGGACCTGATGGCCATTTGCATGATCGCCATCGGCATCGGCGTGGACGATACGATTCACTTCCTGATGCGCCTGCGTATCGAAGGACAGCGGCAGGAAACGACCGCCGCGGCCGTGCGCGAAACGTTTTATTTCTCCGGGCGCGGCATCATGATGACCTCGGTGATCCTCGTGCTGGGATTTTTGCCCTTTGCGCTGTCGGAGTACCTGAGCCTGTTCATGCTCGGCACACTGCTGCCCGTCACGCTGATCGTCGCGCTGGCGGCCGACCTGTACCTCGTGCCCGCGCTGGTGCACGTTCGGGTGATTCGCTACCGGTAGTTACGATGTCAAAAAAATTTTTGACAAGCGACATCGTCACGCCTACGATAACCGCAATTGTTTAACCATTGACCAAAAGGAACAAAGCTATGAAACGTTTTGCTCTAATCGTTCTTTGTTTATTGTTGTTTGCGGGCTCGGCCTTGGCTGAGGAAACCAACTGGTTCGAAATGATTTCCTTGTTCGGCATCGTCGACGCGCGCGCGGGCTATCGCACCACTTCCTTTGAAACCGACGGGCTGGACGACGTACACGTCAGCGATATCTACCTCTACGGCGCCGGCCTGGGCGCGGAGGCCGTGCTCAACGAATACCTCTCCGGCAATATCTTTTTCTATTTCGAAGAGGGATTCGCCGACGATTACATGGACACCTACCTGGATGAAGCGACGATCTCCCTTTCCTACAAGGGCTTCATGTTCGAAGCCGGCAAAAAATACCTGCCGGTCGGTTTTTATGGCACCTTCGCCGTTTCCGATCCGCTCGTGCTCGAGCTGACCGAAACCTGGAAAACAACGATGGGCCTGGGCTACGCGATGGAATATTTCGGCGTGTCCGCCTGGGCGTTCAACGGCGATTACGACAACGTCGACGAAGACGGTGAACCGGCCGACGACGCCATCGACGGTTACGCGGCGCGGTTGGACGTTTATCCCCTGGCCTTCCAGGATACGCACTCGTTGGCGCTGGGCGGTTATTTTCTCAGCGACGCCACCGAAACCAGCCTGGAGATGGGCAACCGCCTGGTCGGCAACTACGAGAGCGACGTTCCCCTCTACGGCGGCTACCTGAACGCGGAATTTGTCTTCAGCGATTTCGCGGGTATGGGTTTGGTCGGCGAAGTGGCCGCCACCGGCGCCTTCGATAAGAAAAACTATCTGGACTACACCGGCGAAGAAACCGGCATCACCGCCGTGAACGTCGAAGCCGCCGCGCTGCTGCTGGGCGGCACGGTTCAGTTCGGTCCCAAGTACGAATCGATCTCGGGCCTGGATTGGCTGGGCACGCAGGGCAACGATCCGGACTACGAAGTGACCTCGTTCCGCCAGATGGGTGGTTTCGCCGGGTACGATCCGTGGTCGCAACTGCACCTGGGACTGGAAGTGATGAGCGGCGGCGACAACGAAGACAACCGGCAGGTTTCCGCGTTCTTCCAGACGGCCGTGGAGTTCTGAGGAAAAGCTCAGAAGTAATACCAGATCGTGCGGTAGTCCTCGACGTTCTCGCCGCGACGCGCCAGTTCGCACAGATAATCGTACAGCGGCACGTCGTCGTAATAGAACGGCGGAATCGGCGTCAGATACTTTTCCCACGGATGAAATTCGTACACCCGGCGACCGTCGGGGCGAATCATTATCAAGCGATGATCCTGCATGGCGCGCAGGTGATTCTTGCCCAGACGCGGCAGGTTGAAAACCGGTTCGTCGGTGCGGTCCAGTCCCGGCAACAGCCGCGCTTCTTCCTTGCGCTCCTGTAGGATGCGCGCGATGGGCACCATGTAACGGTTGGTTTCGCGCTTGCCCTGCATGTTGAAGGTGTAATACGGGTCCACGCCGATGCGCCGCAGGTCGAGCCGCAGTTTGGCCGTTTCGAAGCGGCGCGAATTTTCAATAGTGAACACCTGCTGGTTGTACACGCCGATGCCGCGCCGACGCAGTCGCTGCACCGCCGCCAGCGCCTCGGGAGTGATTTCGTAGGAATGCTCGAAGTGCGTCACCACGGCGATCTCCCGCCGGCCCGGTTCGCGGAAGCTGGCCAGCATGTCGACCAGAGCGTCGGTCCAGCGTTGCGGCAGAACCACCGGGGTGCGCGTGCCCAGGCGGATGCGGTAGATGTGATCGATTTCCGCGAGGCTGGCGAAAATCCCCCGCAGCGTTTCGTCGTCGAGCACCGCCGGATCGCCGCCGGTCACCAGCACTTCGCCGATGCCCTTTTGCTCGCGGATCCAATCAATGGCCGCCTGCATGTCCTCGTTCGCGGCCATCGCGTAGGGCGACATGCATTCGTCGATCTCCCAGTTGCGCTGGCAATAGACGCAAATCTGCGAACAGGTGTTGTAGGGCTTGAAGATGCAGATGTTCGGATAGCGGCGGGTGATCAGATCGACCGGCGAGGTGTCGCTTTCGCGCATGAAATCGGTGAAGGTTTCGCGGTTGCGCCGGTTGGCGCTCATGATCTCGACGTACTCGGGCGGCGGCAATACCTGCGCGCGCACCGCGTGATCGAAACCCAGCGCCGGGTTGGGATCGATCAGACTGAGGTAATAAGGCGTTACGCCGATCGGCAGACGGTTGCGATACGCCTGGCGCAGCGCCTCCCGCTGCTCGTCGGGCAACTGGATGATCTCGAACAATACCTCGGGATTTTTCACCACGTGTTTAAGGTGCCAGCGATGATCGAGCCAATCGTCTTCCGAACCATGGAAATGGCGCAGAATCCGCGCCTTGTTCATTTGCCGCCAGCGGATGATTTCCTCGTCCAGGCCCGACGGGTAACGGTTCATATAACGCTCGATGTCCTCAGCCTCGCTTTCGAGCACCTCGTTGCGCTTCTGCGCCGCCTGGCGCCCCTGCAGGCGGATGAACTCCGGATCGGGCAAACGCCGCCCAAGATCATCGCAGTAAACCGGCGCGCGCCCGGCCAGTCCCTTGAACAAGTGGATGAACTCGATAACGAAGGCGATGGACAACTCGTCCGGTTTTTCCTCGTTGGCCAGTCGGTAGAGGATGTCCAAAGCGCCGGCGCCGGTCCGCTTTTCCGCCGCGGGCGAAATGATCTGGCGCAGCACCAGCAGGCAGTGACGGACGATTTCCTGCTCCATCGGCCGCAAATTGCTGCGCCCGTCGAACAGATCTCGTTCGATTTCGCCAAGTTGCGCATACAGGTTGTCGCGCGCTTCCTCCAGCGTATCGCTATAGCGCAGTAGATGATGTAGGTCCGGATTGGCCAGCCAAAGGTTTTCGACGCACTCATCGAGATCGACTTCCGTACCGGTCTGCTCGTCGCCGGAAATATTGGCCAGAATCATCTCGTCGAAGTTCGAAATGGACAGTCGCCGAGGAAACCCTCCCGGATGTTCGAATGATTTCATTTTTCTCGTCTCCCGCGCCGGCCGCAAATTTGAATAAATGAATTAATTCATCAACATACGGCCAAATTTCCCAAGTTGCGGCCCTCGGAAAAAGCCGAAATTCTCCGCTTTCGCTTCTACAAGAGAATGCGGTAGGGGAAGATGGTAGTAATATTATCTACTTAGCTATCCGAGCCTACATGCAAGGCACAATTAGCGGAGCGCATAGCGTCCCCCACCCCATACACATTGAAATATACACATTTTCGATTAACAAATCAATCGGTTAGATAATTTAATTCAATACCATAATAACAAACAACATGAGGCGAATGAAAAAATTATTGAAAATGAGGCGGTGTGGGACACATCCCGCGACGTAAAATGGTGTTCAAAACAAACGGGAAAGAGGCGCTGCGGAGCACTTCCTTCCCGTTCGGTTATCGTTCGCGGTTCAATATCCCCACTGCGTGGGATCGAGCACGATGTCGCAGTCGACGAACTCGGCCGTCGCCGGATTGCGGAACGGCGACCAGCAGTACTCCAGAATGAACGCCAGTTCCTCAGGCCGCACCGCCGTGCCGGTCGCGCCGTCGCGCGAGGGCTGATAATCGTAGGTGCCGTCGGGCACCGATTCGTCCCACAGATCCCAGTACTCCCACGGCGCGAAATGGTCGACGGAGAAGGAATAGATCTCCACCACCTTCTGCGCTTCCTCGTCGGTCAGCGGCAAGCCGCCGGACGCCGCCGCGACCAGGTACGCGGCCGCATCGGCCCACCATTCGGCGTGCTCCAGCGGCCCCTGCTCGTCGTGCATGATCTCGTTCACGCGCGTGGCCAAACCGTTCATCAGCTCCAGCGCCACGTCGTTCTGTCCGGCCATCAGCGCATTGGTGATCGCCGCCGCGTGGAAATAGCGGATGATCGCCCAGTTGAAGTAGTGGGTGGTCGTGGAGATCGTTTCATACAGCCGGCCGATGCCGTTGCCGCAGTCGATGCGCAGCGGATCGTCGTAGCCGACCAGCGCCGAAATGAGCTGCGCGTTGCACTCGGAGTTGGGCGCGAGCACGTCGTAGAGCACGAAGCTGCACAGGTCTTTGACCGTGCCGTCGTCGTTGAGGGGAATGAACGTGTTGCCCCACTCGTCCTTGGTGCGGATGTAATACCCGCTGTCGACGACGTCCTTGGCGAAGCCCTGCAGCCGGTCGAGCGCCGTGGCCGCGGCCTCGCGCACGTCGGCGTCCGGCGCGTCCTCGATCAGCCGCATGAGCATCGGCACCGCGCGGTAGATGTGCGGCACGTCGTCTTTGCTGCGCATGGTGCGCAACCAGATCGAGCCGTACACCGGGTTGTCCTCGTTGGGGATCGTGTGGGCGTTCCAGCTATACACGCGGTTGCGCATCGGGCTGTAGTCGATGGAAATGTTCCGCCCATCCTCCACGTAGCTGTGCTCGTGGGTGAAGATGCCCCGGCCCATGATGTAGGGTTCGGGGTCGTCCTCGGTGCGCAAAAAGCCATCGACCAGCGCGGTGATGCCGTTGGCGAATTGAATGGTCAGGTACTTGGCCTGCTCGTCGCCGTCGGCCAGGTACAACGCGGCCGTGTTCATCAGCACCTTGGGTGTGCGGATCATCACGTTGTCCGCGCCGCCGTAATGCTCGAACTCCACCGTGTCGCCGGTTTTGATCGCCCGCGTGTCCTGCCAGAAAATTTTATAGGGCTGATACCCGGTGGACGAGTGCATGCCGTGGCCGGTCCACTGCAGCCAGCCCATGTAATCGATGTCCTTCCACAGACCGGTGATCTTGCGGGTGAACTCGGTGATTTCCGTCGGCGTCAACGGCGTGCCCGCCGCCGGCCGGGTGAATTCGAAAGGCAGTTCGTCCGGATAATCGCGGTGCGCCTTCGCCGGTGCGGGCGCGGGCGTGAAGTTGTCGGGCACGAAGGATTGCGGCTCGTTTTCCGGTTCGCTGTAGGTGCGCACCAACCGCGCGCCGACCAGGTAAATGCGATAGCCCGGGTCGTGCGCCGCGCGATAGGCCGAGCGGTTGCGCACCGCGCCGTAATAGCGATAAGCCGCGCCGCGCGCCACCTTGAAATGACCGCTTGCCGGGCCGATCGGATCGGTGACCGCCGCCGTACCCAGGTCATTGGCGTACCAGTCCCAGGTCCACTCCATAACGTTGCCGATCATATCCTTGAGCCCCCACTCGTTGGGCATCTTTTCGCCGACTTCGTGGGTGGTCGAGCTGGCGTTGGCGCAGTACCAGGCAAGGTCCTTGAGCGCCTGATCTTCCTTCTCGCAGGCGATTTCGACCACGTCGCCGTTGGAGGTCGCGGTGGTCGTGCCGGCGCGCGCGGCGTATTCCCACTCGGCCTCGGTGGGCAGGCGGAATCCTTCGCATTCGTACACCGACGATACGCCGTTGAGCGCCACTTCGGCCGACAGAATGCCGCCGTTGTTCTTGCACCACGAGTTGTCGTTGCCCGGGGATTCGTCGGCGCAGACGATGTCGGAAAGATCGTAGCACGGCGCGTAATCCAGCTCGGCGCTCAGTTCATTGGCCAGCGCCAGCGCGTCGTACCAACTGATCGTCTCGACCGGCAATTCGTCGTTGCTGAAAAACAACAGCGGCCAGCGGCTCGGATTGTAGCGCATCAATTCACGGAACCGCCCCTGGGTGACCTCGGTGGCCATCATTTCGAAGGGGCGCGTAATGGTCACCTCGTGCTGCACCTCGTTGGGACGATGTCCGTTTTCGGGGGCCGGGCTGCCCATGACAAACGTGCCGGCGGGCACGTAGACAAAGCCGGCCGTCGTCGGCGGAACCGGCGTATCGTCGTCATCGTCGACGGTGTCGTCGTCGAGCGTATCGTCGTCGACCGTATCGTCGTCATCGTCGCCGGTGTCGTCGTCATCGTCGCTCGTTTCGTCGTCATCGGCGGCGTCATTATCGTCGTTATCGTCATCGTCGTCGCCGCACGCGACCGCGACGAATCCCAGCGCCAAAAGCAGGAGAAAAATGAGTGCGAAACGGACGGTGGCTTTCATGGTCGGTCCCTTCCTCCAGGCTGTCATACAAGCTTGAACAGCGTACTGTAACAGACTTTACGAAGGCCGAACACCTTAATCGCCGCACGCCAGGCCGGTGAAAAAATTGGCGGCGTTCACGCCCAATTCCTTGACCGCATAACCGCCTTCCAGACAAGCGAGCACCGGGACGCCGACCCGGCGCACAAGGTTGCCGATGGCGCCGTAGCACTCCGAAGTCAGCGCAAAACCACCGACCGGATCGTTGGCGAACGTGTCGAATCCCATGGAAACGACCAGCGAGCTGGGCGCGAATTTTTTGATCGTCGCCAAGGTCTTGGCCAGCACCCGCAGGTATTCCCGATCGTCGGTTCCTTTCGGCAACGGCTGATTGAGGTTGCAGCCGTGCCCCAGCCCCTCGCCCTTTTCGGTGCGGAAGCCGCAAAAATACGGATAGAAAAAATGTGGATCGCCGTGCAGCGAGGCGACGAAAATATGCGGCGATTCGTAAAACAGACTTTGCGTGCCGTTGCCGTGGTGAAAATCCAGATCGAGCACCGCCACCCGGCCGTGTTGCGACAAGCGAAACGCCGCGATCGCCGCGTTGTTGAAATAGCAGTATCCGCCGTAGATGGCCCGATCGGCGTGGTGCCCCGGCGGACGGCATACGGCGAACACGTGCGTTTCCTTGCCCTTGGCGATCAGTTCCGCGCCGTGCAGCGCCACGTCCACCGCCGACTTGGCCGCATCGTACGTATACCGGTCGATGTCGGTGCCCACGTCGAAACAATAGTATCCCGCCCGCTTCAGGTCCGTGCGCGGATGCACCTGGTAAGAACGATACGGAAAAATGTGCGCATAGACGCGTTGCCCCTCGGGCAGATCCCGGCACGACTTGATGTGCCTGACCAACCGCGGATCATGCACGCGATTGAGCAAGGTCGTCGGATAGCTGCGCGCCTGGACGATGTCGTCGCCGAAACCGCGCTTCTTCAAATGCTGCAGGATCGTGTTGACCCGGCTCGCCTTTTCCGGATAGGGATTGCGTTTACCGAAATTCCATTCCCAACGCGGGCGGTGGAGGGCCTGTTCCTGCCGAAATATAATCTTCATATTTCTGTATCTTCTAATTTTTCAGTGAAAAAATTATCACCAATCTTTTTATAAATTAATGAGTAAAAATGAATCAAGGTTCATGTTCCATTTTACGATCAGATGATTGGTTACGTGGTGAAAAATAATCGGAAAGGATGAAAAAATGGCTGATTGTGAATGTCTGGCCAAGTGCCCCTTTTTCAACGACCGCATGGCGACCAAACCCGGCATCAGCGACATGTACAAGAAACGCTACTGTTTGGGCGACAAAAGCGGTTGCGCGCGGTACATGATTTTTTCCCGCTTGGGTCGTGAGCACGTACCGGCCGATCTGTACCCCAACCAGGTGGATCGGGCGAAGCAAATCATCACCGCGTGATCGCGGAATTCATCAGCGCAACAACGACGATCGTATTGCACCCATTTAATCCGGCCCGCTGGTCTTTGTCGGCGAATCGTATTATTTTCTTTCCGACAATTTGGTCGGGAGGATAATGCGATGCGGTCTTTTCCTTTCCTTTGGGTGGTGCTGTTGCTGACCTTGTCGATCGCCGTCGTTTCCTGCGGCGATGACGATGACGACAATAACGACGATGCCGCCGACGACGATGCGCTCGACGATGATGCTGTCGACGACGACACCGACGACGACGACACTATCGACGACGATACCGGCGACGACGACACCGGCGACGACGACACCATCGACGACGACACCATCGACGACGATACCGGCGACGACGACACCGAACCCGGCGAATACTGGAAGCCCAGCGACGTCGTGCCCATCGGCGAACATCCCATGATCCGCAATCAGCAAGTCCTGCGCGGCATCATCCACCTGCACTCGGTGTATTCGCACGACGCCTGCGACAGCCGCCCGTTCATCAACGGCGAACCCAACGAGCGTTGTCTGACCCAGTTGCGCACGGCGATGTGCAGCACCAATCAGCAATACATCATGCTTACCGACCACGACGATCCGTTCTCGTACTACGAATTTCCCGACGTGCTGCTGTACATGGAAGACGAAGGCGACGAGCTGATTCTCAACGAAGAAGAGGAGCCGATCGCCAATATCATCACCTGTGAAGACGGCAACACGGTATTCCTGACCGCCGGCAACGAAAACGATCTGATGCCCATTTCGCTCGATCGCATGCCCGACGGCACGCCCCAGGAGCGGATGGCATTGTTGGGCGCCAAAGACGAGGCCGCCGTACAGGGCATGCGTGCGCTGGGCGCGACGGTATTCGTCAACCACGCCGAACAGTGGACCTACGAGGAACTGGCGGCGCTGCCGATCGAGGGCATCGAGGTGTACAACCTGCACGCGAACATCGACCCCAGCATCCGCCGCGACTACCTGGGTCTGCCTTACCTGGGTTTCGTGTGGCCGTTGCTCAACTTCCTGCTGCCCGCGAGCGAATCCGGTCATTCGGATCTGATTCTGCTGACCTTCCTGGCGGAAAACACGCCGTCCCTGGAAAACTGGGATCGCCTGCTGGCCGATCGCCGGATGGTCGGCTTGATCGCCACCGACGCGCATCGCAACTCGTTGCCCTTCCCGCTGTGGGACGGCGACCGCGCCGACAGCTATCGGCGGATGATGCGTTGGTTCGCCAATTACATTCTGGTCGATGATTACGACCTGCCCGACATCGAGGAAGCGATTGCCGGCGGGCGCATGTACGGCGCGTTCCAGGTCTTCGGCGAGCCGATCGGCTTCGACTTCTACGCCGAAACCGGCAAGGCCGTCTATGAAATGGGCGATGAAGTCGCCTTGACCGCCTCGCCGATCATCCATGTCACGCTGCCCGAGCTGTATCGGATCGACCCGACCTGGGACACGCCGGAAATGACCATCCGGCTGATTCGCGCCGGGGCCGAAGGCGGCACGGTCGTCGCCGAGGAAACCGACCAGGATCTGACCTACACGGTCACCCAGGCCGGCGCCTATCGCGTGGAAGTGTCCATCGTGCCCGGCCATCTGGAGCCGGTGTTGGGCAACAACGCCGATTGGTTCATTCACGAATATCCGCTGATTTACGCCAATCCGATTTACGTGAACGACTGATTTTTACGAGTTTGACGTTTGGCGCATCGATCCTTAGGATCGGTGCGTTTCTTTGTCGGAGATAAATCGATGCATCGTTTCTGTCGCTTGTTGCTCTTGTCGTTTTGTTTCGCGCTGCTGTGCGCCGCGTTCATCACCGGCTGTTCCGGCGACGACGACCCTTCGACTAGCTCAGGGCAGGCTAACGACAACGACGACTCAATCACTGACGACGACAACGACGACACGGACGACGATGACGACGATGCGGATGAATTGACCTGGATCGATCTGCCCGGCGACTCGTTCGCCATGGGCTGCGCCGACATGGACGCCTCCTGCCAGCCCGACGAATTCCCCGCCCGCACGGTGACCGTCGGCGCCTTCAGCCTCACCGCCACGCCGATCACCCAGGCGCAATACGCCGCGGTGACCGACGAAAATCCGAGCTTCTTCGCCGGGTGCGACGATTGCCCGGTCGAGTCGGTCGATTATGCGCAGGCACAGGCGTTTTGCGAGACCGTCGGCGGCCGTTTGCCCACCGAGGCCGAATGGGAGTACGCCGCGCGCGCCGGCAGCGCCACACGATTCATCTGCGGCGACGGCCCGGGCTGCCTGCGGACGATCGCCTGGTACGACGACAACGCCGATCGCGAAACGCACCCGGTCGGCGAAATGGACAAAAACGATTTCGCTTTGTACGACATGTCCGGCAACGTGTGGGAGTGGGTAAGCGACTGGTACGGCGAACTGTATTATCAGGAAGGCCCCACCGTCGACCCGACCGGCCCCGCCACGGGCCTCAGTCGCGTGCTGCGCGGCGGCGCCTTCAACAACGCGCCATTTTACCTGCGCGCCTCGTTCCGCAATTATTCGTCGCCGACCGAGCGCAACCGCACCGCCGGTTTTCGTTGCGCACGCGATCAATAAACGCCGGCGGACTTATTATCTTTCATTACTCCCTTTTCAAATTCGGCCTGATGATGTATTGATGTAGCTATTCTTATAGATGCTTTACGGACGATCCGACGGATTCGCCCAGTTGAACCTCGCAAAAGAAAATGGAGAAACAGCATGTCTCAAAAGAAAAACATCGTGGTTGTCGGCGGCGTCGCCGGCGGAGCCTCAGCGGCGGCCCGCGCCCGGCGGTTGTCGGAAGAGGCCGACATCGTCATGTTCGAACGCGGCCAACACATTTCCTTCGCCAATTGCGGCCTGCCCTATCACATCGGTGAAACCATCCCCGAGCGCGAATCGCTGCTGGTGATGACGCCCGAATCCTTCACCGGCCGTTTCAACGTCGACGTCAAGATTCAGCATGAGGCGACCGCGATCGATCGCGCCAACAAGCGCGTGACGGCGAAAAATCTGCTCACCGGCGAAACGGCGAATTATCCGTACGACGCCCTGGTGCTCAGCCCCGGCGCCGAACCGGTACGCCCGCCCCTGCCGGGCATCGACCTGCCGGGCCTGTACACGTTGCGCAACGTCACGGACATGGACGCAATCAAAAACATCGTCGACCACAACAAACCGCAACGCGCGGTGATCGTCGGTGGCGGGTACATCGGCCTGGAGATGTGCGAGGCGCTGCGCGAGCGCGGCGTGTGGGTCACGCTGGTGGAAATGATGGACCAGGTGATGGGTCCTTGCTGCCCCGAACTGGCCGCCGTCGTGCACAAGCACATGCGCGACAAGGGCATCGCCCTTGAACTGGGCAAAACGGTGAAAGCGTTCGCCGCCGTCGACGGCGCGCTCGACGTGGAACTGTCCAGCGGCGAGCATCTGCCGGCCGAGATGGTCATCCTCGCCATCGGCGTCAAACCGGAAGTAAAACTGGCCCGCGAGGCCGGATTGTCCATCGGCCAGTTGGGCGGCATCGAAGTCGACGCGCACATGCGCACCAGCGATCCGGATATTTACGCGGTCGGCGACGCGGTCGAAGTGACCGAGTTCGTCACCGGTCGCCGGGCGTTGATTCCGCTGGCCGGTCCGGCCAACCGCCAGGGACGCATCGCCGCCGACAACATTTTCGGCCGGCCCAGCGAATACAAGAAAACGCAGGCCACGGCGATCTGCAAGGTGTTCGACCTGACCATCGGCATGACCGGCGTCAACGAAAAGACCATGAAAAAGCTCGGCCGGAAATACGAAGCGGTGCACCTGCATCCGATGTCGCACGCGGGCTATTACCCCGACGCCTGCCCGATTCACTTCAAGCTGTTGTTCGACCCCGACGATGGTCGTATTTTCGGCGCGCAGGCGGTGGGCGTGGACGGCGTGGACAAGCGCATCGACATCATGGCCGTGGCCATTCGCGCCGGCCTGACCGTGTTCGATCTGGAGGAACTGGAATTGTCCTACGCGCCGCCCTACGGCTCGGCCAAGGACCCGATCAACTACGCCGGCTTCATCGCCGGCAACATCATCCGCGGCGACGTGAAGATGGTCCAGGCGCGCGAGTTCGCCGAACCGAACCACGGCAAGTTCGTGCTGGACGTGCGCAATGACGACGAAGTCGCCGAAACGGGGATGATGCCCGGCGCGGTGCACATTCCGTTGCCCGAACTGCGCAACCGCCTCGACGAACTACCCCGGGACGAACCGATCAACGTCTACTGCAAAGTCGGCCTGCGCGGCTACGTCGCCTGCCGGATCCTGGACCAGAAAGGCTTCACCTCCTACAACGTCAGCGGCGGTTATCTGACTTATCTGGCGACGATCGGCAAACCGGTGCTGTCCTGCACGCCGGCCACCTCCAGCGACGCGGGAGAAATGGGCCCGGCGAAGAAGTAATAACCTCATCCGACCATCAGGAAAAGGCCGTCCCCCGGGGCGGCCTTTCGTATTGACCCGTACCGCAAAATACCCCACAATCGCCGGGCGAAGCGGCACTGAATGTTGAACGACTCGACCGGACAAAGGAAGCCTTATGAAGATCATGGTTCGCTTGATGATTTTGCTTGTGGTTCTTGGCCTCGCCGGGACGGCCGGGGCGCAGACCTTCGATCCCACGTTGCATCAGAAAGCGCAGGATTACACCGACTGGTTGATGCAATGGCATTCGACCGGCTTGGGCGGCGTTTCCGACGTGCTGTTCACCGACGACAATCGCACCGAACTGCTGCGCACCTGGGGCAGCGGCGACAGCGGCGACTGGACCGGCACCTACCTGGTCAGCCAGGCCATGCGCTATCAGATCACCGGCGAGCAGGAAGCCTATGACGAAGTCGTGCGCATCGCCGAGTACATGCTGTTGCTCAAGCACATCACCAACGACCCGGGCTATCTGGCCCGCTATGCCGCGCCCAACGAAGCGCCGTGGAACGTCGAATCCCTGGGCAGCGACAATTTCTACGAGGGCACCGGCGAATTCGAAGGTTACTTCTGGCTGGGCAACAACGTGCGCGACAAGTACATCACCTGGTTCTGGGCAATGGCCTGGGCGCACGATATTCTGACGGACGAAACGTTAAAAACGCAGATCCGCACCGACATGCTCGAGATCATCCACACGCTGCACAACAACAACTGGACGATCATCGATCCGTGGGGCGGCGTGTACAAAGCCGCGGAGATTTCGCCCGACCTGCGTCTATCGTTCCTGGCCCAGACGCTACACGCGACCGGCGATGCGGAAATCGAAGCGATCATGGACGAGGAATTCGAGCAGAACCGCATTTTCATCTGGCTGTCATCCATCGCGTTTTTCAACCTGTACTCGGACTATTACGCGTTCATCAACAACTACTCGAACACGCAACCCATGTGGCGCTATTGGCCCGACCGCCCGCGCTTCGAATACCTGTGGCAGGTCTGGAACTTCAACGTGCGCCAGTGGTCCGACGACGGCCATAACCCGTTCTTCGACGGCGTTTATTATCAGGGCTGCCTGCGCCTGGGCACCTGTGACGAGGATGAACTCGCCGCCATCGAAGCCGACGCCTATCAAAGCCTGATCGAGTTTAATGAAGCGCCCAATTATCAGCGGCAGATGACCTGCACGACCATGGAGATCGATCCCTTCTCGCAACTCCTGGTCAATCTGCAGGAGACCTTCCCCTGGCTCGAAGAGTTGTTCGGTCTCAACTTCAGCCTGCGCACGATAGACGCGCATGAAATCTGGGATCGTTGCTGGAGCTCGGTGATGTGGGAACGCACGCCCTATCACGTCGAGTGCTCGCAAATCGGCGACAACCTGGCGCACGTCGCGCACGGCGCCGACTACCTGATCGCCTACTGGATGGGCGTCTATTACGGCTTCCTGCCCGGCGGCGGTCCTTACGGCGACGACGACCTGACCAACCCCGTCGACGACGATACGGTCGATGACGATACGACCGACGACGATACCGTCGATGACGACACCGTCGACGACGATACGACCGATGACGACACCGTCGACGACGACGCCGTTGACGACGATACGACCGATGATGACGACGATTCAACGGACGATGACGCCTCGCCGGCAGATGATGACGACGATGACGATGACAACGATGACGGCTGCGGCTGCTAAGGCTTTCCAACCCTATAACGGATGACTGAAATGAAGAAATTCACTTTGTTGCTGGTCATGGTTCTTATGCTGGCCGCGCCTTCCTGGGCCGCGCAGCGCAGTGTGGCGCAGGTGTATACGCCGACGCTGGATTCGTTCCTGGCGCTCGAATCCTTCCCGGTCGGCTTCGAGGAATCCGGTCGCGCCGAGTGGTCGCAGATCGTCTGCTCGCCCGCTACGCTGCAGGAGTTGAAGCGTTCCGGCTTCGAGGTGGAAGTGGTCATCGACGACCTGGACGCCTGGGTTAAAGAGCGACGCAAGGCCGCCGAAAAATTGGTTGCCAAGCCGACGCCGAGCGACGTGGACCTGGATCATTATCTCACCCACGCGGAAATGGGCGTCTTCCTTAACGACCTCGCCGCCGCCTATCCGAACCTGATGACGGTCGAGGTGGTCGGCGAAAGCGTGCTCGAGCGCGAGATATACCTGGTGAAGGTCTCCGACAACGCGGCAACCAACGAAGCCGAGCCGGGCATCTTCTTCGAAGGAACGATCCACGGCGACGAATTGGCCGGCTACATCTGGGCGCTCAAGGCGATCGAATGGCTGGTCACCAACTACGGCATCGATGCGACGATCACCGAGATGGTCGACAACAACGAATTTTTCTTCGTCCCATTGAGCAACCCCGACGGCAACGCGGGTTCGTACCCGAGCCGCTACAACGACAACGGCGTGGACCTGAACCGCAACTTCGGCTTCATGTGGAATTCCAACCCGTATTACAACCCGGGCAGCGCGCCTTACAGCGAACCCGAATCGCAGGCCATCGCCTCGGTCTGGCAGCGCAGCCAGCCGCTGACGGTCGGCATTTCCGGTCACGGCGGCGCGGTGTTGTTCCTGTATCCGTGGGGCTACAAGGGCGCCGACGCCTACAACGACGTCGAGTTCGATCACCTGGGCAGCGAATACATCTATCCGCGCTGCCTCGATCCGGAGATGGACACCCAGGGCTCGGTGTGGGACGTGCTCTACCAGGCGCCGGGCGTCACCGGCGACGAGCTCTATGGCGCGCACGGCGCGATGGGCATCACCTTCGAATTGAACATGACCAAGCAGTGTCCGTACTCGAAATCGGTGCAAATCTGGGAAGATCACATTCCGTCCTTCACCTGGCTGGTCGAGGAACTCGACAACGGTTTGCACGGCATGGTGACCGACGCGTCCACGAGCGATCCGATCGCCGCGAACATCGTCATCGAAGGCAAGTGGTTTACCTTCTCCGACGCCGAAGTCGGCGACTTCCATAAATACCTGCGCGCGGGCACCTACAACTATCGCGTGTTTGCCGACGGCTACGAGGACGCCACCGGCCAGGTGACGATCGCCAACGACGCGGCGACGCAACTGAACATCGCCCTGACCGCCGCAGCCGAATCCGTCAACTTCGCGTTCCGCTGGGTGAGCAGCGTGATGGACAACGCCACGTCTTCGACCTACCCGCCCTACAACGTGCTCGGACCGGTCGACGGCGATTTCGTCGGCCTGGGCGACGGCGGCTACGTCGTGCTGGACATGGGCGAAGAAGGCTACAGCGGCGAGATCATGGTTTACGAGAGCGGCGACGACGGCGACGAGGCGTTCACTTTGTACGGCAGCGCCGACAGCGTCTTCGGACCCTGGGTGCAGATCGGCGCCGGCTCGGGCACGACGGCTTTCGATCTGCCCGTCAGCCTGCCGAACGCGCGTTACGTGATGGTCGCCGACAGCGGCAAAAAAGCCACGAACGACGGCTTCGATCTGGATGCGGTGGGCACCGCCGTTTACATGGCAGCCTTCAGCGCCAGCCCGACCAGCGGCTATCGGCCGATGGAAGTGGACTTCGCCGACCATTCGTCGGGCAGCCCGACCTCCTGGGATTGGGACTTCGGCGACGGCGCAACCTCGACCCTGCAGAATCCGTCGCACACCTACACCGCACTGGGCAGCTACACGGTGACGCTGACGATCGACGGTCCGTTGGGCGAAAAATCACTGACCAAAACCAATTACATCACCGTGGCCGAACAACCGCCGGTCGCCGATTTCTCCGGCACGCCCCGCACCGGCGGTGCACCGTTGGACGTGCAGTTCACCGCGCAGACCGAAGGGATCATCGACAGCTACCTGTGGCGCTTCGGCGACGGCCAGACCAGCACCGAGGCCAACCCGCTGCACACCTATGAAAACGAGGGGAAATTCTCCGTCACATTGGAAGTCAGCGGCCCCGGCGGCGAGGACGATAATTTCAAGTTCTGGTACATCCGCGTGAACGGCCTCGCCGACGACGACACCACCGACGATGACGTGGTTGACGATGACGTGGTCGATGACGACATCACCGACGATGACATTGTCGACGACGATACGGACGACGACGATACGACGCCCGATGACGACGATACGCCCGATGACGACACGGCGGATGACGACGCCATCGACGATGACGTGGCCGATGATGATAACGCGGCCGACTCCGACGACGATGATGATGATGGGTGCGGATGCTGACCACTGACGATTAAAGACGAAGGGCGTGCCGCTTGAGCACGCCCTTTTTTTATTGGAAGTTAATCAGCTACCGCAACCGCCGTTGCTGCCGCCGTCTTCCCGGTCTCCATCCATATCGTCGTCATCATCGGGCGGCGCCACGTGATCGTCATCGGTTTCATCATCATCGCCCGTGTCATCATCTTCGGTGTCGTCGTCCTGCGTATCGTCATCGATGGCGTCGTCATCGACGGTATCATCATCCGTCGTGTCATCGTCCGTCGTATCATCATCCGTCGTGTCATCGTCGGTTG
>DAIMDW010000029.1:17060-80883 GCA_036725605.1 bacterium
TGTCATCGTCCGTCGTATCATCGTCCGTCGTATCATCGTCGGTTGTGTCATCGTCGGTTGTGTCATCGTCCGTCGTATCATCGTCCGTCGTATCATCGTCGGTTGTGTCATCGTCCGTCGTATCATCATCGATCGTATCATCATCGACCGTATCGTCATCACCGAGCGGATCGCAGGTATCGTTCTCTTCGTTGCATTCCTCCAACAGCACGTTGCACGGATCCCCGGTGGAGTCGCATTGGTCGTTTTCCTCGTCACAGTATTCGTCGCCGGTGCAGAACAACAGATCGTCTTCGCAAACGACTTGTGTGCCCGGCTGACAGTCGTTTGTCGAATCGCAAGTTTCCTCACCGTCGCAATACAAGCCGTTGTCGCAGTAGGAATCATTCGGCGTGAACCGGCAGTCGTTCGTCGTGTCGCAGGTGTCGGTCGTGCAGTCGACGCCGTCGTCGCATAGCAGATTGTTGGGCAGGAATTGGCAATCGTTCGTCGCATTGCAGACGTCGACGGTGCAATCGACGCCGTCTTCGCACAGGGAATTGTCGGGGGCGAATTGGCAATCGTTTGTCGCATCGCAGGTATCCACCGTGCAGTCAACGCCGTCATTGCACAGGGAGTTGTCGGGGGCGAATTGGCAATCGTTCGTCGCATCGCAGGTGTCCACCGTGCAGTCCACGCCGTCGTTGCAGTTGGCATTGTTCGCCGTGAATTCGCAACCCGTGCTCGCATTGCACGTATCGTCGGTACAGTCCACGCCGTCTTCGCACAGGGAATTGTCGGGGGCGAATTGGCAATCGTTTGTCGCGTCGCAGGTATCCACCGTGCAGGCGATACCGTCTTCGCACAGGGAATTGTTGGGCGCGAACTGGCAATCGTTCGTCGCATCGCAGGTGTCCACCGTGCAGGCAACGCCGTCGTTGCAGTTGGCGTTGTTCGCCGTGAATTCGCAACCCGTGCTCGCATTGCACGTATCGTCGGTACAGTCCACGCCGTCGCTGCACAGGGAGTTGTCGGGGGCGAACTGGCAGTCGTTCGTCGCGTCGCAGGTATCCACCGTGCAGTCCACGCCGTCATTGCAGTTGGCGTTGTTCGCCGCAAACTCACACCCGTTGGTCAAGTCGCAGACGTCGTCGGTACAGTCCACGCCGTCGCTGCACAGATCGTGGCGGGCGGTATACAGGCAATCGAACGTCTCATGGCAGGTATCCAACGTGCAATCGACGCCGTCGTTGCAGTTGGCGTTGTTCGCCGTAAATTCGCATCCCGTGCTCGCGTTGCAGGTGTCGTCGGTGCAATCGACCAGGTCGTTGCATAGCGAGTTGTCGGGCGCGAACTGACAATCGTTCGTCGCGTCGCAGGTGTCCAACGTGCAGGCGATGCCGTCGTTGCACAGATCGTCGTGCGGCGTGTATTGGCAATCGTTGGTCGCATCGCAACTGTCGGTCGTGCAATCGACGCCGTCGTTGCACAGCGTATCGTTCGGCGTGTACTGACAGTCATTGGTTGCATCGCAGGTGTCGACCGTACAGTTTACACCGTCGTGGCAATTGGCGTTGTTTGCCGTGAATTCGCAACCGTTGGTCGCATCGCAGACATCGTCGGTGCAATCCACGCCGTCGCTGCACTGCGCATTGTCGGGCGTGGACTGACAACCTTGGGTCAGGTCGCAAACATCGTTGGTGCAATCCACGCCGTCGTTGCACTGCGAATTATCCGGTGTGTTTTGGCAATCCTGCACGGCATCGCAGGAATCCGAAGTACAATCGACGCCGTCGTCGCAATAGGTGTCGTCGGGCGTGTTGGCGCAGCCGGTCGTCGCGCTGCACACGTCATCGGTGCAATCCACGCCGTCGTCGCAACTGTCGTGATCGGGCGTGCCGACGCACACCCCGCCGTCGCACGCGTCTTCGGTGCAATCGATGCCGTCGTCGCAGGCGTTGCCGTTGTAAGGGCTCCAGTCGGTGGTCGATTGCGAGGGATCGCACCAGTAGCACACGTCGGTCGGATGAACCGTTCCCTGCAGATAGGTCGTGCCGCCGATGACGCATTCGGTCGTGCCGCCGTGAAAAACAAGCACCTTGCCGCCCAGGCCCAGAGCATGGCCGCCGACCACCATATCGTCATAACCGTCGTCGTTGACGTCGCCGCCGCGACCCAACATGTAAGCCAACAAGCCATCGTTCTCGTCGGATTCATAATGCCAGATCGGTTCGTCCATCAGGCCGGTCGCCGAGCCGAGGTACAGAAACGCCGCGCCTTCATAATCTTCTCCGTTTTCATACCAGGAAGCGCCGATAAGCACATCGTCGTAGCCGTCGTCGTTGACGTCGCCCGTGCCGGCCACCGCCTGACCGAACCTCGACGTATCCTGTTCGCCGATTACCGTCCAGTCCGGCGTGGCCGACAAACCCGCCGCCGATCCGTGAAACACGTGCGCTTCACCGTCGCCCGGGCCGACGTCCGAAAATTCCTGTCCGACCACCAGGTCGTCATAACCGTCACCGTTGACATCGGCGACGCCCAGGCTGTTGCCGAAATACAGACAGGTTCCGTCCGGAGGTAAATACGTCCAGCTTGCCGGCGATGAGATCCCGGACGAAGAACCGTAATAGACAAACACTTTCCCCCGGCTCGAGCCGCCCGACACGGAATAATAATTCGCCGACACGACCAGATCATTGTAGCCGTCGGCATTGAAATCCCCGCCGATCACCCGATGTCCGAATTTAGCGTTATTTTGATTGCTTTGTTCGGACCAATCCGGCAACGAAGCGGGGCCGGCGCTGCCGCCGTAATAGACATCAACTTTGCCTTCGTTGGTCTGCAATTCGGTATAGTACGGCGCGCCGACGGCCAGGTCGTCATAACCGTCGCCGTTCAAGTCGCCGACATAGCCCAAGTCGCCGTAGCGAGCCTCGGTCGTGCAGCCCAAGCGAGACCAACTGTAGGTCGTGGACAATCCGGCCGATCCGCCGTCATAGAGAAACACCCGCCCCTCTTCCTCATAACTCGAGGTGTAGTGCGTCGCCGCCACCGCCACATCGTCATAGGTGTCGCCGTTGATATCGCCGACGATGGCTGCCTGATATCCATACTTATGATATTCAATATTGCCTTCGATACTCCAATCGGCGCTCGTACTCAAGCCGGAAGCCGAGCCGTAAAACATGTCGGCGCGGCCTTCCCTGGTTTGGCCGTGCGTATACGTGGGCGCACCGACCAACAGGTCTTTGTAACCGTCGCCGTTGACATCGCCGCCCATATCCAACGCCAAACCGAACTGAGACGAACTGGAAGGATCGGTGAAAATCCAATCGACACCGGTGGAGACGTCCGACGGATCGTCTTTCAACGGCGGCGTTTCGCTGTCACCGCTTTTGTGGCCGCCGTCATCGTCATCGGCGTCATTCTCTTCCCAGGCTTTGAAGAAATCGGCAGGCCGATCGCCGGATTCCGCAGTGGTTTGTTCACTAACGAGATCGGCGTCTTTCTCGGTGCCGCAGGTGAGCAGCAACGGCAACAATAGCGCCAACGCCAAGGCTAACAGTACACTCCCACGTCGCATAGGACCCCTCCCTTATTGCCCCCAATAACCTTTTGTGGAATTCCCGCGTGACCTGCTCACGAGAATGAAACTAAAACGACCATACTTTTCCTAGAAATTCAAGCAAAAATAATCAATATCGATCTTTTTTCGATCACTCACCGTCGATCAAAAAATCGACGAATAGGCTCGTGGCGCACTTTTCTTTCTGATAATGGGAAGTTTGCTCGCCGAAGCGGGCGCAACCAACGGCGCACTGGACAAGCATTCCACATAATAGTCCGGCGTGCAGCAAACGATGACGTCCTGGCCGTCGGTCCACAGCGCGGCGCTTTCGTTCAGCGGTTCCGCGGCCAACAGTTCCTGCTGCCACGTGTCGGAGGAAGACACATAGAGCAAGAGTTCATCGGCCGACTCATCCATCACGGCAACATACAAGGTCCCGTCGGCGAGCACCACGGCGTCGCGCAGCGAACAGGTCGACGAGCAAACCGTTTCGAACGACCAACTGCCTCCGGCGCGCCAGGCGTGAATCACGCCGGAATTCGCGTCGAAGAAAATGTGCTGTTGCCCGTCGACCAAGCGCAGAATCACCGCCCCGTTGAGCTGATGCCCGTCGTCGACAACCTCGGTAGTAAACGGATCGCCCTCGGTGGCCAGATACAACGTTTCATCTTTCCGGTACGCGATGCGCACCAAGTCGTCATCACCGACGGCGAACCTCTGCCCATTGACATCGGCGGCGATCATCCGGGGCTCGGCAAAACTCCCGCTTAACGGACGGCGCGTGAAGTACAGGTTTAAAACTCCCTCCGTGTATTCCAGCCAGGTCAAAACCAAATCGCCATCGTGATAATCAATCTGGGCCAGATACACCTGGTGGGAAAGCAGGTCATTGTAGACGCGTTCATTGCCTGCCACCTCGCCATTTGCGGCAAACGTGATCATCCTGAATTCGGAATAATCGTTGATCAGCAGGTGAATTCCCTCGGGCGATTCGACCGTCGCGAAAAATTCCGTTTCGAAATTCATCCGGTAATCGACCGTATTGCGCCAACCCGGCGCCAGTTTGCGGTAGAAGGCGAAGGCGTTTCTGTCGAAGGCGTTTTTTTGCACGGCCACCGTGGGAACCAGTCCTTCCGCCGCCGGCGTCGCCGTCACCGTCATCCCGCTGGTATACGGGCTCAGCAGACTGGTGGTTATTATAGTATCGGTTAAGCCCAACCGCGCGAATTGCAATTCCTCGGAGCACGCGCTGTAGGAACAATAATTATAGTACATCAGCACGTGCGTACCGTCGGCGGGATCCATTTGCGCCTCGATGTCGTAGTCCGACACTTGAATGTCCCAGGACCGCATAAAGGGAATCCAACCGCCATGAAAAATGCGGACCTCGTATTGCCAATATCGATAGAACAGGTCAACCGAATAGCGATGGTTGTACAAAAAAGTGAATCGTCCGTCGGGCAGAAAGCCGAAGGAGTTTTCCTTGCGAACCGCGTCCCAGGGGATCTCCGGACCGACACCCCGCTGCCAGCCTTCGGGCGTTTTTCGCAGCTGCGTATAATAGCCGTCGCCATCGCCGATGCACGTTGCCGCCAGGCGATCATTCGGCGAAGCAACCACGCCCAAGCAGCCCTGGATGCTGTTGAAAACGATTTCGCGGCGCCAATGGCCGGCCGGATCGCGCCGCCAATAGCGAATAACGTTGCCGCCTGACCGATCCCGGGAGATTACATGCACCGCGCCGTCGGAGGTGACCGCAAACGGATAAGTGTCTCCGTAATACCAGTCCAACGCTTCGGTGCGCCAGACTTTGTCCTTGTTGGTCCATTCCTCCCAGGCCAGCAAATATTTGCGTTCACCGATTTTGTAAATCAAATACACCAGGCCGGTATCCGCCCGCACGGTCAAGGACATAAGTTTTTTGCCCGGAATCGGAAGATCCAACGGTTGTACGTTCCAATGATCGAACGCCTCGCCGGCGTGCCAGATTTGCCCGGTCGTTTCGTCGTCGTAAACCGCCTCAAAGACGCTCGCCCGCTTGAAAAGATACGCCCGCCCGAACTCGTACAAACGCTGATCCACCGGCTCGGTCGTGCATCCGTCGTCGTCGCAGGTGAAAAACCATAATCCGGGTTGGTCGTAGAGACCGGAGAAGGTTTGCGCATCGTCGTCAAAATAGACGTTGCGCCCGTCGAGCAACCGCGGCTGGACGTGAGCGTAGAGCGGCTCGGTGTACCATTGCGCCTGTGCCGATGAAATCATAAGGAGGAGGATAAGGCAGGTCACCGCAATGCAGGAGATTTGCGCCAACGTTTTCATGGCAGTTTCTCCCGATCCTCACCAGCCGACCGATCAAAACAATATCAACAAATTCATTTACATTCAATAGCTGATATTTGTCGATAGTAATTTTTGACTTTTTTTCTTCAACACCGGCTTTTCACTCGGCTCCGCCGGCGCAACCAATGGTTTGGTGGACAGACACAGCCCGTACTGATCGGGCAGATAGCACAGGACGACATCTTCGCCGTCGGTCCACATGCCGACCAGGGAGAACATCGGTCCATCCGTCAGCAACTCCTGATGCCACTGACCGTCATAGGACATCAAGTACAAGTCGGAGTAAGTCGTATCCATCACCGCCGCGTAGATCGTCCCGTCGGCCAGCACGACCGCATTGCGCAAACTGCTGTTCGCGGGGAAGATCGGTTCCTTCCGCCAATCCTGCCCGTCGCGCCACGCGTGAATCACGCCATAGCTGGTGGAAGCGAACACGTGCGGGACGCCGTTGGCGACGCCGACGCGCACCTGCCCTTCGACGTGGCGGAACATGTCGAGCAGTTCGCCGGCGAAGCCGTTGCTTTCGGCGGCCAGGTACACCATGCCGTTTTTCAGATAGGCGATCGACGCCGCGCCGTCCTGATCCAGGGCCATGTGGAAATCTTCGACTTCATCGTCGATGAACAGCGGGTCGTTGAAACGTCCGCCGAGAGCGCGTTGAGCGACGTACAAATCGTTCGGAATGATTCCGCCGCCCGTGTTGGCCCGCCATGCCGCGACCAGCTTGCCGCCGCCGAATAAGGTGATCGATTCGTCCGCGTAATGGCCGGCCCAGATGCACTCGGCGTGCGTCAGTTCCCCGTCGTCCGAGTACGTCAGTAACGATACGCCGCGGCAGACGCTTTGGTCATAGCTGCTGAGCACATGGATTCCCTCGGGGGATTTTATCGGCGCGATCATCGGCGTGACATAGCTTGGCCAATATTTGACTTCGTCCCAACGACGCTCGCCCTTGCGATAAATGGACAACGCCGCCGCACTGGCCATGCTTTTGTACAACGCCACGTAAGGAACCAGTCCGTCGCCCTGCGGCTCGGCGAAAGTCGCCATTTTCCCGTTGAAACCGTACATCGCGCTTTTTTCGGCAATGAGAGTCGCTCCGTCTGCGGTGCGATACTGCAAATTGTAGTTGTACAGTGTGCTTTTGAACCAAAACCGGTAGAGCATCAACAGGTGATAATCGTTTTCGAAGTCCATTTTGGCGTTGATTCTCATTTCGGAATCATGCATGTTCCAACCGGCATTGAGCAGGCAATCATCGGTGTTGACCGCGCAGATATCGCAGTAACCGGTGTAAAGCGGCTTCGAATATTCGTTTTGGTACATAAAGGTGAACCGACCGTCGGGCAGATAACCGAACGAATTTTCCCGGTGCATGAATCGATACGAACCTTCGCCGACGATCTCCGGCCCCACGGTGCGGCGCCAGCCGTCTTTCAAGTGAGTAAACAGGACGTATTGCAACGGCGCCGGTTGCGTGCAGGCCACGTCGATCCGGTCGTTCGGTCCGGCCGCCACCGCGAAGCAATCCAGATCGCGATAATCCAGAATCTGACTGTGCCACTCGCCGTCGGTCGACCGACGCCAATACCGCATTAAAAAGCGATAGCGATTGTCCCGCGTCACCAGATGCACCTCGCCGTCCGACGTCGCCGCCACGGTTTCGTTCAGCAGGTCCGCCGCAATGGGCAGCGGCTCGGCCTGCCAGACCGTCTCCGCCCCCTCTTCCTCTTCCCAGGCCAGTACGGCGTCATCGTCGTCGGTCAGGCAAACGAGGTAGATCAATCCGCTTTCCGGCAGCGTCGTCAGCGCCTTGAGGCTCGTACAATCGTCCGGCAGCGCCAGCGGCTGAATGTCCCAACCGGCTTCGTTGCGTTCGGCATAATAAAGTTGGCCCTGGGTGGCATCGTCATAAACGGTCGCGAGTCCACCGTCACGCGGGAAAAGATACGCTCTTCCATAGTCGAGCATACGCAGATCGACCGGGTCGGTCGTGCATTCGTTTTCGGTGCAGGAAAAGAGCCACAACCCGGGTTGGTCGTAGAGCCCGTAAAAGGTTTCGTCCGCCGTGCTGTAATACACGTTTTCGCCGTCGACCAACGTGGGAAGAACATGAATGTAAAATTCATCCTCGAACCATTGTGCCTGGGCGGACGACGCTACGGTAAGCGCGAATATCAAGGCCAGGGAAAGCCGGACAATCCATTTTGTACGTTCCATGACACACCCTCCATTCACCTTCACCCCATGCTCAAAGGGTATACACAATATCGCAGATATTTTCAATTCTAATCCATATGAATTTGTATAAAATCATCCTCGATCCGATTCTTCGCTTTTCCGGAAGAAAATGGAGGCGTTCGCAAGTTTATTTCATCGACACAAATCGCAATGCCCCCTTGCGTCCATCGGCGGTTGCCGATAAGTTCGTTATTCAACATCGAATAGCCGGTGAGGATCCAACCGTGAAGAAGAAACTCCCTGTTTTATTTATTATCTTGTCGTTATTGCTGATGATCGTTCTCTGCTCCTGCGCCGCGTCGCGCTACCTGGGATACCGCCTCAATCCCGACACCACGCCCATCAAGGGCAAAACCGTCGTCGAGATTCCCGGCCTGCCCGAAGAGGTGGAAATTCTGCTCGACGAATACGGCGTGCCGCACATCCGCGCGCACAGCGAATACGGTCTGTATTTCGCCTTCGGTTACATCCAGGCGCGCGACCGCCGCTTCGAACTTGAAGCGCTGCGCAACCTCGCCCTGGGGCGCATGCGCGAGATGATCGGTTCCGAAGACAAAAGCGGCGTGATGAAGCGCCTGGAGATTTTCAGCCGCATGATCGGTCTGCACCAGGACGCCGCCAACTTCGTCGACTCGCTGTCGGCCAAGGATCGCGTCGTGTTGCAGGCCTTCGCCGACGGCATCAACGCCGCCACCGAACGCGAACCGCGCCCGATGGAATTCCGCCTGCTCGACTACACGCCGCAACCCTGGTCGCCGTTGGATTCCGGCGCGATCATCGCCCTGACCGCCTTCGGCCTGACCAAAAACTGGGAGATGGAACTGCTGCGCCTCGAGGTGATCGTCCACCAGTTGCAGACCGGCGGTACGATCGCGCGCGCGCTGGACATTTACGAACCGCGCTACTGGTTCCACCCGAACCTGATCGGCGATCCGCCCAAGACGGATCCGTTCGAGAACATTCCGCCCGTCGCGCCGGAGCTGGCCGCCTATCTGGAAGCAACCTATAAAAACAAACCCGGCCAGGCCGCGCAGGTGATCGACGAACCGTGGCTGCCGCTCGACGGCTTCCGCCACGGCATGGCGACCAGCAACAACTGGGCGATGAACGGCGCGTGGACCGGCACCGGTAAGAGCGCGTTGTCGATGGACCCGCACATGCCGCACATGCTGCCGTCGCTGGGCTACCTGGCGCACCTGAAATGCGAAGGCTGCGAGAACGGCGACTTCGACGTGATCGGCGGATGCTTCGTCGGCCTGCCCGCGATCTCCTTCGGCGCCAGCGGCAAAACGGCCTGGGGGCCGACCTCGAACTGGGCCGACATTACCGACCTGTACGTCGAAAAGCTCGCGCCGGGCAAACCCGATCATTACCTGGTCGGCGACAAAGCCGTGCCCTTCATCGTGCGTAGCGAGGTCTTCAAGATCCGTCAGTCCGATGGTTCGTACGCCGAAGAGACCTTAACCGTGCGCGAAACGCGCCACGGGGTGATCGTCAACGATTTCATCGACCGTCTGCCGGACGATTTTCCGCTCCTGGCGCTCAAGCGCAGCCGCGAACCGGGCAAGCCGATCGACGCCATCCGCCGCCTGTATCAGGCCGACACGGTTACCCAGGCGCGCCTGGCGCTCAACGATTTTTCGGCCATGGTCGGCCACTGGGCGCTGGCCGATCATCACGGCAACATCGCCTATAGCGGCCCGGCGCAGCTGCCCCGTCGCAGCAAACACCTGGGCACCGTACCCGTGCCCGGCTGGGTCGATGATTACGAGTGGACTTCCTTCGTGCCGGTCGACCAACTGCCCTACGTCGAAAATCCGGCCGGCATGAACTTCCTGGGTACGGCCAACAGCCAGGTGGTCCAGCCCGAGGCGACCGGCTACCCGATCAACTTCGAAGGCAACGTGCCCTTCCGCACGGTGCGCATGTACGACGTACTCGGGCGCGGCAGCGACGGCCGTCCGCTCGCCACGCAAATCGGCGCGCTGCAACTGGACAACATCGACGCCGGCTGGCTGGCCGTGCAGCAGATGTTCACGCCCGCGTTGACCTCGTTGAAAACGCATGCCGACAAGCACGTGCGTCACGCGGCGGAAATTCTGCTTGCCTGGGACGGCCGCAGCGACGGCGATTCGTTGGCCGCCGGTCTGTTCCAGACGCTGCAGGCCTATGCGCTCAAGCGCGCCCTGGAAGACGAAATCAGCGAAGCGACGATGCATTTCATGCTCGGCTACTTCAACCTCGAACCGTTAGTGTTCGACCTGCTGACCGACGCCTCCAACCCGGCCTGGGACAACCGCCGCACGCCGCAGCGCGAGACGTACAACGACGAACTGGCCGCCGCGTTCGTCGACGGCGTGACCGCGATGAAGGCCGCCTACGGCGAGGACGTCGCCACCTGGACCTGGAACCGCGTCGCGCCCACGGTCATCGAACATCCCTTCGGTTCGCAGAAGGCGCTGGCCGATCTGGTCAATCGCCCGGTGCCCACGCAGGGCGTGAACACCACGTTGTTCAAGCATCAGTCGCAGCGTTTGCAGATGCATTCGTTCCCGGTGAAATACGGTCCGGTGCTGCGCATCATGGTCGACCTCAACGACCTGCCCGGCTCGAAGATGTCGCTGCCCGGCGGGCAAAGCGGCCGCCCGGCGTCGCCGCACTTCGACGACCAACTCGACATGTTCCTGTGCGGCGACGGCATTTCGATGGAGATGGACTTCAACATCATCCAAAACGGCGCCGCCGGCTCGATCGTTCTCACGCCGTCGCACTGATCGATTCGCCCATAACAAACGCGAAAAGCCCCTCCGCCGGAGGGGTTTTTTCTTTATCGCGCGATCCGCCTATAATGCGGAGAAACTTCAATCACGAGCAGGCTGATGACGAGACGTTTGTGGTTTTTCCTGGGGGTGTTCATCCTGATTTCCCAGATCGCGTTTTCATGTACATGCAACAGCGGCGACGAATCCGACGATGACGATGAGGACCTCGATCTGGAAGGCGGCGACGAATCCGACGACGATTTGGTGCCCGCCCCGAGCGTGTACGACGAACTGACGCCCGCCGGACCGATCGTCGGCGAGGCATTGGGCGTCGCTTCGCAAATGGGCTCCGCCGAGACGGCGGCGTGGATGCGCGCGTTCGAGGTGGAAGCGCTCGCCGACATCGGCGTGACGCGCCTGCGGGCCGGCTTCTCCTGGGAGGCGATCGAGCCGGCCGACGACCAATGGAACTGGACCGACGCCGATATCCTCTACGCGCTGGCGACCGACGATAACGTCGATTGGATCGCCCGCCTGGGATATACGGTCGATTGGGCCGCGCCGGCCGACAATCCGTCCGCGATCGATCCCGCCGTGTTCGCCGATTACGCCGGGCAGGTCGCCGCGCGCTACTGCGACGCCGTTGGACGCTACGAAATCTGGAGCGAACCCAACTTCGTCGCCTACTGGCCGCCGGAGCCCGATCCGCAACATTACGGCGACATTCTTAAAGCCGCCGCATCCGCCGTGCGCCAGGCCTGCCCCGAGGCGCAAATCATTTTCGGCGGGCTGTCGAGTTCGAATTTTCCGCAGGAGTGGATGGTCGGCCAATACGGCTTTTTCGACGAAGTCGCGCTGGCTCATCCGGACATCTGCACGGCCTTCGACGTCATGGCCATTCACCCCTACACGGTGCTGCAAGCGCTGCCGCCCGAATCTTCCGTCACCGCGCTGGAGCTGACCTTCCCGGACCTGCTCGAGCAGATCGACGATGTTCGCGCGCGCCTGGCCGCGGCCGGTTGCGCCGACAAGGAACTGATCTTCACCGAATTCGGCTGGCCGCATACGTACATCGGCCGCGACAAGCAGGCGCAGTTCAACACGCGGGCGGTCCTCTTGGGCGCGACCAGGGAAGTCGCCGGTTATTATCAGTACACTTTCTGGGACAAAGCGGACCAGGAGCCGGTGACGGAAAACAATTTCGGCCTGTATGAGGTTCCGTCGACGGACGATCCGGCCGCGCAGACGCCCAAGCCGGGCTTCGCCGCGCTGACCACGCTGGCCAATCTGCTGCGCCACGCGCAATACGCCGGGCCCGTGCCGTTGGCGGAGGAGATTCCGGAGAAGGTATTCATTCTGGCTTTTTGGGACGACGAGCGCGCACGGTGGATTGTCGCGGCGTGGGATGCGCGCCCGCCCGAGGGTAACTTCGCCTTCGAGTTGCCGGCGCCGACGCAGGCCGAGTGGATTCGCCTGTACGATCAGGACGGCACGTATCACGATCGCGAGGTGGCCGAAACGGTGCCGCTGACGCTGTCGAGCGAAGTGCAGTACGTCGTATTCGGCATGCCGGAATAAACCGTTTTTGTGCGGAAAGGAAGAACGATGAAACAACCGAATCGTTTTTGTTGGTTTTGCGTAATCATCTTCCTTTTTGCGATCTCGATTTTCGGGAACGGCTGCGACGACGACGATGACGACGATGACGACCAGACGATGGATGACGACGCAACCGACGACGACGCAACCGATGACGACGCCCTGGACGACGACGCGCTTGACGACGACGCCGGTGACGACGATACCGCCGACGATGACCTGCCCGACGGCTGCATCACCGGCGACTTCACTTTGTACTTCGGCATATTCCATTCGCATTCCAGTTTCTCCGACGGCAAAGGCCGCCCGCCGGAAGCGTATGCCTATGCGCGCGACGAAGGCGAACTCGACGTTTTCGCCCTGACCGACCACCTGGAGTATTTGTACATCCCCGTTCCGCCCGACAAATACGCGCGGCTGCTGGAAGTGGCCGACGAATTCGACGATCCGGGCAGCTATGTTGCATTGGCCGGTTTCGAATACAGTCTGGCGCTGGATCTGCGCCATTTCACCTGGGCCGGTCACAGCAATGTTTTCTTCTCGCCCGAGTTGTTCACTTGGATCATGCTCGATTATCACGAGTTCTTCGAAGAGTTGCTGGCCTGCCCGCAATGCCTGGCTTCGTTCAACCATCCGGGGTGGGACGGCCAAACCAACTGGGACGGTTTCACCTATGTCCCGGAGGTCGATCCGCAAATCACGACCATCGAACTGTCCACCTGGGATCTGGATGCCTGGCCGTTTCTTTTCGAGGCGCTCGATCAGGGGTGGCATGTTTCGCCGACCTGGAATCAGGACAATCACGAGCGCGGTTGGGGCACCGAGGACGACACCCGCACCGGCGTCTGGCTGGATGTGCTGACCCGCGACGGCGTGTACGATGCGTTGCTCAACCGCCGCACTTTTTCCACTTTGGACCGGAACGCGGACATTTTGTTGACGACCTCGCAAGGCTGCTGGATGGGCTCGGATCTGCGCGGCACACAGACGGCGACCCTGATCGTCGAGGCGGACGATCCGGACGCCGGCGACGGCTTTGCGGCTTTGGAATTGTGGGGGCGCGGCGAAGAATTGCTGGCCGAATTTGATTGCGACTCCCAACTTACCTGCCACTGGGAAATCGAACTGACTCTGCCGGAAGCGGGCTCGTATGTGCTGGCGCGCGCGGTGGAGGACGACGGCGACCTTCTTGTGTCCGCCCCCATCTGGTTGGGTGAGGCGTTCTAACCGGCCGACGCCCGGCGTTTGCCATATTATTCGGATTTATCAATAATGGCCGTTGTGCAACCATTTATCGGGGAGAGTGTTATGGAAAAGAAGTTCTCCACCATCGCTATTCTGCTTTCATTGTCGATTTTGATGTTCGCTTTGCTTGTCGGCTGCGATTGCGGTGACGATGACGACGACAATGACGACGACGCCACCGATGATGATGTCGACGACGACGATAATGACACGACCGACGATGACACCACCGACGACGATACAACTGATGATGATACGATCGACGACGATACGATCGATGACGATACCGGCGACGACGACACCGGCGACGACGACACAATCGACGACGATACGATCGACGATGACACGATCGATGACGATACCGGCGATGACGACACCTATCCGACGCACGAGGAGATCTTCAACGTTTCGGGCGCGGTGACGGTTAACGGCTCGAGCGCCATCATTGAGCAATGGGGCTTGGGCTCGGGCTATTTCAGTTGCCGCCTGGCGTTCGTCGACACGACGACCCAGGAAATCACCACCGTGTGGCCGGACTTCGAAGATGATCCCGGCAGTTACTGCGCCAGCCTGTTGGGCGGCACGTACGAAGTGTGGATATTGTGGAACGGCTACAACAACAGCTCCTACCAATATTTCCAATACACAACGCGCCTGTCCGCCGGCTTGAACGTCGACGCCGATCAGACCTTCGACGTCAATCACATCGTGTATACGGTCGACGGCAACGTGGTCAATCACACGCCCGAGCCGGTGCAGTATCAAAAGGTGCAAATGTTCCAGGCGCTCGTCGAAACGAAATCCGTCTTCAGCGAGCAATTTGAATACTACGACTTCACCGACGACGCGGGCGATTACTCGATAACCGTCCCGGCGGGCGCGTATACCTTCAGCGTCGACGTGTACGACGTCGGTTTCGACGTGCTGCCGTACTACGAAGACGGACTGAACATCTCCGCCGCCACGACGAAAAACGTGGCGCTGGCGCAAATCTCCTCGGCCTACGAGGTAAACGCCTCGTTCACCGTCAACGGCGAGGTCCCCACCACGCGCTACGAAAGCGTCTCCGCCACGATGACCTTCTACGATACGACGCACCGCGTGCGGTATTGGGACTATTGCGACGGCGACTGCACGATCTACGCGCCGGCCGGCTCCTATCAGCAACAACTGAACGTCAACTACAACGATTCGACCGGCACGATATTCTCGGTCGATCTGGAAACCGAATTCACCGGCACCGTCGGCATCACCGGACCGGCAACGCTGCCGGTCAAGAACCTCACGGTGATCGAGCTCTTCGCGGCGGTCACCGATTACTCCGGCGCCGCGTTCGCCGACGTGGAAATCGACGGCTCCTCCGGCGACGGCGCGGTCGGTTTCACGGCCACCACCGACGGGAGCGGCCAATATCACGTCGATTTGCCGGCCGGCAACTACGACTTCGATTTCACGCCGCCGGCTTCGTCGCCCTACCCGTATACGGAAACGGATTACAACGTCACCGTTTCCACCGACGCCGTGGGCGACTTCGCCTTCCCCAGCGGCTATGCGACGCTCGACGGCGAAATGACGATCAACGGCGATCCGCTGACCGATTACTACCCCGAGATCTACACCTTCGCCGCGGTGAATCTACTCGACGCCGAGTACAACATCGTGCGCCAGATCGACCTCGATCCGGCCACCGGCCTTTACAGCGACGTCGTGCCCTACGGCACCTACTCCGTACAGCCGCTGTACCAGAGCGCCTCCACCACCGATTTGATTCACTACGATTACCTGCTCATCTACTGGTCGCAGTACGTGCCGGCACTGACCATCAGCGGCGATCTGACGCAGGACATCGACTTCACGCTGTACGCGGTCGACGGCACGATCCGCGATTGGGATACGACGCCGTACCAATACGCCAGCGCCTATTTCGATGCGGAAATCGATTCGCTCGACGACCTGGTCGTTTTCGCCGAAGCCTACGCCGATGCCGCCGGCGAGTACTCGACCTGGTTGCCGGCCGCGACCTACAACCTCGAGTTTTGGCCGACCGAATGCAACAACCTGATTCCGCTGGCCGCCGAGCAACAAGACATTGCCGGCGACACGACGATCAATTTCCGCTTCCGTTAAAAAACGGGGCCGGATCGACCGGCCCCGCCGCTTTCCTCTCGGGTTCGTCGCTAAATGAATTCCACCGTGGCCGGCGGTTTGGGCGTGATGTCGTACAGCACCCGCGCCACGCCGGGAATTTCCGTGTACAACCGTTTGGCCAGCTTGTTCATCTTGGCCCAGGACAACTGCGTCGGCGTCGCCTTGCGCGCATCCTTGGATTCAATGCAGCGCACGACGAGGATATCGGCGAACAGGCGTTTGTTGCCCTTCATGCCGGTGGCCTGATCGTTCATCAGCACGGCCAGGTACTGGAACGCGCCGGTGCCTTTCAACTCCTGTTCGACGATCGTGGTCGCTTTGCGCACCTTGGCCACCCGGATCGGAGTCACTTCGCCGATCACGCGCGCGGCCAGTGCCGGTCCGGGGAAAGGAATGCGATCCCAGATCGCCCGCGGCAACTTGAGCGCCTTGGCCAGTTCGCGCACGCCGTCTTTGCGCAGATCGAGCAACGGCTCGATCACCTGATAACCGTATTCCTTCTCCACGTCGATGCCCAGTTGCGCCAGCACGTTATGCTGCCGCTTGATGCCGGCTTTGGTCTCTTCGATGTCGGTCAGAATCGTGCCCTGCAGCAGGCATTTGATTTTCTTTTTCTTGACGAATTTGGAAAAAACGTCGGCATAGAACGTATCGGTGATCGCCTGGCGTTTGATCTCCGGGTCGGTCTTGCCGGCCAGCGCGGCGAAGAACTCCTTCTTCGCGTTGAGCACCTGCACCTTGATGCCCAGCTTGGCGAACATCTCCTTGACCTGTTTGGCCTCGCCTTCGCGCATGATGCCGTTTTCGACGAACAGACACGTGAGCTTGTCGCCCAGCGCCCGGTGACCGAGCACCGCGACCACCGAGGAATCGACGCCGCCCGACAGGGCCACAACCGCCTTTTCGCCGCCCGCTTCCCGTCGAATCTGTTCTATCTTGTTTTCGATCACCTTCAGCATATTCGCCATCAGCAAACTCCTCTCCCCATAGTTGGTTGGCTATCGCCGTACTGTCATGCCGTCTGTTATTTTCATTTTTTTGAATAGACTATTATTTATCAGCGTTTCGCCGAAAAGAGCAACCGACTCGATGAGGTTTGTCCATGAATTTTTCACCGAGTGCCTGTATAATCGCACAACCCTTGGCTGCCGGGAGTGTCCCAATGAACCATCGCACCATGCGAATACTGATAATAATTTGCTTGCTGTTCGCCCTGCCGCTCGGCTGCGGCGACGATGACGACGATAACGACAACGACCCGGCGGACGATGACGGCGATGACGACGTCGCGGACGACGACCTCGACGACGATACGGCCGACGACGACACGCTCGACGACGACACCGGCGACGACGACACGCTCGACGACGACGTCGGCGACGACGACACGCTCGACGACGACACCTACGCGCCGCTCGAACCCGATTACGACACCGACTTCGACGGCTTCGGCCGCGACGCCACCGGCGGCGAAGGCGGCGACGTGCGGACGGTCACCTCGTTGGACGACAGCGGCCCGGGCACGTTGCGCGACATCGTGACCGGCGCGACCGGCCCGACGATCGTGCAATTCGCCGTCGACGGCGAGATCTCGCTGCAGAGCGTGCTCGACCTGCCCTCGGACATTACGGTGGATGCGCGCGGTCGCGACGTGACCATCACCGACAACGGGTTTCGCATCCTCGCGCAGACGAACATCGTGCTGATGAATCTCGCCTTCCGCGACATGTCGACCCTCGGCGCCGACAGCATCCAGATTCACGAGGGCAGCCGCGACATCGTCATCTTCCATTGCTTTTTCGACAGCGCGGGCATGATGCCCTTCCAGACCGACCTACCCGACGAGCAGATTTCGATCATCTTCGGCAGCGGCGACATCACCATTTCCTGGTGCCGTTTCACCAATCACGACAAGGTCTTGCTGTTCGGCAACGGCGACGCGCCGGCGAGCGTAGACAAGGACATTCGCGTCACGCTGCACCACAATCTGTTTGAAGACACCGGGCGGCGGCATCCGTATTTGCGCTACGGCCAGGTCGATTTGTACAACAACGTCATCCGCGACTGGACTTTCTACATCGACAAAACTTACGGCACGCGCTGCGAGTCCGACGGCGAGATTCTGGCCGAGGCCAATTGGTATGCGCAAAGCAACCCGCTGTATTTCCGCGGCGCCTATGCGCGGCTGGGCGGTAAGATCCGGCAGATGAACAACGTGGTCACCGAAACGTGGATCGCGCTGGAGGAAAGCCGGCCGGACGAGGTGTTCGCGCGGCCCTACGACGCGGCGGTCAACGAGCCCACCGCCGAGATGGTGACCATGCTCGAGCAGCACGCGGGCAACACCATGCCCGCGCCCGCCCGGTAATTACACATCGCAAATGGCGCTGTACTCGACGCGACGCTCGGCGAACAGCGTTTCCACCGCCGCACGATCGTCGCGTCGAATACGGGCGCAAAAGCCGCAATCGCTGCTCAGGTGACGCGGCACGGGCATCAGCTTGACGCTCAGGTTCGCCTGCGTCAGTAGCTTTTCCGCCCGAATGGCGTGGTTGCTCGAATGAAACAGCACCACCGCCCATTGTTCATCGGCCATGCGTCACCTCGCGAACCTTTATTTGTCGATCACCAACCGAAAGCCGTCGTCGATCGGCTCGACCTTCACCCGATACCCAAGCTGCCCGACCGTGCGCTTGACGTTTTCGCGCGAGGTCACGGTTTCCACCAACACCTCCAGCGATTCGTTCGCCGGCAAATCCTGCAACGCCTTGCGCGTACGAATGACCGGTTCGGGACAACTCAAACCGCGCACATCGATGGATTTCATCGTCGCTTCTCCTTAGTCCATTTTTTCGCGCAGGGCGAAGCCCAGCACCACACAAAACACGAGGCCGACGATCACCGCGATCTGCCCGTTCAGGCCCGGCCCGCCGACCTGCAAAACGCCTTCGACCATCTTGTCGGGCGCGCCGGCCAGGGCGAAATTGTGCGCGATTCCCGCGCCGACGATCATCCCCAGGACGAACACCGCGCTGTCGCCGTCGCCTTCGCCGGACAAAAACAACTGCCGGCCCGGGCAGCCGCCGGCCAACGCAAAGGCCAGGCCCGCCAGGGTCATGCCGAGGAAATTCCACACGTGATTGCTGTGCGCCACCGGCATCGCGCTCATGCCGAATTTGGTCTGGCCCAGCGCCAGGTTGACGCCGAAGGCGACCACGACCAGGGCCAACACGCCGATCAGCAAATGGCTGTCGCGCAGCATGATCACGTCGCGCAACGCGCCCATTGTGCAAAACCGTGTGCGCTGCGCGATAAAGCCGATCAGCAAACCGACCAACAAGGAAATACCGATCGCCGCATGCAGCGAACCCGGACCCTTTTCACTGGCGAAAATGAACGCCGGTTTGAACAACGCCAGCAACAGGATCGTCGCCATCAACAGCGGCATGATCCATCCGACCATCGGCCTGGCCTTGTACGAACGGCCCAGGGTGTAGCCGTTCTTCAAAAACCAAACGCCCACGGCGATGCCCGCCGCCAATCCGGCCAGACCGATCACCGCGTTCAGATCGCCGCCGGCCAGGCGCAACAACGCGCGCCACGGGCATCCCAGAAACGCCAACGCGCCGATCATCGCGAATAAGCCCAGCACGAAGCGCACTATCGGCGCCGATCCGGCGCGTGGACGAAACTCGCCGAAGCTAAGCGCGGCCAGCAATGAACCGAGCACGAACGCCGGAATTTCCGGCCGCAGGTACTGCACCACGCCCGCGCGATGCAAGCCCAGTGCGCCGGCGATATCGCGCTCGAAGCACGCCACGCAAATGCCCATGTTCGGTGGATTGCCCAGCTTCTGCAGCAACGCGGCCAACAGGCCGATCAACCCGCCGGCCGCCACGATGCCCCATCGCGAGGCAAAAAATTCGGTCAATTTGTCGCGCATTTCCCCTCCTGTACATAAGTCCGTCCGACGAAGCGGCGCCCACGTTCGTCAAAAGACGGACATCCCGTTTCGTCATGCGGTGATTTCATATCCTTCTCCGTGCCGGCTACGGTCGCCACCGCCGCCGACCGGAAAAGGATCAGGCGGAAACGCGCGGCAACCGGAACCGACAGACCGAGGAAAGCCGGACCGCTTTCCCCTCGGCAATTCATCTACGATGTTTGCTGAAATACATCTCTCGTCTCGTCGTTCCAGTTATTGGTTTGAAAGTACAAGCATCATGGATAACCCATAAATGATTGTCAACGTACCGTTTGACGGAAATCAGATGTTCCAGGTCACCCAACGACCGAAGGCCAGCAACAGCCAGACCGACGGTCCGTAGGCCAGCAGACCGGCGCCAAAGGTCATCGCCAAGGCGCGGCGGGATAGAATCTCCTCACGCCGGGCTTGGCGGAACAGGAGGATCGTCAGCGGCAGTTCCAACAGCAGCGCGGTGATTACGCCGGGCACGTAAGAGGCCGCCAGGATCGTGCCGCCGACGTGCGTGAGGATGTTCAGCGCCATGATCGCCTGCAGGCCCAGCAGCACGTATAAACGCTTGCTGCCGCGCGGCGCGCTCCAACAGGCGATGGCCAGCGCCCAGCCGATCAGCGTGGCCAGAATGATCGCCACCAGCATCTGATCGGCGGTGACATACATCATGTTCTGCAGGCGCCCGCCGGTGAGCGTTTCCACGCCGCCCGCTTCCTCCAAGTTGTGCAGCGTGAAAAACAGGGGGATCAGCAGCAACATCGCGCGTAGGGCGCGGCTGGGCGGAACGGCTGAAGTCGGTGCGGCGTTTGACATGCCGCTTACTGTTGGGGCAGTCGGGTGATCTGTCAATAGTGCCTGGCGTTGACGAACTTTTTTCCGCGATTTTCACCTTGCCCTTGCCCAAGCACCTGCGGTTTTGTAGGATTCCATCGGCCCACACCAGGGTTAAGGAGTTGGTATGTCAAAGGGTAAGTACGAGCGCGTTTTGCTGAAATTGTCGGGCGAAGCGCTGATGGGCAAGGCCGGTTACGGCATCGACGATGAAGTGCTGGCCGAAGTGGCCGGTGAAGTGACCGAGGCCGCCAGGTTGGGCGTGCAGATCGGCGTGGTGCTCGGCGGCGGGAACATCTTCCGCGGCATGAAGGGCGCCAGCAAGGGCATGAACCGCGCCAGCGCCGACTACATGGGCATGCTGGCCACAGTGATGAACGCTCTGGCCATGCAGCACGCGCTGGAGCAGGCCGGCTGCCAGACCCGGGTGATGAGCGCCCTGCCCATGCAGGCCGTGGCCGAGCCGTACATCCGCCAGCGGGCGATTCATCATCTGGAATCCGGCTACGTGGTGATTTTCTGCGCCGGCACCGGCTTGCCGTTTTTCACCACCGACACCGCCGCCGCGTTGCGCGCCGCCGAAATCGGCGCGAGTGTGCTGCTCAAGGCGACCAAGGTCGAGGGCGTGTACGACAGCGACCCGGTGACCAATCCCGATGCGAACTTCTATAAAAATCTGACGTTCACCCAGGTTCTTTCCGACAACCTGCGGGTGATGGACGCCGCGGCGATCAGCCTGTGCCGCGACAACGCCATCCCGGTGGTTGTCTTCAATCTGAAAAAACGCGGGAACATCATTCGCGTGTTGAATGGCGAGCCCGTCGGAACGCTAATCAAGGAGTAGATCGTGATTAATGAAGTGCTTGAATCCGGCAAAGACGGAATGGAAAAGAGCATTCAGAATCTCAGCCGCGAGTTGGTCAAGATCCGCACCGGCCGCGCGAACCCGGCGATCCTCGATGCGATCCGCGTCGACTACTACGGCACCCCCACGCCGCTGAACCAGATGGCCACCATCGCGGTGCCCGAATCGCGCCTGATCGTCATTTCGCCGTGGGAAAACAAGTTGTGCAACGACATCGCCAAGGCCATCCAGAGCAGCGACCTGGGCCTGAATCCGAGCAACGACGGCAAGGTCGTGCGCATTTCCTTCCCGCCGCTGACCGAGGATCGTCGCAAGGAACTGGCCAAGCAGATCAAGAAAATCGGCGAGGACCACAAGATCGTCATCCGCAAGGAACGGCGTGACGCCAACGAGATGCTCAAGGAACTGGAGAAGGACGGCGAAATCTCCGAAGACGACATGCACAAAGGCATCGACCGCGTACAGAAACTGCATGACGATTTCATCAAGAAGATCGACGAAATCGTCGCCGTCAAGGAAAAGGAGATCATGGAGATCTAAGGCGCATGACTTCATCGCAGCCCGATCCCCTGTTTGCCGATCTCGATCGTCGCCGTCTGCCGCAACACATTGCGATCATCATGGACGGCAACGGGCGCTGGGCGAAGATGCGCGGCCTGCCCCGCATGCAAGGGCACTCCCGGGGCCTGGACGCCGCGCGCGAAATCATCAAGGCCTGCGCACAACTGAAAATTGAGTATCTCACGCTCTATGCGTTTTCCACCGAAAACTGGCGCCGCCCCACCGCCGAGGTCGACGCCCTTTTTCATCTAATGACCGACGCCATTGCGCAAGAGCTGCCCGACTTGCTCAAGCACGACGTGCGCCTGCGGACGATCGGCGATCTGTCGCGCCTGCCCGCCAAAGCGCGTGAAGCCGTGCACGGGGCGATCGAGCAAACCGCCAACGGCAAGGGCCTGACGCTGACGGTCGCGCTGTCCTATTCGGGGCGCGACGAACTGGTGCGGGCGGTGCGCAACATCGCCGCCGACGTGCAAACCGGTGCGCTCGATCCGCAACGGCTCGACGAAAATATCTTCGCCGGCTTCCTGGACACGGCCGGCTTGCCCGATCCCGATTTGCTGATTCGCACCAGCGGCGAAATGCGCCTGTCGAATTTTCTGTTGTGGCAGGTCGCCTACGCCGAGCTGTATGTGACCGACACCCTGTGGCCCGACTTCTCGCCCGCCGAGTTGCAGCGGGCGTTGCATTCCTTCGCCGACCGCGAACGGCGGTTCGGCCGCACGGGCGAACAACTCGCGACGGACCGCTGACGCCGCGCCCATTCGCCGGGAAAGGATTTAAGCGTGGAACCGAAAAAAATCATCGTCGCGCTGGTGCTCTTGCCGGCGTTAATCTGGCTGATCGGCTGGGCGCCGCTCTGGATGCTGCTGGTCGTCATGCTCGTGCTCGGCGCGGGCCTGGGCGGTTGGGAAAGCGCGCAAATCGCCTTCGGTTCCGACGAAACCTATTACAAGTTGCTGGCCACCGTTTTTTCCATCGTGATGGCCCTGACCGCCGCGACCGCCGACGCCACCAACATCTGCCTGGGTCTGGTCGGCGTGTTTCTGGTCACCTTCCTGCTGACCGGCCTGTTCAGCGCCGATCTGTCGCAGGTGCTGCCGCGCACGGCCAAGGTAATGTTCGTGGCCATCTACCCCGGTCTGCTGGCCGGCTACCTGGTCGCGTTGAAGAATCTCGAAATTTACGCCGACGACGCCAAGCTGCTGATGTTCCTCTTCGCGCTGGTCTGGATCAACGATTCGGGCGCCTATTTCGCCGGCAAATCGCTGGGCAAACATAAGATGTCGCCGCGCCTGAGCCCCAACAAAACCTGGGAAGGCGCGATCGGCGGCTTCGCGGCCACGGTGGTGCTGGGCGTGCTCATCGGCGCTTTCTCCGGCGCCTTCACCGTGCTCGAAGGATTCATCCTGGGCGTCATCCTCGGCGTGGTCGGCCCGTTGGGCGACCTGATGGAATCGGCGATCAAACGCGGCGCGAACATCAAGGATTCGGGCACGTTGTTGCCCGGTCACGGCGGCGTCCTCGACCGCATCGACAGCGTGCTCGTGTGCGCGCCGATCCTCTATTACTACATCGTGTTGCGCGGCGCGCAGCAATTCCTGTCGCTGGTGGGGTAAGCGATGACCAAACCCATCGCCATTCTCGGCTCCACCGGCAGCATCGGCCGCTCCGCCCTGGGCGTGGCCGCGCGGCATCCGGACCGTCTGCGCATCGTGGCGCTGGCCGCGGGCGACAACGTCGAATTGCTTGCACAGCAAATTCAGCAATTCAAACCGGAAACGGTCAGCGTGCGCAGCGCCGAGGCCGCCGCGCGTCTGCGTGAGCTGGTCGGGGTCGACGGTCCGCGGATCGGTTGCGGCGAAGAGGGCGTGAACGCCGTGGCGACGCATCCGCAGGCGCAAATGGTGCTTTCGGCGATCGTCGGCGCGGCGGGCCTGGTGCCCACCTGGCGGGCGATTGCGGCCGGCAAGGACATCGCGCTGGCCAACAAGGAAACGCTGGTCATGGCCGGCTCGCTGATCGTCAAGGCGGTCAAGGAGCACAACGTGCGCCTGCTGCCGGTCGATTCCGAGCACGCGGCGATCATGCAGTCGCTGGAAGGTCATCAGCACGGCGAAGTGCGGCGCATTGTCCTGACCGCCAGCGGCGGGCCCTTCCGCCAGTGGGAGCAAGAACGCATCGCCCGCGCCGGCAAGGCCGACGCCCTGGCCCACCCCACCTGGAACATGGGCCCGAAGATCACCATCGACTCGGCGACGCTGATGAACAAGGGCCTCGAGGTCATCGAGGCGCGCTGGCTCTTCGACGTCGCGCCCGCGCAGATCGACGTGATCATCCACACCGAATCGATCATTCACAGCATGGTTGAGTTTCACGACGGACAGGTCGTCGCGCAGCTCGGCGTGCCGGACATGGCCGCGCCGATCGCTTATGCGCTGACCTATCCCAACCGCCTGCTCGACGTCGTGCAGCAGCTCGATCTGATAAAAATCGGCCGGTTAAACTTTTTTGCCGTCGATCGTGTCAAATTCCCATGTCTGGAAATGGCTTATCGGGCTCTGGCGCTCAACGAATTGGCCCCGGCGATTCTCAACGCCGCCAACGAAGTGGCCGTGCAGGCGTTTCTGGCCGAAAAGATCGGGTTCTATGACATCTCGCAAACGATCGAAAAAGTGCTTAAAATGGAACCTGGCGGGCCGGCAACCGATCTGGAGACAGTACTAGCCGCCGATCGACGGGCTCGTGCCGCCGCCGCAACCATCGTCGATCGCCTGGCGCAGGAGAAAAACGAAACATGGTGAGTTTGATATCCTTTATCGTCCTGCTTTCCATCGTGGTCTTCGTGCATGAATGGGGCCACTTCATCACCGGCCGGCTGCTGGGCATCGGCGTGGAACGCTTCGCCATCGGCTTCGGTCCGGCCATCTTCAAGAAAACCTGGCACGGCGTGGAATACCGCCTGAATTGGATCCCCTTCGGCGGGTACGTGAAATTCGTCGGCGACGAGCCCGGGCAGCCGGTGCCCGACGAACTGCGTTCGACGGCCTTCAATACCGCGCCGGTGTACAAGCGCGCGGCGACCGCCTTCGCCGGACCGTTCATGAACCTCGTGCTGGCCTTCGTGCTGTTCTGCGTGATCTTCTTCGCCGGCTATCAGGTTCCGTCCGCCTACCTGGCCGACATCGTCATGGGCAGCCCCGCCGAAGAGGCCGGCCTGCTGCCGGGCGACCAGGTCGTGGCCATCGACGGCCGGCCGACGCAATTCTGGGACGACCTGGACGAAGCGGTGGCGCATGCCATCGGCCGCACAATCACCCTGACCGTCGAACGCGACGGCGAGCGGCTGGACATCCCGGTGACGCCCAAGTCCAACGTCGGGATGAACCTGTTCGGCTTCGACGAGGAACGCGGCATCATCGGCGTTTCGCGCTACGGCAACCGCGCCTGGGTGGGCGTCAGCGACCCGGCCGCGCCCGCCGCGCAGGCCGGCTTGCAGACCGGCGACCTGGTGTTGTCGATCAACGACCGGCCGATTACCTTCTTTAAAGACCTCGACCGCCTATTGGGTCAGTTGAACGGACAACCGTTGAAAATCGCCGTCGCGCGCGGCCTGGAAAACGTCACCTCGCTCGAACCGACCTCCTCGTTCGTCGCCGAAATCCCCGCGAATCCGGAGCAGCCGTACACGTCGATTCACGAACTCGGCATGGCGGTGGGCGAATTGTTCATTCACGAGGTCACCGCCGACAGCCCGGCCGCCAAAGCGGGCTTCCAGGTCAACGACCGCATCGTGAAGATCAACGGCGAAGAAATTTTCATGTGGGACGAGTTCACCGCCTTCGTCCGCGAAAACCCGGAAAAACCGATCACGGTCACCGTGTTGCGTGACGGCGGCGAAGTGGACATCAACGCGACGCCCGAAATGGTGTCCTCGCGCGATATCCTGGGCAACGTCAGCGAGCACGGCTACCTCGGCCTGTCGCCGTTGTTGCAGTACACCGCGCCCAAGATGATCACCGAGCGCTATTACAACCCGATCAAAATCGTGCAGCGCGGCTGGCAGGAATCCTGGCGCTGGACGGTGGTCACGATCAAGGGCTTCTACTTTTTGATCATCGGCAAGGCGCCGGCGAAAAGCCTGGGCGGGCCGATCTTCATCGCGCAACTGGCCGGCCAGTCGGCGCGCATGGGTTGGGTGCCGTTCCTGTTTTTCATGGCGGTGATCAGCCTCAACCTGGCGTTCATCAACCTCGCGCCGGTGCCGATCCTCGACGGCGGTCATCTGCTGTTGCTGTCGATCGAAGGAATTCGGCGCAAGCCGATCAGCGACCGCGCCATCGGCATCGCGCAGCGCATCGGCCTGACGCTGCTGGGCGCGCTGATTCTGCTGGTCTTCTACAACGATCTGAGCCGCGTCTGGTTCGACATCAAGGATCACTTCCTGCAATGAAAATTCTGGCGCTGGACACCTCGACCCGCGCCGGTTCGGTCGCGTTGCGCGACGGCGAACAAATCGTCGCCGCCACGCTGCTTGACGTTACCGCCACGCACAGCGAACGGCTGCTGCCGGCGGTCGAACGCTCGCTGGCCGACGCCGGCTGGACCATCGAAGACCTCGACCTGATCGCCTGCGCGAAGGGACCGGGCAGCTTCACCGGCCTGCGCATCGGCCTGGCCACGGCCAAGGGCATCGCCTTCGCGATCGACCGGCCGCTGGTGGGCGTCAATAGCCTGGAAGCCACCGCGCTCGGTTTCGCTTACGGCACCGCGACGATCTGCGCGATGATCGACGCGCGCAAACGCCAGGTTTTTGCCGCCCTCTTCGCGCCCGACGGCAAGGGCGGTCTGCAACGTTTGAGCGAGGACGCGTCGGTCAAGGCCGGCGAGTTCGCCGCGAGCGTCGAAGGTCCGTGCCTGTTCGTCGGCGACGGGGCGCAACTTTTCGCCGAACAGATTCACGCCGCCAAGCCCGATGCGCTGTTGGTCGAGCCGGCGGTGTGTTATCCTCGAGCCATGGGCGTCGCGCTGTTGGGCGCACGGTTGTTCGCGGCCGGCGAACGGGGCCTGGTGGCCCATTACGTGCGCGCCTCCGACGCCGAACTGAACCCGAAATTCGCCGTGAAGGAGGATTGATGTCGGTACACAAGGATCCTGAAATCCTGCGTCTGGCGGAACATCATCCGGAGCTCGACAAGCTGCTGACCGAGCACGCGGAGCTTGACAAAAAGGTGGCGGCGCTGGATAAACGCCACGTGCGCACGCCGGCCGAAGACCTCGAGCGCCGCCGGCTGAGCAAGCTGAAGTTGGTCAGTCGCGACCAGATCGCCATACTGGTCGCCAAGATCAGACGGGAACAGTAAAAGCAACTACGATTTTAACCGACGTTATCGGTGCGTGGGTCACCGTACATCGTGAAGAGCAAGAGACTATGCGCAATCAAAACACACCTATTCTACGCGAAGGCTGGCCGTTCATCGCCATCTCCACCCTCATTCTGTTGATCTTCATCGTCTTCCGCCTGCCGCTGTGGCTGACGCTCCCCTGGCTGGCGTTGACGGTCTGGATCGTCGCCTTCTTCCGCAATCCCGATCGACCGATCGCCATGGGCGACGAGGCGATCATCTGCCCCGCCGACGGCGTGGTCGTCGCGGTCGAGGAAATCGACGATCCCACTTACGGCATGGGCCGTTGCAAGCGCGTGTGCATTTTCATGAGCCCCTTCAATGTACACGTCAATCGCGTGCCGGTCACCGGCACCGTGAAAAAAATCCGCTATCGGCCGGGTCGGTACTATGTCGCCTCGGACGAAAAAGCCTCGGAACACAACGAACAATGCGCCATGGTGCTCGAAACACCCGGCGGCAAGCACGTGGCGGCGGTGCAGATCGCCGGCATGCTCGCCCGGCGCATCGTCACCTACCCCCGCGAAGGCGAGAACCTCGTCAAGGGGCAGCGTTACGGATTGATCCGTTTCGGGTCGCGCGTGGATTTGTATTTACCGCTGGAAGCCGAAATCGACGTGGTCAAGGGCGATCGCGTTTTCGGCGCCTCCAGCGCAATCGGGAGATTGCCGGATGGCGGAAACGAACGATAAAGCCAAGCCGAAAACCAAGCAAAAGCTCCGCAAGCGGTTGCAGCGGCGCAAGACGATCGAAGAGCAGGTGCCGATGATCGGCGAATGCGTGGACGAGGCGGGCGAGATTCCGCGCGAGGGTCCGCGCAAAGGCTTTTACATTCTGCCCAACCTGCTGACCACCGCGAGTTTGATGCTCGGTTTTTACAGCCTGTCGATGTCGTTCGGCGCGTTCATCAGTCCGAAACCGGACGTCAGCTATTTCATTCGCGCGGCATGGGCGATCTTCGCCGCGTTGATTTTCGACGGTCTCGACGGTCGCGTGGCGCGCCTGACGCGCACGACCAGCCCCTTCGGCATGCAGTACGATTCGTTGTCCGATCTGGTCAGTTTCGGCGCGGCGCCGGCGGCGCTGATCTACAACTTCGCGCTGCGCTGGGGCGTCAAGCCGGGCCTGGGCTGGGCGGTGGCGTTCCTGTTCGTCGTGTGCGGCGCGTTGCGCCTGGCGCGGTTCAACATCACGACGGAAAATCTGCCCAAGGGCGTGTTTCAAGGATTGGCGATTCCGGCCGCCGCGTCGGTGCTGGTGTTCACCGTGCTGTTGTTCCACGACATGAACTGGCTGACCGAGCAGGGCACCGCGCCGGTGTTCTGGCCGCTGCTGATCATGACGATCGTGCTGGCGCTGCTGATGGTCAGCAAGTTCGAGTATACATCCTTCAAAACGTTCGACATCCACAAACGTCGTCCGTTCGGGATGTTCCTGTTTATCATCGTGCTGTTGATCGTCGTATTCGAGGAACCGGCCAAGACGTTGTTTATCGGCACGACGGTTTACGCCTTGTCCGCGCCGGTCAAATGGTTTTTCTCGACCCGGCGGAACCGGCAAACGCCGCCGGATGTCCAACCAGCCTGAACCGAAAAAACACTCTTTGCGGAGATTCTCTGATGGGCAAGAAAAAGACTTATAACGTCGCAGTGGTCGGCGCTACCGGCGCCGTGGGACAGGAAATGCTCAAGGTGCTCGCCGAGCGCAAGTTCCCCATCGACCGCCTGGTGCCTTTGGCCAGCAGCCGTAGCGCCGGCGAGTTGGTGACCTTTGCCGACCGCGAAGTCGTCGTGCGCGAGCTCAAGGCCGACAGTTTCACCGGCATCGACATCGCGCTGTTTTCCGCCGGCGGCTCCATCAGCCAGGAATTCGCGCCCCATGCCGCCGCGGCCGGCGCGGTCGTGGTGGACAACACCGCCGCTTTTCGCTTTGAAAAAGACGTGCCGCTGGTCGTGCCCGAGGTGAATCCCGACGCGCTGTCCGGCTACACGCAGCGCAACATCGTGGCCAATCCGAACTGCTCGACGATCCAGATGGTCCTCGCCCTCAAGCCGCTGCACGACGCCGCGAAGATCAAACGCGTGGTCGTGGCCACCTATCAGTCGGTGTCCGGCGCGGGCAAAGAGGCGATGGACGAACTGGCCCAGCAGTCGATCAACCTGTTCAACCAGAAGCCGGTCAAGCCGCACGTGTTCCCCCATCAGATCGCCTTCAACTGCCTGCCGCACATCGACGTCTTCCTGGAGAACGACTACACCAAGGAAGAGATGAAGATGGTCTGGGAAACCCAAAAAATCCTGGACGCGAAAATCGACGTGTCGCCCACGACCGTGCGCGTGCCGACCTTCGCCTGCCACGCCGAAGCGGTTAACATCGAGTTCGTCAAGGAGATCACGCCCGATCAGGCGCGGCAGTTGCTGCATTCGTTCCCCGGCATCGCGGTGGTGGACAATCCCGACAAGAACGAGTATCCGCTCAACGTCATGGCCGCGGGCACCGACACCGTATTCGTGGGCCGCGTGCGCCGCGACGAAACCGTACCCCACGGGCTGAACCTGTGGGTCGTCGCCGACAACCTGCGCAAGGGCGCGGCGACCAACGCGGTGCAAATCGCCGAGCTGCTGATCGACAAGTATTTATAACCGCAATTCCATTGATTTTTATACCGGGTTATCTTATAAGTAACGGATGACCTCGGTGCACGTAAAACAACGGGATTATTATATCGACTTCGCCAAGGGATTGGCCTGCCTGCTCATGGCCGCCGGCCACACGCAGTACTATACGCTCTGGCATCCGCACTCCGGTTTGGATTACACGATTCTCTGGCTGATCGCCGAATTCGCCATCCCTCTGTTCTTCATGGCCTCGGGCATCAACGTGGTCACGCAGGTCGAGCGGATGAAGGTCGACGCGTCGGCCCGACCGACGATCGCCTACCTCGGCTCGATCGCCTGGCTGTTCTTCCTGGGCTTCGTCTATTCGCTCAACCGCCGCACCCTGGGGATGATGGACCTGTTCCACTGCGTGGCGATGGGCACCGCCGTGGCCTACATCGTCGCGCGGCGCGCCTGGCCGACCTGGAGCATCGTCACGCTGGCGCTGGGTTCGTTCGCGCTGGCGGCGTCGTTCTCCTACGATCCGATCCCGATCACCAAAGAGATGATCGACCTGACCTCTTTCATCAGTATGAAAAGCGCGACCACGCACATGATCATGGCCGACATCTACCACAACGCCGTGCTCGGTTTGGCCTGGTGGCGACGGTTGCTGTACGTCCACTTCGCCTTCGTACCCTGGGTCGGATTGTTCATGCTGGGCGTCGCGCTCAAACGTGTGTATCGCACCAAATGGGAAGCCGTGTTGTGGATCCTGGGACTGACGATTTTCGCCGCCGGGTTGTTGATTCCCTTCACACCGCCGCGCGGCGACGTCGGTTTCTTCCTGCGCGGCAAGGGCGATTACGTCACCCGCCTGCTCTTGATGGGCCTGGTGACGATGATCCCGCTGATGCGCTGGTACAAACACAGCCGCCGCGGCCTGCGCGGCATGACCGAGCTGATCGGCAAGGAATCGTTCGTCTTCTTCGTTTGCCACTGGGTGGTGATCGAAATGTCGGCCAGTTTCTTTTACATCTTCAAAGGCTTCAACTGGTGGCTGGTTTGGGCTGTGCAGATTCCGCTGAACATTTACGTGTCCTATCAATTCACTCGGGCGATGGCCCGCTGGCGCGACAAGACGATCAAGAAAAAATTCTATCCATTTTTATGGTTTGGCATTTTATTGGGTTTTGGCATAATTACGCTTGGCTTTTATGTGGCGCATAATTTACCGATGCTCAAGCTGTTCAGTTATCCGGCTTCCGTCGCCATTGCCATGGTCTGGCCGGTGGGTCGAAATGCAATCAGTTTCCTGACCTACCGCAAACAACTGGCGCAAATGAAAAAGCCGAAGAAAGACAGCGCGCCGGCCGCTAAAACCGTAGCGGCGCCGGCGAAACCTGTGGAGACGAGAATGAGCGAAGAGGAAAAGAAACCGACCGCCGAACCGATTGCCGAAAAAACCGCCGAACCGGCGCCCGCCGCGACTGCGCAGTCGCCCGCGTCGCCGGAAAAAGAACCGGCCAAACCCAAGCCCAAACGTGATTGGACGGTCAAGCGCGTCTTCGTGCTGACCATCCTGTTGCTGCTGGTCGCCGGCATCTTCAACGGCTCGGCGAAACCGGTCGACGACGCCTACATCACCTTCCGTTTCGCGGAAAACCTGGTGAACGGAAACGGGCTGTCCTACAACCCGGGCACGATCGTCGAAGGCTTCACCAGCATGGGACAAGTGTTGCTGATGGCCCCGATCATCATGATGAACAAACGCATGGCCTACATGGGATCGATCCTCCTCGGCCTGCTCGCCTGGGCCGCCGTCGTGGCGTTGGTGTGGCGGTTGATTCGCCGCGAGCGGGGCGATCAGCCGCTGGATCGTCCCGAGTGGTTCACGCTGATTTTCCTGGCGATCTGCAACCCGGCGGTCATCTGGTCGTGGTCGGGCATGGAAACGACGATCTTCTCCCTGTGTTGGATCGCCGCCTGGGCCGTGCACCTGCGCGAATACGACAACGACGAATGGCCCTGGCAGTCGGCGCTGATCACCTTCGCCGCCGGACTGTTCCATCCCGAAGGCATCCTCATCGCCGCGGTGCTCGGACTGTCCTGGTTCCTGCCGTTGCGTAGCGAGCGGATGAAAAAAGGGTTGGCTTACCTGGCCATCGCCGTGGGCCTGTTCGGCCTGTACTGGCTGTGGCGCTGGCAGTACTTCGGCTACTTTTTCCCCAACACGTACTACACGAAAGTCGGCGGCAGCATCCTGCTGGGCAAAGGACTGCGCTATCTGATCATCGGCGCGCTGTCGAGCATCGTGCCGTTGTACATGATCTTTTTGCTTATCGTGCGCCGTAGCGATCCCACGCCCTGGCCGCGTTGGCTGAAGCTGTCGTTCGGGATGATCGGCGCGGTGCTGCTGTTCAACTTGCTGGTCGGCGGCGATTACTTCTCCTACCAGCGCTTCCTGCTGCCCGCCTTCCCCTTCACGCTGCTGGCCACCTGGTATCTGTGGACGCGGCATCGCAAGGCCAAGGCCGAGGAGGAGGCCGAGGAAGCCGAGGAGCGCGAGGACGAGGACGAGGAAGCCGGCGAGCGCAAGAGCCATCCGCTGCTGTGGTCGGTGATCATCGTGATCCTGCTCAACTTTTGGGGCGGATTTTTCCTCCTGCAGGGAAAAGCGCACAAGATGATCCAGAGCGTGGTGCCCGAATTCGCCGCCGTGGGCAAACACGTCGCCCGCGTCATGCCGGAAAAGTCGTCCATCGCGACGATCCCCATCGGCGCGCTCGGCTTTTTCAGCGAGCGTAAAATCATCGATATCGCCGGGCTGACCGACAAGCACATCGCACACCTGGATATCGAAACCGGCGAGCGTAACGTGGGCCATGAGAAATTCGATTACGACTACGTCTTCGAGAAAAAGCCGACCGTGATCATGCAACTGCCCGCGCTGTTCCCCAAATCGAAGGAAGGGTTGCAGGAGTGGATGATCAAGACCTCGCTCAACCCCATTCAATACAACATCTACGATTACGATAAGCTTAAAAAGGAATATTACCTGGCTTGGTTGCCGGTGAGAAAGAAGGTTGTTCGTACGCGCGGCAAAGCCAAGCCCGAGGTGGTCATGCACGGCGCGTTCGGCTACGTGCGCAAAGACAAGCTCGGCAAAAAGGGCTACAAGGCCTGGGAAGCGCTGCCGGCCGCCGAGGCTTATCGACCGTTCCGCGAAGTGCCCGAACTGGTCAAGAAAAACCCGCTGCTCGACAAGAACCTGGGCGTCTGGTCGTTCAAGGGCGGCGAGAAAACGGGCAAGAAGAAATTCGCCCCGGGCCAGGAACAGCCGTCCGCCGATCAGGCAACGCCTGAAATGCCGGCCGAGCCGATCGAGGTGCTGCCCGACGTCGACGCGCCGCCTGCCGATGAGGCTCCGGCTGAAGCACCTCCGACTGCTGAAGCGACTCCGACTGAGCCGGCTCCGGCAACGGAGTAAAACAAATCACGTTCAACACCAAGGGCGCGCCATGGCGCGCCTTTGGCGTTTTTTAGCCTCCAGCCCGAATGTGATGATCTTGACAAAAGGATAGCCCTCATCCCCGGCCCTTCTCCCCCGGGGAGAAGGGAGTCCAGGTTGCCGACTCCTACCCTCTCCCGGGGGAGAGGGTCGGGCGCAGCTCGGGGTGAGGGCGAAAAAGCATTGCTTCGCCAGATCACCGCCGCGCCTTTGTTATTTTTCGGCCGCGTAAACAAGCGCCCGCGAGCACGGCGCGCGATTGATCCTCTTTGAATCAGACCCGATTTTCCGCCGCGTACCTTGACAGCGAAAGGGGCGGCTCAGTAGACTGCCGTACACCTTGGGAGAGCGCCGGCGCGATGTTTTTTCGTCGTCGCGCAAGTCTTTTCCTTTCGCTTTTTGGCGACCGCCGGAGGTCACGATGCACTGGCAAAAATGGGTGATCCTGATCGGCTGCCTGGCCCTCGTTTCCGTTTTCTTCCTCGCCTGCGAGGAGGAAGAGGAAGACGAGCCCACCGTTCAGGAGTGGATCCAGCGCGGCAAGGAATTGCTTGGCGAAAATAACGGCACCGGCGCCTACCTCGCCTTCCAGGAGGCGTTGGAACTGCAAAGCGGCAACCTGGAAGCCAAGTACGGCGTGGTGCTCGCCGACGTGCTGCAGTTCTCCGACACGCTCGACCTCGTACTGACCATGTTCGAGCCGGCGACCGAGGATATTCCCGCCAACGAACTAACCGCCGTGTGCGACAAGCTCAACGAGTGCGGCGTGCTCGATCCCGCCAACGCTCCGTACGACCAGTGCCTCGCCTCGGGCGCTTTCGGCCTGGAAGAAGCGACGCGCGACTGCGTGATCGCCGCGCCCGATTGCGACGTGATGATGGAGCGCTGCGACATCATCTATTTCCCGCCGTCCCAGGAACTGTGCGCGGCGGCCTGCGCAAAATTCAAAGACTGCGGCATGCTCGGCGGCACGCGCTGGACCGTCGACGATTGCATCGCCGCCTGCCCGCAAATCTACGTCACCGGCGAGTTGGAGTGCTTCCGCACCTTCGACGATTGCGCCTACGCGCGCGAAACCTGTTTCCCCTTCTACGGCGAAACGATCCAGACGCTGCTGGGCGATTTCTGGTCGGAAGTCAGCATCGAGATGGGCAACAACATCACCGAACTGCTGGCGCGCGAGGACGACTTTCACTTCGCGATCGAGAAATTCCAGTTCACGTTTTTCGACCTTTTCTTCCGCCCCGATCTGGCGGGCGTGCACGACGCGGCCGACGTGTATTTCTTTGCCTCGATTTACGCGGGCATGGAGTCGCTGTTCAACCTGCTGCTCGGGTTGGACGTGAACTTCAACATGCTGCTGCTGGAAAACATCGACTGGCCGTGGGCGGCCGACATCGACCTGGCCAACTTCTCGATGGAAGACGTGCTGCTCATTTTGCAGAACATCGACGACGTTGCCGCCCTGCTTGAGCTGATGCTCAACGATCCGGTGTATCCGACCTTCCTCACCTTGCGGGAAGAGGACGGCGTCGACCGGATCAACAATTCCGGCGAATACCTCGGCTGGGTGTTCGGCAATCTCGTCGAGATGGTCGAGCGCGTCGCCGAGGAAACCGAGGATCAGACCGACGATCCGATCCGCTACATCGACGGCAACGGCAGCGGGGTGTGGGACGCCAACGAACTGTTCGTCATCCCCGGCGTCGTGGAAATGGACTACGACCTGACCTGGGCCGTGCACGATATTCTGCTGGCGCTCAAGGTCGATTTCGTCGACGGGTATCCGTTCCACTTCGATACGCTCGAGCCGCTGTTCGCCTATTACAACCTCGATTTCATCAACGTGCTGCTCGAATTGCTCGACCTGCAAGGCGTGGAAAGCATCGAGCTGGGCGAATGGTTCCGCCATCCCGACCCGGCCGGTTTGCGCCCCGCGCTTTTCGACCTGCTTGAGCTTATCGAGCAGTACAACGACATGACCGACCTCTGAACGGAGAGGAACGCATGAAAACTCGCTTGTTGCCGCTGTGCTTGTTGCTGGTCCTGTTCGCTACGCTGACCGCCTGCTCCTACGACATGGAAATTCGCGGCGTCAAAATGCAGCCCTATGAGCCCGCGCCGATTCCACCCCTGTTCGACGAGGCGATGGCCACGACGCGCAACGACGGCGTGCTGCTGGCCGGCGCGCAACTGCTGGACATCACTCCCTACGACCGCAAGGCGTGGATGGCCGGATTCGGTCCGGGCCGCAAAAGCCGCGGCGTGCTCGACCCGGTGTACGCGCACATTCTCTACCTCGACGACGGCCGCAACGCGACGGTGCTCATCGTCATGGACATCGTCGGCATCATGAATCCCGACGTGAACCGCCTGCGCTCGCTGATCACCGCGAAGTACCCGCATCACATTCAGGTGATCGCCACGCACAACCACCAGGGCCCCGACACCATCGGCTACTGGGGGCCGGGCCTGCTGATTCCGGTCGATCGCGGCGTGGATCAGGATTGGTTCGACAAGACGATGCAGGCGATCGCGCTGAGCGTCAACGACGCGATTCGCACCGCGCAGCCGGCGCGTCTGGCCTTCGGCGACGCCACGGTCGATCCGCAGTGGTCCACCAATTTGTGGTTCGACCACGGCCAGGGCCCCAAGGACGATCAAATGGGCGTGCTGCGCGTCGAGACGCTCGACGGCCAGGCGCTGGCCACGGTGATCAACTGGGCCTGCCACGCCGAAAGCCTGCTGGAGAACAACAAACTCAGCGCCGATTTCCCCGGCAAATTTTACAAGCACTGCGCAGCCAAAGGCGGCGGCGTGGGCATCTTCCTGGCCAACGCCTCGGGCGGCATGGTCACCGCCTACCCCTGCCGCTGGGAGCAGCGCAAACACTACGACATCCAAAAGCGCATCGCCTGGGCCGACAAACTCGGCGAGTATCTATACGATACCGCCGCGGCCGGTGTGCGCGACGCCAAGCGCGTGAACGGAGCGAAAATCAGACTGCGGCATTCGTCGCTGGCCGTGCCGATGGACAATGCGTTGTTCCGCGTCGCGGCCGACAACGGCATCATCCATATCGACGATCGCAGCCAGGATCAGAAACATTTCCACACCGAGCTCAACGTGCTCGACCTGGGTCCGTGCACTTTCGCCTTCGTGCCGGGCGAGCCGTTCCCGAGCATCGGTAAAATTCTGAAAGACGCGATGCCCTGGTCCAAACCGCCGTTCGTGGTCACGCTGGCCAACGACGAACTGGCCTATATGATGACCGCGGCGGAATGGAACGACAGCCATTACAAGTACGAACGCTCCATGAGTTGCGGCCGCGAAGCGGGACCGCTGGTCACCGAGGCGCTGCTGGCGCTGATCAAGAAAGGGCGCTAAGTGAATCGCTGCACACGTTATTGCCTCGCCTTGTTCGTGCTCGCTTGCCTGCTGACCGCGTCGGTCGCGGCTTTCGCCCAGGAAGAGCAGACGCAGCCGCCGGCCGATCCGATTCCCGGTCGCGTTTTCCTGGATTTCTTCGACGATTCGCTGCAGACGACCAAGCAGATCGCTGCCACGAACGATCCGCTGTTGTGGGGCACGCTGCCCACGCGCCTGCCGCGCGGCACGGCGATGGCCCAGGCCATCTACCGCCACCGACGCATCGACTCGCATTACCAGGAAGACGGCGACATCGAAGACAAGTGGGTCCAGATCGAATATCCCGATCCCTACGAGGACGGCGAGCGCCTGTTCAAACTGGACGTCGAATTTCAGGGCAAGATCCAGAATCTCGATTTGCTGTTCGCCTACGGCCTGTCCGATGACTGGATGCTCTACACGATCTTCCCGCTGCAACGCGAGGAGACCTGGTTGCACGTCGCCTTCCGCCCCGGCACCATCTCGGCCCTGGGCGTGCGCACCGCCGACGATCTCTACCGTCTGATGGAAAAACTCGGTCAGCCGCGGCCGGTCACCCGCTGGCGCTCCAAAGCGTGGCAGATGGGCGACATGTCCGGCGGGCTGTCGTGGCAGTATTTTCATAATCCGCTCGCGCGCCTGTCGCTGACCGGCGAGGCGATCTTCCCCACCGGCCGGCTCGCCGACGCCAACCGCGCGTTGATCTACGGTCTGGGCCCGCAAATCGACTCGGGCGGCGGCAGCTTCGCGCTGGCGATCAACCATCGCGCCGAAGTGAGCATGCCCGGCTACGAATGGCTCAACCTGCATCTGGACGGGCGTTACCGCTACAGCTTCCCCGGCAAACGCCGCGTGCCGCAGTTCCTGCCGCCGACCGCCGACACGATGCAGGAGTGGGAACAGTTCGGCCTCGACGAGGCGTTTTTCCCGGGCGAGCTCAACGACGATTTCTACACCGTCACGCCCGGCTCGCAAGTCGATGCGCTGGGCGGCGTGGGCTTCGTGTTTCACTACTTCGCCGTCGGCCTGGGCTATCGTTTTTCCTGGAAGCAGGAGCCGGAGCTGGACGCCGAACAGACCATGCTCGATCTGCTCGACAACACCAACGCCTATCAAGAGGAGATCACGCACGGGCTGGCCCTGGAGATCGGCGCGCCGTTGCACGACATTTACGTGCCCGGCGTGCTGAGCCTGGGCTACGTGCATCCGACCGGCGGGAAAAACGCGCTGGTGGTCGAAGACCACTTCACGCTGCAATTGCAGATGCTCGCGCCGTTCTGATCAGACGGGGAACTTTTCCAACCGCACGTTTTCTTCCAACGCGAGCAGCGCATCGCGACGCTGCCGGTATTCGTCGTCGAGCAAACCGTAGGCGTGATGGTCGACCCACCGCCCTTCCAACTGCAGGTCGTGGCGCAACGTGCCTTCGCGAACGAAGCCGAGACGCTCGATGACCGTCTGCGAAGCGAGGTTGGTCACCGCGTGCCGCACAAACACCCGATGCAACCGCAGGTCCTCGAAGGCCAGGCGCAGCAGCCGCGCCCCGACCGCCGTGGCGATGCCCCGCCCGCTCGCCTTGCTCCATACCCAATAGCCCAATTCCGCCGCGCGCGTGTGCGGCGCCATGTGGTGCAGCCCGACCGTGCCCAGGTGGCGGTCGTCGCCGGGCAGCGTTATCACGTAAGCACAATCGGTGCCCTCGACCGCCGCGCGGGCCATGCGCTGAAAAAAATCGTCCATGTTGCGCGTACGCCGCGTTTCCTCGGCCCAGAACATATACTTTTTCACGTCGTCGAAGCTATCCTCGAAAGCGCGCCACATCGGCTCACGATGACTTTCCTCCAACAAACGCAACAGCAGCGGGCCGCAACTCAATTCGCGCGGGAATTTCTCCACGATCATGCTCATCGTCGAATCCTCTCTCAGTTCCTGGCCGCCAGCCGCCACGAATACAACGTGCCCAGCACCGCCGAGGTCAGGCCCAGCACGCCGATCGGCCAGAAGCCGAACATGTCGACCGTCAAACCCAGCAGCGGCGCGGCGACCATCGTGAACGCCGATTGCGCCTGCGATTCGACGGACAAAACCGTCGCCTGCCGTTCGGGCGGCGTCACCGTGTCGAAGCGGCTCATCAGAATCGGCCGCCAGATGTTCTGCAAAATTTCCAGGGCCACGAAGGCGATGATCGCCACCGTGTACCACTTCATGATCAGCAATCCCAGCAGCACGGCGTAAGTCACCACGTACATTTCCCAGGAGCGGCGCGCGCCGGCCTGATCCGACCCGGCCCAATCCTGCACCCGGTGCGCCTGCCGCGACGCGATGGTCGAAGCGACGTGAATCGCCAGGTACGCGGCGGAAATCAAAATCGCGGTGCGCTTCTCGCCGGCCAGCCCGACGAACAACGGCAGCGCCAGCGCCGCCTGCTTGAGCATCGGCTGCAGGTAATCCTTCACCGTGTCGTGCAGGCCCTCGAAGCCCATCGATTCGACGAACAAGCCGCGCAGCCCCTTGGTCGTCACCGCCAGCTTGATCGACGCGCCCAGTTCGCGAAACACGCGGCCCAACGTCAGCCGGTCGCCCTTGCTGACGATCTCTTCGTCCAGCGAACGCGGATAGGTCGCCAGGTTGATCAGCCCGAGAATGTAGGGCGGCAGGCACAGCCAGAAGATGTACGAGTAGCTGCCCGAAATGAACACCAGCGCGCCGGCGATGACCACCGATACCGCCGAGCCGGCCTTCGACCACGAACGCGTGTAGCCGTACACCTTCGTCTTTTCCGCGATGCGCCCCTGGTCGCGCAGCCAGGTGAAAATCATCGCCTTGTGCGTGCCGGTGCGGAACGCCTCGCCGATCGCGAAAAAAAACATCGCGAAAAACAGCATCCAATACGACGGGGCCAGCGCGAAAATGACGAAACTGACGATGTACGACGACCACCCCAGCACCATCGACCGCCGCCGCCCCCACAGATCGGCGATCACGCCGGTGGGGATTTCCATCAGGTTGACGCACACCGAGCGAAAACCGATCAGCACGCCGATCAAGGTAAAGGCCAGCGGCTGATGATGCAGCTTGTCGAGCAGAAACAGTATGAGGAACGGTTCGAAGTAGCGCTGGTTTTTCAGAAAACCGTATAGGGAAAAGCGAGCGAGCATGGTGATGAACTCCCGATTGTGCAAACGCCGGCGGACGCTCGATGAATTTCTGGTATAATCCGCCCGAAAACGATGAACCCGGAAACGATGAACCAAAACGCATGATCGGTCAACTTGCCGCGATCCTTATTTTTAAATTCGGCGTGCGTCTGCCGCGCGTGCTGGGCATGCTGCCGGCGCGCTATTACATCAGCGAGGCGGTCCGCTGCCTGCGCCGCGACGACCTCGACGGCGCGATGATGTGTTACCGCACGGCCCGGGCCAAGGCGCCGCACGTCGAAGAGGCCAAGGTGCTGCACGAGGTGCTTACCCTCGAAATGCGCCACCGCCGCCAGGCGCTGACCAAACGCCGCGAGGTGCTCCAGCGCACGTTAAGCGCCGCCAGGCAAGACGAAGACCGCCTCGGCGCGCACCTGACCAACAACTTTTGCGCCGACGAACTGGCCGCGACCGAACGCGCGCTGACGATCATCGAAGCCTTTGCGGGCGAATTGGCCGGCGAGATTCCGCCGGAGCTAAAAGAAGGGCGCGCGGTCAACTAGTCGCGCGGCGTCATCCACTTCAACCAGATCTTTTTCCCCGGCAGCGGCAAGGTGTCGATCAACTCGACGTACTCGCGGCGGAAGGGCCGCAGCACAATCAGCAACAAAGCGAACACCACGCCGCCCGCGACGATCAACACCGGCAGGCGCAGCAGATCGTGCCAGGCAATGAGGTTCCCCAGCCACCACACGACCGCGCCCATAACCAGGCTCGCCGCCAACACCTTCGCCAGAAACGCGACCGGGTAATCCGGATGCAGCGCGCGATGCACGATCGTCCATTCGTACACGATGCCCGCAACGACCGCGATCGTCGTGGCGATCGCCGCGCCGGTCGCGCCCCACAGCGGGATGAACGCGAGGTCGAGCGCGAGGTTGATCGCGCCGAACAACAGGCGCGCCTTGACCAGCGCCTTCTCCTTGTTCAGCGCCTGCAAAAAGTTCGCGGTGATCCCGCCCATCTTGGAAACGCCGAGTCCGAAAAAGAGAATGAGCATCGGCACGATCGCGCCCTCGCCCGTCTCGCCGTACATCAGGCGCAGCAGGTCGCCGCCCAGCAGCAGGCCGCCGATAAGGATCGGGAAGATGAACAGGTACATGTACTCCATGAACACGGCGAAGACGCGTTTGAGCTTCGCCTCGTCGCCGCTCGCGGCCACCTCGCTGACAAAGGCCAGGGTAAAGCCTTCGCTGAACGCGGCGGAGAAAAACGACACGGCGAAAAACGCGAAGTTGTAACCGATCACGTACCAGGTGACCTGCACCAACTCGTCGCGCAACGCGCCCAGCAGCAGCACGTCCATGCCCTTTTCGAACACAAAGTGCAGCACGCCGTACAGGTACAGCAATCCCGAAAACTGAAACAACCGCCGCACGGTTACCGGCGAACCGGTAAATGTGTTTTCCACCGTCGGCATCGCCGCCGTGCGCAGGCGCCGCCCGAAAAACACGAGCGTCGCGCCGTACAGCGCAATCTGGCAGATCATCACGCCCAGCACGCCGCCGCCCGCGAGAATCGTCAGCGCCGCCGCGACCAGGTAGATCGTCGTCAGCGCCACCTGCAGCAGGTTGATGAATCGCTGTTCGTAACGCGCCACCAACACGCGCGACAGCAGATTCTGCAGACCCAGGCCGATGACCATCAGCCCGACCACCCGCACCAGCACCGCCTGCTCAGGGGCGTGCAAAATCAATCGGGCGATCGGCTCGGCCGCGAGGTACAGAACCGCCGCCACGGCCAGCGAGACGATCAGCCGGATCGCCCCCGCCTGTCCGACCAGCCGCCGCTCGGCCGCCGGCCCGCCGCGCGCCACCGCCTCGGGCAAAAAACGCAGCAGCGTGTTTTCCAATCCGAGCGAAGCGAAGAGCACGACCATCGCGTTGAGGTTGAGCAACCCGGCCAGCGCGCCGTACTGCTCGCCGCCCAACAGGCGCACCAGCACGATCGATTCGGCGTACTTCACCACCATCAGGGCCACTTTGCCCACGAGGTTCCAGTACATGGCGCCGGCGGCGCGCTCGCCCAAACGAGCCACAATCGCTCCTTCGCTCGGTGAAAGTCGGGTGTCAGTCTACAGCTTTTTCACGGCGGGAAAAAAGGGGAAAAGCGCCCGGCAGCGCACCGGTCGCCTGGATCTTCATTCGTGTCGGACGATTACGCGCCGGTGTCTCCGGACGCTCCTTTCCAGAAGTCGACCTCGACCATCGCCTGCATGCCCTTGTAGGTCGCCACGATCACCGCGTAGCCGTTCACGTCGCCCGGCGTCAGCGAAGTCGCCGCGTAGCCGTCGATGTCCGTGGTCAGTTCCGCGGCCCCCAGGGTGCCCATGGTCGAACTCATCAGCACGGCCGCGCCCTCGACGCCGCCGCCGTCCGGCCCGATCACCGAAATCATCAGCGTAATCGTGCCCCCGGCCGTGATGTTGATGTTGTCCGGCGAAGCCACCACGGTCAACGAATAGCCGTTATCGTTGGTCGCCGCGTCCATGTCCGTGGTCATGAATTCGTCACCGCAGCCGGCAACCATCATCAGGGCGGCCAGCACGCCCAAAATCCACAGCGTACGCATGGGATCCTCCCAAAAAGAGCAATACGGCCTCGAATATGAGCAAAGGGGATGCCAACCACGACCTCAGCCGGCTAGCAACGGTTTATCTACTTGAAATACAACGGTATTTTTGAAACTCATCCGTTGTTCGCCACGATCATGGGGCGCAAAAAAGGCGGCAAATCATGCCCGGTCGGGGGCAAGATCGGCCGCCCGGTGAGGCTATTTCGCGGGGTGGCACAACAGGCACTGCGACTTGTTCTGCCAGGTTTTTCCGTGCTTGCCCTGGTGGCAATTCAAGCAATTGCTGGTCGGCGAATGCCCGTCGGTGTTCGACGGCGTGCTCGTGCCGGAGCCTTCGGTATGACATTCCAGGCACTGCACCGGGGCGGTATAGGCGTCGTTGTGCGGTTCGGCCGGCGAATTGTTGAAGCCGCCGTTGTGGCACAAGTAGCAATCCCAGTTCGTGTCGTGATCGCCCGGGTAATCCGGTCCGGTCGTATCGTCGTCGTCGCCGGTATCGTCGTCGATTGTGTCATCGTCGGTCGTGTCGTCGTCGGTCGTATCGTCGTCGTCGCCGGTATCGTCATCGTCGATGGCGTCGTCATCGGCCGGATCGTCATCGTCATCGTCGGTCACCGAGTCGTCATCGTCGGCGACATCGTTATCGTCGTCATCATCGTCATCGTCGCCGCACGCAGTCAACGCATGGAAGGAAAACGCGGTCACCAACAGCAAAAGCAAAACGAGCCATTTGGCATTCATCATTTTCTCGGCCTCCCTCAGTGGAAGAAACTCATTTTCGGCGTTGCCCAGCCTACGCGAACATCCGTTTCCGAACAAGCGCGGCACAAGAAAATCCTTCAAGTAACACTCCCTTGATTGACGCCCCGACCGTTCCCGGCTAAGATTCGCTTTCGTTTGATTTTGGGAGGATGCCATGTGCACCGACAATCATCGTTTTCTTTTGGTTTTCACGGCGGTTGTTCTCGTTTCGCTGCTGTTTGTCGCCGGTTGCGGCAAGCGAAAAAGCGCCGCGAACAATCCCACGCCGTTGCCGATCAATTTCGAGCAGGCCGAGCAGGTGCACCAGCAGCACGACGCGCGCCCTCAACCGGAACAGCCGGCGATCATGCGCAGCATGGCCACGCAAAGCAACCAGGAATGCCGCACCATCTGCAAGCAGACCTGCCTGCGCGGCCGTCAATGCAACATTCCCGGGTTCGCCGATGTGCGCCGTTGCGCCAAGTTCTGCCTGACGGCTTGCAACAACAAGATGATCCCCGACAATTTCACCCAGTGCATGTCCTCGGATTCCCAGTGCGGCGATGTGGCCAAATGTCTGAAAGATCTTCGCGAAAACCTCAAGAAAAAACGCCTGGAAAAACTCCAGGAAAATCAGACGGAGCAACTCGAACCGGAACAGCCGGCGCCGGACATGCAATAGTCGTCGCTCGACCTCTGACGTCGACGATCGTGCCTATCTCTCGCTTGACGGCGTTCGGCCGGGCCGGATAATCAAAGACGGCAGTCGATTACGGGAGCCGGATCAGTGACGGGACGTCAATTAAGCCTGCGCAATTTTTTATTGATACTCGCGGCGGTTACGGTCGGAACGATCGTGCTGCTGTTGGGCGCCGGCTTCGTTTACGCGTTGATCGCCCCGGAAAACGGCGCCGCGCCGCTGATTCGCCTGCCCGATCCGGCGGTGTCGGTCAAACTGCCGCGCGATCTGGCCTCCCATGAGGATTACCTCACCGAATGGTGGACGGTCTACGCCAATCTGACCGACGACGCCAACCATGCATACGGCGTCACCCTGCACATCTGCAAACGCTTCCCCGTGCTGCGCAAGCTCGACAGCATGCTGTGGCACACGGCGCTGCCCCGGCCCGAGTTTATCGGCTATTACGCCCTGGCCAACATCGCCGAGCGCAAGATGATCGCCGACGAACGCAACGGGCTGGCCGACGACGATTATCGCACGAGCGAGGAAACGCTGGAGATCAACCTGACCGATTGGCGGATCATGCAAACGGCTACCGGTTTGTCGTTGCGTATCCAGGGAAACGATGCGTTGGTCCACCTCAATTTGATCGGCGACCAACCGCCGGTGCGTCAGGGCCAGGAGGGCTATGCCTGGCGCGGCGAAGACCTGCCGCCGGCCTATGTGCTCAGTTGGCCGCGCATGTCGGTGGAAGGATCGCTGATTTTCAACGCCAAGGTGCATCCGGTGACCGGACAGGCGTGGCTGGAACGGGAATACACCAGCTATCTTCCCTCGTCCCGCCTGACCAGTTGGGATCGTCTCGTGTTGATGCTGGACAATCATCACGAACTGATTTTGTGGTATCCGCGTTGCGGCGGTGAAGATCGTTGCGCGGCGATTCCCGCCACGCTGATTTCGCCGGACGGCATCGCGACGCAGATCCCGGCCGACCGGGTGCTGATCAATCCGAGCGAGTCGTGGACCAGCCCGGACACCGACGTCAAATATTACGTCGAATGGCAGGTCAAACTTGAAGATTACGATGCGGCGTTGCTTGTTTCGGCGTACCTGCCCAACGCCGAGCTGACCTATGGTCAGGGCGCAATACATGTATGGACCTCGCCGGTGCACGTGGCCGGCCGCTGGGGCGATCAGGCGGTGCAAGGCGAAGGATACGGCGAAATCAGCGGCCTGGTTGAGCCTCTCGAACGTCGTTACTGAGCAAGGAGAGAGATGTGCGGCATTTTGACCTGGATGACATCCACGCTTTCGGTCCGCTGACCGAGCGCCTCAAGGATACCGCCGCGACGACCATTCGCGATGTGGTCGGCGCGAACGCGAAAATCGATCTGGAAGACAATACGCTTGAAACGTTGTATCACGGTCGCCAGACGATCCTCCGTCGCCGGTTGCTGTGGACCGCCGCGCACAACGAATCCGCGTTGAAGGTCGAGATACTGCTCAACCGCTTTCTCAATCCCAACGAGGCCTCGGTAAACAATACGCTGCGCCTGACCGTCAAACCCGTTTCGCGCCTGGCGTTGATCGCGCGCGTACTGCTGGTCTCCCTCTTGCCGCTGGCCGGTCTGGTCGGCGGTCTGTTGTTGTGGCGGTTCCTGCAATTCGACACCGGCATGACCGTCGCGCCCTGGGCGATCACCGGCGCGATTCTGGGCGCGGTCGTCGCGGTCGCCGCCCTGCCGTTTTGGACCAACCGCCTCGGCGCGTTGCTCGAAGGGCGCCAAGCGATCAACGCTCCCGCGTGCCGTCAGCGACTGGGCAACGAACTCGCCGGCCAAATCGAGGCGCTGACGAGCGTGCAGCCGGCTGCGCCCACGGACGAGATTCGCGAGGATCTTCCCGCCAAGCCCGCCGATCTGGCGAAGTATACGCATGACCTGTTGACCGATCCGGACACCGCGATTGCCGCGTATGGTTTGTACGATCAGGCGCGGCGCACGGCCATCGCGACCGCGTTTACCCAATGCTACAGCGACGCGGCCGAATACAAGACCTATCAACAAACCCTGTCCGACCTGAACGGCCCGAAATGATCAGCGCCTCGCTCGTCTACCAAACGGCGGCATTGCCGGTTTGTCCCGCGACGATATATGGGGCTTTTGTCATAAAAAGGGCGAAAAGTAATCAATTTATTGTCGAAATATGCCGATTTGTATATCGACGGGAGAAAAAATAGGGAGTCCTCCTATTTGAGCGGTTGCGATTGATTGATAAAGTAACGTATACTGATGTTTTAAGATTGGTGCGGACAAAGAATCTTCTCGTGAGAATATGCAGAGATGGCGGTTAATTGCCCATTTTGCCGATATCCGAATTTCGCCGACGCGAAGAAATGTCGGCGTTGCGGCAAAGAACTGCCCCATGTCTGCCCCGAATGCCAACACCCGCTGCCGCTGGACGCGAAGTTCTGCTCCAAGTGCGGTTTCATTTTCGAACAGGAAAAGATCGACGTCACCGCCTACAAGACCAAAAGTCTGCGTTCGCGCACCTTCGATGAAGAACGCGACCAGATGTTCCGCGACGAGCGCGGCGAACAAAGCGTCGGCTTCAAACCCAAGGTGCACCGGCTGAAGAAGTGCCCCGAATGCTGGCACAACATCAGCGAGGAAGCGACCTTCTGCACCTACTGCGGCACGCAATTCACCGAAGAACTGGTCAAGGAAACGCCGCCGACGCCCAGCGTCAGCGTACGTCAGCCCGGATCGAAAAAAGCCCAGCCGGCCGCACCCGATGCCGCGACCAAACCGGCCGCTGCGGCCAAACCGGGCGCCGTACCGGGTCCCGCGAAAAAACCGGGGGAAGCCGCGACGGCCAAACCGGCCGGGGCCGCGGCCAAGGCCAAGCCGGTCAAGGTGGAAGCCAAACCCAAGCCGAAAAAGCCGCCCGCGCCCGTGCCGAAAACGCCGCTGCCGGGCGACATCAAGCTCAATCCGCCGAAGACGGCGGAACTGGGCATCAAAATGATCAAGGTGCCCGCCGGCGCGTTTTCCCTGCCCTCACACAACGGCAAGGCAATCGCCTCCAAGGGTTTTTACCTGTCGCAAGCGCCGATCACCTGCACCCAATACCGCAAATTCTGTCAGGCGACCGGCTACCCCGCGCCGGTCGATTGGCTCGACGAAGCGCCCCTGCCCGATAAGGAAGAACATCCGGTGATCATGATTTCGATCAAGGATGCGCTGGCTTTCTGCCAATGGGCGGGAATGCGCCTGCCCACGACGATCGAGTGGGCGGTCGCTTTTTGCGGACAGGAACCGCATCGGTATCCGTGGGGCGACGATCCGCAGCAAGTGCCGGTCAACGTGGACGCGGCCAATCACCTGACCACCGAGCCGGTGATGGACAAAACCGCCGACGCCGGGCCTTACGGGCATCACGACCTGGTGGGCAACATCCGCCAGTGGGTGTTCGATCCGCCGGCCAAGGGCGGTATTCTCACGCCGGAAAAAATTGCCGAAGGCAAATTCGGCCTCGCCGGCGCAAGCTGGCTCGATCCGGTGTGGCTCGCCGAATACGGGCGGGTCGATTACATCAAGGACCTGGATTACCGTGGTTATCATATCGGGCTGCGCGTCGCGCTCGATTGATCGATAGTTGCAATCTATTTTTTTCCATCATCGTCACGGGAGGGATCATGCAGCGCATGTATGTTTTTTTATTTGCCTTGTTGATCGTCGGACTGATCGCCTGGGCGGCTGCGGCCGAGGATTTCACCTACCAGACGGTGCTTGACGAACCGGGTATCGACAACGCCACGCTGGCCCGGCTGATCGCCGACGGGCAGATCATGATCGTACGCGAAAATCCCAACGGCCGGTTGAAGAACATCACCAGCGGCATTTTGATCAACCGCCCGCTGCAAACCGTGTACGACACGGTGGCGGATTACGGCAATTACACCAAGTTCATGCCCAGCACCGACGAATGCGAAGTCGTCGCCGACAACGGCAACGTCAAGGACGTTCGTTACAAAATCAACTTCAAATTCCTGATCTTCAAATTCTCCGCCGTGTACACGCTGCGCACGTATTTCAGTAAGGCGCCCAACGAAATCACTTGGAAACTGCTGTCGTCGGAAAAAAACAAAATCAAGCAGTCGGTGGGTTCGTGGCGGTTGATTCCGGTCAACGGCGGCAAGCAGACCGCCGCGTTCTATTCGCTGTACTCGGACATCTCCAACGTCGTGCCCGGCCTGAGTTCGTTCATCAATCGCGAGCCGAGCATGGAAGTGGCGATCAACGCCAGCACTTGCCTCTTGGTGCTCAAAGCGGTAAAACACCGCAGCGAAAATCCCGCATGGGAACAGCCGAAATAAAGAGGTCATGATGAAAAAAGAAGATGTGGTGATCGTTGGCGCCGGCCCGGCCGGACTGACCGCGGCCATTTATGCGGCGCGCTCGGGGCTGAACGTTCTGGTTTTCGAAAAACTGCAGCCCGGCGGCATGATGGCGACCACCGACCTGATCGAAAATTATCCGGGTTACGAAGAGGGCGTGAACGGGGCCGAGCTGGCCATGAAAATGCACCAGCAGGCCGAGCGTTTCGGCGCGCGTTTCGACTACGGCGAAGTGCACAAACTGGTCGTCGACGGCGACGCGAAAATCCTGCACACCGACAACGGCGAGGTGCAGGCGCGTACGCTCATTGCCGCTTCGGGCACCGACCATCGCCTGCTGGGCATCCCCGGCGAGCACGAATACTTCGGGCGCGGCGTGTCGATTTGCGGCACCTGCGACGGCCCGCTGTATCGCGGCAAGGTCGCCGGCGTGGTCGGCGGCGGCAACAGCGCGGCACAGGAAGCGATGTTCGTCGCGCGTTTCGCCGACAAGGTCTACGTGTTCCACCGCCGCGACCAACTGCGCGCCGACAAGATCCTCGCCGATCGCCTCATCGGCACGCCCAACGTCGAAGTGGTGTGGGACACGATCGTCAAGCGCGTGGTCGGCGACGAACTGGGCGTCAAGGCGGTCGACGTGCACAACAAGAAAACCGGCGAAGACTCGACCTTCAACATCGACGGTTTCTTCGTCTTCATCGGCCTGGTGCCCAACAATCACTGGATCAAGGACGCGGTCGCCTGCGCCGAGGACGGCTTCCTGCTCACCGACGAGCACCTGCAAACCAACGTGCCCGGCGTGTTCGCGGCCGGCGATTTGCGCCACAAGGAATTTCGCCAGATCGCCACGGCGGTCAGCGACGGCGCGATGGCCGCGCGCGGCGCGGAATTGTTCCTGCAAGAATAACCGACGATTATTCGGTAAGCGCCAACAGCCCCGGCGGCAGGCTCGGCCGGTTCGCCGGGGTTTGGTTTGTCGTGAAGAAAATCGCGCACGGCCAACGATCGGCGGAGGGCGGTTGCGCCGCGACGCCCAAGTGCGTCAACGGTTCGCTCATCACCCGCAGCAGGCTGATATCGTCGGGCTCCTCCACCGCCCACAAGGCGAAATCCCCGCTCGCTTCGTCACGCCCTTCCACCAATGGTTCGCCGGCCATGATCTCACCGAAACAGGCGTCCAGATCCCATTGCGGTGCGGCCAGCACGGTGGGAAACGCTTCGTTCGCTTCGGGAGCATCCGCGACGATCGTCCATTGCAGCGCGGCGTCGTTGGTGTCCAGAGCGACGAGCAGCGCGAGGTCTTCGCCGCGTCGCCATAAAAAGAACGCCGGCGACTCGGGCGGCCGCCGGCGCTCCGGTTCATCGTTTTTTTTCGGCGCGGCCGCGCGCATCAACCGAATGCGCAACGGATGCAGCCTCGCCATCGTTCGCTCAGCTCAGCGCGTCGGTGTCGACCGGGTGATCGACGCGGGCCACGGCCGCTTCGCGATAGCCGATCGCCAACGCCTTCACGTTCAGTTCCTCGGTGCCCGCCGGCACGCGGGCGGCGACCGCCTTTTCCAACGCCGCGCGCGACACGCAGTCGGTCAGCCCGGCGATGGCGCCCAGCGCCACGATGTTGGCGACAAACACCTTGCCCAGCTCGGTGCGCGCCAGATTGGTGAAGGAAATTCTGAAAACTTCGTAGTCGTCGCCTTCCGGCGGATTGGGACACAGTTCGCGGTCGAGAATCAGAATGCCGCCTTTTTTCAGATCGGTGATGTATTTGTCCAGCGACTTCTGGTTGAGCGACAGCAGAATGTCGATTTCCTCGCATTTCGGAAAATCGATTTCGTCCTCGCTGATGATCACCTCGCTCTTCGAGGCGCCGCCGCGCGCTTCCGGACCGTAGCTTTGCGTGTTCACCGCATTCTTGTTGTCGTACAGAATCGCCGCTTCGGCCAGGATGATTCCGCCCAGCACCAGGCCCTGTCCGCCGCTGCCCGCCAACCGCAGTTCCAGTTTTTTTCCGTTCGACATGGCTGCTACTCCTCACCCATGGCGCGCTGGGCGACCTGGTGTTGCTCGTCGGTAAACTCCTGCCGCGTGGTCTGGCTGAAGATGCCGATGGGAATCTTTTCCTTCGCCGCCTCCAACGGCAGTTTTTCGAGCGCGTCGATCATCACGCAGTTGTCCTTCCAGAATTTCATCATCTGCACCGGGCCGCGCATCTTATTGCGGCGACCGTAGGCGGTCGGACAATCCTCGAGCACCTCGACCACCGAGAAGCCTTTGTGGTCGATCGCCTTGGTGATCACCTTCTCCAGCAGCTTGACGTGGTAGGTCGTCGCGCGCGCCACGAAGGTCGCCCCGGCGCCCTGCGCCAGCTTCATGAAGTCGAAGTGCACGCTCAGGTTGCCCCACGGCGCGGTCGAGGCGAACGAGCCGTACGGCGTGGTCGGGCTCACCTGCCCGCCGGTCATGCCGTAGATCGAGTTGTTGAACACGATCAGCGTCATATCGATGTTGCGCCGGCAGGTGTGGATAAAGTGGTTGCCGCCGATCGCCACCGCGTCGCCGTCGCCCGACGTGACGATCACGTGCAGGTTCGGCTTCATCACCTTGATGCCCGTGGCGAACGGCAGCGCCCGCCCGTGCGTGGTGTGCAGCGTGTTGAAATCGGCGTAGCCCGGCAGGCGGCTGGCGCAACCGATGCCGCTGACGAGCATCACGTCGTTCTTGTCGATTTCCAAACCGTGAATCGACCGCAGCAGCGCTTTGAAGATGATCCCGTGTCCGCAGCCCGGACACCAGATGTGCGGCAAACGGTCGACGCGCAAATACTGTTCATAATCGAAAGCCATCTCAATTCTCCCTCAACGCGCGAATGATCTGGCGCGGCGTGATCATTTCCGAATCGAGCCGCTGCAGGCCCTCGACGTCGCAGTACTTGCCGGCGACGCGCTCGACCTCGAACAACACCTGGCCGTTGTTCATCTCGGGCACCAGCATCTTTTTCACGTGCGCGCGTTTGGCGATTTTAATCAGGGCGCGCTCGGGGAACGGCCAGACCGTCTTGAGGCGGAACAGGCCGACCTTGCGATCGCGGGCCCGCAACCGCTTGACCGCGGCCCGCGCACTGCGCGCGGTGCAGCCGAAGGCGACGATCACTTCCTCGGCGTCGTCCATGAACAGCTCTTCCCACTTGACGATGTCGTTGTACGCGCGGCTGATCTTGCGCAGGAGCCGGCGCATTTCGGCGTCGATCACCGCCGGTTCGTTGGTCGGGAAACCCGTGCGGTCGTGGAACAGGCCGGTCACGTGGAACCGATACCCTTCGCCGTAGGGCGCCATGGTCGGCACGTCCTGCGTGCCGCCCTGGTAGGGATAATATTTTTCGGGAATGCGCCGCGGCTTGCGCCGATTGTAAATCGACACCGTGCCCGGCTTGGGCAAAAACATCCGCTCGCGCATGTGGCCGATCACCTCGTCGGTCAGCAGGATCACCGGCGTGCGGTAGCGCTCGGCGAGGTTGAACGCGCGGATCGTTTCCCAGAACGCGTCCTCGACGCCGTCGGGGTACAGCACGATCACCGGGTGATCGCCGTGGGTGCCCCAACGCGCCTGCATGATGTCGCCCTGCATCGGCCCGGTGGGAATGCCCGTGCTCGGACCACCGCGCTGCACGTTGACCACCACGCACGGGATTTCCGCGATGCAGCCGTAGCCGATGTTTTCCTGCTTCAGGCTGAAGCCCGGACCCGACGTGGCCGTCATCGATTTGGCCCCGGCCAGGCTCGCACCCAGCGTCGCGGCGATCGAGGCGATTTCATCTTCCATCTGCAAAAAGAAGCCGCCGACCTGCGGCAGGCGTTTGCTGAGCACTTCGGCGATTTCCGTCGAGGGCGTAATCGGATACCCGGCGAAAAACCGGCAACCCGCATACAACGCCGCCTCGGCCACCGCCTCGTTGCCGCTCATCAAGCGCAATCCGGATTTGAATTTCGGTCCCGACATCGCTTAACCCTCCGCCGGATAAACGGCGATGGCGAAATCGGGGCAACGCAGTTCGCAGAACATGCACTCGATGCATTCTTCGAGCGCAATCACCACGGCTTTCGCGCCTTTCATCGCCAACACGCTTTTCGGACAAAACTCGACACAGATGCCGCATCCTTTACAGAATGCGGTATTGACCACGATTTGCGGCGGTCCTTTGACCTTTTTCCCTTTTTTCTTGGGCGCCTCTTTCGTCGCTACAGCGTTCATTGGTTCCCTCAAAGCAAAATTCCTGAAGGTATATTTCGGCGAGCCGACCCGCTGCCGGCCGCTATTGCGCAATCTTTTCCCGAAAAAGACAAGATCGTGAACGGGGAGGAAATGGAGCGGAAAGACACTTCCGGCCCGGGGATGTTTGACGAATAACGAATATTCGAATTTGCAGGCTGGAGGATCAAGACGATCTCCGCTTTTTCCCCGGTAATTACTGAGCGCATTTTACGCAGGCCAAAGGGCTTTGCAAGCCCCATTTCAAATCGAATGCCGACAACGGTTTTCTCGCTTTTCTCGCCTCTTGGTTGACAGGGATTGTTTATCGGATGTAGTTTGCAGATCACCGATTTGCCGGAGGGATTTTGCGCGCAACCATACTGCTGCTGCTCGCTGTCATGATCGCGGCGCTGGCCGTGGCGGTGATCGCCTGTTCCGAGGACGACGATGACGACGAAGATCAGGTCGATTGCCGCACGCCGTTGACCATCTTCTACAACGAGTGCCACTTCGCGATCACCTTCAACGACGTGGATACGGTGGCGTTCGACGAAGCGCTGGCTTCCTGCGCCTTCGGCTCGGGCAAAATGTGGAACATGTTCATTCACTGCTACCGCACCGGCTACCTGGCCAACGACGACGATTGCGCCGCCTGGGCCGATTGTCTGCCCGATCACGGCTTTGTCACCGGCGACGATGACGACGACACGACCGATGACGATACGGTCGATGACGATACGGCCGACGACGATACGGCCGACGACGACACCACCGACGACGATACGGCCGACGACGATACGACCGACGACGATACGACCGACGACGACACGACCGACGACGACACCACCGACGACGACACCACCGACGACGACACAATCGATTGATTCTCCCCCTTGCGGACGCCCCGCCGAATTTGCCAAAGTAGAAACGCCCCTTAACCGACGGACTTACGCATGACGGAAAAACCGCAGGAAAATTCGAGCGCTTCCCCGCGTCGCCTCGCCTTTGCCGTCGTGCTGGTTTTCGTCCTGGCGTATGGCCTCTACCTGATCAAACTGGGCAACTTCTTCACCTTCGACGACGGCATTTTCATTCGCACCGACCTTTCGCTACGCGGCTGGTCGAACCTGGCGCAACAATTCGTTTCCGACCAGAACATGCTCTATCGCCCGCTGCGTTCGGCGGCTTACGGCATCCTGATACATTTCTTCGGCATTGAAAGTCCGCTGCCGTTTCACCTGACGGGTCTTTTCTTTCATGCGGCGATTAGCGCCCTGGTCGTGCTGATCGTCTGGCTGTTGCTGGGCGATTTGCGCGCGGCCGTGCTGGCCGGAATGATCTTCGCCTGGCACCCCGCGCACACCGATCGCGCCGTGCCGCTGACGGCGAGCTTCGATCTGCTCGGCCTCATGCTGGCCTACGGCTCGTGGGCGCTGGCGTTGGCATACGACCGTTTCGGCAAATCGCGATACATGGTCGGCGCGGTGTTGTCGCTGCTGGCCGCCTGTCTGAGCAGCGAGGAGGCGGTGATGGCGCTGCCGCTGATCGTCGGATCGTTCCTGCTGCTGCCGGGCGAACGCAAGCGGCGCCTTTCGCTGACGATCATGCTCGCGGGCATTGTCCTGTGGTATCTGTTGACGCGCAGCCAGGTGTTGGGCGGCCTGGCGCGCACACAGGTACACGCCGCCGGCAGTTTGTACAACACGCTCTGGACGATGCCGGTCGTTTTCTGGCGCTACGTCGGCCTGTTGTTTTTCCCGGTTGGTTTGTCGCCGGCGTACAGCCCGACGATCCACACCGGACCGGCGCCGCTTCCTCTTGTCGCGTTGAGCGGGCTGGCGGCTTTGCTCGTCGCGATGATCCTCGCCCGGCGTCGCGCGCCCGCCCTGACCATCGGCATCGGCTGGCTGCTGCTGGGCTTGTTTCCCTTCGCCAACATCCTGCCCGGCGACACCCTGATGGCCGAACGCTATCTGTACGCCAGCCTCGGCGGTTTCGCGCTGGCGATGGGCGCGCTGATTTCGCGTACGGCTCTGTATCGGCGGCAGGTGATTTACGTGTTCGTGGCGCTGCTGCTGGTGTACGGCGCGGGGACGATCGGCCGTTGTCTGGCGTGGGGGCAGCCGTTGCAGTTGTGGGGACAAGCCGCGCAGCGCGAGCCCGAAAGTTTTCTGGCCAACCTCAACGCCGGATATCACCTGGTGCAGGCCAACCGTCTCGACGAGGCCGAATCCCTTTTGCACAAAGCCGCGCAACTGCAATCCAACCGGGCCGAGCCGCTGTTGTCGCTGGGCGAAATCGCTTATCGTCGCAACGACGCCCAACAAGCGCTGGACTTGTTCCGGCAGGCGACCCAGGCCGATCCGGACTATTGTTCCGCCTACAGCGGTCTGGCGCAAATGTACGTGCTGACCGGTCAGATGATGCCCGCGGCCGAGGCGGTCGACCGCGCGCTGGCCTGCGATCCCGATGAACCGATGGCCCATTACATCGCCGGTTACCTGTTCGTGCTGACCGGGCAATGCGAGGCGGCGCGCCCGCATTTGTTGAAGGTCATCGGCATGCAACCGCGCGTGCCGCAACACGAATCGGCGCTCGAACTGCTTGCCAAATGCCCGTAAGCGCCTTCCATTTACCCTGAAAATCCTATCGCTTGCCTTGCTTTGACAAATTTCGTCTTTACAGTATCCTAGCGTGTTTGCTTTTTGAGCCTTGGTGGAGATACAGATGAGCAAATCAGCGATTGCGGCTCTCACCACACTGCTGGTGTTGGTGATAAACCTCTCAATTGCCCAGGCGGGCATCACCCAAGATCCGATTCTGATGGATCTGACCAAACGCGGCGTCACCGTTTCCTGGGAAACGCTCGACCTCAACGGCGTCATCCATTACGGCGAAACCTCGTCGAACCTCAACCAGACGGTGGAGGTTTCCGGCAACGACGGCGGCATGCTGCGCGGAAAAATCGAGTGTCTGAAACCGGACACCAAGTACTTCTATCAAATCCAGTCCGGTAACGAGACGAGCGACACCTACTATTTCTTCACCGGCGTCGAGCCGGAGATGCCTTTCATGTTCGTTGCCTACGGCGATACGCGCACCAACAAGGAAGATCACCAGCAGGTGGTCGACGCGATCATCGATGAACATCCGGAATTCATCATGCACAGCGGCGATTTCGTCGAGGTGGCCATTTTCGTGTGGGAATGGAACGACTTTCTGGATGTCTTCGACGATCTTTCGCCTTACGTGCCGGTCTTCCCGGTGATGGGCAACCATGAAATGTGGGGCGGGCAGCCGTTTTACCGCAAGTATTTCTCCACGCCGGACCACAACGGCGGCGACAGTTCGATCTACGCGTTCCAATACGGCAACACGTATTTCATCAACATGGACGTGGCGCAGCTTTATGTGACGGGCACCGCCCAGTACAACTGGGTGGTCGACCAACTGGAACTGGCCTCGGAAATCCCCAGCGTCAAACACTGCGTGGTGCAGGCGCACTTCCCGCCCTATTCGGCCAGCAATCACGGCACCGACACCGATGTGCTGTTGTTCCGCGATACCTACGCGCCGCTGTTTGAGCAGTACCATATCGACGTGGTCTTCTCCGGCCACGACCACAACTACCAACACAGCGAAGTCAACGGCATTCACTACATCGTCACCGGCGGCGGCGGCGCTCCGCGTTACGGCGTCGATCCCGAGACCTGGACCGTCGCCTGGGAAAAAACGCTGCATTACATGCGCATCGACGTGACCGACGACACGATGTCCCTCACCGCCAAACGCGCCGACGGCACGGTGATCGAGCAGTTCGACATCGTCAACGATTTCGGCGGTTCGGGCGCCGGTGAAGAACTGCCCGTGCCCTGCGCCGGCGGTGATTACGACGAAGACGGCCTGACCGACGGCGACGAATACGGTATGTGCACCGATCCGTACAACGCCGACACCGACGGCGACACCTACAACGACGGCGAGGAAGTCGAAGCCGGTTCCGACCCCTGCGACGAGAACTCGATTCCCGAAACCGACGACGACACCATCGACGATGACGACGATACGGTCGACGACGACACCGTCGACGATGACGACGACACGGTCGACGACGATACCGTCGACGACGACGCAATCGACGACGACGCGATCGACGACGACACCGTCGACGATGACGACGACGATGCCACGCCCGCCGGCGGCGATGACGATGACGACGATGACGGATGCGGGTGCTAGCGCATAGCGAAGATCATTTCATAAAAATGAAAAGGGCGACCAACCGGCCGCCCTTTCTTTTTGGCTTGGCGCCGAAGGAACTCAGGGGCATCCCTGACCGACGCAGGTGTCGCCGACGTAGCAATAGCGTCCCGACGGTTTGCCGGTCGACAAGCCGGGGCAATCCGCGGGGCAATCTACCGTGCCGTCGCGCCCGTCACAACTCTCGCCCTCATCGCACACGCCGTTGCCGCAATCGCCCGGCGTCACCGCGCAATCCGGATCGGCGCCCGGTTCGCACTCGGGATTGCAGAATCCGTCGGCCGAACAATCCGGCGTGATCGGCGGAGCCAGGTAATCGTCGATCCACCCCTCGAAAGCATCCACGCGGGTGCTCACGCCGTAGACCGAGCAGTACCGGTCGCCGTAGGAAGTGATGCCGCCGACGTACGCCGCGCCGTCGCGATAGAAGAAGGCCGGTCCGCCGCTGTCGCCGAAGCACGGGCCGCCCTCATACTGCAGGTAGGCGATCTGCGTGGCCGCGTCGCCCGGATCGGGGCAGCCGTCGATGGTGCATCCCAGACCGGCCAGCGGCACGTCGACCTGCAATTTCACGCCGGTCGTCCCGGTTTCGGTTTCACCGAAGCCGGCGATGTTGAGCAACGAGCCCACATCGCCCGCCGTGAAGCCGATCGCCGCCGGCAGCGCGGGCACCGGCGTCACCGGTTCGGTCACCGCCGCTTTCAGTCGCAGCAGGCCGATGTCGTTGCGGATCGCCAGGCGGTTGTAGCCCGGATAGATCTGCACGTCCTCGACGAAATACAGATGGTCGAGGATATCGACCGCCGGATCGTTCCCGACATACACGGCCACCGATTTGGGCGCGATGGTCTTGAATTTCGGGGCCGTCGCCCGCGCCGCATCCAGACAGTGCGCCGCGGTCACCACGGTGTGGTCGTCGATCAGCGTGCCGCTGCAGAACGGCGTCACGTAGACATAGCCGTTGCCGAGCTGGTGCAGGCCGACCACGGCATCATGCTCCGGTCGATCCGGTGGGCTGCCGTAATAAATTGGGTTGTTGATTTGGCTGTAGTCGTTGTCGTCCGTGGCGTCGCCGGGGCCGCAGGCGGTTAACGCCAGAGCCATAACGAACACCAGGAAAAGAAAGATCCTCCCTTTCATCGTCCACCTCATCTTTACTTGTCAGTTCGTTAGAACGAAAATTCGAAGAAAAGCCGATACCCGAAAAGCTGTTCCTATTTCTTCTTTATTTTCTTTTCACCACGGTTGCACTTGAACAATATTGCCGTTTTTCTCGCATGTCAAGAAAAACTAAATATGCATTAAATTACAGAAAAATACGGGAAAAATGCAGATAACTTGCCTTGAACGCATATTCAAAAGTCAGCAGCCGCAACCGTCGCCATTATCCTCGTCTTCTCGGCTGCCTTCGGGTTCGGTGGTGTCATCGTCAGATGCGAAATCGTCGTCGCTATCATCGTCGTCGTCATCGCTGAAATCATCATCGTCGTCGTCGTTGTCATCATCGTCGTCATCGTCATCGTCGGCAGTGTCGTCGTCGGTCGTATCGTCATCGTCACCATCGATGTACGAGTTGCCGACGATAACCGTGCCTCCGTCGCCCCACAGTTCCCATTGGAATCCGCCGGTCGCCGCATGATCCGTGGTGGCATGGAAAACGAAAGTGTTGACGTCCTGCTCGCGGATGTCGCCGAATTCCTCTTTAAACGCAAAGCCGACCGACGAATAGGTGATCATCCTGAACATCTCATCGTACCGGACATCCCAGGAACCGTCGCAGTACTCGCCCGGGTGCAAACATGCCGGACCATCCAATACGGATTCATCGATGATATACCCCTCCGGCAGGAACACCGAAACCTGCTTGATCCACTCGTCCCGCACCGGGTCGATCGGCGCGGCATTGTAGACCATGAACAGAAATTGCGTGTACGTGTCGGGCGCCAACGTTTCCGGCTCGACGAAAGTCAACGTGGAATCCGTGAACGTGGTCTCGTCGGCTTCGGCCGATACCGGACCGATCGTCATCAAAAGAAATCCCAGAATCAGTATGCTTGGAACAAATTTTTTCGTCATGCTTCACTCCTATTGTGCAAAAAACCCGGATGTCAGCAGCCACAGGCCGGCTCGTCACGGTTGGAATGACCATAACCTTCGCCTTCCAGGAATTCATCCGGATCGACATCGTCGTCAGCTCCGCCGATATACGCCGTGTCGGAAACAGTCGTGCCATCGTCGCCGGTCAGTATCCAGTTGAATCCGTCAGTCGGACCTTCATCCGTAATTGCGTTGAAGGTAAAGGTTTGCACATCCTGCTCGCGGATGTCGCCGTATTCCTCGGTCGTCACCGAGCCCAACGACTGCCAGGTGATCATCAAGGTTGTCGCATCGTACTGAACGTCCCAAAAAGCTGTGCAATACTTACCGGGATGCAAACACGGCGGGCCCTGCAATTCTTCCTCTTTCACCAAATAGCCTTCCGGCAAAACAAACTCGACCTGCCGGATCCACACTCCCTTATCAGCGGTCGCCACAGCGGCATTGAAAACCTCAAAGGAAAATTCATACTCCGTGTTGGCTTCCAAGGCCACCGGGCCGGTCATCTCCACCGTCGAATCCGCAAATGTGGGGACTGTGTCGTCGTCCGTCGCATCGTCATCGGAGGCATCATCGTCCATGGTGTCGTCGTCGGTTGTATCGTCGTCGTTCTCTTGCGCAAATGCGGGTACGGCCAAAGCCCAGACAAGGCAGCATATCGCCATCAGCAAAAAGAACTTTCCGCTCATCACTTTGCTTTTACCTGAAAAAAATCTTTGCTTGTCGGAAGAATCATCATCGGCGCGGGCAAACAAAAACAGGGGCAACGCCGCGAGTATTATCAGGCGAAGCATGGCTCACTCCTTTGCCCCCGGCGGTGAGCATACCAATAATTTTAGATTATTCCAATAAAAAACCCCGCGAGGTTTCCCTCGCGGGGTTTGGATGACTAACTTTGAAAGAATGGTTAGGCTTTAGCAGCCGCAGCCATCATCATCGTCATCATCGTCGTTGCCGCCGTTATCGGTGTCATCATCAGGCGTGATGTCATCGTCATCAGCGCCACCGATGTAAGCGGTACCGGACACAACCGAGCCTTCATCGCCGGTCAGGATCCAGTTGAATCCATCGGTCGGACCTTCGTCGGTCGTCGCGTTGAAGGTGAACGTCTGAACGTCCTGCTCACGGATGTCGCCGTATTCTTCCGTCGTCACGATACCAAACGACTGCCAGGTGATCGTGGCGGAAGTGGCGTCAAACTGCACGTCCCAAGAGCCGTCGCAGTAGTCACCGGGATGCAGACACGCCGGACCTTCCAGGTTCGTGTCGTCAACGAGGTAGCCATCCGGCAATACCATGTCGACCTGCTTGATCCACTCGCCCTTGTCCGACGCCGCGGCAGCAGCGTTGAACACCTGGAACTGGAACTCATACGGAGTATTCGCTTCCAGAGCCGACGGGCTGGTGAATTCCACAGTCGAATCATCGAAGGTGGCATCGTCGTCATCGTCAGCAGCGTCATCGTCATCATCGTCGGCGGCGTCATCATCCTCCTGGGCGAACGCCAGACCGCTCAGCACGAAAACGAAGCTGAGAATCAGAGCCATCAAAAGGAACTTCTTGGTCACGTTATCCCTCCTTTCTTACACCCTCTCGAATGTGGCCAACACCGAGACTGAGTGTTTTTTTTGAGATCGCTCTCATTAAATTGCAAAACAGTATAACGAGAACTATCACCTCCTTCAACCAAACTTTTCAAGGCCTGCAAAACAGGTATACCGCTTTCCACGGCACAAAACCGCTTGCACCTTTTTACCACGCTCGATTATCAAAAAGCAACTAAAAATACTAAAACAAGTTTCGCCTTTTTGCCTATTTGGCGAAACATGTTACTTTTCAGCTAGTTAGCTCATAATTTGTTATAAACTAACTTCACGATCACTCATCCGGAGAGGGAGAAATGCCCATCTCGCGGAGCTTGGCTATTGCATTCTTGTGATAATTGCTCACTTGCAGCGTCTTTTTGTACCACGCCGCCGCCTGCTCTTTGTTGCCTTCCCGCTCATAGGACAAACCCATCGCGAACATGGCTTCGGCGTTGTTCGGATTGTCCTTTAAAATGCCGGCAAGCACATGACGGGCCTCGGCCGGATTCGTCTCGATGGCCACCGTGGCATAGGTCATGCGCGCCAGAAAATGCTTGGGCTGCAACTTCAACGCGCGCAGCACGTGCTCGCCCGCTTCTTTGTATTTCTGCTGATTGGCCAGCAAAAAGCCGAGCGCCGCGTGCAATTCGACGTTGTCGGGATTCAGCCCCAGCATGTCGCGCAGGCGGCCGATCGCCGCGTCGGCATTGCCCTGACGGAAATGCACGAAGGCCAGGTTGATCTTCGCCTGCAACAGGTTCGGATCCTCCGCCAGCGCCGCTTCCAGGTAACGTTCGGCTTTTTCGTACACACCGAGTCGATAGTAATTGTAGCCAATATGATTGAGCAGCGAGGCGTCGTGCGGGGTCAGCGACACCGCCGAAAGGAACGCTTTGTTGGCCAGATCCCAACTGTTGAGCTGCTGCATGCACAAGCCCATTTTCACGAAGGCCTGCAGGTTGTCGCGGTAGATCGACAGCGAGTGCTGATAATAGCGGATGGCCGTTTTGCAGTCGCCCATCGCGCGGTAGATTTCGCCATAGTTGTATTTGACGGCGCTGTTGTGCTCCAGCGAGCGGCTGGCCAGCTTCATCACGCGTAGCGCTTCGTCGAACCGCCCCTGCTCGGCGTAAATGCCCGCCAGGTCGTTGTAGATCCACGTCGGCTCTTCGCGGTTGCGCGGCGAGATGTACTCCAGCGCTTTTTGCAGAATCTTTTCCGCATCGTCGTATTTTTTGTTGATGCGATAGATGTTGCCCAGCACCACGTACAGCAGCGTGGCGTTGGGCGCGTCGGCGATCATCTGCGTGAACAGCTTTTCGTTGTCGTACCAATCGGTATTGCGTCGCCAGGTCAGCACGGTAAAGCTGAGCGTCACGGCGGCCAGCAGCACCAGGGCGACGGCCCGCCGCATCCAGCGCCCGCCCGACCAATCGCGATCGGCGACCAACGCGCCCAGCTTGCCGATCAGCCGCGCGGCCAGCAGCGCCACCAGCAAGCAGATCGCCGCGCTGGGGATGTACAAAAAGCGCTCGGCGGTCATAAAGCCCATGTCTTTCGGACCGCTGATGCGAATGAAATTCGACATCGGCAGCATCGACAGCGGCAGAAACATCAATGAAAAAGCAATCAGCTTTTCCGTTTTCAGCAGCCGGACGACCAAGGCGATCAGCACCGCCAGGAAAACAAAGGCGGCGATGAACTTCGGTTCGAACACCGATTGCACCAGCGGGTTCTGGATGTACGCCGACAGGTGCACCGGCACCAGCATCTTCCCCGTGTAGTAGCCGATCGTCTTGATGAACGTGAGGATCGTCTCGATCACGTCGAACGGTTGCTTGGCCTGCTGACTGAAGCCGACGCGGTAGCTGCGGAAAAGGAAATACGCGATGGTCAACACGCCCAGAAAAACAAACGACGGAAGGTACGCCGCGATCTTGCGCCACTGGAAGCCGGTGACGAACACGAGCAGATACGCCCCGGCGATCACCGGCAGCGCCACGTTCATCTCTTTGGCCAACAGGCCGATGACGTAAAACACGCCGGTCAGAATCAGCATCGTCAACCGCGGTTGCCGGGCGGCCTCCGGCGACGTGCCCGGCGGCAGTTCATCGAAACCGTGCGCGGCGGCCAGACGTTCGGCGTAGACAATAAACGTCAGCAGGCCGGCGAAAAAGAACATCGCACACATCACGTCGGTGCGCCCGGCGATCCAGGTGACCGACTCGGTGTGGATCGGGTGCACCGCGAACAAAATACCCGCGAGTGTGGGAATCAGCAGTTTACGGTCGGCCAGGCGGTAGAGAATGAAAAACAGCAGAACCATGCACACAATGTGCATCGCGATGTTCGTGTAGTGGTAGCCCGCCGGCTTGAGCCCCCAGGCGCGCCAATCCAGCGCATAGCTGATGGTGATCAGCGGCCGGTAATATCCGTACTTGCGATTGTCGTCGGAAAAGCCGAAGAAGTCGCGCGTGAACACCTCGCGCATGAAGTTCCAGCTTTTTATCTGATAATCCAGCACGATCAGACTGATGTCGTCCCAAATGAAATCGCCCTTCGGCGCGTTCCAATAGGCCGTCACAGCCGCGAGAATCAGGCCGAGTAAGATGATGGCGATGATCAGCTTGCGCTTCATTGTTCCTTCCGGTTTCCGACCGACAAAACGAAACACGAGACATTACATAAGGGCGCTGCACCTGTCAAATGATCGCTTATCGAAAGCGGAGGGATCGATCCGCTGCCGCGACGATACGCGCTTCGTTTTGCGCCTATCGCCGCGACACCGATGGCAAGAACGGATTTTCCCGGATGGCCTACTGCGCCGAGGCCAGATTGGCCATGGTGATCATCGAGGATTCCTGCAACGAAGTGATAATCTTGCCGTCGTGCATATCGTTGATCTTCGCCCAATTCGCCTGCACATCCTCGATGGCGACGCCGCCGCTGAGCTGGATCGTCGCGCCCGGCGCCCGCAGCCACTGCACGCGCGCATAC